>JBLWXO010000010.1:0-178280 GCA_048267385.1 Neptunomonas sp. | reverse complement strand
CGATACCGTCAAATGCTACGGCCGTACCACCAAACACTTCCGCACATACGCGCGTCAGAGCTGCTGTCAAAGTTGTTTTGCCATGGTCAACGTGGCCAATTGTACCTACGTTAACGTGCGGCAGATTTCGTTCAAAAGCTTTTTTAGCCATCGTCATTATTCCCTAACCGGCCAATCAAGACCGCAAGATCACAGATACAACAAAGGGCAGACATATTGCTATATCTACCCTTCTCGAATTTTTGGAGCTCATGGGCGGATTTGAACCGCCGACCTCACCCTTACCAAGGGTGTGCTCTACCCCTGAGCTACATGAGCAAGTCTTACTCAAACCTGCTTTTCAGGCTTGCCAGCTCTGGAGCGGGTAGTGGGAATCGAACCCACCTCTTCAGCTTGGAAGGCTGAGGTAATAGCCACTATACCATACCCGCCGGGCCGAACATTTATGGTGGTGAGGGGTGGATTCGAACCACCGAAGCTCGCGCGTCAGATTTACAGTCTGATCCCTTTAGCCACTCGGGAACCTCACCTTACCATCTTCGTTGGTGCCGGCACCAAGAGTCGAACTCGGGACCTACTGATTACAAGTCAGTTGCTCTACCAGCTGAGCTATACCGGCTTAACGAAGTGGCGCATATGTTACTGATCACGTTTTTGCGTTGCAACCCCTTTACACACTTTTTTTTCTATTTTTAGTGTTTCATAGGTCAATTTAAGCACATCATTGATTTTGTTGATCAAATTACGATCAATATCGTCTTGTAACTGGACAAAATAATCGTTTCGGGAACCTAAAACTTCTAAAACTTGGGGTGCTATATCATCTGCGAAAACAGCGACCAGCTCTCGACGCCCTTTCCCTGCCTCTTCAGCATTAGCAAAGACCCCTAACTGATATAGCGACTTTTCATTAATATTCACTACTGAATACGAAATATTTTCCGCTTTGAATTGCGTCTCTAACGCCAACTTTTCCTTAAGTTGCGTTGGCACAGCCACCACCAAATGATATTTTTTTACAGTAGTCGCTTGTTGCTGCACCAATATGAGAGGACTTAATCCCTGCTCTGTCATAAAGCCAGCAATATCATCTGCTGTTTTTTGCTTTTCAACCCCGCTATACAAGATGCAAGCCCCCTCAATAAACCATGGCTTTATATCACCTTGCGGCCTCTGATCAGCTATTTTGATTAAACTCTCTTGTGAGACTTCACTCACCAAGCGCAATTCAAAAGCCTGCTCCACCTCCACATCAGAATCCCGAGGAGCAGAACCACGCATAGCAAAACCAAAAAACACAATGACATTGATCAGCAATAGAAAAATGAGCACCCATTTACGCATTATTTACAAACCCAAACCAAACCATCCATGACCAAATCCGGCTCATAGCGACCTGCAGCAACGAGGTCATACATCAAGAGGCCATCCCCTCCGGTTATAAACATCTCCATGTCTGAATTCAGATCACGCTTTAATTCATGCGCCAATGCCTTAAAAAGATACGCAGAGCCATGCAGTACAGCTTCAGCTGTACTCACTCCGGGATGCGTGACACCGCCCTTTTGATCTTTTTCGAAACGAACTTGTGCGGTATTTTGCAATAAGGACTCTCTCATGAGCCTAAGTCCGGGAATGATATAGCCTCCCTGATGCTGGCCACCAGCAGCAAGATAGTCCACGGTAATAGCACTGCCGCAGTCGACCACAACAACCGCTTTATTAACTGCTTTATACGCAGCAATCATCGCCAGCCAACGATCCACCCCCATCTTAGAAGGGTCCAGATAACTATTAACAACCCCTGCGCACTGCTGAGTCGTTTTCGCAAAAAGAGGCTCGAGTTTCCATATACGCTGACATGCAACCGCAAGCTGATCACCCCGCTCTGCGTTCGCAACCGAGCCCACTCTGATTTTTTCAACTGCCTGATCAGCAATAGACTCAAAGACTGCCGCCCCAAACTCCTTTGTCAGAACAGAACCTTTTTGAATCACTTGCTGCCCTGAAACCAAACGCCACTTCAGGAAGGTATTTCCAATATCAATGTCCAGATGCATACTGTCGCCTTACACTGATTTCACCTGCATGAAAATGCTCCACCGTGCCGCCGTGCCTCACCATCAGTGCACCTCGGTCATCCACTCCCTGACACTCCCCTACGATCTCTTTATTACCCAGCATCAGGCGCACTGTTTCGTTTTGAAAAGCATGCACCTGCTGCCACTCATCCCTGAAAACAGCAAAACCATGTTCGCTGAAACGATCAAGCTCAGGTACCAAGTGATTCAACACTTCCGACATGAGTTGATTACGCGATATACCGACTGCGGATAACTGTTGCAAATCTGTCCATGGCTGACCAATCGCTTCCTCTGCCTGCTCTGGCATAGCTACATTTACACCAACCCCGATCACCACCTGACACTCCCCGGATGCATCCCCATGCATTTCCAATAAGATACCCGCGAGCTTTCTTGAGTTTACCAACAAGTCATTCGGCCATTTCACCTGCACCTGAGCTATCCCCAGCGAACTCAGCGCTTTAACCAAAGCCAGCCCCACCACTAAACTCAAACCCTCCAGGGCAGCTGCACCTTGAGTAAAGCGCCACACCAATGAAAAATACAGGTTCTTTGCAAACGGACTAACCCAAGTGCGACCACGCCGGCCTTTTCCCGCCGTCTGATATTCCGCCAGATACAAGCGGCCCGATACTACATTTTGCTGATGTACCTCACGCATCGCCATCATGTTGGTCGAGTCCACGACCCGCTCCAGAGAGATCGTGGTTAAGCGACTACTGGCAAGCTCCGAGCAACCCGTCACAATCTGCTTTTCGCACAATAGATCCAAACCACCTGGAATACGGTAGCCCCGGCCTCGAATGCTATACACATCGACCCCGAGCTGCTCCAGCTCTTTCATCTGTTTCCAGATGGCGCTACGGCTAACACCAAGCAGTTCGCCCAACTCTCGCCCGGAATGAAATTGTCCGTTCGATAAAATAGATAACAGCCTGTCATCAATCATCTAATTCGCCCGCTGATAAACAACAAAGCTATAATCATAGGGGTTCGGCCCCTCCGCTTTAAAATCATCACGCCCGAGCTCATCCCAATCACTCAGCACCAACTCAGGAAACAGAGCGTCACCCTCAACTTCAGCGTGCACCTGAGTCACATAGAGGCGCTCAGCCAGCGGCAATGCTTGCGCATAAATCTGCTCTCCGCCAATGACCATCGCCTCTTCAACGCCATCGATAAAAGCCTGGCTTTCAGACAACTCTATTGCTTCAGCCAACGAATGCACCACTTTGGCACCCTCTAGCCGATAGGTAGGATCTCGCGTGATAACCACATTTAAGCGCCCCGGTAACGGCTTGCCGATAGATTCGTATGTTTTACGCCCCATGATTACTGGCCTACCCATCGTCACCTGCTTAAAATATTTCAAGTCACCGGGCAGATACCAAGGAAGCTTATTCTGCCGGCCTATCACTCGGTTTTTCGCTTGGGCAACAATCATCGACAATCTCATAGCAATACACCCTAAAAATAAGCTTTTGCCGTCATCCAAAAACACAGCAAATAAAAAATATACAGTTTGAGCTTTAAACAAAGACGCACCCTTTAGCTTAGGTGCAAAAACCTCATATTGCCTCTCCGATTATTAAAATTCGGCATTACAAAAACCAGCTACCCCATTGTTGAGGGCATTTTCAACGCACCCGTCACAAAACTAAGAGCGGGTTCAGAGGCCATCTCACGCCCTTCAGCACGATAAGCCGCCGCCCGTTAACGTTATTTTCCCTTAATCTATACCGAGAATGGATACTGAATAGCTTCATGGTACTGATAACCCGTCACTGTAAAATCATCCATCGTGACCCAGGTTTCGAGATCTTCCAGCGATTTAATATCAGGGTTGATATGTAATTGCACACCACACATCAAGAAAACCTTAGAAAGAATTGTTGTTTTGTTCACATGTCAGCAGTGCACACAATCACTATAAAGAGCTGTAACAGCCCCCCCACTCAACACCAACATCCATCTATTCAACACTAACAAAGAATAAACAGGGCTTTAATTGAATTCTACGCTGCCAAGGCCCTTAGCAAAACTGGAAACACATAATTAGCATCACTTCGAAATAATAGTTAGAATGGCGAATTATTACGTTCAGATTTACCTTACGACATCAAGAAGAGCCCCTATGCCCAATATATTTATTGAAGACGAGCTAAATCCCGAAGCGTCCGCGATGCTTCAAGCCCTGTATAGTAGATCCTGCAGCAGCGCCAAGTCCCACATCCATAAAGTTAAAGAAAATGGAAGCGCTAAATTCATGGAAAGCTACTATGTGGGCTATGGACACGCTTCCATTGGGGACTGCGGCACAACTACAATTTTCATCGAAGGCCTATCAACACTCGCTTGTAAAGCAATCCAAGATAATCCGCTATATTCAGGCCAAGAGTCTTCAACTAGATATATAGACTTTACAAAGCAGGGCTACTTCGATCCAGTAAACACTCGCCAATCTAAAGAAATCATTGACGAGTGGTTATTATTTTACGAAAACAGCCAACAAGCAGTCTTTGACCACTTAAATGCAATCTTTTCTAAACCATCAGATGTTTCTGAGAGTGTTTGGAAGAAAACACTAGATGCAAGAAAATTTGATATTCTTCGTGGCTTCTTACCTGTAGCGGTGAAGACTCAATTAGCTTGGACAACTAACCTTCGACAAGCAGCAGACAAGCTTAAGCTACTGCGCTACCACCCAACACTAGAAGTTAGAACAATTGCAGAAGAGACACTTGCAACACTACAGAAAAAATATCCAAGTAGCTTTGGTCACAAGAAGTACTCAGAGCAAGAAGAATACTTGTTATTGACATCTAAAAAAACAAACTATCTTTACCAAGCCGCTGAAACAAAGCTAAATGAGTTTTCATATACAACCACCATTAATAACAAAGAACTAGAAGCTGAATCACTACTTGAAATTACAGCCAGGCCCAAAAAGACAGAATTACCACGCTATTTAGGAAAACATGGAACCTATAAATGCAAATTCATGTTAGATTTTGGTTCATTTCGAGATTTGCAAAGACACAGAAATGGAATATGCCAAATCCCTTTAATTACTGAGCAATTTGGATTTCATTCTTGGTATACAGATCAATTGCCGGCTTGCCTAAAAGAAAAAGCTGAGAAACTAATACAAAAGCAATACACTCGAATAAAAGCGATGAAAGAGAAAAATGGCACCACAGCAGAAGAACTCCAATACTTCTTCCCCCTCGGTGCTAACTTGTTATGCGAAACCACATATGACCTCCCGCAAATGGTATATGTAACAGAACTACGTGCCGATAAGACAGTACACCCTACATTAAGAGCAGTTGTGCATCAATTTCATCATGCACTAACAAAACAACACCCAAAACTTAAGCTATACACAGACTTAGATGCCGACTCTCTGGACTCAAGACGAGGCACACAAGATATAGTCAAAAAAAATTAAGGCTTATACACTCTATGGTATAGCTTCGAACTTTCTATCGTCGAACTGTTATATGCCTCTTTTCTAGTCTGATAAGAGGCATGAGTAGTACTACTTAGCTCAGAAATCACTAAGTTGGCAATTCTCATCCCCGAGTATATCTTTACCCTTTCCAATGCGTGAGTCTGTATTTCCAGAACCAAAGCTGAACCATTACGGCCACCAAACCCTGGAGCAACATGCCCACATAACACAACAGATATCCCTAATCGAGCAAGGTCAGATGTCCCATCGATATAAGCACATAAATTTTCAGGCACAGACACCTTCTCTAGAGTGGGCGATAAATATACCTTCCCTCTCTCCAAGATAAAAAAATCATTTCTCGGTGCAGCAATTAGATCTGGGTATGTTGAAACATCCTTTACATCAACCAAGTCAGAACTACTTGATATTTCATGCAACTCTGAACTTAAGTGAAGACTTATAGAATGCCCGAGAATACTTCCAGAGTCTAAAGGAGAAACAAGCAATTCCCCCGATTTTATAACTTTCAACAAATCAAAATCTGATAAAACCATCTCAAACACTCTTAACCAAATCTCTATATGTCCTAAGCATTTTTTCCTGATTAGGGCTCGAACGCCAGTCCCAAACACCACCTGCTTCAGAGACATATAGCTTACGAATAAGCTGCGACGGAACTACATCCATATAAGATATCCCTTTTTTTTCCGAAGCATTTTCAAAATAAATATAATCGCCCTTCTCATTTATATTCTCAAAGCCACTTACTGCCTTTAGGTTCAAAGCCTTATCAACAACATCATAAATATCAATTTTTTGTGGGAATAAATGCATATGAAAATGATCTAGACAACCATTTCCCGACATGCTTTCCACCCCATGCTGAAAAACACTAACGTCACAACCATAAACAGACTTCAGGATTCCTTTCCATTCCAAGTAAATCGTGGTCAATTCCTTTTTATTCGAAATAGACAAGTCTGAAAAACCAAAAACATGCTTCTTTGAAATGACTAATATATGGCCCACCTCTAAAGCCCCCAATGTGGGGACCACATAAAAGGAATCATACTCTTTTATAATCCTACTCCCTACAGAATATTTCACATCGGACGCCATCTCATTAGCATTATCTAAACAAAATGGACAAAAATAAGAACTGCTACAAACCTTATCCATTTTTAATAATTGTTTCTAGTTCATCCTCACCGCTTATGCGTAATATAGCTTCATAATCTAACCCAACAGAGTTAAGCTGATATTCCGCACTTGAATTCATGCGATCAATTATCATAAATATTTTAATGACAGTAGCACTACTATGTGTAGTAAGAATATTTGATGATTCAACAAGTCTTTTGGAGGTAACTCCGACATCATGAATCATAATAGCTTTCTTTTTGCCCTCCATACTGCCATCCCAAAACTGGTTTGACAAAACACGTGGTGAGCTTCTCATTATTATTAGTGGGAGTGTTAGCATCGTAGCAACTCGATGACCTAAAAGGTAATTACCATCCATTGGAACTACAATAAATACTTCTTCTAAATTTACTCCAGAGTCTTTTATTTTATTAGATAAAATAACAGTAATTTGATCTGCTAGAAGATTCTCATTCATAATATCCACAAAATTAAGATAATAATTCACATCCTTATAAATTCTAGCTTTTTCATGAGACTGATCTATTATCACGCCTTTAATTTTACAAATTCCTTTTATAATTTCAGCTTGATTCTCTTTAGTTTGAGAAGGCAATCTTAATATACCATCTATCTCACACCTCAACTTTTCAGCTTCTCCATTAGTTATATTTAACCGCCTAAAGAGCTGCCTTAACTCTATTCTCTCTTGCTCTTTATGCTGAAAACTATTACTAAAATATTCTTTTAGGGTTTTCTCTACGACTTCAAAAATAAGTTTCTCTTTAAATTTTCTATAAGATTCACTCTCATAGTAACTATCAATATGACCTTTTAACCGCTTTTCTTCAGAGTCCCTTAGATATTTGGAAATTAAAGGTATAGGGACATGCTTATCTAAAATAGTTACCACTGAAAGAATTCCCAATATGAATATTATAATTTGAGAAAAGGGCACGCTATCCAAAAAAACACCTAGCTCCTGCATTTCATTCATTCCTTTTTCCTGCAATATATAAAAAAAGTAGTCCAACAACTATCATCGGCAAGGACAACAACTGTCCCTTAGTTAACCAGTCAAACGCAATATACCCGATATGCGCATCCGGCTCGCGGAAGAACTCTACAAATGAACGGAATACACCATACATAATCAAGAACAGAGCCGACACAGCCATACGAGGGCGAGGTTTAGACGAAAACCACCAAAGCACTACAAACATCACGACACCTTCCAAAAAGGCCTCATAAAGCTGCGAAGGGTGACGAGCAACGCCATCCGCTGTTCGCGGAAACACGACCGCCCAAGGCACGTCAGCAGCCCGTCCCCACAATTCGCCTCCGATAAAATTCCCGATACGTCCGGCACCCAAACCAATCGGCACTAATGGCGCGACAAAATCCCCCATCTGCATAAAACTTTTTGCGTGTTTTTTGCCAAACAACCAGATCATAACCAACACGCCCAACAAGCCACCATGAAAAGACATTCCCCCTTCCCATACAGCAAACAGCCAAAGCGGATCAGCTACAAACTGGTCAAAGTTATAGAAAAGCACATAGCCCATGCGCCCTCCTACTATCACGCCCATTGCACACCAGAAAATCAGGTCGGAAACCTGCTCCTCCGTCCATCCTGATCCCGGTTGCCGGGCTCTATATCCCCCTAACCAGAAAGCAGCACCAAAACCCACCAAGTACATCAGGCCATACCAATGAACCTGAATAAAACCCAGATCCAGCGCTATCGGATCAATATCATGAACCCACATAGGTTTCCTTAGAATAAATTAGATAATAAGAAGCGCGCTGCCACCAACGCCAGAAAGCACGCAAAAATCTTTTTCAGCACATCACCCGGTAAACTATGCGCCCATTTCACGCCTATTTTTGCACACAGAGAACTGCTAACTACTATTCCAACAAACGCAGGCAAATAGATATAACCAAGACTCCACTCAGCCAGCCCTTCTTCGCCCCAGCCGGTATAAATATTAGTTAGCGCCCCCATACATGCAATCGGCAGACCACACGCGGCAGAAGTAGCGACAGCTTCCTGCATACTCACCTGCTTCCAGGTCAAATAAGGAACGGTCAATGTGCCACCACCGATTCCAAAGATCGCCGACGCCCAACCAATAACGCTTCCGGCTCCCGCTAATCCTTTATCAGACGGCGCCTCTTGTCCTGCTTTGGGCTTCAAACCGAAAGCCATCTGAATAGCCACCACCAGCGCAAAAATGCCGATAGCAATTTGCAAATGCGCCCCTTGCATCATATCCGCTGTAAAAACACCCAAAAAAGCGCCGATAATAATACCGACTGCCAAAGGCCTGAACATCGCCCAGCGTACAGCACCGCGCTTGTTGTGCGCCCGTATTGAACTGATGGAAGTAACAACAATTGTTGCCAAGGAGGTCGCAACAGCCGCATGCGTCAGCACTTCTGCGGACATCCCCTGCAACCCAAAACTAAAAATAAGCACCGGCACAATCAATAAACCACCACCGATACCAAATAAACCCGCCACAATGCCTGCCGCAGCACCGAGTACCAGATAAAGCGTTAGAGTCAGCAACATCGGTTCTAATCCGTCTGTATTTCATGATAATCTGCTAGTTTATCGAATTAGCCGCCCTCTGTAAGCATCCGAGTAAGCTCTCAAATAAGCTCTCGAAATATAAAGAGAAGTAGATACTGTGTGCCTGATTACCTTCGCGTATCAACAACATCCTGAATACCCGCTCATTCTGGTCGCTAACCGTGACGAATTTTATGAGCGCCCAACACAGGACATGGATTACTGGCAGGATCATTCCGATGTCCTTGCCGGTGTCGACCTTGAGCAAAAAGGCACCTGGCTAGGAATTAATAAGGCCGGAAAATTTACCGCTGTTACCAATTTCAGGGAGGGCAAAAACAAAGAGGTCAACCTAAAATCCAGAGGGCATCTGACACGCCATTTTTTAACACAAGAGATCAGTGCAGAAACCTATTTACAAGAGCTCCAAACGAGTGGTTCACAGTATGGCGGATTTAATCTGCTACTGGGGGATCACAGCGGCTTATATTACTGCTCCAACAAAGGAGCAGAACCGCGCCGACTTGAGCCCGGCATTTATGGTCTTAGCAACGCTCATCTAGATACTCGCTGGCCCAAGGTTTTACAGGCAAAAAAACTGTTACAAACACGATTAGAAAGCAGCGACATTAGCATTGATGCACTTGCTGGTGTGTTACGCTCCACGCTAACCGCTAAAGACCAAGACCTTCCCCGCACAGGTATCAGTTACGAGTGGGAAAAGCAGCTCTCTTCTTGCTTTATCAATGCCGAAGGCTACGGGACACGCGCCACCACTGTTTTATTACAAAACACAAAAGGAGTTATTCAATTAGTAGAGTTCAGATTTGATCAGTCTGGAGAAAGAGGCCGACAGCACTTCGCACTCACGACCCCTTTAATTGGATAAACGCACAACCTTTAACTTATTGAGCGTAGAAGGTCTTTAGTAAAAATCACTCAGGCACGACGGGAGCACCCAGCTGTCCCAATCCCATAGCGTTCATCGTTTCTACCATTAATGCCTGAATTTTATCGGCATCATCCATACGCATCACTTTATCCAACAAGACTTTCGCCTGAACCATAGAAACACGTCGAATCGTCGATTTTACTCTGGGCAGATTGGTCGCATTCATGGATAGCGCATCATAGCCCATCGCCATTAACAACAATGCACCGCCCGGCTCAGCTGCCATTTCACCGCAAATAGACACCTGCAGCTTTTCCTTTCGTGCCTCATGTGCAATTAAGTCCAGCACTTTCAGTACCGCTGGATGATAAGGCACATAGAGCCCCGCAACACGGGGGTTATTCCTATCCACGGCCAATAGATACTGCGTCAAATCATTCGAGCCAACGGATATAAAATCAACACGCTTCGCAAAACGTCGCAACTGATAAACTGCAGCGGGTACTTCGATCATCACTCCGACCAAAGGCCGCTCAACTGCATAGCCCTCTTCCTGTAACTCATTTAATGCTCTATCCAGCAGGCTATTCGCTTCATCTACCTCACTAACACTCGTCACCATCGGCAGCATAATGCGCAGGTTGCCCAAGCCCTCATTTGCCCGCAGCATCGCTCTGATCTGCACCAAAAAAATCTCAGGATGATCCAGTGTTACGCGTATTCCACGCCACCCTAAAAATGGGTTTTCTTCTTTGATAGGAAAGTAGGGGAGCGATTTATCACCGCCTATATCCAGTGTACGCATCGTCACAGGTTTAGGCGCAAAGGCTTCCAACTGACGACGATAAATTTGCATCTGTTCATGCTCACTAGGAAAAAAATCACGCACCATAAAAGGAATTTCAGTACGATACAAACCAATCCCTTCTGCGCCCCGCTCCAACGAACGCGTCACGTCAGCAATCAGACCGGTATTAACCCACAGCGGTATCCGGCTGCCATCTACCGTTTTAGCAGGTAAGTCCCGCAAGGTTGCCAATTCAGCAGCAACTTCTTCCTGTTCCCGCAATATCTCTCGATACGCGCTTAATAAGTCATCCGAAGGGTCAATATACAAACGCCCGGAATAACCGTCGAGGATCACTTCACGCCCGTTCAACTGTCGATAAGGGAGGTCTAGAATCCCCATGACCGTTGGTATACCCATTGAGCGCGCAAGAATAGCCGCATGAGAATTTCCTGAGCCCCTGACCGATACGAGACCGGCTAGTTTTTCAGCTGAGACTTCACCCAAGATGGCCGGTGATAGCTCATCAGCGACCAGAATTCCATTTTCTGGCAGCTCTATACTCTGTGAGCCACTATCTTCTTGCAGATAAGCAAGCACGCGCCGGCCAAGATCCCGGATATCAGTTGCCCTTTCCCTCAGATAGGGATCGCTCATCATGGCAAACTGTTGGGCGTTGCTCCGAATAACCCAACTCAAGGCACCTTGAGCCCAATTGCCAAGCTTGATCCGCTCAACAATTTCACCCGCCAATGCATTGTCATCCAGCATTTTCAGATAAACATCAAACAACGCCTGCTCATCATGGCGCAATCGTTTAGCCAGCTTGGCACTGACTCTGCGTATATCCGACCTTACACGCGTCAGCGCCACTTCAAAGCTAGCAATCTCAAGCGCTATATCCTCAGCCATTTTATCCGGCACCGCATCAATATCCGAGAGTGGAGCTACCACCACAACCCGGCCAATAGCGACACCCGGAGCTCCGGGTATCCCTTCAAAGCGATGATCTATACTTTTCTTAGTATGCCAGGGGATTTTATTGATAGTTCCGGTTGCTTGTGCGTGAGCAATGACGCCGGCCAGCTGTGCGGAGATCGTGACCATGAAAGCCTCTTCACTTTCATCGTATCGCCGGCACTCCTGTTGCTGCACAACCAGAACACCCAACACCCGCTTCTGATGGATAATAGGCACACCCAAGAACGCATGAAAACGCTCTTCACCGGTTTCTTTCAAAAAACAAAATGCCGGGTGTACTTCTGCATCTTCCAGATTGATCGGCTCAGCACGCTGAGCAACCAAACCGACGATACCTTGAGAAGAGGAAAGAGAGACACGCCCCACTGCTTTACGATTGAGCCCCTGCGACGCACGTAAAACATAACGTTGCGAAGGCGAATCCAATAAAAAAACTGAGCAGACATCCGTTTGCATGCCTCGCTGAATTCTGCGTACGATCAGCCCTAGCACAGCATCCACATCGGGCGCGCTGCTAACCTCTTGAACAATCTGACGCAATAACTCCAGCATGTCTCTATCCCTTAGTGAGCTTAACCTTGTCGTTGAATGACAACTCGTGACAGCTTAGGTGACAACTCCTTCATCGCTTTTCGATATACTTCACGTTTAAAAGAAATAACCTGACCCAAGGGATACCAATAACTGACCCACTGCCATCCGTCAAATTCCGGAGAGTCGGTACGATCAATCACTACAGCATCATCATGGCTCAACATTCTGAGCAAAAACCACTTCTGCTTTTGACCCACACAGATGGGGTGCGAGTGCCTGCGGATCATGCGCCTGGGTAATCGGTAACGAAGCCAGCCACGAGTAACCGCAACGACTTCAACATCATTCGCGCCGAGGCCTATCTCCTCTCTTAACTCACGGTACATTGCCTGTTCAGGCGTTTCATCAGGGTTAATCCCCCCTTGTGGAAACTGCCAGGCATCCTGTCCGATCCGACGCGCCCAAAGCACCTGACCCAGTGGGTTTGCCAGAATGATACCTACATTCGGTCTAAACCCGTCTGAATCAATCACGTTTTAAAATCCTGTCCATTCTTTTACCCTATTGTTCCATACTTCCTGCAATCCGCAAATAGCTTGTCGTCGGAACAGAAAAAAGCACAAAATTTGAAAGCAGACAGATATCGCTCTATGCTTGCCGCCATAATGATAGGGAGTAGGGTAGATGAGTCTGGCAATCTTTGATCTTGATAACACTTTATTAAACGGCGACAGCGATCATGCGTGGGGAGAGTTTCTGTGCGAACAGGGCATTGTTGACGCCGCTGAATACAGCCAGAAAAATGACTATTTTTTCGAACAGTACCAGCAAGGCACATTAGATATTCTCGAGTTTCTCGAGTTTGCTCTTCGCCCTTTAGCAGAGCTACCCACCGATAGACTATCAGCATTACATGCGCAGTTTATGCAGGTTAAAATTGAGCCTATGATCCTCAACAAAGCTCTGGCACTTCTTCAGAAGCACCGTGACCAGGGAGACTTCCTGTTGATCATTACTGCTACCAACCGCTTTGTCACAGGGCCGATTGCCGCCAGACTAGGCGTCGATGCCATTCTCGCTACCGACCCCGAAATCATTAATGGCTCATATACCGGTAAGGTAGCCGGTACACCGTGCTTTCAATCAGGAAAAGTAACACGGTTGCATGCTTGGCTAAAAGAAACTAATCACAGCTTACAGGGCAGCTCTTTTTACAGTGACTCGCGCAATGATCTGCCTTTACTTGAGCTGGTTGAGCATCCGGTAGCAGTCGATGCCGATGATGCACTGACGCTCACAGCAAAGCAGAATGGCTGGCCAGTCATTAGCCTACGCTAATTGTACGATTGCCCCTGATGATTCAAGCTATTTAAAAACAGTTTGAATCATTAAGTCACTTTGCATGATTGCAATGACTGACTAAGAGATTTCATTGCTTGCCCCCGAGTGACGAGCCCCACCACTTGATTGTCCTCGACCACCGGAAAAATTTTCGGCTTGCCCTGCCCCAAACTCTGAGCAAACTCTAATACCGACAGGTGTGGTGATACAAAGAGCGGACTTTCTCGCATAACATCTTTCACCAGTGTATGGGAATCGCAGTAATAACTGTCTCTTATCAGCTCTTTAATACAGTCCTGCTCCGACAAAAAACCAACTAGATGCTTGTCAGCATCAATCACTGGCAAACCAAGATAACCACTCTTAATTATCATATCGACAGCAACAGACAACCCTTGCTCACAAGAAAGCAGAGGTGGGCGATTCAACATTACATCTTCAACTTTTAACATAATGGTGTCCGCTGAATGAGAGAGTCACCAGTATCACCTGAGATACCACAGTATGCCTAATAAGATTTTTCTATTTAGGTAATAGCGCTGAAATATAAGATATGAGAACAAATAAAAAGCCCAGAATATCTCTACTGAGACAGCAGAATCGTAAACTCATCAGCAGGTACAGGCTTACCAAAAAGATATCCTTGCAGGTATTCACAGGCGTTTTCTTGCATAAACGCCGCCTGATACTCTGTTTCTACCCCCTCAGCAACAACCTGCAGGTGTAAGCGGTGTGCCATATTAATAATACTCAGTGTGATGTCTTTACTTTCACTACTCGTACCCAGATCTTTTACGAAAGCACGGTCTATCTTCAGATAATCTACCGGAAACATATTCAGATAATTGAGAGAGGAATAACCTGTTCCAAAATCATCCACCGCAATACCCACACCAATCATTTTGATCTGTTCCAGGATACGAATAGTCAACTCAACATCCGTCATCAGGGATGTCTCTGTCACCTCGATTTCCAAGGTCTGCGGACTCAACCCCGTTTCATCCAATGCCGCATAAAGTACAGAAGAAAAATCACTCTCGGTTAGCTGCACGGCGGAGACATTCACAGCAATATGGAAAAACGGGTAACCCGCATCATGCCATTCTTTAGTTTGCCGGCATGCCTGACGAAGCACCCATGCTCCTATTTCAACAATAACCCCCTGCTTCTCTGCCAAAGGAATAAATTCCGTCGGTGGTATCATTCCTCGCACAGGATGATGCCAACGCAGTAAGGCCTCAGCGCCAATAATGTTTCGCTCTGATGCTGAGACTTTCGGCTGGTAGTAAACTTCAAACTCGTTATTAACCAGAGCATTGCGCAAGTCGCTTTCCAGCTCAGAGCGTTGTACCAGATCCTGTTTCATTTTTTGAGAGAAAAATAACAAACCGCGCTTTTTATCCGCTTTAGCTCGATGCATCGCCGTAAAGGCATGATTAATAAGCGTATCGCTGGTCAACCCGTCGGCAGGAAACACGCTGACACCAATGCTCGGAGGTAAATAATAATCTTTATTTTCCCATCCGAACGGTTGTTGTAATACATGTAATAACCGGCCACCAACATGCTGAATTCTTAACTCATGCGCAGCTTCTTGCACAACAGCAAATTCTCCATTTATTTTGGCAACCACCGCATCATTTCCAAGCGCTCTCTGTATTCGCTGAGCAACTTTATTTAAAAGCTCATCACCCGCTTTAAAACCCAACTGATCATTGATTGCACGCAAAGATCCCGGATTAATAATATAAACACTGACCAGACAGCCCGTTAGTTTTGCCTGAATCATGCGTTGATTCAGAGTTTTTTCTAGCATCATGCGGTTTGGCAAGGAAGAGACGGGGTCATGCTCTCCCTGATGAAGTAAAGTTTTATTCAAAACATGCAGCTTGCTCTGAACAATCGTTTGTGAACGCCACCCCCACACGAAGTAAGTCACCGTCACACCCAGCAAGACACTAAAAGGCGGCATCCACAAACGCAGAAATTGTAAACTAACAAAAGTTATAATAAGCGACACTACCACACAGGCAAAAAATAACAGCGGCGCCCGCGAAAGACCCCAAAAATATAAAGTCACACCAAACGCACATGTGACAAACAGGGTATAGATAACCTGCACAAAAAGAGAGGCATACTCAAGCGGGCTCTGCTGTATGAGCGATTCAAGCAGATGAGCATTAACCTCTACACCAGACATGCGCCGATGTTCACCGGATACCGGTGTAGACAACTGATCGCCCAGCCCCGTCGCTGTCGCACCTACCAACAAGATTTTATTCTGAATAATCGCATCAGCTCGTCCATGCAATACATCATCGTATGATATTTGGACAATCATATCCGGAGACGCCAGAAACGGGATATATAAGGGCTTCGCCCTCACCCATCCTGATGCGGACGGGGAAGCAAGTTTAAGCTCATACTCATCTGATTTACTTTCAGGCGACCGGTGAAAAGCAGTTTGGTAAAGCGCATAAGAAAAAGCGGGCCAATGCGCATTACCAAGGCCGGCATAAAGATAAACCGACCGGCAAATACCATCAATTTCCAGCTCATAATCTACATGCCCAATCCGATCAGCAGCAGCGGCCAATACTGGAATAGGTAAAGATTCAGAGCTTATCTCTCCCTGAGTGTTCATCTCCGGCGACATCGCCAGAACCACGTTGCCCATGTTTTTCATTTCATCAGCGAACGCCTGGTCTACTTCGCCCGCCTCATGCTCAGGAAAAAGGATATCAAAGCCAACTGCTTTCACGCTAACCTTTTGCAGCTGTTGCAAAAGGCGAGTGTGTACCGCTCTTGACCAAGGCCAACGTCCTAATTGTTGCAAACTGTTATCGTCAATGGCCACGATGACTACTTGTTCAGAACTCTCATGAACCAGTAAAGCATGCATGGAATCGTAAATAATCCAGTTCCAACGAGCAATATAGGTATTATTTAACAGTAATAAAGGCACCAGCAAGCAGACCATTGTCAAAATAGCATTGATCGTTATGGCCCGCTTCCTGCGCCTGTCCATCAGAGAAACAACAACCCCAAAATACCAACGCCTATGACGTGTAACCAGCGGTTATTCTGGGGTGGGTAAATGAGCTGAACCGCCCCCCATGGACCGGCAAAACCATCAGATTCAACCGTTCGCACCCGTAGATATTGTAAAGTTTCTACTCTATCAAAAGATAACTCAGGTTGGCGCACCAGACGGTCGACTAACAGCTGATCAAATTGATCATTCTCAGACAACTGTACCTGGTACTGTCGTCCTGCTACAGCAGCTATAGAAACGGTTAACTGTTGTTCGTCAGTCACTAATAGTATTTCCGGTGCTTTAGGTATGGGCGCTTTCTTCAACTGCAACACTGTACTGAAAGGCCCTTGCTCTTGCGACGCGGAGATACTCGCGACACGCCAGTAATATGTTCCTATCTCCGTGATTTCGTCCGCTGCATAAGACACACCAGCATGCATACTTTTGTCAATCAGCAGCGCTCCGGAAAAACTCTCCGTGCCCGAAACTTGCAGTCGATAAGCATCAGCTTCTCTGGACTTGGTCCACCTGAAAGTTGGGGGCTCCCCGCGAAATACTTGCCCATTAACGGGCTCCATCAGAAAAGGAGGTGCAGGATGAAGGTCAAGTTCGAGTTTAGCTATGCTAACAAGTCCTTCAATGCCCAGCTTATCAATACCTCTTACACGCGCATAATAAGTCCCATCCACAACATCAGGTAAAATCGACTGATTATTGCCGGTCACTCTACTCCAGAGTAATTGATTAAAGTTGACGTCATCAGAGATCTCTATTCGGTAAGATACGGCCTTTTGATTATGCGTCCAACGAAGCGACCAATCTGACTGTCGCACCACAGCAGGAATAGCATCCAACAACGGTGCTGGTAGTAATCTCTGAGGAACGATAGGGGCTTTACGGGGCGCAACACGCGTACCGTAACCGGCCGGTATAGTACGCGTGGTTGATTGCCCTTTAACGGCGACTTTGCCTTTAAGCACCTCCACACGAGATACCTGGTCTGTATCAATCACTGTAGTTCTGAATTCAGTCCCGCGTACTGCTGTGATCGCAGAAGGGGTCTGAATTTCAAATCTCGATCCGTCACCCGTAGCAGGTATAGCACGTGTATCGACCCGACCCTTCTCTAAGCGAAAGCGCGTATCAACCATCCCCGAATCGCCATATTGACTAAGATGATTAAAATGCACCCGGCTACTTTCATGTAAAGTGGCCAGGGTACCATCCGCAAATTTAACAGACAGAGTACCTGCAAGTGCTACATCTAACCGATCACCCAGTTGAATATGATCGCCTATCTCAACTTTATGGACACTTTTATCAGGTTTCGTTAAGAAAGCACTTCCATGCAAGGCGACAACCTCGGCATCAACAGCCGTTTGTTTTACCCATGCCAAAGGCACACGAATACGCGTTCCCGGTTGCATTTTCTTGGGGTTTTCAATCGAGTTGATTTTCTGAAGATCTTTCCAGCGTTCACTGTTCTTCAGATTTTTAATACTAAAATCCCAAAGAGTATCGCCAGGATGCACCAAGTACACCCATTCCGCAGCAAAGGCGGGTATAGAAACAGTAAACACGAGCCAAGCGGCTATCCATTGAAGTAGATAACGCATTGTAAAGTCCTTATCTGATTACCTAATACTAAGCATAGTAGACAGTAACCGAGTTGCGCAGCAACACCATCCAATACTTAACCGAATATAAATAGTATTATTCCACTATAACGAAGATCTCTCCATGAGTGAAATATAGAATTACGGACTAGGGTTCGGGTTGCTTTCATGAATAGCATCAATAGCAAGCAGAACCTCATCACACAGAATAAGATCATCAGAAGCGATATTGAGTTGCAGTTGAGACAGCGTTGTCGCGCCAATAATCGTAGCGCCGGTAAATGCGCGACTGTTAACATACGCCAGCGCCATCTGCGCCGGATCCAGACCATGCTGCCTGGCTAAATCGACATACGCTTGCGTAGCTCTTATACCGTTAGGCTTAATATAGCGAGCGTAATTTGGGAATAGCGTTAAACGTGCCCCGGGAGGACGCTGATCATTCAAGTACTTACCGGATAGCACGCCAAAACCCAACGGTGAATAAGCCAGCAGATCCAGCTGCTCCCGCTGCAACACTTCGGTTAAACCGATTTCATCGGTGCGATTCAGTAAGCAATAGGGGTTCTGCACACTGATAACCCGAGGAAGCTGATACATTTCAGCATACTTAAGGAAAGTCATGACACCCCAAGGTGACTCATTAGACAGTCCGATATAACGTATTTTTCCTTCGTCCACCAGCTCCTTTAGCACCTGCAAGGTTTCCAGTATAGGCGTTCCATCTCCGGACAGATCATGCTGATAACCTAGCTGGCCAAAAAAATTGGTTTTCCGATCAGGCCAATGCAACTGGTAAAGATCGATATAATCCGTCTGAAGCCGCTGCAAGCTGGCGTCAACCGCCATGCGGATGTTGCGGCGATCAAAACAGATATCCGGGCGAAGGTAGCTAACCATCTCGGCCGGTCCGGACACTTTTGTAGCAATGACCACCTGCTGACGGTTATTTCGCTGCTGCATCCAATTGCCAACAAACTCCTCTGTTCTCCCTTGTGTATCAGCCGATGTAGGTACTGGATATATTTCAGCCAAATCAAGAAAATTCACACCCTGAGAAAACGCGAAATCAAGCTGCTGGTGCGCTTCAGATTCACTATTCTGATTGCCAAAGGTCATGGTACCCAAACAGATCCGGCTAACCCTTAGCTCACTCTTTCCCAAAGTGCGATAGTGCATTTTTTCTTCCTGTTGTTACATGCCCGAGAAGTTAACTGCTAGGCAGCACTCTAACGCAAAATGATTTCAGGTAGTCCGTTTCAGGTATTGCAGGGTGTACCGGATGATCCGCTCCTTGATGCCCCTGATCAAAAATCTGCGCGGTGCGATCCAGCTCGCGTGCATTGGCACGAATAATGTCGATCAGATTAGCACGCTCCAAATGCATAGAGCAGGATGCACTCACCAACACACCGTTACGATCGAGCAAGCGCATCGCCAGATTATTGATACGTGCATAAGCACGCTCGCCGTTTTTAATATCTTTTCGGCGCTGAATAAACGCAGGGGGATCTACAATCACCACATCAAATTTTTCCTGCTCATGAATCAGTTCTTTACAGGCATCAAAAGCATCCCCTTGCAACGCAACAAAACGATCCTCCGCATTGTTCAGTCTGGCATTTTCTAACGCCACATCCAACGCAGTTTCAGAAGCATCCACACACATCACCTCTGCCGCCCCTGCCGCAAGTGCTTGTACGCCCCAGCCACCGACATAACTGAAAAGATCCAGAACGCGTTTACCGTTAACATGCTTTTGCATCGCTGCACGGTTATTACGATGATCATAAAACCAGCCGGTTTTCTGCCCCGTCAACACAGGAGCCAACAGCGGCACACCGTTTTCTTCAAACGGGCACAACTCAGGCACCTCTCCCTGCGCCACTTCAATATAGCTTTCCAAACCTTCAGTGCTGCGCATTTTTCCATCGCAACGCAATACGATAGCCTCTGGAGTGAATACTTTATTCAGCGCTGAAATAATCTCATCAACGACCGCCTCCATACCCGCTGTCGAGATTTGAACAACAAAAATGTCAAAATACCGATCAATAACCAATCCGGGCAAGCCATCGCTATCGCCGAACACTAAGCGATAACAAGGCTTGTCAAAACATGCCTCACGCAAAGACAACGCAATATTAATTCGATGGACTAATAAAGAACGATCCAACCTCAGTTTGGTATCACGGCACAGCAGACGACCGCAAATCAGGGTATTAGGATTTACATAAGCAACACCCAGGGATTTACCATTACTGGCTTCAACCAATACCTGCTCGCCCAGCTGAAACGACTTAATAGGCGTGCGCTTATTATCGACCTCGTTGCTATAGATCCAGACATGGCCGGCACGTAAACGGCGCTCTGCACCTTGATTGAGAATAAGCGTATTTAATGACATGGGACTCTCTGTGAACAGTAAAAATGACTGTCCCGGCCAAGTGCCGGGACAGTGAATTATCAATCAGTGTAGCTTACACCGAAGTCAGCTATGAATCGATCAGGATTCATCCTCGCATAACTCGCCGTATGCATCCGCATCCAACAAATCATCAAGCTCGCTGGCATCAGAAAGTTTAATCCGGAAAAACCAGCCATCACCGTAAGGATCACTGTTGGCCAGCTCAGGTGAGTCTTCCAAAAGATCGTTGACCTCAACAATCTCACCAGAAACAGGGACATAAACATCAGACGCCGCTTTTACAGACTCAACAACACCTGCATCATCTCCGCTGGCAACGTCAGAACCTACTTCAGGCAGTTCGACGAAAACCACATCACCTAAAAGATCCTGCGCATGATCCGTAATGCCGATAGTGACAGTTCCATCACCTTCATCACGAATCCATTCATGACTGGCTACATATTTAAGTTCGTTACGAATATCACTCATGTTCCCGATTCCTAATGCTAGGGGTTAAGAAAATACTTTTTGGCCATTACGCACAAAAGGGGGACGGACAACGGCAACGGGCACCGCCTTCCCGCGAAGATCAACCACTGCCTGATCGCCTGTCCCGACAGGAACACGTGCCAGCGCAATGGATACATTCAGCGTAGGGGAAAATGTCCCACTGGTTATCTCACCTTCACCCACACCTTCAACTATCACTTTCTGATGGCCACGCAACACCCCGCGTGCCTCCATCACTAAGCCTACCAATTTTTGAGTTACTCCGGCAGCTTTCTCTGCTTCTAACGCAGTACGACCACAGAATTTACGGCTTTCCGGCTCCCAGGCAATCGTCCAACCCATGCCCGACACCAAAGGAGATACTGTTTCATCCATATCCACACCGTACAGATTCATACCTGCTTCCAGGCGTAAGGTATCCCTGGCACCTAAACCACACGGCGCAACGCCTACCTCAGCCAACGCCTGCCAGAACTCTGCTATTTCATCTTCAGGTACAATGATTTCTAAACCATCTTCTCCTGTATAACCCGTTCTGGCTATAAACCAACCCTCGGACTCTTGTCCCTGAAACACACTCAGGCTATCGATAAGACGACCGCGCGACTCATTCAGAACGGATTTAGCTTTTGCGATAGCTTCTGGCCCCTGTATCGCGACCATAGACAGCTCAGGCTGCTCTGTTAAAGCAACATCATAACGCGCTGTTTGTTCGGCCATCCAACGCAAATCTTTTTCCCGGGTGGCACAATTAACAACCACACGGAACCACTCACCAGGAACACCCGGATCCGTCATGCGATAGACGATCAAATCATCAATCACCTTACCGTCTTCATTCAGCATACCGCTATAAAGTGCTTTCCCTTTAACGGTAAGGCGCGCCACATCATTCGCCAGTAAATAACGCAGGTATTCAGCCGCATCTGCGCCCGTCACATCAACAATTGTCATATGCGACACATCAAACATACCAGCGGATGTACGGACCTTATTATGCTCTTCAATCTGAGAGCCATAATTCAAAGGCATATCCCAGCCACCAAAGTCGACGACTTTCGCACCCATGGCCAGATGCTGATCGTATAAAGCTGTTTTACTTGCCATCGTTATCAAAACTCTTATTGTTATTGCATCCAAGCTAATACACACATTTCTACCCAATAGCCGGATGCAGAAAAAAGGGGATGTCAATTTATAGGGATTTTAAAGGCAGATCAATCTTTGATCGCATTCAAATACCCAGCCTACGACTTATGCCTTATTTTCAGGCTTCTCCTGACATTCACTTAACTTACAGCGACTCACTGTGATCAAGCGGTCTTTGTGCCAACAAGGGAACATCTCCACTCAGACCCATCGCCTGCATCACTATATGCTGCTTCAAAGGGGATAACTTATTTAACGTATTCATACCCACATTGCGGATCAACTTCAGTAACGGCTGCTGATGACCAAATAGCTGTTTGAAGGCCTCCATGCTTGCTGACATCTGCAGATTGGCACTTTGTCGCTGGCGCTGAAAGCGTCTCAACACAATATCACTACCGATCTCTTCGCCACGCTCCACCGCTTTTATAACCTGCTCTGCTAAGGCCGCTGCATCCATCAACCCTAGGTTAACCCCCTGCCCGGCTAATGGATGTATAGTATGTGCAGCATCACCTATAACCGCCAAACCTGGCTGCACATAGTACTGAGCATGACGCTGACGTAATGGGAAAACATAGCGCGGGTCAGCTGACAATACATCGCCCAAACGACTTTCAAACTCACGTGTTAAGGCTGCACAAAACGCAGCATCGTCGAGTTCCATTAATAAGGCGGCATGGTCAGGTGAAGTCGACCAGACAATAGAACAGCGATGCGGATCATCCAGCGGTAGAAACGCCAAGGGGCCATCTTCTGTAAATCGTTGCCACGCTGTCGACTGATGACTTTGTTCTGTGCGGACCGTGGTGACAATAGCATGATGCCCATAATCCCATTCCCACATGGGAATAGAAGCCAACTGGCGGACTTTTGACATAGCTCCGTCAGCGGCAACCACCAGTTTTGCTCGCCATTGTGTTCCGTCCGCGCAGCTAAGAAGACGATAAGAGTTATCGCCGCTACTTTCGGGTTCAGACAACTGGGTGACAGTGGCGCCACCTACCAATATCAGGTTATCGACTCGACTCGCCGCCTGATATAAGGCGGCAACCGTGACACGATTTTCAACAATATGCCCCAACGCAAGCTCGTGCAAATCACGGGATGAAAAGTGAATATGCCCAGTCCCTTCGCCATCCCACACATCCATATCGGTGTAAGGACTAACCCTCATCTGCTGCATATAAGACCAGGCACCCACATGCATCAACAACTGCTGAGATGCACAGGTTAACGCACTGACACGCGGATCATAACCATTCAACTGTTGCGTGCCAACCTCATCAGCTGCCGTCGCCGGATTAACCTCGCGGTTTTCCAGCAGTACTATTTTTTGTCCGGATGCCGCCAACGCCAAGGCTGCCGTTAAGCCGACCATACCCGCACCGACAACAAGGATATCCGCTGTTTGTATTGTCATCTCGTTACCTTATTTCAGACGTGGTGCCGGCACATCCAACCCCATCGCTCCCCGCGCAAACAGTGTTTTAGCCGGCGGACAAATATCCATTAATTGCAGCCCCAAATCACGCCCCAGTGCCAATATAGGATTGCGATTAGAAAAAAGCTTCATCGTTTTATCACTTAAACCGATAGTCCTCTGCTGGTCTGTCACTCGCGACTGATGGTAGGCCTGCAACATCGCCGCATCGCCTACAGCCACACCAGCACGCCGCGCATCAATAATAGATTGCGCCAGTTCAACCACGCCCCGCAAAGCAAGGTTATACCCCTGCCCGGCAATAGGGTGCAACGCATGTGCGGCATTACCCAGCACGACTAAGCCCGGCCTTACCTGCTCATCTGCCAGCACCAGTTTTAACGGGTAACTGAAGCGTTTACCGACATGCACAAAGCGCCCGGCACGATAACCAAAGCGCTCTTGAACACGCGCAATAAATGCCGCATCATCCAACGCCATAACGGTTTCCAGCTCAGCGTCCGGGACGGTCCATACTAAACCACAACGCGCCGTCTCCTTTTGATCCTGCAAAGCTTGATCCTGTAAAGGAAGCAGCGCTAACGGCCCGGTATCGGTAAAACGTTCATAAGCAATATCCTGGTGTGGGCGGTCAGGGCTGATATTGGTCACCACAGCATGCTGCTGGTAAACCACTTCCTGATAACTAATACCCAGCTTTTCACGCAGGTCTGAGCGACCTCCATCGGCCATAACGACCAGATCTGCTGACACTTGCAAGGTTTCATTTTCCAGCTGAATAGCTAACTGCATCCCTTTTTCTACAGGCGTAACACTGATAACTTCAGCAGGACAGCAATAGTTTACATAGTCAGTATTCGGGTGCGTCTTGATATGATGCAAGAGCGACCGTCCCAACCAGTGGTTTTCTACGACATAACCCAATGCAGGCACATGCTCCTCTTCTGCATTCAGACGTGTCGCACCAAAATGACCTTTATCCGAGACATGGATACGTTGAATAGGAGAAACGTGAGCAGAAATCGATTGCCATACATCAATCTGCTCGTAAAGTTTACGAGTTCCGTAAGATAGCGCCGTCGCGCGGGCGTCATAACTGGGCTGATAGTGACTCAGGTCATCGGTCGGCATAGGCATCGATTCAATAACCGCAATCTGAAGATCAAGCTCTTTGATAACCGGCAATAATGCCGCAGCCAAACTTGCTCCGACCATGCCTCCACCAATAATAACGATATCGTAATGTGTGCTCATGCGTGTCTCGCCGCTGTCATCAGCGCTTCAATATCTTCGACTGTTTTAGGCACAGACGCTGTCAACACCTCACAGCCAACTGCGGTAATCAATACATCATCTTCAATACGAATACCGATACCACGCCAGCGAGCATCAACACTTTCGTTATCAGGTGCTATATAGATACCCGGCTCAACCGTCATTACCATACCCGGCTGTAATGGTCGCCATTCACCTTCGACCTTATAATCACCAACGTCATGCACATCCATGCCCAACCAATGACCAAGGCGATGCATATAGAATGGTTTATAGGCACCGCAATCGATCAGCTCTTGCGGTTTACCTTTGAGAATACCCAACTCAACCAAGCCTTCGGTGATCACGCTCACTGAAATATCATGCGTATCTTCCCAGAGAATACCGGGCTTGATTGCAGCCAAACAGGCCAGTTGAGCTTTTAACACGAGTTCATACAGTGCACGCTGTGCCTCTGAAAAACGCCCGTTGACCGGAAACGTGCGCGTGATATCCCCAGCGTAGTATTCCATTTCGCAACCCGCATCAATCAACACCAGGTCACCTTCACGAAGCACCGCATTGTTCGAAATATAATGCAGCACACAAGCGTTCTTGCCACCTCCAACGATACTGGAATAGGCGGGTAAACGGCATCCTTGCTGCATAAAGTGATACATAATTTCCGCTTCCAGCTGATACTCCATCAGGCCAGGACGGCACACCTGCATCGCCCGCACATGCGCCTGCGCTGATATCTCACCGGCCGCACGCATCGCATTAATCTCTTGCGCGGATTTAAACAGGCGCATTTCGTGTAACACTGAACTCAGCTCAACTAATCGTGAGGGTACGCGCAAACCCTGACGACGTTTTTTACGCATAGACTTCAGCCAACTTTCAACACGTACTTCAGTCTGATAGTGAGTGCCCATGCACAAATAAACCGACTCAATACCATCCAGCAATTCAGGCAGGCGCTCATCAGCCTCTGAAATAGAGAAGGATTTATCAGCAAGGTAATCCACCAGAACACCCTCTGGTCCTGCGCGATAACCATTCCAGATCTCCATCTCCGGATCCCGCGGCTGACACAATAGCGTATAGGTAACGACCGACTTGTTTTTTGAGATAAGAATAAGCGCATCGGGTTCATCAAACCCACTCAGGTAATAAAAATCACTATCCTGCCTAAAGGGAGACTCAACATCACTATTGCGATGCTGTAGTTGAGCAGAGGGCACAACAGCCATACTATTAACAGGTAGCTGGGCGGCAAGACGCTCGCGCCGCTCAGCAAATTCACGCTGACTGATATATGGCTGTTTCATTTCAATCCAATCCATTAGTGCATTTTAGGTGCATCGGCAGGGCTAACTGCTTCACTCGACTGATTACATTCAGCAAACAACATTAAAACTGCCATACGAACATACTCTTCCAGCTGCATGAAGTCGGCCTCGCTATCTTCACCATCATCCACTTCATTCGCGACTTGCGAAATTTCTGACACGTCACGCAGGACATCTTTCGCTTCATCCGACAGCGACCGATCCGTTTGCTTTCCCTGATAACCAAAGCCGGTCATAAAGCCCTGACACCAGCGCCCCAAAAACTCTACACGCTGCTCTAAAGTAGCTTCGTCGTCTGGCAACAACATCGCTAACTCCAGACCAAAGCTTTCCAACTGCCCTAACGTTTGCTGATAAAGCCCGACAAGTCCAACTTTACTGCCTTCCTGTGTCACCCCGTCTATTTCGAGCAGCTCAGAAACCGTACTCAACCACATATCAGGCGTCATTCTGGCACCCGAAGCCAGCTGACCCGCTAATAAACCATGTAACTCAGAGGGAGAAACAATAAAAACATTTTCTGTTACGAGCAGATTCGCAATCGCATCAAAACCTATCAACTCTTCATTCACTTCCAGCATCGTTTGCTCTTCTCTCTTAACCGTTTCACAGACACATTTATCAAAATATTTTGAATATCGTAGCATTGTAATCTATACAGAGCTATGCAGTCCCGATTGACCCTCTGAGGCAGCCTGTTTATAGTCCACTCTAGACTTACTGTTGGATTCCCGAATGACTAACCATTACTTTATCGCACTTGAGCAAAAAATTGACCAACTACTCGCCCGTTGCGCGCAACTTGAGCTGGAAAATCAGCACTTAGTAGCAACCGGACTCCAGGCCAGACAAGAAAAAGCGCGCCTGCTTCAGGTCAATGATCAAACACGTGTACAGGTTGAAAAAATGATTCAGCGTATGAAAACACTGGAGCAAAGCTCATGAGTAATGATCCGGGTCACAAAGTTGCCATTAGAATAATGGATAAGGAATACCTGGTCGGTTGCCCTGAAGGGGCAGAAGCCGAACTTTTTAATTCCGCTGATTATCTTGATCAGAAAATGCGCGAAATCCGTGATGCAGGCAAAGTGCTAGGACTTGAGCGCGTCGCTGTAATGACCGCACTAAACCTTTCTCATGAACTGCTTAAAAATAAAGCAGAACACCAGCAAAAGTTTGATGAGCGCATTCAAAAGCTCAATCAAAAAATTGATAGCTCTTTAATCAGCGCAAAAAAAGCGGACCTGAACGAATAGAAATATTAGATTAAGTTAATGTATTTCAATTAGTTAACGAATACGCTTAGCATATTTTTAATAAAATACAAGAGCTGACTTTAGCGCCAAACGCGTTATAATGATCTGGCTCCCTGAGGTGTTCGTCAACTGGTTACGTCCCTCGAGCCGATAATTACCAGTATGGATTTTTCTAGCAGTGTTGTGTGCATGTCCGTCTTCGGAAAGCCTTATACACTTCGGAGATCTCCTCCTTGAACCTTCGGGTTCAGGGCCACAACCAGTAACGGCATCTTGGGGAGTCATATTAAGGAGTCTTGATAGTTAACATGGACGCTCGTAGCTTACTTCGTCAATCTATTCGCCAAAAGCGACGCGTTTTATCTCCTCAGCAACAAGCAACTGCGGCTCGCAACCTGCTCACTGAAATAAAAAAACTCCCTGCCATTCTCAAATCTACGCATCTGGCGCTCTACCTGCCCAATGATGGCGAACTCGACCCGACACCTATAGTGCAATGGTGCTGGAAAATGAAAAAAACTGTCTACTTACCAGTACTCCATCCGCTGTCACACAACCGGTTGTGGTTTGTCCGGTACACTCAGCGAACCCCGATGGCACGCAATAAGTACGGTATCCTGGAGCCCAAAGCGCCTTACCGTTTCATTCGCCCTGCCAAAATGCTGGATATTGTATTACTTCCCTTAGTGGCATTTGATGAGCAAGGAGGAAGACTCGGCATGGGAGGAGGCTATTATGACAGGACTTTTAGCTTTATCAGGCAATATAATGCACAGCGGCCACGACTAATCGGGCTGGCACATGATCTTCAAAAAGTGGAAAAACTACCGATAGAAAGCTGGGATGTACCGCTTTCCTGTGTTGTCACTGATGCAGGATGTTATTAATTCGATTCAATTACATCGAAATGCCCAACCACATTCTTACATCAGCAGTTAAGCATTCTTGATCAACCCTGGCGATTAAAAACCTGCCCGACCAATGACGCCAACTGAAAGTCAGTCTGAGAAAACACACCTGTTAGCACTGAACCAACAACAAAAGCGATCACAACCACCATAACTAAATCAGGACCTTTCTTCATATTTTCACTGTATCTTCTTTTTATAACTGCATTAGATTTATGTTTTCGGCAGATTGCCGCGCACCCTAATCCTTAGATGCATATATTGTCAAGATCTTAATTAGCATTATAGTAGTAAATATTTTCATATGCCTAAAAACTTCAGAAATACTTCATTATCTGCAGACAATCATTAACTTTTACAGAATATCGCAGCTTTTTAACGATATCGTCATATTAAATCAGCAAACCAAGAACAAAAGGCAACGTTAACATCGACAACAAAACCTGCCCGGTAATTATTGCCGCCATCATCTCGGCATCACCCCCCAGCTGCCTTGCCAGAATATAAGCTGATGGGGCCGTTGGAACAGCCGAGAAGACCAACAACAGACCCGTCATCAACGCAGAAAGTTCCATAACAGTGCAAATAACATACATAATTAGTGGAAATAGTAGTAACTTGATAGCGGATGAAACCCACACCGCAGACTGAACAGCCCTTAATGCATGGAGGTTCAGGCCAGCTCCGACTGCCAACAGACCCAACGGCAACGCCATGCTCCCCAACAACCCGGCCACTGAGGAGAGCATCTGAGGAACGCCTAACCCGCTAAGGTTTAAAGCGATACCTAACAAGCAGCTCAGGATGAGCGGATTCTTCAGCAACGTCGATAATAGCGCCCGAACACCTTGCGAACTGGACACCTGGGTAGAGAAGACAATAACGCACAGCAGATTTAACAACGGAATCATAATTGCAATAATCACCGCTGAAATCGCTACAGCCGAGCCTCCAAAAAGAGCAGCCGCCGCCGCCAAAGCAACATAGGTATTAAACCGAACAGAGCCTTGATAAAAAGAGGTAAAGCCCGATGCAGAAAATACTATCCAATGACGTAATAAGAAACATAACAACGAGCCGATCAATAATAAAACACCCACCGCAATGGTTATCTCAAAAACCGGAACACCCGTCATATCGGATGAACCCAGCTTATTGACGAGCAACACCGGAAATAGCACGAAGTAAGTTAATTTTTCTGCGGGCTGCCAAAAACCATCCCCCGGAAATGCCAGACGCCGCCCGGCAAATCCCAGAAGAACAAGCGCAAACACAGGCCATAAAGCACCGAGCACAGAGAGCATAATGATGTACTACCCTTTACTTTCAATATTATTAGTCGTAATTTCTCGATAATACCTTATATGAAGGAGTTCACTATATGACATCTCTGATTTTAACCATCATCGGCCCAGACAAACCCGGACTGGTAGAACGCTTGTCTAACACGATTGCCGACTATGATGGCAACTGGCTGGAATCTGCGCTGTCACGCCTGGGCGGAAAGTTTGCAGGAATTCTGGTGATCAACGTGCCGGAGGATAAAGCTTCAGGATTAACTGACGCTTTGCAAACACTGCAACAGTCCGGGCTCAAAATCATCGCCGAAGTTGCCGATGAGCAAGAGCGCTCAAGCACCTTGCAAGCTTTTACTCTTGAGTTGATTGGCCACGATAAACCCGGCATAGTGCGTGAAATATCTCAGGCGCTGGCCAAACGTCACATTAACGTTGAGAATCTCACGACAGAGCTGGTGTCTGGCTCCATGTCCGCCGAATTACTCTTCAAGGCAGAGGCTCAGCTACTCGCTCCGGATGACCTGGATTTTGATGACCTACAAAATGCCATTGAAGCGATCGCCAGTGATCTGATGGTCGACATCACCCTACATTAAAAGCGTAAAGCCTGAATACACCGAATAGAAAACAACTCTATTCGGTGAGCATACCTATTGATAAATGAGAGAAAACTACACTCTCTGCTTCAGCTTTTCCTGGCCGCGTTTAACGGCTGCTCTTACCTGATCAGGTGCAGTACCGCCAATATGATTACGCGCTGCAACCGAGCCCTCAAGGGTTAATACTTCAAAAATATCAGCCTCAACGGTATCGGAAAATTTTTGCAGTTCTTGCAAAGACATTTCACCCAGATCTTTTCCGGTTTCAATACCGTAAGCAACCGATTTACCGACGACCTCATGCGCATCACGGAAAGGCATCCCTTTTCTCACCAGGTAATCCGCCAGATCAGTGGCCGTAGAGAAACCACGCAATGCCGCTTCGCGCATATATTCTTTGCGTGATTCTAACGCCGGAACCATATCCGCATAAGCGCGCAGACATCCTTTCACGGTATCGATAGTATCGAACAACGGCTCTTTATCTTCCTGATTATCTTTGTTGTAAGCCAGTGGTTGAGACTTCATCAATGTCAGCAAACTAAACAAGTGCCCATAAACCCGTCCGCTTTTACCCCGCACCAGCTCAGGCACATCCGGATTTTTCTTTTGCGGCATAATAGATGAACCGGTACAGAAGCGGTCTGGCAAGTTAATAAAATTAAACTGCGCAGACGTCCACAACACCAACTCTTCAGACATACGCGTCATATGCATCAATAAAATGCTCGATGCGGCACAAAATTCAATGCCGAAATCACGATCTGACACCGCATCCAAAGAGTTTTCAGCCGGCGCATCAAAGCCCAGCAATTTGCAGGTGATGTCCCGCTGAATCGGGTAGGTAGTTCCCGCCAGTGCAGCAGCCCCTAGCGGCATGATATTGACACGTTTACGGGTATCAACGAAACGATCGTAGTCACGGCTAAGCATTTCAAACCACGCCATTAAATGATGACCGAACGTTACTGGCTGGGCTGTTTGCAAATGCGTAAAGCCCGGCATAATTGTGTCGGCCTCTTGTTCCGCAAGACCCAACAAGCCTTGTTGAAGGCGAGTAATTTCGGCCAGAATCAGGTCAATTTCATCACGCAGGTATAAACGAATATCAGTCGCAACCTGATCATTACGTGAGCGCCCGGTATGTAGCTTTTTACCGGTAATACCGATTTTATCTGTTAACGCCGCTTCGATATTCATGTGAACATCTTCCAGCGCAACAGACCACTCAAAGCGCCCCTCTTCAATATCGCTGCTTATTTCAGCCAATCCTTGAATAATCATGTCGCGTTCTGCAGCCGTCAGCACACCGGCTTCGGTCAACATGGTGGCATGAGCAACCGAACCTTGGATGTCTTGTCGATACATACGCTGATCAAACTCAACTGACGCCGTGAAGCGTGCGACAAACGCATCCGTTGGCTCATTAAAACGACCACCCCACTGCTGGTTGGTTTTGTTGCTCATATTCAAGACCTCTTTGTTGAAACTTCACAGACCATTCTGGCCATAATTTGCGAGGGATTATATCAGTTTTAACTCCCGATGCCTGTTCTCTTGACATATGCAAGCCCCAGAAACGAAATGATCTGTTACAATCGCTGCATTCGCCTGAAAAAGGCCCATTGTCGTTTTCACCTCAGGACAGGACTATGCAGAAAAAAGTTGTGCGCATCGCGACCCGAAAAAGCCTCCTCGCACTTTGGCAAGCTGAGTATGTAAAAGCTGAGCTGGAGAAGCACCATCCGGGCATTCAGGTAGAACTGTTGGGCATGACAACCCGTGGTGACAAAATTCTGGACACGCCTCTGGCAAAAGTAGGTGGCAAAGGCCTGTTTGTTAAAGAGCTGGAAGTTGCCATGCTGGAAAACCGAGCCGATATCGCCGTTCATTCCATGAAAGATGTGCCCATGGAGTTTCCTGAAGGGCTTGGACTGGTGGTTATCTGCCCTCGTGAAAAGCCAACCGATGCGTTTGTTTCTAACAAATTCAACTCCCTTGCCGATTTACCGCAAGGTGCAATTGTAGGAACCTCATCTCTACGACGCCAATCTCTACTCAAAGAACAACGCCCGGATCTTGAAATCCAAGATCTTCGCGGCAATGTTCAAACGCGTCTTAGCAAACTGGATGATGGGCAGTACGATGCTATTATTCTTGCCTCTGCCGGCCTGATCCGTCTTGGCTTACCAGAGCGTATTCGCAGTGAATTACCCGACGACATCTGCCTGCCAGCCGGAGGACAAGGCGCCGTCGGTATAGAGTGTCGTCTCGATGATGCTGAAACAATCGCCTTGCTTGCCCCATTACACCACCAGGCTACAGCATGGTGCGTTCTCGCTGAGCGCGCATTGAACAAACGCCTTGAGGGAGGCTGTCAGGTGCCTATTGCCTGCCATGCCACCCTGAATGAAACGCAAGATGAGATATATTTGCGCGGTTTAGTCGCTCGCCCTGATGGCACGACTGTTCTTCGCGATGAGATGCGCGGACATCCAGATCAAGCAGAGCAAATAGGCATAGAGATCGCTGAACGTTTGTTAGCGGCCGGTGCTGATGAAATTCTGAGCGAAGTCTATGCAACCAACAAAAGCTGATCTGCCCAATTTACAAGGTCAGCGTGTACTGGTGACTCGCCCCGAACATCAGGCAGCGCAACAAATCAGGCTGCTGGATGAGTGCGGAGCAGTACCCATTCATCTGCCAGCGCTTGAAATATTGCCCGTAACAGAAACAGATACCGGATATCCGCTGTTAAGAAATCAGATGATGAATCTGGATCAATACGCCATCATCATCTGCATCAGCCCTAACGCCGCTCATCTCGCTTTAGACTGGATCGATCAATTTTGGCCACAACCCCCTGAGGGTATCCACTGGTATGCCATTGGCGGGAAAACAGCACACATACTGAATCAGCAGGATATTCCGGCACGCCGCTCCAGCAGCGGTTTTAATTCAGAAGCGATGCTAACGCTGCCCGAGCTGCACGATATAAAAGATAAAAAAATTCTCATCCTGAGAGGCTCCAGCGGGCGCACCACACTCGCTGAAACCTTATCGGAACGCGGCGCGGAGGTAGAATATGCCAATCTCTATGCACGAAAATGTCCCGAATATGATGATATCCTTATCAAAAGTACTATTTATAACTCTGCTTTATCATCTATCCTGATTACCAGTGGCGAGGCTCTTAGCAATTTTGTTACAGTTGCACAAGGTCACCAAAAACAGTTCAGCACCGATTCACTACATCAGCTTAACCTTGTAGTGCCCAGTGAACGAATAGCTGATCAGGCCAGACACATAGGATTTACGCGAATAAAGGTTGCGCAAGGACCGGATGATCTATCCATGGTAACAGCGCTGAATTCAGCCAACGACTCGGAAACCAACGCATGAAACACACCGAGAAAAAAACACAAACAAACGTAGACGCCGTCATTGAGTCGAAAGCCGCCCCGATGGAGCAAGAAGCAGAAAAGCAAAATGATGCTAAAACTGTCGATAGCAGTGCCGATACGACTGTTGAACCAAAAACCGACAAAAATAACATCAGCAAAGATCAGACTGAGGCACCCGAGCTAACATCGGAACCCGCCCCAAAAGAGTCGACACCTCCTCCTGTAGCGCCAGTCGCACCTGACGAAGATAAACAAGGTGCTACTTGGCCCGGAAAATTGGCACTGGTGATCTCTATCATTGCGCTAGGCGGCAGTGGCTACCAATATTGGCAGTCAATGCAGAAGCAACAAAGCGACAGTGCAGGCATTGATAACCTGAAACAAGAAGTCAGCCAAGCGGTTGCTAACGTCAATTCTCAGCTAACTGATACTAAATCACTCGTCACCTCTCAGGTTGCTTCTGTTAATCAGAACCTCACATTACTGCAATCCCAATCGTCAAAAGAACAAAAGGGGATTGAAGAGCTACAAACGCGCCTGACACAAAGCATTCAACAGGTGACAGCTAAACAGACCAACTCGCGTAAAGACTGGTTATTAGCAGAAGTTGAATACCTACTTCGCTTGGCTAACCAGCGCATCCTGATGGAAAACACCTCTTCCGGTGCTTTATCATTGCTAAAATCTGCTGACAAAATCCTCAAAGAAACTGACGATGTGTCTATTTATGCCGTGCGCAAAACTCTCGCATCAGACATTGCGGCTCTCGAATCTGTACCTACCTATGATCTTGAAGGCTCCTATCTTAAGCTGGCAGCGCTCACTGAGCAGATCAACAAATTACGCTTGGTGCCACTGACAGACAAGAACAAGCTACCCTCGCTGATCGAAGATATAACACCAGATACCATGAGCGAAACATGGAGCAGCGGATTAAAAGAGTCTTGGGCTAAAGCAGTAGACAAAGTCGAAAAGCTGGTGGTGATTCAACATCGTGACGAGCCAATCGAGCCACTACTGTCACCGGAGCAAAACTATTATTTGCAGCAAAACCTGCACCTTATGCTTGAGCAGGCGCAATTAGCATTGCTACAGAAAAACCAGATCGCATTTGATCGCAGCCTGGCTAAAGCGGAAAATTGGACAGGCACTTACTTTGAAGAGAAAGATGCCGCCACCCAGGCATTACTGCGTGGTATCACTGAACTCAAAGAGCTGAAAATCGCTCCAGAAATGCCCGATATCAGCAGCTCATTGAATGCTCTTAAAACTTACCTGAAGCAAGTCACCAAACTTAAGGAAGAAGGAGCAGCCTAATGAAAAGATTATTTCTGCTGCTGCTGGCTATTCTTGCTGCGGGAGCCTGGATCGGCGAGAAGATGGTCAAAGATCCCGGCTATGTATTAATTTCCTATGATGAAAGCACCATTGAGACCAGTTTATGGGTTCTACTGGTGATTCTCTCCATCGGTTTTATCGCATTACATATTGCCGTTAATATTTTCTTCAAAGCACGCCTGCCCACCGAGAAATTCCGCGAGTGGCGCGAACGCCGCGGCACCCGTCAAGCGCAAGGAAAAACGCTTAAAGGCTTGTTGGCGCTCTCTGAAGGCAAATGGTGGCAGGCTCAACGCCTTCTCACCCAAGCTGCTGATAACTCAGATCAACCATTGATCAACTACATCGCCGCGGCCCGTGCAGCCCATGAACAACGCGAAGATCAGGCCGCCGATGAATTACTACAGAAAGCACGTACCAGCGTCCCTCAAGCTGAAGTGGCTATTGGTATTACTCAGGTTCAGATTCAGCTGGAACGCGGCCAGCTAGAGCCCTGCCTGGCAACACTACTGCGCCTTCGCAGGCTCGCACCCAAGCACACCTACGTGATGCGCTTACTTAAAGACGTTTACCTGAAACTGCAAGACTGGCATGGTCTCACCAATCTCATTCCAGAACTTCGTAAGCATAAAGTTCTGAAAGAAGAAGAGATCGCTGCGCTGGAACAAACCTGCTATTCCGAACTGCTTGGCGGTACACTCTCCAAGTTACCGGTAGAAGCAGATAACATTACCCGCCTGCAAGCACTCACTAAAGAGTGGAAAAGCCTGCCTTCTGCTCTGTCGAACGATAAAGCAATGATTCAACGCTACGTTGAACAACTGGTGGCCGCCGGATCTGAAGACAAAGCAGAAAGCTTTTTGCGCGATCAGATCAAGCGTAAATGGGACGAGGATCTGGTTAATCTATATGGCCGCGTCAAAGGTGAAGATGCCCATAAACAACTGGATGTCGCTAAAGACTGGCTGAAAAAGAATCCCGACAGTGCTGCGCTTAAGCTAACACTCGGTCGATTGGCTATGCGCAATGAACAATGGGGCAAAGCTGTTGACTATATGGAAGAAAGCTTAGCCCTTGAAAAGCGCCCCGAAACATACAATGAACTGACGCGCTTGCTGCAACACTTAGGTGACAACAAGCGCTCGCTCAGCGTTATGCAAGACGGGCTCGCTTTAATGGGAGACGGCTTACCCCCCATTCCATTACCTGCCACAGAAGAAAAAAATGACAGGAAAACACCAGAGAGCAGCACAAACAACGCCTAGTTGTCTGCTTTTCCAGCTTAAAAACCGGAGCTTTACACGTTCCGGTTTTTTTATGTGAAAAATACCCTAGTGGTGTATTGATGGCTGCACTGTTCTGACAAAAAACCAAGAGCATAATTTTTGGTAAGCACACAGATACAAAAAAGCCGATCAACAGACCGGCTATTCAGAAACACAACGACGCACGTTGTCGTCAGTTATTTTTCTGGCCGTGGGGCATACGCAAACACATCAGAATGCATCTGTACCTGGCTCAACCCCTTCGCTTCCAGCGCATCCAGCAGCGCATATACCATTGCAGGTGATCCACTGGTATAAACACTCACATTTTCTAACGAGTCAAAATCCTGCTTAATCGCGGCGGGCAATAAATCTACCCGCCCAGTCCAACCGCAGCTGTCTCCCGGCTCACTGACAACAGGGTGATAAGTCACATTATCGTTCTCTGCCGCCCACTGCTTAGGCAGCTCTGGCAGATACAGATCAGCGGCAACACGTGCGCCCCAATAAAGATGTATCGGATTTTTCACGCCACTCGCTAGCAGGTGCTCCATGATACTTTTAACCTGAGAGAAGCCCGTACTTGCAGCGGCCAATATGATCGGCTGATCTGCTTTCAATTTATCGGCTTGCAGGTAGCAATCACCCTTTGGCAACTCAACCTCAACCGTTTTACTATGTTGTAATAAGTCTAAAATGGCTTTCGATAATTCACTTTCAGGTGCAGATCTAACATGTAATTCAAGGTTGCGCCCTGCTTCCGGCGCACTGCCAATGGAAAAAGCGGCTTGCTGGCCATCCGGCATGACTATCTCAAGATATTGACCTGCATAAAAGGTCACTGACTGAGATGCTGTCGCCGGTAGTACCAACGATACTCGATAGACATCCTTGTTGAGTTTATCTACCTGCACAATATCACAATTCAGACGTTTCAATTCTTGTTCTCCAGGGCTCTTTAGCCCTTCAATATTAACCCAACAGTCGCTTACAGCCATTGACGTACATGCTAAGCCAAGCATTGGGATATTAGTATTATTTTCTAACAGCTTTTGCTCAGCCAGCAAATGCTTTTCCGGATAACGCTGCCGAACTTCACCCAACACCAGTTGGTATTCACAAATCTGGCAAACACCGTTTTGACAACTTCTAGGCATACGATAACCATAACGTTCAATAACCTGAAGTAGCGTTTCGTCGGAGTTACATTCTAATGGCAGCTCCTGATCATTCAAATATATCCGATTACGCGCATTACCCAGCAAGCTTACTGACCATCATTCATAATACCCAGTTCATCCCAGAGCAGATCCACACGCTGCTTAACATCATCGGACATCTGGATAGGTTCACCCCATTCTCGCGTGGTTTCGCCCGGCCATTTATTGGTTGCATCCATACCCATTTTGGAACCAAGCCCAGAAACAGGTGATGCAAAATCCAGATAATCGATCGGTGTATTATCGATCAATAATGTATCGCGTGAAGGATCCATACGAGTAGTAATCGCCCAGATTACGTCATTCCAATCACGGGCATTCACATCATCATCGCAAACAATAACGAATTTAGTGTACATAAATTGACGTAAAAAAGACCAGACACCCAACATGATACGTTTTGCATGCCCCGGATACTGTTTCTTCATCGTCACAACCGCCATCCGATAAGAGCACCCTTCCGGCGGAAGATAAAAATCAACTATTTCGGGAAACTGCTTCTGCAAAATAGGCACAAAGACTTCGTTGAGCGCGACACCTAAAATAGCCGGTTCATCCGGTGGCCGCCCGGTGTAAGTGCTGTGGTAAATAGGCGTATCCCGATGGGTAATACGCTCCACCGTAAAAACAGGAAAACTGTCTACTTCGTTGTAATAACCCGTATGGTCGCCAAACGGGCCCTCTTCTGCCATCTCATCAGACGCGATATAACCTTCAAGGATAAACTCGGCACTGGCAGGCACTTGCAGATCGCTGCCAATACAGGAGGTCACCTCTGTTTTACCACCACGCAGCAAGCCCGCAAAAGCGTATTCAGATAAGGTATCAGGCACAGGGGTCACCGCACCTAAAATTGTTGCAGGATCAGCGCCTAGCGCAACAGCGACCGGAAAATTCTCGCCGGGATGCTTCTCTTTCCATTCACGAAAATCAAGCGCCCCACCACGATGTGCCAACCAGCGCATAATAAGTTTATTTTTACCGATCACCTGCTGGCGATAAATACCCAGATTCTGACGTTCTTTATTCGGACCACGGGTAATGACTAGTGGCCAGGTGATCAATGGGCCGGCATCGCCCGGCCAGCATGTCTGGATCGGCAAGGTGCTTAAATCAACCGCATCGCCTTCAATCACATGTGTCTGGCAGGCTGCATTTTTGACGACCTTCGGCCCCATATGCAGAACTTGTTTGAAGATCGGCAGCTTTTCCCAGGCATCTTTCATCCCTTTCGGAGGCTCGGGTTCTTTTAGCATAGCGAGCACTTTACCCACTTCACGTAGCGCAGTAACGCTCTCCTCACCCATACCCAGAGCGACTCGCTCGGGCGTGCCAAACAAGTTAGCTAAGACCGGATAGTTGTACCCCTTTGGGTTTTCGAACAACAGCGCTGGACCAGCGGCTCGTAATGTACGATCACATATTTCGGTCATCTCAAGATTCGGATCTATCTCTTGCTTGATTCGTTTAAGCTCACCTCTGGACTCCAGAACAGCGATAAAATCACGCAGGTCTTTATATTTAAGATTCGACATCAGTTAGCGCTCTTTTTATACATGCGTTTTTATACGAAGCGTTATTTATACAAGCGGTACAAGGTTTTTTAAAAAGCAGCCCACAACGCCGCTCATAAAAAAGGGCAAGCACAAGCTCACCCTTTTCTTATTGATCATTCTACTTTCGACGCATCGACTGGAAGAATTCATCGTTAGTTTTAAAGTCTTTCAGCTTATCGATAACAAACTCAGTAGCCGCAGAGTCATCCATTGAATCCAACAATTTACGCAAGATCCACATACGCTGCAATTCGTCTTCGCTTGTCAATAAGTCTTCACGGCGAGTACCTGAACGGCGGATGCTGATGGCAGGGAAGATACGCTTCTCTGCTGTTTTACGGTCAAGGTGCACTTCAGAGTTACCTGTACCTTTAAACTCTTCAAAGATAACTTCATCCATCTTCGAACCGGTATCAACCAGTGCAGTCGCGATAATCGTTAAACTACCACCCTCTTCGATATTACGAGCAGCACCAAAGAAACGCTTAGGGCGTTCTAGTGCATGTGCGTCCACACCACCCGTTAATACTTTACCGGAAGAAGGAATGACCGTGTTGTAAGCTCGCGCTAAACGCGTAATCGAATCCAGCAGAATGACAACATCTTTTTTATGCTCAGTCAGGCGCTTAGCCTTCTCGATAACCATCTCAGCTACCTGTACGTGGCGGGCTGGCGGCTCATCAAACGTAGACGCAACCACTTCGCCGCGCACCGTACGCTGCATTTCGGTTACTTCCTCAGGACGCTCATCGATCAGGAGTACGATCAAATGACATTCCGGGTTGTTACGCGTGATGCTGTTAGCGATATTTTGCAGCATCAGGGTTTTACCCGCTTTAGGCGGAGAGACAACCAGAGCACGCTGGCCTTTACCCATCGGACTCACTAAGTCGAGTATACGTGCAGTAATATCTTCTGTACTGCCATTACCCAACTCCATACGTAAACGCTTTTGCGCAAATAATGGTGTCAGGTTTTCAAATAAAATTTTGTTTTTCGCATTTTCCGGACGATCGAAGTTAATCTCATTAACTTTAAGCAGCGCAAAATAACGCTCACTGTCCTTTGGAGGGCGAATTTTACCGGAAATAGTATCACCGGTACGTAAATTGAAACGTCTGATCTGACTAGGCGAAACATAAATATCATCCGGACCAGCCAGATACGAACAGTCAGCAGAGCGCAAGAAGCCGAAACCGTCCTGGAGAATTTCCAGCACGCCATCACCATAAATATCTTCACCGCTCTTGGAGTGTTTTTTCAGGATAGCGAAGATTACATCTTGTTTACGAGAGCGGGCTAAGTTGTCGAGGCCCATTTCCTGTGCGATATCAAGAAGGTCAGGAACGCTTTTAGTTTTTAATTCGGTAAGATTCATATGTTTTGAGGTGAGTAACTGAGTAGGATGAAAATTAAAAAAAGGAGATAGATACGAGAGTATATGCAAAAACTGATGCGCTCAAAAACTGATCAGGAGCGCCAGACAGGTCAAATATAGAAGGTTGTATCGCGGGTGTCTAGTAAAACGGAGAAGATAATGATTAAAACTGCTATTTCTTCCCCGTTTTTCTCAAACTTACAGATTTGCGTCAATAAAAGCAGATAACTGAGATTTAGACAGCGCCCCTACTTTCGTTGCTTCAACATTGCCGCCTTTGAAAAGCATCAGGGTAGGGATACCACGGATACCAAACTTAGGAGGTGTTTCGCTGTTTTCATCAATATTCAATTTACAAATTTTGAGACGACCGTCGTACTCCTTAGCGATCTCTTCCAACACAGGCGCAATCATCTTACACGGACCACACCATTCTGCCCAATAGTCTACCAAAACCGGACTGTCTGCTTTCAGGACATCTTCTTCAAATGATGCATCACTAACATTAACGATATTTTCGCTCATTTAACCTCTCCAAACGCACCAGAAACGCTGAGTGCTTGCAAAACAAAGCCTGATGATACCACCAGAAAGAATTAAATGTGAACTCTCTTCCTCTATCATTGCTGTAATTCACTGTATATGTCGCGCTGTTCTGCTACTCTTGAGATCTTTTATATTGCTATTGATAATAGAGAAGATCGCTTAAATGTCGAACACAGTACTCCCTGCAGATCAGGTATCTGACGATTCACTACTCGCCGCCATTGACCTAGGCTCCAATAGTTTCCACGTTGTAGTCGCCCGCCTCTCTCAGGGCGAGTTATCCACCGTCGATATCATGTCTGAAAAAGTTCAACTGGCAGCAGACATGGACTCGCACAAGCGACTTTCCTTTGAAGCGATGGAACGCGGTCTGGCCTGCTTAAGTCGTTTCTCTCAACTTCTGAGTGACTTGCCGCGCGATGCTCTAAAAATTGTAGCGACCAGCGCATTGCGTGAAGCATCAAATAGCTACATTTTTATAGAGCAGGCAGAGAAGATACTCGGCGTGCCGATTGAAATCATTGCGGGCCGTGAAGAAGCACGTCTTATCTATTTAGGCGTCTCACACACACTGGCCAACACCACCGGCGCTCGCTTGGTCATCGATATTGGTGGTGGTAGCACAGAGTGCATTATTGGCGAGCATTTTGAACCACTAGAGATGGAAAGCCTGCATATGGGCTGCGTTAGTTATACACACCGCTTCTTCGGTGATGACTGCATCAATGAAAAGAACTTTAAACGCGCAGAACACGCCGCTATGCGTGAATTACTGTCGATCCGTGAGCGATACAAGAACCTGGGGTGGACCAGCAGTGTAGGCTCCTCAGGCACCATCAAGGCGATCAAAAACGCTTGTATCGCCAGTGGCTTTAGTGAAGAGAGCATCACCCGCCCTGCACTCGAGCAGCTGAAACAGAAAATACTGACCTTCAATACGCTTCCTGAGCTTGAAATTGACGGTGTAAAACCTGAACGCGCCGCAATTTTACCCGCAGGATTAGCCATTCTTACCGCCCTTTTCCAGTCACTTGAAATTGAAGAGATGACTTTCTCTGATGGCGCGCTGCGCGAAGGGCTGCTTTATGATATGGCCGGCCGCCTACGCCATGAAGATATCAGAGAGCGCTCTATATCGGCGTTAATGGAGCGCTACCATGTAGATGAAGCACACGCTCAGCGCATCGAGCACACCGCCCTTAACGCCCTTTCACAGATCAAAAGCGCGTGGGAGCTAAATGCTCATTCTTACCAAGAGATGCTGAGTTGGGCCGCACGAACACACGAAATTGGTTTAACGATTGCTCATACCCAGTTTCATAAGCATAGCGCCTATCTATTGCGGCACTCCGACCTCGCAGGCTTCACTAACCCTGAACAGCAATTACTTTCATTTCTGGTACGCGGCAACCGGCGTAAGTTTCCTAAAGATGACTTTAAACAGCTGCCTGATAATCGCAAACAGCCCTATAAACGTCTATGCGTACTCTTAAGGCTCTCCGTTATTCTGCATCGCAGCCGCAGCGGGGTAGGCATCCCCGCCTTTACCTTAAAAGCAAACGGCAAAAAACTATCTCTCTCTTTTGCTGAAGGTGTACTAGCCAACCACCCTCTCACTCAAGCAGATATTGAGCAGGAAATAGACTACCTGAAAAACGCCGATATCAAGCTCAGCATTCGTTAAATCCAGTACTGCCTTTTTAATAAACCTATTGCGTACAAACTAAAAAGCCTCTGCTTACACTGTAAGCAGAGGCTTTTTTATATCAGCTAGCTCTTAAGCTTGCGGGCCTGCTGAAATAATCTCACCAGAAACACCTTCGAACTTAGTGAAGTTGTTAACAAACTGACCAATCAAATCTTTCGCAGCTGCATCATACGCCGCTTTATCTGCCCATGTATCACGAGGATTCAACAAGGCTGAATCAACACCAGGTACAGACGTAGGCACGGTCAGGTTGATACCCGGTAATTGCTGAGTGTCGACACCTTTCAACGATCCGTTCTGGATTGCCGCGATGACACCGCGCGTTGTAGGAATGCTGAAACGCTGCCCTGTACCGTAAGAACCACCTGTCCAACCGGTATTAACCAGATAGACCTGAGAACCAAACTCTTCAACACGCTTCATCAATAGCTCAGCGTAAACACGCGCAGGACGTGGGAAGAAAGGTGCACCAAAACAAGTAGAGAAGGTAGATTTAATACCACCGCCTGAACCCATCTCTGTCGAACCTACCAACGCGGTATAGCCCGACAGAAAGTGATAAGCGGCTGCTTCTTTTGTCAAAATAGAAACCGGAGGCAAAACACCCGTCAGGTCGCATGTCAGGAAAACAACAGCTTTAGGCTCGCCACCCATATTAGTCGCAGAACGCTTTTCAACATGTTCAAGCGGGTAAGCGCAACGACCATTCTCAGTAAGCGATGTATCGTCATAATCAGCTTTACGGTTCGCATCCAGAGTCACGTTTTCAACAATCGCGCCAAAACGGATAGCATCCCAAATGATCGGTTCATTTTTCTGGCTCAGGTTGATGGTTTTCGCATAGCAACCACCTTCAAGGTTAAACACCACACCTTTGCCCCAACCATGCTCATCATCACCAATCAGATAACAGGTAGGGTCAGCAGATAAGGTAGTTTTACCGGTACCGGACAAACCGAAAAACAGCGTAGTATTGCCATCTTCGCCAATGTTCGCCGAGCAGTGCATCGGCAACACATCTTTTTCAGGAAGCAGGAAGTTCTGTACGGAGAACATCGCTTTCTTCATTTCACCCGCATAACGCATACCGGCCAGCAATACTTTACGTTTAGCAAAGTTCAGAATGACACAGCCTTCACTGTTCGTACCATCACGCTCAGGTACACATTCAAAGTTAGCAGCATTAATAATCTGCCATTCTTCTTTAGATTTCGGGTTGTATTCTTGTGGACGGATAAACAGATTCTGGCCAAAAAGATTCTGCCACGCTGTTTCTGTCGACATTTTCACAGCCAGATACTGGCTTGGATCAGAACCTACATGAACATTTGAAACGAAATGTTCTTTGTCGGCCATATATTCTTCAACACGGTTCCACAATGCGTCAAATTTTTCAGCATCGAATGGACGGTTGATATTACCCCAGTCAATTGCATCAGCGGTGCTTGGTTCTTCTACGATAAAACGATCCATCGGAGAACGCCCTGTGCGCTTACCGGTAGTGACAACCAGAGCGCCGGTATCTGCCAACGTACCTTCGCCACGGCCAATTGCCTGTTCCACGAGCTCAGCACGGGTCAGATTAAAGTGTACGGTATTCTCAGTTTCTTTGGTCATTACTGGATTCCCTTGGCTCAGCGCCAAAAAACGTTACCTAAAAAGCAAAAAACCCCTTTATTCTGCGTATAACCCACAGTGAGTAGTTATTTGGGGATGCGTATTATTACAAAAAGCTGTGATTTATGCCATGCGCAAAACATCAGTTATGCCGTTCGACGCTAATCCCTGCACTTTCAATGAATCTGATCTGATTTAGGCACATGTGCCGAATCGGTAAACATAGCGCGGATATCCGTTTCATCGAACGTATAATGCGCATGGCAAAACTGACAACCGACATCAATAAGACCTTGTTTTTCAATGATTTCAAGCAATTCATCCTGAGTCAGGAAGTGCAAGGTATTGGCACTGCGCTCTCGAGAGCAATCACATTTAAACTCGACAGAGTCAGGCTCATAAAGGCGGCACTGCTCTTGATGAAATAGACGAAAGAGTAATGTCTCATTGTCTAATGTCAGCAACTCATCTGCTTTTAACGTTGCCCCAATCTGTGCGATATGCTCCCAATCATTTTCCGCGGTACCGGCCGCAGGCATCACTTGTAACAAGAATCCTGCCGCACGATTTTCATCGGCTACCAGATGAATTTGAGTAGGCAACTGTTCTGACCTCAAAAAATAATCCGTTAAGCAGCCACCTAAGGTTGTCTTCTCCAGAGGCACTATTCCCTGATAACGCTGCCCAGCTTCTGGTTCAATAGTAATCACCAGATGACCGTCGCCAATCAGATCAATAATCGTAGCATTTTCATCAATCTCACCTTCGTAGCGGGCGATCCCTCGACATTGGCGTTTATTATTAACTTCTGCCATCAAAGCACTCACATTTCCACTGCCCTGAGCCTGCAATAACAAACGTCCTTCAAACTTCAGTGTCGTGCTGAGCAAGGCAACCGCCGCCAGCATCTCACCCAACGCGTTGCGAATAGCCGGCGGATACTCATGCAGCGCTAAAATATCCTGATAGGTTTTATCCAACCCAACCAACACCCCCCGGATATCGAGATCATCAAATAAAACACGCTGGATTTGATCAGGGTTACTCATATAGCCAACTTCTCACTTATAAACAAAGATAATTACCCGCTATTTTACCACAAACTTTTTATGACAGATTCCTGACAATCAACCTCTTTGTAACTCTTTTACTCCTAACAGCTGGCGACGGCTGCGCTTGTCCGGCTTATGCCCGGGGCTAAGTTCAGCGCCTTTCATCGCTTTTCTCTGTAACGCCTCTTTTTCGCGGCGCTCGATACTCTCTTGTGTCTCTTCATACAACAGCTGCGCCTCAGCAGCACCGCGCCGTTGCTCAGATAAAGCCTTTACAATAATAATTCGTTGATCAAACCCTTGGCGTATCTGCAGAGTTGCCCCCAACTCCACTACTTTACTGCACTTAGCCCGTTGCCCCTCATAATGTACTTTCCCGCCTTCAACCATCTGCTTTGCTATCGCTCGGGTTTTATAAAAACGTGCTGCCCACAACCATTTATCCAGACGGATTTTTACTTGCTCAGTCATCTTTCAAACCTCTGGGCTCCAGTTCATTAAAATGCTCAAGCGCCCCGAATTCCTTAATATCACGTGCCGGGTTTTGACTATCTGGCCGGGATATAGCCAACAGATAACGGATACCATAAGTTTGCGCCGAGGCGAGTACCGACAAACTATCATCTATCAACAGAGTCCTCTGAGGGTTAAAAGGTTCCACTTCCTGAAGCTTTGACCAAAAGTCAGGATCTTCTTTAGGTAAGCTAAAATCGTGGGAGCAAACAATGGCATCCACTCTATCTGCCAGATCTGTGTTAGCCAGTTTCAGCGAAAGACTGCCTTGATGAGCGTTCGTCACTATCACTGAACGCAAATCGGCATCCCTGAGCTTTTGCAAAAAATCCTGCACATATGGCCTAAAAGCGATGCGATCTGCCACCTCTTCTTTTAACGCGACAATATCAAGGTTCAATTCACGCGACCAGTAATCCAAACAATACCAATTCAACGTGCCCTGTTCCTGCATAATAAGCGTGTGCAACCAGTCGCGCGCGGCCTTTGCATCCATTTGATGGATATCCGCATAACGGGTCGGCAGGTGTTCGAGCCAAAAATAAGAATCAAAATGCAGGTCCAGTAATGTGCCATCCATATCTAACAACACAGTATCAATATTGGACCAATCCAGCGTAGCAGGTACAATCACGTCAATGCCTTTTATATCAATCCATCAAATGGACATCAGTATGCCCGTGAAACCAGAGATTTTGAAGGTCACTCCCACCGTCCGCAGCCGTCTTTTTCAGGTAGAAGAGCTGGAACTGCGCTTCAGTAATGGTGTTGAAAGGACATATGAACGACTGGCATCGCGCGGCAACGGCGCTGTCATGATCGTTGCTGTTGACGCTGATGAACAGGTTATTCTGATCAGAGAATATGCCGGCGGCATCGAAGATTACACCCTGACGCTGCCCAAAGGATTAATCGATCCGGGTGAAACACCGCATATCGCGGCAGACCGCGAATTAAAAGAGGAAGCGGGTTTTGGGGCTAATCGTTTACACACTTTAAAAAAGATGACGGCCGCACCCAACTACATGGGGCATCGTATTACTGCTGTTATTGCGCGGGATCTCTACCCCTGCAAACTGGAAGGGGATGAGCCAGAACCAATGGAGGTTGTCCGCTGGCCACTGGCAAAGCTCGACGAGCTGGTTTTGCAAGACGAATTCACAGAAGGACGAGCGATTGCTGCCCTCTATATGACCCGCCACTTCCTGGCCACTGAAAGCCAGTAGCAGGGGCTACTTTCTCAGGAATACGTTAAGGATTGGCACAAATCTGCGATCCTTGGCGGATATCCTGTTCAACCTTACTGCGCGGCAAATCATTCCCTAAACGATCATCCATAATCGCCTGCACATCCATATCACTGTAACGTTTATGGATATAATCAGCTAAACACTCACACTGCGCCGGTGATGCAGAACCTGCAGCAACACACCCCGCCACAAACGGCTCATAGGTTTTTGACGTCAAATACTCTGTTTTAATCACGTAGACCGCCAACAATACTGCTGAGATCCAAAGTAGCACTTTAGACATGATATATTTTCTGTTCTTATTGTAGTGAGTGGGACTTCAGTTTACCTGAAGGCGGGTTATTCTAGGGTGCAACTCGCCAAATTGCAGCCAACTTTAGTCGCAATAGCGGCTAATCACACACAAATTGTGTCATGAAAAGACAATCCAAGGATGATATCATCTAATCACAAATACGTCGTGGGCCATCCGGCCTATGCCCATAACAACAGATGTCCATAACTACAGTGATATGCTGAACGTGTCGACAAGAAGGTGAATAGAATGAGCTTTGAACTACCTGCACTGCCGTTTGCTAAAGATGCCCTGGAACCACACATCTCTGCTGAAACGCTGGATTTCCACCACGGCAAGCACCACAACACTTACGTCACTAAACTGAACGGCTTAGTTCCTGGTACAGAATATGAAGGAAAAACTCTGGAAGAGATTATCCTGTCTGCACCAGCTGGCGGCGTTTTCAATAACGCTGCTCAGATCTGGAACCACACATTCTACTGGAATAGCCTGTCTCCAAATGGCGGCGGCGAACCGACTGGCCCAATCGCTGATGCGATCAAGGCAAAATGGGGTTCTTTCGCAGCATTCCAGGAAGAGTTTAACGACAAAGCGGTTAACAACTTTGGTTCTAGCTGGACGTGGTTGGTTAAAAACGATGACTTCTCTCTGGAAATCGTCAACACCAGCAACGCAGGCACGCCAATGACTAACCGTCAGCGCGCTATCCTGACATGCGATCTGTGGGAACACGCTTACTACATCGACTACCGCAATGTTCGTCCTGACTACCTGAAAGGTTTCTGGGCACTTGCAAACTGGGACTTCGCCAACCAGAACTTCGGCGCGTAAGTTTTAGCTAAAAACATCTAGGTAACAGATGCCAAAAAGGCCATTGAATGTGAATTCAATGGCCTTTTTTATGGAGCCTTCGCTCGTCCTTCTCAAAACCACATACAGATCACTAAAGCACTTTAGCTCTGTAAATGATGACCCTAGTCACACTCCTGAACCACCAAATTCCTCAGCACTCCAACCCCACTAATCTCTACTTCAATCACATCACTCGGCTTCATATAGAGACGAGGTTTGCGCTTCACGCCGACACCGCCCGGTGTACCTGTGACAATCACATCACCCGCCACCAGCGTGCAAAATGTTGATATGTATTCAATCAGTGCAGGTATATCAAATATCAGATCAGAAAAAGGCGCGTGCTGCACCTGTTTGCCATTTAAGCGTGTTGTTACTGTTTGCGATTCCAGATCAGTGATCTCATCAGGCGTTACCATCCAAGGCCCAAATGCACCAGTGCTATCAAAGTTTTTGCCTGGCGTGAACTGTCCGGTATGCATCTGCCAGTCACGGATACTGGCATCGTTATAGCAGGCATAGCCAGCCACGTGCCGTAACGCTTTCTCACGGCTGATATGACGGCCACCCTGCCCGATGATGACCGCTAACTCCCCTTCAAAATCAAGCTTTTCAGAAATATGGGGCCGTACTATAGATTCGCCATGCGCCACCTGTGTTGATGAAAAACGGGTAAACAATACGGGATGCTTCATCTCAGGCATACCGGTTTCAATACGATGGCTTTCATAGTTAAGCCCCACACAGATGATCTTCTCAGGATAAGGAATCACCGGCAGCAGTTGTATGTCATCCAGCGAATAAGGAGCTGTCTCTGCCAACTTCGCTTTTATATCGGTGATATCAGGCAGGTTTTCCAAAAAACTCTTCAGATCAGGAATATCAGAGTACAGAGCAGACAAATCGTAAACGAGCCCCTCTTCAACCAAACCGAAACAAGAACGATTGTCTACTTTGAATGATGCTAATTTCATCTCTGTTTTCCTATTACTTCGCTGCAGCACTCAACTACCACTACTATTATTACTTTTTAGTAGGTAAGCGAGCGTAATTTATGCTCATACTCTGATTGTTGGCGCATCAATTGAAAGCGAGAGTCTTCTGCATCCTGCTGTAACCAGAATATCTCTCGATGATGTGCTTTTATCTCGTTCAATAGCCGCGTTCTATCCACGGGCGTGCTTTTATCACTGATCAACAACTGCTCTTTTGAGCTAATAAGCTTTCTGAGTTTGCGTATATCCCGCTCAGCATCATTCATGCTGGCCCTTATCTGTGTCATTGCATCGTTGATCATAAACAGCTCATAGCCCGGGTTGTATCCTTCCAGAAATTCACTTTCTAAAGACTCCGGACACATCCCCTGATATTTACTGCCTTTTTTACCGTAGAAAAAACCGCTGGAACGGGTACAAAACTGTTTCAAGCCTTCTTGATAACCCAGATGATAAGCTTCTCGCTCAGGCACTACCGCATACTCGGCACAATCACTGCGATACTCATCTAAAACCGAGGAGTGCACTCCTTTGGAGGCATCGGCCTGGCCGATCAACTGCCAGTCGGCATGCACACATTCAGACTGATTCATACTGCTGCATCCCTGTAGGACAGCAGCCATCAACATCAGCATGCCTGACTTAAATATCGACGGAGTATACATGTGTAACCTGTGGCCCATATTCATTATCCGGTTTGCCGGGAAACGCCATCATTACCAGTAAAACGATCCAACCCAACATAGGCACCAGCACGATTAACACCCACCAGCCGGAGCGACTGATATCATGTAAACGACGCACACTCACTGCCAGGCTCGGCAAGAAAATAAACAGCGAATATAGCCCGCCCAAAATCCCGACTCCCGACTGATATCCCATGCCCATAAAACCATCAATAAAACTGACCGCAATGCTGATAAGAATATTGATCAGCATGAAATACCAATATTCTTCACGCGAAGCACGCCCGGAAAATACGGTGTATTTTTTTATAACCTTAAGATACCAATCCATAGCTCACCTTTTATTCAAATCATCTTGGCTTTAAGAATATTTATCCTAACAACTGGCTGCTTGCTAGTCATCCAATAGCGGTTGCAAATAGGGCCAGACATTCTCTAACAACAATGGCTGTGCATTGGCATTAGGATGTAAACCATCCGATTGCATCAGCGTTTCCTGCAAGGCTATGCCATCGAGTAAAAAAGGCACCCGGCTTATCTCGTATTGCTGCGCCAGCGCTTCAAAAAGGGTATAAAAGCGCTCGGTATAAGAGACACCATAGTTGGGCGGTAAACGGATGCCCACCAGCAAAGGCGTGGCCTTTGCCTCTGCAGAGAGTTTAATCAGCGTGCTGATATTACGCTCAATTAATGCCAGCGGCATACCGCGCAAACCATCATTAGCGGCTAATTCCAGAACTATCCAGTCAGGCTGGTGTCTCTTTAGAAGAGCCGGCAATCGGGTAACGCCTCCTTGGGTTGTTTCTCCACTGATACTGGCGTTAACCACACGAATATCGGCATACTCTTGTTGTAGCCGTGTCTCAAGTAGTGCAACCCAGCCCTGCTCGGGGCTAATCCCATAAGCAGCAGATAAACTATCTCCCAGAACCAACAGGGTTCTGGCAGAGACACTGCTACTGACAATAATGGACACTAGTACTAATAAACGGATGATAGCCATGCCTGATAACATCTCCTTCAACACCTCTTTTGCCATTGAAGCACACCTTCTCGCAAAAACCTTTGCAACTCAAGCCGGGATGATACGTTTATTTAATGATTTATCGATCACCGTTCAGCAGGGAGAGAGTGTTGCAATTATAGGCCAATCCGGCGCGGGCAAATCAACCCTGCTCAGCCTGCTGGCCGGACTCGATACCCCTTCTTCTGGATCGGTGAAGCTACTGGGCACTGATCTCAGCAGATTATCTGATACTGACAGCTCGGCATGGCGAACAAAAAACCTGAGTTTTATTTTTCAGGCTTTTCACCTTTTACCGGAATTAACAGCACTAGAGAATACCCAACTACCACTGGATATACGAGGCGATAAACAAGCCTCCCAAAAAGCGGCAAGCTTACTGGATAAAGTCGGCTTATCTGACCGCCAAGGACATTACCCCGCTCAGTTATCCGGTGGTGAACAGCAACGTGTTGCGATTGCCCGTGCCTTTGTCACACACCCAACCATTTTATTTGCTGATGAGCCCACCGGAAATCTGGATACGGAAACCGGTGAAAACATTATCAGACAACTTTTCGAGCTCAATGCTCAACAAGACACCACACTGGTATTGATTACCCACGACGCGGCACTGGCTTCGCGTTGTGATCGCCAGTTCAGTCTAGAGAAAGGCCTGTTGATCGAGGGTGTTCGCTGATGATATCAAGGCTAGCGTTACGCCAATTAAAAACACAAGGGCGAAGACCCGACAGCAGAGCATTGCTGATCTCTGTTTTTTTAATGACCAGTTTAATCACTTTGCTCAGTCTGACAGGCGACCGCTTACAAAAGAGCCTGGTAAACCGTAGCGCCGAGATATTGGGAGCTGATCTGGTGATCAGCAGCCGCCGCGCGCTTCCTATCGAAAGACTGAGTCAAGCGAACACGCTTGGCCTCTCATCAACGGCAGTCACACAGTTTACCAGCATGGTAGAAACAGAAGACGCGATGCTGCTCAGCTCGATTCGCGCCGTCCGGGATCCCTACCCCTTACGTGGCAAAGTGATCACTGAACCGCCGCAAATTTCCACGCTACCCAGCCGCAATACAGTGTGGGTTGAAGCATCGGTATTGACGCGCCTTAATATTAAGATCGGCGATTTTATTAATATTGGTTACAGCAAATTCCGCATAGAAAGCGTGCTCATCAGCAGCCCGGACAGAGGCTCAGGATTTCGCAGTTTTAATCCTCACATTCTGATGCGCGACGATGACCTGGCAGCCACCCGCGTTTTAGCACCCGGCAGCCAGGCTGAGTTTCGCCAACTATTTGCAGGCACCCCCGCACAGGTAAAGAATGCAGAGCAAACCTTCTCGTCCACACTCGATAAGCGCCAGCGCCTTTATACCGCCCAAGGCGACCAACCGGTAAGACGAAACGCAGTAGGCAACGCCGGGCAATACCTTAAACTCAGCGCCCTTTTTGCGCTACTGCTGGGCTCTTTTGCGATCTATCTGAGCCTACGACGCTTCAGTGCAGACCAACAGAGCCGTACAGCGCTGTTAATGAGCCTTGGTTTGTCCCGCAAACAACTGTTCCAACTGTTTAGTATTCAACTCTTCGTCGGCTGGTTGCTGGCCGCTATTCCCGGCACTCTGGCAGGCTTTGGATTACACCAGATCATCTTATGGAAACTCAGCTCCTTGTTACCACAGCCACTACCGGCGACTAGCCTGCTCTCGTTAATCAGCAGCCCATTATTAGCAGGCGCTATCTTGATGGTCGCAGGTCTGGCCACCTTGCTGCCGCTCGGACAAACATCCGTTCTGGCGCTGATACGCCAAGGCAATGAACAACCCCGTACGCATAAATGGCTTTACTGGCTAACCCCCATTGTGCTGTTTTTACTGATTGCCTTGTTTGTCGAGTCTATCCTGTTTGCAGCACTGTTAACGGCCGGCCTACTCATAGCCGGAATGATCGCTGGCTGGGGCGTACAGTTCTTAATATATCGACTCAATCTCGGCCTAAAAGGCAGAATCCGCTTATTCCCCCTACTCACGCTTCGCATCAGACAACAACGCCACTGGCACCGCCTTCAGGGAGGCGTATTATCGCTATTGCTAACCTTGATGACCGTGCTGTTCTTTGCCCGCCAAGATATGCTCAGCGAATGGCAGGGACAACTACCTGCCGACACCCCAAACCAATTTATTATCAACATCCAACCTTGGGAAAAAGCGTCTGTGACTCAATGGCTGGATGAGCAGAAAATCCCCTCGACACTTTACCCCATCATCAGAGGGCGCATTGAGTCTCTTAACGGCCAAACACCGGCACAAGCGTTTACGCCGGAGCAACGCCGCCATAACACGCTCAATCGTGAACTGAATCTTACATGGGGTAACCAGATTCCCGCACATAACACCTTAAATCAGGGAGCATGGAGCAGTGCCGATAGCGCCATCTCCATTGAGCAGTCGATGGCAGATGAGCTATCCCTCACACTCGGTGATGAACTGGGTTTTCGCGTGGGAAGTGACCTATTCAAGGGCAAGATCACCAGTATCAGAGGCGTTGAATGGGGCTCTTTACGCCCAAACTTCTATGTAATTTTTTCACCCGGCGTTATTGACCAGCTACCGGCAACCTATATCACCAGTTTTAAAATTGATGCTGAACGTAAAGGGGCGACTTCACAGCTATTGAAGGAGTTTCCGGCGTTAACACTCATCGATATAGAGCAGTTGATATTACAAGCACAGGATCTGATCAACAAACTCAGCGACAGTGCATCATTGATTCTATTATTGACGCTATTAAGCGGATTAATTCTCGTCATTGCCACCTTGCAGCAAGACTTATTACAACGACGCTTCGAAATCGCGCTATTGCGTACACTAGGTGCTTCCGGGAAGCAAACACGCCAACTAGACTTGCTCGAATACCTATTAATGGGGCTCAGCTGTGGCTTACTCGCCAGCATAATGAGTGAAACGCTGCTCTATCTCATCTATCAAAGCCTGCTGAAGCTTGAACCTCAATTCCACCTATTTCTCTGGCTGGCATTACCGCTGCTGGCAACCCTGCTATTTACTCTCACAGGGTTGCTGACACGCAGAGCCTTGTCTTTACCTGCCAGCTACCAACTACTCAAAGGGGGAGAGTCGTAACGATCATTCCCAAGGAAGAATACGCGCATTACAGCGCCAACATTACACCCGGTTTCAACTCATCACTCTTAAGGTCTGGAACCGGGAAACAAGAAAACAGACGATCTTTAGGCACGCCCTTTTCTAACAGAGTTTTGGTTACCTGCTCGCCACGAGCAACAGCTAAGCTCTGTAAACGCTCCAGCATAACCACTTCTAACTCTGCCGGCGGCAGGGGCTGATCTTTCGCTTTATTCTCTTTTTCAAGCAAAGGCAGTAACGCAACACGGTCACCCTTCACTGCATTACCACAGATATTCAGGCGCAAGCCTTTTCTCGAGGCCATCATCTCACCAATTTTGCCCAAATAGCCGCTCATATCAGCTGACTCAGTGCTTGTCCCTACGGTAAAACTAACCGGAGCCAGTGTAATAAAAGCACCCGATTTATTCGCATCAATAGCGGTGCTTGCCAGTGAGATCAACGCGCCATAGGGTTGCAGTGCTTTTGTCAGGAAGCTGAATGCTGCTTTCTTCAGCCCTTTGGTTGCCAAACGATTAATAATATCCTGATAACCAAACTGTGGATCATCCAAAGAGCCTTCAACGGGCAGATCCAACTTAATATTGTCGTCACTGTCCTGTAATACCGAGATCGCAGTACCTAATGGCATACTCAGCTTACTATTAAACTCATCGGTCGCTTGAGTCTGCGCAGGTTGTACTTCAAGACGGTTCAATTTAATACGATTGTCACCAGCCAGCACTCCCTCCTTCAGCGTCCCGCTACTGCTGAAGTCCATCTGTCCACTCTGTAAAAAATACCCTACATATTTTCCTGCATAAGGGCTCACCACAGGCAACTCAGCATTTTTAAGGTCCAGTTTCCAGTTTCCATTCTTAACGCCACCCAACACATTCATCTCTCCGGATGCACTTAATTTTGCATAGGTGTTAATCGTGGCCAGCAACTTAAACGGACTGAGTTCTCCTTTACCGGTATCAACTTTAGCAACTTTTAGTTCCTGAATATCAAGCGTCGATTTAAAGACCGGCTGAACGCTATGATCTTCGATATTGATAATATTTTTGTTGGTCATCAACAACTGCCCCACACGCACGCTAAAAGCGGCATCCTTGTTAGTGGCTTTTGTCGTTTTTGCCTTATTATCTTTTCCTTGCTGTGCCGCACCTTCATCAAGTGTTGCCAATGCAAGAGTGAGCCGATCAATCTCTTTTATGCCCTGCTTTTTCGTCACTGACACATAGGTTTGCGTATCTTTTATACGGGCATCATTGATGACTAAACGAGTAAGGTCTGTTAATGACAGCCCTTTAAGCTGCAACTCCCCAACAGTGCTCATCGGCTGCTTACCCTGTTTATAATTGGCTTTAAGACCGGAAAAGGTTAACTGGTCTGCGCTCATCTTTTTCGTTGAATAAAACCCGTTCACTATTCCAAGAGAGCTGAGTTCAAGCAACTGTAGCGGCTCTTTTAACGTCGACACACCCAGTACTGAAGTCTTCAGGCTAATCTTTTCAACGGCAGGCTGGCTAACTGACATATCAGTTATCACTGCAGCCAGGTCTGCAGAATCCAGAGCCACAGCAAGACGCCCGCCTTGTGATAGCTTCAGCTGCTTAAGGGCTATTGTCGGCGCCGCTGAGATCCCCCCCAACTCCGCACCTGATTTACTGCTTCGCCAATTGATTTTCAAGGGTGAGACTAAGGAAAGTTTAGCAGCGGCAAGATCAAGCTGAGGGTTTTTTAATGCCAATGAAGTGACGTTAAGTTTGAGCGGATTATTAAGTTGTTTCGGTGCGCCGTTAGCAAAAATGAGATTCAGCGGACCTTTCTGAGTCAGGCTTGCGGCGCTCATATTCAAGTCAGCCTGGTTGAGCTTTAGATTATTAATCTTAAGTTTTTGCGGGCCTTTAATTGTATTGATCGCCTGATCTTTAAAGCCTAAATCAAGCACTCCTTTCCAGTTCAACTGTGACAGCAGCACAGCAAGCTGCTTCCCTTGCTTTATATTAATATCATCACTTTGAAATGCACCGTCGACAGACACACTTTGCAGCGCACTGTCAGCCAGATCAACCGTCCCTTTTCCTGACCACTCAAGATGCTTATCGGTCACATGCACCTGCTTATCCTGCCAAGCAAACTCATCAAGACTAAGGCTACCCGAATGCGAAAGCACCCCGTTTCCAGCATTCAAATCCAATTGCAGTTCTAAATTGGTCGTCAAATATCCTTGTAACTGCGGCACCCAGGCTTTAGCCACACTCTGTAACGGAAACCGCTCCAACACCAGCTTGATCGACGAGGTTTTCTGATCCGGTAACGGTACTGAATCAGTATTCAGCTCAATGCGTGACCCGTTCAGCAGACCATTCAAGGAAACTTGTGTTGATGCTTTCTTATCCCACTGATACAAAGTATTCAGCGCCGCATTATCGATCACTATTTGTTGCTGGTGCTGTGGAAGGTTTAATGCCCAGTTAATATTATTTAAGCGCACATTGGCCACGCCTACCCGCCAGTCGGAAGGGGGGCTTTCAGGCTCCTCAGATGGTTGTTCTGCCGTATCAAACTGAGATAGGTTAACCGGCCCAAGCCAGAGGTCATCTCCTTTTTGATATAGCCCACTGGCCACATCCGAAAGGATCACCTCTTTAATAAGAATTCGTTTGTCGAATAATGAAGGGTAGTCGAGCGTCACTTTCAAATGTCCCACCCACATGGACGGCGCACCTTCCGAGTCAGCTTTGAGTTTTAACAACTCCACGGCACCACTTAGCCAGTGTATATCGACTTTTTCAAAAGAGACATCTTCAGCACCCTGCCCTTTAAGCCAGATCACCACTTGATCCCGCATAATATAAGGAAGAGAGTACAGGCCTAAAACGACTATCAAAAAAATCGAAAAAACAACTCGCATACTGACCTCGTCACATCAAAACTGTATCCACATCACTCACCAATGATTGATCTCAAACGGCCATGATGATCCTGAAAAAGTTTACGCCGTCTTCCCTGATCTTTAACTGAATACAGCGTTATGTATAAAGCCTTTTTACACTCAACAAATGAAGGAACAAAAACCCAGAGCCCCAAAAAAACCTACTTCACTTATATAGCGATTAAGCGTAATTAATAAAAGCCTCATTAACATTAATGACTAAAGTTAATCCGAGCGCAACCTGCAAGCTCAAATAAAAGTATTCAAAAACAACAATACACAACCAATACCGGAACACTACATAGCTGGCACAGTTTCCAATGGTCTGGCGATATGAAGTAACGAAGATACTGTTCAAACCAAAAATGCCGCTTAGGTCAGCGGCATTTTTAGTAACAAGTGTTTAATAGCAAGGTCTTAAATAGATACCACTATTAACACTCGGATTATTTATGCTTAATCGTCTGCACGCCTTCCGGCGTACCCATCAAAATCACATCAGCACCGCGCTGCGCAAACAAACCGTTAGTGACTACGCCCACGACATTATTCAAAACACTTTCCAGCTCTTTAGGATCAACAATCGAGAGATCATGAACATCCAGGATTTCGTTGCCATTGTCCGTCACAAAGCCCTGACGATAAACTGGCATACCGTCCAATTTGACCAACTGGCGCGCGACATAAGATCGTGCCATAGGAATGACTTCAACCGGTAAAGGAAAGTCACCCAGCACATCCACTTGCTTGGTCGAGTCCACAATGCAAACAAACTCTTTAGCAACAGCGGCAACAATTTTTTCACGGGTTAATGCTCCGCCACCGCCTTTGACAACATTTAACCCCCCGTCAAACTCATCTGCGCCATCGACGTAGACTTCCAACTCGTTGATCGCATTCAGATCAAATACGGTAATACCGTGCCCTTTTAAGCGTTCTGCGGTCGCTTCAGAACTCGCCACCGCACCATCAAACATATGCTTCACTTTTGCCAGTTCATCGATGAAAAAGTTTGCTGTAGAGCCCGTACCTACGCCGACAATTGTTTCACGCCCTAAGCGTGGACGAATGTATTCAACAGCCGCTTGGGCTACGGCTAACTTCATTTCATCTTGTGTCATGCTATTTCAGGTCTCATTTATGAAGAATTTGTGTAAATTATACGCAGCATTGGCCTTCGCTTGTAGACGAAAAGCGTTACAACTTGTAGGATTTCCTGCTCTTCTTGTGAAATCACTCAAGATTGACTGATAAACAAGCCATTCGCCTCTACTCTATTGATTGTACTTTCATTATGCCTCATCGATACATCAAAAGAATTCTCGAAGCGCGGGTCTATGACGTCGCGGTCGAAACCCCACTGGATGAAGCCAGAGGACTGTCTGAACGCCTGAATAACCGGGTTCTACTGAAACGTGAAGATCTGCAGCCGGTATTTTCATTCAAAATCCGCGGCGCTTATAACAAGCTACGACAGCTGACTGAAAAAGAACGTGCGTGCGGAGTCATTGCAGCCTCAGCAGGCAATCATGCGCAAGGATTGGCAATGGCAGCTAAGCACCTCGGTGTAAAAGCAACGATCGTTATGCCTAAAACAACGCCCGAACTAAAGGTGAACAATGTTCGCCGCTTAGGCGGAAAAGTGGTTTTGCACGGCGATACTTTTGACGAAGCCTCAACACATGCACAAAAGCTAGTTACCGAAAAAGGGATGACTTACATTCATCCCTTTGATGATCCGGATGTGATCGCTGGTCAGGGTACTGTCGCAATGGAGATCCTGCGCCAGGAATCGGGGCCGATTGACGCCATCTTTGTGCCAGTAGGTGGCGGCGGACTGATTGCCGGTATTGCAGCCTACGTAAAATACCTGCGCCCGGAAACCAAAGTCATTGGTGTGGAATCTGAAGATTCCGCCTGCTTAGCAGCAGCAATCAAAGCGAATAAGCGTGTGACTTTATCGCAGGTAGGTATTTTTGCAGACGGTGTTGCCGTTGCCCAAATTGGCAAAAACACCTTCGAAATATGTCGAGACTTTGTTGATGAAGTGATCACCGTTACCACTGACGAGATCTGTGCTGCCATCAAAGACATCTATGATGACACACGCTCCATCTGCGAACCAGCAGGTGCGCTAGGTGTCGCCGGACTGAAAAAATATGTTGCACGTGAGAAGTGTGAAGCCAGCACACTGATCGCGATTGATTCAGGCGCAAACGTCAACTTTGATCGTTTACGCCATATCGCAGAGCGATCTGAGCTGGGTGAAAAGCGTGAAGCCATCATTGCAGCAAAAATTCCTGAAAAGCCGGGGAGCTTTAAGAAGTTCATTGCGGCGCTAGGAAAACGCAATATCACAGAGTTCAACTACCGCTATAGTGATGACAAACTCGCCGTTGTTTTTGCCGGCATACAAATTAAACCCAATAATGACGGTAAAGAAGAGCTACTCGAAGAGCTGCAGGAGCATCTGGAAGAGGTCGTTGATCTCACCGATGATGAAACTGCAAAACTGCATATACGCTATATGGTAGGCGGGCATGCACCTGAAAGCGTTACTAATGAAGTAGTGTATCGCTTTGAGTTTCCTGAGCGTCCCGGTGCACTGATGAAGTTCCTCAGCACGCTCGGTGGCCGCTGGAATATATCCATGTTCCACTACCGCAACCACGGTGCTGCCTATGGGCGTGTGCTTGTCGGTATGCAGGTTCCGAAAGCAGAGCGAGCACAGGTTAAAGAGTTTTTGCACGAAATTGGCTATAACTTCTGGGAAGAAACTAATAATCCGGCTTATCAGCTATTTTTGGGGTAAGTTCCTGACAAGATCAGTAGTTGCACTACAATGCCGCTGTTAATCCAGCGGCATTTTTATGTTTGTTCTACTATTTTTATGTTTGTTCTACTATCGCTCAGCAGAACCCAGCAGTTGATCATCCAGTTCCAGCAACACAGACTCCAGCAGATGATGCTCAGCTCCTAGTACCGCTATATCATCCGCCGTTAGCGGTTGTATAAGGCGCTTCAAATATAAATAGCCGCCCTGTGAATAGATCTTATCGCCAATAATAGGGTGACCTAAATGAGCAAGCGTAGCGCGTATCTGATGTTTTCTGCCGGTAAATAACTCACATTCGATAAGCGATTTTTTCGCCTGTCGCTGAATAACCCGAAAGGCCGTTTTGCTGAATTTTGGCTTTAAATAGTTTGCTAAGCATTGCTCATCAACAACGTATACCTGACTTCGGATGGCGCTGTCATACTTTTCAGATAATTCACACTCAAAAGTCAGTTGATCCCATACAGGGTTTCCGTCAACCCATGCATGATAAACTTTCCTACGCACCAGTTGCTGGAAATGCTTTTTCCATTTTTTATCCGCGTTTTGATCTTTCGCTATCAAGATAACACCTGATGTTTCTGTATCCATGCGGTGTAAAAGGCGGGCATCGTTATAGGCGGTTTCTCGCCGAATCAGAGAGATCAGTGTTAGGTAAAGGTTACGGGTGGTACGACTAACCGGCAGTAAGGCGGGCTTAAATACCGTCATCAGTTCATCATTTTGCCAAAGAACCCGCCAGCCGGCGTCGACAGGGTCTTCATGATGATCCGGCAACTCGAGCGTGATTTTCTGTCCGACAACAAGCAAGTGAGCTGGCGCTGCGATCAAACCATTGATCCTGATCCGCCCTTCATCAAAAGCGTTAGAGAGCTGTTCAACCTCTCGGTCAGCCAACCGGGAAGATAGAAACTCAACGAGGGTACTGTCAGTAGCGTCCAGTACAACAAATCTCAGACAGAAGCCTTGCGTCAAGGCATCTCCGCAGAGTGTTCAAAACTTTTGCCGAAAAATGCCTGCAGTGTAAACAAGCAGAGCGAGGTCAGCCCCCAGATCAAACCGGTGACGACACCAAGGTCAATAATGCCGCGCCACGGCTGCTCGAGCTGATGTACCAGCAGAACCATTGCGATAATCCCTAGCGTCAGACTATAGGTCACAATCATGCGTTTACGAATAATCGAAAAGAACCCCATACAAAACAACGGCGCTAATACCAGTCGCAACGGCGTGACATTCTGAGACAGAAAAAGAATACGTGCAGCTACCCGGGGAGACCACGCCTGCTGAAAGCCTCTGTAGCCTTCAGAAAAGCCCATAAAAATAATGCACGCCACCAGCGCTAGCCAGTGATACCACGCAAGGCTGTAATCAAACGTTTGCCAACCTATCGCACTCAGACGATAAATAGCACTGCCTAATAATAAACAGATACCCGTGATTCCCCACAGAACAGCAATATACCCTAGCACTCTCGCATCTCTTTCAGATTTACCTATCTAAGTTGCGTATTGTACTCAACTTTGCCAGATACTAAACAAAAAAAACCGCCCGTTAAGGGCGGTGAAGTGCACGTTACTCACTCAAAAAATCAGATCGCGATTTTCATTTCAAACTTAATACCCATTTAATGAGTCAATATACTCTGGCAGGAAGAGTGATATCTGGGGTATATAAGTGATCAGCATCAGGAACCCTAACAACAAGCATAACCACGGCAAACACGCTTTAATTACCCAAATCATGTTCTGGCCAGTAATACCCGCCGTTACGAATAGGTTCAGCCCCACCGGCGGAGTCAGCATGCCTATTTCCATGTTAACCACCATAATGATACCCAGATGAATCGGGTCAATGCCCAGCTGCATCGCGATCGGGAACAGGATCGGTGCCATAATCAAGATAATGGCTGACGGCTCCATAAAGTTACCGGCAATCAATAGCAAAATGTTCACTACGATCAAGAAACCCCATGCTGGCAAGCCCCACGCCATAATCGACTCTGCGATCGTATGCGGGATACGCTCAGTCGTCAGCACGTGAGCAAACAACATCGCATTGGCAATAATGAACAGCAACATCAGAGATACTTTAGATGCATCCAGTATCACTTTACGCACTTCCGGATCAGCAAAGGATTTAGGAATCGCCATCAACATCTGTGCAATGTTACGAACAGAGGCTGAACCGACACTCTCCCCTTCATTTTGCCACGCGACACCTTTCATCGGCCCGATATCCCGATAGCCGATCACCGCAATAAAGTAACCGTAAACGGCAGCAACAGCGGCGGCTTCAGTCGGTGACGCAATACCACCATAGATAGAGCCCAGTACAATGATGATCAACATCATCCCGCCTAACGCAATCACTCCTGAGCGTGCCAAGGCCTTAAAGCCAGGAAACGGCTGAGAAGGCAATCCTTTGATGCGCGCAACAATATAGATAGCGATCATCAGAATAAGGCCCATCATCAAGCCTGGAATGAAACCCGCCATAAACATGCGTGAAGCAGACACTTCAGTAGCCGCAGCATAAACAAGCATTACAATTGAGGGAGGAATCAAGATCCCTAACGTACCGGCGTTAGCAATAACACCTGCTGCAAAAGATTGAGGGTATCCTGAACGGACCATACCCGCGATACAGATAGTCCCGATTGCCGCTACCGTAGCAGGCGAAGAACCTGAAACAGCTGCGAAAAGCATACAGGCCATAACCGAAGCCATCGCCAGTCCGCCTCGAATGTGCCCTACCGTATCAACGGCAAAGTTGATTAACCGTTTAGCAACACCACCGGTCGACAAAAATGCAGATGACAGGATAAAGAAAGGGATCGCTAGCAGCGTGTAATGTTCAGATGTTGCCTCAAATAATTTAAGCGCTATCGACGCTAATGAGTCATTTGAGAACATCAGAATAGTAGTCACAGAAGATAAGCCAAGCGCAATCGCAATCGGCATACCGATAAACATACAACCAAACAGAGTGATAAAAAGAACCGCAATAGTCATGATTTATCTCCCTTATTATTGTTGGAGTTGGAATCAGTATCTCCCAATGATGATTCTTTTAGTCCTTTAGCAATTTCCATCGACTCTTCAGCTTCATCTGCAAAATGGAAACCATCTGCCTGACCAATCACCACTTTCCAACCGAGCTGAAGGAAACGAACAATCAACAACACAAAACCGATAACCAAGATACTCATCGGAATCCATTTAGGAACAGGAATATCTTCCAATTCAATGCCGATCATTTTCATCTTGCTTAAGTAGATCCAAGAGCCATATACAAACAAGCCGCAGTAAATCAGGCACAGAGCGATAGCCACTAAAGTAAAGAAGCGATGCGTATTAGCAGGCAACATTTTGACGAAAACATCCACGCCAATATGTGCACCCACTTTTACCCCGTAAGATGCCCCGAACAGTACAAACCAAGCCGCCATCAGCAACGTAGCTTCCTGTGCCCAGTGAATACCCGCGTTGAAGCCAAATCGGGCTACAACCTCAGCAAACACCAGCAGGGTCATTGATACTAAGAGTAAGGACAAAAATCCTTCCTCAAAGTGCGAAACCAGTTTTTTAATCATCACAGCCCCCATCTACACAACTTACATCGATTATTTTTATGTTGAGACAACATTTACAGGACAGCTCAACCCATGCAGTCCAGCAGTACCACCATGCGGTACGACAGCAGAACCACAGGAAAAGCTTTCTTCTAAACAATGTTCTCTGGGAATATTCCCTGGGTAATAGTTTCTGGATAATACAGGCGAACCAGAACGGCCCGCCTGTAAAGAAAAACGCGCTTATTGATTAGCGGCTTGAGCAGCATTAATCAGATCAACACCGATCTCTTTTTCAAACTTTTTCCAAACAGGCTTCATCGCATCAACCCACTGCTGACGCTCAGCATCTGTTAAGTCAATGATTTCTGAACGCTTAGAATCAACAATCAACTGTTTATCTTCATTGGCTTTATCACCAGCAATGCCATTACCATATGCAATGGCATCATCCAGTGCTTTTTTGACTTCTACGCGCACATCATCATCCAGAGACATCCAGAACTCAGCTGACGTCACCACTAAGTAATCCAGAACACCATGATTAGACTCTGTGATGTACGGCTGTACTTCGAAGAATTTTTTGGAATAGATGTTAGACCAGGTGTTTTCCTGACCATCGATAGCCTGTGTCTGCAGCAGTGTAAACACTTCTGAAAACGGCTTTTTCAAAGGCACTGCACCGATCTCTTCAAACTGAGCCTGCAGCACATCCGAAGTTTGAATACGGAACTTCCGACCCGCCGCATCCGCCGGCACTCTCAATGGATTACTCGCAGATAACTGCTTCATCCCATTATGCAGATAACCTAAGCCCACAAGGCCTTTCGATTCCAGAGAATTTAATAAGTTCTGGCCATCCGGTCCTTGCTGGAAGCGCTCAACAGCGTCCATATCTCTAAACAAAAATGGCAGATCATAAATCTGCAATTCCGGCGTATATTTTTGCAGTTTAGACAATGATGGCGCAGCTAACTGCACATCGCCCAGCAACATGGCTTCCAGAACCTTGTTATCTCCGAATAACTGCGAGCTAGGAAATACAGAAACCTCAACCTTGCCAGCCAAACGTTCAGCTACCAGCTCTTTAAACTTAATAGCCATCTGTCCTTTAGGGGTATTTTCAGCAACTACATGAGAAAATTTAATTTCGATTGGGGCTGCTACAGCGGCCTGGGCACCCAGTGCCAAAGCTATCGTGGTTACAGCAGCTGTCAGTAAACGCATAGTGTCTCTCCTGTTTTTGGATTTATTCTGCTTGTTGCGCGTTTTTACTAACGCCTGCTTATTTAAGCCCTGACGTTAGTATCTGAACCAACTAAAGCAAATAAAGGGCCACAAAATATTTAAACTTACAAAACAATAAGTTAATAAAAAACAGCAATAACCAGCATCACTAAAATGGCGTATTCCTACCCATAGAAAAATAGGTAAAGTGGTGGAAATCCACCCATAACACAGAAATATAAGAGAGAGAAAATTTCGAAACAGTCGTTTTTTCTTTGATGTGAAGCAGAGACAAAAGCCTAAAGAAAAACTACAGTCTGCCGCTGTTAAGTTTATATTAAGACGATATATGAAAATCAGGAGCGAAATGTGGCTGCCACGATGAATACCCGCAAAGGAATGTCTATTCAAACTAAGGTCAATTTATCACTTATTGCCGTTTTCATGATTGTATTAATCAGCAGCCTAACCGCAATATTCAAAAGTGAAACTGAACTCAGCCATCAGGTCGCACGTAAAACAACACTCGCAACTGCTGATTCCTACTTTGACAGCATCAATATACTGATGCTTAGCGGAGCAATGACCAACCGCTCTGCGTTGCAACAAAAAATCATCACAAATGAAGACCTCACAGAAGCCAGAATTATACGTGGCGATAACGTCTCTGCTGTTTACGGCCCTGGCTCCAGCGACTCAGGAATTGAAGATGATTACGATCGCCGCGCAATGAAAGGTGAACATATCGTCGAAGAGATTAATGATGATCAAGGCCACCGCTTGGTTGTCGTGACCCCCATGAAAGCACTAAGCAACTACAAAGGCACTAACTGCCTGCTCTGCCACCAAGTCAATGAAGGCGATATCCTAGGCGCCGTTCGTGTGACCTATTCCTTCAAAAGCCTTGACGCGGCCATCACCAGCAATATTGCGGCCATTGCACTGGTAGAGCTGGTTCTATTTATCATAGGTATTATTGTTATTAGTCTGGTACTTCGTCGCTTAGTTATCACGCCCATCAACCGCCTCAGCAAGACTATCCAGAACATTGAAAAAGAAGGCAACCTCAGCCTGAGGATAGACGTAACCTCGCAAGATGAGATCGGACATATGTCCAACGCATTTAACTCAATGCTGAACCATTTCCATGACAGCCTAAAGCAGGTCAACAATACTATTTTACAACTGGGCTCTTCCAGTACACAGATTAACAAAATAGCCAATATGGCCTCTCAGGCCGTTAGCAACCAGCAACTCCAAACCAGTTCGGTTGCCTCAGCAATGCAACAGATGGAAGCAGCGACAAATAGTGTAGCGACAAATGCTGAACATACGGTTGCCGCTTCAGACCTGGCACTCAAAGAAACCAACAGCGGTACTCAAATCACCCAAGCGGCATTGCAGGAAATTGAAAGCCTGAAAGAAAATATGATACGCGCCACACATGCCATACAGCAGCTAAACACTCAAAGCCAGAATGTAGGTACTGTGTTGGAGGTCATTCAGAAAATTGCCGGACAAACCAATTTACTGGCCTTAAACGCAGCCATAGAAGCGGCACGTGCAGGCGAACAAGGCAGAGGCTTTGCGGTTGTCGCCGACGAGGTCAGAACGCTCGCCAGCCGTACCCATCAATCTACCGAAGAAATTAACAATATTATCGGGCGCTTACAAAAAGATGCTGAAGGTGCGGTATCCGTCATGCAAATTGCGATGAGCAGCGCCGAAGCCGGTGTAGAGAGCGTTCAGAAAACATCAAATGCATTGATCAATATTGCAGAAGAGGTACGCATTATCAATGACATGAACCATCAGGTAGCCAGCGCCATTAAGGAGCAATCCCAGATGGCAGCGAGCGTAGAAGTCAGCATCGATGGCATCAGCCAGAGCTCTAGCCACACTGCCGAACGCGCCTCTCAATTGACAACAGTGTCTTCCGAGTTAGGATCTCTGGCTTCTCAATTGAGTACATTGGTCAGCCGTTTTAAATTATAAAAGTAGAAAAGTAAGAATGGGCGTCAGCACTCAAGGCTTAACGGCTGACGCTTAATTATCGCGCAGCGAAATAGGCGGCTTAAGCAGCTGAAAGCGACTAGGTTTTATAGTCGCTCTTATCCAATCCATATTTACGCATTTTGTCATATAAGGTTTTACGCGGTAATCCAAGACTATCAAGCGTATCTTTAATGGAACCGCCATGCCGGGATAGCTCAGTTTGCAGCAGTATCTTTTCAAAGCGCTCGACTTGCTCAGGCAAGGTCATCTTTCCAGCTTCTGCGTTATCAGTAATCGGACGGTTATCAAAATCAAACGTACAACTCTCGCCTAACAATACATAGCGCTCAGCCAAGTTCCTCAACTCTCTGACATTGCCTGGCCAGTCATGCGTCATCAGGCTGTGCATCCGCTCCATATTCAGAGGTAATACCTCCCTCCCATACTGTGTTGATGCAAGAATTGAGAAATGCTGAAATAACATCGGAATATCATCAAGACGCTCCCTCAGGGGAGGAATATCCACACGCACCACATTTAAGCGATAATACAGATCTTCACGGAAGTCGCCTTGCTCAGCTTTCTCTTTTAAATCTACTTTACTAGCGGCTATCACACGAAGATCCAAGTGTATCAACTCATTAGAGCCCAACCGCTCAATGGTTCGCTCCTCAAGCACTCGAAGCAACTTAACCTGCAAACTCAGCGGCATACTCTCGATTTCATCCAGAAACACGGTACCACCATTCGCATGCTCAAACTTGCCAATGCGCTTGGCTTTTGCATCTGTAAAAGCCCCCTTTTCATGCCCGAACAGCTCGCTTTCAATTAAGCTTTCAGGCACCGCGCCACAGTTAATCGCTACAAAATTCTTATCACGACGGCTGCTGTGTTCATGAATATAACGCGCTAACAGGTCTTTACCTGAACCGGTCTCAGCAAGCACCAAAATATCGGCAGGCGTGTCGGCTACTGTGTTCACTAAGCGCCGTAATTGAAGCACAGACGGTGAATTGCCAATAATACGTGGGCCGGGGGCACTCTGTGCTTCCAGCTCCTGTCGTAAGTGGCGGTTTTCAATTGTCAGGGCTCGTTTCTCCATCGCCCGACGCACAATATCGACGAGTAATTCAGTTGAGAACGGCTTTTCAATAAAATCATAAGCACCGTTACGCATGGCACTCACTGCCATAGAAATATCACCATGCCCGGTAATCAAAATGACCGGCAGATCCGCATCAATCGCCTGTGCCTTTTGCATCAGCTCAAGACCATCAATACCGGGCATATTGATATCAGTCACCAGCACACCACACCACTCATCCGTAATATGCTCAAGCGCCAATTCAGCCGTTTCCAACGCAATCACCGTATAACCCGCCAGTTCAAGCGTCTGCCCTGCAGAAAGCCTGATATGTTTTTCATCATCAACCAGCAGCACTGTAGTATTTTGACTGATGTTGTGTTGATCAAATTTCAGAGACTGCATACGCCTTCCTGTTACAAAGAGGTCAGTTGTTGATAAAAATCACGCGCTGGATCTGCCGGCAACGCAAGTGTAAATACAGCCCCCCCTTCAGGATGGTTGGCGACGCTCAGCTCTCCACCCAAACTGTCAATAATACGATAAGAAATAGATAAACCAAGGCCGAGGCCCTGTCCCGCTTTTTTAGTCGTATAGAAAGGTTCAAATACTCGCCCCAATTCACCTTCAGGTATCCCCGGACCATAATCACGTACGTGTAATACCTGTTTCGAATCCTGATAGCTGAGCAAGATATCGATTTTTTTGTCGTCCTGTGTCTCCATGGCCTGCATAGCGTTACTAATTAAGTTAACCATCACTTGCTCAATCCTTACGATATCGCCCAAGACATAACAGGACTCTAATTTTTGCGGCCAGTTAATCGATACTTTTTCGCGCCCCAAGCGACCATACATAATCGACATGGCACCATCTTTAACTGATTTCATCGAAACAGATTCTGCCTGACCACTGGTTTTTCGAGCAAACTCTTTTAACGGATGAATAATCTTTGCCATGCGCTCAGTCAACTGACTTATCTCCGATAAATTAGTAGCTACTGATTCAAGACGATCCATTTTCAAGAACTGCCGTGCATTATCGGCATAGGCTCGGATCGCGGTTAAAGGTTGATTCAACTCGTGATTGATACCCGCTGACATCTGCCCCAATACCGCCAGTTTAGCCGTTTGAATCAGCTCATTCTGCGTATGCTTATGCAGGTCCATCTCTTCTCTGATTTTTTCATTGGCATAGGTAAGATCCATAGTACGCTCGCGCACACGGCGCTCCAGTTCTATCTGTGAGTTCTGCAGCGCCAACTCATACTCTTTACGCTGGGTAATATCATGAATAGTGACGATAAAGCGTTCAGCATCCTCTTTCTGCATCTTTCCAATCGTAACTTCAATAGGGAAAAAGCTTCCATCCCGACGCTGCCCTGACGCCTCTATCAGCAAGTCAGGCGACTCACTTAATGATGCTTGCGCAATATGCTGCCGACACACCGGATGGTCAGCCTCTGATAAAAACAAGCTAAAGTATTGGTGCTTTACATCCTCTTCGCTGTAATCGAATAATTTTTCAGCTGTACGGTTAAATGACTCAACCCGACCTTCTTTGTCCAGCGTAATTAAGCCTGCCTGTGTATTATCGATGATATCCCTAACACGGGACTCATTTTTCTCCAGCGTTTGCATCTCGCGTAGTTTAAAGCGTGCACGTTCTTTGATAATTCTCCGTCTCGATGCGACCACCATCATTAATAACACTAACGCGATATAAACAAAGGCGGCCAGCATGACTGCATTTAATACCTGCTTTTGCACCGGTTTCATGCTTGCCAGAATCGATACCGTAAAACCCGCCCCTTCAACCGGCGTGCTCTGAAAAAGAAACTCTCCGCTTTTTATACCCTCTGGTGCGGCATTACGTACCGTCTCAGCATCCACCAGTGTAATCAACTGGCTACCATCATCTCTCTGCTCTCGCTTGATGATCTCCAGCGATGTCAGAGGATAGTCACCATAACGCATACTGCGATAAATTCTCTGTGCATCCGCTTCAGGCAATGGCGACAAGGTTTGGAATTTCCAGTCTTTGCGTGTCGAAATAAAAATGACACCATCATCATCACTCACGATCAGATCAGTAGACACATCACTCCAGTCAGTTTCTATCTCATTCAGATCAATTTTTACAACGACAGCACCCATGATTTTCCCACGATGCTCAACCGGATAGGAGAAAAAATAACCGCGCTTTTTAGACGTTGTGCCTAATGCAAAATAACGCCCTGAACGCCCTTGTATCGCATCCTGAAAGTAGGGCCTGAACGCAAAGTCTCTGCCCACAAAAGAGCCTTCTTTGCTCCAGTTACTGGCTGATACCGTCAGGCCTTCTGCATTCATCAAATAGGTATCAGATGCACCAATAACATCATTAACCTGCTCAAGATAAAGGTTAGCCCGCATTTTTGCATCATGGCTTGAATCATATAGCAGGGTATTAATTAACTCAGAATGAGTAGAGAGCAGGCGCGGGAGGTCCTTATATCGGTCTAGCGTCTGCTGTAAATTCAGCATGTAACGATTCATATCTGCTAACGTTTTCTGCTGCAAATTACCCATCGCCTGCTGGCGGCTCAAACTTGCCACTTGAATCAGCAACAATATAAAACCGAACACCAAAAACAAGACGATCAATGGACGGTAAGTTAAAAAATACCTTGCCAGAATCACACCCCTTCTAAATAATTTAAGCATTAATCGATAGATCAAAGTATGAAGTAGAAATTATCTGCTGCTATGATTCTATAGGAAACCTATCATTTCTACACCGGAGCTTGCAGAATGTTATTTATTCTATCCAGACTCCATATACTCTTTAACTCATGAAGTACCAATGACCGAGATACCTTATGCTGAAACGTACTAAAATCGTAGCCACTTTAGGACCGTCAACAGATAAGCCAGGCGTGCTCGAGGCATTAATTCGCGCTGGTGTAAACGTTGTTCGTTTGAACTTCTCGCACGGCACAGCTGCCGATCATCGCCAACGCGCCCAGGCAGTGCGTGAAACCGCGCGACGCATTGGTAAAGTAGTCGCTGTCATGGGTGATCTGCAAGGGCCTAAAATCCGCATTGCCAAATTCAAAACAGACCGGATTGAATTAAAAAGCGGTGATCTCTTCACCCTGGATGGCGAACTGTCCAGCAGCGCCGGTGACCAGAATCAGGTTGGACTCGACTATAAAGAGCTCTCCAAAGACTGCCGTCCAGGAGATGTTCTACTCCTGGATGATGGTCGCATGCAACTCAAAGTACTGAATGTCAACGGCTCACGCGTCGAAACAGAAGCATTACTCAATGGACCTCTATCCAACAATAAAGGGATCAACAAACAAGGCGGTGGTTTATCAGCAGCGGCCCTGACCGATAAAGATAAGCGGGACATTCTGGTCGCAGCTGAACTCGACATGGACTACGTTGCTGTCTCTTTCCCTCGTTCAGCAGCAGATATCGAAGAAGCCCGGGCATTATTGCAAGCGGCTGGCTGTCGTGCCGAGATCATTGCGAAAATTGAGCGTGCAGAAACGGTCGCCGATGATGCAGTACTGGATGCCCTCATCCTCGCCAGCGATAGTGTCATGGTTGCTCGCGGCGACCTCGGCGTCGAAATTGGTGATGCCCAGCTGATTGGTGTTCAAAAGCATATTATCAATCGTGCTCGCGAGTTAAGCCGCACCGTCATCACGGCAACTCAGATGATGGAAAGTATGATCAAGAGCCCAATGCCAACGCGTGCTGAAGTGTTTGATGTCGCCAACGCCATTCTCGATGGCACCGATGCCGTTATGCTCTCAGCAGAAACAGCTGCGGGGGAGTTTCCGATTGAAGTGGTCAGGTCGATGACTGAAATATGTCAAGGAGCCGAACGTCACCAGTCTGCACGCCCTAGCGTCACCAGTATTACCCAGCAAGGCGACCGGATTGATGAAACCATTGCTCGTTCAGCCATGTATACCGCCAACCACCTCATCGGCATCAAAGCGATTATTTGTCTGACCGAGTCAGGCTCAACACCCCGTTGGATGTCACGTATCCGCTCAGGCCTGCCTATTTACGCACTTACCCGACATGATCGAATTATGCGCCGCATGGCACTTTACCGGGGTGTGGAAGCGATGTTCTTCGATGCAACCAACGTCAAAGAAGCTCGTTTAAATGATGAGATTCTTGCCGGTTTGAAAGCCAAAGAACTACTCAATAGTGGCGACCTGGTCATCCTGACACGTGGAGCTACGATCGGTGAAAACGGTGGCACTAACTCGATGCAGGTATTGCAGGTTCCTTAAGCAATCCCAAGATACCTAATCAATACCGCACTTTGATACAAGGAGGCTCTTGCCTCCCTTTTTATTGAAACCTTTAAAGCATGCTATGTGTTAACTGATAATCGTCTACTGTCATTGCATTGCTAAATAACCGGATAGGCTTATGAATCTCGCTGCTCAAATTGCCCAAGAACTAGGGGTTCGCCCAGAACAGGTTTCAGCAACCATCACCTTGTTAGATGAAGGGGCAACTGTTCCTTTTATTGCCCGCTATCGCAAAGAAGTTACCGGCGCTTTGGATGATATTCAGCTACGCCAGTTAGCATCGAGAGTTGACTATATAAGAGACCTCGATAGTCGCAAAAAAACCATTCTGAGCAGCATTACAGAGCAAGGCAAGCTAACCGAAGCACTCGCTAACGCCATCTCGTCAGCAGGCACCAAAGTACTCCTTGAAGACCTCTACCTTCCCTATCGCCCCAAACGCCGCACAAAAGCACAGACAGCACGCGAAGCAGGTCTGGAACCACTCGCATTACAGCTGTTGAACACCCCCTGTGATCCCATTCAGGCGGCACGCGCATTTGTTAATCCAGAGAAGGAGATTACGGATACCGATGCGGCATTGGCCGGTGCGCAGCAGATTGTTATTGAGCAGCTCTCAGAGCAAGCAGAGCTACTGCAAAGATTACGCATCTGGCTATGGCAAAACGGCATTATTAACGTCAGCGTAGCCCGTGGTAAAGCTTCCGAGAACAGCAAGTTCCGTGACTATTACGACCACCAAGAGGCGATTCGCGGCATGCCGTCACACCGCGCTCTGGCGATGTTTCGTGGCAATAAAGAGGGAGAATTAAAAATCACCCTGCTACCGCCAGAATCGATGATGAAAGAACCAATCCATACCATTACGCAACATTGCCGGATCCCTGCTGGCAAAGGGCTCCGTGAATTGTGGCTGCAAAATTGCGTTGAACAGACGTGGAGCCAGAAGTTGCACAAGCAGATAGAAAACGATCTGCTGAAACGCTTACGTGAGGAAGCGGAAACCGAAGCCATCAATGTTTTCGCACGCAACCTTAAAGACCTGTTACTCGCAGCACCCGCCGGACAGAAAATAACGCTCGGGCTTGATCCGGGCCTCAGAACCGGCGTTAAGGTCGCCGTTGTCGATGCTACCGGAAAATTACTGGATCATGGCAACATATACCCACATGCACCGCACAAGCGATGGGATGAGTCGCTTAACACCTTGGCAAAACTAGCCGCTAAGCATAAAATTTCGCTTATCAGTATCGGTAACGGCACCGCCTCACGAGAGACAGAGCAACTAGTAAAAGATCTCAGCAAAAAACACCCTGAACTTAACCTTACCGCGGTCATCGTCAGCGAAGCGGGTGCTTCCGTTTATTCTGCGTCTGAATTGGCCAGTCGCGAGTTTCCGGATCTTGATGTGACCATCCGAGGCGCTGTATCTATTGCACGGCGCCTGCAAGATCCGTTGGCCGAATTAGTAAAAATAGACCCTAAGGCGATTGGGGTTGGGCAATATCAACATGATGTCGACCAAAAAGCATTGGCGGGCTCATTAGAAAGCGTTGTCGAAGACGGCGTAAACCATGTAGGGGTTGATCTGAACACCGCGTCATGTGAACTATTATCACAGGTGGCCGGATTAAACCGCACCACAGCTCAGAACATCATTGACTACCGCGATAAACAAGGACGATTCACTGATCGTAAACAGTTACTGAAAGTTCCTCGTCTGGGCGCCAAGGCCTTTGAACAGTGTGCCGCCTTTCTTAGAATCCGCGAGGGAAAACAGCCTCTGGATAATTCGGCAGTGCATCCTGAAGCCTATTCTTTAGTTGATAAGATGGCGGCGAGCCTGCGCTGTAAAACAGCAGAATTGATCGGTAACAGTGAGTTAATAAAAACACTTTCAGCACAACAGTTTATTTCTGCGCAATATGGTGTGTATACCGTCAATGACGTGATCCTGGAGCTGGAAAAGCCCGGTCGAGATCCGCGGCCTGAATTCAAAACGGCACAGTTTGCAGAAGGCGTAGAGACACTGAAAGACCTGCAGGTAGATATGCAACTAGAAGGCGTTATCACCAACGTGACCAACTTCGGTGCTTTCGTTGATATCGGCGTTCACCAAGACGGCCTGGTACATATCTCGCAGTTAGCTGATCAGTTTGTCAAAGACCCACACTCTATTGTTAAAACCGGTGATATTGTTCAGGTACGTGTCACCGAAGTGGATGAAGCCAGACGCCGTATTGCCCTGTCGATGAAAAGCCAAGCCGTAACCAGTAAACCTGCACTAATAAAAGACAAAACGTCGTTTTCAGCATCGGCTGCAACAGAGAAAAAACCGGCTAACAGCCAGGTAAATAACGGCCTCGCGGCGGGCTTAAAAGCCGCCGGGTTTAAAATCAAATAATGCAACGCACTGTTTCTGTGCTTTCTAAGAGAAGGTCTGGTTATAATGCTATCCATTTTATCATCCAGGAAGGGCTAAGTTTTGGCATCCGTTCTGAAAAAACAGCTTGAAGAATTAGTTTCCAGCGGTCATTACACCCATTTAAAAGGTGTGTTACATGGCATCGAAAAAGAAGGCTTACGTGTTGATGGCTCAGGTGAACTATCGCAAACGGGGCACCCTGAAGGGTTAGGCTCTGCTCTAACGAACGGTGCGATTACTACCGACTATTCAGAATCATTACTAGAGTTCATTACGCCGGTTTTTGAAACGCCTGAAGCTGCTATCAACTTCCTGGATAATCTGCACCGCTTCAGCTACCAGCATTTAGAAAATGAGCTGATATGGGGAGGGAGTATGCCCTGCCATATCAATAACGAAGCAGAGATCCCTATTGCCCGTTTCGGCTCATCTAATATCGGTCAGTTGAAACATATCTACCGAGTCGGTCTTGAGCACCGCTATGGCAAAATGATGCAAACGATTGCTGGCATCCATTATAATTTCTCTCTTCCGGACAATTTCTGGCAGGCGCTGCAAGCACAGCAGGGGAATAAAGATTCATTGCAATCCTTCCGGTCAGCCTCCTATTTTCGCCTGATCAGAAATTTTCGTCGTCATTCCTGGCTGCTTCTCTACCTTTTCGGCGCATCGCCGGCTCTTTGCGACTCTTTTCTAAGCGGTAAAAAGCACAGCCTTGAAACATTACAGGAACATACGCTATATCTTCCCTACGCAACATCTTTGCGTATGAGCGATCTGGGCTATTCCAACAAAGCGCAGTCCTCTCTGAACATCTGCTTTAACCACCTGAATACCTATATCAGCTCGCTGCATAGAGCCATTCATACGCCGTATCCTACGTATGAAAAAATCGGTGTTAAAGTAGACGGACACTATAAACAGATAAACACCAATATCCTGCAGATTGAAAACGAGTACTACAGTGATATCCGCCCTAAACGGGTGGCTCATCCCGGAGAAAAACCTCTGCATGCGCTACAACAGCGTGGCGTCGAGTATATCGAAGTACGTAACACCGACATCAATCCGTTCCTGCCCACAGGCATTGATGTACAGCAAGCCAAATTCCTGGATGCCTTTTTGATCAGCTGTCTGTTAATGGGTGATGATGAGATTGGCGATGTAGAATGCGAGATGATCAGCGACAACCTGGAAAAGGTCGTCACTCGCGGGCGTGAACCAAACCTGACGCTGGAAACACCCGATGGTCCGGTATCACTCCAGCAAGCAGGAAGCGACATACTGGAGCACATTAAAATGACGGCAGAGATGCTTGATACTCTGCACCAAAGCCATGAATACCAGGAATCGATCGCTTCACAGTATGCTAAGCTTGATGATGTTTCACTGACGCCTTCTGCACAGGTTCTTAAGGCACTCACAGAGAGCGGCCTAAGCCACACACAATGGCTGCTACAAAAAAGTACGGAGCACAGACAAACTTTTCTCAACACTGCATTAAGCAGTGACGTGCAAGGTCAGCTCACCCAACAGACACATACATCTGTGCAACTGCAAAAAGAGATCGAAGCCAGCGATACAGTAGACTTCGATCAATATTTGGCGGACTACTTAGCTAGTTAAGTCCGCTATTGAATAACGAAGCTGGTGAAGAAAAGGTCGGTTACCATCCCCTCGCCTTCCTCTTCAACCAGCAGTTTTTGTATCAATTGCAAACCTTTCTTTGCCAGTGCTTTTTGCGCCTCCACCGTTTCGACGTCAGCCTCTGTCTGCGCACTGAACAGAAAGACCAGATCGTTACGCACATTAGCCATATGATGATTAATCGCATAACTTGCTGCTTCCGACCCCACCTGAACCGTTACTTCACATTTGAGAAAGCGGCTTTTCCCCACCCCTCCAAAATTAGTAATAAAGGGCTTGAGCTCAACATATCCTATATAATCTGTCGCAGCCGGTTGCTCTTCATCTGCTGCCCATGTAGCTGGTAGCCACAAACTAAAAAAAACAATGGCGAAAAAACGTAGTAGCATAGCGTCAAAGCTCCGATTGATAATGAAAGTTGAAATTGAGAGTCAAGATAAGTTATATCAGAGTAAGTATAACCGCCAATTGAGATAGCGTCAGGTTTGATCTCTATTGCACCGGAAAGTCGCTTGGGATTAGTATTAAATTATATTAACGGATAAGGATTCGATCATGTTGGAAAAATGCGAAAGTGCCCGCGAACGCTGGGGAGGCATCAGCGATATTATTGATCAATGGCTGGAGGCAAGACAAAAGCTGATCAGCAAATTCGTATCCCTGCCCAATGCAGAGGTCAGTGATATTGAAAACCATTTAGAATTTTTCTGTACGTCTATGATGGATTACTTATCTTCAGGTCATTTTGAAGTGTATGAAAAACTCCTTCATGAAGGCAGCGAATTCAATGATGGTGGCTTAGAAGAAGCCCAGAAAATATTTCCACGCATTCAGCCCACCACTGACATCGCTCTGGACTTCAATGATGCGTATGCTTCTCTGAAAAACCCGACGGTGCAGCAAATTCGTGAATTCTCTTTTCAGCTTTCAAAGCTCGGAGAAAACCTGGAAGAACGTTTTGCATTAGAAGATCAACTGATTGAAATTTTACATACATCACACCGTGACACTGTCATGGATGAAGCATAACAGGCATAGGGGAATAGCATTATGTTTAATAAGCCTCACAGGCTGATACTCATTCCCCTGCTGGCGAGTGCTTTAGCCGCGTGCGACAGCGCAAGCCCACCCTCCTCCGTTTATGAATACACAACTCTGGGAGCGTACAGCGCTGATATATCTCCTGATGGCCATTACGCCGTCATTGGCTCTCAGAATGAAGGTGGCAGCCTATGGGATATCCAGAAAAATGCGCGACTGTTTGACTGGAACCACCGTAAAGATGAGCGCTCTATCATTGCTGAATCAGGTTTTTCGCCTGAAGCAAACTTCGCAGTAACCGCCAATCAACAAGACCTGGTTCTCTGGCATACACTAACCGGACAGCCCGAATGGTTCTGGAGCTCCCCCGGTGAAATTCTGGATTTAGCGCTTGCGCCAGACGGAAATTTTGCCTTACTCGGATTAGCAAACCACGAAGCCGTTTATTTTGATATAAAAAATGGCGGTATACGTCGCACGCTACGCCATCAAGGGCGTGTACGAACTGTCGACTTAAGTGCAGATACGCGCACAGCAATAACCGGCTCAGATGATTACAAAACGACCGTCTGGAATATGGAAAGCGGCGAAGCAATGCATCAAATCACACTTAATAATGTGATTGATGTTGTTGCACTAAGCTCCGGCGGAGACAAAGCCTTTAGTGCGAGTAATCTAGACACCGCAATTATCTGGGACACACAGTCAGGCAAGATCCTGCAAACACTTTCCAGTACTGACGGATTCTTCCCTCAACGCATCAGCTATGTTGCCGCACGCTTCTCAAACAATGGCGGTCAACTCTTAACGGGAACTGCAGCAGGCCTCATCCAACTATGGGACAGCGCCTCCGGGAAGGAGCTTAAGCGCTGGCGTGCACATAAACGCGACCCTTATGGCCCAACCAGCACCAGTATTTACGCGGTAGGTTTTGGTTCTGGTGAATATTATGCCATCGGCTCTAACGGGGTCATGAATATATTAAAATAAGCACTCTTAGTAACCAGCGCTACCCATAAAAATGGCTGCATCAGCGGCCATTCTTGTTAACCCCGCTTAGTTATCATTACTCAGCAGGATTAACTTCCAACAACTCAACATCAAATAGCAAGGCTGAATTCGGGCCAATCGCATTGCCCATACCACCTGGACCGTAAGCCAACTCAGCCGGGATAGCTAATTTTGCTTTACCACCCTCTTTCATCAACTGCAAACCTTCGGTCCACCCCGGAATAACACCGTTCAGAGGAAAAGATACAGGCTCATTACGTGCGTATGAACTGTCAAATTCAGTACCATCAATCAGAGTACCGCGATAATGAACTTTAACCGTGTCAGCAACTGTTGGCTGTTTACCTGTGCCCGCTTGAGTCTCTTCATACTGCAAGCCGCTTTCAGTCGTTTTAACGCCGGATTTTTTAGCGTTTTCAGCTAGAAATTCCTGACCTTCATCCAGATTAGCCTGTGCTAATTTTGCCATCTCCTGACGCTGCTCTTCCATCTTCTTCATCTGGAAAGCCTGCATAGTTTCGCCCACTTGCTGCGAATCCATTAATGGCGTTGAACCGTCATAGATCGCTTTGATACCTTGCTGAAAGGCATCCAGGTCCATCTCTTCAAGATCCAATTTCAGCTTTTCACCTAATACTAAACCCAGGCTATAACTTACTTTCTGATTCTCAGTTTCCAATTCAACCGCCTGAGCAAGCGGCATTACAACTAAAGAACTTGCCATAGCCATGGCCAGCAATGTTTTTTTCATTCTGTTTCCCTTGGATTACACATATAAGAGTTTGTTACAGCGTTAGTGCCCGATTAAACCGTAAAGTTCAAAGAGATGCCAATCTTATCCTTTCTCTGCTTGCTGACACATTATGTACTGGCAAAAAGAGCTTAATAAATCACGCAGTCCTTCTGATATAAACATTGTATCGGCTGAAGCACTATTTTCTGATGCTAACCGTTTTACATTCTCATTGATCAAACTCTCGACCGAAGCAGTTTCTACAGGCCAGCTTTGTGCCAACGCATACAAATATGCCAACTCTACTCTTTCGGCTTCCAGTTCGGCCTTTCGCATCGCCGTATAAAAAGCATCCAAAGCAGGTTCATCAGTTCGCAGACCTCTTACCCGATACCTCATGGCGCGTAATGGGTGCGTAATACCTGACTGCCACTGTTGAGCATGACTTCGCTCTAATGCCGCTACATCCAATAATTTTTGCTGTGTCGCCAGCCAAGCGGCATATAATAAGCGATTAATACTCATACCATATTCGTTCTGCAAGGCTAAACAGCAAGTCTCCACCTCAGAATGTGAATAAACTTTTAACGCAAACGCCCAAAGAGGATTTTGTAATTGCATAGCTATGGTAGAATCTCGCGCCTATGATTCAGTTATCTAAACTCAGCTTACACCGTGGCACTCAGTTTTTACTAGAGCAGGCCGACTTAACCATCTATCCCGGTTGGAAGGTGGGAATTATCGGCGCCAATGGCGTAGGTAAATCCAGCCTGTTTAAACTCCTTTTAGGAGAGTTGCATCCGGATGCCGGCGACTGTTACCTGCCGCCACACCTCACTATTGCCCATATGGCACAGGAAGTCACGGCCATTAACCGTACGGTGCTGGACTATGTGCTGGATGGGGATAAGGCATTACGCAGAATTCAGCACGCGCTGGAGCAAGCCGAGGCTAACGGGGAGAATGATCAACTCGGTGAGCTTCATGCAGAGCTCGATGCGATCGAAGGCTATAGCGCTTCCGCGCGCGGACAGCAATTGCTGGCGGGCTTAGGCTTTACTGCTACTGATATGCAAAAAGAGGTAAAAGCACTCTCAGGCGGCTGGAGAATCCGTCTCAACCTTGCTCAAGCACTGATGTGCCGCTCCGACATTCTGCTATTGGATGAACCGACTAACCATCTGGACCTTGATGCTACTCTTTGGCTTGAACAATGGCTGAAGAGCTACCCAGGCACCTTACTGCTCATCTCTCATGACCGAGATTTTCTGGATCAGGTTGTCACTCATATCACGCACATGTATCAACAACAGCTAACACTTTATAAAGGCCAGTACAGTGCGTTTGAGCGCGCTAAAGCAGAGCGCCTCGCTCAGCAACAAGTTCAATTCGAAAAGCAACAACAACGCATCGCCGAAATTGAACAGTTTGTTCGTCGTTTCAAAGCTAAAGCGTCAAAAGCGAAGCAGGCACAAAGCCGCGTTAAAGAACTGGAACGTATGGAACAGATATCGGCAGCACATATCGATAGCCCGTTCACTTTCCATTTTTACAGCAGTGACAAGGTATCTAACCCGTTATTATCGATACGCGAAGCTGACTGTGGCTATGTAACCAGCCCGATACTGAAAAATATATCACTCACACTGGTACCGGGATCTCGCATCGGATTACTGGGGCCAAACGGAGCTGGTAAATCAACGCTGATAAAAACGCTAGTCGGTGACTTGCAACAACTCAGCGGCGAACGTTACTCAGGCGAACATCTGCGCGTCGGTTATTTTGCGCAACATCAGCTAGAGGCATTGGATTTAGAGGCCTCCCCTCTGCTACATATCATGCGCCTCTCACCTCAAGCGACAGACCAGGAAGTACGCAACTACCTTGGCTCTTTTGGCTTCATGGGTAATGATGCACTAGAGCCGGTCAAACGCTTTTCAGGCGGCGAAAAGGCACGCGTAGCGCTAGCGCTGATCGCCTGGCAAAAACCAAACTTACTACTGCTGGATGAACCAACCAACCATTTGGATCTGGAAGTACGCCATGCACTGACGGTAGCCATGCAAGAGTTTGAAGGCGCTGTTATTTTGGTATCACATGATCGTCACTTATTGAGAAATACGGTTGATCAATTCTTGCTAGTCGCCAACGGTAAGGTCGAAGAGTTCAACGGTGACCTGGACGACTACCAAAAATGGCTGACAGAGCAACGTCGTAGCGAGCAACAAAACAGCAACAACGAATCCGAAACACGCGAAAATCGCTCTTTATCCGCAACAGAGCGCAAAACACAAAAACGAGAAGCAGCCGAGTTACGTAAAAAACTCAGCCCCATGAAAAATCAAATCAGCAAACTCGAAAACCAGCTGGAAGCCCTGCATACCAAACTTAATAGCGTCGAAACTGAATTAGGTGATAGCAGCTTATACGAGGCAGCCAACAAAGAAAAACTAAAAGAAACGTTGCAATTGCAAGCTCAACTGAAGCAGCAGATAAACGACACTGAAACGCAGTGGATGGAGCAATTGGAAAGTCTGGAAGAACTGGAACAGGCTCTCGCGGTCAGTTAATGACTCGCGAGCGCATGTGAAAACTCTTTCAGAACATCACTATCGGCTTCCATTCCCTCGACCTCAGTCATCACCTGTTCCTGAGTGAGACCTGTCAGCGCTAGCACATCCGGGTTCAACTCACTCTCAAGCGGACCATCCGCCCAACCTTTCTGACGGAGTGCATGATTTGCTAAGTGAATCACTTGCGCATAAACACCCGCTTTAGGGTGCAATGGCTCATTCAGGTACCTGACACCATTATAAATTTCTTCAGGTAACGACCAGTTTTCCATAAGCCATGAACCTACCTGTTCTCGCGTCACATGCAAAATATGCTTTTCTATATAGTCCAAACGCAGATGAGGGTTAGCTTCTATATATCGTGACAATAAGGAGAAATGCGGTGGAAAAAGATGCGCCAACACAATATAACCAAAATTATGCAATAGGCCCGATAAGTACACGAGCCCGGGCTTTGGCCGGATACTCGCTTCCATCTTTTTCGCTAAGCGCTCAGCCAGCGTTGCTGTATAGACAGCTTGTTGCCAGTACGGTGTTTGGTTTCTAGGTGTATCTTCCGGAAGCGTCAGCGTTTTACCCATTGCGATGCCTAATGCCAGATTCACAACAAGATCAAACCCAAGCACTCGAATAATAGCATCGTCAATCGATTGAATACTGCCAGGTGCCGCATAATAAGGAGAAACAGACCAACTCATCACCTGCGCTGATAAACTCGGATCGACCTTGACCACAGGCACCAGACGATCCACACCCGCCGCCGGATCTGAGCGCAGCATGATGATTTTTTGTGTAGTTGGCGCCAAACTAGGCAAGCCCAACGTATCCTCAAGACGCTGACGAATTCTGAGTGCGGTAAAACGTTCAACCGCATGGGAGATCACCGCCTCGTCATCACCCTTTGGCTGCGCATTGTCAATGTCACTCGTACTTAATCCCAAACGGATAGAGCACATATTAGCGATATACCATGAGCGGTCAGCAGCAAAGCGCAAGCCACTATAAGGCTCAAGCACATCGAGCATATCCTGACATTCGAAAGCGTCGTCAATGAAAACAGGAAGAGAGAAAAGCTTACGCTGGCCCTCTTTTGTCAATAATTTTTCCTGACTAAAAAAACGCCTGACATCATCACCCTTAACCGGTTGCAGATGGCGTTCAGTTTCCCGCCAGATGCTCACAAGATTAAGCAGTTTGACCGCAGGGAGCAGCACCAACACTTTACCAATGTTATCGTGCAGCAAAACTAATCGAGCAAAGTTACTTTTGCCGGCATCAGTTTCTAATGTATTTACACCTATGGCCAATGTGCTCCCTCCCATCACGGCTGACTAATTCATAACATTCAACGACATTACAGTTAGAGTATAGGCAAAACATTCAATTAGTCACTTAATGCGACACTATTTTAATTTTTAAATATGACAAGCAAACACTAGATTAAAAACTTGATAGATTTCAGCATCAAACACGTATAACGCGACTCACTGCCCGCAACGCTCTAAGCTTTTTAATAGCCCGCGCCAGATGTATCCTGTCAGTCACCGCAATTTCCATATCGATGGTCGCCAACTGCCCCTCTTTTTCACCCATATCAATGCGCAAAATATTAGCGCCTGTTGTCGATACGGTGGTCGCAAGGTTAGCAATGATGCCACGATGAGAAGCAACCTCCAGCTTCAGCATTACCGTGAACTCATCATCCATCACATCTGACCATTCCAGATAGATACACTTTTCAGGATCATCACGCATATAGCGAATATTACGGCACTCTGTACGGTGCACGACTAACCCCCGACCGCTACTGATATGACCGACAATCTGATCACCGGAAATGGGATAGCAGCATTTAGCGTATTGAATGACTAATCCTTCTGTACCCTGAACAGCGATAGCCTTCTGCCCTTTAAGCGACTCACCGGAAGCCTCATCAGGCTTGAGCTTACGCGCCACAACATAGGCCATACGGTTCCCCATGCCGATATCTTCTAGCAGATCATCAATAGACTCAAAGTCCGCACCTTTCAGCAAAGCATTTAGCTTTTCAGCATCAACCCCTTCAACCGAAATACCATAATGGCTCAAAAACTGATTCAACAAACGGCGCCCCAGCTCAACCGATTCATGCCGCTGCTGATTCTTCAAGAAATGACGAATACTCGAACGCGCCTTACCCGTCACAACAAAATTCAACCATGCCATATTCGGCTGAGCACTTCGCGTCGTAATGATTTCAATGGTCTCACCGCTTTCCAATGGCTCAGACAAAGGCGCTAAACGGCGATTAATGCGGCAGGAAACGCAGGAGTTGCCCACATCGGTGTGTACCGCGTAGGCAAAATCGACAGGCGTCGCGCCTCTGGGCAGCTCAAGAATGCGCCCCTTAGGGGTAAAAACATAAACCTCATCAGGAAACAGGTCTTTTTTAACGTGCTCGATAAACTCCATCGAGTCACCCGCACGCTTTTGCATCTCCAGCAAACCCAGCACCCATTTACGGGCACGGTTATAAGATCCCACTGCGCTGTCTGAATCACCATAGACTTTATAATGACTATGCTCAGCAATACCTAACGACGCCACCGCATCCATTTCGCGACTACGGATTTGCACCTCAATGGTGACATCACGCGCCACAAACAACTCAGTATGCAGCGACTGGTATCCATTCGCTTTGGGAATAGCAATGTAGTCTTTAAAACGCCCATGAACAGGCTTATATAAATTGTGAACAGCCCCCAAAATCCGATAACACTCATCAACCGTATCTGTCACGATTCTGAAGGCAAACACATCCATGATCTCGGCAAAAGATTTACGCTGCGATTTCATCTTGGAATAGATGCTATACAGGTGCTTTTCCCGGCCAGATACCACTCCGGGTAATTTCTCCTGCTCCAACCGCTGCCGAATAGCGTCCTCTACTGAGCTGATCATATCTTTGCGCTGACCACGCGCCTGCACAACGGCACGACGAATATATTTAGCACGCATCGGATAAAAAGACTGAAACGCCAGATCTTCGAGTTCGACCTGCATATCACGCATACCCAAACGAGCAGCGACCGGCGCATAAATATCCATTGTCTCGCGAGCAATGCGTCGCTGTTTTACAGGGGGCATGGCACCCAAAGTGCGCATATTGTGAAGACGGTCCGCCAGCTTAACCAAAATCACGCGGATATCTTCCGCCATGGCCAAGACCATCTTCTGGAAATTCTCAGCCTGCGCTTCTGCTTTGGTTTCAAATTCGAGATGTGTCAGTTTTGAAACACCGTCCACAATATCGGCTACCGACGTGCCAAATTGGTTTTCAATGCCTTCATAACTGATATCAGTATCTTCAATCACATCATGCAACATCGCCGCCATCAGACTTTGATGATCCATGTGCATAGTTGCAAGAATACTGGAAACAGCCAATGGGTGAGTCACATAGGGCTCGCCACTTTTTCGACGCTGACCGTCATGTGCTTGCTCCGCATAGAAGTAAGCACGACGAACTTCCTTGATCTGCTGGAGATCCAGGTATTCGTTTAGTCGTTCAGAAAGGGAGTCAATCGTCGGCATTCTTCCTCCAGTACATTGGCGCTAGTAATAATCTACTCACTAATGCTTCCAGATGGAACAATGCCCGATTAAATAATGCGGTACTTATCGTTTGCCGAGATCATCAAGAATAGATTTGTCGACCAAACCTTCTGCAATTTCACGCAACGCAACAACAGTATCTTTATCGTTTTCACGATCAACTTTCGGCTCTTTTCCGCCCGTTGCCAACTGACGCGCACGCTTTGCTGCGACCATAACCAACTCAAAACGGTTATCTACATTGTCCAGACAATCTTCAACTGTGACACGAGCCATGCTTAAAACCCCAAAAAATATGATGTATACGAAGGACCGGAAATTTTACATTAGAGCGCTTATGCTGACAAGAGATCATTCAGCAAATCAACATGGCGCGCCTGCTGTGCGGCCAGTCTGAGCCGCTGTGATGTCAAAACAGCCTGTAAGTGTGCTAATGCAGTGCTGAACTCATCATTGATCACCACATAATCAAACTCATTGTAATGCACCATCTCATTCACCGCCTGAGACATCCGCAGATCAATCACCTCTTCACCATCCTGACCACGCCCGGTAAGGCGCTTACGTAACTCTTCTTGCGAGGGCGGCAATATAAAAACAGAAACAGCATCTGGCATCAGTGCTCGCACTTGCTGCGCACCCTGCCAGTCTATTTCCAGAATCACATCCACTCCACGGTTGAGCTCATCTTCTACCCATACCCGTGAGGTGCCGTATTTATTGGTAAACACATCGGCATATTCCAGAAAAAGATTCTCTGCAATCAGCGCATCAAACTGATCCATTGTGATGAAATTATAATCTATTCCATTTTGTTCACCCGGACGCATCGCACGCGTAGTATGCGACACAGAAACACGCACCTGCGTATCCTGCTCAAGCAGCGCTTTAACCAAGCTGGTTTTACCTGCCCCGGAAGGAGCCGAAACAATATACAGTGTGCCTTTAACGCTCATCTTTTGATTCTCTAAAACGATTTAATGTTGCCCGAAACTTTTTACCAGACCCAGCGCAACAGACATCTGGATCAATTCAGACAATGAATTCGCCTGCATTTTAGCCATCATATGCGAGCGATGCCCTTCTACAGTTTTACGATTAATGCCCAACAGATCGGCTATTTCCTGATTCGCATGTCCGACAACAACCCCTTCAAAAACCTGACGCTCCCGCTTAGTCAGGCTCTGATAATGATCACGGACATCACGCACCTGCGCAGCCTGTTGCCAGTTATTCAGGTTCAATAACAAAGCCTGTTGCACGTGATCAATCAACGCCTGATCACTAAACGGTTTCTGCAGAAAGGTTAACGCTCCCTGTGTCATCGCTGTAACCGCCATATCAACATCCGCATGCCCGGAGATCATAATCAGAGGAATAGTAATGCCTCGCTCAAACAGTTTTGTCTGCGCACTCAAACCGCTCATACCGGGCATTCTCACATCCATCAGAATGCAGCCTTGTATATCAACCGAGCAATTTTCCAGAAAATCCTGCGCAGAGTCATAAGTAACAGTATTAAGCCCGACAGACTCAAGCAGCCATTTCAGCGAATCTCGAACATCTGCATCATCATCAACGACAAAAACACTTTGTACAGGTTCGTTATTCATTCAGCTCCTCAGCAATGTAAGTTACACGGCAATATCACCTGAAACACAGCACCGCCTTCAGGCAAGTTTTCAGCCGTTAGCTGCCCGCCATGCGCTTCAACCAGCGAACGGCTGATAGGCAAGCCCATCCCTAAACCCTCTGCTTTGGTGGTGTAGAACTGCTCAAACAACTGCTCAATTTCACAGGAAATGCCTTCACCCTGATCAAAAACAGAAATTATAACCTGATCACTCTTCTGCAGAGAAGCCTCAACCCAGACGGTGAGCGGCTCATTGTCTGCTTCAGAGTGACTGGACTCAATTGCATTCAGCAACAAATTAAGAAACACCTGCTCCAACTGTACCCGGTCAGCCATCACTGGCGGCAAGCCGGTTGGTGTGCGGTTTTCAAGCAACACATTATGCTGACTCGCTGAGCTGCTACAGAACTCAAGCAAGTTATCGATTAAGCGATGCAGATCCAGCGGCTCCCGAACAGGTTCCTGTTTACGCGAAAAATCCATCATCCGATGCAAAATGCCACCCGCACGCAGCGCCGTTGAAGTGATACGTTGTAAAATGGGAGAAAATTCTTCCAGCGAAGGAGGCGGGGTCGCACTCAAGCGCCGCTCTATGCCACGCGCATAATTGACAATAGCGGTGAGCGGTTGATTCAGCTCATGCGCCAAGCCCGACGCCATCTCCCCCATTACAGCCAGACGTGCAGCGCGATTCAACTCTTTCTGGTACTGTAATACCCGCGCTTCGCTCTCGATTCTGCGACTGACATCACGCGAGACAACAAGTATCTCTTTCAACTCTCCCGTCGCCGTATCCCGTATTGAGCGACTGGTACTTTCCAGCCAGGTATAGTGGCCATCTTTACAGCGAAAGCGATAAGTGTGGGTATAAAAACCTTTTTCATAATAAACACTGGGGCGGCGGCGCTTAAAATCTTCAACATCATCAGGATGATAGAGTTCATACGCCGACATCCCGATGATCTCATCGACACTGAACCCCAACAGATGCTCCACCGCCGGTGAAGCATAGATAAAACGCCATTCATCAGGTGTATGCCGCGAGATCATATCGGTGGATTGCTCAGCCATTTCCGCCAACAGCCTATTGCGCTCAGCATCACCGGTCAGAGCACTCTTGCCCGACGTCGGGACAGTTGGATCAGTCTGAATGACCGCTGGAGTCTTCTTAATGGGGCGATTCCTCTGACTTAAGATCATTTACCCTCCCATCATAGCAAAACCGGAGCATTTCATTCACCGCTTAATCAGATGATGATTTCACCCACTCACGCAACGCAAACTTCTGTATTTTTCCGGTCGATGTTTTAGGCAGATCAGCGAACAACACCTTTTTAGGGCATTTAAAATGAGCCAGCCGGGATCGGCAGAATGCGATAACTTCATCGGCACTCACCTCAGCACCTGACTTTAACGACACCACGGCATAAGGCACTTCCCCCCACTTTTCATCAGGGAAAGCGACAACAGCTGCTTCCATAATATCGGGATGTCTGAATAAAGTATCCTCAACCTCAAGTGTCGAAATATTTTCGCCGCCCGAAATAATGATATCTTTGGCACGATCCTTAATCTCTATATAACCATCCGGGTGCCATACCGCCAGATCACCTGTATGGAACCAGCCGCCGGAAAATGCCTCGAGGGTTGCTTCCGGGTTATCCAGATAACCTTTCATCACCGTGTTACCACGAATAAAGACTTCACCCATGGTTACACCATCTTTGGGCACAGCAACCTGAGAAACAGTATGAGCGACCATCACTTTACCCACAGCCGGGGCCCGTACGCCTTGGCGCGCCATTTTGGCTGCTTTTTCTTCCAGAGGTAACGCCTCCCAGGCTTTCTGAAAGCCACAGAACACGCTCGGGCCGTAGGTTTCAGTGAGCCCATAAGCATGCACCACATCAATACCCAAACGCTCCATACCACCAATAATGGCAGCCGGTGGCGCGGCACCACCGGTAGTGACCGTCACTTTTTGTTCAAAAACAGCCTTATCCGCTTCTGCTGCATTCAGCATCATATTGAGCACAATCGGTGCTCCGCAGAAATGCGTTACTTTATGCTCATTCAGTGCGGCAAAAATATCCGCCGCCCTCACGTTACGCAAACACACGTGGGTTCCTGCTACCGCAGTAACCGCCCATGGATAACACCAGCCATTGCAATGAAACATCGGCAATGTCCACAGATAAACCGCATGCGCCGGTAGTTGCTGGCCGAGAATGTTACTCAACGCGTTCTGGTAGGCACCACGATGGTGATAAACCACACCTTTAGGATGACCTGTTGTCCCCGAGGTGTAGTTCAGCGCTATCGCTTGCCACTCATCAGCAGGCAAGCTCCACTCATAATCCCCACTACCCTCCTGCAGTAATTGGTCATAGCTCAACGCAGAGAGACGGTCGGAAAACTCAGTACTACTATCTTCTACATCAATAATCAGTATTTCATGATCGCAGCTCGCCAAAGCTTCCCGGGCCAGCTCAGAAAATTCAGCATCCACCAGCAAAACACGCGCCTGACTATGATTCAGCATAAACGCGATAGTTGCCGCATCAAGACGAATATTCTGAGCATTCAATACTGCACCGATCATAGGAACAGCGAAATGTAACTCCAACATTTCAGGAATATTAGGTAATAACGCCGATATAGTATCACCGGCCACAACCCCGCGTTTTTGCAGTGCAGAGGCCAGACGCCGGCAACGACTATAAGTTTCCTGCCATGAGCGCCTGAGATCACCATAAATGACAGCCGTATGATCAGGATAAACGGCGGCGGCACGTTCAATAAACGGGATTGGACTTAATGCTTCAAAGTTCGCCGCCACCTTCCCAAGATTGTTTTCGTACGGATTATTATTTTTATTTTCCATTTAGGCCATCCTCACCGCTGCTTCTAAATAATAACGCCACTGTTTCAGCGCAAAAATTTCTTGCTGAACAACTTAAAACCTTCGGCATCCGAGCGCCGCAACCACTCAAAGCCAACCATCTCACGGGTAATAATCTTGATTCCTTCATCCCGCATACGGGCGATGGCGTACTCGGTATCTTTAGGATTGCGGGCAGAGATCGCATCAGCAACAACAAAAACCTGTTTACCCATGGCTTTAAAGCCCATCGCACTTTGCAGCACGCAGGCGTGCGCTTCCATTCCGCAAATAACCACCTGATCCTGAATAATAGTTTTCAGTTTGTCCTGAAACTGCGGGGCGTCAACACAGGAGAAAAAAGTTTTACCGGTAAAGCTATCAGAACCAACACGTTCGCGTAGCCCGTCTGCCGTTGGACCAACGCCTTCCGGATACTGCTCTGTTCCGAAAACGGGGATATCAAGCGCCTGCGCCAATTCAACCAGCGAATCACAATATTGCACTAGCCTCTCGCTTTCATGGATACCCGGTAATAAACGCGATTGCACATCAATCACCATCAGGCACGAATTCTCTTTTTGTAACATCATTTTATTTTTCCTCCACTGGACGGCGATCTACCATATTAGTCGCCACACCTTGAGCAACCACTTTACCTTTCACGCGGCATGTCGTTTCCAGTGTGACACGACGGCGCTCAAGATTAATCTCGGTTACTGTTGCTGTAACGGTCACAGTATCGCCGATATAAACAGGCGCTTTAAAGCTGATTTGCTGATCAATATAGATCGCACCAGGACCAGGCATCCGAGTTCCCAGTACAGCAGAGATCAATGCAGCACTAAACATGCCGTGCACAATGCGGTCTTTAAACATCGTTTCAGCAGCATATTCCGCATTGATATGCACCGGATTGTCATCACCCGAAATTCCGGCAAACAATATGACATCGGCTTCAGTGATCGTTTTCGCATAGCTTGCAGATTGTCCAACGCTAAGATCTTCAAGATAAAAACCGTGTAATTCCTGCATAAAAACCTCTCTGTTTCATCATTCTTGATTTGGATATTATCTAAACTAATGGTTTTTTATCAAATAACCAAGGGTTTTTACTTGGTTTTGTGCTTTTGTTTTGCTAGCTTATTAATACGCAGCAAGCAAAACCGATCTCAACTCCTTTATTAATCTCTGTTCAACAACATGAGGTGAAGCATGACAAGCCCATCAAATCACGGTTTTCTGGAACGCACATTCAGCCATTTACGGCTGGCGTGGAGAGAAGCGATAGATAATCGTGCCTCACTCGAACAACTGAATTTATCACCGCAGCTGAGTGACGATGATGCCGTGATACTGCGTACATGGATCGATCACTGCCTGACCGACAGAGGTGGTGAAGTGGCCTCCAGAGCCCGCGCCGCAACATTAGGCAAAAGCTATCTGGAGTTAAATCCAACCGGGCAGCAGCGCTTCCTCTCAATTCTGGCGCAGCATTACGATACCGATGCGGCTGCAGTCGACCTGCACATTGCCAACTGGCAAGCCTCATCCGATGAGACTCGCGCAGAAGCGGCCCGCCAATTAAGAAAAGTGCTCGAACCACCGCGCATGAAACTTCTGACACTGTTCAACGAACTACCCGAAGGAATCAAATTCTTGGTCGACATGCGTGCTCAGATTCTCGCATTAAAAAACCAACACCCTGAGTTAAAGCCACTCGAGGCAGATCTTAAACGCTTGTTGATCAGCTGGTTTGATATAGGGTTATTACAACTGGAGCAGATTAACTGGCAGTCCAGCGCCGAACTGTTGGAAAAGCTGATTGCCTATGAAGCGGTTCACGCCATCAAAAGTTGGGACGACCTTAAAAACCGGCTTGATTCAGACCGCCGCTGTTTCGCTTTTTTCCATCCGAACATGCCCAATGAACCACTTATCTTTGTGGAAGTCGCACTGGTAAAAGGCCTTGCTGATAACGTCCAGACACTGCTGGATGAGTCGGCCCCGGTTGGTGATATAGAGCAGGCTGATACTGCTATTTTTTATAGTATATCCAATGCACAGCGCGGCCTTGCAGGCATCAGTTTTGGTAACTTCCTGATCAAACGGGTTGTAAAAGAGTTACGCCATGACTTCCCGCATTTAAAACAGTTTTCAACACTCTCGCCTATACCCGGCTTAATACATTGGCTTAAACAGAACGCACCCGACATTGCACAAAAGCTCACCCAAGATACGACCAACCATAACCCGCCAGATGCTAAACAACGAGCCACTCTGAGTAAACAGGCCGCTTATTATCTGGCCAAAGCTGAACGCCCGGGCGGCACAGCCGCGGATCCGGTCACGCACTTTCATCTGAGTAACGGCGCACAGATCGCACAGCTTAACTGGATGGCAGACACCTCTGAAAACGGCCTTAAACAATCAGCGGGTTTCATGGTGAACTACCTCTACGATCTGGCAAACATTGAAGAGCGCAGCCAAGCCTACATCGGTCATGGCACACGCTCCGTTTCTTCTTCGATAAAAACACTACTCAATAACTAATATCATCAAATGACTAATATACTCAATCAAAAGGATAATAAAATGACTCAACGAATTGCTATTGTAACCGGCGCTAACGGTGGCTTGGGAGAATCCATGTGTAAAGCCCTGATCGGACAAGGGCGAAAAGTCATTGGCACCTACGTACCAGGTCACGACGCCCATGCCGCCAGTTGGCAAGAAGAGATGAAGAAACAAGGTTTCGAGATCACCATGAAAGCTGTTGATGTATCCGATTATGACGCCTGCAAGCGCATGCTGGAGGAGGTAGAAAGCAGTGAAGGTCGTGTTGATATTCTGGTAAACAATGCCGGTATCACGCGTGACGCTCCGTTGAAAAAAATGCAACCCGCGCAATGGCAGGCAGTCATCCAAACCAACCTGAACTCAATGTACAACATGTGTCAGCCCGTGTTTGAAGCGATGTGTAGTCGCGGCTGGGGACGTATCGTCAACATCTCCTCGCTGAATGGCGAAAAAGGCCAGTTTGGGCAAGCCAACTACTCTGCTGCAAAAGCAGGTATATACGGATTCACTAAAGCGATTGCTCAGGAGGGTGCTAAGAAAGGAGTAACAGTGAATGCCGTCTCGCCAGGCTACATTGATACTCCCATGGTGCGCCAGGTACCGGAAAACGTGCTGAACAGCATCGTCGCAGGTATTCCTGTCGGCAGACTCGGCCAGCCTGAAGAGATCGCGCGTGCCGTGTCTTTTCTGACCGCAGATGATGCGGGCTTTATCACCGGCACCAATATCTCGGTGAATGGTGGCCAGTACATGGCTTAATCGTAACCAGCGGCGATTGCCCTTCTGCATTCAGGGAGGGCAGTTCACTGCAGTGTTTGCAATCAAGATTAAGCGTTAAAAGCCTCCCTATGGTTTACATCAATCTTAGGAGGTTTTTCGTACTTTGCTCCACACGCAGCCTCAAACTCTGCTATATATTACAAAGCAGATTCTGCTTTTTATTAATATGAGCAAAGTGGCCAATGGTTCAGACGGATAATACAATCAATACAGCCTCGATTGAGATTCCAGATGATGTTTTTCATGGCTGGCAACAATCTGTAGACCTGATAGCAAGTCTCTTGTGTATTCCCTCGTCACTTATCATGCGCTTACATGCCGCTGATCTGGAAGTCTTTGTCAGTAGTGACAGTAAGCACAACCCTTATATTCCAGGCGAAAAAGAATCACTGGGCAAAGGCTTATACTGTGAGGCGGTGATCAAACGCCACTCTGAGCTACTAGTCGCCAATGCCTTGATCGAACCCGAATGGGATCACAACCCTGATATCTCTCTGGGTATGATCTCATATTGCGGCCTTCCTCTGGATTGGCCAAATGGAGACACCTTCGGCACCATCTGCATGCTGGACAACAAAGAAAACGCCTATAACGACCAACAGCGACAACTGTTAGAGCGCTTTCAAAAAGCCATTGAGGCCAGCCTGACAGTTTTGTATCAAAAAGCGAAGCTTGAACTCGCCAATCAACTTCTGGAAAGCCGTGTACAGCACCGTACATCTGAATTAGTCAAACTCAATAAGCGCTTGTCGCAAGAAATTGGCAACCGAACATCAGCAGAAAAATTGATCTACCAGAAAAATCATTACGATACCCTTACAGGACTCCCCAACAGAAAGCTGCTTGAGCACAAACTAACGTCACTGAAACAACACACTGAAGAACCATTGTGCGCTTCAATACTGCATGTAGGTATCAATAATATAAAAGCGATCAATGATAATTTCGGCTACCACGCAGGTGATAAAGCCATTCTCTCAGCGGCTAACCGGCTTCACCAACATATACCCACCTCCGCATTTCTGGCCCACTTAATCGGACACCAGTTTGTTATCCTGCTTCCGAGCCATAGCCACACGGTTATTGAGGAAGCGGCTGGCTTCGCCAGTACCCTATGCGGGCTATTTAATACATCGACTCATACAGAAGATCTTTCTACTCCGTTATCAGTGAGTATTGGCGTCGCTATCTACCCCCATGATGCAGACGATATCGATGAACTGATACGAAAATCCAGTACTGCCAGGTCATTTAACCGTACGATATCTGGCAGCCAATACCAATTGTTTAATATCGAGATGCAATCGCAACTAAACTCGCAGTTGCAAATCGAATACCACATCACAAACGCCTTAAAAAATAATGAATTAGCACTGCACTACCAGCCCTTTATCTGCACAGACTCAGGCAAGACTATCGGGGCAGAAGCTTTACTACGATGGCACAACCCTGTTTTGGGGAACGTTCCTCCCGATCAGTTTATTCCGATTGCAGAGCAAAACGGCCACATAATGGAGATCGGCAGTTTCGTGTTACGCTCAGCCATCGAGCAAGCGTCCCAATGGCATAAGTCACATCATCTTGATACATATGTCGCCGTTAATATCTCTCCGATACAGTTCAGAGACAATCAGCTAGCATCGCATATTATTGAATTACTCACTGAATATGCATTACCGCCTCAGCATCTCGAAGTTGAGATAACAGAGGGAGTGCTTTTACAGGATGAGACGCAAGCATTAACCACCCTTAATACACTGGCGGAATATGGGGTGCGCATTTCACTGGATGACTTTGGAACCGGATATTCATCCCTGAGCTACCTGCAAAAATTCCCATTTGATACCGTCAAAATAGACCGTAGTTTTATTGCCAGCCTTACAGAATCAAGCCGTAATCGAGAGCTGGTCAACGCCATTATCGCGATGGCCCGCAACCTGAACCTGCATGTGGTCGCAGAAGGAATTGAAACCACCGAACAGGCAAATTTCATAACACAAGCACAATGCGAGATAGGCCAGGGGTATTTGTATGGAAAACCTGATACGCCAGAGACATTCCTGAAAAACACGCTACGCAAGCAAGGCAAATAAAGGTTATTTACGCAACAACCTAAGCCCATTACCCACCACCAGCAAGCTCGCTCCCATATCTGCAAACACAGCCATCCACATAGTACCCAGCCCCATGATGGTCAGCACCAGAAAAACTGCTTTTATACCCAGCGCCAGCGCAATGTTCTGAATCAGAATGCTACGGGTTTGCCGCGATAAACGCACAAAGGTTGGCACTTTTCTCAGATCATCATCCATCAAAGCAACATCTGCCGTTTCAATCGCAGTGTCTGAGCCCATTGCCCCCATCGCAAAGCCTATCTTTGCGCGGGCGAGTGCCGGAGCATCATTAATGCCATCTCCGACCATGCCGATAACGCCCTCTTCTTCCAGCGCGGTGATTGCCGCTAACTTATCGCCAGGAAGCTGGTTGCCCCGCGCCTCATCGATTCCGACTTGCTGAGCAATCGCCGTTGCTGTGTGCTGATTATCGCCCGTTAACATGATCGTTTTTATGCCTAACTGGTGCAATTCTGCTACCGCTGCGCGACTACTTTCTTTAACTGTATCAGCAACAGCAAACAGCGCCAGCGCCTGCTGACCACCCATTAGCACCACAACACTTTTGCCTTGATTTTCAAGCTGCTTCAAGCGTATTTCAAGCTTACCAGAGCAAAGCCCCAACTCTTCGATCAAGCGATGATTGCCCAAGGTATAAGTTTTACCATTGATCTCTCCTCTAATTCCGCGCCCCGGAATTGCTGCAAACATCTCTACGTTTAAACGAGTCTGCTGCTGTATACCTGCTGTTGAGAAAACACCAGAAGATTCAGATGTCGATGCCGCCTTAGCAATCGCCTGCGATACCGGATGATCTGAACGACTGGCCAGACTGGCCGCCAGCTGATAACAGGCATCCGCCGTTAAATCACTTCGGTTATCAAACTCGGTCAGAACAGGCTTACCGTGAGTAATTGTCCCGGTTTTATCCAATGCCAACCATGAGAGCTTGTGTCCCTCCTCCAGAAAAACGCCACCTTTTATCAGGATGCCATGACGCGCTGCTGCCGCCAAACCGCTGACAATCGTCACCGGCGTTGATATCACCAGAGCACATGGGCAGGCAATGACCAATAAAACCAGTGCTTTATAAACCCAGTCAAACCATACACCGCCCATAAACAGCGGCGGGATAATCGCCACTGCAAACGCCATACAAAAAACAATCGGCGTATAGAGACGTGCAAATTGGTCAACAAAACGCTGTGTCGGTGCTTTCGCACCTTGTGCCTCTTCAACTGCATGAATAATTCTTGCCAGTGTTGAATTATCGGCTGCAGCGCTAACCCTGTACTCAAAAGATCCGGATTCATTCACAGTTCCGGCGAATACCTGATCGCCTTCCGTTTTATCCACAGGCAGACTCTCACCCGTGATCGGCGCTTGGTTGATCGTTGAGCTGCCCCGCACAATCTCTCCATCCAAAGCGATACGCTCACCCGGTTTAACACGCACAATACTGCCTACTGTCACCGTAGCCGCCGCCACTTCGAGCCAGCTGCCATCAGTTTGCTGCAGCGTTGCTGTTTCTGGTGCTAAATGCATTAATCCGGCAATCGCATTACGCGCCCGATCCAGAGACTTCGCTTCAATTAATTCCGCGATGCTAAACAACACCATCACCATCGCTGCCTCTGGCCACTGCCCCAATATCAGAGCCCCTGTTACCGCAATACTCATCAAAGCATTGATGTTCAGATCACCGTGGCGCACCGCCACCCAGCCTTTTTTATAAGTTGTCAGCCCGCTAAGCCCTACCGCAATTAACGCCAGCATCGCGGTTACTCCATTCGATAAGCCAGCAGATAATCCATAAGCCGGCGCTAACCAGCCAACCACCTCAGCCATAAGCGCAGCCACCATGGCAAAAGCCAACAGCCACCACGTTTTTTTCGGCTCTGATTTGACCGGCAACTCACGTTGTTCGGCGGCTAGTTCCGGTTCGAATCCGAGCGAACGAATACTCTCCAAAACAATCTCGAGCGCATCCGCTGTATGCACCACCGTCAGCACTCGTTGCATCAGGTTAAACTCCATACTGATGACTTCAGACATACTGCCCAGCTTTTTGCGAATCAGCGCCTCTTCTGTCGGGCAATCCATCTGCATAATACGAATCGGAGTACATAATCCATCCGCTACTCTCTTAGCCCCTGATAGCGGACTAGCCTTAGCGGGCTCAGAAGCACAGCACGGGGCAACACTGTCATAACCGCTGTGCTCATGTTTTTTCTTCGCTTGAGTATTTCCGGCTGTCGAACCACAACAACGGCTTCTCGAATCGCGCATAGTGATTAACCTCAATCTATCGTATGCTTAGTATTAAACACCCTGAAGTCACTTCAGGGTCAAGCATGACTATAAGGATAATAGGAGCAGGGGGTTAATCCGCCTTGGAGCAGATCATGAAAATCGGCGAGCTAGCAAAGCTGGTTGGATTTACCGTAGAAACCATCCGTTACTATGAGAAAGAAGGGGTATTGCATCCCGCTCTGCGCGATCCAACCAACAACTATCGCCGCTACGACCATAGCCATCTGGAGCGCTTAATTTTCATCCGTCGTTGCCGAACGTTGGCGATGACTCATGACGAAATCAGGCTATTGCTACAGGCACGCGTTCAACCCGATGCCAGCTGCGAAACGATTAATGAGTTAATTGATGAGCATATACAACATGTACAAGCCAGAATAGCAGAGCTGCAAACACTGGAAACACAATTGGTGGAGCTGCGCAGTCAGTGCCGGGCAGCCCACACTACCCGCGATTGCGGCATTTTGCGTGAGCTGGACCACCCGACTGACAACTTAACAGAGCCCGCAGCACCGCATAGCCACGTACCCGGTAGCCAATGCAGTGTCGAGTCGCACAAATGAGACCATTCGCTCATTTTCTATGCTTCCTATTATCCTTGTCTGTTTTTATATTTAAGTTTGTCGTTAAATATTTAGCATGGGTTTATGACAAAAACAGCGGTGCTAATTTATCGGCAGATTGTTTCTCAGTCACCTCTTTTCCCTTAAACGCTTGCACTGATCTCCATAACACGTCGCCTTGCCAGCTGGCTGCTGATTGATCGGTTTTCTGGCTATAGCTGTGCTTCTGCAGATCGGCGATCGCCCCTCGTAACTCAGCACTGACTCTCGCAGCAAGTTGATTCAAATTCCTGCACTCAGGCCAATATTGCTGCCCCCACTCGATTAGCGCCAATCGCGCGGCAGCGGCATTATTGCTGAGACATGCATCTTTTAACGAAGAGAGTGAACCAGATGGGCTTGATTGAGCGATATCATCAGAGACTGGCGACGGTTGCTGTGAGCGTTTTTGTATTAGCCAGACCACCAGCAAGGTTGCCACACTCCCTGCCAAAGCAGCAAAGAGTGCAACCCATCCGATGCTGAGCGATTGATCGTTTGTAGTGCCTGACGATGTTTGCGCAGAGCCTACATTCACTGAGCTTGATTGTGTCGATGGTAACGGTGATGGTACTTGTACAACAGGATCTATGACCGGCTTTTGTAACGCCTCTTGGGACTTCAAAGCAGAAGAAACAGGAGCACTTTTCGCCGCTACAACAGATATACTGCGAGCAGCCAGCACAGCTGTTTTTTCGCTGTTGCTCTTCACATCCCACCAAGGGCGATCCACTTCAGGCAATAAAAGCTGACCCGCACGTTCTGGTATCAAGGTTACTTCCAGCGTCAGCGTCGAGGTTAATATGCCATTATCATATCTCTGCTCAACATCAGGAGTCGATGCATACTGCTTAATTCCATCAATATCAGGCAAAGTGAGCTCAGCTATCTGATGACGGCTTACACCTTCGGCATATAATTTAATTGTTCGGGTTACGGGCTCACCTACCACGAACTGATTGCTGCTCCAGCTATCACTCAATGTAAGCTTCTCAGCAGGAAGCCAGTGCTGACCACTAAAACTGGCCGGAATCGGTTCAACATCCAGCTGATAGCCCTCTGCTGCAACCTGTATACGTCTCATATCTGCGGGATCTGAAAAACCACGACCAAAAGGACTACGACTCGGCCGCCCCATTTGAATCTGTCCGATCAACCTCGCTGGACTAATAGTCAACGGCCCGCTCTGCTCTGGTGTAATCAGCCAGGTCTGTTCAACAACACTAATTTGCCGGCCCTTTATTGTTTGTTGGTATTGGCGCTGATCACCTAATGGCTCAATCAAAGCCTTACCTGTTGTGATTTCAGGGCCTTGCAGGGTGGCATTAAAGATCTGCTGCCCAAGTAGCAAATTCGTTTGATAAATCAATGGCTGTTGAACTCTTGGTTGCTGGCTAGAGAGCGTCGATAACATCTCGATCCCTCCCTCCACTGCCGCGGGCTGGGTTACCTTTGATACACGTAGTGCATGCGACTCTGTTTGCTCACCATCAATATTAATCGGCGGTATTTGCAGATCTCCTGCTTGTTTTGGTAACAACGTCAGCACCAAATTTGTAGCGCTCTCAACACGACCATTACGAATAATAGTACTGGATTGCTGACTGCGGCCAAGGACTTCAAAGTCCTGTTCCAGCGGTGTTAAATCTATCTTATCACCATCAACATTTTCCAGATCAATACTAAAACGAATGCTTTCGCCTTGCTCAATCAGGCTGCGGTTAATACTGCTTTTTATCGCCGCTTGCAGACTAAGACTGACACATAAAAGCACAACTAATAAGCATCCTCGTGTTCTGCTTACCATGCTTTTTCCTCTCCCGAAGGCTGTTCGCCCTGCTGCTGATACTGATAGAGAAATTTACGTCGCCATAAGCCAGCCGAATCATCCACTATTCGGTTAAGGAGTTGCTGCCTCGCTTGTTCTGACTCATCTATTGGCTTATCAGGTTGCTCTTGAGCAACACTGGCCGCCTCTTCGCCATCAACTGACTGAGCCTGATCCATCTGTTGCTTAAGATAATCTGCCGCTTGCTTCTGAGCTTTATCCTTCTCTTGCGTATTATCCGTGGTTTGCTCTGCAGCTTGATCGGGCGCTTCACCTTGTGGATCTTTTTTTGCCGGGTCAGATGCTGGCGGCGTTTCGGCCGGAGCGTTTTTTTCATTCTGTGATGCCTTTTCAGCTGATTGATTCTGATCAGAAGATTCGCTTTGCTGCCCTTGCTGATCCTGCTTGTCTGGTTGCTCAGAGGACGACTCTTGCTGCTTATCATCCTGCTGTTTACCTTGTCCCTTCTGATCTTGCTGCTGGCTTTCTTGATCTTGTTGCTGTTTTTTTAGATCTTCCAACAACTTCTTGTTCACCTTAGCATTTTCATGATCAGCTTGTTGCTTCAACGCTTCATCAAATGCTGCAATCGCTTCATCTATTTTTTGCTGTTGCGCCAGTATATTGCCGCGGTTATACCAATCGGCTGCCGTTTCCGGTGTCGGCATACTCTGTAAAGCTGAATCATAATTTTGTGTTTCATATTCAGCTATTTGTTTCCAACGCGGATCAGTAAATATTTCTGCAGCCGCCGCTTTGTCTCCCGCCTGATACTGATCGGCGGCTTGCTGATCCGCTGTTTTCCATAAATCCTGCCATACTCCAGCGCTCACATCCGGCGTAAACGAGAGTGCGCCCACACAACACACAGGCAATAACAGATTCAACACTCCACGCCTGAACAGTGGCAACAGTAAAGGAAGCGCCAACAACACAAACCACGGCCCTTCCGCTATCCAACGTTCAACTTCAGTGGTCGCTTTTACCTCTTCGCGCTTCCCGCTGGTAAACGTGGCGATCAGGGTGATTAAATCAGAATCATCTGCCACCAACTGCACAGCCTTACCGCCGCCTAATGCGGCTGCCTCACGCATCTCTGCCATATTCATACGCGCCAATATGACCTGCCCTTGTCTATCCTTGAGTGGCCCAGATTGCATCGGTACCGGTGCGCCCTGCGCAGATCCGACCGCTAAGATGGATAAGGTTCTGCCTTGTTGAAATAAACGGCTCGCCTCTGCTGCAATTTGAGCAGGATCGACTTCATCGCTGATGAGCACAACCGTACCACCCCTCACTCCCGCTTGGGTGAGCATCTCATCCGCTTGCTTAAGCGCACGATCCGCCCGGCTGCCTGGCGAGGGCATAATCCCGGGCTGCATCACCGATAGCTGCGCCAGAATAGTACCAGTGTCTTCTGTCAGGGGTGTGACAACAAACGCATCACCAGCGTAGACCAGCAGCGCGACCTGACTATCCGGCAAACGGCCCAGCAGATCCTCAATCTTAAAATGTGCCCGCTGAATACGGCTTGGCTTTATATCGGTCGCATTCATAGAAGCCGACAGATCCAACGCAATAACCACCGCTGCTTTTTGCTTAAAAGCAGGTACCGGTTGTTGTTTCCACACGGGCTGCGCCGCAGCAATAGCAAGCAACACAGCCGCTACAACAACGAGAATAGCCAACAGCGGCACGCCTTTTGACGCCGTTTGCCCTTCTTTAATGAGGAGCGGTAACAAAGCCGGATCACAAACCTCAGACCAGTGCTGCTGTGAACGGCTTTTCTGACGCTGCCAGAGATAACCCAGCACAGCAAAAAACGGCAACAGCAGTAACCACAAGGGTTGTTGAAAATGAAATGCAGACAACACTTAAGCACGCCTCCGTTGCAATAATCCGGTAAGACACAGCAAGAAAACCCCACCTAACAACGGCCATTGATACAGCGAAACAACCGGCCGATAAAAATCATCGTCTTGGCCGATAGGTTCCAGCTCATTTAAGAGAGAGTAGATCTCAGATAACTGCTCCAAATCTCTCGCCCGGAAGTATCGCCCTGCGGTTTTTTCAGCAATACGCTGCAAGGCCACCTCATCAATTTCGGAACTACCTCCACCAAAAAACTGGCTGAACAAACCACGCTGAGTGCGGTCCCTGCCTATGCCGATGGTATATATTTTCAAGCCTTCTGCTGCGGCCAGCTCAGTCGCTTTATCCGGTTCAATCGAGCCGGCAGTATTAGTGCCATCCGTGATCAACACCAGTATCCGCTGTTCATTATCCATCTCTTTAAAACGCTTCACCGCCAGACCAATGGCATCGCCGATAGCCGTTCGTTTTCCGGCCAGACCGATTTGCGCTTCATCCAGTAACTGTTTAACGGTTTTACGATCATGCGTCAGCGGCGCTTGAAGATAAGCATGCTCACCAAAAAGAATCAGACCAATACGGTCTCCCTGACGGCGCTCGATAAAATCACCGGCGACCACCTTGGTCGCGATCAGGCGGTTAATCAAACGCCCGCCTAACTCAAAATCTTCTTCCAGCATGCTCTCAGACAGATCGACAGCGAGCATCATATCTCGCCCTTCTCGCTGCTGCGGAATGGGATCACCCAGCCACTGTGGGCGCGCTGCCGCTACCAACAATAAAATCCATGCCAGATAAGCAATTAAGGTGATCCATACATCACTTCGCTGGCTAGCGCTCGTTGACCGGCCAACGGCTTGCTCCATCGTTTCAATAAAAGGGACTTGCAAAGCACTCTGTTTGGAAAGGTGAGCGGCGGGCACAAACCAGCGCACCAACCAAGGCAAAGGAGCCAGCAAAAACAACCACGGCAAAGCAATATCAAACATGCTGAGGCTTTCCTTTTTTCGCCGTTTTCAGCCACTGACGGCAGGCTGAAATCAACGCAGTCGTATCAAAATCCTTGTGTTGACGATAAGGGCCATCCGCCAAACACTGCATGATCTGCAGCTGACAGCCACGGCTGTTTTCTAATAAAAACGCAAGCCAATCATCACCCGACAGCGCCGCCACATCCTGGCGCGGAAACAAGGTTAGCGCCGTCCGCTTTAACAGCTGATTACAATGATTCATTAACGCCGCTTTGTTTCCATCCTGTTGAAAACGCTGCTGAATACTATCCAGTTCAGCTAGCGCAAAGCGACGCGGGTCAGCCTGGTGTCGTCTCCACCACCAGACAAGAAAAATCACACTCGCCACAGAGAAGACAATCAACAGCCACCAACCCGGCGCCATCGGCCACCAGCCAACCGCTTCCGGTAACTGCATCGGGCGCAATAGCAATGCTTGTGCATTCATCACCTCAACTCCCGCACTGGCGCTGAACGTAACGTTTGAATAGTAGGTGAACGGAAAAGCGGGTGCTGATGTGTCTGCCAATGTGCAAATTCAACACCGCGAAGATTACGCAAGCGCTGTAACAGCTCAATACGCGCCTGAAACTGCTGCTGATAACGTTGTTGCTGCTGCTGGTCTGCATCCACTAACAGCTCACGCCCACTGCCAAAAAAACGGTAGCGCTTACCTTGCGGCAATTGTTGTTCAAGTGGATCAGAGATGAGCACCAGTTTTAGTTCACAGCGTTGCGCCAGCCGCATCAGATGCTGCTGTACTGCCTCATCAACATCATGAAAATCACTGAAGATATACAGCAAAGTGCCACTGCTGATGTAACGCTCTGCACCGGCAAGTACCTCTGCCAAAGACAAAGGCGACTTTGCTGATTCACGCTCTGGCTCTTGAGGAGCACAGGCACTACTCCGCTCTAAGGCAGCGATCATCGCCATCACCTGCTGGCGGTTGCTACTGGGACGAAACAGCAGCTCTTTTTCTGCACCTAAAATCTGCCCGCCAACCCGATCACCATTCGCCAGCGTCGTCCAGATCGTCATCGCAGTCGCATAACTGGCGAGTACAGATTTGTAATGTCCCTGAGTGGCAAAAAACATCGGTGGCCGAAGGTCAGCCAGCACAAACACCGGACGTTCCCGCTCTTCGTGATACAGCTTGGTATGCGCTTCGCCGGTACGCGCCATTAAGCGCCAGTCCAGATGACGAATATCATCACCGGGTTGGTATTCCCGCACATCATCATATTCCATACCGCGACCGCGAATATGGCTGAGATGATGACCTTCACGAATCGCCATCCGCTGCCGACCAGGGCTACGTGCGGGCGGCCAATGCCGCAAACTGAGCAGCTCATCCAGCGAGATACAATGACGCTGTGCTGGCACCGGACGCGGGCTGCTATCACCAAGAAACATGCTGACTTCTCCGCCTAAGGCACTGCGACACGGGCGATCAGTTTGGCGATCAACTGATCCTTATCCAAACCGTTTGCTTCGGCGATATAACTCAAGCCAATACGGTGACGTAGAACACTCGGTAGTATCTCCTGAATATCATCCGGCGTCACAAAATCACGGCCTTGCAACCACGCTTTAGCACGCACGGCACGATCCAGCGCAATCGTCGCACGCGGGCTGGCACCAAAGGTTAAGCTGTCTTGCAGATCCTCTCCGTAGGCACCTATATTGCGTGTCGCCATCACCAGCGCGACCAAATAATCTTCAAGGCTATCAGCGAGAAACACGCCCATCACTTCACGCTGCGCTTCTAACAGTGCCGCTTCAGTCAACACCACATCGACTGCTGCGTCTTTGGGCTTAACAACATCGGTATGCTCATTACGCACCAAACGTAGAATCAACTTCTCCTGCTCATGCTGCGGGTAGTCCACGCGAACATGCAACATAAAACGATCCAACTGTGCTTCAGGCAATGGATAAGTACCCTCCTGCTCCAGCGGATTTTGCGTCGCCATCACCATAAAAGAGCGTGGTAGTGGATAAGTCTGCCCCGCCACTGTCACCTGTCGTTCGCCCATCGCCTCCAGCAAGGCTGATTGAACCTTCGCCGGTGCACGGTTGATCTCATCGGCCAGCAACATATTGCAAAACAACGGGCCCGGGCGGAACTGAAATTCACCCTTCTGCGCATTAAAGATTTCTGTACCGGTAATATCACTCGGCAATAAGTCCGGCGTGAACTGCGCGCGCTTAAACTCACCTTCGAGCAGATCACTCAACGCATGAATAGTACGCGTTTTGGCCAACCCCGGCGGGCCTTCCAGCAGAACATGCCCATCGGTTAACAAAGCGATCAGCAGATGCTCAATCAAACCATCCTGCCCCACCACTTTACGCTGCAGGGCCTCACGTAAGCCTTTTAACGTCGTCTGATGCGTGCTTGTTGTACTGACGATGCTTTCAGTGCTTTTAGTACTTTCGCTGCCATCAGCAACCACAACCTCTGCAGTCATCGGTATCTCCCAGTGACATTATTTGTTCTAACTAAATTCTATACATTGCTCCGCATTCAAGATGGATTTTAGCGACACGAAGCAAGCCGTTGTTAAATAGACTCTCTATAGATGGCGACAGGACGAAAAAATTCAACGTTTGGGGGGAATTCTTTGAGACGAGGTTTAGAACAAATAATAGGAGAGAAAAAACAATATCAATAAGTTACCGAAAACAAACCGTTCAAAAATGCCTGTTTACCCACCAAACTGCTCACCACTTGCCATAGCTTTTACTGAATCTTAGTGGTGAGTATTGGAAAAGCAGTGCCGTTTGTACGCTGCTGTCAGGGTTAACAAAGAGCAGTTTTGAAAGGCTTTATAGAGTAAATTTTCAACACCCTATCTATTAATGGACACAATAATGTCTATTTTTTGTTTTATTTCGCTACAATGGATATAACTGTATCCATTTGGTCGTTTCGTATGAATTTTACCTTACTTGATGATACCGATGTAAGCCAAGCCTATGCTGCTTATTTACGTGAGTTACGCCAGCGCGCAAAACTGTCACGAACAGCATTGGCAGAACGAAGCTGTGTACCTGCAGCCACCATCAAGAAGTTTGAGTTGACTGGGCAAATTTCATTTCGCCAATTGTTGTTGCTTTGGCAGACTCTTGATTCGCTAGATAGGCTCTATCAACTCACACAACCTAGCAAAGAACGTACTGCTATGCCCACTAGCATTGATGAGGTGTTAAAAGATGAGTGTTAAACCCATTCAAAAACTCACCGTAACCCGTACGTTAAGCTCAGGTGAGCAGATAGCTGTTGGGGTCTTGGCTCAGAACCGGCAAGGCGTTTTTTTTCAGTATGCAGATAGCTATTTGCAGCAGTTTGGCAATTTATCACCGTTTACTTTGCAGGCGAACACACAAGTTCAGGTCGCCCCTAAAGCGCCGCACCAAGGAGTGCATGGCGTATTTGGAGATTGTTTGCCCGATGGCTGGGGCATGCTGTTACAAGATCGTATTTTCCGGCAAAAGGGCATCCTGCCTAATCAATTAACGGCGATGGATAGGCTGGCCTTTGTCGGTGATAAAGGCATGGGAGCATTGTCTTTTTCTCCGATGTCTGAGTTTTCAGCCACGACACACGCTGACATTGATTTAGCAACCTTGGGCTTAGAAGCACAAACGCTGTTCGATGCTTCAATGTCAGATTATATAGACGACAACCACGATGAGTTAGATGGGCATACTCAACAGGTGTTGGCCGCATTAGTCGCGGGTGGTAGTTCGGGTGGAGCAAGGCCCAAGGCGCAGATTTATATGCCTGCTGGGGAAACTCAGCATTGTCGAACCTTTGCACAGCCTGGTGATGAGGCTTGGCTGATTAAGTTTACCTCTAAAAATCTAGCGCTCAGGCATGAAGAAGGTTTGTGCGAGGCTGTCTATTTGCAAATGGCTGAGCAAGCTAAGTGTCTACCGCCGCTTTGGCAACTCATTGAAACACCACCTACAAGCGGTGCGCCTGCCTGGTTGGCGCTCAAGCGTTTTGATTATGTCACTGAACAGGCCGACTTAAGCAGTCAACGCAGTGCAGGTCGATTGCATATGCACAGCGCTTGCGGGCTGCTGGATGCAGACTTTCGAACGCCCAGTTTAGATTATATTGACTTGATCAAAGCCAGCCGTCAGTTGTGTAAATCTCCAGCCGCCGGGCAGCTGCAATTTCGCCGCGCCATTTTTAACCTGCTGTCGTCTAATCAAGACGACCACAGTAAAAACTGGGCGTTTTTGCAAGCTGATGACGGTCAATGGAATCCTGCACCTTTTTATGATGTTACCTACAGCCCACATCCATTCAACGAGCACGCCACTGCGTTCGGAGGTTATGGCAAAGCGCCACCGCTTAAGGTGATCCAAAAACTTGCAGCAAGTGCTGGCTATGGGAGTTGGCATGATGCAAAGCAAGTTATTGAAGAAGTCGCAGAAGCCATCAGTCAATTTACTTATCTTGCTAAGCAACAAGGGATCCGTAAAACAACAGTGTCTGCGATTGCTACGACTCTGGATCAGCGTAGACAAGAAAATGCAGCGCTTTTTCTATAACAATAAGAAGGGACAGTAATGAAGCTCGGCCGAAACGATCCTTGCCATTGTGGCAGCGGTAAAAAATTTAAACGTTGTTGTATGAGCAGCGTTTCCAAGCAACATGCCCAAGTTTTCGATGATGTTGAAGCTATGCTGGCAATGAACCCAAATTTGAGCCTTGATGAACTCAACGCTGCTTTACAACACAAAGTTCAGGATCGCAATAATCAACCTCATCCCGATTTTTGTGGCGTGACGCCAACGCAAATGGCCAATTGGCCAATTGGCTTTATGCGCCTTTTGATCAATTACAGTGGGTGACAATCAGCACACCAGACGATCTTTCTGCTAGCCCGGTGATGCGTTATCTAGCGCTAATTCTTGATGAGGCCATGGCCCAAGAAGGCTCATTCAAAGCCACAACTAAAGGTAACTTACCCGCTAAGTTAGTTAAACAGGCCAGTGAGTTATTACCTGAGTTTGCTGTTGCTCAGTTCCCAATAAATATTAGCATCAGTGAGTTTGCGGGCAGTAACGAAGACAAGTTTAATGCCTTGCACTACACCCGAGTGCTAGCCGACATTAGCGGTATTATTTACCTTCGGAGTGGCCGTTATCATGTTAAAAAGTCAGCGCAAAAGCAGTATCAAGCTCTAGGCATACAGGCCTTTTTCAAACCTATGTTAGAGGCCGCCATCAGCAAATATAACTGGCGCTATTTGGACGCTTTTGAATACATAGAACTAAACCGCTCGCGCGGTAATGGCGTACTTCCCACCATCATATTATCCCTACCACATTTTTGCAGTTTTGGGGATTTATGACCATTGATCCAAGACGTTATTTCAACACTGAGCCTGTCGCTAGAGTGGTTCATGTACAGCCTTTGTTAAAACAAACTTTCCAATTCACCATTAACACATAGCAAGGTCATCGTGAGCGAATATCAATACTATAAATTCGAGCGTTTGGATGGGTATTTAGATGCTAAAGCGCGCCAAGCACTCAGAACCATTTCAAGCCGTGCTGAGATCAGCGCTACGTCCTTTCAGGTGTATTACACCTACAGTGACCTAAAGGCAGAGCCTTTTGAGCTAATGTTAAAATACTTCGATATCGGTTTTTACTATGCCGATTGGGGCTCAATCGATGCTTACATCAAGCTACCTGCTGGAACGCTCCCTGATGCGTTACTTGGTTATTCAAGTGATGGACTTCATGTGCATCAAAGCGATGAGTGGCAGTTGCTGATTTTTTCCCTCGAGGAGTATTACGAATATTTTGACGATGAAAATGCTGACGACTTTTTCCAGCATTTAGCCAGTTTACGCAGCGAGTTAATGCAAGGGAATTGGCGTCTTGTGTACTTTATGTGGCTCAAAGCGTTTGATTGTAATGACGAACTTGAGGAAATACCTTTAATTCAATTCGATTTTGAACACCTCAGTGAAGAGGTGCAGGCCTTTGCGGCGCTGTATGATATTCCCTTAGCATGGGTTAAGGCACTCGCCATGGTGCTGAACGAACACCCATGTCACCAAGCTAAACAAGCCCAGTTTCAGTTTGATACGTGGCTAGACAATCTCACGGAAGCAGAGAAAAACGCTCTGTTACGCACACTCTTTGAACAAGGCCAGCTAACCCGACACCAAGCCTTAGCGCTGACGCGAAAAGAATCTTCCAACAAAGACGAAGCCTATCAGTATTGGTTAACCCCCGACCTGATTACCCCTTACATTGAACAAGCGCAAAGCCAATTACAGCAAGAGCAAGCTGAGGCACTCGCAAAAAATTAGCCATCGAAAAAGCGGAAAAAGAAAAAGCGTTGACGGAGATCTACAATCAGCGTGCGCGCTGCTGGCAGCAAGCACAAGAGCAAGCGAATCGAACTTGCGCCAGTGGTTACGATGCGGCATCACGCTATTTGCATCAGCTGAACGAAGCCTATCAGTTCAAAGGGGAGCACCCTGCTTTTGAACATAGTTTTAAGCGCTTTGTTGGGGCGAATAATAGCCGTAAAGCGCTGCTAAATCGGTTGAAAGATCTACTTTAGTAGGACGTCCCGTTACGCCCCTTTCCGTAGCACAAACATGTGACAGCCAAACCCGCCTAGGTAGCGTTCATAAATCGCAATTTCTTGCTCTATATCCGCAAGAGCGGTTGACGTTGGCATGCTTACTTTGTAAGCGCCGAACCAACCTCACCCTGATTTTAAAATGTATCCCCCAGTAAACTATCTACTCGTTTTATATAAGGAGTAGCGCATGACTCAGCGACGCAATCAGCAACAATGGAAAAATTTGCCTGAGCAGCAAGAGGTCAGTGGTCTGTCGGGTGCGGAGTTTTGCCGCCAGCATCAGATTGATATCGGTCAATTTTATTATCACAGTGCTCAACGACGAAAAACTACCACCTCAGGCAATCTTTCTTCTGCTTTTTTGTGTGCCCAGATCGCACCGGTAACAGTGGGTGCCGATATATCTGATCAGCCTATCCGGTTACAGCACTGCCGTAGTGAGCTTCTCTTTTCTGTTACAGTATCGCCCCGCTGGATAGCTGAACTCATGGTAGCTTTGGCATGAAGATGTTTGTCGATGTCGGTGCTGTTTATCTGCATCGTGAGGCTGTTGATTTTAGGAAGTCGATTAACGGGATTAGTTTGATGGTTGAACAGGCGATGGGACTGTCCCTCTATGAGCCCGCGGTGTTTGTTTTTTGTAACAAGCGGCGGGACAAGCTGAAAGTCCTTTACTGGGACCACAGCGGTTTTTGTTTATGGTATAAACGTCTTGAAGAAGAGCGTTTCAAATGGCCAAAGAAAGATAATAAAACCACTATTTTACTGACAGAAGAACAGTTTCACTGGCTGTTACGCGGCGTCGATATTCATCAGTTAAAACCGCATGTTACCTTGAATTATGGCTCGGATTTTTAGCCATATCCCTGTAAAATAGAGGTATGTTGTTACCCGAAAAACTCGCCCAGGAAAACCGTCAACTCAAGCACGTGATTGATCAAAAGGATCAACGTATTAAGCTGCTTGAAGAGTACATTCGCGTACAGAATCAAAAGCAGTTTGGTGCTTCCAGCGAAAAAGACAGCGGTGGCCAAGGTCATTTATTTAATGAAGCGGAAGCAATTGTCGACGCTGAAGAGCAGGATGACACTGCCATCAGTGTTCCGGCTCATACCCGCAAAAAACAGAAACGCGTTTCGATTCCGGATGACTTGCCCTGCGAAGATATTATTCACGACCTGAACGAGGCTGATAAATTCTGTCCGCATGATGGCAGCGCACTTACCTGTATTGGCGAAGAAAGCCACAAGCAGTTGGATATTGAACCGGCGACAATCAAAGTGCTGCGTCACCTGCGTAAAAAATACGCCTGCCCTTGTTGCGAGAAGTACCTGATCACCGCTAGCAAACCCGCCCAGCCAATTGAAAAATCCATCGCTTCTCCTGGCTTGTTGGCTTACATCAGCGTCAGTAAGTACCTCGATTCACTGCCACTGTATCGTCAGGTTGCTATCTTTAAACGGATTGGTGTTGAGCTGGATCGGACCACACTGGCTAACTGGATGATCAAGATGGGGGCGTTAGTGCAACCGCTGATCAATCGTTTGCTAGAGATTGCGCTTGAGCAGACGGTGTTACACATGGATGAAACCCCGGTGCAGGTACTCAACGAGCCAGGAAAAACAGCACAGAGCCAAAGTTACATGTGGCTGATCGCCACACAGTCGAGCATGCCTGTGGTGCTGTATCATTACAGCGCCAGCCGCAGCGGCGACACACCAAAAGACTTACTGTCTGATTTTACCGGTGCCCTGATGACCGACGGCTATGAGGGTTACAACGCGGTGTGTGTTGAGAATAAGCTCACCCGTCTTGGCTGCTGGGCACATGCACGGCGTAAGTTCATTGATGCGCAGCGTCAACAACCCAAAGGCAAATCGGGCAAAGCCGATATAGCTCTGAGCTTTATTCAAAAATTGTACGGCGTGGAAAAAGCCTGCAAAGATAAGTCGATTGATGAGCGCTACCGCCTTCGACAGACAGAATCAAAAGTGATCCTTGAAAAGCTACGGCAATGGTTAGAAAAAACACAGCAACATACCCCTCCAAAATCGACACTCGGTAAAGCCGTTACCTATCTTCACAATCAATGGCCAAGACTGGTCGCCTATATCGAAGATGGGCACTGGCCGATTGACAACAATCGTGCTGAAAATGCAGTCCGTCCCTTTGTGATAGGCCGAAAGAATTCTTATGACCTTTGTCAACTTTTGGGCAAAATCTTTTGATTCCTGCTTCACGGTTGCAGGCATCTTGGCTAACATCCAGTTTCCCGCCTTCGCATTGCTACGATACGACCAGGCCGCCTCATAGAGCATTTTACGCACTTCCTTGTTGCCTACTTTCGTGATACCGGTGCTACGAATTTTGTTACCGCTGGAGTGCTCACCGGGAATCAATCCGAGATAAGCCATAATTTGCTTTGGGTTGCTAAATCTTGAAAAGTCACCCAATTCCGCGATCACCGTCACCGCAACAATAAGCGCAACCCCTTTTAGAGCCTGCAATTGAATTACCAAATTTCCTAAAGACCAATCAGGCAATAAACGTTGAATTTCTTGTTCCAACTGAAGGGTCCTGCTTTCTGATTGCTCAAGTGCTTGTAAATAATGTTGAAAAGCAATTTGCTGTGACGCGTTTGTAAATGATTGGTTGGCAAGCCAAATTCGATGGCGCTTTGTCCAAGATTTTTTATCGTACAATCGGCCTGCTCGCAATAACATACTTTGTATTCTCTGACGTGAGATTTTAGTGTCTTTTTTACTGGCAGAGCGGGCGCGAACAAGATCTCGCATGGCCTCATGGCTTTCGTCTGGAACCCAGATAGTGGTTAAATCTCCAGCGCGTAATAATCGAGCAAGGGACATAGCATCCCGATGATCATTTTTAATCCTATCTGTCGGTGATTTAGGAATCCGGGACGGCGCAATGACTTGGCACTCTATGGACATGGATGTGAGTTGCCGATAAACCTGATAACCACAAGGGCCGGCTTCATAACAGACCAGCATTGTGGGGTAGTTCTTTGATAACTTAGTAAATAGTCGCCGAATTGAATCGGGAGTGTTGGGGATATTACCCCAGAATCGTATTTCACCAGAACGATCCGGATTTGCAATAGCAGTAGCGATGGTTTCTTTATGTACGTCTAAGCCAATATAGGCATCGTAGTTAATGTGAGTACTCATGACTAACCTCCACTAGTGGCAGCATACTTTCAGTCAGTATATAAGGTCATATCATCTGGCTGTTTTCTACGAGCCAGTCAGGCGCGCGTGCGAGTGCGAATTTATACAGCCTGATAGAAACGGCGAAAGCGAACGGGCTAGAGCCCTATGCTTATCTGAAAAAGATATTCACCTTGCTGCCGCAAGCGAAAACGCTGGAGGATATTGATGTATTACTACCATGGGTAGATGTCTGAAGTAGCAGGAAGACAGTTACCTCCATAGTAACGCCCACCATCCTTTGCAAGTTCTCGTCCTGAGAATGCCTTCCATGCCATAGGCTCATCCTGAGCTTGAGATAACTATAGACACCTGACGATGATTTGCAAGTAAATGGCTAGTACGGGGAAGGTTAGCTGTGGTTGGTTCGGCGCTTACTTTGAAAGTCATTAGCGCTGAGAAAAGGAGCTGCAATTTTCTTTAGCCTCTGGGGGCTGTTATTTCCTAAAGAATTAGGTTTTAAGGCATTATTCATATGCATACCCCACTGAACCACACTGCAACACATTCATTATTAATGCAGATACAACACTGAGCCACTTTCCAGATTTGCTCAGTACGGCTAGAAGCCTTTTAGGGATAGTATTTTCATAATCAGCCGGCACTAAGTTTAATTTTCCCATTATCATTCCTTGATCAATCAACTGAAAACTGGACTTTGGCCCGATATGCCACAGTCATAATCCGTAATTTATCCAGACACACTTATAAACTTAACTTTAATATAGCTCATCCTTGTATCAACTTATCTTTATATAACAATAGCTCCGGGCACATACCCTCCGTGCTTTGCTATATCCATTTTCATTTTATCCAACGGGAGCTCTGGCAAATTCAGCCACTTTCTCATTCCATCGAGATCCTTGAACAGTTGCAAGCCTGGTATATCTGGGATGACGATAAACCGTTCAGGGGCGTGTATCACGTCGTTATAGCTCTGCTCGTAACTACCTAATGACAGCATTAGTGCGTAATCGCAGTTCTCTTTGAGAAATAATGAAATCTCATAAGTTGTCCATCGGTCGATAGAGAGTGAGTTTTCATCTTTTTCAGCCGACGATTTAACCTGTTATTGCTTAAAAGCAGCGGGTAAGTCCAATCAGGCCGATCCTTTATATCTGGAAAAAATAGACTTTCAAGCCCAGCTAATCCCAGCTTAGGTTCAGTAAATCTGTCTTCATGAGACCAGATTTTTTCACCTGTAATAACATACTCTTTCATTTCCACTAAAGTTTCTTCAGCTTGAATCGTCAGCTGATCTTTTATATGTAGTAGTTTTGATTTTCGAAAGTGATGCTCTAATGAGCCAATCAGAAATAAGCTCATCTTAGGAAATAAAGTAAGATCCAACCCGTGTTCTTTTATGAGCTCATTAAGGCTTCCCTCTGAAGACAAATGATCATTTTTTCCATCAGGAGTGATCTTATGTATCTCATTGATGCCGTAATAATCCGTCGAACTCAGCATTGAATATATTTGCTCAGGATCACCACAACTATGTCGAAGTTTTTCTAGATACGACCGGGCAGCCAACAACCATTGAGAGAACGCTTCGGTTTCCATCATTAAAAATAACTTTGCTAACTTCTTTTCGCGATACTCAAACGAGCGATCTCTGTTTTTAGCACTAGCACGGCGCGCGTCGTCCAGATCAAATGAGCTTAGTGACCTATCACTTTTTTCTACAACCACCTCACTGTCCGGTAAAAGCCAATATTCATCGCCAGTGAACTTGAGCTGATCTGCTAATGCATTACGAAAATCACCGGAATGATATAGGCTAGAGATTCTGTCCATATGCCTACATTTTGAAACAACTGACTCAGAATCTATAAATGAGCTAATGGTTTCTCTCGATTCAGCACGGACAAATAGACCAGGCTTACCTTTAGGCCGACCATATTGTTCTATTAATTTATTCGCACCATGAATACTTAAACGCCACCCCTTACTTCTACCTTCCGAAATACGAGAAGGGGGCTCTTCCAAAAAGTCAGCTATTTTAGCTGCTGTCATATTGGGACTAGCACTGCAGGCATGATCTAAAAGCCTCTTAGTATCCTCAAAAGAAAGTTTATCTGAACTAGACATTGCTGATCTCCTTCACCAATTAATTTAGAAGATCACTGTAATGGAAGAGTAAAAATCAATAAATACGAATAATCCGTATTTTAATCGCAATCAATTACGATAATACAAAACCATTCGTAGATAACTTGTATTTAGGCACGGTCAATTAGCCTTTTAGTCAGACTGTAGTTACTTGCTCGCCTGGCAACTGCAACATCCTGAGGCCTGAATCACCCATTAAGCTCTTTATCTATGAGGCTCAGTTGCTCTAGTAACTCGGCAAAGGTGTACGGGAGCGCAGAAGGAAACATATCAACCATCTTCTCCCAGTCAGCTTCAAGCCTTTCAGCAACCGCTCCTGCAGGTACAAGACTTAGAGTGCCAGGCTTAGCTTCATGCCACTTTGCAGCGCCACGATTAAAGTACTTTCGCTTGTGATCAACAACAGCCTCTAGCAAACTTGTGTCTGCAACAAAGTGAGGGAACGCTGAGTAAATTTGAACAATATCGTAAATATGTCGTGATTGCCGTTCTCCAAGGCACTCAGCACCACGATTATTTAGCTCATGCATCAGAGTTATTTTCTCGAAAAAAGTGCGGTCACAGCCAAGCACATCAACCGAACATTCATCACCTTCCTGGCTCGTGACAATCAAAGCTATAGGAGCAATGACACGACTCTCATTAGGGTCAAAGCCCGCCTTCCCTCCACACTCCAATAACACACGAGGTTTTACGTAAGCACCCCCGTATGCATCATCACTGAGAAAACGAGGGTAATTAACCTCAATATCCAATCCATTATCTGCAACTTGGACTAAATACTGGTCACTGAACTCCTTCAAGCGCGCTACTAAAAAAGGACCAATCCGATCAGAAATTTCGACTTTGGCAGCAACTTCCAATCGCTCTATCCGCTTCTTCCTAGCACTGACCGAAACATCACCCTGCTCTGGAACCGGTTGACCTAGATAATCCATATGCAACGAAAGATCGATGTCTTCTGACATGCGCTCAATACACTTAAACACCTTACTAAGTGTTGTCCCCCCTTTGAACAAGAAAGGGGTATCAGTTTGTTGCTGACATACAGGCTTCAGCTCCTCAAACAGAAGCTTTAAAATCAAGGTAACGTGGTAGTCCTTTTCTACCACATATGCCGGTAGCCCCGTCTGAGTCGCCGCGGCTTCAAACAGATCAACTTTGTCACTATCGCTGAGAGAAAAAAGAAAAGGATCTGACATTAATGAACTCCCACGATTGCAGTTACCCAGCGTAACTTACCGCTAAACGCTATATATAGTTTTGTTTGAGCTCGGGCAGACAGCCGAGAAAATGTATCCTGAACTAGTCTTGATTTGGCCTGTGATTCTTCGTTACCCATAAATTCAAGCGCGATCCAAAGCGTAGCAGCTCGCTTCTTTTCTTCTGGGTTTATTCCTTCTAGTTTCTTTACTGCGTCCTCAAAAGCCCGGCTGTATAGAAAAGTAATCTGGTGCTTATTAACACACAGTGGTTCTATGCGCTTTGTAGACATGTAGTTATAACGCATACTCATTTGCGTCGACCAGCCGAGAGCATGAACCGCGGCAGCACCTGCAGGAAGAATAAATGCATTACGCTCTTTTGCGATAATGTCAGCTACGATTTCCGGCTTCGGACCAATAACACCAAAACGAGTAGATTTAGGGCGATACCAAAGACCTCGCTCAAGCTGACTCACTTGGTTCTCTGCTTTTAGCTTAGCGAGTGCATGCGACAGAGAGTCTTTGGGGACGTTCAATTTACGCGCAACTTGGTTAAAACTAAATATAGCGCCAAAAGGCTTATGCTTTATGTACTCTTCAGTTTTTTGAATAACAGTCATATTCACCGCCCTCTATCAGCATCAAAGCCGATCAATATATTATTCAATAGATTGTACAAAAAAATTCAATGAATTGCACAAACAACCAACCTTTACACTTTTATAGAATGGGCAAAAAGAGCGATACTAAAACAACTCCACAACCTAGAGATGAGACTGTCGCCGCTCAAGGAATGACCCCTTACTGCCGGGTTCTCTGCGGCGGAATGAGCTTCCGAACACTCTCCCTGCCATAACGCATAATTAACGGGGTTCTCAATTCATCAAATTACGTTTTAGGAATGTTAACTAATGGCGCCATTCTACTGTTAACCTTCTCCAGAGCTTCTTACCTTTCGTCGAAGTAATCATGGATATTGTAAGTTCTTTCAATCCCCGGAATCCTGTGATTCATGCAACGCTCAGCTACATGCCCCGGCACTCCCAGCAACCCAAGCTGAGCCCGAAAGGTTCTTCGTAAATCATGGTCAGTGAAGTGTGGCATATCTAACTTCCCTTCTCTAAACAATTTAGCTATTGCTGCATTGAGAGTATCCGGTGATATATGGCCATTTCTCTTGCTAATACGTCTACGAGGGAATGCATACACAGAACCTGCAGAGCGACATTTCAATTCTTGGAACCATTCAACTACGATAAGCTCTCCTTTTCAGACACCTAGACACAAAAGCAACGCAACAGCTAAATAGTTATCTTTTGTGAATTAGGCCCGTACAGCATGTTCCAGTACCTTCTTCGCTAACACGAAAAAAATAACCCTAATCGCCCGCCAGTATTGTGACGAGCAACTGCTCTATCCCTCAGTGAATTTCAGTAAAACCTCATGAAACACGCAATAATTATAACTATCTGTTTTATAATGAATTTTAATGACTTATGAACACCTACGAATCATCATTCGATATTCTGGATCTGCTCACGCATCTGCTCAATCAACACCTTCAGCTCTACCGCGCTTTGCGTGGTGTCGGTGACAATCGATTTGGATGAAAGCGTGTTGGCTTCGCGGTTTAGCTCTTGCATCAGGAAGTCTAAACGACGGCCTATGGGTTCTTTCTGTTTCAGTATACGGCGCACTTCTTGAACGTGGGTATCAAGGCGATCCATCTCTTCATCGACATCAGCTTTTTGTGCGAGCAGCACCACTTCTTGTTCGAGACGTTGCGGGTCAAGGTCCACACTCAGATCGGCGACGCGCGCTTTGAGCATATTGCGCTGGTTTTGCAGGATCTGCGGAAGCTTGGCACGCACGTCGCTGACCACCAGAGTGATGGCATCTAAACGCTGCTCTATGAGGCTAGCCAGCTCTTTTCCTTCGCGCTCACGGCCTGCTTGCAGGTCGGCTAACGCTTTATTGAATAGCTGTAATGCTTCGCGCTTAACCTCTTCCATGTCGATCTGTACGTCCTGAAGTACGCCTGGCCAGCGTAGCAGATCAAGCGGATTAATCGTCTGAGATACGGGCATTAACTGTTCCATCTGCTCTGTCGCAGCAAGCAGTTGCTTGGCAAATGTTTCATTCACTTGTAGCGTTTGCGCTTGTTCTTCCGGGACAAAGCGCAGCATGCACTCAACCTTGCCCCGACTGAGACGCTTGCGCAGCGTTTCCCGCAATACGCCTTCCAGCTCCCTAAGCTGCTCCGGGAGCCTCAGGTGCGGTTCAAGGAAGCGATGGTTAACGGAACGGACTTCCCAGGTGAGGGTTCCCCACGCCTGTTGGCTCTCTTGGCGAGCAAAAGCGGTCATACTACGTGTCATGTTGTCGTATCTCGATTAGAATTATCCTATCCGGCTAGTTTAGCAGCCTGAAGACCGATGCTCTATGCAGCAAATCATTCATTATCGTTAAGGTGTATTTTACAGATGAGTCCTACCATGTCAGATCAACTTCAAAACCTAGGCCTTGCCAGCATGCGTCCGAGTGGTCGCCAACCCGACCAGTTACGTGAAATCCGTATTACACGTAATTTCACCAAGCATGCAGAAGGTTCGGTGCTGGTTGAGTTTGGTGAGACAAAAGTGATCTGTACCGCTACTGTCGAACGAGGCGTGCCTCGCTTTTTACGCGGTTCTGGTTCTGGCTGGGTGACGGCCGAATACGGTATGCTGCCTCGCTCCACCAATACCCGTAATGACCGGGAAGCAGCACGCGGTAAACAAACCGGCCGGACTATCGAGATTCAACGCCTGATAGGTCGATCTCTGCGTGCAGCTCTGGATCTGAAAAAGCTCGGCGAAAATACCATCACTATCGATTGCGATGTTATTCAGGCGGATGGCGGCACCCGCACTGCATCGATTACCGGTGCCTGCGTAGCGCTGATGGATGCCATTAACTTCCTGAAAAAAGATAAACACGGCGCGTTAAAAGGCAATCCGATCAAGTATATGTTGGCGGCTATCTCTGTCGGTATTTATAAAGGCGAAGCGGTTCTTGATTTGGATTACGCGGAAGACTCAGCTGCTGAAACCGATATGAATGTCATTATGACTGATCAAGGCGGTTTTATTGAAGTGCAGGGGACTGCCGAAGGCGCACCGTACTCTCAGGACGAACTGAACAAGATGCTGGCATTGGCAAATAAAGGCATTAAAGAGATTATCGAACTGCAAAAAGCAGCGTTTGAAAAGTAAGTTTATTGTAGAAACTAAAAAGGGTGCATCAGCACCCTTTTGCTTGTCGCTATTTGCTGGCCGAGTTTATGGGACTAGAGAATTATTAAAAGTCACCGTCGTAATCGATGGTTAATGGCCCGTGCTCAGAAAACATCTGATCTTTATAGATGGAAACGTTTTTAACCATCTTACGCAAATTCGAAGTGGTTATCTGATAGTCCAGTCGGGCACCTTCATTTAAGGTGCGGGCACGGTTGTAATCAGGCCACCAGGTAAATTGACGTTCTGCCTTATTGATTTCACGGAAAGCATCGACAAAGCCCAGATCACCCAGCATCTCTTCCATCCACGCGCGCTCACTGGGTAAAAAACCGGAAACACTTTGGTTCGCATACCAGTTGCTCAGGTCCATCGGACGGTGAGCCGTGTTGAAAGTGCCACAAAAAATAAAATCACGGCGCTTGCGTAACGTCTTTTTAAGATGCCCCATAAAATGAGACATAAACTCTTCTTTTGTTTGCTGAGCAGAAAAGCTTTTTAATCCCGACGGAAAGTGCAGCGATGAGACGCTGACTTTATCAAAATCCGCTTGTATAAAGCGCCCCTGAGAATCGCACAGCTCAAACCCCAAACCAGTCATAATCGCTTTGGGTACTTGGCGGGTATAAATAGCCACACCGCTAAAGCCATCTTCGAACGCATCAAAGAAGTAAGGGTAATATCCTTCAGGGTGATAACGGTCACCATCCAGCTGATATTCTTTTAGCCGAAGATCCTGCAGGCAGATGACGTCTGCATCCTGCTTGACCATCCAGTCAAAGAAGCCTCTATCAGCCGCCTGTTCAATACCTTGTGTATTGAAGGTGATAACACGCATATTGGTTATTCCTGTAAAGCGCACAAAAAAGTTAAAGGGGAATTGTATAGTGAAGTAAGCAAAAAGGAAATTTACTAACCCCTGAAAATCTCGTTCATCTGACAAGCTAATGGTAGAATATGCGTTTTATCCGATATGAGACCCTCGCATGCGTGATTACCAGAGAGAATTTATCCAGTTTGCCATCGAACAGAATGTATTACGCTTTGGTGAGTTCACATTAAAATCGGGTCGGGTTAGCCCCTATTTTTTTAATGCGGGTCTTTTTAACAGCGGCACTGCACTGGCAAAGCTTGGTCGCTACTATGCTGCTGCTATTGATGAAGCCAATGTTGAATTTGATGTGCTGTTTGGCCCGGCTTATAAAGGCATTCCATTGGCCGCTGCCGCAGCAATTGCATTATCCAACGATTACAACCGTGATGTGCCTTATGTATTTAATCGTAAAGAGGCAAAAAGCCACGGTGAAGGCGGTAATTTAGTAGGCGCACCTCTTGAAGGCCGCGTGATGATCATTGATGACGTGATTACCGCTGGTACTGCCATCCGCGAAGTGATGGAGATTATTAATGCCGCAGAAGCGAAACCTGCCGCGGTAATGATTGCTCTTAACCGTATGGAAAAAGGCAAAGGTGAATTATCGGCCATTCAGGAAGTGGAGCGTGATTACAAAATGCAGGTGATCAACATTGTATCTCTGCAAGATGTGGTTGAGTATCTGCTTGAGGTTGGTGGCTATGAAGAGGTCGTACCCGCTATTCAGGCATATCGGGCTGAATACGGCATCTAAGCCAAACTAACAACGCTACTTCTAACGTACTCTTTCTATACTGTTTTTACGGCGCCACCCGCACTTTAACTTCGCGGGTGGCCGAATCCACACCTGAACCGCACCGACCGACACTCTTAATCGTAAAGTAGGTCTTTGCCCCCACGCTGACTGAAGCACAACTTGCCTGATAGCTGCAATCAAGCAGACCTGATGCGGTTAAGGCAACCGGTAATGCATCGGTGCTGCAGACCTGTGCATTTTCCGGATGCAATAACTCTGACAGATGCAGTTCCGAACCTGTTTGTGCCGCCGATAACGCCCTGACAGCTAATATTTCCTGTGCCCGATACGTTTGGCTGGCCGTCATAATACCACTCATACCCGCCACCAGCATCGCCAACACGACGATCACAAAAATAGCCGACATCAGCCCAAGGCCGTTCTGTTTTTTATAGGCTTGATTCAAGTTAGGGCGCATTGCGGATCTGCACCTCCTGCTGAATCAGTAGTTTTTCAGAATTCTGCTCCACACTGAACTCCAGCATCACCAGCGCATTCCGCTGCAAGGTAGCGTTCACTACGGTGAATGGCAGAACCGGGGCAACAGGCGCTGTAACCGGAAACGCCAGCAACGCTCTGTTGGGCTCGGTACTGGGTAAGCTTGCAGGCATAGGTTGCGTGGCTGATCGCGCATAGTTGCTGTAACGATATAAGCGATCGCCCACCAGACAAAAACTCACCGGGTCATCAACAATAAACATCCGTTTAGAGGGAGATGCGGCCGGATACTGATGTGGGCTGGTTAATGTCAGCGTGGCCGCACCCGGCCCGAGCAAGCTCGTTGCTGATGAAATATCAGGAGAGATTACCGCTGGCGAACCCGTCTGATAAACCGCTGCCGTACTGATCGGATAAATCGCCGTTTTGCCCAGCTCAGGCGCCTCGGAAAAAGGAATAACAGGAAAAGTACTGACAGCACTATGCAAAGGAATTGAAATATAGGATGTCGCATCCAGAATCGGAACATATTCGAGGCACGTCCCGCTCGCATCCTGCGAGGTGCGCGGGCTATTCGGCAATGCATTGCGTAACCCCCTGACCATACGATCCATTGCCACTCGGCTGGTAGCGGCAATACCATCACGCCTCGCCAAATCGCTATAACCCTGTACCGAGTTAACAATAAAGCCAGTGGTGCCAACAGAGATAATACCCAGCAACACAATAACGACGATCAGCTCCAGCAAGGTAAAGCCTTTTTGCTGAAACGATTTAACCGGGGGCATTAATAGTTCCCCCGATACACCACAAACAACTGCGCTGATTCGCCGGGTGGTGTCACTGTGACATTAATTCGCTTGAGCGTTGCAGCCGGCCGGCCCAGCTCTACACCCGCATACGAGACACTCACCGTAACCTGATAGCTGCTATATTCCGGACGAATAACACCTAACGCATTTTCTGACGGTGTTTCGTTCAAGCCGTGATAATCATCAACGTCATCAAATAAAGCGCGTGTTTCACCTGCATCTGCACCTAACACGGCAGAGCATGTCGTACTGGTACACGCAGGTTGCCCTCCTACGGGCGTATTTTCGTCAAATCGCTTGGTGAGAATCTCTTCTAAATAAGCCTGTCCAAGATAAGCCGCTTTGGCATGCCAGAAAGGATCTCCGCTGTGTCGTGCCGATTGCCCCCAGGCAGACACCAGTACCACCAGCGAGATACTGATGATAACAATGGTCAGGATAGTCTCAACCAGTGAGAAACCGGACTCAGAGACAGGAGCCTTCATACGCGAATCCTGTCGGTGATATACATGTAGAACGACCACCAGCAACCAGCAGCGAAAGGCTGGCACTTAGAGGTACAGCCACAGGGGCCGTTGCAGGAGTGATCAGCTGAGCCAGATCTCCATCATCACTGTACTGCAGTGATAAGGTATTACCGGTTGTGATTGTGCCTGTGCTAGCTCCTGAAGCAAAAGTAAAAGTGTGTTCACCTTCCAACTGATAAGCCAATGTTTGGGCAGCAAACTGCAATGATATATCCCACCTAGATGCGGTGGTTCGCGTAATGTTCAACTGAGCGCCACTGCCTTGGTGCGCAACCGCCGTACGTTGCGCCAAACGCAAATAAGAGAGTATCTGTTGCTGAAAAAGGGATTCACTATAGGAGGTGACTCCCCCTAAACGCGCGAAGGCCACTGCACTTAAAATCCCTAACAGGGCCAGCACAGTGACCATCTCGATTAACGTAAATCCTTTTTGCTGACGTAAGCCGTGTTTCATATCAAAGCCATCGTCGTATCACGTCGGCAAATATCTATGGATTAGTCGTAGATACTTCACCATTATCAGTGTCATAAGTAATAGTACGAGTACTAGCGGTATCTCTTTGATATGTATAAATGCATGTATTATCTGTAGTATTTGCAGTCGCAATATAATCAACAGTACCTGTTGTTGCTACTGATGGTGCACTGCCCTGCAGAACGGAGTCCCAAACAGCGACACAATTCGCCCCAGAAACGGCAGGCACTGCTGTTGTTGTTGTAATAGCTGACGCTGAAGCCCCCACCGGATAACGATTGCTGTTAACGATAATTTCAAACCCGTCTAACCCCACAGTGGCGCCTACTGGAATATTATCAACAACCGCCTGAGCTTTAACCAATACAACCGCAGCGCCTAAACCGCCAGCCGACCCCTGTACAGCAGCACGATGCGCATCAGTGGTCACATCAATAAAGCGCGGCAGGGCCACTGCAGCTAAAATCCCCAGTAGTGCAATGACTACTACCAACTCGATAATTGTAAAACCAGCCTGTCGTTTCATTATTGCAACTCCGTTCTTTTCTCGGCGATCATCGCCATACTACTTGAAATTGTTTTAGCCTAGATGGCTTGTTAAGTTTCTATATCCCAAACAAACGGCGTAACCGATTGAATTTTTATACTATAAACAGTGCCTTGCTTTAGGTTATCGGCTGCATTGCCATTTAATTTAAGCACAAATTTAAGATTTCGCTGCTCATTACCCTCTATTTTTAAATGTTTATTTCGCTGTACCCGGTAAACCAGCTGTTTTGAATTCCGATCATAGTACCAACGCCCTTCTAACAACTTTTGATCAGCCGCTTCGCCTATCTCTCCTGCATACTGTTTCGCAGAAGGAGAGATCCAGCTAAAAGGATTTTCTTGTAGCAGATATTTTACTTTATGCGGTGCCCCCTCAATATAAAACGAGGCCATACGTAAATTTATCTGCTGTCGGATTTGCCCTAACATGCCATACATGGCCGCACGTTCTGCTGATTCGGCAACACCTCCCAAACGAATCGAGAGTACACCGTACAAAATCACAATGACCAGCAAACTCACAACGAGCTCAAGCAGGGTAAAACCTTTATCTTTCGTGATGTTAACCATTAATAGTAGTGCTTAGCTCCCACAAGGGAAGAAATACCCCCAATGCCAGCACCAGCACCATAATACCGATAGCCACAATCAGTATGGGTTCGATCACACTGGAAAGGTTTTGCAGATCATACTCAACCTCCTCTTCATAAAAATTGGCGACATCTTCAAGCATTTCATCAACCCGACCGGTTTCTTCTCCGACGGCTAGCATCTGCATGACCAAAGGACTAAACATGCCTGTACGATGCGCTGTTGCGCTAAATCCTTCGCCACGCTCGATACCCTTACGCATATCTGCTACTTTTTCACCGATATACACGTTTCCCATGGCACGGGAGACAATCGACAACCCTTGTTCAATCGGTATCCCCGCCTTCAACACCACACTGAATGTACGCGCAAAACGCCCTAAAATGGCACGATAAAAGATCCCGCCTACCAACGGAAAACGTAACTTAATACGATCCCATTTACGATGACCCTCCTCTGTTTTTCGCCATTTTACAAAGAGAACACCCAGTGTAATAAGTGCCCCCAGAATCAGATACCACCAATTCACTGTAAAGTCAGAAATAGTAATGAGAACACGCGTTTGCCATGGCATCATTCCGCCAAAGCTCTCAAACACTGATTTAAAAGCGGGAATGACAAATACGTTAATCACTCCCAGTGCAATTGAGATCGCGATCATCACAAACATAGGGTAGCGGGTAGCCTGCTTGATACTTCGTGCAGTTTTACGTTCTAAATCAAGATAAGAGGCCATCTGGCTAAACGACTGATCCAGCTGCCCTGTATTCTCACCTACATGAATCATGCTGACGTAAAGGTCGTTAAACAGCTTAGGGTGCTTATTCAAGGTCGTTGAAAGCGAGTTCCCTCTTTCGAGATCATCCGCAATCGTATTTAGCGCGCTTTCCAGCATAGGGTTTCGGATGGTATTCGCCAAACCCCGCATGCCACTGGTGATCGGCACACCTGCACGCGTCAGGCTGGCCATCTGTCGACTAAACATGATCATTTCATCGACCGTCACTTTTTCAAACAGACGGATCTGCCCGGATTTCTTTGACTTCGAATCTTCTTTATTCTGAGCTGCCAGCTCGACCTTAACCGGTGTAATGCCCTGATCGAGCAGTTGCGATGCTACTGCTTCTTTGTTGAGCGCCTCAACACGACCTGTCGCTGCGGAGCCATCCCGATGACGTCCTGTATATTGAAACGCTGCCATAACTACTCAAGCTCCAGATGGCTGTCAGGTTGAGACGGCTGAGAAGGTTCGTCAACATCCAGATAAGCAGACTCATCCATCTGCTCAGTCACTCTAAAGACCTCCTCTAAAGAGGTGATTCCCTGGCTTGCCATGGCTAGCGCACTGATCACAAGGGGTTGGTAACCTTCACTGTTTCTAGCAGCCTTACTAAAAGCGGAATTATCATTTCGACGCAGGGCGTCAGCCATCTCATCATTCATTTCGAGAAGTTCAAAGATACCCACACGGCCCTTGTAGCCTGTGTTATTACAGTAAGTACACCCTTTTCCATGCTTCAGTTCGGTGACTTTTACCTGAGACTCTTCACCTTTGATATCCACCCACACCTGCTCTTGTGCTGTGGGTGTATAGGTTTGTTTGCAGTTTTCACAAATACGCCGTACCAGTCGCTGTGCGAGAATGCCTCGCAGCGCTGTACCTGCCAAGTAACCTTCTACACCAATATCTACCAAGCGCATTGCACTGGAGATAGCATCATTAGTATGCAAGGTAGATAAGACAAAATGCCCTGTCATCGCTGCTCGCATAGCAATGTCGGCTGTTTCCAGATCGCGAATCTCACCAACCAAGAGGATATCCGGGTCCTGACGCAAACAGGAGCGCAGTACTTTTGAGAACGTTAAGCCGATCTGAGGGTGCACCTGAACCTGATTCACCCGAGACAGACGATATTCAACGGGATCTTCAACCGTGATAATCTTTTTCGAGGCATCATTTAACTCATTTAAAGCACCATATAAGGTGGTGGTTTTACCGCTTCCGGTCGGCCCGGTAACCAGTAAAAGGCCATGAGGCTCATGTATTATCCGTCGCATTTTAGCCAGCATCAGCGGTGGTAATCCGGCTTTATTCAGATCGATCATGCCGGCGCTTTGATCCAACAGACGCATAACCACCGATTCACCATACTGAATCGGCAATGTCGAAATACGCACATCCACGTTATGATTTTTAACCGTAATATTAAATCGACCATCCTGAGGCAAGCGCTTTTCGGAAATATTCAACTCAGCCATCAACTTCAAACGCAAAACCAATACAGCGGCAATACGCGTCTCCTTCATGACATGCTCATGCAGTACCCCATCAATACGCTGACGAATACGCAACACATGCTCATCCGGTTCGATATGAATATCAGAAGCACCTACTTGCACGGCATCCTCAAAAATACTCTTTAACAAGCGAACAACCGGTGCATCTGTCTCATCGGTCGCCGTTAAGCGCGAAAGATCGAAGCTGTCTTCAACAATATCCTCACTGAGTTGATCTGCGAGCGAGTCAATATCATTAGTGCGGCGATACATCAGATCCAATGTTTGTAACAATTGACTATCAGCAACAACCGCCAATTCGATGGTCTTTGGCAACAAGCGCTGCAACTCATCAAAGGCAAAGATGTCCAGCGGGTCTGACATACCCACCAAGAAATGATCAGGATTTTCTTTTAAAACAATCGAACGAAAACGTCGTGCATGCGTTTCAGAAAGACGTAACACGTCCTGCTGGTTAAAGCTGTAATGCGACAGATCGACCAACGGAACACTCAGCTGTTGCGCAAGAAACTCTAAAAACTGCTGTTCATCGACATAACCAAGAGAGACTAAGGTTCGCCCCAGCTTCTGGCGCGTTTCCTTCTGCCGTGCCAGTGCATTGGTTAACTGCTGCTCAGAAATAACACCATTCTGAACCATCAGGTCGCCAATACGGATTTTCATCTTTGGTGATGCCATGCCTCTTAACCCTTCTTATTGTGATTGCATCAATCTTTGTGACTGCAGTTGCGCATACTGTTTTAAGGATTGATCCAGATCCGGAATCTGTAAAGCTGAACGATAAGCATCCAGTGCTTTTTCTTTTTGTCCTAGATGCTCCAGAGACACGCCCAGATTAATCCACCAACGACCTTCCTGAGAGTTCAGGGTTAGCAAGCTCAGATAACGAGCAACTGCTGCAGCATGTTGTCCGGCTTGCTGATAACCCGACGCAAGCAGATCCAGATAATCTTGCCGGTTTTGCCCATTCGGATATTGTTCAAGCAGCTGAATGGCTTGCTTTGCCTCTCCTTGCTGCAACAAAGTGCGTGCTTTCAGGAGCCCCCATGATAAATTATCCGGCACTTTATGTAACAGATCAGAAGCGGCCGAATAGCGCTCAGTTGCCAGGTAGAGCTGTACTAACAAATAGCGACTTTGTAGCGAAGAAGGTGTTTGATTGACATAGCCTTTTAATAAATCCAAGGCCTCATCCGTGCGTTGCTGGCCGAGTAAGCGGCGCGCATTTCGCACAACAGAACTGTCTGTGGGTAATGTATTCAGTGACTTCTTCCACTGCCCCACCTTCTGGTTTGCCACCTGAGTAGCCGCTTCTGCTGCGGTCTGATCACTCTCTGTAGCGGATAGATCAAGCTTAGTCTGACGTGCAGGCGCACTCTCTTTTTCGTCCGTCAGAACAGATATTGTCTCTTTCTTTTCAAGCGGCTTTGTAGAGGGTGATGTCGACACTATCGCTGCAGGCCGAATAACTTTAACAACTAACCTAGCCGGGTTTTGTTTCAGCTGAGGCGTAAACTCGACAGGGCCATTAGCAACAAGTTTAAAGCGGCTTTTCCCCTCATCAGGAACAATGTCAATTGCCGTCAATAGTGAGGCCCCAATATCAGGCAGCCCAGCAGCTAAACGCGACTCATCTATGGCAATATCCAATGTCGTACTTGTCCGGCCATAGAGCATAAAAGGCTTCACTTGGTCCAGCCAGAAGGTCAAGGTACCCTGATGCTCTGTTTGTGTTGTCCAGTTTATGACACTGATATTCGTTAAAACGACAGGTGTTTGTTCAGCTAGCTGCGTAGGAGAAGAAGCAGTTGCAGGAGACTCATTTTGTACTTCTAGCTGTTGCGCCGTTAAAGCATGCGATTCCTGCGCAGGCGGCTGGTCGGCACTCATTGGTTGAGTTTGCTCCGTATCTAGCCATGATAATAGGTGAACACGGCCATTAATCTTTTCGCCCCACTCTCTGACAACAAAAAAGATAACGATCGCCATTAAGACAATAAAGATCGCAATCCACATCCAACGGCCAGCATGACTATCACGCTTGGCAACTGCACGGTAACCGCTTGAGCCTTCTCTTTTACGCTCATCCAGATCACGCAGCATATCATTTACCAGACTCATATAAGCCCTCGCATGGTCGCCCAATACAGTATTCCACACACAGACGCTGTCGTGATCGCAGACCCCAATACAAATCTCGTCATGCCACTCATAGCAGGAAGGCTGACGCCCTCTGTATCTTCAATTGCCTTAATTACGTGCCCTTTTTTTATCGTGCTATCACCTCGTCCATAAGCGCTCATCAAAGACTTATGTGCCAATATGTTTACCAACCGCGGTACGCCACCAGAGGCTTTGGCGATCAGCTTGGCAGCAGCAGGCGAAAAGAGGGCAAGCCCTTCATAACCAGCTCTACTGGCACGTTGCTCGAGGTAATGAGTCACTGCTTCCAGAGACAGCGTATTTAATCTGCAGCTAAACGTAATTCGTTGCAAAAGCTGACGCAGCGATGGACGGCTTAACAGTTGATCCAATTCAGGCTGGCCAAAAAGAACAACCTGAAAAAGCTTTTCAGATTCAGTTTCAAGGTTTGTCAGCAAACGCAACGCTTCGATGGTCTCTTCCGGCATCGCTTGCGCTTCATCGACAATTAATACCGTGTACTGCCCCTCTTTCGCTATCTCGACTAAACGTTGATTGATCCGATTAACCAGCTCGAAATCCTCTAACGCCAACGCATTTTCAATGCCGATCTCTAAGGCAAAGTTCCTGCGAAGCGCTGCAGGGCTCAAATAGGGATTAGGAATGTACGCAGTAATGCAGGACTCCTCTTCCAAGGCATTCAGTAAAGTTCGGCAGAGCATAGTTTTGCCTGTGCCAACCTCCCCCACTACCTTGATAAAACCATCACCACTGCCCAGCGCTACTAACAACAGATTCAAAGCTTCCTGATGCGTTGGTAGCTGTAAAAAAAATCGCGTATTGGGCGTTAATGTAAACGGTAGTTCCCGCATTCCAAAGTGATCAATATACATAGATCTCTAATCCACCACGTTTACGCTGAAGATTCTTAGTACTGCTTTAATGACTGAAAACCATCAAGGCTACGCTGTAGTTCTTGCTTCCATCCCGTAGCGTTCGCAATCACCGGTCTTAACAGAATGACGAGTTCACTTTTATTTGATCCCTGGCTACGCTGCTGAAACAGCTTTCCTATTCCCGGAATATCACCTAACCCTGGTGCTTTAGCAAACCTATCATTGCTACCAGAGGTCATCAGGCCACCAATCACAATAACCTGACCACTGTTGGCTTTAACCACACTGTCAGACTCACGAATAGAACTTAAGGCGAGCGGTATATTGAATTGATCAGCACCCACGCTGATCAATTTCTGCTGATCTTCCACCTCGCTAACTGAAGGGTGAATATGCAGAATAATTTCGTTATCTGCACTGATCTGTGGCGTCACATCCAACGCAATACCTGAGAAGAATGGGGTTAGTTCGATATCAGGCGTCGTCGTCGTCGCTGTGCCTGTGGTAGTGGTGTTTTGTATATCGGTGACATAAAACTCATCGGTGCCTACTTTAATTACCGCTTTCTGATTATTCATCGTAGAAACACGCGGGCTGGACAGCACCTGGACATTTCCTTGCGTCCCCAGCAGCTCAATCAGGGCCGTAAAATCATTGAGCCCTAACGCCGCACTAAACACGCCGCCCAGTCCATCAGTGTTTATGATAGACTCGGAACTCTGACCAAAAGTACCTCTATTTTTTGAATTGATCTTACCTACCGCCGTCCAGTCGATGCCCGCCTGGAAGCCATTATTCAGATTCACTTCAAGTATTTTTGCTTCGATAACCACTTGGCGGCCGAGTATTAGTTCTGCTCTTTCAAGGTACTCGCGGACAGTTTGTTGTTCACTTGGAAAAGCCCTGACCACGACAACACCCGCCTGCGGTGTTACTACCACATGCTGACCTTTATCCGTACCGATAATAGTTGATAAGGTCGCCTGCAAACCGCCCCAGAAATCAGTTTTACTGCGCGTGCTGATATGCGTACCAACGACAGCCCCCTGACCCGAGTTAGAAGAAGAGTTGTTGTTATTCGTGGAATCATCATTTGAAGGGCTATCACCGGATCCCGCTGCGCTAACAGAACCGGCACTGACCGATGTCTGTGACTGGCCTTCACGTTGAACATCCAGATAATTGACTTGATAGATCCGAGTTTCCAGATTTGCTGGCAACACTTGGTATAAATTACCGGTGCGTTTGTACTCATATCCGTATACTTCACGTACCGCTTTCATCACCTCAGCAACAGTTACATCTTTGAGTTGAAGTGAGATATCACCCACAATCCCTTCGTGCACAATCATGTTATAGGGTGAACCCTCTACCAAACCCATGAAGAAAGTCCGGGCTGATAACTGGCTGGCAGAAACATCAAAGCGCTCTTCCTGCGCCTGAGCCAAGTCATCCAAACGTAATGGAGCGAGTGAAGGTAACGCCGGCAACGCTGCGACAGTCTGTGCTCGCTCAGCCGTGCTCAACGCAGCCTGAAGAATTTTCTCTGATTCCTGCTGAGGCGGCTCGGCGGTTACATGCCCTACGGTCTGACACCCAGCCAATAGTCCAGCCATAATTAAAATCAGATGTCTTTGTATATGCTTCATGAACAAACCTTATTATGTTACCGGCTTTTCTTCAGCCCAGAATTATTAGAAAGAACTACCCAGCGCTGGCTATCACCCATATCAAGCAACACTTTGTCATACGCAATCCGCAACACTTCTGCCCCACCGACACGTTGCCCGACATTTACTTTTACGCCATTAATAATCGCCCATGCTACATTTTTTCTTTTTAGTATGGAGGTCACTTGAAAGTCTGTCTTTTCAACAAAGGCCACGGACTTTCCAGTATGAACACGATAAGGTTGTGTCGGGTCTTTGAGCACAGGATCAGCCCACACTAACGTCCAAGAACACAGTATAAAAAAGCTGACTGCCTTAACTTTCCATAGCCTTACTACCCATATTCTAGCCACCTATCCAGCCCTCCACCGCACTTAGTGTGTGAACGCGTAAGATTACTTCAGAATCAGGGTACTTGGACACTTTATACTCCAGCGAGTCCCAAAAAAAAGATGAGGACAGCGCTTCCAGATCTCGTAAGTAGTCATAGATATCCGCGTACCCGCCACGCAACACCACTTCAAATCCATGGGAATAGACAGGCGCATTTACAGTCGATGGCGACATTTCCTCTTTGGTATCAGATTGTGCTTCTACTTCAGCACCAGACGACAAACGTAAAGGTTGTACTGGCAGAGAAGAAAGCTGTTGCAGCACAATACCCTGCTTATCACTTAAGACGGCTTCTAACACCTGCCCCATTTGAACAGGGTCCATCAGATTAACAGAGCGCTTTTGCAGTATGCTGGTCACCTGTTTATCGGTTTTTTCTAACGCCGCCACTTCCCCCCGCACAGACTCGGACGGATCAACACTTAATGCGCGAGTATATGCGTCTATTTCTGCCTGTCGGGAACCCAGCGAGCGCTCTTTTTGTTGAATTTGAGCGTCTAAACTAGAAGATTTTTTCATCAACGGCTCAATTACAGCTACAAAAAAAACCACGATAAGCAAAACCATACAGGTTACAGCGACCAATAAGCGCTCCCGCTTTTCCAGTGCATTAAACTTTGTAGCGATAGCATTAGTCATGTGATTTTCCTGCAATTACTCCGTGAGCATTAAACCGGTAAGACTCATCATTATTCTTTTCTGTTTTAAGTTCTGCAAAGTGCATCTGATTGAAGAAGTCTTGCTGAGCCAGCTGCCGTAAAAAGACAGGAATTTGCGATGTATCTGCGCTCTCTCCAGTAAGATCCAGAATTAAAGAACCCGATGACATTTTAAAAGCGGTCAACCATACTTTATCCGGCATACTCGCGGAAAACGCCAACAACCCCTCTGAAAAACCTTGTCGATGCTCAGGCTGCACTGTCTCTAACAAACCAGATAGCCGCTGTTTAGATAATACGGTTTGTTGTAACTGATCCCGGTAATTTTCAAGCTCAGGGTCAGGTTTACGCTGGCGTTGAAGCAATTCTAGCTTGCCAAGCGCCTCCTGCTGTTGCTGCACATTAATGGTATAGTCCTGCAACTGTTGCTCCGTCTGATCGACGTCTCTCCAGATCCAGACACTGATAACCGAACAAAGTAAAAACACGCCAGCAAAAGCCCAGAGTATGTAGTTAAACTGCAAAAGATCACGTTCAACCTTTGGCCGGGGCGGAAGGAGATTAATTCTTTGTTTCATAACTCACCGACTCTCTTCACTTCGTAGCGCAGCAGCAATTGATATAAAGCAGCGCTGTTGAAGATCAATCGTTAAAGGCTCATCCGACTCAATAATTTCACTTAAGTCCAGTGACTGCACATCGGCACCCAGACTATTTCGTAGCTCCATCATTAACGGTGTCTCTCCGACCTGCAAGGGCATAACAATAATACGCATACAGGGAGGCTTACCTATCTGGCTCTCAAAATAATCCATCGAGCGCTGCAGATCCAACACAGCATTATCAATCTGCGCACTATGGCTATAAGACAGCGCTCTGGAAAGATACAAGCTTCCGGAAGACATCATGTTAATAACACTTTGTTTATCACTTAAATACAGAACCGCAGTGCCTGCTTCTGACTCACTCAGTTCTTCTGCAATATTCAATAACGCCATTTCCGGCACATCGATACAAACAGGAACGAGCCCGACACTCTCCAACCAAGAGATACGCTTTTCAATCACCTTTCGATCAGCCGCAACGACATACAGCATTTTACCGCGCCCTTTAAAAGCATCTTCAGGCAACTCAATATAATCGATAACAGCGTCCTCGGTAGAATACTGGATCATATCTTTGACGCGCCACAGCAGTGCTTCTTTCAACTCCTCTTTCGGTACTTCCGGGGCTTCAATCAATACTAGCTGATACTCACCCGGCGACAATACCATTGAGCAACGACTATCATCCATTCCTGCATCTGTAACGGCGGCAGCCACTTTACTCGGGTTGCTCAAAGGATCGGACACACTCAAAAAAGCTGTAGCGGTTAGTTTACGCTGAGTTCCGCTCAAAGACACACAAGCCAACGCCACACCTTCTGGCAGAAGATGGACAGCAGCTAATCCTTTCGATCTGTTATTTTTCTTTCTGAACCGAAGCAAATCAGCGACTCCTTTTATGTAATCTTAGCGACCACAACAAGCAATAGAAGGGCATTTAACATTAATCTTTATAATGCTTTTATATTTAACGGCAAGTAATCCTAATAGTTTAGGCGATATAACAGGTTACGCTAGGAGAATTATGTATAAAAACAAACAATAAGCTTGAACTAAGAAACACTAAATGATTGAATATGCACCTCTTGAGATGCCCGGATAGCTCAGTCGGTAGAGCAGAGGATTGAAAATCCTCGTGTCCGTGGTTCGATTCCGCGTCCGGGCACCAAGTACTGCAAGCCTCACAGTCAAATGTGGGGCTTTGTTGTTTCTGGCGTCTGGTGCCAAAATTGTGCCTGTATGTGTAAATTCGCGGCGTTTTTGGCACTGATTAGCGCGTCTTTTGTCACACCCTCAGTGCCTTGTATCCTTTAAAAATTCGTATAAATAAGCTCTTTTACTGCGACTGCTTTTGCCCCTCCCCCTACTGTGTATTTGTGGTCTACCTCTTTTAGGTTTAACCCGCTAAACAATGCTCGTATGTCTGGGTGGTTGTTGATGCTGATTATCATATTTCCTTGTATCGATTGTGCTAGTTCAGCCATGGCTTGGTATTCCTCGAACGGGAATGCGACGCCGTAGCCTTCGGTTTGCCAATAGGGTGGATCACAATAGAACAGCGTGTGAGGCCGGTCGTATTTCTTGATGACAGCTTTCCAGTCTAGGCTTTCTATGGTGGCTCCCGCTAAACGATAGTGGGCATCGGCTAAGTCTTGCTCCATGCTGAAGATGTTGAAGCGCGGGCGATGGGTGGTGCAGGTGCCGAAGGTTTGTCCGGCGACTTTGCCACCAAAGGCCAGCTTTTGCAGATAAAGGAACCTAGCAGCACGTTGTATATCGGTGAGGGTTTCAACGGAAGTGGCTTGTAGCCACTCCCAGTTTTGACGGCTGCAGAGCGTCCATTTCAGTTGTTTATACAGCTCTTCCAGATGATGCTTCACCACCCGATACAGGTTCACGATATCACCGTTGATATCATTTATGATCTCTGCCTTTGATGGCTCTTTCATAAAGAAGAGAGCCGCCGCTCCTGCGAACGGCTCAACATAACATTGATGCTCAGGAAACAGCGGCAGGATATGTTTAGCCACGCGACGTTTGCCGCCTATCCAGGGTGTGAGGGGTTTTGTCATGATGTACTCCATCTTTTGTGATGGGGCTCATGGCCCTCTGAATATGCCGACAGCGTGGGCACTTGATTTCGATTTCAGAAAAAATAGCTTTTGCTAATAATTTCTCGCATTTTGTACAGCGTATTTCTTTTAACATGTGTGAACCTACCGTTAGATTTGGTAGGCTACCTCCGCCATGACGTCGTGGTGAGGGAGCCTTAGCTGGTTCACAGTATCCATGTACTGTGGATTGGGGTTCGATCAACTTTGCAGAGATGATCGAACCGCTTCCTCTTTGTTTTAGTTTATAAATCCCTTCCGAATAATGAGTGACTGATGTGATTCGATAGCCAGTGCAGGTGTACTATCAGTACGCTCTACTTTGATGGCTACAATGTACTTGCGTGGTAATAAGGCGGCTGTAACCGATGCTGGCACGTTGGCTTGAAAAGCGTGTGCGCTCTCGGTTAAATCCAACACTTGAGCGGCGTGGTATTCATTACCATCTGCATCATAGATACCCACCCAGCATTCCCAAGCGCCTACATTGAGATCATATTCTCTGTGTTGGTCATCACGCGGGGTGGCTGTGATCGTAAAGGATTCGCCCTGCTTGATTACTGTGTTCATCGGCATGCCCTGTGTATCTGAATATCCAGAGTGGATTTCAGCACCGATAGCGCCAGCGCTTCCCGTGCAATGACCAGGTCTAAACAGACGATCGGGCGCTCAGTAACAATTTCGCCGATGCGAGGAACACCCACAGCACTACTGTTATCTATACCTATTAATTGAAGTATTTGGTTTTCGGAGATAACAGAGGGCACACCCACCGCTGTGAGTTCATTAATACTGCTGGGAGCAAGATCAACAGCACCTGCATCTAATACGGGGCTGCTAACGGCTTCCGTGCTTTCAATACCACTGGGTGTAAGGATTAGTGCCGCGTTTAATGATGACTCACCTACCGCACTCGTGGATGTTACGCCAGCTGGTTCGACCGACACGGCGACAGGTGTAACTGCTGGCAACCCAACCTGTGCATTAGTATCGATAGCTTCAACATTGACGCTTTGACTAGGTGCGCCACCCTGAGTCAATACAGGCGCTCCAACAACACCAGCATTTGATATGCCTACTGGTTCTAACGTCACCGGCGCAGGCGTAACGGCCTGACTTCCGACGCTACTGATTGAATCAATAGCACTTAACGTTAAGAGGTGATCAGCCACTAAAAGCGAGGGTTCGCCTATGGCATCATCAGGCAATATGGACGATGGAAGGAGCGATACCGCACCCACTGATAGCTGGGGTTGACCTACCGCTTCATCAGCAGTAACACCATCTAGTTCAAGTGATAATTCAGGAGGAGCGCCAGCCGCTTCCATGAATGCGGCAGAGCAGGCAGCAAATCGTTGAGTACTAAACGAACTATATTCACGCCAAGTATGGGTGTAAAACCCAGAGGGGTCTTGAATGGAATACCCTACGCCAAGATCCAGCGTGCTAGCAACCGCCTGATTGACTAGAATCGATCCACCGATTAGGCCTATATTCTGCGCGCCTATCGCACCACTCAAGCAGCTTAATACATACGATCTATCATTATTTGTGGTGCCTACAGTTGATACTGTGTAGGGATAGCTATCGCCTCCCAATCTTTCTATTCCGTGGGCTGTATCAATAGGAGTTGCCTGATCAACGCCGCCCAACGTCATGGCTACAGAACCCAACCTATCGGCCTGGCCACCACTTACCAATATAGTGCCTGTAGAAGTGCCTGGATTGACCAGATAAAATATTCCCACTTCATTACTATGCGATGTTCTAGACGCTGCTCTGGATGCAGCAGTAAGATTTACACCACCAAAGCTGACACTTACTTCGCCTTGATCATCAGACACATCCTCAGTAGCCACAACAACAACTAGAACAGCGTTTGCTACGGCATTCGGTGTATACGATAGCGAGTTTGTTGGTACAACCACGAGGTTGTTTAACGTAATAGCCATGCGTTACTCGATCAGATCAATGACAGACTGAATCTGCATTACCGCCTCTGCCGCTTTACTATCATCTACAACAGCAAGGTAAACAGTCCCATCGGGATTCATCACGCGCTCATTTAATGTTTTTGTCACAGGATCGACAGGTACGTTATTAATAATCCATCCTATCGACACGGAACAGGCAACGACTAAGGCTGTTAGCTCTGCAGAGAGATCATAATTCTGATCATCTTCTTGCTGCTGTGCGTATGCACTTAATCCAGTTGGAAGTGCTGATAATCGGAATGTGGCTTCGCGTAATAACGGCAATAACTCATCAACAGTGGTTTTAATATCCCTTGTCTGGTCACGGTGGCGGATACACTGCGATTTTAAATAACTTAAAAAGCCCTTTATCGATACATACTCATCATTGAGCGTTTTTCCTGATTTTACAGCCATAGTTAACCCCGGTTGCTAGTGAAAGCTTCAAATCTACACCTTAAAAATCTTATTCGCGCCGTTATCCCATACTGCATTGATGTTGCCGCTATTAGGAATCACCGGTAAGCCGGTCGCCGTGTCGATATAACAGGCCAGTTTAAAGGTCTCTAACGAGCCGCTGCCTGTTGCGACAATGACCACCTCGGACTCATCACCGCTGGCTGATGGATAAACCGAATCAGCAGCATCAAACACGCCATCCACCACGGTTTTACCGGTTAACGGGGCAGTCACAGAAACACGGGCAGCAGCGGGCACATCTGCCATTGTTGTGTGGGCTGCTGAGTAGGTATAGTCGGCGGCATCAACCAGCACCGCGACGACATCATTATTTACCAGGTCGATTTCACCTTTTAATAATGACTCTTTGAATTTTGGGTATAACAGGTTGCTCATGTGGTACTCCGCTCTGTTTGTAATTCGCAAGGTCTATAAAAACAGAAAGGAGATGTAAGGCTTACAGGAAGGGGTTCAGTGGTTTATATTGAGTAGAGATTAATAGTTTAGGAGTGGCATATCATCAAAAGGATTTTAGTAGGTATAGTGCTTGGCGCAGCCATTACAACAGCATATTTTTTAACACAAAAACCAGCAAATCCAGATGAGTGTATTCTAGAATTTATGCCGGGCACTGGAGATAGCTTAGCTGCCAGGAGGATTACCCAAGCTTGTAATAACTTGTACGGTGAAAAGCAGAAGAAAACTTTGTTTGATGACCCATTTAAAGGCGCTGTAGACCCTTTCGCCGTGAAGCAGTGATATGAGAGTCTTTATTGAAAGGTGAATTGGTTATGATCCATATATACAATGTTAGAAAACAAGAGAAGCATCTTAGTGAACGAAATAGAAAGACGTAAAAGGCGTGCAGAATCTTTTAGACAATTCCATGAAATTCTTTCAGGCGAGAGCGATAGGGGTTCTGTAATAGTTTCTGCAGCAATGTTTGATGATATTTTATCGGAATTATTAAAACATAAACTGGCTCCATCTATAGAGAAAAAAGATGAGCTATTTGATAACGGATCAGCAGCCTTCTCAAGCTTCTCCGCACGCATTGACTTGGCATATAGGCTAGGATTGATAAGAGTTAATGTCAGGGCAACACTTCATATGGTGAGAAAAATCAGAAACGATTTTGCACATGTATCAGAACCAAATACATTTGACAGCCCAAAAGTTAAAAGCCGAGTACTTGAAATATTCAAGCTAAACAAAGAGATTATGGATTCATTTAATGATTGCATGAAAGATCATGAAATTTCTGAATTTCAAGAAAACCACTTCATTGATGTGATTGGTGTAAGAGCCTCATATGAACATTTGCTAGCTGCATCAGCTGCCTTTTTGCTTGAAGCTATTAGGGACATAGAACCAATTCAGACACTTGGGTAAGTGTTTTCTAACAAGACGTTGGTGTGTCAGCAAGCTACCTAGCACGCTGATAGAGCTCCACAACCTAGCGTTACTTACCCAATCCTAAACATCCACCTCTACTACCACTAAGTTAGGCATCTGCCTAACCACTTCGCCATCCCTGACTAACGCTCTGTTCCCAGCACTGACACTCTCTCCTTTTACCACTACGGTGTTACCGGCGAGGGTTGTGCCGGTGCTGGTGCCGTCGCCGTTGTTGGCGGTGATGTTTACCAGCTCGTTGCTTGCGCTGCCGATGAGGGCTTTGAAGCGTGAGAATACGTTCATTCGTAGTGCCTTAGTATGCGTAGGTTTTGGTAGACCACTGCGCCCATTTTAGAGATAGAAATACTGTTGGCGGTGGCGACGCCTTTCCAGCTGGTACCGTCGCTGGCGACTATCTTGACCAGCTCGCCGATATCGACAAAGCCTTCGCTGGGATCGTAGAAGATACGCCCGCTGAAGACTTCTTTATGGCCTGATTTAGATAGCTCGATACGGCCTCGCTCGGTGTTGGCGATGGCGTCGGTGAGCAGGTTATCTACTATATCGGGCAGTAGGCTATCGCCTGCGGTGCCGAGCTGCGTCACTTTTGCGAGTGCGCCGTATTCCTGGCCTGCTACGTACACGGCGTTGTATTTGATCTGCGGCTGATACTCTTCCGACATCTCGCTAAACAGGGCGCGGGGGATGGTGCGGTCTTCTGTGGCTGCATCCCAGTCCCAGGCCGAATGTGTAAAACGTGGTTTAACGGTCAGTTCATTATTAGCAGGATGCGGCGCAATCACCGCACCAATGGCATTGGTTAGACTCAATACTGAGGCAATGGGTGCTTTCCCACTGTAGCTGAATACGTTGGCTGGGATCGACCAGTCGGGTGCATTCCAGTTGAGTGTAAAGCCTGTACCAAATAGCTCGTTAGTGGCTAGCTGTGCGGCGGTTGATCCACTGCCTTCAGTGTGTGTCTTTTGTACGCTGTAGGGTGATGAGAGCAGCTTGCTTTTACTGTAGGCCAGCACTGCCCATGTCTTGTTGGCAAAGCGTTCTGTTTCGCTGATTTTAGATACAAAGAACTCCCACACATCACCATTAATCGTGAGCCGCACCTCTTTGATCGCACCGCCCCGTGGCGAGATAAGATCGACACTGGCTTGATTCATTAAGCTGGCGCTGAGCGTCCAGGCATAAGAGTCGATATCTCGGCTGAGCGTTGCCTGGCTAAAAGCGATCGGCGTTAGATCCGGCAGTGAGACTAAATTAACGATGTTCATAATATGGACGGCCTTTTCTATGACGGGCGGGTCTGTGGGCTCTGGATCGGGATCTACAGGGTCAGGCGGCGGTACTAAAAAGACGGTGCGGTACGGGCCTGCAATTATTGCGCGGTGGCGGGAATGGCCGTAACGGCGGCTGATATAAGTATCAACTTTAATAGTCGGTTCCCACGGTGCTTTTGAACGGCAATCAATCGGATATGGCAACACTTTGCGTTCTACTGGCAACGGGTCACTAAAATCAAAAGAGACTTTGGCGTATTGGCGATTATATTCAACATTAAATGACGGTATATACAGTTGATACGGCTTTTTAGCCGCTCCTTCACTGAAGCGAAATACTGAGCGATATAGATCCGCATACGCTTTATCTTTTTCAGGTAACGCGCCGTAGTAATGATCCCGCCACACATTATCGATAGGCTGGATAATTCCGCCAAACGGCAATGTAGTGGCCGCATCCAGCGGGCTAAGCACGCCCCATTTATTATCTTTCGGTGCATCAATAGATGAAATCACACCACCAAAAACAATGCCCTTGTTTGCATCAACGTTAGGGATTGGCTTGTAGGTCAATTGGTTTTGCGCCTGTTTTGGCACAGGTTTTTCCCATGCTAAGGATGGCCTTCTGTCCTGCGGTGCAGCTTTTTCATAGCCAGCAGACACACCACCGGTTACGGCTGTGTCGACTTTTTTCCAGGAAGAGCCAGCACCCGCAATCAGCAATGCCATTACTTAGGCTCAATGACGGGTTTAAGGTATCCGCCCGCTAGCGGTTCAAATAATGAATAGGCTTTAAAGGTAACATTCCCGCTATCCACCAATCCACCAAGGGGCCATGTCGGCTCTATACTTCCACACACTCCCGCGCCGAGCGCCAAATAAATATAGCGGTTACTGGTAGTGGGATGTATGATTTTTCCGGCATGTAGTATGTTCATGCCAGGTGCCCATTCTGCACCATAATCCATTGCGACAAATACCATCACCTCACCGGTATGCGGCGCTACATCAATTTCATATTCACCCGTTAACGGGTCAGTCGTTGTGGTTCCCAGTGCTACCGGCGTTCCTTCTACACTAAACGCAGTAACGCGCAATTCGATAGGCTGGCCGTACTTTGTCACTGTGCCGCGCACCCACGCATAAAAGCTAGGTTCAATTAGCGTAGCTGAATCAAATTCAAAATGTACCGCATTGCTGGCAGGCGCCAAATATGACATCAGATCACCTAGCTATGCAATAAACGGAAATGGTAAAGGCGTGAAGCTTTCTGTATAGCGTGCTACTCCTGTGGTTATACGTAGTTCGTCTATTGCATGATTACCTGAGTAAATAAACGCTGAGTATGACGAATTAAGCCACTGGGCGTAACCTACTGTTATTTTTTGGTTTTGAGGGTTGATTAGCGGTGAGGTGAATATTGAACTTCCGACCAGAGCACCATTTATAAATAGGTATGAGTTATTGCCTTGTCGTGCCCATGCAGCGTGGTGCCAACCACTTGAAAGAGGGAATACATCAGATGTATGTATATCATACCCATTTCCTTTATTATCGTCTGTGGCTCTTGTAACAAGCTGATACCCACCGCTAACAATCAATAAATAGAATGTAAATCCTCCTACCTCACGGTGTTGAACTCCTGCACTATAAATAGGAAGTATATTGGCATAAGAAGCGACAACATTTGCTGGAATATGAACCCATGCTTCAAACGTGGTATCTGCTAATCCTACATCAAAGCTTGAATGATATTCCGCTGTAGCACCACCAAGAGAGACGCACTGCAGGCTTGCTGAACCAAACTTTGATAGTCCTTGAGATACGTTCGCAGAGCCTTTTATAGACCAATTATGGTTATTTATATCATCAGATATTATTGTTTCATCACCAAGCCAATCAAAATGAACGAGCGAAGCGACATTGTTGGCATAAAAGTCAACATAAACAAAAGAAGGGATTAATGGGCCATGACATATCGGCATATACCCATCAGGAGGGTCAACCATCACAAACACAGGTAGTTCATTATCAGTCACCGACTCATAAAACCCATCTGCTGCCCTTTGGGTTTTGTCAATAAATACCCCCGTTTGCGCCTCATAAACACGCACACTGGTTTCAATAGGACTTCCATCAATCGTTACAATTCCGCTAATCTTACCCGCCATTAGTTCGCATCCCCTCTGACTTCAATCTCTATCGAGTCTTTTGTCTCCGTGGCCGCCCCTGGCTGTGTAGTACGAATCGCCCACATGTTTTGATTAGCGCCATCCGTATCAAAGCGAATCACGTTGTTAGTGATCCAGCCTGCACCAAATCCCGCCTGGCGGATAACAAAACAAGGGGAGTTAGTCGCGGGGTTGATTGGGGCAATGTCGTTATCAGTGATCGATATCGAGTGTCCATCCAGCACGACACCCAGCTTTTCGCCGATTACCTGAATCGTGGTTGAGCTGGTAAAGCGAATCGCCCAACGTTCCGACATTGAGCCTTTATTCACGATCTCAATCGGGTTGTTGATGGCGTCATATTTAGCGGTGGTATCGTCGCCAATACGTGTGTCAGACCAAACCGGTGAGCCAGTATTCCAATACTCTTGGTGCAGGAAGTTAAACACGCGGGCGCCGGTATCGCCCCACACTAAAGCGCTGGCAACTTTTGAACCTGCAGGAAATAGCCGATCGGGTGGCGTAGTAACCGCAACGTTGCCGGTGATATCCACATTACTCGCTAAACGCATATTCTCGATACGGTTAACTAATTTGTAAGGCCCAATCAGCGGGTTAGCGGATATATCCACCAGCGACAACGGGTTTTCAAACGTTAGTTCGCCCAAGTCACGGTCAACGGTGTATTGGTGATAGTCCAGCCGCAAGCCTTGCGAGTCGATCACCTCCATTAACGCCACATCAACACGCCCGCAACTCTCCGTCACGCCCGCTACCGGAACAACGACTTGATCCTCTTCATGAAAGATCACCAGCGTATCGCCCGCACTAATCACTGGAACTTTTCCGGTAGAAGGAAGCCTGACAGGATTAAGACCCAATAATTCTGCATTCATCGGCATGCGCACTTCAGATACTGCATCGTAGCGGATTGAGTCGGGATCAATTACCCAACCATTTAAGCCAAAGATAGTTACCGTGCCGTTAGCACCATTAAAATCGCCGTCGACGTGAGCATCACCAATTAGCATATTGGTGGCGGTATCAACGGTAACTGTAAAAGCTGTTTCTGCAATAAAATTATCGGACAGAAAATCAACACCATCCGTATCAGTTAAGGTGATTGGACTAGACTGATAGCGACTACCGCGTATCTGTAATGAACTGGAGTTCACGTTAGATATGGATGTTCTGAAAGAGATATGGCCAGCTGGGCGTTTGCTGGATGAGAACTCATCAAGTGTCATGCTGATTATTTTGAATACAGCGTTTTGTCCAAGTAGATAACTACCTGGCACGCTGCCTGATAACTTAATAAAACCGTTTGCGCGGTCAAACTCGCCGCATGCTGCACCAATTCCGGTTAACGGATTGAAGTTGTAGTACACAACACCATCAACAGTTACATATGTTCTTGTTGCAAACAAGAATGAAAATTCACCTACGATATTTTTTGGCACATGAAAAAACAGATCCGGTTTTAGGTTTCCTGTTGTAGCTGACACGTCCACTACATTTGTACCGCTAGGCGCAAGCTGCCCGGCACCATGCGAAGCAGCAAACGTAAATTGTGGTGAAGCCAGCGCAAACGAACTGCTTATAGGTGTGTATATAGTTCTTGTTCTGGACATTTAAGCGCCTCCTGAAATAATCAAAGCATCACCATCCCGCGTAACCCACGGCATGCCAGCGGTCCAATATTGTTTTTCCTGTGTGTAGGCCGCTGTTAATCCTAAGAGCCCATCAGTGGGATGAAATACCACGGTTCCGGCACCTGTATTAACCGTCCAGTTTGATAGCTGGGGTGTGGCGGTATTGAATATCTCGTTAAGACTCATGTATGAAGAACCGCCGCTACCCAACTGCATAGAAAAAATCTGACCCGTTTGATTGACCATAACAGTAACGGTTCGGGACGCGCCTTTATAATCCATTACTATCGGGTAGCTGATATAGAAATCACCACTGGCTACAGTTGTTCCGAGTGTGACGGTAACAACGCCTGAGCCATCAGGCACATTCGTGGTGGTTTGCGGGGTGTATTCGCTTGCCGCACCGGCATCAACGTCGTAGTCGTAAGTGATAGACGTAGGGACGACTTCCGAATTATTACCAGTGAACTTATCAATTAAGATTTTATTAGTAGACGCGTCAAACTTTGCAACGATATCTCCACTCGAATTCCCTAATGTCTTTACAAACGCAGTGCCATCCCAGACAAACGAGTAAGATCCGGCATAATAAAAGCTGATCGCTATTTTATTGATATTCTCAGCGGCAGCAGGTAGCGAAATCTCATAGTGCTTATTCGTTTCATAGCTCCCTGAAATACTCTTATACCCCCACGCAGATGCCCAGGTATAAATGATCTTCGATCCTACATCAGGCTCCGCTCCAAGTGTGACCGATACTGTTGCGGTTCCATCACCATTATATGCGACCGCACCTATGCCAATATTTGCATCATCACCCAAAATAGCTAAACCCGTTGCCTCGATTCTGTACCATTTACCACCGCTACGGTAATCAATGCGCAAGGATGCTGGCGAAGGGGGCGGCGATATGTTTTTAACAAACACAAGGCTGTTGTTCAGCGTCGTGATATCGATGAAGGAGGTAAACTTTGCAGGCGTGGTGATAAGTGTTGCAGGTTTAAAAGAGAGAACCACATTAGCATTAAGGTTTTGAGTCGTTTTTGTGTGAACTAAGCCATTGATATAGTCTATTCTTGCCTCAAACCCATAGGATGCTCCAATCATAACCCCTGACCCATCATCTACGCCGCCGTATACAGGAAACAATAATGATCCAGGCTCGATTGGCATTCCTGTGCTTAACGTTACAGAGTAACCATTCGAGACACTCGGCACCCATGATTGAATTGGCAGAGTGATCTTATTCGAGTAGCTAGGCAATAAATTAGAATACTCATTCAGATCAGAAGCGGTGATCAACACATTCAGATCAGGCGTGCCTTGCTTATTCACCATCGGTGTTTGCTGTAGCGTCGACGGCACTAGCTGTTGATGGATCGAGTCCACCACCAAGCCGGTTTGCGACGTGGTAAAGTCCTCCAGCAGTGTTTTAGTGCCATAAAACTTGGTCGCGTTGGCAATAGCCGTGTGGTAGGTATGTACCGCTGAAACGTTGCCCGCCGGATTAAAGCTAGAGCCTACAAAATCATGCTCTAATGCCTGCGTGATTGTCACGACCGACAGCTTACGGCGGTAATCAGTAAAGCCGCCACCACTGGAAAAGCTCAGCAATACTTCTTGGTCTTCAACCGCTTGCACGCGCACGTATTGCGTATGGGTGCCGTTGGTGAGTACATACACTTCGCCTATCTCGGGCGAATCATTCTCCGGGCGTGATAGGAACGTGAGGGCTTTCATACCCTGTATGTGATTACCGTACAGGTAGAAGATCGCTTCATAGCTCAGCGACATATAAGACTCAACGCGGGACTGTGCCTGGGCGCGGGTATCGTGTGGGTCGTCAGTATGCACCAGCACTACTGAAACACGCGGGTCGTCCGGGTTCTTGCGCACAATCGAATGCGCACCGTAGTAGATATCAGTGTTTTCAGTGATCACAGCGGGGAACATCTTGCGCATGTCGACACCGCCATTCACCGTATCGATACGGGAAATATCAGGAAACAGGTTATTAATCTCCCCATCCACCACCTCAACGCCGGTCATTGATCCGCCGCCGTTGTCGTTGTCGGTATTGTCCTGGGCTTTGTATAAGCGAATGTCAGCGCGGGTAATGGTCATGGTTAAACCTCGATAAAGCGTAGCGTTGTTTCGTAGTAATCGTTAGCGTCGGGATCGGCATAGCCAATCAGCTCACGGGCAGCAATAGCGGTGTCGGCATAACGAAAGCGTACGGTGTAAGTCACGCCGTTAAACGTCAGGGTATGTTCTGCCGGTGTGGCGGCCAGAGCGCGCAGATTTAACAGCACGCTGCGTGTGATCAAGCCACTTAAATTAATCGGACGCCCCGCCAGCTTTACGCCGGTTTGAATGATGAGCGAGCCGCCGCTGGCGTAGTCGGTAGTTTGCTCAACAGGCAACCATTCCAGCTCATCCGGCCAGACCAGGTCATCAGGTAAGGTGATAGCGTCTAAGGTATTCATGAAGATACGAAGCTCGCGTTTTCAAGCATTTTCAGAACATCTTCAGCAGCGGTTTCATTAAAATCACCCGCAACCATGCGCCCGTCGGGGTTTTGAAACTCGACGCGCACGGTTTTGCTGGGCGTTAGATATTGGCTTTGATTCGATTGATCGGCCTGTTGCTGTTCTTGTGCCTTAGTCCGTTTGATCTGGTAGGTTTGCTCCAGCAAGCGTAATGCCTCGCGCGCTTCATCATTGGCTTTGCTATTGTTTTGCTTACTGGCCAACGCGGCTTGCTCTTCTAGCGCATCGCGCTTCTTTGCATAGGCGCGATCTTCGATGGCCACCGCATCTCCATTAAGGCGATCCAATTCATCCTGCAAACTATCGACGGTGTTTTCTAACGAATCGGTTAGGCTGTCCATATCGGCTTTAATGGCGGAGATCGCATTACGCAACGGGCTGAGCTGCTGATCACCGAGCAGATGGTAAGCACCAGTGGCACGTTCTGCATTGGCGAGCATCTCGGCGGTGACATGATCAGATTCTGTCAGGCTGCGTAAGTGACCATCCAATGAGCGTTGCTGATCATCATACGCGGCCTGTAAACGTACCGCTGCATGCTCGGCATCCCAGTAGGCATCGGCAAAATCTTTTACATAAGCAAACGCAGCACGCGGCAGGTTGCCAAATTTATTCACCGCGTTGGCCATGCCTTCGGTTAACCGATCGTATGCGGCTCCCATCTGCTCACTGGCCGTATCCCACGCGGCACCGGTTTTACCGGCGAGGGTTAAGGCTGCGCCACGGTTAGCACGGACAGATTCTGTGTTTTTGTCTGTGGCTGTGGTGTTCTTATCAACGGCAGTGGTGCGATTTTCAACAGCTTGGTTATTCGCGCTGGTGGCTTCTGCTTCTTCCTGGATGAGCTTGTTTGATTTGGCTAGCTCGCTGGATAGGTGTTCTTTAGCGCGGGTGTATTGCTCAACGGTGAGAGTGCCTTTCTGGAACATGGCATCCAGATCTTCTATGCCGCTGGTCAGCTCCTTAATGTATTTCTTAACATCAGACTGGGTCATCTGATTAAAAGCAGCATCCGCAGCCTTGGCGGCATCCGCAACGCTGCTTACCTTGGGACTCGCTTCATCAGCAGCATCGCCAATATCTTTGATGCCTTCCGTTGTTTTAACGGTAACCGTGTCGCTTTTATCACCGGCGTCATCTAATGCACCAAACAGCTGCTTAATAGCATTTTTGGCATCGTTCGCATCTTCTGCGGCTTCTTGCACTAATGCATTACGTGCTGCTTTTAACGCGCCTACTTGGATCTCTAAACGCTTTACGGTGGCATCTTCGACCAAGCCAGCTTTATTGAGCAGTTTATCTACCGCCAGCTCTATCTCTGCCAGCACGATGGGAATGGTAAACCCTACTGCAGCGGCGCTTTCCAGTGCTACGGCAAAGGCGTTACCAAAGAATTTAACAACGCCCGATACCCGATCAAAGATAAAGGTAACGCCATTACCCAAGGATTCGAACGCAGGTGAAAGCTCGCTTAAGCTTTGGGTAAAGTCTTTTAAATCACGGGCTAACGGCTTTAATAATGGGTCGGTCAGCTTGCGTTTGATCGAGTCGATACGGCTATCAAAGCCGACCATGGCACCGTCAAGGTTGTTGTTAACCGTGTCGGCCATCTTTTTGACCGCACCCTCTGAGCTTTCCAAAGACGCCTTAAACTGATTAATCCCTTCGGTGCCTTCTGCGATCAATGCTCGCAGCGCTGGCCCCGCTTCAATCCCGAAGGCGTTAATCGCTGCTTGCGTATCAGCCGTTGGGCTTTTTAGCCCCTCGATAACCGCATCAAAATCTTTAACATCGATACCTAGCGCAGACACCGCCTTGGCCGCTTTGGTCGCGGGATCAGATAGTTGTGACAAAACAGAGCGTAAACCGGTACCGGCACGCTCACCGCGCAAACCGTTAGAAGCCAGCACATCTAACGTGGCAACCAGTTTTGCCAGATCAAAATCAGATTCTTTCGCATACTGGCCGGTATAACTAATGGCTTGGCCGAGCTGCTGCATGGTGGTGTTAGACAGCGACGCACCTTTTGCCAGGATATCAGCAGAGTTTGCGCCTTTATCGATGGCCAGCCCCATGATTGATAGGGTATCGGTAACCAAACCGGCGGCTTCTGCCAAACCCAGCTGCTCAGCGGTAGCAACGTTCAACAAGGTTGGCAGTAACGAAATAGAATCATTAACACCCACACCGGCTCTGGCTAAAATCTCCAACCCTTCGGCGGCTTGCGTCGCGGTATAACGTGTTGTGCTGCCTGCGTCTTCGGCGGCAGCTTTAAGCCGTGTAAACTCCTCTGCAGAAGCACCGGAAACCGCATTCACTTTGGACAGTTGTTTCTCAAACTCACGGCTGCTTTGTACGGCACCGCCAAAACCCACTAATGCCGCTGCACTGGTAAGAAGACCGCCCAGCTTACTGGTAATAAAAGACAACCCATTGGTAAACAGGCTGGATTTCTTAGCGCTGCCTTCTAATGCATCACCAAACTTATCAACAGAGCCTGCCGCTTTTTGGCTGCTTTTTTCTGTACCCTCAACCTCACCGCGAAACTTAGCCAGCGGTGCGCTGGCTAAGTCTTTGGCTTTGATCAGGATACTAAGGGCGGTTTCCTTAACGCTCATAACGCTTATTTATCCTGAGTCAGATAAAATGCTGCTGTTTCGCCATCACGCAAGATGGCTTTACCCGCGAGCGTGGTACTGACGTACTCAGACGCAAGCAGATCCACGGCTTGCGTAGGTGCCAACGAGGCTTCAAGAATGTCGCATTCCACGCCTTTGGAGTTAGCCAGGTTCACGCCTTTCAGCAGGATGCGTGCCTTGATCGTCGGTTTAATACCGCCTTTGATCACGGTTTTATTCACCGCTGCATAGGTGTAGGTCAGCTTAATCTCTGTCGCGGTACCGGTATCCAGTGCGCCGCCTGGCACGGTGCGGATTAGGCCATCGGCATAGTTAATCTCATAACCGGCAGCGGCAATGGGGCTGTCATCGACGGCTAGCAGTGCAACAACACCCGCTTCCGTCAGGTTGCGATGTACCAGTGCTGCCCAACGGTTGCTTTTAGGCAGTGTTACCAGCGTTTCGGTAGCCGTGCCTGCACCTTGGTTTTGCTCTTCAAAGTCGCCCATCATGGCCATCGCTAGCATCTCTGTGGGTTGATCATCAAAGACGATCGTTACCTCAGTCGCCTGTGCTAACGTGACGCTATCCAGTGCGTTGCCATAGCTGCCTTTACGCTTGGAAGTCCGGTCTTTGGATTCAGACGGGGTATTGATCTGCAGCTGGGTGGCGTTAAGCGGGCCAACCAAACCGGTAGCATTGCCGTTGTCGTCGTATCGGTCGATGTACACATCGCCTGCTAAGAGTAGTCCGCTCATCTGAGGGCTCCTTTGGTTTTGAATTTGATTTGGTAAGCAATCGGGTAATAGCCAAAGCCATTAGAGAAGCCTGGGCGCGAGGGCGCATTAACCCGCACAAAGTTGCCCAGCTCGCCATGAATCCCTGCCATTTCATTAATGACCGATGCCAGCAATGGGCCTGCTTTGTGTTGGTCGCGCAAACTAACGGTGATCACCACCATCCATGTTTGGGTGACCTGCGCCGCAACACCCCCTTGCGCGGTATTTGGCACAGCATCACCGGCATAGATCACATGTGCGGCAGGCGTCACTTGGCCGCGCTCTTTCATCTCGGCCAGATCACAACTGCGATACACCTTGCGCAAGCCTTCGATGGTATCGAGACGTTGCACCAGGTGATCTTCTGCCACCAGGTAGTTATCCGTTAGCTGGTACATCAGATAAAGTCCTGGCTGTTTTGGCGACCAAACACACGGCCATCACTGCTGATTTGTGCCGTATTGTTGCTGGGGCTAGCGTCGCCTTCATCCGGCATACCTAAGCTAATAGAGCCGTTACCTAGTTTATTAAGAAAGCTCACGGCTCCGTCGTAACGCTCTTTAATGCGATCCGGGGCGTGTTCGTCGTGCAGCAGATAACGGGCAATATCACAGCAGATACGGGTGAGCACCGCCGGTACCGAGGGCAATGGCAGGCTGTAACGCCCGCCAAGGTAACCGTCTATCTCGGCACTGGCATCGGCTAATGCTTGATCCAATACGGCGTCATCGATCACACCGGCGTCGGCATCGTGATCGGTGAGGAGGATCAGTTCTTCCTCACCAAAGCGCGTGGTCATATCCGCTTTAACGGCGTACATGATTACGCCTCATCCTGTGCGAGTTGAGCGGCACGCGCACCTTCAATCGCTTGAATCAACGTGGCTTTGTTCATGCTGGCAAATCCAACAATCTCACCAGCAGCGGCAATCTCTTTAAGCTGCGGCACGGTCATATCTGTTAGCGCTACACCCACGCTGTCCGGCTCCACGGCCCCTTTCTGATCAGCAGCCTGACCATCTTCCTGATCGGTTTCAGGTGCTTCGATAAGCTCAACAGAAAGACGCGGTTCTTTGTGAAGCTGCTCCAGCTGTGCTTCGCTAAACTGAGCCAATGGGTAGGTGGTGGGCTCAGCAGGATGCGCGATACCTGCGCGGCGAAAGCCGTTAACGGCGGCGGTAATACGGATATGGCTAGCGATATGACTGGCAATAAGAGTCTTAGACATTTCATTATCTCTCCTGGGTGACAGGAGGCGGGGCTAAGCCCCACCTACATAATCTACGTAGTGCGTATAGCCTTACAGATAATCAGCTACGACCAACTCAAGACGACCTTTCAATTCATTAGAGCTGCTGGCATCCAGCTCACGCTCAAGCATTCGAGTAGCCATTTTTTCTAATGATGCAGGCACCACCAAGGTGGTGGGTTTAATCCCCAGCTTTTGTCCGCCGTCCGCTGTGTATTCGCGCATAGCGGTAATCGCCGCCCACAAGTTGTCAGCGTTGAGTGCTTGCTTAGAGCAGTAGGCCAACTGCCAAAAAGAGAAGCCCACATTGCGACGACAATCCACACCAAAGCGGAACTCGTCAGAGGTAAACACCACCTCGTCATCCAGCTTGGTCATGGCCATAAGATTAGGGGCACGACGTTCTTGCAAAATAACCGGTTTAATTGCACGGCTGTTATCCAACAAATACCAAGCAGGCTCGGCTCCCGCCGCAAGATTGGATGCACTAACCGCTACGCCGGTACCGTCTGCGTTTGGATAGGTGGGATGGTCAGTATCAAAGAAGTTTTGGCCGTCGTAGCAAAGCGTGCTTTCGCCTGCGGCCAATAAGCCATACACCAACTGATCCGGCTGAATCTCAGCAGCGCGGCCCATCTCCATAAAGATCGGACTAAAAATAGAGACTTGATCATCTTCAATGTCATCACGAGGCACACCAATAGTGCTTTCAAATTTCTTATTCGTGATGGTGTAAGCGTGCGTTTGCATGGAGTTAAGCACACGATCGCCAATCCACTCGCGCAGCATCGGGAACTTGCCCAGCCAGCCATAGGTATTGGATTTTGTGGTGCTTTTAATCACCGTAGCGATTTTGCTCCACTGCGGATCAGCAGATTTAACACCGCCTTTAAAATCGTTCTTCCACGCTTCAAAAAGCGCTTTGACCAGTGCCGCATTGATGGTGATAGCCATTATTCAGCTTCCTCTTGTGACGTGAGCATGGTGGCGTACGCTTTGTGGGACATGCCCAACAGCTCAGCCGCTTGTTTTTGTTCGGCGCTTAATGCCGCGATGGGGTTGTTGGTTTCATCCGGTTTTTTGCCGGTGGTTTGCATCGCTGCTAGCGCGGCAATGGGCTGGGATTTATCCAGGAACGCCTGCAGTGCGGCCATGTCTTTTTTACCCATGTCACGTGCCCACGCTTCCATTGCCGGAACGAGCCGCCCTTCTTGCTTAGCTTTATCAATTATTTGATCTAGTTGAGAAGACGCGCCCTGTGCGGATAGCACCGCGATTTGCGCATGTAATTCGTGTACCACTTCAACGGGAGCATATTTGGTCGGGTCGACCGTGCCGCCATTGTCGTTGGCTTCCAGCGCCGCTACTTTGGTGGCCAACGTAGTGGCTGAACCTGCCTTGGTTTGTAGCTCGCTGAGTGCAGCTAAGGCTGCTGTAGTGTCGGGCTCTTTGCCTTCTTCTACGGTGATGCCTAATTGCGCCAGCATCTTTTTCAATAGTTCATTCATAGAATGCTCCGTTGAGTTTGAGGTTTGAGGGGAAATAGAAGTAAGGGAAAGCGCCGCCAGCGCTTCAACGGCTTGCAGGCCATCAATGCCAGGGCGATTCACCAGCGCAGCCGAATGCAGCCGCAGGGGCTTACCGGTGGTAGCGTCGTAAGGGAAAACAGCGGAGAGGTATTTGTATTCGCCGTTTTTAATGAAGTCGGTAGCGCGAGGCGTCCACTGCGGTTTGATCCATAAACCGGAGCCTTCGCGCCATTCCATTGTTTTGAACCAGCCAGAAGCGGGCGCAGGTTCGCCGTTTTCTTCTGCTTTGAGGGTTTGGTGTTCGTAGTCGATAACGAGGTCGTTAGTGCGCTGGTTAGCCAGCGCGATAAGGTTGGCGGCTACGTCCGCATCAATAAACCAGTGGTTACCAGGCACATCAAACGGGCGACCATCCACCGCACGAAACTGCCCAGCGGGTAGCAGCTGCTGCCAGCCGTTAGCATCGGCGTTTAAGTCGAGCGAAAGCACCGCCACCGGTTCGGGTGTGGTTGAGAGTATCGCGAGAGGTGTAAGGTTTGATGTCTTCATGCCGCCAGACTAAGGTGTCTGGCGGCAAGGGATTAGAGGAAGGGGTTCAGTGGGTTAGAATAATCCTTGTTGCGCTTCAATTGCTTGCCCATCACCTTGAAACCGTAGCAAGCCAATGATCATGAATTGATGTGGTCTTGAAAGTTGAGTACCCATAATGAAATGCAGATTGCTTGATGGGATTTCAGTTTGGTATTTTTGAGTGAGCTTTTCAAATGCTTCTGAACGATATAATTGCTTAAACTTATAATAAGCTGCTTGTACTTCCCAATCATGGATAGTCATATCATGCTTGGTTTTATCTGACATAAAGCGATATTTAAAAACTGTTTCTGGTGGGGGTATTTTGTATTCATCCCCTTTACTGAATAGCAACTGTTGATCACGAATTAAATTAATTGACTCTTTTTCATCATCAGTACTATTGGAATAATTCTCTTTATGAAATTTTAAAGATGTAGGATTAGGCTTCACAATACCCAAACTTGTTTTTCTGGAACTATGATTTTCATCCTTAAGTTCTTGAAAACTAGGGGACACATAAGAAAGCCACAATTTATGGCGCTCTTTTGAGGCAGCTCTACTAATAACCTTAATAGAATCCGGAAACACCTTATAGCTTTCTGGCCTCCAGTCAGCACTATGGTCGTGCCAAACTTCAGCTTCTATCCAATCAAATCGATCGAACTTTTGATCAGGGTTTAATGACATATATGGGATTGGATAGAGCCTTACGAACTCGCCTTCATTTGTTATTCCCGCACAACAAACTGTTTGACCGTATTTATGACTAGGCTGCGGGTAGGCCTTAACCAATATACATATACTTTTTCGAATCCTTTCCATTTTAAATATCGTCCTTAATTTACTTTCAAATGCCTTACTGTCGAGCTGGTTAGTTTGCTTAACTCACGCGCTACTGACTTCCTATGGCAAGTCATTACATCTTTTTCAAAACACATAAGAGCAACATTCCCACTTACTTCAGATGTTACCCTCTCTAAAATTTCATTCTGATCGCTTAGATACAGGTCAAATTCTGTAAAGAAATTTTTATAGTTTTTTGACTCATATAATCTTGTTCTAACAGGCTTAGGTGAACCAAGGGATTTTTCATGCTTATACTCTATCCCAGCAACTTCTAAGTGAGAGCGCAGCTGATTTTTAGAAAAGCCTTTTTTCCTAGATATTGGGAACTCTCTTACATCAAGAAGAACATCAATGTGATTGCTTCTTAATGTTTCCAAAAAATCAGATATGGTTGTTCCTTCATATCCAATAGTAAATATAGTACCCATATTTTTTTCTAAGCTTCTCAGCCAAGCCTCCACTATTAATTTTGCAGTTTAACTTATGTTGTTCCGAATATTAGCATTAAAAAGCCAATAATTCCCCGTTAGACCCCCGTTAGAAATCCTTTTCGTTTCTTTTCCGTAGCAACAGCCGCCTTTGCTGATCCATGCCCTTAAAACGCCTTACACGCCTTCAGTCAAAAACTGATTCATGATCTCAATGACTTCGGTTTCATCCTCTGCGCTCAGTCCTAAAAATGGCCTCGCTTCTATATTCCTTTCATCTGCACCAAACTGCTGGGTGGCGGCATAGGCTTCTGTGCCTGGGCCGGTGCTAACGCCTGCTTCGCCATTGCTCCAGAACGGGAAGATGGTATCGCGTAGGTGCAGGCTTTGGCCGTGGAGGATCTTATCGATGGGTACGCCTTTGCGTTGTTTGGCTTTTAGTGTGGATGCAGCCAGTGGTGCCCAGGGGGTGCCGTCGGGATCTTGCTGGTTGTCGAAGTGGTCGCGGGTGCGTTCGTGCAGGTATTCGGCTATTTCCATCATGGCCGGTTGTGTGTCACTCACGTTGGCAATGAGTTGATTCAGCACGTCGGTGACGGCTTGGCTGTCGTAGTCGATGCTGATGTTTGATTGTGTACCGGCCATTATTCGACCTCCTCTAAGCGGTTATACAGCAGCACGCCTTGGCGCAGGGTGTTGGCCTGTGTGGTGTCGGTTAGGATGTTGGCGGCCCATGTACCGTTGATGATTTCAAAGATGCTGTAGATGGGTTGTGCCTCACCGCTTATCTGGAAGCGGCTTATATAACGACGCTTGAGTTTGTATTTGCCGGGGCGGGATGGGTCTGGCTCCAGCATGTTCCAGATTTCGTCGGGCTGGATTAATGCGCGGGCTAATAGTCGGGTATAGCGTTTGTCTTTAAGTGCTGTGGTTACTGTCTCGCCGCTGGTGTTCTTGAATAGCTGTTCATTTATCAGGATCGCTTCGTTCTTTATATCTTTAAAGACTCTTATACCCGCTGCACCAGCGGCACCGAACTCATCCATAAAGGCTTTGACGTAAGCATCACCCGCTAGGCCATCGGCCATCAATACGGTTTCAGGTACGGCAGCTGGTGTGGGTAGATCCGGTTTAGCCGCTGGCCCCACTGGGATGGCTTGTGCTTTCGGTGTGAGCGTTGGTAGTTGTGCTGGTTTAAGCGTGGCATGGCGCAACCAGCTGGCTCCGGGGCGATGTTCAAAGCCAGGATCGATACCCAGCGGGATCTGCTTCAGTTCGCCGGTGCGTTTGTCCAGATACTCTTTAAACTCATCCGCTGGGGCTTTATCCGGTAGTGTTTTGCCGTGGCGCTGCATCCAGCGGCGTGAGCGCGGAAAGGCTTTGCATTTACAGCCATAACCGTTGGAGGGGCTGTGTACCTGCCACCATGGATCATTGGCTAGCAGCAGCAACCGATCCCAGCTTTTATGTTGAGGCCGGTAGTGCTCTGCGCCACTATGACGATACTCCTTATAGGGAAACTGCTTCTGGAATGCCGGATCGGCCATCTGCGCTTCACGCCCTGCATTGTAGGCCTGCCTGATGTTCGTCTCGTAGATGAGACGACTGCGCCAGTTACGTGATCCGTTGTAATCCCAACCCTCGCTTTGAACGATGGTATCGAACCGCTTGCGAAAACTTTGCAGTGTCTCGCCGCCCTCAATCGCCCCTTGTATCGCATTGGCAAAGCCCTCGATGATGGATGTTTTGTTGGCACCGGCCACCATAAAAGCATGGTCGTGTTGCTGGCCGTAAACGTCTTGCCAGCCAGTGGTTGGCAAGGGTAGCTTCTGGTTGAAGTAGTTGATCGCTTCTTTAAACGGTCGGCTTCCGTAGTCCGCCATGCTTGGCATTACTGCGCATCCTGCAGCAGCTCGTAACGGCCCGCTAAGCTCGCCGCTGAAAGTGCTTGGCTCATAGCATCGGCTAACTGATCCACCGGCATGTCTAACGCCAGCAAGCCATCGCGTATCTCTTCTAACGAGGCGGCGTTATCCACTAAGGTTTTGATCTGGTCGATCATCTCGGTGGTCGCTTTGTTGGCCATACCTTGCAGCTGGCTAATGTACGCCTCGACCACATCGGCGGTTTCTTGTGCTTTGAGGGCCGCTAGCTTAGTGGCTGGATCTTCTTTTTTAGTGATCTTTTTGGCATCTTCCGGTACTGGCTGTTGAGGCATACCTAAGATCGACTCGTCGCCTTCTTGCTGAGGAATCATCAGCTTTTCGTGTGCCCAGGCTTGCGGGATTTTCATACCCAGCGCAACCAGGCTGGGCAGGTGCGCGGCATAGGTGGCGATATCTTCAGGCTCGGATACATCAAACACAAACTTAGGGTGACGGCGTGGATCACCGGCGGCACGGCCATTGAGCATCCACAACGGATAAACGATATCCCGCGTAATGGTGCTGGCGATCTGGCGCAGGTCGCTATCACGTAGCTCCTGGCGTACTTCGTTGTGTACATTGCCGAGTGCGTTGGTGCTGCTTTTTCCATCCGCTTGGCTGGTGAGCGTGCCGCCCAATATCGCTTTGGACTGGGTGCGTTCACACCAGCTCATCATTGCTTCATAGGGAGATGATGCACCTTTGGCGGCTTCCTGGAACTCGATCTCCATCCCTTTGGGGATAATGCCACCGGCGTTGTGGCCGATGCTCATCACCGCTTGTAGCAGTGTGGATTTCTCTTTGTCGCTGGCTCCGGCGGGGTATTTGCCCAGGCGTAGCGGCAAGCCGTAGATCTCTAAAAACTCGGCCAGATCGCGTACAGAATAGTTCTTAAACAGGAACGGCCATGCGAGTACGCGGGTTAAGCCATTACGCCCTGGGTAGCCGGATTTAGAGCGATGGATATGACGCACCCAACCAAACGCTTGCAGCTCTGCGCCTTCGGCACTGTTATCGCGTAAACGGATCTGGTTGCGGTTGTCGGGGTTTAGCTGGAACCAGTTCTGTGGTCGATAGTGCGCTGCATTAATCAGCCAGCTGCTGCCCCATTGCGTCCATTCCAGCTCGATATTGCTGAAGCCTTTTAAGATAGCGTCAGCCATATCAGTAACGACATCTTCAAAGTCGGGGATCTCATCCAATAGCTCTTGCACCAGGACGGCATCTTTCTTTTCCGACTCACTGGCATTGCGGCACGGCTCTACACTGCCACGAATAGTAAGCAGGGCCAGTTTACGCTTTTGCAGCTCACTAAAGATGTGGCCGTCTTTCTCTTCGATATCTTCGCCCAGATCAGACTGGGCGATGATGTTGCCCTGTTCAGCTTCGCGCATGATGCTGCCCAAGCGTGATGGGGTAAGGCCGGATGATGGATGTTCAGCATAGTGTTTTTGTAAGTGGCTGAGTTTGGATTCATCCGTCTGCATTTCGTTCTCGCTGGGCCATGCCAGCGGGTTACCATTGATATCTATTAATCGGTTGCTCATTACCAGGCTCCGCCTTTGTAACTGTTGTCTGAGTCATTGTCTTGATAGTCGTCATCATCGGGATGGCCATTGTTGCCGTGTCGATCTGGCAATGGCGTAAACTCAATCGGCGCACCTTCCATATAAGAAGCACGCACGACCATGGCATAGGCCACGGCACTGTCGCCGTGGCGCTGCTTGCCATCTTCACCGGTACCGCTGCCTTTTTCGATTTGCGGTATGCCACGGTTAACGATGATCTTGCGCAGGTCGCTGATCACATCCAGACTTTTAGGAATTTCGATGTCGTTGTCTTCAAACTTGGCTTTGAGCTTGGGCATCCACTCGCGGTACCAGGGCTGGTTGAGCATCACTTGCTCGACCATCTCGGTGCCGTATTTATCCGCTGCTTTTTCGGCCAGTGATCCGCCGTTACCTGTGGCATCGAACGCCGCCCCAACAAAACGTGGCAGGTTGTCGATCACATAGAACATAATCTGTTCTTGTTGGCTGTAGGGCACATTGCGCAGTTCTAAATGGAACGGTACACGGATGCGGGTATCGGGCTGGATCGCCCCGATCGCAAATATAGAAAGGTCGCCTTTGCGCGCAAAATCTTCCCCGAATACGTGGTTATGATCGGAGTTGAGCTGTGCCAAAAGTGGCGCTACAAAGTCTTCTAGCCACTGGCTGACTTCGGCCTCACGCTGTGAAACTGGCCACTTTTCAAAGTCTTTAGGGGACTCAAAGGTAACGATCGGGTTTTGCGGGTGCATGGCACGTTCGATCAGGCCACGGGATATATAAGCACCGCCGCCCTGTTTGGGTACGCAGTAGTACTCTTCCAGTGCGTCTTCTTCAGTGGCGGTGTCTTTAAGTAACCCTGCTTTCCATTCGTCCTCGGCTTCCTGGCTCCACGTTTTGCGGGTTATTTGGCATATACGTTTATATAAGCCTTCGCTGGATGCATCGTCTAACGTAATAGTGTGGATTGAGTAGCGTTTGCGGCCTGCACGGCTGTCGGTGATCAGGGTATTGAATAAGTTATCAACACCGTTATGCGTGGAGATAAGCCGCACCTTGCTGCCCCACATCGTGAGGGCCAGCGCGGCTTTGAGCACTTCAGCAAGCCTGTCGTGATGGCCTGCTTCATCTATGGTGACGTTACCTTGCATACCACGCAGGTTGGCAGGGTTGGAGCTAAGCGCTTGCACCTTAAAGCCAGAGGCAAAGTTAACCACGAAGGTGAGGATCTCTTTGCCATCCTTACCATCATCAATAAAGATCTCTTCGTGGATATCGCCTGCGGCTTTATCAAACGCCTTGGCCCACATGGCTACCGCTTCGATAAACTCGCGGGCCATCTCTTTATTAGAACCCACATAAAAGTGGTTGCCGCCGCCTTCGCTTTTAGCCGTAGCGGCATACAAGGTAGCATCGGCAGCTTCGGCCCAGGTGAGACCGGTACGTCGGGACTTTTCCGCGATCTTGAGCGGCGACTCATCCGCAATCCAGCGCTTTTGATAGCCCAATAAAACCTCTGCAGCGTTAAATTGCTGCAGATCTTTTAGGTTGCTGTCGGCGATGGAGCCTAATGGTTGGTCGAGGATGGTCATAACCCTTCGGCCTGCCAGCCTGCAATAGCAACATATGTGGCAGAAACCACCACATCACCTGATTGAATCGCGAGAATAGCCAAAGCGCAAAGCAAAATACCGTGCGCATGGCGCAATAGTTTGACGGCAATCATCATACAATCCCCAGTATCTGCGCTTTGATCGCTTTTACACCTTCGCGGGTCAAGCCTTGGGACTTGGCGACTTCTTCCACCATGCTGGCGGCTTCTTCTGCAAAGGCGGTGCGGATCTCTTTCTCGCGCTTATGGCTGGCCATGGCGGCTTGCTCTACACGCTGGATGGCCAGGGCTAACTGGCTCAACGCTTTAGGCTCGACAGGGTCGCCGGACTCACTCATCGCCATGCCGGTTTCAAAGGCCATTGTGCGCACGACTTCCTGAAGCAGCTTGCCGACTTCACTGGTGGGCTGGTCGCCCAATTTAGCCGTCCAGACTTCGGCCACTTCGCGTGCCTGGCGTATCTTTGCGCCAACCTCTTCCATGCGGCTGGCGTAACGATTAAGGCCCGAACGGGAGAGCTTGGCTTTATCTTCCAGCCCGGCTTCTTTGATCTGCGCATTAACAAGGTCGAGGATCTCTTGCTGCTGTAAGCGACCATCACGCAGCATGGCGTTTAGTTCACGCTTGATCTCTTCAGGCAGCAGATCGATTTTAGAGCGACGGCCTCGCGTTCTTTTATCTGAGCTTTTATCAGCCATATCAGCGTGCCCGTGGTTTTTTAACACCGGGCACTGTGGCGCGGCCTTCGGCGGCATCTTGTCCGCGTGCGGTGAGTGTGCCCACATAACAGCCCGCCACATCGGCGATAGTGATAAGCCCTTGCTCCTGCAGCCAGCTTAAGTGGTTACGTACTGCATCACGGCTTAAGCGGTGGGCATACAGATCGAGGCACTGCTGAATAATGGACTCGTTGGCATCACCGCCGCAGTCGATCAAGCCTCGAAGAATAACCAGACGCTGATCTTCGTCTAACAGCTGGCGCATCATGATCTCTCCTTCAATTCGTTTTCTAATAACAGATCGGCTAAACGCCTTACTTGGGGCAGCTCAGAGTTCAGTGCGAGAATGGCTCCCCGCAACTCGCTAATCTCTAGCTGTAGCCGGTGCAATTCGCGTTCGCTGGGCAAGTCGTCCAAGCGCTGATCGATGCGCTTTATCTCGCTGTGCAAGGTGTCGACCGATTCGCGTTTTGCGTAGGTCTTGGCTAATAACGCCATGATCACCATCGCAATGGTGGTGATCGTGGCCCATAAAGGGGCCCAGTATTTAGCGATGATTTCCATAGCGATCTTCTATCTCCTGACAACTAATACAGTGCTGCACACCGGGCAACGCCTCGCGTCGGCCTTGGGGAATGCTCAGCCCGCAATCGACACAATGGGTGGCTGATTCGCCGTGAGGCACGCGCCTACAAATAGCGGCAACACGGTCATCCGTCGCTGCCTGTATGTACTGGGTTGCTAGCTCCAGTTGTTCTTCGTGATTCATTGATCTTCTCTTCAAATTCGATCAGCTGGATAAGCTGGGCTTCAATCGCTTGGCATCGCCCGCCGTAGTCAACGACATGGCGCAGGATGTCTTGCTGGTTAACATCGCTAATGGTGGTGTCGAGCTTTGATGGGTCAGTGGCATGTGCATTAAGGGAGACGCTGGTGCCGGGCGCTCGATCAGTTCCGGTGGTAGCGCTATCGGCGGGCAGATCTGCACCGATGGCGCGGTTGTACAGCCCGACAAAACCAGTACTGATAACGCAATCAGGGCGCGATACATGGGCAATCCTCTTTTCTAGTACGCTGGCGGTTTTGGCTAACGTGGCTTTTTGCTGGCGCAGGGTTGTTACGCTTTCATTAGCCGTAGCAAGCTGCTGCTCGTAGTGGCGACGTAAGGTCTGCTCAGCGGCGGCAATGGCTTTAGATTGCTGGGCCTCGTGGGCCTCTTTAGCAGTGCTGTAGCCATACCAATAGCCGCCGACAGAGCAGAGAAAACACGAAAAGAGCGCGGCAAAAATAAGATTTTTAATCATGGCAAACACCTTGGCCCCATCCGGCCTGTTGATAACGTGGGGTTAGCATAAGAAGGATGCGGCGAGGATAGCCTCGGTTCTCACGGAATGCGGCGACACTGCGCCCAGCGTTGTGTTTTTCCACGCTATCCCAATACAACCAGCGGCTATCACCGGCAGCTTTGGCGGCTTTTTTGTCACGCAGTACCCAGCCTAAACCACCGTTGTACGCGCTTAATGTGAACGCCCAACGGTCACAGTTGGTATCGGCTTTAAGGCGGGAATAGAGCCAGAAGTCATAACGGGCTAATGCACGTAGCGCCCATGATGGATTGGACGGATAAACACTGCGGAGGCTTTTATCAATTTGAGGTATCCACTGTGCGGTAGCGGGCATGAATTGGGCGAGACCTTGCGCGCCCACATGGCTAACGGCGTTAGGATTCCAGAGACTTTCTTGGTGTACCTGTGCCGCCATCACCGCTATTGGGGCATCTAAACCCCAGATTAATCGGGCTTGGCGGGTTAACTCGTTACGGTAGCGGTTGGACTCGTGCGGGATACCGCCAGCAACGGCATGCGAACAGCCTGCAATTACCAGCATCCAGAACAACATAAGTGCAGCAACAACGACCGCAAACGGATGCATGTTAGGCACCCAGCGCTATAGCGATGATGATAGCGGCCATTAAAATGACGCGGCGCATCATGCTGATATTCCGATAGTTCCCTTGAGGGAGATCATGCGGGCGGGCATACGGAAAAACAGCGCGGTCGATCCAATACCCCAGCACAGCGGCCAGTGATACCAAGCTGATTTTATAGAGGGTAACGGTGAGCTGGTAAGGAGCTAAATACGCCACGGCTAACGTTAGCGCGATGGTAATCAATATCCAAAGAAACAGGCGAGGCAAACGGTTTTCAAACATGCTGACATTCCTTATTGGTTGCGTAAAACGCTAGATCAATAGTGGTGATGTCAGCAGTGTATTAAGTGCGGGGCTAGCGGATTAGAGGAAGGGGTTCAGTGGAACAGGTCGGCAGTGGTGGGCGCATTGCTGGGCGGCGTTTCTTTTAGGATGTTCCAGATCCAGCGGTCGGTAAGTTTGTATTCCAGCGCCAGCTCAACCACGGCTTTGTTCGCGGTTTTACCGGTACGTACAGCGGCTTCAAACTGATCACAGATACTCAGGTCCCGAATACGGCGTAAGGCGGCATCACAACGCGGGATATACAGCGGCTCACCGGCACAGTGATGCGCCAGCTTTTGTGCATCATCATCGCCAATCTGTTTAGCCAGGGCGCGTAAATAGTTGCGGCCATTTCGGTTAGCACCTGTGGGGAGTGGCAGTGTAGTACCGCCGAAGCGCTCGACCAATCGCAAAGTCGCAGGCATGCCAATGACCGCCGCCACTTCATGAATAGAAGCAGGCAGCAGGCTTTGCAGGTGTGCGATTTGAGTTGTCATAGAACAGCCTCAGGAATGATGCTGTTCAGTGTAAAGGGGGGTAGCGTTAGAAAAAAATGTTATTTGTTAGCGGGGTTTTTGGCACTGATCGCCTTACTTATTTTCTTCAATTCACTTCCTAACGATTCAAGCTGATCAGGTATTTTTTGTAATTCTACGAGAGTTTGCATTTCTTCATTAAAGTATAGAAGTGTTTCTCGGTACATATGTGCATCCATTTCGAATATATGTGAATACTTTCGCCCAAGAGGGTCTTTAAATTTAATAGTTCCGGTATATCGGTGAGTCTTAGTCTGCTGGAAAAATTCAACATGCCCATCAATGCACTTAGATATGGATTTATCAGGTAATAAAACTGAAATTTGAATTTTTCCATTATCATTAGAAAAACATATTTCATTGTTAGAGGAGTCTCTGAGGCTTTCACCATGCCATTCGATTGAAATATCATGGGCAGCACTGCCTCCAGAGTTATTGATACAAAATAATACAAGTCCGGAGCGGCTCGTGAAGTCAAAGCTCGGATAGGGGTAAGGTTTTTGCCGGTCTTCCTCAAGCTCAACCACTCGCTGGGCTCCCCATGCAGATACAACAGCAGTTATTACTGCTAGAGCACCGGCAAGTGCTGCTCCTATTGATGCCATATCAGAGGATGATTGAGTTAACACCTTGCATATAACTGCTAACGCCGCTAGCAGAGCTAGACCAAGAAATACTCGTGTTGTAATTCTGGACAATACTTAACTCCTGATTTCCATAAGTTTTTTTTTGCTGAATCTATATCCCTGTAGGTATGGTGGATTCTAGCAACGGATTTGAAATTAGAAATAGAAAGGTGGCTATATGTTATTTAGATTTTTTTGCGGCATAAATTAAAGCACCTAAAGCAGCTCCCCCAAGCAAAAGCAGTCCTGCATTCGATGCAGCACTTTTCCTTTGAGGTTTGTCATAAGAAATATTTAACGCTTCCTCCTCCATTTTTAAAACAGTGGAATCGGCTATAGATAGTATCTCCGATGGGTGCTTACCGAGAGCGCTTGATGCACGGGCCAACTGGTCGATAGTAAGAGCACTTTCTCCTTTCTCTATACGTGACCATGCCGGTTGCCCAATACCAACAGCTTCAGCGAGTTTTGCTTGAGACACCGCTTCTTCATCTCTCGTTTGGGCGATCACAGCGCCGACTATAGCTGAATAAGTAGAACCTACTTGCATAAGGCATTTTCTCGTGCTTAAATAATTTATGTCTAATTATTCACTTATGCCTGTAAGGCATAAATGAATAATTTAAAATATTTGCCATGATAATATTGGAGTTTTTATGTACAAACAACTTATATTTTCTTTCTTGCCAGGTACGGTTATTAAGATCAGACACAAGAGTTATACACATTACGCAATTGTATCAGACCGTATAGGAACTGATGGAATGCCTATGGTTATCGACAACTCTGCGGCAAGGGGGACAGTTTCTGAGCGGAGCTTCTACGAAGCAGTTTGTGGAGGATCTGTAACATTGTCTTCATTAAAATCGGATTTTAGTGAACATCAAATATTAGAGTGTGCGAGAGGGTTTGTTGGTCAAGTTAACTACTCTCTTTTAAGCTTTAACTGTGAAAGCTTTGTACGGAAAATATTAGGCTTGTCACCTACAAGCAAGCAAGTGGCCACTTCCTTAGTAACGGTTCCGTCTGCTATGTATTTAGCCCATAAAGCTTCGGGCGGTAATAAATGGATCATAGGGTTAGCAGGTATAGCTGCATTGGCAATTACAACTCATGTAGTCGCTGAATAATTGTAATGTTCAATAGGTTGGTATTTCTGGTAAATATCGAATTCAATGCTTTTTTGGTAATTCGCATAGTGGCGTTTTCTAACACCGCTACCAATCGCCACAGACTTACTTTTTAATAAGGCCGGTACTTATCTACCGCTCCAGCCTTATCAAACCGTTGATTGTTAAATACGCTGAAATGCCTTAGCAAAGTTCTTTTCATGTTGATGGAATCGAACATGGCCATCCGCATTCAGCTTCTTACTTTTTTCTCTAAAAGGCGGTGTGATATATCCCCAGTCTCCCGTGTGTGAGAAGAAGATCACATAATCGATATTGACGTCTCCCCACTGATTTTTAACAGTTTGACTTTCGTCATTTAAAGCTAGCGCCTTCACTTGAATACGATAAGTATTAGTGTCATCTGCAATTAATAAATCTGTTTTCGATCCGTGATCTACGAGAGGCATGAATACTTCCCAGCAATCATTGGCAAACCAACTAGCGGCGAGTGTTTCGTATGAGATGTTTTTGTAGTGTTTTGCAGCAGGTAATGTGCGAACAGCATTTTTAACGGGCATAGTAATACCAAAATCAATGCCAGAAGAGCGAACGGCTGTGCTCTTTCTGGTAAGGGTAAGCTGGTCGCCTAGTCCCCAATTTAGTATCACCGTACAAGCTTAGCTTTGTACCTAATGATAAAGGCTGCCTGCCTTGGTACGTTCCTATTATTAAGAAATGTACCATTAATATCACTATCAGACTGATTAGCCTGTGATAACGAGTGAGCATTCAATTTATTGTTTAGGCTGGAGTTTGTCAAGAGTCGCTGTTTTTGTGGCGGTTTTTTCTAAGGCCGCCACTAACCTCCACAACTGATCCCGATCCAACCAATCTACTTTCTCTACCTTAAACATCCTCTGAGCCATCGCATGGGCATAGTTCCAGTGCAGCTTTCTGTCTGCCAGCAGTGCTTCTACTTTGCCCATCAGTGCTGCTTTATCTTTTGCAGGGTTTGGCCGTTTACCAAATTTACGGGCGGCGGGTTTATAGCCCAGCTGCTTGAGGTGTTCCATTACCCGATATAGGTCGCTGATATGCATATCGGCGCAGCTGCTATGCTTGGTCGCTTGTTGGAGCATGGCGCGGTAGGTTTCATCATCCAGCCCCAGCTCTTTTTTAGCAATGTGGATGCGAGCAGTGATGGCTTTGCGGTTATCTTTTTTGGGTGGAGTGTCGCGTTTATCCGTCATCAAAAAGACTCCTTTTAGGAATTTTTCCTATATTTATATGCGAGTAAATTGGTTAACTTTAAGGCTCAATCCTAAAGTAAGATCCGGTGAGCATAAGGAACGTGCCCGGTGAGGTAACAAGTCCGCGCCTTTGTACAAGGCGCGGCAACTTATTCTTCTTTTGTTATCAGCGTTAGCCCTTCCAGCTTTTTATACTGCCGCACCAGCGATTTAGCCGTGGTGAAATCGGGGCTGTAGTAGATCCAGACTTCATCTAAATCTCCAAACGTTGATCTTGCTAAACGCTTGCCTAATGACTTGATGATTTTGGCTTTCTTTTGAGGTGAGAATTTCGCTTTCTTGCGGGTACGCCATACCTCTTTTGCTACAGGTATAAAGCCATTGCTGTCTGGCATATGCCATGCGCCTTTGATGCATCCATCGATATACACCATTAGCTCGTGCTTTGCCTCGCCCGTTCTTACTCTAGCTACATTCAACACATGTTCGCCGTATTGAAACTTTACCGATGCAAACATGCCGGTTAATTCATTTTCTATCTTGTCCCACTGTTCTTTAGTGATCATTTGCTGGCTCCGCTTTTGCGTGACATGTCACGTTATATAATTCTTGCAGGCGTGACGGGTCACGCTGGGATAATAAATAAGCGCCATGAATGAGCAGGGTGATAACCTCTTCAGGCTCTTCAAAGCCACCGGTTTTGCACAGGTGCTGCAACGCTTCGCCGGTGCCGCGATACATCTCGAATTTAAGGTCGATGCTATGCGCACCAACCGCCGCTTTATGCGCGACATCACGCGCACGCTGGCGGCGTTTTCTGTTGCGGGCTAGTTTCTTTTGGTGGGGCGTTAGTTCTTTTTTCATAGAAGGGTCTCTAAACAACAGTGGCCGCGCTGGGCGACCACTGGCAATCGCTTTCGTGGTTAGTTGAGTGCGTCTTTTAGCGCTTTAGCGGGTGTGAATTTGGCTGTATTTTTTGCAGCAATTTGAATCGCCTCACCCGTTTGTGGGCTGCGACCAGTGCGCGCTGCACGATGGCCGGTGCTGAACTTTCCTAAGCCTATTAGTACGACTTCATCGCCTGTTTGTAGCGCTGCGGTTGTCACTGAGGTAAGGCTATTCAGCAGGGCTTCAACATCCGCTTTGTTGACGGCGCGATTGTGTTCAATTTTCATTTTGTTGGTTACTGCTTCGATCAATTCAGACTTGTTCATGGTCTTTCCTTTGGTTTTAGTGGCTGCTCATCAGTACCCAGTTGCCACACTGGATAGACGCCTTTCTCTTTGCAGAGTTAGGCGTTTCGCTTATAGGGCGGCCAGATCCAATGACACCGGCTTGAATTGATCGCTGTCGCCACAGCGTTCGTAAAGGCGGATATAGGATTTGCTGCCGGTGATCTGGATCGAGTCGGCTATTGCTTCCATCGCTTTTTGCCAGTCGGCATCATCTATCTTGATGCGGCGCAGGCCGAGGATGCGGGTGGTGCTGAGGTTGCCTTGTTTATCGACCTGGAAGGCTTGCTCGACCAGCGCTTTGATCTCGGTACCGGAGTTTTCTGTCCAGCGGTGGATGCATTGGTCTATCAATGCTTTGGCTGCTAACAGGCGCTCATCAAAGGTGACGTGCTCGGCGATAGAGCGTTGCACTTTGTATTTGCCATCAAAGCTGGTGAGGCTGACGTTGCCTTTTTTGCCGCCTACTTTTACGCCGTACTGCTCCAGGGATAGCTCAACCATGGCGGCTACATCGCCAAAGGCATCCAGTTTGAACTTGAGCATCTCTTGTTGCAGATCTTTGCCTTTTTGCATGAGTGCAAGCACCAGTTCGTGGCGTTCGATGTCGATTGAGTCGATGTTTTCAATCGGCACCAAACGGCCCAGGTTGTCTTTTAAATACCCTGCTGGAATGTTGAGTTGCTGGTTCATATCGCTTGCCTCTGAACAATGTTATGGGTGTGGAACAGTGTGCTGATGTTCAATTTCTGCAGCGGTACGATGGTGCGGCTGCTGGGTTTGATGGCGCTGGTTAACATGGCGCGAGTGGTGTGGCCGTTGTCGAAGCGTTCGAGGTTTTCGTTGATAAACTCTTCCATGAAGCAGCCTGCTTCTTCTAAGAAGCGGGTGCGGGTTTTCATGTCCTGGGCCAGAAACACCACAATGCCTTTTTGAATGTTTGTGCGCTGCAGATCGATAATGTGGTAAGTGCTCATCGGTAGCTCTCCTCTGTCCAGCGGACTTCGCAGCCGTTTAAGAACGCGGCCATTTCACATTCACGCCCACCGGTTTTACGCGGGCGGATGGCTTTCCAGCACACTTGCATATGCGTGCGCGGTGGGTGCAGCAGGTTGATGCGCGGTGTGCGGCCTTCGATGCTGATATGTGTGACGGTCATACCGGCGGCAACCAAGTGAGCAACGGCGGCTTGTGCCTCGTGCAGCTTACTGACGATATGTGCGTTTTGTTTGTTGAGTGTGCTCATGCGGTTTCTCCACACGTTTGATTGTTGGGGCATGCTTGGCAAGCGCGGTAAAGCGCGATGCGTTGCGGGTTGCTGGGTGTGAATTTGGCTTGGCGGTGTTTTTGGCACTCGGCGGCGGTGATCTCGCCGATGATTGGGCATTGAATAGCACCGAGCACATCCAGCACGCGTGTTTCCATTTTGCCTACCGATGGGCTGGTGTATTTGTTGCTTAGTAGCAAGCTGACGCTGGTGCGAGATATCCCCAGCCGACCCGCTACTTGCGTGCGATCGCTTTCTGATACGGCATTGGCCAGCAGCTTTATGAACTCGGGTGGTTGCTCGCCCCAATTACTGATATCGGTTTTCATAACAGCTCCTCCGGGTCTTCTGCCCACATGACTTTATTAAGGTTCGGGTCGTAAACGGTTTTGACGTTTTGCACCTGGGGTGGCCGTGGGCCTGTGTTCATCTGCGGCTTGAGACGAAACCGCTCCAACCGGTGCGGTGTGCTTTTTAGTGTGGTAGTGAGGTAACCCGCCCGACGTAGTGCGCAAATGTAGGACTTTGCATAGCTGATTTTTAAATCCACACCCGAAGCACTGACATGTGCGGTGAGTGTTGATATATCCATCTCACCCAACATACGTAACGTACGCCACATGCATTCTGCCCCCTGCCCTTGCTTAACCGGTTCACCTTTGCGCGTGAGCCGTGGTGCTTCTATGCCTACGTCGTTTAGCAGCTGGTAAGTGCTGGTCTTATACTTGCGACCGCTCACCCGTTTCACGAAATCGCCTGCGGCTAGGCATTGCAAATAGGTTTTAAGTGCTTCGTCATCGACATTGGCGCGACGGGCAATCGGGTATATCTCGAACGCTACACCTTCTGTTTTGCGCAACTCTTCCCAGATCCGCTGGCGTGCGGATTTGCCACCAATCATTTCTAGCTGGGCTGGTTTGCGGTGGCCTTTTCGTTGAGTCATGTCTGTCATGGCGACCTCAGATCCGACGCTTCGGCGCTTCGCCGGTATAGAGTTCACGTTTGCCCCACGCTGCTTTATCAACACTCGACCAGCCGGTGGCGTTAGCTTCTTCTTGGATCAACTCCATGTTGACGGCGACGCGGCGAACACTGCCCGCTGATAACTGCACGATGTGGTTAAGCAGGTCGTCTTTTATCTCAACAAAGGGTGCATACAGCGGGGTTAGCTTTTTGGCATCGTCTAACGTCACTGGCTGCGCTGGCACCCATGCCAAAATGCGGCCATGAAAGCGCTCGTATTTTTTGAGTTTGTTAGGTAGTTGCTCTTCGCCGATTAGCAGAATGGCGGCTTGGCTGGCTTCGTATAGATCACGAATCAACTCCACTGCGTTTTTCTCAACTAGGTGATCCATCTCATCGATGATCAGTGGCCTACCCGACTTGGCCAGCTCTTCGGCGGCTTGATCGAGCATGTCGGGGATCGTCTGCAGTGGGCGAATACCCATCTCTTGCAGGATGGCCTTGAGCGTGGCCTTTTTAGTCCAGACACTTTTAGCCTGTACGTAGTAGGCACGGCGGCGGTTAGCAACATGGGTGGCGGATACCGATTTACCAAAACCAGATGGGCCATACATGCAGACCATGCCTGGCAAGGTACTGGTGCGTGAAATGGCACGCTCCAGCGCCACATCACAAAGGCTCAAATTAACAATGTCAGCGATTCCGTTGACCATGGGTTTAACTACATTCATACTTTTAGTGCTCCTTTCTCTAGCGTTTTAGTGAGCATCGGGGCGGCGTTGCTGCGCTTAGCCCCGACCCTCAGAATTCTGCGTATCGTTGTGTTAGTGATTTATATTCTTTCGAGCGTGGGTAGGTGGTTACCCAGCGCTGATGCTCTTCCGGTACCGTTGCCCCGTTCTCATAGGCTTGATAGGTGCGCAGGCGCTCGTCTGGTGTCATCTGTTCTGGCATCCGTGGGCCATTCACTTCTATTTCGATAATCTCGGGTTGCTGCTTGGCTTTGATACGGGTCTGTATATCGTGAACATTGCCTATGCCTGGGATGAATGTTGGTGTGTCTTGATCAAGGGCATAGCTACCGCGACGCTCGGCTTCGATCTCGTCTATCTTCACTTCAACGCGTTTTAGGCGTGCATCGGCACGTTTTTCACGAGCCTGCATCACATAACTCATTGGCATGTAGTGGGCGTTGTTGGCGTTCCATTCGGCTTTGCAGATCAGGCGGCCATGTTGTTCGTCATAGATCCAGATCCATTGCGCATCGCGGAAATCAAAGGCTACTTGCACGCTGTCGCCATGAAACTCTTCTAGGTCTTTGCTGAAGTAGCGGTTATTAAGCAGGCGGATCTCGCCGCGCAGTACTTTGCGGGTTACGCGTGGGCGGAATACGTCAGCGGCTTGGTCTTGGGTAAGCAGGTGCGCTTCCCAGCCTTTGCTTTGGTGCATGGCCCAGTTTTCGTTAGGTGACATATGGCGGCGCTTGCCTGCTGGATCGGTAATTTTGGGCAGTGAGGCGTGTGGCTTGTTGTTGTAGAAGTCCATGCGGTCTTCACAAAAGTCGATAAAGTTTTCCCAGCCAAGTAGGTGGGTTTTGCCGCTTTCTTTGATCGCTTTGCGGCTGAGCTTGTGCTGCAACTGGGCGGCTTCGCGATCCATGTCTTTGCCTATATATCCGGCGATGGATTTAGCCCCGTCGATCCAGAGGGTTTGATGGGCACGTTCAATCACGCCGCGAGCCTGCGAGTTGTAAGGGAGCGAGTGGCGGATATCGGTGCCTAAGCGCGCCAGTACGCCAATCGCTTCATCTTTTAATAGCGCGTTGCAATAACCGGAGCCGTTATCGACATAGAGCATGGCGGGTACGGCATGGGTACAGCTGTCGATCAGGGCATCCAGCACGGCGATGCCGCTCTCTGCTAAATCAACGGAGTAGCCAACAGCGCGGCGTGTGGCAATATCGATAAAGGTAGTGATCTCAGGGCGAAACGGGCGACCGTGACGCGGGTGTGATACTTCGGCATCAAAGGTGTGACCGTCCGCTGTGTAGATATCTGCCGGTAGTAACTGCTCGAAGGTGCGGCGTACAAACGGCATGAGGTTTTTGATCTCACGTGCTCCCATGCGGCCCTGTTCGCGGCTGACGTTACCGACCTTTTTAAGCAGGCGGCGCACGGCGTGGATGCTGGGCGTGTTGTCGGGCCATTGGGTTTCAAACTCACGGTAGGCATGTTCGACGCTGGGTTTTTCGGGGCGCTGGTAGCAGGCCATGAAGGTGGAAGCCCACTCAGGGATAACCAGATCACGACGACCTTTAGGAGCGAGAGTTTTGGTAGCCGGAGATAACCAACGTTTAAGGGTGCGCACACTCGGGTAGGCGCTATTGCCTCGGCCTCGGCTGTCTTTGGCCATACGCAGGGCTTTATCTAACACGGGGTTGCTATCTTCTAACGCGCCCATGACAGCTTGTGACAATAAAGTCGTCATAGCGGCTTCTTTGCTGATGCCTTGTTTGTTCATGCTCTCGATAGTGCGCACGATCGTGGTGCGGGCATCAGTAGCTTCGCGCTGGCGTTGGGTTAGGGCTGTATCGGTTGTGGCCGGTTTGTTGTTGGTTGTTACGCTGGGCAGTAGTTGCTCAATGGCGTGGGTTTCTAATGCTTTGCGGGCATCGGAGGTTAGATTGCTGATGTGGTATTCGTAGCCTTTTCCGAAGGCGCGTTTTTGGGATTCCCATCTTTCGCGCTCGGCAAGTTTGTTTATGCCGCGTTCGGTACTGGGTAGGCCTTTGATGCTGGTGAGTTCTGTTGCGGTAAACCAGAGTTTCATTCTGCAGCCTCCAGGTTGAGTTCTGGTTGCTGTTGTTTGGCCAGGTTGCCGCGTTGGTGTGCGAGGTCTTCCATTAGAATGGTGATCGATTGGATGACGGTTTCTTGTTCTTCTTTGCCTTCCCAAAAGCTGAGCAGCTGCGCTATGACGGTGTGGCTGAATATGCTGAGTTCGTTCAGTTCTTTGTGTTCCGCTTTTCGCCCTGTTGGCATGTTGATGACAAGCTTGTTAGCGCTGCAGGCTAAGTAGTAGGTGACGTAATCACATCGGCAGGCATGTTCGAATGGGCGGATTTTAATGGCGGGCATTCTCCCTGATTCAAGCCATTTATAGAGGGTGAAGTGACTGGCTTCGCCCATCAGGTCGGCTATGTGATCGACGGACAGGTTATGCGTGTCTTTTGCGTATCGGATACAGAGTTCCATCGCATGACGCATACTGGTTCCGCGTTCTTTCTTCCAATTGATCTTGGCCATTGGGGCTATCACCTGAATCGTTGTTCTAAACAAAAATCTGTTTTGTCTCTATGCCGGTTGGTTTCTCATGAGTAAGCTTTAATTAAGCAATCAGGAGAGACTCACTATGCATTTATGCGACATGAAGCTGCTTATCAGTGATTTCAGTGATAGACTTGAAACCACGTTTGTCTTGATAACGCGATGGCCATATGTCTTCTGGTCGCATATCAAGGAACTCGGCGATGATTCGTTCGGCTTTTGGGTAAGGCGCACGGAACACACTGTTAAGAGTTCGCGGGTTTTTATACCCATGATGACGGGCCAGTCCGGCAAGACTGGCTCCCTTTTTACGGATAGCAGCCATGATGTCTTGATGGTGCATATCTTTTGTAATTGAGTGAGTTTGTGACTTGCTCATTTTTTTGGCCTTGCGTTAGTGAGTTGTAATTAATCACAGTCGTTCATATTTGTAATTAATTTAACTCATAAATGATAGGCATGTAAAGCATTTATGATAGTTCCTATTCTTGTTTTTGATAGGTATCTGTCTTTTTTGCTTTAAGTATTTGATGTTTCGATACTTTTAACTAAAAAGGTGTATCAAAAATGAATGACTCCCCAGTTCCTTTTAATACGAATGGAATCGGAACGCGCATTGAAGAGGCTGCTGCCAAGGTTGGTGGTAAGCGTGGTCTCGCAAAAATGATTGATATATCAGAGGCTCAGCTGTATCGGATTATTGCCGAGGACAGCAGCCCTAAGATTGAGACGCTGGTTGCTATTGCGAATGCGACAGGTGTTTCGGTGACCTGGTTGGCGATTGGCAGTGATGATTCTGATAGTAGTGGCACAGAGCGCCTTCAAGAATATGATTTCGTACCTCTATACGACGCACAGTGCAGCGCAGGCAACGGCTCCTGGAACGATAATGCCCAGGTACTGACAAAGCTGGCATTCACAAGCTATTCGTTAAGAAAGAAAGGGTTAGATCCTAAAATGCTGTCTGCCATCCGTGTAGACGGCGACTCAATGGAAGGTGATCTGTCGGATGGCGATGCCGTGATGGTTGATCACTCTAAGACTGATGTGAAAGGAGAAGGGATATACGTTATCCGCCTGGATGGCCACCTATACGCCAAACGCCTACAGCGCACGTTTGATGGGATAGATATCATCAGTACAAACAAAGCCTATAAAGCAATGTCGGTACCAAAGGATCGTATAGAAGAACTCGAGGTGATTGGCCAGGTGGTCTGGTCTGCAAGTTGGTGTATTTAAAGGGGAAAATGTAAATGGAATTTAACATGCAGGATCTGAAATCAGTCATGCTCGCTGTGGCTGTAATTGTTGCTCATTCGATATATAGAAAATACCGGCGAAGCAGCATTTTGATAGATATCGATAACCTTAAATATGAGAAAGAGCGTTTAGGCGCTATGAAGCAATCTAGTGCCGAAATGAGCAGAAGTGCTTTTCGAAGCCTATTTTCCATTTGTATAATGATATGCTTCGCTCAATCGCTAACATTGAGTATTGAAATCATTTCTTCAGGTATTAGCTTCAAACATATCCCTCTTGTTGTTTGGGTGTTTGGATTTGCACTAAGTATAACGTTTTGGAAACGATACGATAATCTCGGGAATATTGATGCTGCTACAAAACGAATGAATATAAAGATAGAGAAACTGAACAACAAACTACAGTGACAAAAAGCGCGCCAAATCACCTTTCTGTGCTTATGTGGCGCGCTAATTTCTAACGAACCCTGATTAGCCTACTATTTATCGATATTTACCTACACTCCGCGTATTCCGCGCCCACGGGTTACCGTGTAATTCCAGATACTCCCGCTTTAAGTAGTGCCAATAAAGGTGCTAGATCACAGTATGTAAATTCGCGGCGTTTTTGGCACTGATTAGCGCGCTTTTTGTCACACCATTGTTGTAATTTTAACCCGCCCAACGACTACTTGACCCATCATAGCCCCTACAGAGGGTGCTTAGTCCATTCCCGCTGCAATCAACACTGCCCTCTTGATATCAGCCTCTTGTTTGATCCAATATAAAGCTATTATTTGATAACAAACTCAACTTTGAGAGGCTACCTCCATGGAATGGGCATCAGCATTTCCTGCATTCACACCAACAACCAAACAATTATTAGCGCTGAGCCAGTGGTCGGGGGCCAATAATAGCATGGGGCTCAACTCCTCTTTAGACTGGAAAAGTGACCTAAGTAGCAACTGGTTACGAGGGATGCAGCAATATTATCGCCAACTGGAAAGCCTGAATCGCTCACTACCCGAAAACTCAACAGCTACGCTTGGCCTAGAGATGACGAAGCAATGGATGCAAAGCTTCCTATTCTCTCCTATCAGAGATAGTGCGCGGCAAGCCGTGTTAAACCAAACTGATCCGGACCTGTTTAAACAACAGAATATCAACATCGAAACTCTCTATGCCGAGCTGACCGGAGAAATCTGTCAGCAGTGCTTTGATAACGACAAATTTTCTCCGACCCTAGCCGCCAAAATATTCACTGACTCACGCCAAAGCCAACAGTTTTATACTCGCCTGTTTAAGCTTGCTGAACTGGAATATCAATACAACAGTCTTGGGCTTACTCGCTTAACAGCACAAAAAGAACTACTCACCAGCCTCCTGATATTGATTACCGGCACACCGGCAACCGATCCGCAGCCTTATCGTAAATATGACGAGAACAACCAACCTCTCGAGAGCTTTGATGAATATCTTGCTAAATGCCAGCTACGATTGGAGAAGCTAAACCAGAAACAAGCTTTTGATATCGTTTACTTTAGCGAGCACTCCCCCGCCGCAAAGCTAGGCTGCTGTCACTTTGTACCAGTCAAAGATTCATCAATTCACGGAGTACAGCTGCGCTACTACCCCAGCGAACAAAAAAATGCTCATCAAAACTCCATCATCTATCTAAGCAGTCCGTTAATAAATCGTGCTGAAATTTTTGATCTAGCGCCAGGAAAGTCAGTTATCGAAGGGTTACTCGCGAATGGGCATGATGTTTATTTGGTTGATTACAGCCAAGCAGGCGATCAAGACACAGGCCAAGGACTCGACTTTTTTGGCAAACAGATTCATGACATCTATCTAGAAATCATCCGGGAACTACATCCAGATCAACAGATCCATGCGATGGGTTACTGCATGGGTGGAACCCTGTTTTTGACCTATCTGGCTCGACGGGCAGAAGAGCGTGAAGTTCAAGGGCTTCCCATGGACATCACCAAACTAGTTCTGATGGCCACCCCGGTATTATTTGATGACGCGGGAAGTGGCCATGGACCGATGCGAGAGCTGATCCGTAACAATTATGATAAGGAGATGATCAGCCAGATGTTTGATGGCGTCAACATTCCTCCACAGCTAATAGAAACCGGCATGCACCAAATTCAACCCGGTGTCAGATATACTGTCAGTCGTGGGTTTTATGAACGAGCCTCATTCGAAGGCGCAATTGAAGATGCGGCCCCCTTTCTCAACTGGCTAAACCACGGCACTCGATTTCCACTTCGTGCGCATCAAGAGTGGATCGAGAACATATTTACAAATAACCAGATATGGAAAGGCGAGTACCGCTTATCTTCAGGCATTCCTGCTCTAGACGGCAAGCCCATAGATATGCATGCCCTAACTCGTGCCAAAGTCCAACTGATGGATTACCGCGGTCTACGTGACCCAATATCTCCGGCAGGCTCGTGCATTGCCAGCGAGCATTGGGGAGTCAATGCTGGTAAAAACAGCAAAACTACTGACGGCTTAAACAGAACCATTGAAAAGAACATCGGTCATATTTTTGTCGTTAGCCGAAAGCTATTAGCCGAGTACTTGGAGTGCGCACTACATTTCTATCATTCAAAATGAATAGCGCCTGCAGCTAGGCTTCGGCGGAAAAAGTAATGTAAATATGATCACAATAAACAGCGACAGATAAAAATGATATCTCATAAAAAAGGCCTCAACATGAGGCCTTTTAAAAACAAAAATCACATTATTAAGCCATGATGTGATGCCCTGCATCAACAAAGAGCTGGCTACCCGTTTGGCTTGAAGCCCAGTCGCTAATCAAGAACGCGGTAAGACGGCCCACATCATCCGGACTCCCTAAACGATGTAAAGGAGATCGGTTTACTGCATCGTTCATTAAGCCACCAAAGTCTTCTATACCAGAGGCTGCCCGTGTCGGCATAGGTCCCGGAGAAACAGAGTGAACCCGAATACCGCTTTGTCCTAACTCTGCGGCAAGATAGCGAACAGAGCTCTCTAATGCCGCTTTTACCGGCCCCATCATTCCATAGTGATCGACTACTTTTTCTGAACCATAGTAAGTCATTGTGATAAGAGCCCCACCATTTTTCATTAATGGCTCAGCCAAACGAGCGGCACGGATAAATGAATGGCATGAAATATCCATCGCCATTCCAAAACCCTCAGAAGATGAATCGACTAAGCGGCCATGCAACTCATCCAAAGGAGACCAAGCGATTGAATGCACGACAAAGTCTATTTCACCCCACTGCTTTTCTGCTTCTGAGAAAACAGCTTCAAGATCACCCGATTTACTAACATCGCAAGGAAGAAAAAGAGAAGCGGACAGCTTTTCGGCCAGAGGCTGAACAAATGACTTAGACTTTTCATTTAAATAGGTAATGCAAAGATCAGCACCCAATTCATTTAACACCTCCGCACATCCGTATGCAATAGAATGTCGATTTGCAATACCTAGGACAATGCCACGCTTACCTTCTAAGGAAAAAGGGATACTCATTATTTCAACTCCAAAAAACCATTATGCTGCATTGCAATATAGCCCAAAATACCTGACATGCAAGTCAGCACCGTTACTCTTTTATGAAAAATTAATGACTTTTCTTGCAGCGCACAACAGAATAACCTGGGGCGCTTTGCTTTCGTCCAGGCATAAAAAAACCCCGATCATTACTGACCGGGGTTCTCTGTTAGGTGCTTGGCAATGACCTACTCTCACATGGGGAATCCCCACACTACCATCGGCGCTAAAACG
>JBLWXO010000009.1:0-178955 GCA_048267385.1 Neptunomonas sp. | reverse complement strand
GCCTCCTGAATAAATAAGGAGGCCAGCTTACCCCGCGTAAAAGAGATTGGGCAGAACGTCTTAGAATGAACGGTTACTAAAGAAAGTCACTTTCAATACTCAACGTAGCTGAAAAGATCACTAACTAGTGCACCCTAATTAAACATTGCATGTAGAGCATCCAATGCAACATGTAGCCATCCTTGATCGTTATTAAGCTACTAATACACGCGTACTTAGTGTCTGCATGATTCAATAGTTCGCTTGTAGAGATAAGTACCCCAAAAGTATAGCAGCACTTCTGAAAAGCGCATTGTACGTGAGCAGAGTGTTCTAGCTCATACTCGATGCGAGGGGTTCTGTAACACTTTCTTGTCCCACTAGCCTAAGTTCGCTCTTACATCAGAAATGGTAATAAAGTGTTTGTTTTCTGCCTCTTTAAACGCTTGGAATCCATAGTGCTCATAGAAGTATTTTGCGCCGTCTTTGGCGTCAACAATAATTACAGGGAATGCGACACTATCGCTGGCAGCCAGTAGCTTTCGGAGAGCATCAATAAGTAACCACTCGCCAAATCCTTTTCCTTTGTAGCGGTGTTTTTCAAACTTAGTGTCTACGGTACAATGCTTTAGGTTGGGTGGAGGCGTTGTTCCCCCCTTAATTAATGCGGCGTTAGTTTGCCCACCGACTACAATCAGCCGGTAGGGAATTTCTGCTTTTGGTGCAGAACTCGCATTACACGAATTGCTGAGCCGTCAACCCAGTAGGAGACGATCATTGAGATTTCGGGGATAATTAGTAATCGTCCTTGAATGCCATCACGTTGAACACCCATCAGTGGTTGCTCAAGTAAATATTCTACTTTAGCTTCTATGATTTCGTCAGTTTTGTCTGCCGCGTTAGGGTTGAAGTCATAAAGAAACTCAAAGATCTTCTCACGATCATTTAGCGATTCTTCTTCCCATAAAATCATTGTTGATCTCGGCTACGAAGCTTAGCTTTTCGTTCAGCCATTCGTGCTTTTGCTGAGTCATGATCAACAAATGAAGCTTTTCCTGAGTCAAGCTTCTCAAATGCCAGGTTTACTTGCTCAGTTAACCAAGCGTCGTGAGATAATGCTTTTCGTTGTTGTTCAGCCATTTGCTCAGTAAGCTCACGGCAAGCATCGCTAAGCGTGCGTCCTTGGCTCTCAGCCATTTGCTGAGCTAAGCGCTTAACTTCGTCATCAACACGAAATTGAATTCTAGTGTCCATGAGTAACTCCTAAATTGACGTGTGTACAAATGTTAGCACTGGGGTTGGGCAAGGGCAACTAACACATTCTCCCGCTGTTGCTGGCATGAACTTTGAGGTGATGAAAGTAGTACGAATCAAAAGAGGATGATTTAGGTGGCAGTTTTCAGTCAGCAGTGCCATTCTGCTCTGACTTTTTGATATCTCCTTTCCTTATTTTATGATGACGCGACATTTTTCACCGCCTTGGTGGGCAAAAAATCCACATCTGCAGACGATTTTACCTGTGTTTACCAAGGTTGAATCACCAGCACTCTCGCGTCAGCGCCTGGAGTTAACTGATGGCGATTTTATCGATCTTGATTGGTTAGGTGATCCCTTTAACGCCAGCAGCATTGTTGTTATTTTGCATGGGCTGGAGGGTAGCTCTGATTCCCATTATGTACGTCGCTTATTGCGAGACTGTCATCGAATAGGCCTATGTGCTGTTGTGCATCATCACCGTGGATGTTCTGGCGAAGCCAACCGTTTGGCGCGTAGTTATCATAGCGGGGATACCCAGGATATTAGTTATACCTTGCAGTATCTTCAGCAGAATTTCCCGCGTGCAACGTTACACGCGGTCGGTTATAGCTTAGGGGGTAATGTACTGGTCAAATACCTGGGGGAGTTACAAGCGAGTAGCGCTATAGACCGTGCCGTTGTTATTTCGGCTCCTTTGCAATTATTAGCCTGCGCTAAACGGTTGGAAAATGGGTTTTCTACGCTTTACCAATGGCATCTGGTTAAGCAACTCCGGCAAAAGCTCATTGATAAACTTAATCATCGAACTATTGTTGGTCAGGTTTCAATCAAGCCGGAACAAGTCAGTTCGTTAAAAACTTTTTTTCAATTTGATGATCAGGTCACTGCTCCCTTGCACGGTTTTGAGGGTGCCGATGATTATTATGCTAAAGCAAGCGGGCTTGGCTACTTGGCTAAGATTAAACGGCCAACCTTAGTGATACATGCCGCTGATGATCCGTTTATGAATGCTGATGTTATTCCCCCAACCAGCCAGCTCTGTAATGATGTGACGTATGAGCTGCATCAACATGGTGGCCATGTTGGTTTTATTGATGGTGGTACGCTATTCAAGCCACGCTTCTATCTGGAGCAACGGATTATCCATTTCCTGATGATAGAGAAAACATAGAAAGCACGGCATTTTTGGAGGCTGTGGGAATGGTTTCAATTGGTAATTAATTGTGCGGAGTATCGATGAACTGATGTCGTATTTATTTTGTACCTTGTTGAAATGAATAGAGAAAAGTAATGTCTTAATTTGTATCTACTCATCAAAGCTGCCTAAGGTGAATCAGTATGACGCAAATTGAAGAATTAGAGTTAGCAGCACACCGCAGCGATATTATTAAAGACGTAAATGTTTTAATTGAAAAATATCGCACTATTTTTGAATGGGATGTGCCCGATATAGATGAGAACCTGGCAAACACGTTAATTTTAAACGAAGTTCGCAAGGCGCTTGATGATATTCAAAATGAATTACCCGGAAAATACTGTAGTAAAAAATTTTAATATGCTCATTTTTTAAGGAGTATTTTATGTTGGTGACTTTTTCAACAGATCGCTATGGCAGTATTACGATGTTTGGCGATGTGGCGCTTGCCATGCTAAAAATGATGGGCCACAGCGGCACTGTTCCCGGTGCAATTCTGGCGGCAGATGTTCCTGTTGCGCTGAGCAAGTTGACTGCCGCGATTGAGGCGGGTACAGCGCCATTACCTGTTACGGACAATGACACGGAAGAGGAAGTAGTCAGTATGGCGACTCGTGCGCTGCCACTGATTGATCTTCTCGTTGCAGCGAAGAAGGCAAATGCTAATGTCATGTGGAAATAATTAGCAACGTGGGCTGGCGTTCCCATTATTGTTATTTGTAAAAATTGCACTCTCTCTAAAATCATTCAGAAACTAACTCAGGAAGATTTTTTTGTAAATTGTGACGCTCTGGGTCTGTTTATCAAAGCGGATGCGACCAGAGCGTGTCGGTGTGAGAATTGGCTAGGATTGGGACAGTGTTTTTAACGCTTTTCTACAGCTGCTTCTGATGTGAAAATGTTAGCAATTTTTTCACACAAGGCTTGTGGCTGGAAAGGTTTTACTACAAAGCCTGAGATGCCTAATTGAATACTCTGATTGACGAGATCCGCGTTCGCATTGCCGGTTAGCATGACGAAAGGCGTCTCTTTATGTTGCTCCATGCCTCGCATCGCTTCGAGTACCTCCAGACCGTTCATTTCTGGCATTTCCCAATCACAGATCACTAAATCAATTGGTTTTTTCTCTAATAACTGTTTCGCTTCGGTACCGTTTGTTACCTCATGGAACTCTTTGAAGCCAATTGCTTTGAGACTGGCGCGCACAACAGAGCGCATGGTTTGTGTGTCATCAGCAATTAAAACCACTTTTGCTTCTGCATTTTCGACCATCTGCATCATAGTATTATCCGTATTTAACCCCTAGTCGTCTTAGAGTATTACTCTGCAACGTATCTTGCCATCCCGGTGAGTTGATTTTTTAAAATAATCTTTTGGGGCGAATTTTGTTTTCCCCCTAATGATGCACTCCTGGGATATGATGTTATTTAAACGTCCATCGTGGAGTTATTATGAAACGTTATAAAATCATTCATCGTACCTATTACAATTACACCGATACTGTGACACTTGGTGCGCATCATTTACTATTGCGCCCCCGGGAAGATCATGACCTTCGTATCGAGTCTTTTGCATTAAAGGTTACGCCCGATGCGAAAATATATTGGCACCGCGATGTTGAAGGCAACTCAGTGGCTATCGCCAATTTTGTGCAACCCACTCAGCAGCTGGTGGTTGAAAGTGAGGTCATCATTCAGCAATACAATGAGTCCCCATTAGATTTTATCGTGGCCGATTATGCGATTAACTACCCTTTTTCTTATTCTCAGGGAGATCAGTTCTTATTATCCCCCTACCGGGTATTGCCGGATCAAAAAACCAGAGAGCTTTTGAATAACTGGATATTTCAGGTGTGGAAGTCTGGCGAGCAGGTGCAAACCTATACGTTATTACAGCGGCTTACTGCCACTATCTATAAAACACTGGTCTACAAGGTGAGAGAAGAACCCGGTGTCCAAACTGCAGTGGAAACACTGTCGCTGGGCTCCGGGTCCTGTCGTGATTTTGCTTTGCTCTTCATGGAGGCGGTCAAATGTCTGGGTTTTGCTGCTCGTTTTGTCAGCGGGTATTTACATGCGCCGCTTATGTCCAGTCAAGTTGGGTCTACTCATGCGTGGGCGGAGGTGTATTTACCCGGAGGAGGCTGGAAAGGGTTTGATCCGACGATAGGTGATATTGTCGGAGCAGATCATATTCCTGTAGCAGTATCAAGATTAGCTGAAGCGGTTCCTCCTATATCAGGCTCTTACGCTGGGTCTGCTGAATCAAAGCTGGATGTTGGTGTTTGGGTCAGCGAGTGCTGAATAAGAATATTTTTTAATAGTGGGTACTCAAAAGCACCTTATATTAATAGGTAAAACCTATCTCATAAGTAAGAATAAACAATTGTACGCATTCATTCGTCCACGCAATACTGGTAACAACAAGGTTATTAAAACCGCTAATGAATGACGCAATCAATATTCTGGAGAAACCTATGTCTCAAAGTAAATGTCCAGTGATGCACGGTGGCGCTACAGAGAGCAGCATGTCGAACATGGAGTGGTGGCCGAAGGCTCTGAATCTCGACATTCTTCATCAGCATGATAGCAAAACCAATCCTATGGGAGATGGCTTCAGCTATAGGGAAGCACTCAAGAAGCTTGATACAGATGCGTTAAAAAAAGATATGCATGCGTTGATGACGGATAGTCAGGACTGGTGGCCCGCTGATTGGGGCCATTACGGTGGTCTTATGATCCGGATGTCCTGGCATGCAGCCGGAACCTATCGTATCGCGGATGGTCGGGGAGGTGCCGGTACGGGGAATCAGCGTTTTGCACCTATCAATTCCTGGCCGGATAACGTGAACCTGGATAAGGCACGTCGTCTTCTTTGGCCAATCAAGAAAAAGTACGGTAACACACTTAGCTGGGCCGACTTGATTGCCTACGCGGGTACCGTCGCTTATGAATCCATGGGCTTGAAAACCTTTGGTTTTGGTTTCGGGCGTGAAGATATCTGGCATCCGGAAAAGGATACCTATTGGGGTGCAGAGAAAGAATGGCTTGCTCCCAGCGGCAGTGAAGGCAGTCGCTATTCGGGTGAGCGTGATCTGGATAATCCGTTGGCCGCAGTGATGATGGGGCTGATCTACGTTAATCCTGAAGGCGTGGATGGTAAACCCGATCCGCTTAAGACCGCTCACGATGTACGTGTCACCTTTGAGCGTATGGCAATGAATGATGAGGAAACGGTCGCGCTCACTGCGGGTGGTCATACCGTTGGTAAAGCTCACGGTAATGGTAATGCCGATCTGCTTGGTCCGGAACCCGAAGGTGCTGAAATTGAAGATCAGGGCTTTGGTTGGTTAAATAAAACTAAGCGTGGTATTGGTCGCGACACGGTGTCCAGTGGTATTGAAGGCGCATGGACGACACATCCAACTCAGTGGGACAACGGTTATTTCAAACTGCTGCTTAATCACGAATGGGAGCTGAAAAAGAGCCCGGCCGGTGCTTGGCAATGGGAGCCTGTCGATATCAGGGAGGAGGACAAACCCGTTGATGTTGAAGACCCTTCGCGTCGCTATAACCCGATCATGACCGATGCAGATATGGCGATGAAGATGGACCCGGAATACCGGAAGATTTCTGAACGCTTCTACAAGGATCAGGAATATTTCTCTGTAGTGTTCGCCCGTGCATGGTTCAAATTGACCCACCGCGATATGGGGCCGAAAGTACGCTACATTGGCCCCGATGTGCCGCAAGAAGATCTGATCTGGCAAGACCCGGTTCCTGCCGGAAATACAGATTATGATATTTCAGCGGTCAAAAGCAAAATAGCAAACAGTGGTTTGAGCGTTAGCGAGATGGTCTCTACGGCATGGGACAGCGCCAGAACCTTCCGTGGTTCTGATAAGCGAGGGGGTGCCAATGGGGCACGCATTCGCCTTGCTCCGCAAAAAGATTGGGCTGGAAATGAGCCTGCGCGTCTGGCTAAAGTTTTAACGGTGCTTGACGCTATTGCGGCAGATACGGGGGCTAGTGTTGCCGATGTGATTGTTATGGCGGGTAACGTAGGCGTTGAACAGGCCGCAAAGGCTGCTGGTTTTGATGTGACAGTTAACTTCTCGCCGGGGCGTGGCGATGCAACAGCAGAGATGACAGATGCCGACTCCTTTGATGTACTGGAAACGACCCATGACGGCTATCGTAACTGGCTCAAGAAGGACTATGTTGTCAGTGCCGAAGAGCTGATGCTCGACCGCACCCAGCTGATGGGCCTGACTGCTCATGAGATGACGGTGCTGGTGGGCGGGATGCGAATGCTAGGTACCAATCACGGTGGGACTAAGCACGGTGTATTCACTGATAATGAAGGCGCGCTGACGAACGACTTCTTTGTTAACTTGACGGATATGAAGTACACCTGGAAACCGGCAGGTAATAACCTGTTTAACATCTGCGATCGTAAGACAGGTCAGGTCAAGTGGACGGCGACACGAGTGGATCTTGTCTTCGGCTCTAATTCGGTTCTTCGTTCGTACGCTGAAGTCTATGCGCAGGATGATAACAAGGAAAAGTTCGTGCAGGACTTTGTTGCTGCATGGACTAAAGTGATGAACGCTGACCGTTTCGATTTAGGTTAAATATCGAAGAGGATATTTTTTAAAGTACTCAGATCTTGCCAAGCTACGCTGTTTTGACGTGAAAGCAGAAAAGCTTTGGCGGTTCTGAGGCGATCACATCAGGTTGATAGTGCATGACGATGTGGGGTGAGTGAGCATGCAGAATGTTAATTTGAAAAAAGATCAGACAACATGGCATAGTCTGTCTGCAGAATCATCACTTGATGCGTTAAAAACTACCGCACAAGGCCTGGCGCAGAGCGAGGCTGAGCAGCGTCTCAAAACATTCGGAAGCAATCGTTTACCTGCAGTAAAAAAACATAGCGCTTTGTTTCGTTTCGTACTGCATTTTCATAATATTCTCATCTATGTGCTGCTCGGCTCAGCGCTCATTACATCGCTGCTGGAGCATTGGATTGATACGGGAGTCATTCTGGCGGTGGTGGTGGCCAACGCTATTATCGGCTTTATTCAGGAGGGTAAGGCAGAAAAGGCCATGGATGCGATTCGCCAGATGCTTGCGCCGCGCGCCCATGTGATTCGTGGCGGTGAGCGTATCAGCATCGATGGGGAGTGTTTGGTTCCTGGTGATATCGTGTTGCTTGAGGCCGGCGATAAGGTGCCTGCCGATTTGCGTCTGCTGGTCACGCATGGCATGTCGATACAGGAAGCGATCCTTACTGGTGAATCCGTCCCTGTTGAGAAACAGACCAAGCTGGTGGCTGAACAGATTCCTCTTGGCGACCGCTCTTGCATGGCTTTTTCCGGTACGTTAGTTGCTTCCGGCCAAGGCAGGGGAGTGGTGGTGGCCACCGGTGGTGATACCGAGATCGGGCGGATCAGCTGCTTGCTTTCTACAGTAGAAAGCCTGACCACTCCCCTCGTTAAGCAAATGAGTCTCTTTGCGAAGTGGTTGACCCTTCTTATCTTGCTGATTGCGGTGCTGTTATTAGTCTACGGTTATCTTGTTGGCCATCACGATTTCGCAGACTTATTCATGTCCGTCGTGGGTTTGTCGGTTGCCGCTATTCCCGAAGGGCTGCCTGCCGTACTTACTATTACCCTTGCCGTTGGCGTGCAGGCAATGGCAAGGCGACATGCGATCGTGCGGCGACTGCCCGCCATTGAAACACTGGGTTCGGTTTCTGTTATCTGCTCGGATAAAACCGGTACGCTGACGCGTAATGAAATGATGGTGGCCACCGTGCTGACTCATCAACATCTATTTACTCTGGAGGGCGATGGTTATAAACCTAAAGGAGAGCTGAAGCTGGACGATGCATCTATCTCTCCAGCGGAACACGCGGTGCTGGAGGAGTTAGCTCGCGCGGCGGCGTTCTGCAATGATGCGGCATTACATCAGCGAGACGGCGTGTGGCATGTGGAAGGCGACCCAATGGAGGGCGCTCTGCTGTCTTTTTCCGGAAAAATGGGCGTGGATGTCCGAAGAGAGCAGGCGGCGTGGACACGCACCGATGCGATTCCCTTCGATGCTCGATACCGCTTTATGGCGACGTTGAATCATGATCATGCACAACATGCGTTTATCTTCGTTAAGGGGGCGCCGGAGTGCATACTTGCCATGTGTCATAATCAGCGTGGTGTCGATGGGAAGCAGGAACAGCTGGATATCAGCTACTGGGAGCAAAAAGCAGAGGATATCGCCGCACAAGGACAGCGCGTACTGACCTTTGCCATCAAGGCCGTGCAGCCGGAACATACTGTGTTGGAACAGGCCGATGTGAAAGGCATGCTTACCCTGTTGGGTATGGTGGGCATGATTGATCCACCGCGGCCAGAAGCGATAGCAGCCGTTGCCGAATGCCATGAGGCTGGTATCAGAGTGAAGATGATTACCGGTGATCATGCTAAGACTGCCGCTGCGATTGGCAAGCAGATCGGGCTGCGAAATCCGCACAAGGTACTGAGCGGCGCTGAGCTGGATAAGATGCATGATCATCAATTAAAAGAGGTCGTTCTCGATTGCGATATTTTCGCGCGCACGAGTCCTGAACATAAGTTACGTCTTGTCACCGCTCTGCAAGCACACGACCTGACAGTGGCGATGACCGGCGACGGGGTCAATGATGCCCCGGCATTAAAACGAGCTGATGCGGGTATAGCCATGGGGCTTAAGGGTTCTGAGGCGGCTAAGGAAGCTGCAGAACTGGTACTCGTGGATGATAACTTCGCTTCTATTGTTGCTGCTGTGCGTGAAGGTCGTACCGTGTATGACAACCTCAAGAAAGTCATTAGCTGGACGCTGCCCACCAATGCCGGTGAAGCCATGACTATTATAGTCGCGCTGTTTTTTGGCATGACGCTACCCATTACACCGGTGCAAATCTTGTGGGTTAACCTGATTACTGCGGTTACCTTAGGTCTGGCGCTGGCCTTCGAGCCGACGGAGGATAACACCATGCGTCGGCCACCCCGTTCACGGGATGAGCCACTGCTCAACGGAGAGCTGATATGGCATATTGTTTTTGTGTCTATACTTTTTCTGGGCGGTGTTTACGGCATCTATCACTATGCGATTGATCGCGGGTACTCCGTGGATCTGGCGCGTACATTGGCAGTGAATACACTGGTGGTGATGGAAGTTTTTCATCTGTTCTTCATTCGGAATATCTACGGCACTTCGTTGAATTGGAAGGCGGTACGTGGAACGAAAATGGTATGGGTAGTCGTGTTTGTCATTACCGGAGCGCAGTTTGCAATGACCTATCTGCCAATGCTACAGGCTATTTTTGGTACATCTTCTATTCCATTTATGGATGGGGTTTTGATCATTGCCATCGGCGTAGCGCTATTTGCCATTATTGAAACGGAGAAACAGGTTCGTTTGGCTTTTAGGAAAACGAGGTGAAAAATAGAGTCAGATCACAGCCGTTAGTGACAATTGTTAAACCCTTGCACTTATCCATTCCGTTTTTGCGTTACAATGGCTGGCTAGTCTTTAATATGAATAGCTGTTGTCGATGCTCACTAAAAAATCAATCTCTAGACTTGTACTTATCTGCTTTGTGGCGTTTTTGGGTTTGCTGGGGTATCGCACATGGCTACTGAACAGCACAAAATTCATCAGTTTTGATAAGCAGTTAGAAGAGATATCAGGTATTGAGTTTGATAAAAAGCAACGACTGTGGGCTATTAATGACGGTGGTGACTTCCCCAGGCTCTATCAGTTAAGTGCCAGTGGTGAAGTTCAGCGCAGTATCGAAATAGAGAACGCCAGAAATTGGGACTGGGAAGATATGACCCAGAACGATTTCGGGCATTTTTTTATTGGTGATTTTGGCAATAATGACAATGATCGCGAATGGCTGACTATCTATAAAATAGAAAATCCTATCGATATCAAATCGGATAAAACCCGCGCAGAAATCATCAAATTTACTAATCCGGAGTTCACATCCTCAAAGGGCGGTAAACTGCCTGATAATGCACATTATGATGTGGAAGCCTTTGTGTATTACAAGCGCAGTCTCTATCTTTTTTCCAAAAATCGCACCAGTCCGTTTGATGGGAAAACAAGGCTTTATCGTATCGGTGATTATGCGGCAAATTTCAAAGCAAAATATATTAATGAGTTTTTAACCTGCACGACGATTAAAGAACTCTGTTGGATTACCTCTGCAGCTTTAAGCCCTGACCGGACTAAACTTGTGTTATTGGATTCTGAGCGTTTGTGGTTATTTGAAAACTGGAAAGATGATGACTTCTTTTCTGGAGATGTGTATCAAATTGATCTTGGAATTGTAACGCAAAAAGAAGCGGTGACATTTTACAATAATGACATCGTCGTGTTTACTGATGAAGTTTTTAACGGGATTGGCGGTAATGGCTATGCTATTAAGCTGGATCAAGCTAAAAAAAGACTTATTCATAAATCAACTCCCAAAACGCTGAGTTTTGAGTCGTTATTAGATTATTAACATCAGATCCACTTTGTTAGCCTGCGTGTATGATGTTTAGTTCGCTGTTTAATTCTTAAGGATACAATTTAGCGATGCAGATCAGGGATTGCCGATCACAGTTTTGGCAGGGTGTAAGGGATCTGATGCCTTTGGTATCAGGCGTCTTGCCGTTTGGTTTAATTGTAGGCGCTAACGGAGTGGCGCTGGATATGAGCCCCGAATTGATTATGGGCATGACGGTGCTGTTTTTTGCCGGATCGGCGCAATTAGCCGCGATGCAGTTAATCCAAGAAAATGCAGCGTTTGTGGTGATTGTGTTAACCACCATTGTGATTAATTTACGTTTTGCTATCTACAGTGCGACGTTTGCCCCACTATTTTATCCGTTGAAAAAACGCCATCGATTACCTTTTGCCTATATCTTATCTGATCAGGCGTACGGCCTGTGTATCGCGCCTGACCAGCAGCAACGCTCGGATGCTGAACGTATCAGTTATTACTTAGGAACCGCGGTAGCGTTGTGGGTGAGCTGGGTATTATCTGTGATCCTTGGTATTGCAGTGGGGGCGAGTATTCCGCCTGAGTGGATGCTTGGCTTTACGATTCCGCTGGCGTTTCTTGCGATGCTGATAGGGACGATTACCAATCGGTTATTACTGATTGTTGCTGTGACCTCTGGCATTGCCGCCATCTTCTTACAGGGACTGCCTTACAACCTTGGGTTTATCATAGCCGTTGTGATTGGTGTGGTGGCTGGTTTGATATTACCGCGTATTGCGGGTCGTTCTTTTAACTCGGTTATAGGGCGTCCACATGAATGATTTGAGTTTGTGGGTATTATTTTTTATGTGTGGTTTAGCCACCTATTTGATACGGCTCTCTTTTATTCAATTACATGGGAAACTCGGGCCACTGCTTGCACGTTGCCAACCGATACTCTTGTTGCTACCCCCGGCGATTCTGGCGGCGCTATGCATTCCACCGATTGTGTTTAGTAAACAAGCGGATGGCTTACAAGTCGAGATGGCGCAAATTCTCGCCGGGTGCGTGGCCATTGTTTTGGCTAAATATTTTAAAAGCCTGATTTGGCCTATTTTAGGCGGGATGACTTTTTTATGGGGCTATCGCTGGTTAATCGGATAGGTTAGCAATGGCAAACAATTATAGAGAAAGTAGATAAGGAGCGTTAAATGGTAACCTGTTATTTGCGGTATGTGATTGATCCATACAAGCTTGCTGAGTTTGAAGAATATGCAAAAATGTGGATTCCTTTAGTGAACAAATTTGGTGGCATCCATAATGGATATTTTCTGCCATCAGAGGGTGCAAACAATATAGCATTGGCATTATTTACCTTCCCGAGTCTGGCCGGGTATGAGCAATATCGGATAGATTCGTTTAACGATGCCGAATGCCTGGCTGCTTTTGACTACGCCAAAACTACCCGGTGTATTCTGAGTTACGAACGTAGTTTCTTTAAGCCGATATTTGAGTGATAAGTGCCTAAAGTAACTTCTCATATCAAAATCGAACTCTTCACGCTAGAACGCGCTAATGAAGTAACGGATTTATTCCACCAGGCCGTCCATCGAATTGATCCGTTGCTGTATACACTTGAACAACAAGAGGCGTGGGCTCCGACCCCTCCTGATTATACTCAGTGGCGTGCGCGACTCTCGATAAAACAACCATGGTTGGCTATGATGGATAATCGCGTGGCAGGTTTTATTGAGTTAGATGCAGATGGATATATAGACTGCCTTTATACGCATCCTGATTTCCAGCAACAAGGGGTGGCCAGTGCGCTATATGAACACCTGCTAACGGTTGCTGAATCGAGAGGCTTGGATCGTTTATATGTTGAAGCATCGGTAGCCGCCGGAGCGTTTTTTGAGCATCGCGGTTTCTTGCAAACAGCAGAGAATAAAGTCCATAGAAATAGTATAACGCTTATTAATTTCACGATGGAAAAGCGCCTTACTCTTCACTGATAATCTGCCCGATAAAATTTCCTACCTGCATATCGCTTAAGTGGCCAAAGTGGTTAAGTCTTATCTGCCCCTGCTGATCGATCACAATCAGCGTCGGTGTGCCTTGCATATAGTAGGCGGCCATTGTTTTGGGGATAGCCCCTGTTCTTGAGGGAGTGTCTACCGCTATCGGGAATGTGAGTCGGTATTCTGCTACAAAAACCTTGAGCGCTTCTACGGTCATTACGTCATGGTGTTCAAAAACAGTATGTAGGCCAATGAGTTGCACATCGTCATGTGAATATAACTCGTGTATAGCGCTGGCTTGTGGGATGCCATGTACGACACACGCCGGGCATAGCATTTGAAAGGCATGGATGACGACAACCTTGCCTCTTAAGCCGGATAAGGTGAGTGGCTTCTCGGTATTGAGCCATGCCACTACTTCCAGCTCAGGTGCTTGCCCGTAGGTAATGATGTTTTTCATTTTATTGCTCATGTGGCTTCTCCTTTTCTCTATTACCTTAAAGAAAGAGACATCCTTGTCGCTAAGTTTGTTGTTTACTGATTTACTTTGCCGGGCAAGCTTAAATCACCTGAAGCAATATCGAAGACATTAACAACACATAACAGAGGCGCATGTACCGATTGGTTAACACGTAAGCCTGCGGTTACGCCATCAAATGAGGTTTTTTCAAACACGCTGATATCATCAAAGGCGACGTTAACTTCTACGCTATCACCATTAAATACAGGGTCCCAACCGGGGCTGTCTAGCAGAATTGGAAGTCCTGGCCAGGTTTTAGGCAACTTTGGTGTAGTGCCTTCGGGGATATCAACAACGCCGAGTGCTCCTTTACCGCACTGCTCATTTGGATGCAGAACCACCCAGTGGCTGTGCCAAATATCACCATCATTGCCCGGGTCATTGTCTGCGTTTTCATCATAGAGGGGCGTATCGTCAAAATCGGGGTGTGCTGTTACCGCCAATGCCAAGATGCCTGCGTTACTTTCAAATCCTACGGTAGCGCTATCAAGGCTGGTGGGCCATACGTAGGAGTAAACCGAACTTCCCGCTAATTTCCCGCTCGGACTGGGTTTGCTTGTGCCTGCTTGTGAGGCGACGGCCATATGAAATGTCGCGATATTCTTGTGTGTCGTAATTTTGGTGTGAATGATGTCAAAAGTGGACTCAATATTTTGAGATGTGTTTGGCTTTGAGTCTATGCCGTGATTGTGTGAGTCGGCAAGGCTTGCTGAGCTGGTGAGCAGTGCTGCAGTTAGCGTCGCTGTAGCCATTGTGACTGTTGTTAGTGTGGGCGCGGAGAGTAAATGTTGAATCTTCATGATTAACATCCTTTTTAGTATTGACTCGAAACCATATTATAATGAAGTGGTTTTCTTTGCTTGTCAATAAGGTATTGATTCGATACTATCTGCTTATGAATACATTGATTAATCAACAATTACTGGAAAGGCTGGCGAGCTTATTGCGCAGTGAAAGCAGAGGAATGCTACTGGAGCATGGCTTGCAACCCGTACAGTTCGAAGCATTACAATATATCGCGAACTGCAACCGCTATTCAGATACGCCGATGGCAGTGACTGAGTTTTTGGGGCAAACGAAAGGTACGGTATCGCAAACACTTAAAGTGCTTGAAAAAAAAGAGTTGATAGAAAAGCTCACAGACGAAAAAGATAAACGTGTTACGCATCTGAAAATAACCGAAGCGGGGAGAGCGATAACACAACAGATGTTGCCTTCCCCTATCTTGAAAACAGCCAGTGACCTTATGAGTACTGATGAGGTTTCCATGATCAACTCATCGCTACACACCTTGCTGTATCAACTACAGAACGCTAATAACTTTAAATCTTTCGGCCAGTGTGCGAGCTGTGTGCATAACACTAAGCAAGCGTCGGGCGAGTACTTGTGTGGTCTGACTCAAGAACTGCTCACGCCAAACGATGTTCAGCTGATCTGCCGTGAGCATCAGTATTCTTGAGTGATAAGCTTTAGTAAGGCTCAATCTTGATGACGGTGTTCAACGCTTATATTAAAGAGTCGAGAAGGTCGGTATGGTAAGTTCTGGGGTTGTAGTAATTACCGGTCAGAAGGAGCGAAGTGTAGCCATACAGAAAAGCAGATTGCTCCACCAGCTTAGAGTTGCTAAGTAACGGGAGAGGGACCTCAGGCGAGAACCCAACTTGCGTGAGGGCAATGTTTACTACATTTCTTCGGTATACATCCGGTATTAGTAAAACATGACTACACTTTGTTGTGCTTTATAGAGTGTTTTCGAAACATCTGCTCATCGTTCTACATTCTATTAATGAAGTAATAAAAAATCTGAAACCATAAGGGAAGAAAGGATGCGTAAGGTTGTTATCAATAGGATGGTTGTAGCTGTATTGTTACTTACCTCCGGAGGGGCCGTTGCTGAGAATTTCGTTTTACAAAGCTATCTCTCGTTTACTCATTCTCTCAGCCGGGCAATAAGTCAGCAATACACGGAAAGTGTCGGCTTAACTCTAGAGTCAGTCATGGTTGATTATCAAGACCAACCTGTAAGCTACCAATATCAAATGTGGCGTTTGAACCCCAATAGTGTTTGCTTGCCTCTAAAAGATATTAATGTGTTGCAGTACTCTCAATGCACTATGGCTGCGCAACAGTTTTTTATAGAAACTTGTAAGCAGCTCACAAATAAAGCCAGTAAAGATTGGCTGCACCCTAAATATAAGCGCTTATACTGCAATGCAGCAGCAAGTTTTCAGCCGACCGTGGCTCAAGTTAGACGATCATCGCCGGTACAAGAAAACACAGTAAAAAAACAGCAGTGTTCACTTTTGATCTTGAAAGCTATGAGTAGTCGTGACCCATTGGATATACAGTTAAGAGATGAGGCGTGTCAATAATTAAGAAGTTGTGCTGGTAAGCAATACAGAAGAAAAATAGACCGTTAAATGCATGGTTGGATTTTCCAACCATGCTTAAGTGCTTTTTTGAATCAGTATTTTTTTTGACGTTACTAGTTAGTAACTCTTCAGTGCTTCTTATGAAATAAGATTGTGCCATAGCCAATTATTTGATGCTAAGCATTCATCTCGTTTGCTGTGGATCAGCGACATCTTAGCAAGATCAGATCAAGCGTTTTGGCAGGTCCGTGCCAAAAGGAGTCATAGAAGTATTTATGGAGAACCTTCTTATAATAAAAACCTCCTCTCGTGTCTCTTTAATTAAATTTTTAGTGGAACAAAATTTGCTACTGATCTATTAGTGCACTTTTTCTCAATATACATGATAAAAACGGCAGGGAATTGCAGTATACCGGCAGCGGATTTCCGGTATCGATGGATTGACAAGAGCAAATAGGGATGCAAGATCATGGATATATCGAGTGTTAATAATGCGGCTTCAACCAATGCTATATCGAATAAATCGAGCGCGTACTTAGAAGCAGTTAGGCCAAATCAACACGAAGCGAAAGTATCAAATAACGTAACAATATCTGAGGCAGGGAGAACCGCCGCAAAATATGATATGGAAGGCGACCGTTCAAACTATCCCCCTTTAGAAATGTTTCAAGTACCTGCATGGTTAGGCGATTACTCTTCTAGTATGGTGCTACTCGACGAAATCAACCAATATAGCCCGTATGTAGCACCGACGATCGGCGTAAAATTAGCGGAAATTCCGAAACAGTACCGAGACGAGTACAGTGAAATTGTTCGACGTAATTATCATGAAACTCTGATAAATGCGGGTGTAAACACTTTCGAGAAACATTATGAGTCTGTGATCGATAAAAATCAGAGCCATATCCTCGAAAATAATTTTAAGCATATGATGGATAATGACCCACGGGTTATTGCAATGCTGAATAACCGATAAGCTTTTAAGTGTAAGTCACGCAGACAAAGGTTAAACCATATATATTGCGATTTACGTTTTGGTTGCTTGGGGTCGATACCTGCCAGATTGAATCTGGCACGGGTATATCCAAGTGCTAGTCTGATCTGTTAGAAATAAAGACTATTACAATTAAAGGTAAATACCACAGAATATTTTTTGATTGGTGGTACTATGCTGGTGCAGCGAATCTGGGTTGATATTAACTCATTAAAATTTAAAGAATAAAGTGTACAAACTTCCTCCTCGGGAGGACTCGAATCCCTATATAAACCTTATGAAGGTTTACATCGTTGCATAAACGTTTTCCGGTCAATGCCACGATGTCGCGCCAGCATCTCGTCAACCTTTGCTGGGTTGAGGGGGTCGTTGCCTTGTAGGTAGATTTCTAAATGTTCTTGTTGGTCATTTCCCCAAAAAAGCTCGTCGTCCACAATGAAGGTGGGTACACCAAAAACACCTCGCGTGATGGCTTGCGTGGTTTCTTGCTGGAGTTGGGTTTTCACATCCTCTGTTTTAATCGCACTGAGCATTTCTGTGCTGTTTAAACCGAGCGAATCAAGTACCTTGGTAAGGTCTGCTTCAGAGGCGAGGTCGATTCCGCGAGACCATCCGGCTTCAAAGATAGCGCTAATCACCTGGTGCTGAGCAGCACCGGCAACACTGGGCAGTGATAAGCGTAATGCCGGCAATGGATTGTATGGATGGTTGCGGGGTGGATCAAAATCAAAACCATTGAGTTGTGCGTAGCGATAGCAGTATTTATAGAGCGCTGTTTTTTTAGGGGGGACTTCTGCAGGTCCAAGTTGCCCCCAGTGATCCAGTAATTTTCCAAATACGACGGGATGCGCATTTAACGTCAGGCCATATTTTTCGCACATGGGTTGTATCCAGCGCCAACTGAAATAGGCATACGGAGACAGGTAATCGAAGTAAAAATCCAGTTGCCGGGTAGCCATAGTGGTCCTTTTTGGTGATGTTTATTTGAGTGCTATTTTTCCTTTTTTATTTGATAGCACAAATGACAAGATGCCAGATGTGAAAATAATTGCCAAGCCTAACAGGCTGAACGCGTCTGGCCATTCACTGAATAGCACTACACCTAAAATGGCTGCCGTAACTAATTGTGAATAAACAAACGGCGCTACAATATTGGCATCCAATCGACGACTAGCCTCAATAATAATGAGGTTACCCAGCGCTGAGGCAATAGAAGAAAGCAGTACCAGCCAAATAATGCGGCTATCGATTGCTTGGGGAATAGATTCAATACCGGCGGGTGTTAATGCGATGCTTCCGGCCAGTAGCGTTGATAGTAAAATTAAGCGTGGCCTAAAAAAGCCGGCAAGCCAGCGGTTAGCCACCAACATACAGCCATAGCAAACACCGGCTATGAGGGCAAACAACATACCTGTAGTTATGCCAACACCGGGTTTTACAACGAGTACGACACCAGCAAAGCCAATAAATAGTAGTGCGGAACGCAGTAATGTTATCCGCTCTTTAAGCACGGCGGCTGCTAAAAAATAAGCGACAATGGGCCCAATAAAAAAGATACCAAAAACGTTGGCGATAGGCTCAGTTTTAAGTGCTGATATCATACAAAATATAGCACTGGTAAAGAGTGCCGCACGGAGCAGCATGCGCCAGTCATAGAGCTGCTTTATCTCGGAGTAGACTAACCCGCTAAAGGGAAGAATAAATATAAAACCCACTAACAGCCGACTCCAGGCAACAAATACGGGAGAAACATCCATCTCTGTGAGCAGTTTGCCCGCAGCATCGCCTACGGGAATCAAGCTCATCCCCAGTAATATCATCGCCAGTAGCATAGGCTTATGTTGAGAGCTCATGTGCCAAGTTCATCCGTTTTATTGCTATTTCAAGAATCTAAAGAAGCAGACAATCTAAGGGAGCAGCCACTATAAATCGAGAAGTTTACGTTAATTGAAAGAATAAAGGGCAGGAAGAGTTAATTAGGGGGGAGTTAATAGAGTCTTTCGCCAGCCGTTTGCCTTTGGATAAGAGTTATTATTTGGTTCATCCTAAGCACCAGCCACTGAGTCCCGCTGCCAGCACTCTTAAAAACTGGCTACTAAAACAGTTAGCCTCTTTTTCTACAAATGGAACCTGTTGATTATTGAGATAAGGCATCCTTGCTCGTCTTGATGACCTGCTGCGAGTGCATCCGAATAAGTTGTATAGATGCCTGTTGTTTAGGAACTTACTGGTGAGTCAAGACTGCTTAACTAATAAAAGCAAAAATAGTTACTCACACAATCTGTGGATAAGTCTATGTGTTTCATATGCACATCTTTTCTACGGCCCGTAATACAAGGGCTGTAGTGAAGTGTTGCTTTTACGACCGATTTTGTCCACTCATGAAAAAGCAGCTTGTTGAGGTTGATGGATCGGGAATACACGGTCGTATACTAGTCCAAACAGGAACGTATAAATTACAATGGCGACCATCATGCTGATGTCCAATAACAAGGCACTAACTAAGCTTAGTTCTAGCCACCACATGACTAAGGGGAGGGTGAAAACCAGTAAAAGTGTCTCAAATCCCAGTGCATGATAAATGCGATGTGTAATGGTACGCTCGGTTGGAATTCGCCCTTGGCGAATATCTAAATAATCATAAGCGTAGTTATAAAAATAGTTTGTCAGCATGGCGATGACACTGAGAACCAGTGCAAAAAAGCTTACTTCAAGAATGTCGCGTTGCAGAATAAAGGCAATGACCGCAGTTGAGCTGATGACCAAAATTGCTTCAAAAAACAGGGTGTAGCGTAACCTGTCTAAGCCGCTACGAGTAACGATTTCTTTCGCAACGGTGCTTTTTTCCTGTGCCGTTGTATCACCAGTTATGTTCTTTATCACGTTGTTCTCCTCATCGACTTATTATGGATATATCTTTTGTCTGCGGCGTATATTAAAGATATAAGTGATACTTTATAGTTAATATCTATCTATAATTTAGATGGGGTCGAGGGTGCAGAGCCAGGTTAATAAATGTGATAGAAGGAGTACGCGAGCAGATGCCAAGCATTGAGCAATTGACATGTTTTGTTCTCGCAGCCGAAACCGGTTCTTTTTCTGCAGCAGCCCGCCAGTTAGGTAAGGTGCAGTCTGCAGTGAGTACGGCGATCAATAATCTGGAGATTGATGCAAATGTGGAGTTGTTTGACCGAAGTAGCCGCAGTCCTGTATTAACTTCAGCTGGTGAGGTGTTACTTAAATCAGCCAGAACGGTGTTGCATAGTCATCATGAGTTCAACGCCCACGCTGCATCGCTGAGCAGCAATAATGAAACATCGTTGTGTATTGCGATCGAACAAAACATCGCTGCACCTATTTTATTGACGGTGTTTGAGCGCTTTGCCACAACGTTCCCTTACGTTACGTTGGAGCTGCTCGATCCGGGTAGTGGTGATGTTGCAGAATTGCTACGTAGTAGTCGAGCAGACATAGGGTTAATGATCGAGCAGGAATATTATCCGCAGGGTTTTAGTTTTCGGGGTATTGGGCATTCACGTGTTATTCCCGTATCGGCGCCTGATTTTCCGCTTGCAAAAATGAAGCAGGTAACGCATGCCGACCTTAGGCAGTATCGTCAGCTTGTTGGACGCAGCTTAGACCCAGAAAATCAAATGCATGAGCGTCACACCATAAGCCCTCAAGTATGGTTGTCAGAAAGTCCATTCGTTATTTTGGAGTTGCTGTGTCGCAATATTGGTTGGGCATTTTTGCATGAAGCTGTGGTGAAAGAGAAATTGAACTCGGGGGAACTGGTGGTGCTTGATCTTGTCTACCAGCAAGCTGATATTCTGCAAGGTATTGATCTGGTTTGGACTGAAAATAGGGCGCTCGGTAAGGCCGGGCAATGGTTATTACAACAGCTACAAGGTTTGGACTTTGATAGTAAAGCTGCTTTGGAATAGGTAATTCTTGAACTATTGTCGCTATGCGACTATCGTCATTTTGTATAAATAATGGGTCGTTTTTATGAGCAGCACCGCGAAGGATCCGGCAAAAATAAAAGCGTTATATTCTTGTATTATTAAGCTTAAAAGGATGTTTTAAATCGTGATTGCGTTGTTTTTAAAGTGCTTGTTGGGTGCGGCAGCGGTATTACTGATTGCCTTGCTTTCAAAAAATAAAAGTTTTTTTATTGCGGGTTTAGTACCGCTGTTTCCTACGTTTGCACTGATAGCGCACTATATCGTAGGCGCTGAGCGGACGATGCACGATTTGCGGGTAACAGCACTGTTTGGCCTCTACTCATTAATCCCCTATGCGGGTTATTTGGTTTCTGTTTATTTTCTTAGTTATAAATACAGCTTGTTCTGGACCCTTTCTATAGCGACAGTGATCTGGTTAGCGTTTGCATTGGTTTTATTGTTGGGATGGATGAAGTTTCATCCTTCTGTCGTGTGAGCTTTAATCGTCTTTATTTGATTAACGTACTATATTATGTGATTAATCCAGCACAGAAACATCATTATGATAAATGAAATTCTTGAGCTTAGATCTGGACAAGTTGCTTATATCAGTAGTTTGATGGCAGGTTTTTCGTTATCCATTGCTGTGCAGATTATCCGTGGTAAAGATCAGCGCTTGGTGGCAACGATTAACTATCTTCTGTTTATCATAACAACCCTGCTGTTTCTTATCGCCTTGTATGTTGATGTTTCAATTAGCTTACGCTTGGTGGGTGTTGATCAATTCTCAGAAGAGGCGCTTGTTCAGGTTGGGCAAATCAGAAATTTCAGTACCTCTGCAGCAACCTCCGGTTTTTTGTTGTTTGTTTTGTCGATAGGCTTGCTGGGATGGCTAAAGTCAAAGCATACAGGGATTATTGGTGGAGTCTTAGTTGCAGTCACCTTAGTCACCATTTTAGTTGCTAAGAATATGATTACTGGTTTGGATTTCTAGCGCCAGGTTTGAACAGCAGGTGATATAACATCTGCAGATCTAATAGGAAGCTCTTTTGACTGATATATATCTAAAACAACTATGCGACAATGCAACTGAAGCCCATACACGGATTAAGCAGGATTTTAACGAGATCGATCCCGTTATTGGTGTAAGTCAAAAAATGCGTGAAAGTGGCATTCCTGCTGATGTAATGACGATTGACTGCTTAAGAAGTGGAAAGCGTATTATTCTTATCTTACAAGATCAACAGCCGGGCATTATTAGTTATCAGTTTACGCTTAAAACAGAAGACCCTACAGAGCAGTTTAAGCAGATCCCTGTTGCTGATGTGTCTTCAACACAGTTATATGATTGGATGAGAAGCTATTTTTCTAATCTGGCTCATTGATAGAGAAGGTCTATGCGCCTCGATAAGTTTTTGTGTAAAAGCACTGACCTGAGTCGATCTGAAGTCCCCGCTTTATTGTTGACGGCTGCAGTGAGGGTGAATGGCTGCGTAGTTGATAACCCCGCAACGCAAGTCCATGAAAATAATCGTATTACTTTAAATGGAGAGGTTTTAACAGCACGTGCATCACGTTACATCATGATGCATAAGCCGGCAGGTACCATTTGCTCCAATGTGGATGAAGTTTACCCCTCTCTGTTTCATTTTGTTGGGATAGATAAAGCAGAAGATCTTCATATCGTAGGGCGGTTAGATGCAGATACGACAGGTTTAGTTCTGATGACAGATGATGGACGCTGGTCGTACAATATCATCACACCCAAAAAAATGTGTCCAAAAGTTTATCGGGTACATTTACGTGATGCAGTTTCGGATGACGTGACTGCCACGTTAGCGCACGGTGTTTTGCTTCAGGGGGAGACCTCCTTAACATTACCGGCAAAACTTGATGTGATGAGTGCCAAAGAGGTGTTGTTAACTATCACCGAAGGTAAGTTTCATCAGGTAAAGCGGATGTTCGCGGCTGTAGGAAATCGTGTGGTTACACTTCACAGAGAGCAGATTGGTGAGGTTCGTTTAGATGTTGAAGTGGGCCAATGGCGATATTTAACGGCCAATGAAGTACAGAGTTTTATAAAATGAAACAGAGTTTATGAAGAAATTTCTCATCGTTATATTAGCCATTGTTCTTGTGAGTGAGTGGCGTGAGATCAGAAATTTTTTTAGTCCTCCTCCTGATTTTGCGGCTGCACATGAAGAAACGGTGATCATGTATGCAACGCAATGGTGTCCTTTTTGCCAAAAAGCACGCGAACTCTTTACCGAAAAAGGTATCTCTTATTATGAGTATGATATTGAGCAATCAGAAGAGGGGAATTCACAGTATCAGCGTTTAGGCGCTGGTGGTGTTCCTATTTTGCTTATTAATGGGGAAGTTCTGAAAGGGTTTAACCGTTCAGCAGTCCTCGCGCTAATTGATAAAGAATAGCCTTCCAGCTTGTTAATCAAATCAGGATATACCATGAAAAGATTTTCTCACACGTCTCGTTGGGTTGCCGTTGTTGCTTCGCTGCTTTTGTTCTCTGGTAGTGCTTTTGCCAGCAAGTCAGAAGGGCATGAAAACGGTAAGCATAAAGAATATAAAGAGCATAAGAATAAAAACGATCGCAAAGATCATGATGATAAAGGTTATCGTAAAGGTAGTGATGAAAATGAGTATGACCGCAATTATCAGGGCAATGATCGTCGTACCAACTCAATAACGATTGCTTTTGGTGATCAGGAACGCCGTACCGTCCATGATTATTATGGACACCAGTCCCGCAAAGGAAGCTGTCCTCCGGGTCTGGCGAAAAAGAATAATGGTTGTTTGCCACCGGGGCAGGCTAAAAAATGGCGTAAGGGCCAGCCTATTGCTAAGGGTATTCGCTATTACGAGTTACCTGGTGAGCTGCGTATCCGACTGCCAGCACCACCGATCAATCATGAGTATGTACGTATTGCCGGTGATATTCTGTTAATCACGATAGGTAGCGGTATTGTTGTGGATGCTATTGAAGATATTTTGCGTTAGCAGGGTTTAGAGCATTTTTAAGTAGAGTAGGTGAGAGCGCATGCAGGATATTCTGGACGAAATAGCAGGAACAATGGCGCTCAGAACAGAGCGAGGTAAAGTCGCAGACTATATTCCTCAACTTGCCAGTATTGATCCTGATCAGTTCGGGATTTCGGTTGTGCTGCCGGATGGACGGCAGTTTAGTGCTGGCTGTGCAGGTAAGTCGTTTTCTATCCAGAGTATATCTAAGGTTTTTACCCTGACTATCGCCCTGGGTAAGATCGGTGACGCTGTTTGGTCACGTGTAGGCAGAGAGCCTTCAGGTGATCCGTTTAACTCTATTGTTCAGCTTGAGCATGAAGCGGGCAAACCGCGTAACCCCTTTATTAATGCAGGTGCGATCGCGATTGTTGACGCGATTATGATGGGGCATAAACCAAAAGAATCTCTGGCTGAGATCCTTCAGTTCTTGCGCTTTGTGGCTAATGATGAACATATCTTCTTTGATGAAAAGGTGGCTCAATCTGAGTTACTGCATCGTGACCGTAACGCCTCGTTAGCGCACTTTATGGCATCGTTTGGACGTATAAAACATCCTGTCGAGCATGTGTTGGGCACCTACTTTCATCAATGTGCTATTGCCATGAGTTGTTCTCAGCTTGCACATGCCGGTATGTTTTTAGCGTCTGATGGGATGAATCTGAGTACGGGGGTCCGGGTTGTATCGCCACAGCGAGCACGCCGTATCAACTCATTGATGCTAATGTGCGGGCATTACGATGGTTCAGGTGAGTTTGCTTATCGTGTTGGCCTGCCGGGGAAAAGCGGTGTGGGCGGTGGAATATTAGCGATAGCACCCGGTAAAGCATCGATTGCTGTGTGGTCTCCGGGGCTAGATGATATTGGCAACAGTAAGCTGGGCACTGAAGCATTGGAAATGCTCGTTCAACATACGGGCTGGTCTATTTTCGGGCACTAAGTGTGGGACACATGCAGGCTATTGTTTGGCTGTGCTGCACTTTTTTGCTGTTACAGGGTCTATCAAAGAATGGTTATCTCCAAGCGTGTGTTGATGGGTATGTTATTCGTCAACAGAGATGATGGCGATTCAGATATAGGCAGGTGCTTTAATGAGTATGTTCGGCAAATGTGGAGTCTTGTTAATAGGCGTGATAGCTCAGGGGATGTTAAATATCGCGGTAGCCGGTGACGTCAGTATCCTGATGGCTGATTTTCGCAGTGTCGGTAATACCCATTGGGCGGTGAACGTCACTTTGAGGCATAGTGACGAAGGTTGGGATCACTATGCCGATAATTGGCGTGTCGTGGATGCTCAAGGTAATGTTCTGGGTGACCGCGTGTTATTTCATCCGCATGTGGATGAGCAGCCTTTTACGCGGGGTATTAATAGCGTGCACATACCTGCAGATATAACGAATGTTTATATAGAAGCCCACGACAAGGAGCATGGCTGGTCCGCAAAGCGTTTGCAGGTTGATCTGACAAAGGCAAAGTCCGGGCATGTCAGAGTTAACGCTTCCGATGTAGGTGAGTAGATGCAAAGCTGGCGGATGAAAAATCTCGGTGATGCCATGCTCGCCGGTGATGATTTGGAGGATGTTCAGGCGTTATTTCATGTTGCTTATGAAAAAGCGGGCTCTCCCGATAACATGGCTATCTATGTTCGGCATGAAGCGGAAGGGCGCTTGCATTGTGAAGTGAAGCTGTATTTCCCGCCAGCCTGTAGCGAATTTGCCGAAACCGTCGGTGCGCGCCCCTGTCCATTACCCTCGTTAGAAGGGTTAGGTTTACTGCTAGGTTCTGAAACAGCATTATCAATTGTTTTATAAGTTATATCTATTAACTTGCCCTAAGGATATCTGATGTCTGATTTAAGCCAATTTCCGATCACTACTAAATGGCCCGCACTTCATCCAGAGCGCTTACAGCTTTATTCACTGCCAACACCCAACGGGGTGAAAGTCTCTATCATGCTGGAAGAAGTAGGCTTGCCTTATGAAGCGCACCGAGTGAACTTTTCAAGCAATGATCAGCTTTCGCCTGAGTTTTTATCGTTAAATCCTAATAACAAAATACCAGCGATTATTGATCCAAGCGGCCCATCGGGTAAGCCATTAGCGCTGTTTGAGTCGGTGGCTATTCTTATCTATCTGGCTGATAAAACGGGGCAACTAATACCGAATGATCCGCATGAGCGTGCACAGGCATTGCAGTGGTTAATGTTTCAGGTGGGCGGCATTGGGCCTATGTTCGGACAAGTCGGTTTTTTCAATAAATTTGCAGGAAAAGAATTTGAAGATAAACGCCCACGTGATCGCTATATCAACGAATCTCGTCGTTTACTGGGCGTATTAAATCAGCGTTTAGCGGATCATACATGGATGTTGGGAGATGAATATTCGATAGTGGATATCGCCACCTTCCCCTGGATACGTAATTTAATCAGCTTCTATGATACGGATGATCTGATAGGGATTAATGATTTTCCGCATGTGCAGCGTGCTTTGGCTGCTTTTTTGCAACGTCCGGCAGTACAGCGTGGCCTGGTGATTCCTGAGTGATGTTGATTAGATATTTGTGAACTTGAAAAATAGGGAAATTGTCAATGCAGGTAAATAACAAAAGTAGTGCAGCATTATTGGGTGCTTTTATATTTTTAGGGTTGAGCGTACTGGGTTACACGCTGGGTAACGCAGCTATTCAGTACAAGTTATATGATCGAAGCGTGACGGTTAAAGGGCTCTCTGAGCGTGAATATCCTGCAGATATTGTTATTTGGCCAATTCAATTCAGCGTTGCGGACAATGATCTCGGGAGCCTATACAAAGATATTGATGTAAAAATTCAAAGCATCCGTGTATTTCTGGAAGATAATAATATATCTCCCCATGAAATAACCGTAGCGTCTCCGGCTATAACTGACAAATTAGCGCAGCAATACGGCAGCAATGATCGGGCTGAGTTCCGCTACACTGCCACGCAAACAGTGACGGTCTATTCCCAAAATATTGAAGCAGCCCGTGCTGTGATGGGTTCACTCTCGCAGCTGGGCAAAAAAGGCATCGTTTTTACCGCGAATAATTACGAAGCGCAAACCGAGTACATCTTCACCCGTTTAAATGAAGTCAAACCCGAAATGGTAGAAGAGGCGACACGCGAAGCCAGAGAAGTCGCTCAAAAATTCGCCACAGATTCACAAAGTGCCTTGGGTAAAATCAAAAGCGCTTCCCAAGGGCAGTTCAGCATCAATGCCAGAGATAAAAATAATCCGCATATCAAAAGCATCCGAGTAGTTTCAACTGTCGAGTATTATTTGTCGGATTAGCGCATGGCTCTGCTATGTGTTTCTTGGTGAAAACATAATAATTGCCATACCTGCAAGCGCTACCAGAGCACCGACGATATCCCATGTTGTCGGTTTAATACCATCTACTAGCCACAGCCATAAGACGGCAACAAGAATGTATACGCCCCCATAGACCGCATAAACCCGGCCTGCTGCTGTTGGATGAAGCGACAATAACCATGCAAATACTGCAAGACTGATCGCCGCAGGGATTAACAACCAGATGCTTTTATCTTGCTTGAGCCAAAGATAAGGCAGGTAACAGCCTACAATTTCTGCAAGGGCGGTTATGAAAAACAGAGCGATTGTTTTGAGTTCAAACATAAGCTGAGACCATGTCTATACATCGGTTATGTATCTACTTTGAACGCTTTCGTCTATTTTGCGAATCAGTTCTTCAGCACCCTGTGTATTTTCGGCAATTTCTTTACCGAATGATACTGCTATTAGCGCTTGATGGCTTTTTGTGGGTTTGATTAAGTGATGAGTACTTGTAAGTCTGCGGACATAAAAAAGAGCCATTGATTAGCGAATCAATGGCTCTTGGTATCTTGTTATGAACGTCTAACAATCAGATTTTAATACTCGCCAGTTCCGTGACGGGCTCATCTGCATTGTAGATAGACTCGTCCAGCTCATTTTCAGACTTGCCGATTAATACGGCTACCATCAAATCGCCGGATACGTTAACGGAGGTGCGTGCCATATCCAGAATACGATCAATACCCGCGATAATAGCCAGTCCTTCCATCGGTAGACCCACGGTCGTTAATACCAGAGAAAGCATGATAAGTCCTGCACCAGGAACGCCTGCTGTGCCGATAGAGGCGAGTGTGGCTGTCGCAATGATGGTCAGGTAGTCACCTGTGCTCAGGTCAATACCGAAAGCCTGGGCAACAAACAGAGCCGCAACACCTTGGTACAAAGCAGTACCATCCATATTGATGGTTGCGCCAAGGGGTAGTACGAAGCTGGCCGTTCCTTTAGAAACACCCAGGTTTTCACGCGCACAGCGGATGCTGACTGGCAAGGTGCCTGAACTGCTGGTAGAGGAGAACGCCACCATTTGTGCGTTGACGATACCTTTCAGATATTTAACAGGGTTCAAACCTGCTATCAGGGAGACGGCTCCGGTATATACCAGCAAAACCTGTACTACGCAGCCCAGGTAGACAGCACCGATAACCTTTAGCAAAGGCAGTAATACATCTAATCCGTACTTACCGGCGACCCATGCCATCAGTGCAAAGATTCCGTAAGGAGCGAACTTCATAACCAGTTCGGTTAGCTTGTACATCGCCTCTGCCAGACTGTTAAACAGCTGTACTGCAGGCTCCGCTTTTTCGCCGATCATATTCAGTGCGATCCCCAAACCCAGAGCGAAAACGATAATCTGCAGGATTTTTCCACCGGCTAATGCTTCGATAGGGTTTTTGGGAATGAGCCCAAGAATGGTGCTAACCAGACTAGGTGCTTCGGTTGTCGCCGCAGCTGCTGTGGCGCTAGCAACCATATTCAGGCCATCTCCCGGTGTCAGCAGTGTGCCTAAACCTAAGCCGATGGTGATCGCGACAGCGGTTGTCATCAAATACAAAACAATGGATTTGATACCCATACGGCCCATCTTGGCGCTATCTTGCATAGCAGTCACACCGACCACCAGAGAGCAGAACACTAAGGGCACGATCAACATTTTAATTGCGTTGATAAACAGGGTCCCGATTGGTTTCAGGATCTCTGCACTGGGGCCCATGATGGCACCCACAACAACACCAGCCAGCATGCCGATGAATATTTTTTTCCACAGTGCAAGACCACTCCAGAATCCGGGTTTTTGCGCAGTTGCTGTAGACATAAGTAAACCTCGTTGAGTTATTATCGTTCTTATTTTTCAGTGATTATTTTTTGATCTGTTTGCGTTGCTCTTCTTTTAAGCATGAGAGCGCCCGTTAGCAAACTAACGGCCAGGGCGGATCATGTTTTCCGGTTTCAGAATTTGCTCCAGTTCCTCATCTGAAAGTAGCCCTTCTTCACGGACGAGATCGAGTACACTGCGACCGCTGGCGAGTGCTTCTTTGGCAATCCGCGTCGCGTTTTCATAGCCGATATGAGGATTTAAAGCAGTGATGACACCGATGCTGTTATCCACTTGGGCACGGCAGACTTCGACATTGGCTGTAATACCACTAATGCAACGATGTTCTAACATCGGCATCGCTTTGCTAAGTAAACGTATAGATTCCAGTACGTTGTAGGCGATCAATGGTTCCATTGCATTGAGTTGTAGTTGTCCTGCTTCTGCTGCGAATGAGACTGCCAGATCATTGCCTATAACCTGATACGCAACTTGGTTGACTGCTTCAGGAATTACCGGATTTATTTTGCCAGGCATAATCGAGCTGCCCGGTTGCTGAGGGGGTAGGTTAATCTCGTTTAGACCGGCGCGTGGCCCCATGCTGAGCAAACGCAGGTCATTGGATATTTTGGACAACTTGATAGCCAGGCGCTTGAGCATACCCGAGAACAAGACAAATGCGCCCATATCAGAACTGGCTTCGATCAAATCTGTCGCTTGAACTAATGGGAATCCACTGATTCGCGCGAGTGCGGTAACGGCACGTTTACCGTAGCGCTCATCCGCATTAATGCCCGTTCCAATCGCTGTTCCGCCAAGGTTCACTTCGTGAAGTAACTCGGCAAGGCCGGCGATCCGGTCGATATCTTCACCTAGTGTTGAAGACCAGCTCTGAAACTCCTGACCTAAGGTCATCGGCACCGCATCTTGCAGCTGGGTGCGCCCCATCTTGATCACGTCAATGAACTCAACTGCTTTTGCAGACATGGCTTGTTGCAGTGAACGCAGTGCTATTACTAAATCACCATGACTTAGCAAAATGGCCACACGAACAGCTGTAGGGTAAGCATCGTTGGTGGACTGAGACATATTGACGTCATTGTTAGGGTGCAGGTGCTGGTAATCTCCTTTCTTCTTTTCTAACAATTCAAGCGCGATATTGGCGATCACCTCGTTAGCATTCATGTTAGTGGATGTACCCGCACCGCCTTGAATCATGTCGACGCTAAACTGATCGTGATATTCGCCATCAATGACTTTCTGGCATGCAAGGTCAATCGGTTTTGCACGGGTTGGTTCCAGATATCCAAGCTGCAGGTTGGCTCTGGCTGCTGCCTGTTTCACCATACCTAATGCACGTACAAGGTGTGGAAAATGACTCAGAGTAACGCCACTAAGATCAAAATTTTGTTGAGCGCGCCACGTTTGTATACCGTAATAAGCATCGGCAGGAATCTGGGCTTCACCGAGGAGGTCTTTCTCTGTACGAGTTGTAATTGTGTCTGTCATTGTTTGCGGAGGCTCAATTATTATTTTATGTGTGATATTGATAGAGCAAGCGAAATGCCAACAATGATTATTATTTATAACATGCTGATATTTATCGTTTTATATGTGTTTTGTTGTTGTGGTTGCAGGGTATGAATAGCTATAACTTTAGTTATGAATAAAAGGGCAGCACAGTGCCCAGGCTGGCTAAGGCGTAGAGGGGTGGGGCGTTGCTTCTGATATAACGCTTGTTATGGTTATAACTTTTGTTATAGGGAAATGATGATAAGAAATGCTTGATAGAAAGAAGCAGATATCAGGCGCAGCGATAAAGGACGTGAGTCCGGGGTTTAGGGAAATAAAATTTTTGCTGTTAGTAATGGCAACACAACTGGTAGAGTGCTGCTCTTTAAATTTAGGGGCTCATAATGGAATTGGATATTACCCTCATTGTCATACTGCTGGTGACAGGTTTTGGCGCAGGTATGATTGATGCGATAGCAGGTGGCGGTGGCCTGATCACGTTACCTGTATTGTTGTCTACCGGTATGAGCCCCGTTGAAGCATTAGCGACTAATAAGTTACAAGGGAGCTTTGGTACTCTGGCCGCCTCTTACTATTTCGTGCGCAAGAAGTTGGTTGACCTGTCGCAGATGAAGTTGATGATTTGCTGTACTTTTATCGGTGCAACTCTCGGTACTGTACTTGTTCAACAGATTGATACCAGCCTTCTAGCATCGATTATGCCGTTACTGTTAGTGTTAATAGCTCTGTATTTTATGTTTTCCAAACGTATCGGTGATGAAGACCGTGATCGTAAGGTTAGCAATGCCGTGTTTGCTTTTGTTTTTACCTTCGCTATTGGTTTTTATGATGGATTTTTCGGGCCAGGTACCGGTACGTTTTTTGCGGTGGCTTGTGTCTCTGTGTTGGGCTTCAGCATGGCCAGAGCGACTGCGCACACGAAGGTGCTGAACTTTATCTCAAACATCGCTTCGTTAATCTTCTTTGCTATCGGTGGCAATATTATCTGGGTAGCTGGTTTTATTATGGCAGCAGGGCAGTTGGTCGGAGGCCAGTTAGGTGCCCGTATGGTGGTGAGTAAAGGCGTGAGTCTTATTCGGCCTTTAATTGTAGTGGTAACGCTGGCAATGTCTGCTAAGTTATTCTTTGACCAGTATCAGCAAGGCGGACTACAGGGTACTCAGATTGTAGGACAGTTACTGGGCTGGTTTAGTTAACAGCCTTTTTAAATGAGTGGGTGGTTACTCTCCTGGCCGAGATTTTTTTAAGCGTTTACTCAGTGCCGGTTGCGATATACCTAATAAGCGGGCAGCCAGTGACTGATTGTTATCAGCACGCTTTAACGCTTCTTCTACTAGCAGGCTATCCATTTGAGCCAGTGTTGGCAGAGGACCTTCAGGGTTAAATGTGGCGAAGCTTTCACTCTGCTGATCGCGTGTGGTTTGATTCGTATCGAGGCTTTGTCCAACCACCTGACGGAATACTTCCATAGAGAGTAAATGTGAGCGATGTTGTGTAACCGCATCGAAAATCAGCGCTCGTAATTCGCGGATATTACCGGGGAAGTGATAGTTACTCAGCAGCAGAGGTAGCTCTGGCGGGTAGCTTGGCACAGGCTTACCAATCTCTGTGGCAGCTTGAGTCAAAAAATGGTCGAGTAGCAAGGGCAGGTCATCTTTGCGTTGACGCAGTGCTGGGATCTGGATTTTATGTGTGCAAAGGCGGTAATACAGGTCGCGGCGAAAGCTACCGTCGGCTTGTCGTTGCTGTAGTTCTTGGTGAGTGGCGACAATCACTCGCGCGCGAATGCGTTTGGGGCGGTCACTACCTAGCGGGTAATACTCTCCTTCTTGCAGCAAACGTAAAAGCTTTACTTGTGATGGCATGCTTAGGTCGCCAATCTCATCAAGAAACAATGTCCCTCCTGCGGCTTCCTCAATCAAACCAGCCCGGCTGCGCTCGGCTCCGGTAAAAGCTCCTCGCTGGTGGCCAAATAAGGTATCAGCGAAAACGTTGTCATCTAGTCCCGCAACATTCACGGAGACTAAAGGGCCTGAGCGTTTACTCAATTGGTGAGCTGCTCTGGCCAATAGCTCTTTACCGGTGCCGCTTTCGCCGCATATCAATAAGGGTTGATTGCTCGGTGCTACGGATTCTAAATATTGAAATACGGCACGCATCTTATGGCTTCGGCTGATAATAGGCTCGAAGACGTGCGGGCTCTCAAGGCTGTTGTTGAGAATGCGCTGCCCGAGTGCCAGATTTTCCCTGCGCATCTCTTGCATACGAATGGCGCGTTTAATCCCTTCTATCAGGCGGCCTTCTTCACTGGTTTTAACGAAATAATCGAACGCCCCTTGTTGCAGACATTTCACTGCAGATTCAATTTGATTGAGGCCGCTGATAATAATCACGGCAATGTCAGGGTGCTGTTCGGTGATCATTTCCAGGAGCTGTTGCCCTGAAATATGCGGCATGGTCAGGTCAAGCAATACCAGCCCGATGTGCTCAGTGTTGAGTAACTCCATCACATCACGGCTATCGTTACAGCGGTGAATATGAGTAATGCCGCCACTGCGTTCCAGTGTGATACTAAGGCTGCGAAGGAATGAAGTTTCATCATCAACCAGTAATACGCCGAATTCTGGATACAAGCTCTGGTTGATCATCTGGTGTCTCCGTTAACCGGCAAAGTTAGCAAGACGCAAGAGCCTTGGTTCGGTACCGATTCAAATGTGAGTTGCCCATTGTGTGCTAAAACGATGCCGCTGGATACTGATAGCCCAAGCCCGGTTCCGCCTTGCTCGCGTCGAGTGGTGAAAAAAGGATCGAGCAGACGAGATAAGTTTTCGGCTTCGATACCACAGCCTTCGTCACATATTTCTAAACAAACTTGCTGTTCATCAGATAAAAGATAGGTGCGTACGTTAATCGCTTTGCTGCGATCACTCAATGCCTGGCACGCATTGATGATCAGGTTAATAACGACTTGTTCGATGCGTTGAGCATTTCCATTAATGATAGGCAGATTGCTACCATAGCTGACGCTGAAGTGATCGGTACTACTATTGATTGAGTTTTCGGCCAGACGTACAGCTGTAGCGACTACTTCTTTAAAATCAAAGGGTTCGCGGATATCGTCATTCTCCTGACGGGAGAAATCTATCAGGTCATTAACGATTCGTTTGATACGAAGTGCGCCTTCATGCATATCTTTGAGTAGAGCAGGGATTTCGTCACGCATCTGTGAGTATGACAGCCCGCCGAGCATAAAATTACCGTGCTGTTCGTAGTGTTGCTCCAACACTTCGTCGCAGTCTTGCCACGCTTCCTGAATAACCGGCATATTCAAGAGTAACAGCCCGGTTGGGTTGTTTATTTCGTGTGCAACCCCGGAAACTAAAATGCCTAAGGAGGTCATTTTATCAGCCTGAATGAGTTGTTGCTGCTGGATGTGCAATTCGGCAGTACGTTTATCTACCTGACGTTTCAACATGCGGTTCCAGGTGATACTGCCGCCAAGAAAGAGTAATAATAGCGCAGACAGAAGTGCGGCCCACTTTCCCCACTGCTTCCAAGGCAGACCTTTTTCTTGCAGAGGGCCGAGCCAGGTATTATAAATCTGTTGTTGTCGGCCGGTGTTTTTCAGAATGGCCAGCCCTTCGCTAAACTGTGCGAGAAGATCTTCATTTCCTTTCAGTACGGCATAACCGTAATGCTGAGCCTGGAAGGGTTTGCCGACAGGTACAATGTTGGATAGCCCTAATTCTTTACCCAAATAGAGGCCGGGAAGATTGGCGACCAGAGCGTAATCATGTTTACCGGCTGCCAGTTGGCGCAGAGCATCGGCATGGGTTTCGACAGTAAAAAGCTGAGCGCCTACATCATTCTGTAATAGGTAGTCATGCATAATGCCGTTCTTCTGGACAACGACATTCTTGCCGTGCAGGTCTGATAAGGATGTAGCTCGAGGCTCCCCACGCCGCGCAAATATTGATTGATGGACAATGGCGTGCGCAGGGCTGAAATCGAAGATAGCCCGTCGCTCTGCAGAGTTAACCATGCCTTGCAGGGCATCTATTTTTCCTGTTTCGAGTGCTTTTCGAACATCGGCCCAGTCCGAGAAACGAAACTCGACTTTCATGCCCATTACGTCGGCAATGGCGAGTGTCAGCTCAACGTTGTATCCAGTGGGTTGTCCTTTATCGTTGATAAATTCGTACGGAGGGTAGTTGTAGTCCCCACCGATAAGTACGGTTTGTTCTGGGGATGGCTCACGTGCGTTGCTAGGTGCGCTTATCAACACTAGGAAAAGCAATAGCACATGGCATAATGGGCGGCGATGATTCAAATTCATAGGGACCAAATAGTGTAGGCTTTCGTCGGGATCATAGCGGTAATAACAAAGGCTTCATAGGTCATTGCTCGTTTCTTCTTTTCAAATGACGGTTTTTATCTTAGGAGGTTATTGATGAAATCCCATCCGCAACGTCAACAAATTGCCGATGAAGTACACGCGCGTCCTTTTCAGCAACTGAGCTCCCCTCTTAAGGTGATGCATTTTGCCGTCATGAATGCTGAACATAGCGCAGAGAATATTCTTAACTCCATTTCTGCTTTGTTGGTTGATTGTGGTGCTCAACCGCTTGGCAAGGGTTCTAATTTTTGCTTTCAGGATATTGGTCAGCTGTCTCTTCGCTGGGAGGCGCATAATGAGTTTTATACCTTAACTTTCTATTATTGCGGTGAACAGCAGGACTGGCGGCAATCGATGCCGGGGTTGTCAGAGAATTGGAGTGAAAGCATTCTTGGTGAGCTGATTACTGGCGTACAGATTCTGATAAAACCGGCAGCAGCCGAAGGTGTTGGCCCGTATGAGGGCGAGGTGCCTGAAGGTATATTTGGTGATAATCAAGTCATTGGTTCGCATGTGATGCGTAAGGCTGCCACATTATGGACCGATTTTAAAGCGCAAGGTGAGTTTGGATTGGATCGTATTATGTTGCAGGACAACCACCTGCATGGGTATCAGTGTGGGCGCTTGATTCAGAGACTGTGTGAAATTGATACTTATCGGGCGGTTGCATTGCTGGGGTTGACCCCGGCTCGTCAAGCGATGGGTCAGGTGTCTGCTTTGGGTGCGGAGTTGTCCGTGATTACTCATCATTTGAGTAACCTTGAAGCGGGTGAGGAGTCTGAGACCTTGTCTTCATTGATGAACCTTGCGGCGCAAGCAGAGGAGATAGCAGCCGAAACAGCCCATCGTTTTTCTGCTTCCGATGCCTATTATGCCGTTGTTCAGATGCGTATTTCTGAGCTGGAAGAAACGCGTATAGAGGGCCTGCAAACCATTGAACAGTTTATTGAGCGTCGGGTAGATCCTGCTATGCGTACCTGTCGTGCTGCTGCTGCACGTCTGGAGAGGATTTCTCAGAGGATTGCACGTGCCAGCAATCTGCTGCGTTCAAAAATCGATTTGTCGACTGAAGAGAAAGTGCACGACCTGCTCAGTTCAATGAATAAGCGTACTCGTCGACAGTTAACATTGCAGGCTAAATTAGAAACCTTTTCGATTATCGTGGTTACCTATTATCTGTTCGATCTGGCTGATCGGACGATTCGTTATTTGGCTTCTGGAGAAGTAGAGGAGATGGCAACCAACGGATTGATATACTCTTTGCCTGCTGTCGTGTTGGGCGTTTGGTGGTATGTACGCCGAGTAACGAAAGAGTTTAAATCAGACGAATAACAGAGCATGTTCTCTTAGGCGCTGCCAGTTGCCAGGCTAATCGGCAGCGCTCTATATGATGTGAACGTTTATAATACCGGCGCATCAAAGTTGGCAGGCTCATCACTGTAGACACAGACATTCCACTTTTCAACCGGGCCATCTTCGGCCACACAGTTGGTTTCGAAAAACTCAACAATCTCTTTACGCTGGCAGTGTGCTTCAAAGGCTGCGGTATCGCTCCATATCTCATGAAAAGCAATCGGGTAGCTTTGGCCTTCTGCAAATGGGCTGGCAATATGTCGGGTGACGGTATATTGAATGCAGCCATCTTCACGTTGTGAGTTCGGTTCTAATGCTTGCAGCGTGGCAAATACTTCCGCTTCTTTGCCTGCTTTAGGTAAAAACTGGGCAGTGCAATAAATCTTTTTAGACATCGGTACGCTCTTTTCTTTTATAGGCACTAATATAGGCACTAAAAACAAAAAAGCCTCCTATTTTGAATAAGGAGGCTTTTGTAGTGACGCTGTTAAAACGTATTACTTTTTGGACGCTTCGTACATTTTTACGCCATCAACGATAGCGGCACGTGCTGCATCAGCACCTTCCCAGCCATCGAGTTTAACCCATTTGCCTTCTTCCAGGCCTTTGTAGTTCTCGAAGAAATGCTTGATGCGCGCTAATGTCATTTCAGGCAGATCGCTGATGTCGTTAACGTCTTTGTACATTTTAGTTAGCTTGTCATGCGGAACCGCCAACAATTTAGCATCGGTACCTGCTTCATCAGTCATGTTCAGGATACCAATTGGACGACAACGGATCACAGAACCCGGAATAACCGGGTAAGGTGTCAGTACCAGTACGTCAACAGCATCGCCGTCATCAGCCAGTGTATTGTTGATGTAACCGTAGTTAGCAGGGTAAAACATAGGCGCTGCCATGAAACGGTCAACGAAGATCGCATCTTCTTCTTTCTCGATCTCGTATTTTACCGGGGAGCTTTCCGCCGGGATCTCGATGATCACGTAGATGTCGTTCGGTAGATCTTTACCAGCAGGCACTTTTGCAAAGCTCATGCGTTCCCTTCCTGTTCTGAATAAATAAAAATTTTAGATTCAGGCATTATAAGAGTCGTACACGTTAGTTTGTATACGACTATCAGATGATTATGCCTCTTTTGTGCTGTCAGCTCGTGCGTGGTATTCCATCAGTACGTCTACTTCTTTGCGTGAACCTAATGCGACAGAAACACGTTCGTGGATATCGTCGGGTTGAACGTCTAAAATATCTGAATAGCAGTTGGTCGCTAATCCGCCAGCTTGCTCAATGAGCATGCTCATTGGATTTCCTTCATACATCAGGCGTAATTTACCAGGCTTCTTCGGCGAACGAGAATCCCATGGGTAAGTGAAGATACCCCCGCGAGTGAGCACGCGATGTACTTCTGCCACCATAGCTGCGACCCAGCGCATATTGAAGTTCTTATCACGAGGGCCATCCGCACCCAGAAGCAGGTCATCAACATAGTTGCGCATTGCCGGTTCCCAGAAGCGGTGATTTGACATGTTGATGGCAAATTCACGTGTTTCTTCAGGAATCATGACATTTTCACGTGTCAGCAGGAAGTCACCAGTGTGTGACAGCGTGAACATGTTGACGCCTTTGCCGGTGGTGAGTACCAGTACAGCAGAGGGGCCATACAACACATAACCTGCGGCAATTTGTTTGCGGCCATTTTGCAGGTATGGGTGCTCAGTGCTGTAGTCTTCGCCTTTCGGGGCTTCCAGGATTGAGAAGATAGTACCGACAGATACATTGATATCGATATTTGAGGAGCCGTCCAGTGGATCAAATACGACTAAAAAACGGCCATCCGGATTGCCGGGTACCGACTCACTCTCTTCTTCAGAAGCAACGCCGGCCACTAAAGAATGATTGAGTAAAACGGTTTTCAGAATTTCATTGGAAATCACATCCAGTTTTTTCTGCGTTTCTCCCTGAACATTGGTTGCATCCGTTGTGCCGAGAACACCCGCTAATGCGCCTTCACGCAGTTGTAACGCGATCTCTTTGCAGGCGACCATAAGTGTGGCAATCAGGTCCATTAATTGTTCGTCAGTGTCGTGGCGTCTCAGAAACTGGCTCAGCAGTTGCATGGGGGATAGTACCTTTGCATGTGTGAAAAAGAGGGTGATTTAATTTAGGTAGTAATTTTACGTGATTAAGGCTGGAAAATCATGCCGTCTCGTGGAAAAACCGGTATTAATCGCGACCTTTTTCCATAATTGGCGGTATTATTATGCGAATTGTACGGTTAGCTGTTTTTTAGGAGTAACGCATTGCATATTCATATTCTGGGCATCTGTGGAACCTTTATGGGATCACTGGCTATTTTGGCGCGGGAACTGGGTTATCGGGTGACAGGTTCAGATGCCAATGTCTATCCGCCAATGAGCACCCAATTGGAAGCGCAGGGCATTGAGTTGATGACAGGTTATTCTGTTGAACATCTTAGCCCTGAGCCGGATCTGGTGATTATCGGTAACGCCATGTCACGCGGTAACCCGGCTGTTGAGCATGTGTTGGATAAGGGCATGCGCTATATTTCCGGCCCTCAGTGGTTATGTGAGCATGTATTACAAGAGCGCTGGGTATTGGCGGTTGCGGGTACGCACGGTAAAACCACGACCTCTTCGATGCTTGCCTGGATTCTTGAATATGCAGGGATGGAGCCGGGTTATCTGATCGGAGGCGTACCGAATAATTTTGAGGTATCCGCGCGATTGGGTGGCTCACCATTTTTTGTCATAGAAGCCGATGAGTACGATACCGCTTTTTTCGATAAGCGTTCTAAGTTTGTTCATTATCGCCCGCGGACGCTGGTATTGAATAACCTCGAATTTGATCATGCTGATATTTTTCCGGATCTGGCGGCCATCCAACGTCAGTTCCATCATGTAGTGAGAACGGTGCCATCTACCGGGCAGGTGATTATTCCGCAGCAGGATAAGGCCATTCGTGACGTTGTTGAGATGGGGTGTTGGACACCTGTTGTTAGCGCTTCTGTCGGTGATGATGGAAAGACGGCTGAGTGGACTGCACAATTGGCCAGTGAAGATGGCAGCGTCTTTGATATCCTGCATGAAGGTAAAAAACAGGGGCAGGTCAGGTGGGAGATGACCGGGCAGCATAACGTGGCTAATGCCCTGATGGCGCTGATTGCAGCACGTCATGTCGGTGTGCAGCCACAACATGCTATTGAAGCCTTATCGGCATTTGGTGGTGTAAAGCGTCGAATGGAGAAAATAGGTGAGGTCGCTGGTGTCACTGTTTATGATGACTTTGCGCATCATCCAACGGCTATTGCTACAACGCTACAAGGTTTGCGTGCTCAGGTTGGCAGCGACAAAATTGTGGCGATTATTGAGCCACGTTCAAATACTATGCGCTTAGGGGCGCATAGGGCCGCACTGGCAGAGTCAGCGGTGCTCGCCGATCAGGTGATCTGGTATCAGCCCGCAGGGTTGGATTGGTCACTGGAGGATATTGTGCATGGGCATGAAGGTAAGATGAGTGTTGTTACCACTATCAACAATATTCTGAATGATATTAAACAGAGTGTTGCACCGGGAACCCATCTGGTCGTGATGAGTAATGGCGGGTTTGAAGGTATTCATCAGCGTTTGGTTGGTGTGCTGGAGGATAAGTTTAATGGCTGATTTTTCACAGCGCGTTACATTGGCAATTACCGGGGCATCCGGTGTGCAATATGCGCTGCGTCTCATGGAATGTCTGGTTGCAGCTGACGTGCAGGTGTTACTGATGATTTCGCGGGCAGCGCAGGTGGTTGCTGCAACAGAAACTGAGCTGTCGATACCCGGTGCGACGGCGGCTCAGCAGGAGTACTTTTCTCAGTTGTTTGATGCCCGCACTGATCAGATCAAAGTTTTTTCGCGAGAACAATGGATGGCACCTGTCGCTTCTGGTTCAGGTGCGCCCGCCACCATGGTGGTGTGCCCCTGCAGTACAGGTACACTATCTGCTATTGCGACCGGTGCCAGTAATAATCTGATCGAGCGGGCCGCTGATGTTGCTTTGAAGGAGCGTCGACAGTTGGTATTGGTGCCACGTGAGGCGCCGTATTCAGAGATCCATCTGGAAAATATGCTAAAACTAACACGCATGGGAGCAGTGATCCTGCCGGCGAGTCCTGGTTTTTATCATAAACCCGAAACGATTAACGATATGATCGATTTTGTGGTGGCGCGGATTCTCTCTCAAATAGGGATTGAGCAATCTTTTATGCCGCGCTGGGGCGATGCATTACTGCAAAGTGATGAAAATCCGCCCTCGCACGATTAGAATAGGCCCCTTTTTATAATCGGAGTGGGCACATGCCTAAAATTCTTGCTTTGGATACGTCAACTGATGCGTGTTCAGTTGCCTTGCATGTCGCAGGTGAGATCCGTGAGGATTTCAGAGTCATCCCGCGACAGCATACCAAGCAGTTGCTTCCCATGATTCAGGCAATGTTGGATAGCGCCAATCTTAAAGTTAAAGATTTAGATGCGATTGCATTTGGTCGTGGCCCTGGTTCTTTTGCCGGTATCCGTATTGCAACAGGCGTTGCTCAAGGACTCGCGTTTGCCGCTGAGCTTAACCTGTTGCCGATATCCACATTGGCAGCCATTGCGTTAGCGGAACATCTGAAAACAGGAGCTTCGCAAGTGATTGTTGCACTGGATGCTCGTATGGATGAAGTTTATTGGGGCGCCTATCACGTTGAAAACGGGTTACCTGTTTTGATCGGTGAGGAGCGGGTCGATGCTCCCGCTAATATCTGTTTGCCTGATCAGGCAATGAGCATTGATGCTGAATGGGTTGGTGCAGGCTCTGGCTGGAACTATTTGCAGGATATGTCTGAACAAGTGCAACAAAGTGTCTGTACGTTAGATACTGATCTGTACCCAACGGCAGAAAATATGCTGCACTTGGCTTTACAGGATTATCGACAAGGGAGGTCGGTATCGCCAGAGTTGGCTTTGCCGGTGTATTTGCGCGATAACGTCGCATGGAAAAAGAAGGATCAGCAATAAATGGATTGGATTCAAACAGTTGTTCTCGCCTTAATACAAGGGTTGACGGAATTTTTACCCGTATCAAGCTCCGCTCATCTTATTTTGCCATCTCAATTGCTGGGCTGGCCGGATCAGGGGCTGGCATTTGATGTGGGTGTGCATATAGGGACATTGGCAGCAGTGATGTTTTATTTCCGGCAGGATGTTATGAATATGTTGCTAGCGTTTTTTGCTTCGTTTAAAGGTGAAAAAACGGTTGATGGGCGCATCGCCTGGTTTGTTATTTTTGCAACAGTACCTGCATTGCTGTTTGGATTTTTTCTCAACGATATTGTGGATCAATATGGCCGTTCGATACTCGTCATTGCAGCTACTACGCTGATTTTCGGCGCGTTGTTATGGTGGGCAGATATCAGCCGTAAAGAGATTAAGCCGCTCGAGGAGATTACCTTACGCGACGCGATTACGATCGGGCTGGCACAGGCCGTTGCATTGATTCCGGGCACATCTCGTTCCGGTATCACAATAACAGCCGCACTCATGTTAGGTTTCGAGAGGCAGGCAGCGGCACGTTTTTCGTTTCTGTTGTCGATTCCGGTGATCATGGCGGCGGGTAGCTATAAAGGATTGGAGCTGGCTCAAACGGCGACGTCTACACAGTGGGAAATGGTATTAGGTGGGGTGCTGGTATCTGCACTGAGTGCACTGGCCTGTATTCATTACTTTCTGAAACTGCTGGATCGTATAGGGATGCTTCCTTTTGTGATTTACCGTTTTTGTTTGGGGCTGTTTTTGCTGGGTATATACTTCTTTGTGCCTGTCAGTGCTTGAGGTGGGCTCAGGGCTTCAGGTAGCGGCGTGTGACAAGCCGTTACTCGATGAGGCTATGCAGCTCGCTCGTCGATTGAATTTGGCTCCGGCGCAGGTTATCCCGGATATTAGCCGCTGTGCGTATCCCTTGCTCTTGTATGTCACCTATCAGGGCTTACAGTTGCAAACTACCGGCAAAAAAGCACCTGGACCTGTATGGGTTGATTTTCTCAGCGGAGCGGTGGCACATCGGAGAAAGTTTGGCGGCGGAGCCGGTCAGATGATTGCCAAGGCAGTCGGCGTTAAAAGTGGTATACGCCCTTCGGTGTTAGATGCGACAGCAGGCTTGGGAAAAGATAGCTTTGTACTGGCGACGCTGGGCTGTGAGCTTTCAATGATTGAACGCTCACCAGTTATCCACGCTCTGCTGGAGGATGGTCTGAGACGGGCGATGGCAGATGAAGAAGTATCTGAAGTCTGCTCAAGAATGACCTTGTATCATGGTAATGCAATAGACTTGATGGGGACTATCGAACGTCCGCAGGTGGTTTATGTTGACCCGATGTTTCCACATACTGAAAAATCCGCGCTCGTTAAAAAAGAGATGCGAATATTTAGGGATGTTGTCGGGGATGATCAGGATTCTGCGTTATTGCTGGAAGCTGCGCTGGATACCGCTACCTCTCGCGTGGTGGTTAAGCGAGCACGCAAAGCCCCGCTGATTGAGGGGCGTCCACCTAGCTATCAGCTGGAAGGAAAATCCAGCCGATATGATATCTATGCCCTGGCTAAGCTGGCTTAAGTCGCCCCCTCATTATCAGCACCCGCGTTACGTTTCTGCATTTTGTTGTAGATCGCTTAATGAGGTGCTTTTAGGTCTGCTCTTAACGCGGATGTAAATCCTGCTCTATCAGATCTGTATAGTGTGGATTCAGAATCTGTTTTGCGCGTTTTATCAATAAAGTACTCTTCGTTTGGCAACTGATCAGACTATCTTGCTTAATGAAAACCGATTGGCTGATCAGCGTGTCGATAAAGATTTTTAGCACGCGTGCATCAGAGTACTCCGGTGAATTAAAACCGAGCTGTTGATGCAGGTTGGTTGCAATGCGCTGGCTTTCACTGATGAGGTCTGTTTCTGACATCGCAGCTCCATCCGAGAGTAGACGGAATACAATATAGTAGCGCAGTAAAATCGGTTCAGCGGTTTGCATCAAAGTGACAGCTAAGGGAGATGTCGATACCCTCATCATGGCACCATCGCGGGTAATGAGCCCGCGTTTCTCCAAGCGCATACGTACCTGCTTAAACACTGTTGTTAGTTCGGAGTTGCTCCAGGGTAAGAATAGCTCGGCCTGTAAATAGGGGTAGAGCGTCTTTAAAAGCCTTGGTAGGGTTTGTGGTAACGGTTTGGCATATCGTTTGGTGAGGAGTAGATAGAGCCCCGGTAGCAACGTCATATGATGCAATTGGTTACGATAAAAAGTCATCTCCTGTGCCTGTGAGCCGCTGAGAAAGACATCGTCCTCAGATATGCTCAGTTGTTGACGTTTGGCTGCTTGCGTTATCCAGCTGCTGACGTCGCCTTCAGCAATGGCTGCAGGGGAGTTGGGCAATGCTTTTAACAGCGAGATTAAGGCGTTTGTCTGGCTGCAAAGGTCAGCTGTTTGATGATGGCTCTTGGGATTGGCTAGGAGTAGTGTCGCTAATAGCGCTGTTTGATTTGCATAGGCTGATTGATTGATACGTTGTAAAACCTGCAGACTGATATGTTGAGTCAGCTTATGCATTGTTGGTTTTAACTTTGTACCTGATGAGGAAATAGCACGCGGCATCTCCTTCACGGCTTGTTGCAAGAGTATCGGCTCGCCGAAGCTTAATGCGGCATCGCCGAAACGATGACGAAAGATTTTCAGTGTTTTAAGTAACCCTATAAATGACTCGTTAGCTTTTTCTTCTCCTTGTAACTCTTTTTGGTAGCTCTTGCTCTCAACGAGTTTGTCGTAGCTAATCCACACGGGTACCAGCGCGACGGGTTTTTCAGGGTTTTGTAAATGATTTTCCAAGGTGATGCTGAGCAAGCCTGTTTTGGCGGGTAGCAGGCGTCCGGTACGGCTACGCCCCCCTTCAATAAAGTATTCCAGCGAATGTCCACGGTTGGACATGGCACATAGATAGCGGTTAAACAGCTGCGTGTATAAGGGATCACCGCGAAAACTGCGGCGCATAAAAATAGCACCGCCACGCTTGAGAATGCTGCCCAATACGGGGACATTCAGGTTATCACCGGCAGCTATATGCGGAATCATCAATCCATGCCGGTACAGGTTCCAGGACAGCATCACATAATCCATATGGCTACGATGGCAAGGTAGATAAACCAGTTGATGTTCCGGCGCGCATTGTTGTACTTTTTCTATACCGATGACATGTATTTTCCGGTAGGTTCTTTTCCAGAAAATGCTGAGCAATGATGCAAGTATACGTGCCGTAGTCGGGCTGAAATTTGCCGCAATCCCTTTTAATAGATTCTTGGCATCGGCACGAATCAGTTCTACAGGGTTATCCTGTTCGGCGGCCGTCTCTTCTATAAGCTCTTTAACTGCAGGCTCGCGCAGTATTACTTTAAAAAGATTACTGCGGTGAGATAGGTTTGGCCCGATGATAGCTTGGCGGCGGCGATAAAAATGATGGTGGAAAACTCGCACACCCTTATGCGCAATAACACCGGCAGGCTGATGCGGTGACTCTTGTTTTAGTTGTCTTAAGGAGAGCGGGGCGTCTACCTGTATTAATGTTTGGCGGCCGTTGACGAGTAACTGCATGAAACGCCCGAATGCGCCTGCTTTGCTCCAGCTTTCGGCGTAGAGCAGGTTCAGATAAGATGTTTCACGGCGTGGCATGCGCCCGTGATAAACAGAAATAGGGACGATGTTGATGTCCTGCTCTGCGGGTAAAAACTCTAACTTTTCTATTTGTGCTTCAATACGGTTGCGTAGATCATCTTGATGACCATGAGCTGCACAGAGTATTTTTTGTTCGGGGAGCGAATTGCCTTGTAGCCGAAGCTGCTCAATTAACAGAATTCGATGGGTATATCGCGCTGTTTCAATAACGAATAAGGTATTAGAGTCGGGCTTTAAATGCTGTTTGCCTTCTACGCTGGGGCGGATGATCAGACGTAATAATAAACAACTGATACGGTTTAATCCTCGCATGTTCTGTCAGGCCTTATCTCTTATTAATTGAGCGGTTTTAAGTGTCACTATTAGTCCGACTAACAAATAGTTTGGTTAATAGTGCGGTGGTGGTTCGTCCGTAAATGCAATCCCCTGGCTTTCCTGACCAACGGTTTTGAGCTGGTCGTTAAAGATTCTGAGCGTATTCTTTAGCTCTGAAATCGTTTTGTCTTGTCGGGCAATGACATCATTTAGTTTGTCCAGTGCATCTTCCTGAAATGCTACGCGGCTTTCAAGCCCTGCTATACGTTCGTCATAGTTCATGGGGGTTCTCTGGTAGGTATAAATTTCATTCTTCTAAGCATAACGGAGAGGTACAGGGAAAGTAAATTGAGTTGAGTGAGGGTAAGCTATTGAAATTTTAAGTTTTCTTCTGTATACCTTGGCGGTTGTTGCTTTAAGTTAAGTATAGGCAGCGAAAATAATAGTTAATTTCATGATAAGACAAGAGATAGATAGATGAGTGGTAACCAAATAGTTCGTAGTGTAATTGTAAGTATTATCGCAGCAGTGTTGATTCCTGTGCTGCTTAAAGCTGTCGCCGGTGTTGAAGCAGGGTTAACAGCCCCGGTTATAGCAGTAACCTTTATCGTAGTTCTTATTAGCAGTGTGATTTCTGCTATGGGTGGAGGCGCAAGCGCCACTTCAGTTCCAGATCTGGATCAGGTTAATGATGAAGATATGGAAGATGAAGAAGACTACGAAAATGATGATCGTGAACTGGGTACAGTAAAGTGGTTCAATGTGTCTAAAGGCTTTGGATTCATTACACGTGAAAATGGCGATGATGTTTTTGTCCATTTTCGTAACATTCGTGGGCGTGGACATCGTTCTTTAAGTGAAGGTCAGCGTGTTCGTTTTAATGCGCGTGAGAGTGATAAAGGTTTGCAGGCGGAAGATGTTTCCGTTATGCGTGGCTAGTCAGCTCATCAGCTCATCAGCGGAAGCTCCGGCTTCCGCTTACTTTTCTCCATCTCTTATTTGTTCTCCTCTCTTTTTTCACTGCTTATTCGCTCGCACCTAACTGATGTAATGCTTTGATAATCCTATCGGGCTTGCTATATCCATCACTTAGCCTGAATGTTTTTTCGCCATCAAAAAGCCGTAATGCCGGAAAGCCTGATGCCTCAAGCTGTCTGGCTAAACTCATATGTTCTTGCAGCGTTTGCTGGGTTTTTTGGGCATCCAGTAAGGAAGCGAAATCAGAGGGGTTGATGCCGAGTGAATCAGCGAGGGGGATCAGTGTTTCACTATCCGATGGGTTGTGCGCCTGTAAGTAATAGGCGTGCTGAATAGCGTGTGCCATCCGTGCTGCACTTCCCGGGCTGAGTTGTTCTGCTATGATAACGGCTCTGCATGCCCGCCATGTGCTTCGGCGTGGTAAGCACTGTGTCCAAAAATCGAAGTTAAATTGAGTGCCTGTCGTTTCTTCGATATGTTCCCAAATAGAGCGTATCGCCTGTTGCTGCTCTTTGGGCATCGGTGCTTCAGAATCGGCTGCCAAGCCTCCCATAATAAATTGAATAGGCAGCTTGGGGAATGTCTCTTGGACGGCTTCTACTGTTGGCGAAAAAGCCCAACACCAGCTGCACATGGGGTCCATAATGTAGAGTAATTTTTTCATCACTGCTCCATTTGAGTTGCTTGATTTAGTTAAGAAATTCTATTATTAGCCGATCATATGAATATCGTTTTACATGATGGCCAATAAACTTGGTGACATTAAAGTAAAAGCGAAAAGTAAAGATTATGCATGCGCTTATGGTGTACTGAACAACTGCTATACTCAAGCGCATGATTCTTAATAAATACTCAGGAGTATCTGGCTAGATGGATTTTGCATCCCTTGTAGGAATCATATCGGGTTTAGTGCTCATTATCTCTGCTATTTTGATTGGCGGAAATGCAGATATTTTCATTAATATCCCCGGTATGATGATTGTTGTTGGCGGAACGATGGCGGCGACGTTACTTACCGTGCAGTTTCGTGACGTCATGAATGCGTTCAAAGGCGCGTATATTGTTTTTACTCAGGATAAAACCAACCCGTCTGAAATGATCGATACCATGATTAAGCTGAGTAAAATTAGCCATCGACATGGTTTGCTGAAACTGGGAGAGGTCAAAACTGATTCTGCCGTTTTGCGCAGAGCTTGTATGTTGTTGTGTGAAGCTGCATCTGAGCAGGTCATACGAAATACCCTTCAAAACGAAATTGATTCCCTGATGGCGCGGCATTTTTCGGTACAGGATGTTTTTCGGAAAATGGCGGCTTATGCACCTGCATTTGGTATGTTGGGTACACTCATTGGTTTGATTCAGATGCTGAGTGAGCTCGACAACCCCGATACAATCGGTCCGGCAATGGCTGTTGCGCTTTTAACGACTTTTTATGGATCACTATTAGCTACGATGGTATTTCTTCCGATTGCCGGAAAGTTGAAAGCGCGAACCTTGCTTGAAGTGACTAACCTGGAAATTATACGTGAGGGGAGTATTAGCATACTCACTAATGATCATTATGCGCATGTATATGAACAACTCTCTTCTTATCTGCCTGAACGGGCGCGTAAGCCGATACTCAATAAGGGGTCGTCAGACTCACAAGGAGATAAAAAGTGAGTGCGCGGCGTCAGATTATTGATGAATCAGAGCCAAGCTGGATGGTTACTTACGCCGATTTAATGACGCTGTTGCTGGTTTTTTTTGTATTGCTTTTCTCAATATCGACAGTTAAAAAAGAGCAATTTGCATCGACGATCCGCTCTTTTCAGCTGGCGATAGGTGATACCGGTGGTAGCCTCATTCCTCTGCCTGAAGAACTCAGAGCTCCTGCAATAGAAGTGCCTGATACACTTGAGCAAAAGAATGCTGATCAAATGGAGAGGCCTGATCTGGTGGTGCAGGAGCAAGAGGAAGAAACACTCCCCGAAATGCCTGAAGTCGATAAGAATGAAGAGCTGGTTTATCTATCCAACAGTTTGAAAGATGTATTTGCGTCGATGGGTGTGGCTGATGCTGTGGATGTGGGTGAGCCCCGAGATGGAAAGTTACGTATACGGGTTAAGGGGTCGGTTTTATTTGAGTCGGGTGATGCTGCTTTTAACCGGCAGATGATGCCAATACTGGATGGTTTGTTAGAAAAGCTGGAAGAAAATCCGGAATTTAAGATGGGCATTCAGGGACACACTGATAATATTCCGATAGAGACGGCGGCTTTTCCATCTAATTGGGAACTTTCTGCCATACGGGCGACGACAGTATTGCGCTATTTAGTTCGTGGTGGCGTTGATCCGGAAAGAGTCACAGCAACGGGTTACGGTGATGCTCTTCCTATTTTACCTAATGATACTGAGCAGCATCGGGCAGAAAACAGACGTATTGAGTTTGTGTTAGAGAAGGTAAGTAATCAATGAAGCCTGTTATTGAAATTGATAACGACGATTCACAACGTCTGAACTATCGCGTAACTATACATCAGGATGACCCGGTTAGCCTTGAGGTGGCAGGCGTTAAGGTGAGCGTGATTGATATTTCGGCTAAAGGTGTTGCATTTCGTTACCAGGGAGAAGCGGCTAAAGACGTTTATCCTATGGTGTTAACCTTCGAGATAGATAAGGTTTATACCGTTGCCTGTGATCTGAAAATAAACCGGCGTAAAAACCCTGAATACAGCGCCGAGTATGTTGATCTAGATGAGCGGGATGCGGCCACAATAACGCGCCTGATTATTGAATGTCAAAAAAGAGATATTCGTCGCGCTAAAGTGATCGATAGTGAGCCGAAGGAAAGATCTTGAAATTAATGTTGCACAAGCGTAATAATCACTATAGTATTCGCTCCACAATTTGATGCGGGGTGGAGCAGCATGGTAGCTCGTCGGGCTCATAACCCGAAGGTCGTTGGTTCAAATCCAGCCCCCGCTACCAATTTTGTAGAAGATTATCAATAACTTGTTGTAGTCTTCGATGTGAATAAACGTTATATGAACGTTGTTGCGGGGTGGAGCAGTATGGTAGCTCGTCGGGCTCATAACCCGAAGGTCGTTGGTTCAAATCCGGCCCCCGCTACCAGTCATAAAATAGTTTATTTATATATAGTGTTGCGGGGTGGAGCAGTATGGTAGCTCGTCGGGCTCATAACCCGAAGGTCGTTGGTTCAAATCCGGCCCCCGCTACCAACACTATCTTTAGATATAAAGAGGCCAAATCAATAGCGATATTGATTTGGCTTTTTGCATTTTAAGCATCAGAACTTTTTTGAGTTTACTTTTCTTTATTACTCTACGCTGCTTTGCTTAAGCCTCGCCTTGTTATTTCTCTATATTTTTTCTCAACTATGCTTATCACTTAGCGTGACCGACAGTGATCGGATGTCGCCATTGGATGCTTGAAGCAACGTCGCTATGTATGAAGCAAAAAGTTCAGGAAGAAATACGCTCTCAAGAGTGATTAGTTGCTTTTTGGTCAGCAGTGACCGAACTCTTACCCTCGCCATAGCAGCCGAATAGCTACAAGGAGCTAGACAAGTTTTTCAGGATTTAGCAATTCGGTTAGTTCTTCAATACTTAATTCAGTCTGCTCTGCAGCAACCTCTACGACAGAGCGTTTTTCCTGATAGGCCTGTTTAGCGATTTCTGCTGCTTTTTTATAGCCTATAATCGGGTTTAAAGCAGTTACCAGGATAGGGTTGCGAGAGAGTGTTTCACTGAGCTTGTCTTCATTAACATGAAAGGTGGCTACTGCTTTATCTGCGAGGAGTCGGCTGGCAGTGGATAGGAGATGGATGCTGTCGAGAAGATTGCTGGCGATTACCGGCAGCATTACATTGAGCTCAAAGTTACCCGACTGCCCGGCAACAGTGATAGTTGTATCATTGCCGATCACTTGCGCAGCGACCATCGCTACGGACTCAGGGATGACGGGGTTTACTTTACCCGGCATGATGGATGATCCGGGCTGCAGTGCCTCTAACTCAATTTCTCCAAGCCCGGTTAGTGGGCCTGAATTCATCCAGCGTAAGTCATTTGCTATTTTCATGAGTGATACGGCTGTGGTTTTCAGCTGGCCGGACAATGCCACTGCTGTATCTTGTGAGCTGATTAAAGCAAAAAAGTTATCGGCAGGGGTGAACAAAATACCCGTTCTGGCGCTGAGTTCTTGACAGAAAAGAGAACAAAAGTCCGGATGGGCGTTGATGCCCGTCCCCACCGCTGTTCCTCCTTGAGCCAGTTGTTGAATGCTTGGCTGCAACTGCTTAATGTGTTTGATGTTATTGTCTATCTGCGCTGCCCAGCCACTTAAGCATTGGCTGAATTTGATGGGCATTGCGTCCATCAGGTGAGTGCGGCCTGTTTTTATACAATGCTCCACATGCTGTGCCTTACGATTGATTTCGTTAGCGAGGTGATGTAGTGCGGGAAGGAGTTGCTCGGATAGCTCAACAGCAGCGCTGATATGAAGTGCAGAAGGGATAACGTCGTTACTGCTCTGGCCACGATTAATGTGATCATTCGGGCTGATTGAGTGACCATAAATTCTACTTGTCAGCGTTGCCAAGACTTCGTTGGCATTCATGTTAGTGCTGGTTCCTGATCCGGTTTGAAAGATATCTACCGGAAAGTGCAGCATTAAATCAGGATCATCCAGCAAAGTAATGCTTGCTGTACCAATAGCCTGAGCTATCTCTTCAGGTATCTCATTGAGTGATGCATTGACACTGGCGGCCGTTGATTTTGTCTGAATCAGCGCACGTATGAAAGCTTCCGGCATGCCTTGCCCACTAACCGGGAAATTGTTAACCGCCCTTTGTGTCTGTGCGCCGTAGAGTGCGTTTGCAGGGACAGCTATCTCACCCATGCTGTCACTTTCTTTACGTGTTTTCATCGTGGCTGTCCTCAGTGAGAGAAGCCTCTCCTTGCGTGATAGTAACTCATACAGATTTGAGTGCAGTAAACCCGAATAGTTTCCGAGTCCGTTTTTATCTCTGGCCTGAATCCTGATACGCCTACTCATATACTCCCTCAGAGGAATAAACAGAGTGTCGTGGTTGTGACAGAATAGAGTGATCTTTATGTGGAGGCATTTACAATGTTTAAGGGCAAGGTGTCAGGGGAATTTACCAAACTGCTTGAAGCCGCTAAGCAGCAGGATCAACCGCAACGTTTACTTATGCTTTTTGCACGTGCAGAAGGTAATAAGAAAAAGAAAGACAATGCATCCCATGAAACAGGGACGGTTACGCCATTAATGTGTGTTGATAAGTTGCCTGAAGAGATCGAAAGTTTTGAGGCGCTGACGAAAGAAGCAGATGCCATTGCGGATGATTGGAGCTTTGTTTTGATTGCTGGTTTAGGTGGAAATGATGGTGAAGCGCCGCCGACTGAAGCTGCTGAGCCCTATTTGAACCAGATGGCGAATGATCTGATGATGGGGCAGGACTTGTCCGGTTATACCATTCTGGATCGCCAGCAGAATCCGGTATTGCTGCAGGCTCGTTAAAAACTTTTCTTGCTCGGCTGTATTATTTAAACGTGATACAGCCGGCGCATATCGCTCGTCATATGTAATATTTATTCAACATATGGCATTTTAGCTGTACTGCAGTTGGTGTGTTATTTAATCTTGTAGCCATAACGCCGCGATTAAAAACATCGACGTAATAAACCAGACTAAAGACATCATCTGCCAGAATATGACGCTTTGCGTTTTCTGTTCTACCTCTTTGGGAAGTAAGAATTCAGGGTTGGGGTGTGTGGCATCCAGCAGAAACTGATCAATAGTGTCATATCGTGCTTCAGGCTTAATTGATACCCCTTTCATTAATGCGCGATCAAACCATAGTGGTAGCACCGGGTTGTAGCGTTCGGAGGGGATATATTTTAACTTTTCCAGCTGTTGCGGAGTTTCGCAGCGCTCAAGACCTTCACCGTAAGGCAAATGATGTGTGAAAATCTCATACGTAATACAGGCGAGTGAAAACAGGTCTCCTTTAATGCCGGTGTTCTGTCCTAACCTGAGTAGCGGATCTGAGTAATTAACAGTCCCCAGAACGCGATCACGCTCTATAGGTACAAAAATTTCATTGATGCCGGAAACAAACACAGACCCAAAATCGACCAGGGTAATATGGTTGTCGGGAGAGATCATGATGTTACTGGGCTTCAGATCCTGATGCAGAGTCTCGCGCTGATGGAACGCTTGTAAGCCTTTTGCAATCTGTTTGACCAGTTTTATCGCTTCTGAGGGCTTGGGGTATGGGTTTTCTTCAATCCACTGCTCTAGCGAGATCCCCTCAACTTTATCCATGACGTAATAGAGAAATGATTTTGGACGGTTTGGATTACAGACTTTAACAACATGCGGGCTCTCTATGCGACTGCCTACCCACTCTTCCATAATAAAACGCTCGATATAAGCGGGATCATCATTAAAGTTTTGTGAAGGGGTTTTCATGACCCGCTCCTTACCATCTAACGGATCTTTGACGATATAAAGCTGGCTGCGGCTACTGGCATAGAGCTCCGAAATGACTTCGTAATCATCAATGCGCATTCCTGCCTCTAAATCAGGCGGGAAGGGTAGCTCTGTTAGTTTGTCGGTGAGATCATCAATGCTTTCGCGAATGATCTGATCAACACGAATCAGTTGGCAGCTAAGGTTATCGGTACTGCCTTTTTCATAGGCTGTGTTTACCAGCGTTTCACAAGCACTATCCAGCGAACTGCTTTCATGGATAACGAGCTGAATTTCGTTGGGTGTTAATGTGTCGTGGACGCCATCTGTACTCAGGAAAAAGATATCACCGGGCTCGATTGAGATAGTGCGGTAATCAATATCCAGATGGGTGTCCATGCCCATCGCACGTGATAGGCAGCTGGAGCTTTGACTCAAAGGAGTAATATGATCGGTTGTCAGGCACTCCATGTGGTCGTCACGGATGCGGTAGATGCGGCTGTCACCGATATGGAATATATGGGCGGTATGTGACTTGATCACTAAAACAGAAAAGGTGCAAACATAGCCTCGGGTGCTACTCAGGTATTCATGGCTGCGCGAGTAAAGTGATCGGTTAATCGCCGTGAGTACTTTTTGCGCAGACTTTTTAACCGTCCAGATATCCGGCGTATCAAAGTAATCATTGATAAATTCTCTCACACAGTATTCGGCGGCTTCTGCTCCGGCTTCCGCTGTGCTGACGCCATCGGCAATCATGCCGCATGCCCCCTTGGTTGTGAGCAAATTACCGACTGGCATAAAAAAGCCCAGACAATCCTCATTGCGGGCTTTGCGGCCTGTAATGCTTTGCTGGGCAGTCGATAATCTGATTTCACTGTTAAGGTGCATAGTTGATCCCTATCTCAGAACCGGTATTAAGCGTTATATCATTGAACGAATCAAAAAAGAGAGCCCTGAAGCTCTCTTTAATCGTACTATTCACTCAACATCAATTAACTGTACGGTTCCATCGGGAAGAATTTCAGCCATCTGCCCTGAAGGCTCATCCATAAACTGAACGAACAAGAAGGCAACGGCTGCAGACGCCCCAATAACCATAAAGAAAGTAGAGTAGTCGACAAATGATAGGACGGTTAAGTAGCATACCGCACCCACATTTCCGTAGGCACCTGCCATACCCGCGATCTGACCTGTCATACGACGTTGAATGAGCGGTACAGCAGCAAATACAGCCCCTTCACCGGCCTGTACAAAGAACGAGCATCCCATAGTGGCGATAACCGCTAATGGGATCATCCAGCCTGCATTAATTTGGCTGAGTACGAAGTAGCCAACAGCTAACCCGGCAATCAAAATAGATAATGCTTTACGACGGCCATATTTATCACTGAAATGTCCGCCTGTGGGGCGCGCGACCAAGTTCATGAATGCAAATCCGGATGCTAGCAACCCTGCTTGAATCGCGCTGAGTCCTTCAAATGTATCCAAAAAGAAGAGAGGTAACATAGAAACGACTGCCAGCTCTGATCCAAAAGTAACAAAGTAAGCGACATCTAAGACTGCGACCTGCTTAAATTTGTAGCGCTGTATTTCAGGGACACCATGTTTCAGGTTTTCTTCATTCACATGGTAGATCGCACGCACTTGCACTAAAAATAAGATAACAAGAATTGCATAAATAGCGTAAGCGCCTATGTCGTTTAAAAGCCCTAAGTTTGATGGAGATAACTTCCATGTCAGAACGGCCAGTGCAAGATACATAGGCACATTCATTAGCAGATAAAAGTAGAAGTCCCCTTTGCTGGTGACTTCAAGACCACCGTGTTTTTTAGGCTTGAAATAGGTAGATCCTTTAGGTGTATCCCGGGCAATTTTGCGATAGATAATGCCGTACACGAAAGCTAATACACCGGTTGTTCCTATCGCATAGCGCCAGCCATCATCACCACCATACAAAAGCGCAAGAGTGGGGAGTGTCATTGCTGCTGCCGCAGACCCGAAGTTACCCCATCCGCCGTAAATACCTTCAGCAATACCCACCTGTTTGGCAGGAAACCACTCAGATACCATGCGGATACCGATAACAAAGCCCGCGCCGATAAAGCCACTCAGAAAACGTAAAATGGCGAGTTGTTCATAGCTTTGAGCTGATGCAAAGCCGACACAAATAACACCACCAATCATCAGCAGCATACTGTAAACAGTACGAGGCCCGTATTTATCAACCAGTGTGCCGATAACGATACGAGAAGGAATAGTTAATGCCACGTTGAGAATAAGTAGCGCTTTAACTTCTGGTGTGGTGAGGTCGAACGCTTCTTTAATGATAGCCATCAAGGGAGCATGGCTGAACCAGACCATAAAGGTCAGAAAGAACGCAAACCAAGTGATATGCAGCGTTTTAATTTTTGGATCACTAAAATTCAGTAATCGAATATTGTCAGTGGTCATTGAACTACTCCTGCAACGGGTTGAACCATCGTTACGTCGTTTGAAGGCGTCGGGTCTGGAAATAGGGTTAATGCAGCTATCCAAGCCGGTCATCAGTAGATAACCAGTTATCCATATCGGGTAAAAATAGAGTAGTTTTGCTGCTGGCGTGTTGATGTGAGTCAACGCTTACGAAAGAGATATTAGGTTGGTTTTTTTCGTATACCACTTTATGGGTATCTTTTTATATATGGTAAGCTATTGTTTATTATGGGTTTTCTGTTTTTTTTCTATTTGCGGGATGAGGGCTTGTAAGAAAGAGAGTCATTGGGGGTAGCTGGCTGTTTAATGAAAAAATATGTAGTGAGCTTACTGGCAGGTATTAAATTCTAAACGTTAATCTATCGATTAATTTCTGAGTCTGTACAAGGAGTTGCTTTTGTAAACCTTTTAATTCCGGCAGACGCTCACATGCTATTTTTCTATCACCATCATTTGCTAACGCAATCAGTTCGTCGCTCAATAAATAGAGAGTGTCGTACAGAGAGGCAATGTCCTGAAACTCGGGTAACGTACCGTAACGGGCGAAACCACTGCTGTGGTACCAGCGTCCGAATTGCCCATACGTGTTGATTTTTTTAGGGTGTTGTTTATCTGATGGGTCCTCTAAAAAGGCTGACAGGTAATCCAGCCAGTGAGTGTGGCTTTGGATAGCAATTCTCAAGCTCAGATTCTCATCGCTTTCCATTGGGGTGCGGATTGTCAGCCAAGGCGTTGTCGCTATCCATTGTTTAGTCCAGCCGGGGATGTTCTCAGCAGGCATCGGACGTGAAATTCCATACCCTTGTGCTTGCTGGCACCCCAGTTTTATCAGCATGGCACCATGCTCCAGTGTTTCGACACCTTCTGCAATAACGGAGCGGTTAAATGTTTGGGCAAGGCGAACGATACTTTCAACGATATCGAGGTCATTTGGATCTTCCAGCATATCGCGGACAAAACTTTGGTCAATTTTCAGTATATCGACGGGCAGACGTTGGAAGTAACTCAGTGAGGAGTAGCCTGTGCCGAAGTCATCCAGAGCAAATCGCACACCCATGTTGCGGCATTGAACGAGAACATCGGTTGCCTTGTTCAGATCGTTGAGTGTGCTGGTTTCAAGAATCTCCAGTTCCAGGTCTTCATGCTTAATTGTCGGGTAACGTTCAAGCATGAGTTTAAGGCGGCCAGAAAAATCGGGATTTAATAGGTGATTAGGACTGAGATTTGCGCTTACAGGAAAAAATAATCCTTCTTTGTTCCATTGTTCTATCTGTTTCAGTACGGATTCAATAACCCATTCTCCTAGTTCAATCTCAAGATCATGGCCGTCTATCAGGTCAAGAAAAGCGGCAGGAGGAAGAAGGCCTTGTTTTGGGTGTTGCCAGCGAATCAGAGCTTCTGCGCCAATGATCTCGCCGCTGACAAGATTGACTTTTGGTTGGTAATACAGAACAAATTCGTTATTTTTCAGAGCAGAGTTAATGTGTTCCAGTTTTGACCTTCTGGCCTGAATTTCAAAGTCAAATTGCGGGTCAAATAGGCTGTAGCGGTTTTTTCCGGCATCTTTGGCGCGGTACATTGCTTGATCAGCGTGCCGCAGTAGTGTGTCGGCATCTGAGTTATCTTCCGGGTATAGGGTGGCGCCAATACTGGCTGAGATGATGAGCGAATGCTCCTCAATTGTAACCGGGGCATTGATCGTGGCCAGAACTCTATTGAGGACAATATCTATCTCTTCGGGTTCGCTTAACTCAGAGAAGAGAATAACAAATTCGTCACCACCTAAGCGAGCCAGAGTATCATCTTCACGGAGAATCTTCAGGAGCCGTTTTGTTATTTCAATGAGTAGCAGGTCGCCTGTTGCATGGCCAAACTGGTCATTGACGGGTTTAAAGCCGTCTAAATCTAGATAGCATACGCCGAGTGATTTACCGCTGCGCTTGGCTCTGGCAATAGTTTGATAAAGCCGGTCACTCAGTAGTCTGCGATTGGGTATGCCGGTAAGCGGGTCGTAATGCGCAATTCGGTGCAGTTCTGCTTCATGAATCTTCACCCGGCTGATATCAGAAAAAACAGCGACATATTGTTCAACTTGACCATTTTCCGCACGTACCACATCAATTGATAAGCGTTCAGCAAATACCTCGCCGGATTTTTTTCTATTCCATATTTCACCTTGCCAGGAATCAGTTTCTTTCAGTGCTTTATTCATATCTTCGTAGAAGCTTTCTGGCTGTTTACCAGAGCTTAGAATACTCGGATTTTTTCTATAGACATCAGAATAGCTATAACCCGTGATACGGGAGAATGCCGGGTTGACATCTACAATGCGATTTTCAGCATCGGTAACCATAATACCTTCCTGGCTGTTAAGAAAAACACTGGCGGCCTGCTGCAGGCGAACCTCTGACCTCTTTCGTTCAGTAATATCGGTGCTCACGCCTATAAAGTGCTGTAAACGGCCATTGTTATCCCGAAACGCAGTAATGGTCGAGTGTGCATCGTATAGCCTGCCGTCTTTACAGCGGTTTACCAGCTCGCCACGCCAAACGCCGTTTTTATGAATACTTTTCCACATCTGTTTATAAAAAGCGTCATCCTGCTCGCCTGAGGCGAGTATGCGAGGGTTACAACCGATTACCTCGTCAGGGCTGTAACCAGTGATTCTGCAAAATGCAGGATTCACTGAAATAATGTTGGCGTAAATATCGGTGATGATAATGGCATCAGCACTGCTGCCAAAAACGGTTGAATTGATCCTTTCTAGTCTTTCTGATTCTGCTCGCTCTATTTCTATTTGGGTTTGGCGTCGATAAAAAATAATGGCGAGTCCTGCCAGGCATATCAACATGACAAGGATGATGTTGAGAAGCGTTTTTGCTTTGCTTTGCCAGTTACTCATGGCGTATTTTTGGTTGATATCCGTCACGACAATAAAGGGGTAGAGATCGGATAGGTGAAAAGAGCTCAGAACAGGGCGGCCATTGTGGTCATTTTGTTTGAATTTGTCTGAGGTTGCTGTTTCAGCGTAAAGGGAATAATCAGGGGATGAGTGCAAAGAACCTGCATGCTCTTCGGGATCTGTGCTTATCAGTAACGTACCGTCAGCCCTGATAATGTCCACAGTGCCCGCTTCTAAACTCAGTATTTGTGATATATGGTTGATAAAGAAATCGGGGTTGAAAGCGATCAAGACAGTAACGGTGCGCTCACCTAGTACCAATGTGTACAAGACAGGTAAAAAGCTTAATTGGTTTTTATCTAAGGGATGTTGAGGGCTACTGGATCTGCCATCAGCCAGGTCACGGCCTGCCCAGGGTTGTCCAATACGTAAAAGACTTTTATGTAGCGGCTGCGGATAAAAGCCTTCATTGCTGATGTGAATGCCTAGATTGGCTCTATTGGAGCTGATAATAATGCGATTATTTTCATCCAGTAACGATATAGAGCGTTGCGCAGGATTATGCCGCAAGGCGTTGATAAAACTGCGCTCGATATTAAAATAGTTTTTCTTTTGATAGCCGGTATTGGCGACATGAACGGCGGTGAGTTCAGTTAAGCGAAGATGTTGAGTGATGAAGCTCTCGAAGCTATGCGAGTGCATCGCTGATATTTCGAGCATATTATTTTGAGCTTCAGCACGTAAGCGCCATAATGAGTACGCCGTGATAATCAGTACACCGCTGGTAATGAGTAGTACTGTAATGACTAAAATCTTACGAAGTTGAGGAATCGGTTGGTTCATTGAATCACGATCGTTTCAAGTGAAAACTGTTTAGCTGATTTCATCAGACGGCCATCTTGTTTTACCTCGATTAAAAAGCGTTCAATGCGGGCGTGCCATAAGTCTTCGCCTAGGTGCATTGCATAGGCATACGGGGTGATATGGTAGGGTGTTTGTGGGGCAACTAATCGAGCCCAGTCTGTATGTTTAAGTAAACCATTACTGTAAGGATAATCAGTCATAAACAGGTCGGCCCGCCCTGATTGCACCTCGTACTCGCGGGCAAAAGGGCTGTTTACTATAAGTAACTCGGCTGCTTGGAGTTTCATCTTCATGACCGGTTCATGCAGGGTTCCTTTCGTTATTGCAATGACGTTTCCAGATTTGTCGATATCTTCCCATTGAGTGATTCGCCGGTTACTTTTTGTGGTGATCGCATAAATATCACTGGCAAGATAGGGTCGGCTAAAGTGTAGTTTTTGCTGACGTGCGGCGGTAATACCGATAGCAAACATCGCGATATCACAGCGGTCTCGAGTAATATCGTCAACCAGATTGGCATAAGAGCTATCTACAAATTGTACGGGTACACCCAGATCTTTACCGAGTTCATGGGCCATATCAATATCCAGGCCGGATAATTTTTGGGTTTTGGGATTACGGTAGGAGATGCTGTAATAGTCCGGCCAGATGCAGACGCGTAAAACGTTGGCGCGTAATACCTTATCCAGGCGATTATCGTTGGTAGCATTTGCTGCCAATAGGTGGGACGTGGGGCTTGTGATGACAAGCATTAATAAGAGGAAACACCAACGCATAATAATCCTACATATGACTCACTGTTACATTGACCTTATAGTCAGGATAACAATGAGTATAGCTGAGGTTTTCGTTGGCGTGTTAATGCTGCATTCATAAAAACTGAAGCTGTTTGAAAATTGTGGGTGGCTAGATCGGTGACCTGGTTGGCGCATACGCAGGCCGTTTCTCATCACTCAAACTATCCAGCTCAGTAAAGCCCAGATCTTCTAAAATGGCATATGAAGCGGGCAGTACCAGCAGCAATAGTAGCGTTGAAGAAAGCATACCAAATACGACACTCGCAACTAAGGGGACTAACACCTGAGCTTGTAAGCTGGTTTCGGATAATAAAGGGATCATTCCTGCGACGGTCGTTATTGATGTCAGGAAGATGGCACGAAAACGGTCACGTACTGCTTGCCCGGCGGCATCATGCAGACTCATCCCTTCCATGCTGCGCGTTTTTACGAACTCGACCAGCAGAATTGAATCGTTGACCACAACGCCAGCCAGAGACACAAACCCGATCATGCTGGGCAAGCTCAGATTCAGGCCCATGGCATAATGCCCCCAGATCACGCCGATCAACGCCAAGGGGATATTGAGTAAAACAATTACAGGCTCTTTAAAATTGGAAAACTGCAGGCTTAATAGTAAATAGACACCGGCAATACCTAAAACAAAGCCGGTTAAGACTGAGCCGCTGGTTTCCTGATCATTTTTGACTTCGCCTTCCAGGCTGAACGTCAGTTCGGGATAGCGTGCTTTAAGCTGAGGTAAAAACTGATCACGCGTATGGTTAATAATTTCGCTGGTATTGGCTTGTTGGGTATCTACATCCCCACTGATGGTTACCGTGCGCTGGTGGTTAACGCGCACTATCCGTGAATATTGGCGACTCTCTGAAATCTCGGCAATCGCACTTAATGGGATGTCGGTTCCATTTTTTGAGAAGAGGCTCAGGTTTTCGAGATCGCGCAGCGCATTTTTCGGATCGCTATCCAGCTTGACGTTAATCTCGTAGGCTTCACTGCCCCGATAAATATCTGCTACCTTTACACCTTGATAGGCTGCTCTTAATTGAGATGACAGCGTCTGGACATCAATGCCTGAACTGAGCGCTCCTGCCTGCAACTGTATACCCAGCTCCGTTTTCCCCGGACGGATATCGGACATGATGTTACTGGTGCCTGCATAACCGCGCAGCCAGTTCTGTAACTCCCAGGAAGCATTGTAAAGTGTGTCCATATCACCGCCTTGTAAGCGGATAGAGATGGCCTGTCCAGAGGGGCCGAATTTAGGTTCTTTAAACTGTATTGAAATAGCATCCCTGATCTGAGGTGTAGACTCCCGCCAGACCCGCTTTAACTCGACCAACGAGGTGTGGCGCTTTTCTGCATCGAGCAGATCCAGGCTGATCGTTGCCAGATGTGCTCCCTCTTCGTTTGCATCATCATTGCGACTGAACAATATGGCACTATTTTTAATCAGCTGGCCTTCTGTTTCGGCAGGAAGCTTCTGTAAGGTCTGCTCAAGACTATGGGTCAGAATATCGACTACTTCCTGAGTGCGCTCAAAAGGTGTGCCCTGTGGCATTAATATGCGTACATCCAGCTGGTTTCCTTCTATATCCGGAAAGCCTTTGAACTTCACATTGCCTGATATCAGCATGCTGATAGAGAGAATAAATATAACGATAGCAAGGCCTACTGTCAGATAGCGGTAGCGTATAGCGCTATCCGCCATTCTTCCTACCTGCATGCGTAGTCTTTCAAACTGTGCTTCAAATTTAGCACGCCAAGGAGAAATTTCACGCCCGCTTTGAAGTGATAAAGAGTGTTGCAAGTGGTGCGGCAGGATCAGGAATGCTTCAATCAGACTGATGGATAGTACCGCGAGTAGCACAACAGGAAGAACGCCCAATATTTGGCCCATATCTCCTTTGAGAAGCAGCAAACTACCAAACAAAATGGTGGATGTGATAAAAGATGAAAGCACACCGCGCGCTACTTTTTTAATGCCGTCGACGCTTGCCTGAAAAGGGCTTTTACCTTTTTGATATTCGTGCTCGATGCTTTCGGACAAGACAATAGCATCATCCATCAGAATGCCGATTGCCATTAACAGGGCAACCATGGAGATCATATTAATACTGACTCCCATGGCAGACATGATTACCAAGCCACCGAGAAAAGAGATGGGTAGTCCCAGCGCGACCCAAAACGTATAGCGCCAGTTAAAAAACATAAAGAGTACAAGGGTTGCCAGCAACAGGCCTTGCCAGCCATTTTTTAATAACAAGCTGAGGCGATCTTGCACAATCGAAGCGGAGTCTTGTGTGATGATCAGTGCGGTACTTTCTGGTAAGAGGCTATTTTCGTTATCGATAAATGCCTTAGCGGCGTTATAAATAGTTAAGGTATCGTCTGTTTTGTTTTTACTGATTTGGATCAGAGCTGCGGGTTTGCCGTTAACCAGAGTGCGCTGTTCTTCATTAGCAAAGTTATCTTTTATAGTCGCGATATCGCTTAGTGTCAGCTGGCCTCCACGGGCATTATCTAAAATAACTAAGTCTTCCAGTTCGCTGACTGTACGGCGCGCATTTTCAATACGCAACTGATAAGAGTTTTGTTTCCCTTCCAGAACGCCTGCCGGCAGATCGATCGCTTGCGCGGAGATAAGGTTCGCCACATCTTGAATACTCAGCTGATATTGTCGCATGGCATCGGGGTTAACCTGCACGCTTAACTCATGCTGGGAAAAACCGCTAACGGTGACAATGGGGATATCAGGCAGTGCCAGCAGACGGTTACGATAATGTTCTGCCAAGGCTTTTAGCTCTGGCATGGTGAGGTCAGCGGTGACGGCAATACTCAGTACAGCTTCGGTACGGCCTAGCTCCTTAATTACCGGGTCTTCGGCTTTTTCCGGGAAATCATTAATGCCATCAATAGCCGTTTTTACGTCGTTGACGAACTGCTTTATATCACCGGCTTCTTGCATATCCAGTGTCAGCGTTGCCAAGCTATCGCGCGCTTCACACATTTGCTCCTGAAGAAAGCTAATACCGTCAGTGGCGTCCTCTAAACGATTACACAGTCCCTCTTCAATGTCAGCCGGACTAGCGCCAGGATAAGCAACCGTGACGCTGACTTTGTTGAGTTTGACTTCCGGAAATGTTTCTTTATTTAGCTGAGGCAAGGCCACTAGCCCGAGCAAAATAATCACGATCATCAGTATATTGGCCGCCGTCGGATGGCCGGAAAAATAACGGATCATGGCGTTGCCTTTTGACTATCAGTCGTTATCTGGAAAGACGTTTCCGGGCTCAGCGGTTTTTTTGCCAGTTGCAATAACTGTGTTTCAGCGCTTGTGTCTACTTCGGGTAACAGCGGCATACCTTCAATTACAGGAATAAGATCATTGATGATTAGTTGTTCGTTAGCGTTTAGTCCGGCTTCAATGACCAGTAAGTCACCTTGTTGAAACAGTACTTGAACAGGCCTGATCTCCAAACGTTGCTGTGCATTGACCAGAAAGACGCGGCCTTCGTGCAAGGCGCTACGCGGAATAACAATGGCCGAATATTCAGGGGCATAGAGATCAACCGCTGTGTACATCCCTTTAATCAGAGGTGGACGCTTTCCTGGAATGACTTTTTGATACGGGCTATCTACAGCGACTACGATACCGAGTGTTCTACGAATCGGATCAACGGACTCACTAAAGCGAAGTAGCTCGGCTTCCCAGATAGCTTCAGCACTCCCTCCGACTAAACTCACTGTTGCGTTTAGCTTTAGTCTTTTAATAATCAAACTGAGGTCGGCACTTTTTGATGTTTCGTTACTATTTAGCAGTCCAGTGCTTACCAATGTACGCATCTGTTGTACCGGTAGCTGGGCATTTACTTCAATACGATTAATCGCCAGAGATTCAAATAAGTAAGTGCCGAGCGTGACATACTCACCTTCTTCTACCAGTACATCACCGATCCGTGCATCAAAAGGCATGTAAATTTCGGTGCGGCTCAGCGTTGTTGTTTGGCCTTTTACTTGCTCGCTAGCGCGTTCAACCTGTGCTTTGAGAGCGTCTCTACGGCTGCTGAAAGTATTCAATTGTCCTTGTAGATCGGCTGTGCTTTGGCGTAGTTGCAACACTTTTTGCTCTTCGGCATCGAGTGTGGACCGGGAGATGAGCTGCTTATTCCAGATGCCTCTGATTCTGGCTAGTTCTGTCTCGCCAACGCGGAGATTTTCTTTGGCATATTGCAATGAGCGGCGCGCGGTTTTCTCTTCTTCATCAAGTTGTGCCAGTGATGACCGGTTAGCGCGCAGGTCTGCTTCACTTTGGTTGAGTGATATCTTTGAATCTTCCTGGTCGATCCTGATAACCAAGGTTCCTGCTGAAATACTGGCACCGGATTGTAAATCGGGGTGAAGATAGCTAATTTTACCGCTAACTTGCGCTTTGCTCTTAAGCGCTATCGAGGGCTCTACTGTCCCATATGCCCTGACATGAGGGCTGATTGGAATGGAGCGTACATTAATAACATCTACCGGCTTAGCCGGCATCCCCGTGTCAGTATGCTCAATGGCAGGTTTATTTTTTATCAAGAAGGCTGCAGTGGCAATACCTGCGAGTAGTACGATAAAAAAGATATAAGACTTTTGAAAAAAAGTTTTCATCAGTGTCCCTGGCGCATAGAGGTTGGCATGTAAAAAGAAGATATTCAGATATACATTGATTGCGCCCAATATATAACAGATCTTTGAATAGAGTTGCTAGCTTTACAAATCTTTACCCCAGGCCTTCCTGTACTGCCCATACGGCGACCTCTACACGCGAGCGTAAGCGCAGTTTTTTAAGGAGGTGCTTAACGTGAACCTTTACTGTGCCCTCGGTGATATTGAGTTTGCGGGCGATCAGTTTGTTGGGCAATCCCCCTGCAATCAGTTTGATGATCTGCTTTTCACGTGGGGTCAGGCTGCTGATATCAGACTTATTACTGCTTCGTCCGGACTGGAGTGCTTGTGCCAGTAAGGTCGTTAGTTTATCGCTGATAACCACCTTGCCTAATGCAGCCTGGCGAAGACTTGCGAGTAGCTCTTCTGGCTCCATATCTTTTAACAGGTAGCCATCGGCTCCGGCTTTTAGCGCGGCGACGACATCTTCTTCATTGTCAGACACAGTAAAAACAATGATGCGTGAAGTCACTTCCTCATCACGTAACATTTTTAGTGCTTCTATACCGTTAATATTCGGCATGTTCAGATCTAACAGAATCAGGTCTGGTTCCGATTCTTTCGCTGCTTTTATGCCATCAATGGCGTTACTGGCTTCGGCAATGACTTGGAGTTTGTCATCCAGCTCAATCAGCTGTTTAACACCTTTTCGTAGAAGAGGGTGGTCATCAATGAGAAGAATGCTGGCGCTGGTGGGTTCACTCATAAATGGGATCCTTGGTATGCATCAATGATGTTTTGATTTAAATCTTAACAGAACGCGGGTGCCGCCGCTTGGTTGGTTTTCAACACTCAGTTGGCCATTTATTGTGGCGGCCCGGTCTTGCATGATAACCAGCCCGTAATGATTAGTTCGCTCTTTATTTTGCGGTAAACCGATACCGTTATCCTCAATGCAGAGGGATATGTTTTCTTTTTCTTCCGAGATTCTGACGCTGACTTCTGTTGCTTGTGCATGTTTAACCACATTGGCAAGTGCTTCTCTAAGCAGCTGAAGCAGGTGGATCTCTTCATTAGGCGTAAGCGTGATATGGGGTATACGGTATTGATAGTTTATTGATAACCCTAAACGTTCGGAAAATTCATTGATGGTAGTTTCTAAAGCGTGTTCTAGTCCGGGCTCCTCCAGTTTGAGTCGGAAGGTGGTGAGTAGCTCACGAAGTTGGCGATAAGCGTTGTTCAGTCCTTCTTTTAGTTCCTCTACCACATCGTCAATTTGTTCAGCGCCAGCGCTTTTCTTACGTAGTATCTGTAATCGGCTGACTTGCATTTTCAGGTAGGAAAGAGATTGTGCTAATGAGTCATGCAACTCTCTGGCGATAACGGCTCGTTCCTCAGTGAGTGATAGCTTTTGTTCCTGTTCTGCTTTTAGCTCAAGCGACATTGATATTGCCAGATTTTCCACAATGGTTTCGATCAGCTTTATGTCAGATTGGTTCGGGGGTAAATGCGGCAGGAATTGCGCATTGAACTCACCAAAATAAGTTTCACGTGTCTGAATGGGCAGGGATAAAGTTTTATGTAGTCTAGGGTCTAGATCCTGCACTATGCAGCTATTACAACTGAGTACCCGACAATTTTCTGGCCGTGTCGTGGCTTGCGTCGTGAGCTCCCGATAGCTTTTTTTATTGTTGGGTTCGCACAAGGTCACCTCTATGGGGCCAAACGGAGAAACGGTTTCCAGTTGTTGCATCACCGGCATGAGGCGACGGCAAATATCTTCTTTCCGGTTAAAGCAGCGGGTTGTGTCATACAGGAGTTGTAAAGATTCATTGGACTGTTGTAATAACGCTGTTTTTCGTTCAACCCGCTGCTCAAGATCAGCATAGATTTTTGAGAGCTCTTCAGCCATATGGTTGAACGAATCACCCAGAACACCTAACTCATCCTGGCTTTCATATTCTACGCGTGCAGTAAGGTCTCCGCGGCTGGCACGGCGGGCCATATGCACCAGCTCTTGTAAGGGGAGTACCACATTGTTTTTGATATCGAGCATGGCAATAAAAATAATTAATACTGTCATAAATAAGCTGATGGCCTGAACCATGCTGAGGAGCTTTATTTTTGACTCGGTGCTGCGCTCAAGCAGCAATACCATTTCATCGATTCTATGAACAAACTTCTCTATCAGATCAATATACTGGGGCGCTGCGGATGTGTTGGCCAGAGCTTCATTAATAGAAGGGGTGATCTGCTCATTCCAATCTTTGACCAGATTATTATGAAGGGTGTAAAGGTCATGGTCTCCATCTTGTGGAATGACTATTTTGAGAATGGGGCTGTTAATACGCTTTTCGAATTCGGATATGGATAGCTTTACTTTACTGATTTTTTCGTCACTTGGGTTTTTTGATAACTGGCCGGTTTCAGCAATGATTCGGTAAGAGAGCATACGGAGTGAGCCAGCCAGATTGATCCCTGCGGCATCTCCCTGCGTGCTTTCTGCCACGATAACGGAACCGATCATGCTGACAACCGCCATGATACTGATCGCCAGCATAGCTGCGCCTAAACGGGCAATGATCGATTGTTTGAAGAAGTGCATGCGTGTTTTCTGCCCCTGCAGTGCCGGATACTCACAAAGAGATCAATGTAAACGGCTTTCTACATGTTTTACCTAAACTATCCTAAAAATACCAGCAAAATCATGCGTTTACAAAGAGAATAAGAGGTACTCATAAAGTGGTATTTTGGTAAAAATCGACATTAATCATGAGGTTAGGCTTTGATTTCGATCAACAAAATATAACGGCTACGGGCTTACCTTTATACCTATTCCTATAACGTTGAACGGGTGTTCGATGATAGCCAACAGCAACCAACAGCAGATTTCCGCGATTGCGATGGCCACACTGGCTTTTTCGGCATGCTTTGCGGTGTGGACGTTGGTGTCTGTTATTGGTTTGCAAATCAAGAACGAATTAGGGCTTTCTGAAACGGAATTTGGTGTGCTGGTAGCGACACCTATTCTCACAGGTGCTTTGCTGCGATTACCCATGGGTATCTTGGCTGAGCGTTGGGGAAGTCGAAAGCTGATCGTGGCTTTGTTGTTATTTGTCAGTATTCCACTGTTTCTGTTTTCTTATGCATCAACTTTTTACCATTATTTGTTGTTAGGTTTAGGTGTTGGTGTGTCCGGTAGTATGTTCAGTGTAGGAATCCACTTTGTCTCTTCTCGTTCCAGCGAGCGTTCGCAAGGTTTGGCAATGGGGATTTTTGGAGCAGGTAATCTGGGAGCGGCTATTACAAACCTGATGGCTCCTTTGGTGATTATTGCGTACGGTTGGCGCATGGCACCGACGGCTTATGGCGCTGTATTGCTGTTGTTAGCTTTTTTGTTTTGGATGTTAACCGATGAAGATCCGCAAACGGAACGTCAACCGCGTCGTATTTATAAGTTAGCTGAGCAGGTGAAGCCCTTGGCGGATGCGCGTGTGTGGCGCTTCGGTCTCTACTATTTCTTTGTATTTGGTGGCTATATAGCGCTCGCACTATGGTTGCCGGATTATTATGTTACTCATTATGGTCTGGATATCCAGACGGCTTCTTTTCTGACATTGATGTTTACATTACCCGGTGCGTTAACACGTATTCTGGGAGGTTGGAGTGCAGATCAATTAGGGGCTCGCCATGTTAATTGGAGTGTCTTCTGGGTCTGCCTTGTTTGCCTGTTTTTCCTTTCCTATCCCCCTACCACCATGACAGTTCACGGAATTCGTGAGGACACGACGTTCGTGATCGATATGCCGGTCTGGTTGTTTACTGTTTTAGTGATGGTGATGGGTGTGGCTATGGGCTTTGGAAAGGCCAGCGTGTTTCGGCTTGTGTACGACTACTACCCGGAAAGAATGGGTGTAGTGGGTGGCATGGTGGGCATGTTGGGTGCGATTGGCGGGTTTGTACTGCCAATCTTGTTCGGCTTGATGGCCGATAAGATGGGAGTTCGCAGCTCCTGCTTTATGTTGCTCTATGGCGTGCTGGCGGTGTGTATGTGTGTGATGTACTACGGCATTTCCATCGAAGAGCGGCGTACTCGATTGCAGGAAGCGATCCGCAATAATTTTCTGAAAGAAGATTCTGAGGTTACAAACGGTTGATATCTGCTGCGTTTAAGCAGGGGTGTCAGGGTGTTTAGTTTATATAGGTCGAATGTAGTTGGGGCCACGAGGTTTTCGCTGCGTTTATTCTGGAGAAAAATATGTCTGATATAAAAAAATGGGACGTAGAAGATGAGCAATTCTGGGAATCAGAGGGGAAGGCTGTTGCTAGTCGTAACCTTTGGATTTCGGTTCCCAGTTTATTGTGTGGCTTCGCTGTCTGGTTGTACTGGGGCATCATTACAGTACAGATGCTTAATCTCGGCTTTGATTTTGCCAAAGCTGATCTCTTTACTTTATCAGCGATAGCGGGGTTAACAGGGGCAACCTTGCGAATACCCAGTAGCTTCTTTATCCGTATTGCGGGTGGTCGAAATACTATCTTCTTTACGACAGCGCTATTAATGATTCCTGCCATTGGAGCGGGTTTTGCGTTGCAGGATAAAGATACACCGCTGTGGGTTTTCCAGTTGCTGGCTTTCTTGTCGGGGATTGGTGGTGGTAACTTTGCGTCATCCATGTCTAACATCAGCTTCTTCTTTCCTAAGAAGCAACAGGGTTTAGCGTTGGGGTTGAATGCCGGTCTGGGAAATGCGGGTGTAACTACTATGCAGATTCTGGTGCCGCTGGTGATGACATTCGGGATTTTCGGCGGTGAGCCGATGATTCTGGAAAATACTTCCGGAACCTTGATCGGTAAGATTCCGGCCGGTACTGAAACTTATATCCACAATGCCGGCTTTGTCTGGTTGCTGTTATTGGTACCGCTGGCGATAGCCGGTTGGTTTGGTATGAACAACATCCGTACGGATGATGTTTCACCGGATATAGGCTCTCCTGTTGGTGCGATGTCTAAAGTGCTGGGATTGTTGTTGATTGGTTTCCTGACAGCAGCTGTAGGGCTTTTCATTATTCTGCCTGCGCCAACCGGTTTGGGCGCGCCTGGCTGGGCTAAGTGGCCTGTCATTGTGGGGATATTGTTCGCCACTGTTATGTTGATGAAAATGGTTCCGGGTGATATTAAGCCAAACCTGAAGCGTCAGTTTAAAATCTTTGAGAATAAGCATACCTGGGTGATGAGTGTTATTTATACCATGACTTTCGGTAGTTTTATTGGTTACTCTGCTGGCTTTGCCTTGGCGATTAAAGTGGTATTTGGCTATCAGCATCTGATGGTGGATGGTGTGATGACTCACAATGTGGTGAATGCTAATGGCCCGTCTGCATTGATGTTTGCCTGGATGGGGCCCTTTATTGGTGCTTTCATTCGTCCTATCGGTGGTTGGATGGCTGATAAGATGGGGGGCGCGCGCGTAACGCAGTATGTCTCGATTGTGATGATTGCGAGTGCGCTGGGTGTTGCTTACTTCCTTAAAGCGGCTTACCAGTCAGCAACGCCTGAAGAGTATTTTGTGCCCTTCCTTGGCTTGTTCTTAGTATTGTTTGCAGCCACAGGTATTGGTAACGGCTCTACTTTCCGTACGATTGCGATGGTATTCCCGAAAGAGCAGGCAGGCCCGGCGCTGGGATGGACTTCTGCGGTGGCTGCTTACGGTGCTTTCGTTATTCCACAGGTGTTTGGTGAGCAAATTAAAATGGCGACACCAGAAATGGCATTGTACGGCTTTGCTGCGTTTTATCTGGTATGTTTGGTGCTTAACTGGTGGTTCTATTTAGGCCCTAAGGCTGAGTTTAAGAACCCATAAATTGCCTTCTTAGTCATAATGTTTTTCCCTTTTAAAGAGCCCTTCGGGCTCTTTTTTTGTCTCGGATTTCTCTAACGTTTGCTGACTACCTATAAAAAATCTTAACAGACATTTGAGAATGAGTTTGATCGTCTTTTTTTAATATATTTCCTTATAAAACAACAGAATATGATTGAAAATCGGTGTATCACCAAAGTGGTATTTTGATGTATTGGGTGCGTTATGCTCTTGCTGAGTGTTGATCTACATCAACAAGTTTTAGCCAGTATAGAGGTTATTGTTGGCTCACAGTAAGCAGTAAGGCTGGTTTTGCAAGGACGTGAAAGCAGCTTTATGACCGGATAAATCGGTATACGCTCAAGACACCTGATTTTGTCGGCGTATTAATAAAACGGCTCGGGGTTCTGCCCCGTCCTGACCTAGCGGTTTCAGGAGAGAATAAAATGAGTCATTTGCTCGATCGACTAAGATTTCTGAAGAAAAAGCAGGGCACCTTTGCTAATGGGCATGGGGAAACTGTTAAAGAGAGCCGTGAATGGGAAGATGGATATCGTCAGCGCTGGCAGCATGACAAGATTGTCCGTTCCACTCACGGTGTTAACTGTACCGGCTCTTGTAGCTGGAAAATTTACGTTAAGAATGGTCTGATTACCTGGGAAACCCAGCAAACAGATTATCCTCGTACACGCCCGGACCTACCAAACCATGAGCCTCGTGGTTGTCCTCGTGGTGCAAGTTATTCTTGGTATATCTACAGTGCCAACCGTCTTAAGTATCCAACGGTACGTAAACGTCTGATCAAATTGTGGCGTGAAGCGCGTGCTACTAAAAGTCCTGTAGAAGCCTGGGCATCTATTGTTGAAGACTCTGCCAAAGCAACGTCTTACAAGTCGATGCGTGGTCAGGGTGGTTTTGTACGTTCCAGCTGGGATGAAGTAAACGAAATCATCGCTGCTGCTAACACCTATACGGTTAAAGAATACGGTCCTGACCGCGTTATCGGTTTTTCTCCGATTCCTGCGATGTCGATGGTTTCTTATGCCGCAGGAGCACGTTACCTGTCGTTGATTGGTGGTGTGTGTCTGAGTTTTTATGATTGGTATTGCGACTTGCCTCCTGCGTCTCCAATGACCTGGGGTGAGCAGACAGACGTCCCTGAGTCAGCAGACTGGTATAACTCTAACTACATTATTGCATGGGGATCGAACGTTCCTCAGACACGTACGCCGGATGCTCACTTCTTTACTGAAGTACGATACAAAGGTGCTAAAACAGTATCGATCACCCCGGATTACGCTGAAGTTTCAAAACTCTGTGATCAGTGGCTGAACCCTAAACAGGGAACAGATGCTGCACTGGCGATGGCGTTTGGACATGTTATTCTCAAAGAATTCCATGTTGATAACCCAACTGAATACTTTACAGAATACTGCCGTGACTATACGGATATGCCGTTCCTGGTACAGCTGGAGCAGCGTGAAGATGGTTCATATGCGCCTGGCCGCTTTATTCGTGCGTCTGACTTTGATGGCAACATGGGTCAGGACAACAACCCGGAATGGAAAACGGTTGCTTATGATGAAGCATCTGATAGCTATGTAGTGCCAAACGGCTCTATCGGCTTCCGTTGGGGTGAGAAAGGTAAATGGAACATTGAGCAGAAAGAGGGGCTTGAAGGACGTTCTACCACGCTCAAAATGAGCTTGTTGGAAAGTCATGATGAGATCGCTTCTGTCGGCTTTCCTTACTTCGGTGGTGTAGAAAACGAACATTTTACACACAATACTTTCACCGACGTTATTCATCACAACCTTCCGGCTAAGCGTGTCAAACTGGCTAATGGTTCAGAGTCACTTCTGGTCACCGTTTATGATCTGATGATGGCTAACTACGGTATTGATCGTGGCTTAGGTGGTGATTTTGTAGCGACCAGCTTCGATGATAATGCACCTTATACACCTGCTTGGCAGGAACAGATTACTGGCGTAGATCGTAAAGTAGTGACTCAGATTGCGCGTGAGTTTGCTGATAACGCGAGTAAAACTAAAGGTCGATCCATGATCATCGTGGGTGCCGGTATGAACCACTGGTATCACATGGACATGAACTACCGTGGCTTGATGAACATGTTAATCATGTGTGGTTGCGTCGGCCAGTCTGGTGGTGGTTGGGCTCACTATGTGGGTCAGGAAAAATTGCGCCCTCAAACCGGTTGGACACCACTGGCCTTCGGTCTGGATTGGCAGCGTCCGCCACGTCACATGAACGGTACTTCATTCTTCTACAACCACTCAAGTCAGTGGCGTTATGAGAAGCTGGACGTAACTGAGATTCTGTCGCCGTTGGCTGATAAATCGAAGTGGACAGGAAGCCTGATTGATTACAACGTGCGTGCAGAACGCATGGGGTGGTTGCCATCAGCGCCACAGTTAGATCTTAATCCGTTACACATTGTTAAAGCGGCTGAAGCTGCTGGTAAAACGCCTCAGGAGTACACGGTTGACCAGTTGAAATCAGGCGCTATCAACTTTGCGTGTGAAGATCCGGATAATCCGAAAAACTTCCCGCGTAACATGTTTATCTGGCGCTCTAACCTATTAGGTTCTTCCGGTAAGGGTCATGAATACCTGCTGAAATACCTGTTAGGTACTAATCATGGTGTGATGAACAAAGATCTGGGCGAAGCGGGCACTAAAAAGCCGGAAGATGTGGTATGGCACGATCAAGGCGCTGAAGGTAAGGTCGACTTGCTGGTGACTCTGGACTTCCGTATGTCTACTACCTGCTTGTACTCAGATATCGTTCTGCCGACAGCAACCTGGTATGAAAAAGATGACCTGAATACATCGGATATGCATCCGTTTATCCATCCGTTGTCTGCAGCGACTGACCCTGCCTGGGAAGCGCGTTCTGACTGGGATATCTATAAAGGCATTGCTGAGAAATTCTCAGAAGTGTGTGTAGGACACCTTGGTGTGGAACAAGATCTGGTGACTATGCCAATGCAGCATGACTCTCCGGGTGAGCTGGCTCAACCGCTGGGTGTTGTCGATTGGAAAAAAGGCGAATGTGATCCGGTACCGGGTATTTCCATGCCACACCTGATGGTGGTTGAGCGTGATTATCCGAATACCTATAAGCGTTTTAGTTCGATTGGTCCCTTGCTTGAAAATGTCGGTAATGGCGGTAAAGGTATCGCCTGGGATACTAAAGACGAAGTTAAATTCCTTAAAGAGCTTAACTGGACACATACCGAAGAAGGTATTCATAAAGGCAGAGCCAAACTGGATACAGCGATCGATGCCTGCGAGATGATTTTGAGTCTGGCACCGGAAACCAACGGACAGGTGGCAGTAAAAGCCTGGGCAGCGTTGGGTGAAATGACAGGCTTGGATCACACGCATTTAGCAAAACCGAAACAGGAAGAGAAAATTCGCTTCCGTGATGTACAGGCTCAGCCACGTAAGATCATCTCTTCACCGACATGGTCAGGTCTGGAAGATGAGCACGTGTCTTACAACGCTTGCTACACCAACGTTCATGAGTTGATCCCTTGGCGCACCGTGACAGGACGTCAGCAGTTTTATCAGGATCATGAGTGGATGCGTGATTTCGGTGAGGGTTTTGTCTCTTATCGTCCACCGATCAACACAAGATCGGTTGCACCGTTGATGAACAAAAAACCCAACGGTAACCCGGAAATCGCGTTGAACTGGATTACACCTCACCAAAAATGGGGTATCCATTCTACGTACACCGATAACTTGCTGATGCTTACCTTGTCTCGTGGTGGCCCGATCATCTGGATGAGTGAAGGTGATGCGAAAACTACCGGTATTGAGGATAACGACTGGGTCGAAGTGTTTAACGCTAACGGCGCGATTGCTTGTCGTGTGGTGGTATCGCAACGTGTACCAGACGGTATGACAATGATGTATCACGCACAGGAACGTATTGTGAACGTACCGGGTGCTGAAACAACCGGAACGCGTGGTGGTATCCATAACTCGGTTACGCGTGTATGTCCTAAACCGACACACATGATCGGTGGTTATGCACAACAAGCCTATGGCTTTAACTACTACGGTACTGTCGGTTCTAACCGTGATGAATTTGTCATTGTTCGTAAGATGAAAAATATCGATTGGTTAGATGGCGAAGACAACGATTACACTCAGGAGGCAGCGAAATGAAAATCCGCTCCCAAGTAGGTATGGTGCTAAACCTTGATAAATGTATCGGTTGTCACACCTGTTCAATTACCTGTAAAAACGTCTGGACCTCTCGCGAGGGAACTGAGTATGCCTGGTTTAACAACGTAGAAACCAAACCCGGTATCGGCTACCCGAAAGAGTGGGAAAACCAGGAAAAATGGAAAGGTGGCTGGGTTCGTAAGGTCGATGGCAGCATCGAACCGCGTATCGGTGGCAAATGGCGTGTGTTGGCGAATATTTTCGCTAACCCGGATCTGCCAGAGATCGATGATTATTACGAGCCGTTTGATTTCGATTATCAGCACCTGCATAACGCGCCGGAAGGTAAGCATCAGCCGGTTGCACGCCCTCGTTCACTGATTACGGGTCAGCGAATGAAGAAAATCGAGTGGGGCCCGAACTGGGAAGAGATTCTGGGTACAGAGTTCTCTAAACGCTCCAAAGATAAAAACTTCGACAATGTACAGAAGGAGATCTACGGCCAGTTCGAGAACACCTTCATGATGTACTTGCCACGTTTGTGCGAGCACTGCCTTAACCCTGCGTGTGTAGCTTCTTGCCCGAGTGGCGCGATCTACAAGCGTGAAGAAGACGGTATCGTTCTGATCGATCAGGACAAGTGTCGTGGCTGGCGTATGTGCGTCAGCGGCTGCCCGTACAAAAAGATCTACTACAACTGGAAAAGTGGTAAATCAGAGAAGTGTATCTTCTGTTATCCACGTATCGAGTCCGGCATGCCGACTGTCTGCTCAGAAACCTGTGTAGGCCGTATCCGTTACTTAGGTGTTCTCTTGTATGACGCTGATCGTATACAGGAAGTGGCTGCCAGCGGAAGCGAACAGGATCTGTACGAGAAACAGCTTGAGATCTTCCTGGATCCGTTTGATCCAAAAGTGATTGCTCAGGCAAAACTGGATGGCGTGACTGACAACGTAATTACTGCGGCTCAGAAGTCACCGGTTTATAAAATGGCGGTTGACTGGAAGCTGGCTCTGCCACTGCATCCTGAATACCGTACATTGCCGATGGTTTGGTACGTTCCACCACTAAGCCCGATTCAGTCTGCTGCTGATGCCGGTTCTATTGGTATGAATGGTGCGATTCCGGATGTGGACTCATTGCGTATCCCGGTTAAATACCTGGCTAACCTGTTGACTGCTGGTGATGAAAAACCAGTGCGTCTGGCTCTGAAACGTCTGTTAGCGATGCGTGCTTATAAACGTGATGAGCAGGTTGAAGGTAAAGTTAACCTTGATGTATTGGAAGATGTTGGTCTGACAGAAACGCAGGTACAGGAAATGTACCGGTATCTGGCGATTGCTAACTACGAAGACCGTTTTGTTATTCCAAGCAGTCATCGCGAGCTTGCGAGAGATGCGTTCCCTGAAAGAGGCGGTTGTGGTTTCACCTTCGGTAACGGCTGTGGCGGTGGTGAAGAAGAAACCAACATGTTTGGCGCTAAAAAGCAGACAGTCACTATGGTTAAGAAAATCAGTGGTGTACAGCAGGTAGATCCTGCGCTGCTAAACGATGGGGAGCGATAAGATGCGTAGTCTTAAAGTGATCTCCTTGTTACTGGATTATCCCAGTGACGAGCTGTTTGAAATACAACAGGAGCTGATCGAAGAGATCAGAGCCGACGGAGCGCTGCCGGAAGGGCAGCGTGCACCGCTGATCGAGTTTATCGATCAGTTGTGTACCACGGATCTTCTGGATGCTCAGGACAATTATGTCGGCCTGTTTGATCGTGGTCGTTCGTTGTCATTGCTGTTGTTTGAACACGTCCACGGTGAGTCCCGTGACCGTGGTCAGGCGATGGTTGATCTGATGGCGGTATACGAAGACAACGGCTTCCAGATTGATGCTAAAGAGCTGCCGGATTATATCCCGTTGTTTTTAGAGTACCTTTCTAAGCGTCCGATGGAAGAGGTGCAGCAGTGGTTGGCTGATGTGAGTCATATTCTGGCATTGCTGGAAACGCGCTTAAACCAGCGTAATAGCCACTATGCAGCTCTTTGCACTGCATTAATTGAGATCTCTGGTGTAGAAGTTGAGCGCAAAGAGTTAGTAGCAAAAGTTGCCACTGAAGCCGCTGATGACACACCAGAAGCCCTTGATAAAGTGTGGGAAGAGGAGATGGTTCGCTTCACAGAACCTGCCACAGCGGATTGTGGTAATGATGCTGTGACGCAACGTCGTCGCGAGCTGGATCAGGTGCAGCCGCTGTATATCAGTGATGCTGTTAAACAGTTCACCCCCACTGGACCATCCGGCTCTTGAGGGGCCGAGGAGAAGAAAAATGTCTTATATGAATGACTTGCTCTTTGGTATCTATCCATACCTGGCCGGCTCTGTTTTTTTGGTCGGAAGCTGGGTGCGTTATGATCGTGAGCAATATACCTGGAAAACGGGGTCCAGCCAGATGCTGAGTAGTGCAGGCATGCGTCGGGCGAGTAACCTGTTCCATGTGGGTATACTGGCTATTTTCTTTGGGCACTTAGTCGGCTTGTTAACGCCACATGCGTTTTATGAGCCTTTTATGTCCTCAGGAACTAAGCAGTTGATTGCCATCCTAATCGGTGGTGTTGCGGGTATTGCATGTTTAGTGGGCGCTGCGTTGTTGTTACAGCGTCGCCTCTTTAATCCACGTATTCGTGCAACCAGCACCATGGCTGATATTCTGATTTTAGTGATATTAATGGTTCAGGTTATATTGGGGCTGTTCACTATCTTCGCTTCACTCGGGCATCTGGATGGCAGTGTGATGCTGTTATTGGCTGGCTGGGCGCAGGGGATTGTGACCTTTAACGGTGGTGCAGCGGATTACTTATTGAATGTCAGCTTTATCTATAAGTTGCACATTTTCTTAGGTATGACCATCTTCCTGCTATTCCCGTTCACACGTTTGGTACACGTATGGAGTGCTCCTATGAAGTACTTGGCGCGTAGTTACCAGATTGTGCGTCAACGTTAATCACTACTAAAAAGCTTGAAAGGGGTGGTTTACCGCCCCTTTTCTAAGGAGACCCTAATGGAACTTATCGATTCAATTACGGTGTCGGATATTATTGATGACTTCGTACCTGTAAGTGTTAATGGCCAAGCAATTAACGAAGCTGAAATCTTGCAAGAGATGCAATATCACTCTGCGGATTCAGTAGAAGCGGCTCATCAAAAAGCTGCCACAGCGTTAGTCGTAAAAGAGTTAATGCTGCAGCGGGCTAAAGAGTTAGAGTTGAGTGCAGAAATTCTTACCGGTGAAAATCAGGAAGAGGCGCTGATTCGCACCTTGTTGACGAAAGAGGTTCAGCAACCTACGCCGGATGATGAAGCGTGCAAGCGTTACTTCTTGGCAAACCAGGATAAATTCACAACACCTGTGTTAATTGCTGCCAGTCATATTTTATTAGGCTCCGATCCGCAGGATCAGGAAGCGCGTCAAATTGCAGCCCAGCAAGCAGAAACCCTTATTGCTGAACTCGTTAAAAATCCGGATAGCTTTGCTGATCTGGCTAAACAGTATTCTGATTGCCCATCCAAAGAGTTGAATGGTGAGTTGGGACAGCTGGAAAAAGGGCAGACGGTTGCAGAGTTTGAGCGTCAGGTTTTTAAAATGGAAGAAGGGCTGGCTCTGCACCCGGTTGAAAGCCGCTACGGATTTCACATTGTACGTCTTGATAAACGTGTGGAAGGTAAACCGCTGCCTTACAACATGGTGGAAGACCGTATCGCGACATACCTTAAAGATCAGGTATACCGTCGCAGTATTAATCAATATATATCACTGCTGGCGGGTCAGGCGTCGATTGAGGGCGTGGACATTCAGGGAGCCGATTCGCTGTTAATGCAATAACTCTAATGCAAAAATCAGTGTAATCACTGTAATAAGTAGGTATCTCATATGTTGCGTGATTTATTGGATAACAATAAGCAATGGGCACGCTTTATGGAAGTGCAGTGTCCGGGCTTTTTTAAAGCGTTGTCGGAGCAGCAGAAGCCTGAATATTTATGGATAGGTTGCTCTGATAGTCGTGTACCGGCGAATGAGATCGTTGGCATGTTGCCTGGCGAGCTGTTTGTACATCGTAATATCGCTAATTTGGTACTGCATACGGATCTGAACTGCATGTCGGTACTGCATTACGCCGTTGAAGTCTTAAAAGTGAAACACATTATTGTGTGTGGGCACTATGGCTGCGGTGGTGTAAAAGCGGCGCTGGGGAATCAGGATCTGGGGTTGATCGATAACTGGTTACGTCACTTAAAAGATATCGGCTATGAATATCGGGAGATATTGGGTGCTGAAGAGAGTGAAGAGAAGCGCGTTGATCGTCTTTGCGAATTGAGTGTGCAGCGACAAGTGACCAATATTTGTCATAGCAAAGTGGTGCAACGGGCGTGGAAAAACAACCAGGAGTTGACTGTGCATGGTTGGATCTACAGTATTGGTGATGGCATCATCAAAGAGCTGAATGTTGATATCAGTGGTCTGGATGATATCCCTGATATTTACTGCATGAATACTTAATGACAAACACATTATATAAATGCCACTTTCTTGCGGAAGTGGCATTTTGCTTCTTGCATAAAATTTTTAGTTAGATGCTTTTATGTAAGGACCAGAAGGAATGCCTATTCCTTTGTTATTGATAGCCAAATGGTTAGCCAGCATAGCAACGGATGGCGTGTGATCGATTATGTTTCCAGCAATCTGCTCGACAATAGCGGCGACGATTATACCTGCAAGGCCACCGCCGCCGTCTCCAGAGGAGCGTTGTCCAGCGGCAACACCATCCCAGATGACAATGCCTGTTTTTGCATCAATAAGTTTCATGGATGCTTGCACAACAGTCGTTGAGGCGAGTACTTGGTATTTTTGTCCCCATTCCTCAATGCTGACATAAAGAATGGCATCAGGAGCGATAAACTCGTTAATTTTTTCCAACGAAATATTATGCATATCTTCAGGGGATGTTAAACCGTTTTGCTTTAATAGCTGATCTATCACTGCAACCGGAAAGACATAATATCCCTTTTCTGCTAACGGGCGAGAAATTGTAGAAAGATAAATGTAGGGTGCATTGACCTCTACACTGTTGTTTTGAGGAGGAATGACGAGAATGGATTTTGGTTTACTGTTCTTAAATGCGCTGTAATCATATGTTAGCTGTTGCTGGGCGCAGCCTGTCATTAACACAAGCGCAAAGATGGGCAGCAGACGGATAAGTTTTGGCAAATGAATGATCATTTCTGAGTTCCTTTATTGTTTCTCAATAAAGTGTCAATGAGAACAGAGGACTCTGGGTAGGCGTGCTTCTCTTTTTGCAAAGCATCAATGGCTGAATCTGGTTGATCTATGCTGGCGTACATCATTCCAAGGTGTGCGTAGACCCCAGGAGGAGGATTTTTTCCTTCAGATTGAGATTGCTGAATATCGAGATTAAGCTGATCTATTTGTATTGCTGCCGTTGCTTTATCTGGTGCGACGTACATATTTCGTATTAAACCCTCATAACTGCCCCAGTGGTAAAGCTCTTTCTGCGTTGCGCATCCTGTTATTACAAAACAGAGTAATAGTAGAATTGATGTGTTTGTAATGTGTTTCATCTCACTAATCCCTTATTGCTCTACAGTAAAAATACGGTTTTGTAGATCTCGCGCCATATTGTTTACAGCTTCTTGTATGGAAAGGTTCAGTACTTTTCCATTGAGCGTGGCATCGTAACCTGCAGTGCCACCAAAGCCGATGATCTCTCTATTACTGAGTTTGTATTCTCCCGCTCCTTGTGTTGAATAAACTATTTCAGAAGTGGCCACATCAACAATGTTAAGGGAAACTTTTGAATAAGCTGTTTGTGTTTTTCCCGAACCTAAAATTCCGAATAACTGATGGTCTCCTGTGACTTTTCTTCCGAATTCAGTCACGTGCCCAGTGACAACATACCTGGCACCACTTAGTTTTTGTTTAACGTTCCTTATTGCCGCTTCTTGAGCAATTTGTTGCATGTTTTCGCGATCTACTATTTTAAAGCGGTTCGTCTGTTGCAAATGAGTTTTTAGGATAGTTTTAGCTTGATTTCCTAAGTGGTCAGTATCTGAAGAAAATATTCCTTGTAAATGAGTGGAACGATTTTCAAATGAACCAACGGCCAGTGTTGTTTTAATTCCTTGATATGTTGTGCCATACGTCTCTACAGCTTGAGGCGTAATAGTGACATGGCTTTCTGTGGCGCAGCCGGATAGAGCTATCAAAGTTATTAACCCGAATGCTAGACGTATAAACTTGTAGCTAGAAGAGTAGGTGGGCATATCTAATTCCTTGATAAGTAAGCAGGGGGGATTTTCGATAGCGTACTTTACTTATATACACTGACGATGTGAACTAAAGGATACATTATTAAGAAGTCTATCCCTTTTAATCTCTTTAGTTACCACCTGTTAGGTATATTTCAGTGCTGTTTGCCCCTTCATAATAAAACCAACTGAAATGTGTTTAAGCCATTTGGGCCTACACTGTCATTCGCGTTATCACCGGCAGGACGAATATGAGCAGTACCACTCCCACAGAATTAATTGATGGCTTTGGAAGGCGTATTGAGTATCTGCGGATGTCTGTTACTGATCGCTGTGATTTTCGTTGTGTTTATTGCATGTCTGAAGATGTTAAATTTCTGTCGCGCGCTCAGGTGTTGTCCTTGGAGGAGTTGGCGTCGATAGGTCAGGCATTTAGTGAATTAGGCGTGAAAAAGATCCGTCTCACGGGTGGCGAGCCATTGATGCGCCATGACATTGTTTCCTTAGTAGAAAAGCTAGCGATTCTGCCCGGTTTAGATGAAGTCACTATGACGACTAACGGTTCTCAGTTGGTGCGTTATGCCGATGCTTTGCAAAAAGCGGGTATTAAGCGACTCAATATCAGTCTGGATTCTTTAAAGCCATTACGCTTTGCTGCGTTAACCCGCCGGGAAAAACTCGATCAGGTACTGGGTGGTATTCGCGTAGCGGCAGCAGCAGGATTTGAACGAATAAAGCTGAATGCGGTAGTACTCAAAGGCCGAAACGACGATGAAGTGGTTGACCTGGTCGATTTCGCCCGAGACCTGAAAATTGATATCAGCTTCATTGAAGAGATGCCGTTAGGTGTGGTGAGTTCTCATGATCGCCAGGAAGCCTTTTGTTCCAGCGACGAAGTGCTTGAGCGCATACAGACACGGCATGCTTTAAAGGTCAGTGCAGAGAAGACCGGTGGCCCCTCGCGCTATTACCGTATGCCTGACAGTGACAGCCGCGTTGGTTTTATCTCGCCGCACAGCCATAATTTTTGTGATAGCTGTAACCGTATTCGTTTGACTGTAGAAGGGCAGTTATTACTTTGCCTTGGGCGTGAAAATGCGGTGGACCTGCGTGCTGTTGTACGTCGTTATCCGGGGGATACTGAGCGCTTGAAACACACCATTGTTGAAGCGGTGCAGTCCAAACCCAAAGAGCATACTTTTTATCAGGATGACCAACCTCAGGTTGTGCGTTTTATGAACATGACCGGAGGTTAGTATTAATAATGAATCCGATAACACGAGTAAAGGTGCTGGATCAGGTACGATTGCATCCGTTATTTTCATCGTTAAATGAAGAAGCATTAGCGCAGCTGTTTGAGCGTGCCCGGCCAATTGATCTTAGCGTGCATGAGAAACTTTTTTCCCAAGGCGAAAAAGCAGATCGTTTTTATATCGTAGTCTCTGGAAGCGTTAAGCTATTCAGGTTCTCGAAGGATGGACAGGAGAAAGTGATAGAGGTGATCGAGGAAGGACACTCTATGGCTGAAGCGATCATGTTTATGGAAGAGCTCAGTTGTTACCCGGTTAACGCTGAGTCCTTGGAAAAAACTACGGTGGTTGGCTTTAATAGTAGCTTGTATCTGCAAATATTAGAGTCATCACCGCAAAGTTGCTTTAAAATTCTCGGCACCTTGTCACGACGCTTACACACACGCCTGAATGAAATAGAAACCCTGACATTGAAAAATGCACGCCATCGGGCATGTCGTTATCTGCTTGATCTTGCGGGAGAAAGCGCTGCGGCTGGTCAAGTGATTCATTTGCCTGTTGCCAAACAACTGATTGCAGCAAGGTTGGCGATGCAGCCAGAAACCTTGTCGCGAATTTTAAGAGAATTGATAAAAGAAGAAGCCGTGACAGTGAGCGGCAGAGATGTAACCATTAAGAGTTTAGAACGGTTAAGGGCGCTCGATTAAAATAACTGAATAATATTGAAAGTAGCTATGTATTAAAGAAAGTAGCTATTCGTTATCAAAAGTCACTTTAGGTTAGAGCGGGTTGCTTTTGAGATGTTGTGATTGATAGCTGCCATACAATGGAGAATATAAATGGGACATGCTAAAGAAGGAGTGGCCTTTCAGCCTCTCAATATCGCTGTGTTAACAGTATCTGATACCAGAACTCCTGAAACTGATACCTCTGGCGACACCTTAGAGTCTTTGCTAACGGCAGCCGGCCATCGCTGCAGCGAACGTAAAATTGTAAAAGATGATATCTACCAATTGCGCGCAGCCGTATCCCATTGGATTGCCTGTGAAACCACGCAAATTGTCTTAGTGACGGGAGGCACCGGTTTTACAACCCGCGATAGTACTCCAGAGGCCCTCATTCCGTTATTTGATAAACAGGTTGAAGGATATGGTGAGCTGTTCCGTACTCTCTCTTATGAAGAGATCGGAACCTCAACCATTCAGTCTCGAGCGGTGGCGGGTATAGCCAATCGTAAAGTGATTTTTTGCATGCCGGGGTCGCCAAAAGCGTGTAAAACTGCCTGGACGCGTATTATCGAAGAACAGCTGGATGCCCGCCATCGACCGTGTAATTTTGTAGAGATGGTGTTGCCGCATGCAGAAACAGCTTGCGGGAGCCGCTCATGAGCTGTTCTTGTGATTCCGGCAAATTACAGCCTTTCGAGAGTGGCTTGTCGCAACTGTTAAATGCGGCCAGCAGTGTACAGGAAACGGAGATAGTTGAATTGCAGGATGCGCTGGGCCGGGTGCTTGCAAGAGATGTTCGTTCGACATTGGCCGTACCCCCGGCGGATAACAGCGCGATGGATGGCTATGCGGTGAGTTATAAGGACTTAGCCGAAGGGAAGGTTTTTCAGATATCACAGCGGGTGGCCGCGGGTCATCAGGCAAAAGCTATTACGTCTGGCACCGCAGTACGCTTATTTACAGGATCTGAAATTCCTGACGGTGCTGATACGGTGATTATGCAGGAAGAAGCTCAGCTGGAAGGCGAAGGTGTTCGTTTTGTCGGAAAGCCAAGCAGAGGCGATCACATTCGCCGGGCCGGGCAGGATATCAATATCGGTGATCAGGTGATCACGCAAGGTACTGTTCTTGCTCCACAGCATCTGGGTGTGTTGGCGTCTGTAGGTGTAGCTGATGTCTCGGTTTACCGCCGTTTGCGTGTAGCAGTATTAAATACCGGTGATGAACTGGTAATGCCTGGTATGCCATGCCCTCAAGGGAAGATTTACAACTCTAACTTCTTTACTCTATCGGGGCTCCTCTCACGGCTTGGCTGTGATGTCTGGACTCCCGGTATTGTAAAAGATACCCCTGAAGCCACACAGCAGGCGTTAGCAAAAGCAGCAGGAAATGCGGATCTTATTATCAGTAGCGGCGGTGTATCGGTTGGTGAAGAGGATCATGTTAAATCGGCAGTGGAGGCTTTAGGTTCATTGAACTTGTGGCGGTTGGCTATTAAGCCAGGCAAACCTCTGGCGTTTGGTGAAGTTAAAGGTACGCCGTTTATTGGTCTGCCTGGTAATCCTGCCGCTGTATTGGTGACCTTTTTGATGCTGGCGCGCCCGTATTTGTTGAAAATGCAGGGTGCTCGTGATGTTCGGCCTCGCCAATATCAAGTTCATGCCGGTTTTGATCGTTCTAAAGCCATTTCCAGAAAAGAGTTTTTACGCGTCATCGTTACTAACGAAGACGGAAAATTGTTTGCAACAGCGGCACACAGCCAAAGTTCCGGTGTCTTGAGCTCTGCGGTTATGGCTGCTGGATTGTTAGTGGTACCAGAGCAGCATTCGGTAATACGAGGTGATCTTTTAGACTTCATTCCGTTCGCTGAATTAGGAGCGGTTTAGTCAATTTTTTAGAGAGGTAATAATGAGTACTTTAACTACAGTAACAGCGGGTGAGGTGATGTCTTCTTCTGTACTGACCGTGCCTCAGTATTGGTCGCTAAAACAACTCATCGATTTTTTTGATAAGAAAAAAATTAATGGCGCACCGGTGGTGGATGAGCATGGTGGTTTGGTTGGCGTTGTCAGTCTCAGTGATATTTTAAAGTTCGATAGTCGCGCTCACTCGATTAATGAAAATCCATCTACGCAATTTTACTACAATAATATGGACGGTGCTTCACCTGAGCAACTGGGTTTGGTCGGCGGTGATGTCCATACGCAGCATCAGGTTAGCGAAATTATGACGCCACATATTGTTTCTGTTGATGCTTCTACGCCATTAACAGAAGTGGCAATGCTGATGTGTAAAAATAAAATTCATCGGGTTTTTGTTACCTCGGACAATGAACTCAATGGTGTATTATCTACTCTGGATATACTGAACCGGGTGTAAAAGGGGACTACTTGGCGACTCTTTTTGGACGTTTACCATTAAAAAGCCTCAATATTTTTCGTGTAGTGGCGCGGCGTAAAAGCTTTAAGCAAGCGGCAGATGAGTTGTGTGTTACTTCGCAGGCGGTAAGTTTGCAGATACGCTCTTTGGAAGACGCTCTGAATATCACCTTGTTTCAGCGTTTTCCTGCGGGAGTGGGATTAACGCCTGCCGGTGAGCGTCTATATGAATATACTGAGCGTAGCTTCCAACTATTAGAGCAGGGTATACGAGAAGCACAATCGTGCCAGCAACGACGGCAATTCCGTATTAATGCATCTCCGTGGTTTGCGATTCATCGTTTATTGCCCGTGCTGGAGCAGTTTGAGCAACAACATCCTGATGTTGATGTAAAAATCACAACCGCGGTTGGTTTTCCTGACTTCTCTGATCAGCGCCTGGATTGTGCAATACAGTGGGGGTGGGGGCAGTGGCCTAGCAGCGCTAAACAGTTGTTGCTTAAAGATGATAAGCGCTTGGTATGTGCTCCGTCGTTATTGAGTGATGAAAAGCCGTTGAGTACGCCTCAAGATCTGAAGCATCATCGATTATTATGTACTCAGCTGTCTGTTTCTTTGTGGCAGCAACTCTCCAGTACGTTAAATCTTGATCTGTTGCTGGATCAGCAAGCGTTGGTGCTGGACAGTCAGGCCAGCCAAGTAGAGGCGACAGAGAAAGGATTGGGTGTTGCACTGATTTCTGACGCATTGGCATGGGAGGCTTGTCAGCAGGGACGATTAATAATGCCATTATGGAAAACACCGGTGAGTGTGCTCAATCCTGCATTATTACCTGGTTATTGGTTAGTGATGGGAGAGGAGCGTCAGCAGGATGCACTGACGCTAGCTTTCAAAGAGTGGTTGTTTGCAACGCTCAAAACGGATCCCCGCTTCGCTGGATTCTAATATCTGCTTATTACCAGGCATTCTTGTTACCAAGCATAGTTGTTACTAGGCGTAGTTGTTACCAGGCGATGTTGCAACGCTTGAACGATTAACTCAGCAGTTGCTCTAATTGTGCCTCATTGTATTCTTCCCTTAATGCTCGTTTTAGCAATTTTCCTGCCGTATTTTTAGGTAGTCCTTCAGCAAAAATAATGGCTTTAGGAACTTTAAACGCGGCCAAATGTTGATGGCAGTGTGCTATTAATATCGGAGCGCTGGTTTCTGCATCAGGTTTAAGTACCACTACGGCGGTAATCGCTTCAATCCATCGGTCGTGAGGTGTCCCGATGACGGCTACTTCGGCTACGGCGGGGTGCAGATATAACGCCTCTTCAACATCACGGCTGGCAACCAGTACGCCACCGGTATTCACCACATCCTTGATGCGATCAACAATGTAAATGAAGCCCTCTTCATCAGCGTAGGCCAGGTCGCCTGAGTGGAACCAGCCTCCTTCAAAAGCTTCGCGTGTCTCTTCGGGTTTATTCCAGTAACCGACCATTAAGTGGGGAGAGCGATGTACAATTTCGCCACGTTCACCCGGTGCACAGTCCAGCATTGTGACGGGATCAACAATACGGGTAGCAACCGACATGATCGGTTTGCCAGCCGAGGATAAACGTCCGGCGTGTTCATCCGGGCCTAAGACGGTAGCCAAAGGTGCGATTTCACTTTGTCCGTAGCAGTTATACAAACGGCTGCCTGTTAAGCGCTGGGTGAGTTCCGCTACAATCGGTTCGGGCATGATTGAGGCGCCGTAATAAATGTTCTTCAGCGAGCCGAGGTCATGTTGATCAAACCCGGTATGGCGCAGTAGACCAATCCATACCGTCGGCGGGGCAAAGAAGGAGTTGATTTTTTCACGGCTGATTACATCGAATACTGATTCCGGTAAGGGTGCTTCCATTAGATAAGTCAGGCTACCGATCATTAGCGCCGGCATGGTAAATACGTGCATCTGGGCCGAATGGTATAGGGGTAACGCTGCCAGTGAACGATCGGAGTCGCTAAGATCAAGATGACGAATGCAACTGGTGTATTCACTCATGAAAGAGCGGTGTGTATGCATCGCTCCTTTGGGATGTGAGGTGGTGCCTGAGGTATACAGGATTTGCACAATATCGGTATCATTTATTAGCACATCGGGTAATTGGTCGTTGCCAGATGAGCGCGCAATGCTAAGAATATCTAATCTATTATCCTGTACCTCTTCCGTGCGTAATCGGCCGATGAGTTCCAGTGACGTTGATTCTTTAACAGCTGAAACATGCTCTGCCAGTGCATCATCTGTAAATACTGCTTTGGCACCGGACTGGTGTAGCAGATAGCTCAGTTCATCTTTAACCAGTGCGAAATTTACCGGCACGTGGATCATTCCTGCGCGTGCACAGGCGAGCCAGAGTATTAAGTAAGCATCTGAGTTTTTACCATAAGCGGCTACCCGGTCACCTGGGTGTAGGCTGGAGGTTAATAAACGATTTGCCACACGATTAACGGCTAAATCCAGTTCTTGGTAAGTCCAGCGGCGCTGCTCAAAGATGATGGCTTCTTTGTTGGCAAAACGCATCACCGAGCGAGTTAATCCATCACCGATAGTGTTACCGGTAGCGGTTTGAATAATAGGTTGCAAATCAGCTTGCATCGCGAATGGCCTCTGCATTTTTGTTGTTTTTTCATCGGGCTTTATCGAGCAATACCTAGTCTCGGTGAGTGCTGTCATGGAAACAATGATGAATTTGTCCAAAGCATTTACCGAATCAGGCCAGTTGGGGTTTTGTAGGTTTACGCTATCTTAAAGAAGCAAGACCTTTAGCCGATATGTTTATCATGACGAGAGAAATCACTATGTTTCGGAGTGCGTGTGAATACAGAAAATTTTCAAAAAAGTACGGCCTACCTGGACGGTGCATTGATGTCACTTGACGGTGATAAAGTGGTCATTATTAGTTTTGGAAGTAAACAGGAGCGCTTTTATGTATCTGGCAGCGGTGAAGTAAACCGTTGTGGTGAACAAGGCCCGGAAGAGGGCAGCGAGAGTGATTTTGAACGCTATCGAATGGCTTTTTTAGAAGCCCTGATGGATGGAGGATCACTGATCGTGCGCCAGATAGGCGTGGGTGAGCTACAACTGCCAACGGAGCTGGGCGGTGCGAGCGTGCCTTTGGATTACTTAAGCGCAGCCAAGGTGGGCCCCAAAGGTATACGTGCAATGAGAGCCGATGATCTCAAAAAAGTTTACAAACAGGGGGCCGATGGGGCAGTTGAGTATCACGATTTTCCAAGTCAGCAACAGGTCAAAGTAGCAATGATGAGATTGATAGGCACAGAGGACGTTTAAAATATAATCTTTTGAGTGATAAAACTTGATATTAGTCATCCAGAGGCTAATAAGCAGTGTTTCATAAAGGCAACAGTAATGTGCTTGTGCCCCTTTGCTGTTATCTTGTTCTCTATTTGATGGTTATAAATTTCTTCAGGGAATTAATAAAAAATGAAATCATTTCAATGGGGCGATAATTACAAGACAGGCTTGCTGGAAGTCGACCAACAGCATAAGCGTCTCGTTGATCTGATTAATCAACTCGGTGATTGCCTGAGTCAAAGTGAATTGGTAATCGATGACATTGAGCATATTTTTAGTGAGTTAGTGAGTTACACCAAGCATCACTTTACAGATGAGCAGAATATGATGGCGCGTGTCGGTATCGATAATCGTCATCTCGACCGTCATATTCAAAGTCATCATGATTTTATAAATGAACTCACCTCTTTGCATTCAAGAATCTCTCAGGATGATAGTGAGTCAGCAGAGAACTTATTGAATTTTCTGGTTAGCTGGCTGGCGAGTCATATTCTTGATACTGATCAGAATATGGCAAGGCAAGTTGATTTGATCGAAAAAGGTGCCAGCGCAAGTGATGCCTATGAAGAGGAGGAGCGAAGAGCTCATGCCTCCACAGAACCATTATTAGCAGCACTGAAAGACTTGTTGCATCAGGTTTCGGCACGCAATAAAGAGTTAGTTACACTAAATGAAACGCTTGAGCAAAAAGTACTGGAGCGCACCGAAGCACTCTCAAAAGCGAATGCCGATCTTAAGCAGTTGGCGTTAACGGATGTGTTAACGGGGTTACCCAATCGGCGTCATGCTATGCAGCAGCTGGCCATTCTATGGAGCGAAACGATAGAACATGGAACAGCCTTATCCTGCATGATGATTGATGCAGACCATTTTAAGGAGGTCAATGATCGTTATGGTCATGATGCTGGGGATGTCGTGTTACGCGAGTTGGCGCGTATCCTTCAATACAGTGTACGTACCGATGATATTGTTTGTCGTTTAGGGGGCGATGAATTTCTCATTATTTGCCCTCACACCGACTTAACAGGTGGATCAATTGTTGCCAACTTTGTCCATCAGGAAGTGTCTGAATTGCGTATTCCTGTTGGTGCCGGCGCCGTTAAGGGGGAGTGGCAAGGTAGTATCAGCGTCGGTATTGCTACTTATACACCTGACATGAATAGCCATGATGATTTAATGAAACTGGCTGATGAAGGCGTTTATGCAGCCAAAAGCGCAGGCAAAAATTGTGTGAGAAGTCTGAGTTAAGCGCCACGCTGTATATAAGCACTCGGTGCTACCCCCGTCCAACTCTTGAAGGCCCTGCAAAACGCGGCCTGTTCTGTAAATCCAGTCAGATGACTGATGTCGGCAATCGATAATGATTCCTCCGTCAATAGGCGGATAGCAGTATCGCAGCGTAACCGGTCTTTGATCTGTTGATAACTCACACCTTCATCCTTGAGTTTGCGGCGTAGTGTTCGTGCGGTCATGTGCAGTGACTTAGCGACCTGCTCTAAGGTCGGTAACTGTTCCAACCCCTGTTTAACCAAGAAGCGCCTCACCTGTGAATGCAAAGAGCTGTCTTGGCCTACACGTCGTAAGACTTCTAAGGGTGATTGCTGCAGGAAGATTGCTAGCTCGCTTTGGTCTCTGACGATGGGCAGGTTGAGAAATTTGGGATGCAGGGTAAAACCAGAGGTTGTCTGTTCAAATATCAGTTGGCCGCTGAACATGGGAGCGTATTCATCAATGTGAGCAGGTTGCGGATAGCTGAAGCGGGTGTCTGAAAACGTGATTTGCGCGTTGACTAACCAGCAAATAAAACGCTGCCACATGAGTAACAAGAACTCCTGAAAAAGATGATCAGGATCATGTTCAGGGTGACGTAATGTGATCGTGAAGTCTGCAACATCATTCTGCTGAGAAACAGAAAATTCAATCTCGTCCTGCACCCGCTGATAGAAACGGGCACTTTGATACAGCATCCCCCCGAGAGTTTTTGCCTGTAACACCGACTCTGCCATTAGTTCAAATACACCTAAATGGCAGGGCCTTGATGTGAGCCTCATGAACTCATCGCCGGTTTCACGCCAGACACTACGGATCAGGTTGGCGAGCTGCACTTCAGTTATCCGGGCGCGTGGTTTGTTCATCAACTCCAGTGGAATAGCCGCTTGGGCTAATAGCACTTCTGCAGAAAAGCCCGCTTTGAGGGCGCCGCTAATGGTGGCCTGGATGTAGTGGTTGGAAACCAGTTTCTTCTTCATTTTTCTCTACGTGAAAACCCTGATCCCAGAGCATAACCTTATCCACAGCGACTCGCTAGCGTTTGCGTATTGCGATGTTGTGTATGTATCTGGCGGGAGTATGAAGTGTGTTTGGACATTTTGGGTAAATAAAACGTCTCGAATTGTCATGGTAGCGATTAGGTAGCCCGTTGATACTGAAAGTAAAAAGCGCCTGCTTTAACGCAGAGGAGGCGTTCCATATTTTCTAAACGGAAGGGATAGCACATGAATATTAATAACAAAGTTGCGGTTGTCAGTGGTGGGGCTTCCGGTCTGGGGTTAGCGACGACGCTACGCCTGATAAAGCAGGGCGCAAAGGTGGCGATATTAGATCTGAATGCGGAGATGGGTGAATCCCTCATGAGTGAATATCCACAACAGATCGATTTTTATTGTGCGGATGTGACGCAGGAGAGTGTGATTGAAAATGCACTAAGTGATGTGATAACCCGTTGGGGACATATCGATCTGTGTGTGAATTGCGCAGGTATCGTTGCAGCAGGAAAAGTGCTTAATCGTGAGGGTAAAGCGCAGCTCTTAAACGGTTTTAGTCAGGCGATACAGATTAACCTGGTTGGTGTTTTTAATGTGCTACGCGTGGCAGCAGAAAAAATGGCGCTGAATGTGCCGGATGCGGATGGGCAACGTGGAGTCATCATTAATACGGCATCGGTGGCTGCTTTTGATGGACAAACAGGGCAGGCGGCGTACAGCGCCAGTAAAGCGGGTATTGTTGGTATGACTCTGCCCTTAGCGCGGGACTTGGCGGGATTCGGGATTCGCGTGATGACGGTAGCACCGGGGTTGTTTGATACACCTATGATGAAATCTCTGCCACAAGAAGTACGAGAGCCATTAATTAAGATGGTGCAAGCACCTAAGCGTTTTGGTGATCCTGAAGAGTTCGCTTCACTTTGCTGCCATATTATCGAGAATAATTACCTTAATGGTGAGGTGATCCGTCTGGATGCAGCCATCCGTATGGAGCCACGCTAATGCAAAGCGAAGAGATTAATCTCTATCGGGACATGACTATCCGTGTATTGGCTCAGGAGATCGCCCCTTTTTATGATGGATGGGAAGCCGCTGGCCAAGTGCCGCGTAAACTTTGGAACACCTTGGGTAGCGCAGGCTTGCTGGGTGTTGATATGCCAGAAAAGTTCGGTGCTGCCGGTGCTTCATTTGAAGTCGCACAGATGATCCTTGAAGAGATCTCACGACTGGGTTTCGGCGGGCTGGCCAGTGGCCTGAACATCCATGCCAATATTGTCATGCCTTATATTCTTACCTATGGCAGTGATGAGCAACAACAGCAGTGGTTACCTGAGTTGATCTCGGGAAATGCGGTAGGTGCCATTGCCATGACAGAGCCCGGTACCGGTAGTGATTTAGCCGCTATCCGCACTCGTGCAGTGCGAGACGAGAAAGGCAACTGGATCATCAATGGCTCAAAAATATTTATTACCAACGGGCTGCACGCGGATGTGGTGATTGTCTGTGCTAAAACCGATCTGCAGGCCGGAGCGAAGGGGATCTCGTTATTTCTAGTGGATACCCGGTTGCCGGGATTCTCCCGCGGGCCGGGCATTAAAAAAATTGGCCAGCATGCCAGCGATACGGCTGAACTGTTTTTTGATGATCTCGTTATTCCGCATACGGCATTGCTGGGCGAGGAGAATTGCGGTTTTACTTATCTGATGCAGGAGTTGCCACGGGAACGTCTGGGCGTAGCGACACAAGCAGTGGGCTCGGCCGAAGGTGCGTTGGCATTAACGCTGGATTATGTAGAGCAGCGTAAAGCGTTTGGGCAAAGCATTGCAGACTTTCAGAATACCCGCTTCAAACTGGCGGAGATCAAAACGCGAATAGAGATCTGCAAAGCGTATTTGAACCAGTGTATGCGTCTCTATCAGGCAGGACAGATGAGTACTCAAGAAGCCTCTATCTTAAAACTGAGCTCGACCGAAATGCAGTGCTGGGTTGTGGATCAGTGCCTACAACTGTTTGGTGGTTATGGCTATACATTGGAATACCCGATCTCGAGATTTTATCTCGATGCGCGTGTGCAAACCTTATATGCAGGCACGTCTGAAATTATGAAAGAAGTGATCTCCCGCGGCATGATTAATAAGCGAGAAAATAAATGAATAACGCAAAAATTGCCGGTGTCGGCATGGTTAAATTCAGTAAACCCGGACAGCACCAGCCTTATAAAATGATGGTAAAAGATGCTGTCGAAGCGGCTCTAAAAGATGCAGGGATTGGCTTTTCAGGTATTCAGCAGGCTTACGCCAGCTATATCTATGGCGATAGCACCTGTGGACAAAACGCACTCTATGAAGTGGGTATGACCGGCATTCCGGTTATTAATGTGAATAATAACTGTTCCTCTGGTTCAACGGCGCTATTTCTGGCTCGCCAGGCCGTTGCATCAGGTGCGGTGGAGTGTGCGTTGGCGTTTGGTTTTGAAGAGATGCAACGTGGCGCATTATCATCTCACTGGACAGACAGAGAGTCCCCGTTTGATCCCATGCTGCAGCAGCTTGAAGTTATAGCGCCTGAAGCGCCGACAGGCCCCTTGGCGTTACGTATGTTCGGTTCGGCCGGTACAGCATATATTGAAACATATGGCGCTAATCCGGATATTTTCGCCAAGGTTGCAGTTAAATCGCGACAGCATGCTGTTCAGAATCCATTGTCACTTTTTAGCAATGAGCTGAGTGTTGAGGAAGTGATGTCTGCTCCGCAAATTTATGCGCCTTATCTGACGCGGCTCATGGCCTGTCCGCCCACCTGTGGAGCGGCGGCGGTTATCGTATGTAGCGATGCATTTGCACGTCGGCATGGCATTAACGCTTCTGTTGAAATAGCCGGACAGGCGATGGCGACTGATCTGGCTGATAGCTGGAATAATCCGATCGATCTGATCGGTGCGCAGATGACCCGCAAAGCAGCCAATGAGGCGTATGAGATGGCAGGCGTCGGTATTGATGATGTCGATCTGGTTGAGCTGCACGACTGCTTTACGCCGAATGAAGTGATTACTTACGAAGCCTTGGGAATGTGTGCACAAGGGGAGGCCGAAAAACTGATCAATGATGCGGATAATACCTACGGTGGCCGCTTTGTCGTGAATCCGTCCGGCGGGCTCATGTCCAAGGGGCACCCGATTGGCGCAACCGGTTTAGCCCAATGTGCGGAGCTAGTCTGGCATCTGCGGGGGCAGGCGGGTGCACGACAAGTACCCAATGCAAGCATCGCTCTGCAGCATAATTTGGGTTTGGGGGGAGCGGCTGTCGTGACACTGTACAAAGCGTGTTAATGCTTGCCGTGTCCCGGTGTTGATGTGACAGATAATAAAACTTGCCCTTGGTGGTGAGTTTTATTGTTTGCCTTGCTGAGGTTTCAGAGCCAAACTGAGTAAAAATAATCCTTTTCTGGAGCGCGCTATGCAAGCTGAAGCCTTTTTCAATGAACTGTGGACCGATTACGTCAGTATCGCACCGCAGGCTCAGAAAATTCATGACCTGTTTGCCGTCACGGATGGCGATGTGATTAATGATCATGTGGCTTTTCGTACCTTTGCAAACACACCGCTGAGATTGGATCTGCTTGAGCCTCTGATTCTGGCGATGGGTTATGAGCTTCAGGATAGCTACGAATTCAAAGCCAAAAAATTGCGTGCCAACAGTTATATCCATCCCAATCCATTGGTGCCTAAAATTTTCTGCTCCGAATTGCTGGTGGATCAACTGAGTGAACCTGCTCAGAAGATTATCCAAAGATACACGGCACAAATCACAGAGCAAACACTCGATCAGTCGGTCTTTTGGTCGGGCCGCCACTGGGCTATGCCTGACTGGGGCGATTACAACACTGTGATGCAGGAAAGTGAATACGGCGCTTGGTTATTGGCGATAGGAGTGCGGGTAAATCACTTTACTGTCAGCATAAACCACTTAACAACGACGGATTCTATTCATGAAGTGTTGGATCGAGTAAAGGTCGCTGGCTATAAAGTGAATACAGTGGGGGGAGAAGTGAAAGGCACGCCGGCCTCTTTGTTGGAGCAAGGCTCGACAATGGCTGACCGTCAGATATTTGAATTTTCTGATGGCGGTAGCCACGAAATCCCGACGTGTTTCTATGAGTTCGCTAAGCGTCACGCGGATGCACAAGGGGTGGTTTACCAAGGGTTTATTGAAGCGAATGCTGATAAGATTTTTGAATCGACTAACGGCTAATCTTCTTTTTCATTAAGTGTTAGACCTCTTGTATAGGCTCGCTTCTATAACGTTATCGTTATACAGTGCGGGCCTTATTGCTTGTTTACCTGCTCATTTTAGATCTGATCCGACATATGGCTTTCGAGTATTGAACGTGGTGAGTATGAATAGGGCGGCAAGCTTCTAAAGTAAATCAAGGAGGACTAATTAAATGAATTGTTGCCATCATTTTCAGCTCATGGCTACTTATAATCGGCGAATGAATGAACAGATCTATCAGGTTTCAGTCGGTTTGCCGGAGGCAGAACTAGAGCGAAATGTAGATGCATTTTTTAAGTCCATTCTGGGAGCGTTAAATCATATAGTCGTCGGGGATCTGTTGTGGCTATCCCGATTTGCAACACACTCGCCTCGCTATCAGTCTTTAACGCGTTTGCAGATGTACCCGACACCCTCATCTCTAGATGAGCTGTTGTATAATAATTTAGATGCTTACTGGGTGGTTCGTAGGGATATAGATGTCATAATTCAGGAATGGCTTTCGAATGAGGTTTTGGAAGCAGATTTCGAGAGTAATCTTACCTATAGGAATAGTAAAGGTGTGGCCAGTCGACGAAATTTCTTTGAGTTAGTCGCGCATTTATTTAATCATCAGACGCATCATCGTGGCCAGATTAGTGCCTTACTCTATCAAAAAGGTATTGATATTGGCGTGACTGATTTTTTGATGGATATTCCAGATGAGATGCGCGACGAATAATAGATACTTGAAAAATCGCGTATAAATCACTGTAAAAACAGGCTTATCTCAATGGAGATGAGCCTGATGATTTATCGATTTTTGATTAGATAGTGCTCGCTAGCAAGCCAATCAGTCCGCCCAATACGCCCCCCCACACAACTAACCAGCCAAGATGTTTTTTGATCATCTGCTGAATAATGTTCTTCACCATTTCTGGTGTTAATTCGTTCAGGCGGGCATCGACAATTAGCTCAATATGTTCGCTGATGTCAGCGTCAAGCTTATCCGTGCTCAGGCTTTGGTGAATAGCAGCCTGAAAGCGTTCACTTTGTGCAATCTCTTCTAAAGCCACACGCATTTTTTCGGATACCGGTTGGCGTAATGGTTCGAGTGCTTCTGCGCCGCCCACCATTTTCAACATGGCACCAAGAGAAGAGGCATTAATGGCATCGATTAGTTTCTGAAAAATATTATCGTAATCAACGGCATCTAAAACGGGTGTGAAGTCTAACGTCTTCTTAGCGGATTCTTCTTCTGATTGAATGAAGCGCTTAATATTTTCAGGGGTAAAAAATTGCAGCATAATGATATTTTTAATGCCGCTTTTAAAATCTTCGAACTGGTTTGGAATAACACCTGATCCATACAGAAAGGGTACTTTCTCAAAGAGCATATGAATCGCTAGCCAATTAGTGACTGCACCAGAGAGTGCAAATAAACCGACAGACAATAATACATCGGCATAGACAGGCGAAAACAAGCCAGCAATGACGAGAAAAATGGCAACGAGGTTGGTAATGAGGCTTTTATTCATAATCTGAAGTTGATTTTAGTATCAGGATTTGGGAGAAAGATTCTAGTACATTATTGGCTCATTTAAGAGAGTATTTGTGAATGATATTGCTGTCTGCCCCTTGTTCAGTGGACCCCTTTCTCCTTAATAAGGGTGAAGGTAGCGTTAACATATTGATCTTTAAAGAAAGTCGTTTATGCTCACAAGTAACGGAATGAATAACAACAAGAGCATGGAGGCTTCGTTTGTCTATCAACGCCACTTCCATAAGCCCTTCAGGTTATTGATTTATAAAATTATGTGCCGCGGACTTTGATCTCTTCCCTTTGTTAAGGGGACCAAAGAGTTATAAGGCCCCGGTCTTTAAAATTAGCTGTTACATTTGTGATAGGTAGACTCAATGATATTTGAACATTTATATAAATTTCAAAATGTTAGCATTAATAGTCTGTCCGCTCTCACTAACCAATCCATGTGGTTCGCAAACCAGGCATCATTTAACGACCCCTTCGAGGGAATCTATTGCTTAGATGAATCAATTGATGAGAACGAGCTTATCGATTTGGGAGTAAATTCGTTTGTAGAAACACAAGGGTTCTCGTATCCCGAAGCTCTAGAAGTTGTATCGAAAAGATACTCTGTGAATCCTACCGAGTTTAGAGAGGTAATGATTGGCTTCGCGAGAGAGATTAACAAAAAACTGGAAGATTATGCTAAGAATTGTGGAATTCTATCATTAGCTTCAGATATCCCTGGAGATAGCCGCTCACAGATTTCGAATATGCTTATGTGGTCACACTATGCGGATGGTTTAAGAGGGTTCTGTCTCAAATTTGATGCAAAAGAGCTATATGATTCATGTGGTGAGTTGAATCACGATAGCAAGTTTTCGTGGGCGAAGATGGACTACGACACAAAACCACGGCAGATTCGTTTAGCTTCTGGCGCTAATCATAAAAACTTTGATTATCTAAAAGCACTGCAAATAAAACATGAGCAATGGTGTTATGAATGTGAATGCAGGCTATTCAGTAGTAGGGTTGGCCTTAAGAAGTTTTCTAAAGAATCTCTAATGGCTGTTTATATCGGCGAAAAAATGCCTGCGAAAGAAGAGACATTGCTTTTGGATATTGTTGAAAACCAATATCCAAAAGCAGAAATCCACCAAGTGATTGTTGATTCGGATAGTTTTGCAATCAGAGAAGGCAAAAAAATGTAACAAGTAAAGGCTGTCGGACTGCTCAGCAGGGGGGCGCTGATTGCTATATCTGTCCTACGTATACGATCTTAAGTCTTTGGCCTGATCTAGGTGTCATCCAGCACAAAAAAGGCTCCCATCATTTCTGATGGGAGCCTTTTTTTAAAGCTAGCTTAAATTAAACAGCTTTTTTGGCAGGCGCTTTAGCGGCTGGGATGCTTGCAGTCAGGATAGCCTGAACTTCAGCAAAGTAAGCCTGGCTGTTTGCTACAGATGCTTGAGCTTCGGTCTGTAGTGCTTCAAGGTTGGCCTTAGCTTCTTCAGATTTCGTTTTAACAAAAGCAGTTAGTGCATCAACATCTTTAATTGACGATAGGGCTTTAAAATCAGCTTGTGCTTGAGCAATTTGTTTCTCAGCGGTTGCTTTCTGAAGCTCGAATGCTTTAGTGAATGTTGCTGTGTTTAGTTCTACCAGTTTCTGTACAGGAGCACTAAAAGCAGAGAAATCAGCATTAGGAAGATTGTTGAACATGACGTATATCCATATAGAAAATTAGTTGATGGATGAATAGTATACAGTCCTATGTTGCAGTGCAATATTTATTTGTATAAAAGTTTGTATTTTATTTTAATTATTTGAAAACAAAGGATATATATAATTTTTATTTTTGTGCAGATGCGATTTTTAGAGGTGTGGATGATGCGGGCAGAGATTAAACCGCTTGTTTTGCTTGTGCTTTAAAAACTCAGGGGTCATATATGTTCCCTTCCTCAGTATATGGCTTTCATATATAACGCATGACCCAGAATAAAGTGAAGACCGTGATCTTCATATGAGGTCGTCCCGGTAGGGTTAAATGAGTTGGTAAAGTGTTTCGGGGTGGGAGGATATTGCTTTATGCAGCAGGTTTTTGCCTTCGTTATTGATAATACAGACGTAAAGGGATCGGGTATGTAAATCGATTCCACAATAATGGAGATGAGTGATATTGTAGTAATTCATGGGTCTTCTCCTGTTTGGTTGCCTTCCGGCTCACCGCGATTGCGATGGCTGGAGGAGAAAGCTCAATAAGTATCAAAGCATTTTTTCGCACTCCCCCGAATAGTACAGGAGCTCGAACTATGAACAAGTACATCGTCACAACCCCCAATGACCGACCATCACCACTTAATGTATTTGGAACCGATGTCACCGTACTAGCGGCGGCATCACAGATAGATGGTTACGGGATAACACACCAACAGGGTGAAGAAGGAAGCGGCCCGCCTCCCCACAGTCACGGGTGGGACGAGGCATTTTTTGTGTTGTCGGGCGAAATTACATTTCAATGCGGTGAAGAAACCTACTTATGCACACCTGGTACGTTAATCCATGTCCCTCGTAATACGATCCATGCATTCACCTATGGTAGGGGCGGTGGTTCGATGCTGGAATTAACAAGTCGGGAAAGTCGATCGGCGGAAATGTTCACCGATGTGGATGCTGAGATCGATCCAGCCAATCCGGATTTCGCGAAAGCACTGGAGATACTCGAGCGTAACGGTATTACGGTTGCTAAATAGCGGGTTCGACACTGACCAGATGAAGCCTGAGTCACCAGAGTTTAATACGGCTACAATCAATATTGGTACTTCGTCCCTGTTAACCTTATAAATATCACTCAAAGGTTAACAGGAGCGAGGCGTGTGGATGTGCGGGGCTGGATTAAACGGCTTGTTTTGCCTGTGCTTCAAGCTCGGCTTTTAACGCAGGATCAAATTTAAACTGACGGGCGAGTTCCTCCAGATACGCTTTTTCCATAAAGTTCTCTTCGTCGATAATTAACAAGCTGACCAGATACATTTCTGATGCCATTTCGAGAGTCGTTGCATGGCGGGCAATTTCAGCAGGATCCAGTGGTTTATGCAGTTCCTGGTCAAACCAGCGTTGTAGCTCTGAGTCACTGGTTATGTCGGCTATTCCCTGGTCAATTAATCGACGTTCGTTGTCATCAATATGTCCGTCTGCTTTAGCGGCGCCGATCATGGCGCATAAAACTGCACGGCTATGCTTTTCTGCTTCTTTCGCCGGTAGCTCGTTTGTTGGCGTGGAGGCTGTTTGTGTTGGATTGTTTTGCTGTTCTTGCCAGTTGCCATAGGCTTTGTAAGCGACGGCACCTAAAGCAGCAAGGCTGCCGTATGTAAGTACTTTACCGCCTATCTTACGGCCTGTTTTGTTACCCAATAACAGACCGAGCACTCCACCTGCAAGTAGGCCACCTTTATTGTCTGATAGCAGGCTGCCTAAAGAAGAGCTGCTTTGAGATGAATCACCTTGAGCCGCAGAGGTATTACCGGTGTTTTTATTCTGTAAAAAATCGGTTCCTGACTTGAGGAGCTGATCCAGCAAGCTACGCGTATCCATAAAATACTCCGATATGTAGTTACGATATGTAGTTAAAATAAAAAATAGTTAAAGTAAAAAAATAGTTAAGATGGAAAATTCGACATTGTTTATCTGGATTAATTCCGGATTTTGGAGGAAATGTTTTAAGCGTGGGTTTGTTATTGAATTAAAAAGGCCGTAAGCAGGCCCATTGCCAGGGCAATGATTACGCTGCTGAAGGTGCCCAGCATGATGTATTCGGTGAGCTTCATATCCTTACTTTTTGATAGGTCGTTGAAGCGGAAGACACTTTTGGCGGCGAGTAAAAAACCGATACCGCTAAATTGATTTAATAAAACAAAGCTGATGATCAACCAGCGCTCAAGATAGCCGATAGCTTCACCGGCAGAATCCAGACTGCGAGATGCCTGATTATGGGTGCTTTTCGGATCAGCGCCATCCAGGTTTATATGAGGCGTCCATTTCTTAAGAATCAAGCTGATAATAATAGACGCTGGTTTCGCGCAAACTATATAAGCGATCGCTATCATTAACACTTTTTCGTTGGTGATGTTTTTTAGCCCGAGCATCACTGTGTCAAGATTCCAGCTATTGAGCCATCCCCAGACAGCGCCGAGGCAGAGAAGATGCAGCGCCTGATCGATAAGAAAGTAGATTAAATTGGATGCAAGATAGGATTTCAGCAGGTCAATGATCAGGTGGCAGATAAGGATGATAATGGCCAGCGCGACACAAGTGAGGATGCTTGCAGGGCTGAACAGGGTTAATACCAGAAATGTCAGTATTCCGTGGATGCCTGCATGTTTGTAAAGTGACGGTGACTTGAAATGTTTGGTGTAGCGGCATTGAACCCACTGGGTTGGCTGCAGGTAAAAGTCACCGAGTATATGAGCGATGATTAATAACAGCAGTAGTGTGTAATCACTCATTGGGTGTGCTCCGTCAAAAGCGTTTCAAAACAGAGTACATAATCCCGGATCAGAATGGCACCGCTTCGGCGTAACAGTTTGCTGGCATTAGACCGGGTTCCGCCGATCTGTTCGGCGACCTGTTGGTGATCGCCAAAATCACTACGGATATAGGCGAATAATGCTTCGGCTTGTTTGGGGGTGATAGCGGATAGTTGATAGTTTAAAAAGCGGGTTGCCAATTGTAGCTGATCATTCAGCACAGCGACTTTGGTGAAAATTCCAATATCACTGTTTTTAATAGTCTCTAATCCCATTCCGGAAAGCTCGAACGCTTCACCACTTGAGGTTCCGCTGCGACTTCTCAGATCCCGATATCCACCCACGCCCAAGGCTAAACGAACATGGATAGGGGCATGTGGCGAGGAGGCAATCAGTGCCATTTTCAATAGTAGTGCGCAACGCATGGCCGGTGCAGGTTCCGGAAAGGTTACCTGAAAACTGTCGCCACGAAAGATCTCATAGATAGCCCCGTAGTTTGTTTTCATGTCGGCTAGCGTTTGCTGCAGATTGTATAACATCGCATCGTAATGCTTCGGTTCGATGTCACGCGAGTTAACAATATCACCGGTTAGCACAGAGAGAGTCGGCATCAGTTATCCTGGCTTTTCTATTTGCACTTATGAAATCATTAATGGTCCCTTAAGTCAAATTGAACCAAAAACGGTTCCATTGTTGTTATGTGGTCGTAATTGGTTGCTTTAAGGGGGCGCTGAGTAGGCGGATGTTACTGAGCAGAGTAAGGCAGGTGCGGGTTGCACCTGCCGATAGATATTAAGCAGACATTAACCGCGTTTGGCTTGTTTCTTTTCCATGGCCAACTGATCGGCCAGGTATTCTTCATAGGTTCCCTGGAAGTCGATCAGTTTTTTGTCTTTGATCTCTATCACGCGGGTTGCCAGTGAAGAAACGAATTCACGGTCATGGCTGACGAAAATCAGGGTGCCGGGGTAGTGCTCCAGCGCCATGTTTAAGGCTTCGATCGCTTCCATATCCAAATGGTTGGTCGGCTCGTCCATGATCAATACATTAGGATCAGACATCATCAGCTTGCCGAACAGTAAACGGTTCTTTTCGCCACCCGAGCAGACTTTAGCTTTTTTGTTGTAGTCATCCGCTGAAAACAACAGCCGTCCTAGCGTTGAACGAACAATCTGGTCGCCATGGTTCGGTTTACGCCACTGGCTCATCCAATCGAATAGATTAAGATCAGAGTTAAAGTCAGCGGTGCTGTCTTGCGGGCAGTAACCAAAGGTTACATTTTCTGACCATTTGACCACACCCTCTTTAGCGCTTAACTGGCCGAGCAAGCAGCGCAACAGCGTGGTTTTGCCTGCACCGTTTTCGCCAATAATCGCTAAGCGGCTGCCTGCATCCAGGATGATATTGCCACCACTGAATAGGGGCTCTCCATCAAAGCCATGTCCCAGATTTTCCAGAACCAAGGCTTGGCGGAATAGTTTCTTATCCTGGTTGAAACGGATAAAAGGATTAATACGGCTGGACGGTTTTACTTCATCCAATTTGATCTTATCGATCTTTTTCGCACGTGATGTTGCTTGCTTGGCTTTAGATGCATTCGCAGAGAAGCGGCTGACAAATTGTTGTAAGTCGGCTATCTGCGCACTCTTTTTCGCATTCTCAGAAAGCAGACGTTCCTGTACCTGAGTGGCTGCCATCATAAAGTCGTCGTAATTGCCTGGATACACACGCAGTTCTCGATAGTCGATATCCGCCATGTGCGTACACACTGCATTCAGAAAATGGCGGTCATGCGAAATGATAACCATCGTACTCTTACGCTCGTTTAGCAGGGCTTCCAGCCAGCGAATGGTGTTGATATCCAGGTTGTTGGTGGGCTCATCCAAGAGCAGAATATCCGGGTCTGAGAACAGCGCCTGAGCCAGCAATACACGTAACTTCCAGCCTGGCGCAACATTGCTCATCGGGCCATAAAACAGGGATTGGTCAATACCGGCACCGAGCAATATCTCTTCTGCACGGCTTTCTGCACTATAACCATCCATTTCAGCAAAGATGACTTCAAGTTCTGCAACCTTCATCCCTTCCTCTTCAGACATCTCTGGCAGAGAATAGATGCGATCTCTTTCCTGCTTGATCTCCCAAAGCTCTTTGTGGCCCATGATGACGGTATTTACGACACTGTGCTGTTCAAAAGCGAACTGGTCTTGATGTAGTTTACCGACACGTTGGTTAGCAGAGATCGAAACGTTACCGGATGTAGGGGCAAGGCTGCCGTCCAGTATCTTCATGAAGGTGGTTTTTCCGCAACCATTTGCGCCAATCAGGCCGTATCGATTACCGTTGCCAAATTTTACAGAGATATTTTCGAACAATGGCGTGGTGCCAAATTGCATGGTGATGTTTGCGGTGGAGATCAATGGATTATTCCTGAATCTGGGAAGCGTTTAAAAATGCTGCATAAGCGGTACGGTACTATAAAGGATTGCAGAGTAATTCAAAGGGGTAATATGCAATTAATTGGATGATTTTTGTTCAAACTAAGGTAAAAGAGCTTAACTGAATAGGAAGGTACCTCAGCGTCGAAAAAGGATAGTTAGAATATGAGGGATTGGCGTTAAAATGGGGTCGACTTTTTGTATAGGGCGAATCCCTCCCAAGGCATTTGATAAGTAGAAATATCCTGACTCATTTGTTGAGATAGATATAAAAAATTGTAATAGATATTCCATATAGAGAAGGTTACGTGAAGACCAGCCAACGCTTGCAACAAATTGATAAAATGATTACTCAGTCATACGACCATATTTGGGACTGTTGCTGTGATCACGGCTTATTGGGCTATTTGTTATTGCGTCGGGATGCGGCCCGAACCGTGCATTTTGTCGATGTGGTGGCGCCATTGATAGCGGAGGTGAAGGGGAAATTAGAGCGGTATTTTACTGACGGTTTTTCTGAGCACGCCTGGCAGGTGCACTGCACTGATGTAACTCAATTACAGTTATCAGCGGCCGAGCTGGATAGCGCTGAAAGTGTACATTTGATTGTTATCGCTGGTGTGGGTGGGGATCTGTTAATTGAGTTAGTGAGGGGCGTGTTAAAAGTAAACCCTACGCAGAGGATGGAGTTTTTATTGTGCCCTGTGCTGCATAACTACAAAGTACGTGCTGCGCTTATCGATATGAAGTTTGGTCTGATTAATGAACATTTGATCGGTGAAAATAACCGCTTCTATGAAATTTTACATGTGGCTACAGGAGCAGAGCAGCCTATATCACTGACCGGGTCGGTGATGTGGGATCTGTCCCGGGAGGAGGATCAAACGTATTTAGAGCGCACTATCAGCCACTACCAACGCATGTCGCAAAACTCGACCCGAGATGTAGAACAGATTATTTTCGATTATACAGCCTTGCGTCGAGCTGGATGCGCAAGGCTCTCTGAATCTTAACCTGCGAAGATAACTGTTCTACTGTCATTTAAATCATTAACAACGGTTAAAACGGGACACCCAAAAACAATCTAGGCCGCTTTTGAATGTGTCTTGTGCGCTGATGATTGGTTCATGCTGATATAGCGCACTTGTCCGCCTACTGCCAGTTGTAGTGTCTGGAAGGTGGCTTGGTTGATAATAATGTCGCCGTTTTCGCTGAGGATGCCTGGCGCTAACGCAACGCGATAGTTATCCAAATCCTCATTGCTGATCAGGTACATCTGTGATGAGGCCGGTAGATTGTCCATTAGCTGAAAGTGGCTGCTACAACTCTCCTTAACACTGCGTATCTCTTTGATATCTGCCTGTACTGAGGGACCGCCATCAAACAGGTCGACATAACCTGTGAATTGAAACCCTTCCTTTTTAAGCATGTATAAAGCGGGTGCAGAAAAGTCATGCGGTTTGCCGATAACGTCTTGTGCTTCCTGCGGTAGTAAGTTGATATAGATAGGATATTTTGGCATCAGGTCAGAAATAAACTGTGAACCTTTAAGGGCGGCGGTGTTAACGGCATCCTGGAACTCAATACCAAAGAAAGGTTTACCCAAATTATCCCACAGTGGGGATCTGCCGTTCTCATCCTGCCAGCCACGTAGCTCAGCAATGACCTGATCGCCAAAGCGTTCAGGAAAATCAGCCATCGCCAGAAAACGCGCACGTGAAAGAAACTGCCCCACGCCGGGTTTACGGTATTCCGGTAACAGATAAATAGAGCCCACTTCTGTAGAGCCGGTGTAATCATTGACGATGTTGAGGACTTGGTTTTTACGAATGATATTCAGATCAAGGCTACTGCTGACCAGTGTGGATATTTTATAAGAGTAGAAAGGGCGCTTTAGCCCTACACCAGTATAAATAGCGGTGGTGCCGGCAAGGTGTCCGGTAGCGGTATCTTCCAACACCATAAAATAGGTGTTGCTGTCTGCAGCAGGCCGTGCAGAGTTAAACGCCTGAGCAGAGGCGCTGATTTTTTCCTGCCAAGCGGCTTCATCAGCTGGCATCGATGTCATCCCTTTACCAACCGCATGGGAGATATTCATCAGATCATCCAGATCACTTTCTTTACAGGGGCGAATAATCAGCATGTTGGGCTCACTTCGTTATCATTATTATCTGCTATTTTACGTTTAGTACTTCGAAATGAGCTGTTTAAATACAGGCTTTGTGAGCAATAAAATGCGGAAATAGTTGCATCTTCCAAATTTTATTCGGCATGTCAGTGGAGTGTGTTTTGACGAGTGTGACTTATGAACCAACGACTTAATAAAAGTGCACTAATAGCGCTTGAATAGCGGAGGTGCTGGATAAAGTATTGAGCGAAATAATATTTCGTAAGTGAACGAGATTGAGTCATTCCTGACGATACAAAAATGCTTGTAGCACTAGATTGCACTATAAGAGAGTTCGTCGATTTCCATGGCAGACCTGTATTGTTTGATGATCTGTCTGGCTGAGCGAGTGCACTTACCACAGCAGCTACCTACTGATAGCGTTTTATTGAGGTCGGCTATACTCGCAGCGCCTTCATCGAGGGCATTTTTTATTTGTGAATCAGTTACCGCATTACAAATACAAATATACATGATGCTAATACCTATACGCTAAAATATACATGCTATTGAGATTGATAATAGTTCTCATATAGATTCATATCAAGCTTTTGGTGAATTTTTATCCTAAGGTATGACTTTTGTCGCTGATCGCTTTAAGCTTCGTGAGTCTTACAAATTAAAGTAGAGTCTGCCGGAGGGTGTTATGCAGGGTGATAAGCAAGTGCTAAGTATGCTCAACAAGGTATTAACAGCCGAGTTGACATCCATTAACCAGTTTTTCTTACATGCTCGTATGTATAAAAACTGGGGGTTGAGTGAGTTAAACGAGAAGTCCTACAAAAAATCGATCAAAGACATGAAGCAGGCAGATGAGTTGATCGAGCGAATTTTATTTCTTCAAGGCTTACCTAATCTTCAGCATTTAGAGCGATTACGTATTGGCGAAAACACCGCTGAAATGCTGCAATGTGATCTGGATTTTGAAACGGATCAATTGTTACAGCTACGTGAAGCTATAGCGCTGTGTGAAACCCGATCAGATTATGTTAGTAGAGATATATTAGAAGAGATTCTCGAAGCTGAAGAGGCGCATCTTGATTGGATTGAAGCCCAGTTGTATCTGATTAGCCAGATGGGTATCGAAAATTATCTACAGAGCAAGCTATAAGAGCGGAGAAAATAGATGAAAGGTAATCAGCGCGTTATTGATGGCTTGAACTCACTGTTGGCAATGGAGCTGGCAGCTATGGATCAGTATTTTATTCACTCACGTATGTATGATGACTGGGGATTAACGAAGCTTTTTGAGCGTATCGATCATGAAGTGGAAGATGAAAAAGGACATGCCTCGTTACTGATTGAACGTATGCTGTTTCTCGAAGGCACGCCTGATATGGTAACACGAGAAGGCTTGAAAATCGGTTCTACAGTTGTTGAAATGATAGAAAGCGATCTGTGTATTGAATACACCGTGGGTGATCAACTTAAAGCAGTGATTAAAATCTGCGAAGAAGAACAAGATTACCAATCCCGAGAGATTCTTGAAAAGCTTCTGGAAGACACAGAAGTGGATCATGCTTATTGGCTTGAACAGCAATTGCGTCTTATTAAGATGATTGGGTTAGAAAATTATCTTCAATCACAGATGTAGTTCGTCTTTTGCATCAACAGTCGATAAAAGCGGTTCTTCCTTCAGGTAGAACCGCTTTTTTATTGCTTATTTCAGTAGCTCTTTAGCTCATACACGCGATGTTTTTCAGATATTACTGAACGGCTAGCACCCTCAGGAGTATTCCATAAAGCGTGATGGCTTAAATAGATCCAAATATTATTCGGTTTCAACATTGATGAGTTTTTTGATGAAGCCCTCAGAGCTAGCGGCTATCATAGGTTAGTATCTTCATCGTAAATAATAAGAATCAGGCTATTTTATGACTCTTGATCGTATTAATCGAAAGATTCTTTCGATACTGCAGGCTCAGGCTTGCATCACCAACCAGCAACTGGCTGAGCGAGTAGGCTTATCTCCCAGTTCGTGTCTTAATCGTGTGAAGAAGCTGGAAGAGGAGGGGGTAATCGGTGCTTACATGGCTGTTTTAGACCTGCCAGCCTTGTGTCGCAGTGTGACGGTGATCGCAACGGTTAGCCTAAAAGATCAGAGTACCGAAGCCTTTAAACTGTTCCGTAAAGCGGCGGATGAGATACCGGAAGTGGTTGAGTGTTACACCGTAAGCGGCGCATTTGATTTCTTTTTACGGATAATCGCTCCAGACATGCAGCGATATAATGCGATTAATGACCGCTTGCTCGATCTGTTGCCGGGGCTGGTCAATATCAGTAGTCATGTGGTGTTGGAAACGGGGAAGCCTTTTCGTGGTTATCCACTGGATCAGTTATTGGATTGAGTAGACAGCTAAGCCTGTCAGGTGATAACAGGCTTAAATGGTGCTGAGTAGCGTGTTTTATTCAGCACCTAGGGCAGTGCGTATTCAATTTTATTGAACAGCGGCAATAACAGAAATCTCTACCAACAGTTCAGGAGAAGCCATCTTTGCTTCTACGCAGGCACGTGCAGGTGCTTTGCCTTCCTCAACCCATGCGTCCCACACACTGTTCATCTCGCCGAACAGGCTCATATCTTTCAGATAGATAGTCGCAGAAAGGATGTTTTCTTTTGAGCTGCCCACAGACTCCAGCAGTGACACTACTTTAGCCAGCATGGTTTGCGTTTGTTCTGTAATACCGGCAGTGCGATCTTCTGCTACCTGGCCACAGAGGTAAACGGTTTGGTTATGGACAACAGCGCGGCTCATGCGGACGCCGGTTTCATAGCGAGTGATCGACATGGTTTGTATACCTGTAGTTTGTAAAAAAGTTAGTTAGAAACGTTAGTTCAATCAATAATGAAAAACAGTTTTTGATAAATCCTACCTGATGGACAATGGTAGTGTATGTCTATCAGGGGATTTTCATTTTTTTTGAGTTTATTCAGATAAATCGGCTAGTTCGCCAATGGTGAGCGGTTTAATCGGTGAGCGGATTTTGTAATAGCCCACTTCATTGACCGGCACTTTACGTTCATCAGCAATAATCTGCGCAACAGTTAACCCACATAAGCGCCCCTGGCAGGGCCCCATGCCTGCGCGGCTAAAGGCTTTTGTCTGGTTGGGGCCGGTACAGCCTTGCGCGACCATAGTGCGTATCTGCCCGGCAGTGACCTCTTCGCAGCGGCAGACCAGTGTCTCATCAGCCGGTTTTAAAAACGCATCGGCCGGCTGATACATCGCATCCAGAAAGGGGCGTATCGCCTGCTGCCGCGATAGTGATCTGCCTGCCTTAGCAGTGCCTTTGAGTAGCGCTTCCTGAGTGAGTTTACCCAACTGTTGAACGATTCTTTGAGCACTAATCTGCCCCATATATTCGGCTGCACGTGCTCCGGCGATGCCGCCTGAATCACCCGCAACAAAAATGCTTTCATGGCTGCTTTCGCCCCAGCTATCCAGCGTGGGTTTCCAGCATTGTTGGAGTTCATCCCACTGATGCTCTAGCTGTAATGCGCGAGTTAACTGTACATTGGGTACAACTCCCTGATGCACTAGCAAGGTGTTGCAGTGGATCTCATGAACACCTTGGCTTGTCTGATAATGAACGTTAGTTAAGTGTTCCTCATGACCAGCGGTGGCCTTTAGCTGCGTGACGTTATTTTCATACTTAATACCCGCACGTTTGAGTTCGAGCAGCAAATTTACCCCTTTTATTAGCAGTGGTAAGTTGCGCAATGCCCCTGTCAGGTAACGCATTGATTTCAGATAACGTCCTTTAGGGGTGGTATCTAAAATGGCCGCGATTTTTACACCCGCACGGTTAAGCTGTGCGGCTATTAAGAGTAGCAGAGGGCCGCTGCCAGCCAATACCAGAGGGCCTGATGGAGTAAGCCCACTGCTTTTCAGTAAGATTTGTGCCGCGCCACAGGTCATGACGCCAGGCAGTGTCCATCCGGAAAAAGGCACGGGGCGTTCTTGGGCTCCGGTCGCTATCAATAGTTTCTTTGCTTTTATCTGCTGGCTCTTGCCTAGACGGCTGAAACGGATTGTCAGATCTTCTGCTACTTCCCAAACAGTACTGCCCGGCAAGTATTCGGCACCTGAATATTGAAGCCCACTGAGTAACGTACGGCCATGATAATAATCAGCGCCCAGAATAGTTTCATCCGCGATTGCAGGTGTGCTGATGGAGCGATAGATCTGCCCTCCGGGTGCTGCCTGCTCATCCAGAATGACTACTTTCAAACCATGAGATGAGACGGTTGATGCAGCGGCCATGCCCGCCGGGCCAGCGCCGATAATGACCAGATCATATTCAGGTGTGTTCATGCGGTCGGCTCCTCGGTATGACTGCTGCTAAGTTGGCGAGCCTGTTGCTGGCTGTTGATTCTCATCCCCTCCCGGGCAGGAGTCATGCAGCCTTGAACATTTTCCACGCCGTCGATTTGTAACAGGCATTCATAACAGACGCCCATCAGGCAATAAGGGGCACGGCCACTACCGCTGACAACGCTGCTGCGGCTCGGCACTAACCCCGCAGCAAGTACTGCTGCTGCGGCGCTATCACCCTGACGGACTTTAACTGGCTGGTTTTCTATATAAACAGTCAGCCACTCAGCGGTATTAGTTGGCAGGCGCTCAAAGGGCAAAGCGTTTGGCATTGAATACCTCCAAAGGCAGTTCAGTTCGGTCAGTGGCAATCCAGTCGGCAATCGGCCCTTCGTGTAACGCGCCCAATGTCACACCACTATGGCAGGTGACTAAATAAGCGCCGGGATATTGCCTGGATGCTTCATAAAGAGGGTAGCCATCCGGTGTCATCACCCGTAAAGCACCCCAGGCGCGAATCAGCCGCACATCCCGGAGTAGCGGAAACATCTGGCTGGCTCTGTGGGCAATCTTGGCGATCACATCGGTGCTGGTACCGACGTTAAAACCAACATCCTCTTTAGAGTCACCTAACTGAAGTGTGCCCTCGTTGGTCTGTCTGACATGCCCGGTGGGGTAGTGCAAAAATGGTTTGACGCGTTCGCAGATTAACACTTGTCCGCGGTTAGGGATCAGCGGTGCTGATAAACCCACTTGAGGAGCCAACTCCCGATTCCCCAGCCCTGCGGCTAATACCACTTGGTCTGCGTGCCAGCGACCTGTTTCGGACGTGAGAGTAAAGCCCGAATCCGTAGGTTGTATGTTGCTGACTTTTCCTGAGTTATCTATCTTGCCGCCGCGTTGTTGAAATAACTGTGTCATGGCGCGCAAGTAAAATAGCGGGTTCAGGTGTCCATCTTCAGGTCCCCAGGTTGCACCGGCAACGTCGGGACCTGCTTCAGGGATGAATTCGCGTAGTTCTTTAAGATCCAGTGTTTTAAAAGGATAATCGCCTCCCGCTGCGGCTTGCATACGGGTTAGCATGGCGTGCCGGTCTTTGAGTTCTTGCTCGCTCAGGCAAAGATACAGGCCACCGTGCTGCTGTAACTGCACATCGATACCGGTAGCGTCTTTTAAGCCTTGTGCATGATCCGGCCAGAGTTGAGCTGACAGGCGTGATATTGCTGCATATTCAGGTAACGTATCACCTTTGCCTTGTACCCAAACCAGACCAAAATTACCGCGTGAAGCACGTAGCGCAATATCGCCTTCGTCCAGAATAGTTACGCTGAGTCCATTGCGCTGCAGACCCAGTGCGACGGCCAGGCCCACGATGCCGCCACCGAGCACGCATACGTCTGCTCGTCGTTGGCTGTCAGTTGAAAACTGCGTCATGGAGAGTCCTTTTGATAAAAAGGCCCGGCGGATGATCGCCGGGCAATGAGACAAAAGTTACGTTGGAAAGGCTTATTTCAACGCTTTGTCTAACACGTCTTGCGCCCATTCTGCTCCGATATCATTGATGATTTCTGGCCAGACTTTTTCGCGAACGATGTTGGCATGTGCTTCAATTTGAGCTTCGCTGACAGGAACAATGTGTGCGCCTGCTTTTTCCAGCAGTTGCTCATTTTTCGCCTGATCAGCGCGGGCATTTTCCCAGCGTGTTGCTTCAAATTTGTCAGCCGCACTTTCTAGTTTGGCGCGCTGATCATCGTTCATCTCATTGAAGACATCTTTGTTGATGATCAGGTACCACATCTCAAAGTGAGTATTGATCGGCAGGTAACTTTTGGTTACGTCACGGAATGAAGCGTAATAGCCTTCAGCGCCTGAGCCCATAACTCCATCAACTACACCCGTTTGTACGGCAGTGAACGCTTCAGAGAACGGCAGCGGAGAACCGATAAAGCCAATGTTATCCGCGGTTAGCTGGAATGTTTTGATCGGTGGCACGCGTAGTTTTGCACCTTTGTTAACGCTAGGGTCGGCTGCATTTTCGATCTCTTTATTCAGTGAAACGCCACCGAAGTAAACCGGCCATGCGCCCAGTACTGTGATGTTCTGCGCATCATACAGTTCTGCAACGGTCTCACGCATAGAAGAGCCTTTGGCAAAAACTTTCTGCGCGTCATCCCAGGTTTTTACCAGGTACGGCATGTAAACAACCTGAAAGCGCTTATCAACGCCGGATGCCGGTGGTTGTACCGCCATATCGACAGCACCTAAACCTACACGTTCCTGTACTACGGTGTAGTCACCGAGTGCACTGGCAGCGTAAATCTTGACTTTAACCTTGCCATCCGTTGCTGCTTTTATGTCGTCAGCGAACTGTTTAGCATCCATATCGATGGCTGTTGCCTGAGGACGGACATGTGACAGTTTTAGCGTAACAGCTTCTGCTGTAGCTGTGAGTGATACTGATAATGCGACCGCCATGGCCAGCTTATTGATCAGGTTTTTTTTCATTGTTATCTCCCGAGTGACATTGGATGTTTTATCTGTTGTTTAATAACCGAACGCGCGTGGAAAGTATTCCGACAGGTCTGGCCAAACTGAAACCAGTATTACAACTGGGATGTATCCGAAGAGGATCAGCAGCATCGCTGGCTTGACCACTTCTGTGAATTTAACTTTACCGATACGCGCGCCTAAATAGAGGATGCTGGCGTAGGGTGGGGTAACGCCGCCCATGGCGGTGTTAACACCCATAATGGCTGCAAACTGGATAGGGCTGACTCCCAGTGCTGACATCAGTGGTAGTAACAGCGGGGCTGTAAGAATGATCGCCGTAATGTCGTTAACTACCATGCCGATTGCGAACAGGAAGAGGTTAACCAGTATTAACAGCAGTACCTTGTCGTCAGTGATCTCAAAGATCTTATCGACCAGCATTTGCGGGATATCTTCCATCACGTAGATCTGGCTCAGCATCAGGCTGAACAGGATCATGATCAGAATGGCGCCGACAGCGGTGGCTGACTCTTTGCCCGATTCGAGCAGTGTTTTAAAAGTCAGTCCTTTGTAGATCATGAAACCAACAGGCAGGGAGTAGATTACCGCTACGGCAGCCGCTTCTGTTGGTGTCATAATGCCACCGTAAATACCGCCCAGAATGATGATCGGCATGAGCAGAGCAGGAATGGCGTTGGCTGTGCGTTTGCTGGCTTGACTCATCAACTGCTTCATCGGCATTGGATCGTCGAGAATCAACGGAAACTTACGTGACATCACAAGATTAACAATCGAGAAGTTAGTCATGATCAGCAGACCCGGGCCCAGAGTGGCAAGAAAACACGCCAGTATGGACGTATCTGTTACCCAGCCATAGACAATCATGGTAACACTCGGCGGGATCAGCAGTCCGAGAATAGAGGAGTTAGCAACCAAGGCTGTTGCATAAGCACGCGGGTAACCTTTGCGCTCCATCTCAGGAATCAGCAAAGGGCCGATAGCAGCAATCCCGGTGAGTCCGCTACCGGAGATGGCACCGATAATGGCGCAGCTAACCGCTGCCACCACACCGAGGCCGCCGCGGACACGACCAATAAAGATATTGACGAAGTTGAGTAAGCTCGCAGCAATACCGCTGATACTCATGATTGTTCCGGCAAACACAAACAGTGGGATTGCCAAGAGAACCGGATTTGTTAGCTGGCTGAAACCCCACAACATCATACCGCGCATGGAGGCCTCACCTACGGTTGTCATGACGATCAGACCGGCACCAAAACAGTAGGGCAGAGGTACACCAATCGTTAGTAAAATGACCAGTACGGCAAACGCCAGAATCGCTATCTCAACCATTTTTCTTATCCTTCTGCGTGCCAGCTAATACCTGGAATTCATCGACTTCGTTAGTGGAGGGTTGATCCAGATCGACTTCGTGATCAGGCTTAGTACGGTAGCCCATCAAAAACTGAATATTGCGGATCAGATGCCATATCGTGAATGCCGTCATCATCAGCAATCCAAGAAACAGGGCTGATTCGTAGATGAAAGTCGGGATATAGAGTGTCGGTGTGCCTTTCCAGACGCGTAGTGAGTAGCTGAAATATAACCAGGCCCACCAGGTTAACCAGATTGATATAGCAATACTGATAACTTCTGAAATGGCCTGCAGGACAGCGCGTGCCTGATCAGTCTTAAGAAAGATCTCAAGCACATTGGCACGAATTTGTGTGTCTTCACGAGAGGCGTTTACACTACCCATGATATAAAGCCAGATTGTAGGAATCAGCGCTGTTTCTTCTAAGCCCATAATGGGCGTTTCAAAAACGTATCGCGTGATCACCTGTATAAATTGGCAGGCGGCTACTGTGCTGATTAAAGCGGTCAGTAGGTAACGAAACAGTTGTTCCATCAGTCCCTCTCTTTTTTATGTTTCTAGTTGAGGCGTCAGCTTTAGCTAATAATGATGACTTGATTAAATAACATCAAATCGTTTATTTATATCACTTGATAATCTCATGTTATTAATTGGAGAGTGTAATGGCGCGCCTGACCTACCGGCAGATAGAGGCATTTCGTGCAGTGATGATCAGCGGTACCACTAGCGGTGCAGCGGACATTCTGTGTATTTCGCAGCCAGCCGTGAGTCGCTTATTAAGTGATTTTGAGAGTATGGTAGCGGTACAGATGTTTGAACGGCATAAAAAACGTCTGATCCCGACTCCCGAAGCGCATGTGTTTTATGCAGAAGTTGAGCGTTCTTTCGTCTCACTGGAGACCCTAGCGCGTGCAGCAGATGATCTGCGTGAATGTCATACCGGATCGTTACGGGTCGCGTCGATGCCTGCTGTATCCATTAGTTTTATTCCGCGGGTGACGCAGCTATTTGGCCAGTCTCATCCGGATGTAACCTTCTCTCTACAGGTCAGAAGTACCCAGCAAGTTGCGGATCTGGTCGCCAGTCAACAATACGATTTGGGGGTCGTCTCTGCGATACCGATGGCGGATGCCGCTATTGAAGTTGAGCCGCTGGCTGAAAGCCGCTTGGTATGCGTTCTTCCCGCAGGCCACAGTCTCGTTGCAAAGCCAGTGATCGTGCCTGCGGATTTGGCAGGAGAAAACTTTATCTCACTGGGTACTGAGCAAAGCATCCACCATAAAATCGATAGCGTGTTTGACTCTGCGGGTGTTAAACGAAAGTTACTCATGGATACCCAGCTCTCTTACAGTGCGTGCGCGCTCGTGTTAGCGGGGGCAGGCGTATCCTTGGTGGAGCCGATAACCGCATTGCATTACCAAAAACTCGGCTTAGTGGTCAAACGTTTTGAGCCGCGTATAGCCTACCGTTATAACCTGATCTACCCGGCGCACAAAACCAAGTCAGCGTTAACGCTATCTTTCGTGAAATTACTGAGAGGTGAGCTTAAATTGCTGCATAAAACGAGTGGCGGGCTGTTTGAGAAGTTATAAGATTATAGGCAAGAAAAAAACCCGGGCTTTCACCCGGTGACAGAAGAGCAATATCTAAATTCGATGTCCAGCAAATTAGACTTGCTGGAAAGGATAAACGGAGCCCAGATTTAAGATCTGTGTCAGCTCATCCAGTGCGCTGCGGGATTCCAGTAGCAGTTGCGGATCAGCCAGATCGGCTTCTGCTAGACGGTCACGGTAATGCTGGCTTACCCATTGAGTCAGTCGGTTATACAGTGCTTCGCTCATCAGTGTGTCGGGGTTGCAGGCGGCTTGTTCCTGCTCGTTAAGTACGACGCGTAAGCGCAGGCAAGCAGGGCCGCCACCGTTGCTCATGCTTTGTTTCAGGTCGAAAACTTTCAATTCACTGATGACAGAATCGCCATCACGTAGTTCGGTCAGGTATTGCCAAACCGCCGGTATCTGTTGACACTCTTCAGGAATGACAATCACTGTTTTGCCGTTAATGGTGAGTAGCTGGCTGTTAAACAGGTAGCTGTTAACCGCGTCTTCTACAGAGACGCGTGCGCTCGGTACTTCAATAATATTGAACTGGTTGTTCATCGCGCCTGTCAGTTGTTTTAATACGCCTGACTGGTTTAAAAAGGCTTCCTGATGGCAGAACATCAGGTCGCGGTTGCCCACAGCGATAACATCGTTATGGAAAACCCCTTTGTCGATGACATCCGGGTTTTGTTGAGCATAGACCACGCCATTTGCACGTAAGCCGTGCAAACGTGCGACCGCTTCAGATGCTTCGTAAGTATGGCGGGCTGGGTAGCGAACCGGTGCCGGTTTGCTGCTATCAAATGCATAACGGCCATAGACGAAGAACTCCACACCGGCCTGGCCGTACTCATGGCAGAAACGGGTATGGTTAGCGGCGCCTTCGTCGCCAAAGTGTTCGACACCCGGTAATGCCTGATGATGGGCAAAGTGGCGCTCGTCGCTAAAGGTTGCCTTTAGAATACGGCCTGTGACTTCATGCTCGATTGAACGGTGAAATTTATTGGTCAGATTTGCCGGCGTAAAATGGACTTTGCCATCGGCGGTATCCGCACTGGGTGATACGGTGGCTGCGTTGGCGGTCCACATGCTGGAAGCCGAGCAGCAGGCCGCCAGGATACGTGGCGCCTGCTTGCTGGCTGTTTCTAGCACTTTAGCATCGCTGCCGGTAAAGCCGAGACGCCGCAAGGTGTTCAGATCTGGCCGCTCCTGAGGCGCAAGTACCCCCTGAGTCATGCCGGCGTCGTGCAGGGCTTTCATTTTGGCTAAGCCTTGCAGAGCAGCCAGTTTCGGGTTGGAAGTTTGTGCGGAATGACTTTGCGAAGCAACGTTACCAAATGACAGGCCCGCGTAGTTGTGGGTCGGGCCTACCAAGCCATCAAAATTGGCTTCAACCGCGTTTATAGTGGATGTCATCTCATTCTCCTTGCGGCTTAGTTGAGTGTCAGGCCTGGGGATAGTGTATCTGGCATTGTCAGGTGTTCTGCTTCAATTCCGGCAACCGGGTAGGCGCAATAATCTGCTGCGTAGTAGGCGCTGGCGCGGTGGTTACCGCTGGCACCAATGCCGCCAAAAGGTGCGGCGCTGCTAGCGCCCGTTAACTGTTTATTCCAGTTAACAATGCCTGCACGGATATGGCGGTAAAAGTGATCAAAATGCTCAGCGTTATCGCTAAACAGGCCTGCCGATAAGCCAAATTGTGTTGCGTTTGCTTGTCGGATGGCATCATCAAAGTCTGTATAGCGAATCACTTTTAATAGAGGGCCAAAGTGTTCATCGTCCGGCATATTTTTAACAGCGGTGACATCAATCAAACCCGGAGAGAGCAAACCTGTACCGGCTTTCAATTTCTCTAGTTTCAGTAGCGATGTTGCGCCCATATCGAGCAGCTGTTGCTGCACAGCGATCATGCCATCGGCAGCGGCCTCAGAGATCAGGCTACCCATGAAAGGAGCCGGCTCATCAAACTGACCTCCGACCTTGATCTGTCTGACGGCTGCTTGTAGTTGCGCTAAGAATTGGTCACCGGTTTCATTCAGAGGAACAAATAAGCGACGGGCGCAGGTGCAGCGCTGTCCAGACGTGATATAAGCCGATTGGATGGTTTCGTGTACAGCGGCTTTGATGTCACTGATCTCATCAATGATCAGTGGATTGTTGCCGCCCATCTCCAGCGCGAGAATTTTTCCCGGATGACCTGCAAATTGCTCGTGTAGCAGGTGACCTGTACGTGAGCTGCCGGTAAAGAAGAGCCCATCAAGATCGGGGTTGGCGGCTAAAGCAATGCCCGTCTCTTTTTCGCCCTGTACCAGATTGATCACGCCGGCGGGTATACCTGACTTTTCCCATAGAGACACCATGAGCTCAGCCACTTTAGGGGTGAGCTCGCTCGGCTTGAAAATAACCGTATTACCTGCCAGTAATGCCGGAACAATGTGTCCATTGGGGAGGTGAGCAGGGAAGTTGTAAGGGCCAAAAATAGCGACGACGCCATGTGGTTTATGACGTAACACAGCCGTTGCCCCTGCCATGTCGCTACTGCGCTCGCCGGTACGCTCTATTGATGCTTTGATAGAGATCTCAATTTTACCAATAACGGCAGCGGCTTCGGTTTGTGTTTCCCAAAACGGCTTGCCGGTTTCTTCTGCGATGGTGCGCGCCAGTAACATTTTATTGGCGGTGAGTTCTTCTGCATAACGACGTACTTGTTCGCAGCGCTGTTCAAAGCCGAGGTTTGCCCACTCAGCACTGGCAGTTCGTGCTGCCGTTACAGCAGAGGAAACTTGTTCGGCACTGGCAGCCTGTCCTGTCCAGAGAGTATCGCCGGTAGCAGGGTTGACTGAATTAAAAGCAGCGCCTTGGCCTGCCAGCCACTGGCCGTTGATGAAAAGTGATGCGCTCATATTAAAATCTCCTTCCCGAGGACAGTGGAACGATGCGAACAGTCGTGCCCTCAATGATGTTCAGTGCAGAGGCCACGTCGGGCGTTATATTTATTAAGTTGTTGCCAGCACGTGTCAGGGGCGACATGCAGCAACGAAATTGGGAAAACTCGGTAGTGCTGATGAGGTAAATCTCACCTTCAGATGGGCTGTCAACGACATGCACTTTGACATATTGGCTTTCCTGAATGGCGCGAATATCGTTGACGCGTGCTTCCAGTGTCGGGCCTCCGTCGAAAATATCCACATAGCCGGTATAGCGCATCCCCTCATTTTCTAACAAGCGACGTGCAGGGGTAGTTGCTTCGTGGGTTTTTCCAATGGAATCCTGAGCTTCCTGAGAGAGCAGGTTGGTATAGATGGTGTTTTTAGGCATCAGCTCAGCAATAAACACTTTGCCCATTGACGAGATTTTATCGGCCTCGGCAAAATCTAAAGAGAAGAAATGGCGGCCTAACCCCTCCCAAAACGGAGAAACGCCTTTATCGTCCGAATAACCACGCATTTCGGCAATCAGGTGTTCATTGAAGCGCTGCGGAAACTCAGCCATAAACATGAAGCGAGATTTCGAAAGTAATGAGCCTTGTTTACTATGGCGTGCTTCAGGCGTTAAAAACAGGGTGCAAAGTTCAGAGTATCCCGTATGGTCGTTGGTGATCGTCAGGGTGTTGATTTGGTTATAGACTTTTAATTCCCGTGACGCATGGACCAAGGTGCCTACTCGGTAATTATACCAAGGATCCGTTAATCCAACCGCGGATTCGATGCCGCATATCCCCACCACTTCCTTTGTTTCTGTATCTTCCATGACAAATAGATAGAGGGTTTCCTCTGGCGGATTTTTCGCTGTAAACGGAATCAGAGCCGCTTCTAGCTTGGCGGCTACCTGCTCATTGTTGTCTTGCAGTGAGGTGAACCCTGGTCCGGTTTTACGTGCCAGTTCTCGCAGAGCATCGTGATCATCTGCCTGAATAGGGCGAACTACCATCATAACTGTGTTTTCTCCTGGATGGGCTAGAGGCGAATGATACGAACTTTATCGCCATTGCTAAGGAGTAACGCTTCTGCGACTGCTTTGCTAATGACGGGGCTATCTGGATCAAGTGATGTCATCAAACAGCGGAAATTTTCACGTTCCAGATTGCTGATCAAGACATTCGCTTGTTCTTGGATTTGTGGATCAGGGGCTTCGGCTTCGCTAATTTTTACTTCGCTGAGTTGATTCTGCGCCACTGTATGGATATCCCGCGTGCGTGCTTCAAGCGTAGGGCCTGCGTCAAAAATATCGACATAACGTCGGTAGCTGAACCCTTCCTCTTCAAGCAGCATTTTCACCTCTTCCATGTCGGGGCGAGGCTGGCCCAGTGATGCCTGGGCTTCTTCACTTAATAGCGGTACATACACGGGATAGTGAGGCATCAGATCTGCAATAAAGCCTTTAGAGTTGATGCCGGTTAAGTAGTTGGCTTTGTTGAAGTCCATATTGAAAAAGTGTCGTCCCAGGCACTCCCAGAAAGGAGAACGGTTTTTACTGTCGGCGACCCCTTGTAGTTCAGCAATTAATTTATTGGCAAAACGCTCCGGATATTGTGCGATAAATAGCATACGGGAGCGGGATAGTAGGTTTAGATTTTCTCTGCTGCGGTGGTCTTTATCCAGAAAAAGCGTACATAATCGCGCAGCTCCTGTGTAGTCCTGGCATAGATGCAGGGCCGGAATACGATTGTGGATCTGTAGTTCATTGGAGGCATGCACCACTTCATCAACACGATAGCTATAAAAAGGTGTGTGCATACCTACACTTGCATCAATGCCGCATACCCCGACTATTTCGCCAGTGATTTGATTTTCTAAGGCAAAATGGTAGCTCTCATCAGAATATTGAGTGACTTCTTTACGTAATGACTGGCGAGTGCGGTTGATTAACTCATTCAGATGATCGCGGTTGGCGGGTAATGTGGTCATGCGGCCACCTGAAATAACGGCCAAACGTTCTAAGCCTTGCAGATCCGCAAAGGTAAGGGGGCGAATTAGCAGCATCTATTGCTCCTTTAGCCAATTAAGGTCATCGGCATTGGCTAGTTTCATGAGCATCAAGGCGCTTAGGCGGGCGCGCTCAGATAAGCTACTGGCAAACATATACTCATCGCTGGAATGGATTTTTCCACCCTGTACGCCTAGCGTGTCAATGTTAGGAATACCGGCAGCAGCGAGGTTGTTGCCATCACAGCACCCCCCTGTTGCAACCCAGTTGATGCTCATTCCAAGTTCTGCACCGCACGTTTTTGCAAGTTCAAATAGCTTTTGGTTAGCACCACTCAAAACCTTGGGTTTGCGGCCAAAACCACCGTGAAGTGTGGCGTTTATCCCCTCACGCTGGTTGAGTTCTGTTATCAGTTTTTCGATATTTTGTATGCACCATGCTTCATCTTCAGGGCGCTCTAAACGTATGTTGAAGCGTGACAAGCATAGATCAGGAACCACATTAACGGCACCGCCGCCTTCGATGAAGCCAGGGTTGATAGTGACGCCTGCTCGTTGACCGTTCAGATCATCTAAGGCAGAGATGAAATCGCACATGGCGCGAATCGCATTGCGCCCAAGATGATGCTCACGCCCTGCATGAGCTGCTTTACCTTTTACTACAATACTGAAGTTTCCACTGCCTTTGCGTGCCCCGGCGAGTGTGCCATCGGGCATACATGGCTCATAAATCATACCCAGATCCACACGTGTTGCGGCGTCTGCAATTAAGGGCGCTGAACCAGGAGAGCCGATCTCTTCATCGGGATTAAACAGGATTTCCCAGCCAATATTCTCTGCCCAAGGCGTGCGCTCAAAAGCTTCAATTGCTTTAAGCATTACCATTAATCCACCTTTTAAGTCGGCAACACCAGGGCCGTTCAGGGTGTTGTCGTCCAGCCAGGTGATGTTTTGAAAAGAGCTGTCAGCAGGGAATACGGTATCCATATGGCCGCAAAAGAAAACTTGTAGTGGTGCTTCCGGGCGTTTGGTAATTCGTAAAGCGTCACCTAATGGTGCACGTGATACTTCGCCTGAAGCACTGACAAATTCGTAGGGTGCAACTGAAATAACTTCTGCGTTACCGCCAAGAACTTCGCAGTATTGCGCTAGCTTTTCACGAACATGATTGACGCCGGTTGTATTAAGGGAGCCGGAGTTGATCAAAGCGAGTTCAATGGTATTCTCTAGCATCTCATCTTGTTGCGAGTCGAGCCAGTCCAGCCATTGTGTGTAGTCGTTAGGCATACGTGAGTCCTTTTATCTGATCAGACCATTATTGGTGAAAATTTTAAAAGAATCTGTTGAGTATGCGACCTGATTTTCAGGTTTCTAAATAATTTTATCCTGCTGTTACCAAGGTGAAGAGGCAAAACGCTCTACTAACAAATCCAGTAAATCACGGTGGGCAATAAATTCCGCCGGGTCTAAGACAACTCAGCAGCGTTTATCGAGACTGTGTCCATAGGGCGGCGATAATAGAACCCCTGCTGAGAGTTTTTTACAACCATATGATAGTTGAAGTGAGCGAACTATTTAGAATGAAAAAGAGCAGCTATCTGTGCAGCGCAACGCCATTCACCTACAATAACGCTTTTTTTATGAGCGGTTAAAAAATCATGTCGAGAGCTGCTGAGCTTAGAAAAGGTCATGTCGTAGAAATTGGCGGAACGTTGTATAGAGTCTTGCATATTGATGTGCGTAGTCCATCGTCAAGAGGTGCTCAGACGCTGTATAAAGTACGCTTTAATCAACTGCCTCATGGCGGCAAGCGTGAGGAAACCTTTACAGGAGATGATGTGGTTACTTCGGTGGCGTTAGAGCGGCGCCATGTATCACTCCTTTACCGGGAAGGTGATGTTTATACTTTTATGGATCAGGAAGATTACAGCCAGTACAGTGTTGATGAGAAAATTATTAGTGAGCAGTTGGCGTTTCTGAGCGATGGTTTGAGTGGTATTAACGCAATGCTGGTCGATGAACACATTATTGGGGTAGAGCTACCAACAACGATTGTTCTTGAAGTTGTGGAATGCATACCGGGAATGCAAGCCGCCAGTGCTACCGGGCGGACTAAACCCGCAAAATGTAGTAATGGGTACGAGTTACAAGTTCCGGAGTATATTAAAGAGGGTGAAAAAGTAAGGATTAATACCGAAACGGGGAAGTTTGTTTCGCGTGACTGATATTAGAGGGTAAGAGCAATTACTTTTTATGCAGGCTATTAAACGACGAAAGCCCACACTAATGCGGGCTTTTCGAGCTTAACTCTGATCGGAAGATTGAAAGCGGTAAATATTAATTTACTGCTCTCAATTCAGCCTCAGCATTGTTGTTCGACAATGCCCGAGAAGTTCTTTATACAGCTTCGATCTGGTCAGCCTGAGGACCTTTCTCGCCTTGTACTTCTACGAAACGAACTGTCTGTCCTTCGTGAAGAGTTTTGCGGCCTTCACCAATGATAGAACGGAAGTGGGCAAAAAGGTCTTTACCATTTTCACGCTCAATAAAACCAAAACCTTTCTCATCGTTGAACCACTTAACTGTTCCAGTCTGCTTGTCGGACATATTCAATATTTCTCATAAAAAGTAAGTTAAAACCGGGAAGTCTTATCGTCTTCAATACCGGCTGTTTTCAGATGTAACTGATTAAAAAATCACATACATCAGAATCACAATACACAACTAATGTTAGAGATACAAGCTACTTAAGCGTAAGTTGGGGGCGAGTTAAATAAGAGATTAGGGGTGTCTGGGTGTTAGGGCATTCAGGTCGCAAGATTCTTGATTGCAAAACTGCTATACTCTGTGCTCACTCTCTCCAAAGGATTCTCTATTATGGCAGCCAAGCCTAAGAAAAAAGCAGCAACTGAAACACATGACTCTATTGCAGAGCAAACAGCGGCTTTCCTTCGGGCGGGTGGTCAGATTCAGGAAATTGCCAGCGGTGTTACCGGTCAGCAAAACCTTGCTGGTCCACGTCAGATTGTATTGGGTAAGCCGGCAGACAAGTAATTATGCAGATGGGCTGGTTGCTTATTAATCGAGAACATCGTCAAGCGCGTGTCTCTTTACATAGGCACAGCCCTGCTTTTCCTTCTTTTGGTGTTGGTCCCTCCCTTCCTGCGCACTGTTTTTATTTTTTATAAATAAGTAGTTATAAAAAGGTGTTACTTCGGTTTATTTCTGCGTGATAAAAAGATGTCAGCGCTACTTATAAAACTATAAATAGCACCGACCTTTGGCTGAATTAAGCGTTTTCAGCTGCGATGACTTTTACGATAGCGCTTTCCAGTAAGGCCATGCCGTCACGGATATCTTCATCAGGTATGATCAGGGAAGGTGTCATCCGGAGTACGTTTGGACCTGCCATTAAAATCATCAACCCTTCTTCACGAGCAGTTGCGAGAAATGAAGCGGCTTTGCCGTGCATGCTCTCGATGAGCTCAACACCAATCAATAGACCATCACCACGAATTTCTTTGAAAATTTCATGTTTGGCGTTGATTTTTTGTAGTTCTTCTACAAATACAGCACGCTTATTAGCAACCTCGTTCAGAAGCTCCGGTTGGTTGATAAGATCCAATGCGGCTTCTGCTACAGCGCAGCCCAGCGGGTTGCCACCATAGGTGCTGCCATGTGTGCCAAAACCGAAGCTAGGAGCGACTTTATTGGTGGTTAGCATTGCACCAATAGGGAAGCCGCCCCCTAACGCTTTAGCGCTGGTCAGAATGTCTGGCTCTACTCCCATTCCCATATAAGCATACAGGTGTCCGGTGCGGCCAATGCCTGTTTGGATCTCGTCGAAGACAAGCAGAGCGTTGTGCTGGTCGCATAGTTCACGTACGCCTTTAACGAATTCAGGATCTGCAGGAATGACACCGCCTTCTCCTTGAATTGGCTCCATCACAACTGCACAGGTTTTATCTGAAATGGCCGCCTTGAGTGCCGCCAGGTCATTGAACGGGACGTGCGTGATTCCACCTGGAGCAGGCTCAAAGCCTTCCCGGTACTTGGCTTGCCCACCTACAGACACAGTGAACAGTGTCCGGCCATGAAAGCCTTGATAAAAGGCGATGATTTCATGCTTTTCAGGGCCGACGTTATCATATGAATATTTACGCGCCAGTTTGAAGGCTGCTTCATTGGCTTCCGCGCCTGAGTTGCAGAAAAATACTTTATCAGCAAACGTAGCATCGGTTAGTTTTTTAGCCAGGCGAAGCGCGGGTTCGTTGGTAAAGGTGTTGCTCAGATGCCAAAGCTGATCTGCTTGCGCTTTGAGGGCAGCAACCAGAGCGGGATGTACATGGCCGAGTGCATTGACGGCGATACCACCCGCAAAATCGATATATTCATTATCATCCTGATCCCATACTCGTGAACCACGGCCGCGTACTGGTACCATCTGTTGAGGGTTGTAATTGGGAACCATCACTTCATCAAAAAGTGCGCGATTAACGGGTTGTTTCAACATGGGAGTATTTCCTCATTATTAATCCGGAGCTTATGATGGGCGTCCGCTCAGCCCAATATTTAGTTCACAAACCGGTCACAACCGGCCTGTCGCGTTGTTTATATTCAGTATCAGTAAAAAACGTTTATGAAAACAGGCCTTTAATTTCTGTAGTGCGACATGAAGTTGCGCTAAGCTGACATTTAGGAAAAAGGCTAAGGAATTCGGCTCTAAAGATCATTATTGTTAGGCTTTGATCTATTTACTCATAAGAATATGCAGAGGCAAGTCCGTTGGCAATATGGAAACAGACCACGCAAGAAAATAAATCCAAACCTAAAAAGTTTGGCTTTTTGTTGCTGCCTAATTTTTCTCTGATTGCCTTCTCATCAGCGATAGAGCCACTGCGGATGGCGAACTGGGTGAGTGGAGATGATCTATACGAGACAGTCTTGATTAGCCATGACGGCGAGGCGGTTGCGAGCAGCTTGGGTGTTGAAATATTGGTAGATTGCAGCCTGAATGATATTCCTTCATTGGATGCTGTTTTTGTCTGTGGTGCGAGTCCCATTGCGCGTACCGGGAATGAGGCTGTTATTGTTTGGTTGCGACGTCAAAGCAGGGCGAGTATAGCGTTAGGCGGAATAGGAACGGGCTCTTATCTGTTGGCTTGTGCTGGTCTTCTGAATAACTATAGGGCAACCATTCACTGGTGGGATATCGCGAGTCTTAAAGATGAATTTCCCAATACCTTAGTGACTAATAATCTGTTTGAGATTGATGGGGCGCGTTATACCTGCAGTGGAGGAACGGCCGCTATGGATATGATGTTGTTTTTGATTGCTCAGGGGCATGGTATGGAGCTGGCGGCATCGATATCCGAGCAATTTGTGTATGAGCGAATGCGCACCTCAGAAGAGCAGCAGCGCATTCCATTAAAAGCGAGAATTGGTGCTAGTCAGCCTAAACTGATTGAAGCTGTTACTTTGATGGAGATGAATATCGAGGAACCTTTGTCGACAGATGATCTGGCGCATCATGTTGGTGTTTCCAGGCGGCATCTTGAGCGTTTATTTAAAAAGCATTTGCAGACAGTGCCTTCTAAATATTATCTGGATCTTCGGCTGGAGCATGCTCGCCAATTATTACGTCAAAGCGATAAAACCATTTTACAGATTGGTTTGGCTTGCGGCTTTTCCAGTGCATCATATTTTAGCACGGCCTACCGGAATCATTATGGTGTGACGCCGCGCGAAGAGCGCAAACGAGAGGCAGAGGGTGAACAAGGGGCGATGGGGCGTTCTAGTTTAATGACACCGGGTGTCGATTGATTCTGCTAAGTCCTTAACGATATGCCATGCTTCCAGTTTTTCAGAAAATTTTAATGAAGCATGTGCAGGACTGGTAGATGGTAGTGTTATGAAAGAGACCTTGGCTGACGAATGCAGGTCAGGAAAATGTCGTTTAAACATTTTTTCGGCCGTTTGCCCGTTGAAACAAATAGTGTGGATGCCCGGATTCTCTTTTAATAAAGTACTAATCTCATTGGGTATAACGCTATCACGATTAATATCACTATCCAGACTTCCGGGTCTGATGCATTGATGAGCAACATCCCATAGCGCAATGCTATGTTGCTGAATCTGTTCTAAACGGTATGAATAGTCCGCTTCAATATCCAGGCCAAATAGGCAGCTCATTATCTGCCAGAAAGCGTTACGGGGGTGTGCGTAATATTGTTGTTCTTGCAAAGACTTAACCCCTGGCATTGAACCAAGGATTAATAGTTTCGCTTTGGTTGCGATTACGGGTCTGAAGCTGGTAACGGGAGAGGCCACAGGGTGTTTCTCACGCTTTAGGATGGTGGGCAGAGGTTGCATTAGCAACTTTGCTTAAAATATTAATGGCTCCACGGATAACTTTCTGCGCTTTTTGGATATCTGAGCTCTGCTCAATAATGGAGATATATAATGTATTGTCTTCTAAGCGAAAGCAGAGCAAGCGGCGTGATCCTAACTGCAGATGAGCTTCATCGTATCTTGCTGACACTTCAGGTGTGTGCGCCTGTTCGGCATCTGCTTTGTCTGCATGCTTGAAAATGAGTGCAAATGCTTGTGAGGAGAGTTTGAGGTAAACATGCTCCTCTTTAGTAAATGTGGTGGCGATGGGTTGGCTGTTTTGTATCAGGGCGCTACAGTTTGTGCCGGCCATCCCCTCAAGTTTTTTGAGTATTTTCGACATTGTCGCTCCATTGGAGCAGGTCTTCTGCTTGTTGGCGAATCTGCTTATGCGTCAGTGCTGGTAATGTGAGCAATCCTAATGCTTGATCTGGTTCGATAAAAACTGAAACAGAATCTTTACGCGGGGCGTGTAGCGAGATGTTGCGTACAGGCTCCAGTTGGGGGGCTTTGCTTTCAATTGCTGCGGCTAGTTTTGCCAGAGATCTGAAAAGGTTGTTGCATTCCATCTCTTTATGAGAGGAATCAATCATATTAAATTTCTTATCGAGATGCGTGGCGCAGGAAATCCCTCTGACTTGCATCGCTGCTTCAATAATGGATATTTTGGGTACATCCCGGGTTTTTCGTAGCCACTCAAATTGAGGGGAGTTAGGATCAGGGTTACGGTTTTTAAGCTCAGTCATCGCAACACGATGTGAGACTTCCGCCCAATCTATGTTGCTCTCTTGATTTAAAGCGGATACCACTAAATCCATTACATCCATCGATTTTCGTGCATCGATGAAAAGAATCGGTGCTAGCACCCCTTTTTCTTTCAGGCGATTCTGATAGTCGGCTTCCGTCGGGCTGCTTTTGAGATCGGAGCGTGTGACCGCAATAATAAAGTGTCGCTTAACAATGAAGTCCCAAAACTCACTCAGATAATAATCGATATCGCGGAATGGATAATTGCGAGTATTATCCACGAGCAGAATAAGCGCCGAGGCATCGTTCGCTAAGTCGCTAACCATCAGATCCCACATGAACTTAAAGCGCTCTTGGCCCGGTGTGCCGTATAAGTGGAGTACGCTGTCTTCTCCCAGCGATAATTTGCCGTAATCCATGCCGACGGTTGTGGTTCTTTTGCGTTTAATAGTGGAGTCGGATACCTTAGTGTCCGTATCGACTACCTCTACATCGCTGATGGTTCTGATTGCCGTGGTTTTCCCCGAGCCAGGCGAACCAACAAAAAGCACTTTATATGATTTCATGACGCACTCTTACTAAATCCCCTTTTCTAAAATTGCGTTACGTGCGAGTTCAGCTGACAAGGTTAAAAAGCTGGCATTATCATGGAGTTCGGTGAATCGACACTGAATTATAGTCCAAAAAATCGATTTGCCAGTTGAGAGTGGGCTAAATAAAAATAGAAAAGCCAGAAGTACTCAATGACTTCTGGCTTTTAAGAGGCGTGCTGGAGGGTGGGATCTAAGGGCAGAGATCATCCAGTTTTTGTTTCATCATGCCTTGTACCTGCCCCGGGTTCGCTTTTCCGCCGGATGCTTTCATGACTTGCCCCATGAAGAATCCAATCATTTTTCCACGCTTATCCGGTTCAGCGGCGGTGTATTGATCGACTTGCTTTTGATTGTTTGCAATAACTTCGTCGACAATTTTCTCGATAGCGCCTGTATCAGTTACCTGTTTTAGACCTTTTGCTTCGATGATTTCATCCGCACTACCGTCTTCGATCCACATTGCTTCAAACACCTTTTTGGCAATGTTTCCTGAAACGGTATTGTCTTTAATGCGCTGTAATAAGCCGCCGAGCTGCTGCGCAGAAACAGGGCTGGCTTTGATGTCAGTATCATGCTGATTCAAGTGTTTGGAGAGTTCCCCCATTACCCAGTTAGCAGACAATTTTGCATCAGCTGATACAGTGGCTACGGTCTCAAAAAAGTCAGAGAGCGGCTTATAAGCGGATAGAACACCAGCATCATACGCTGATAATTGATAGGTGCTTATAAAACGTGCGCGGCGTGCATCCGGTAGCTCCGGCAGTGATTCACGGATCGCATTGATATAATCATCGTCAATGACGATAGGTAGCAGATCAGGGCAAGGGAAGTATCGATAATCGTTTGCTTCTTCTTTGCTGCGCATTGAGCGGGTTTCATCTTTGTCGGCATCGTACAGACGAGTTTCCTGCGTAATGCGGCCGCCATCTTCGAGAATATCGATTTGGCGCTCAACTTCGCCCTTAATTGCTTTTTCAATGAAGCGGAAAGAGTTGATGTTTTTTGTTTCTGTCCGGTTGCCGAGCGGCTCGCCTTTATAGCGAACTGAAACGTTGCAATCACAGCGGAATGAGCCTTCTGCCATATTACCGTCGCAAATGCCTAAATTAGTCACAAGCGAGTGGATTTTTTTAACGTAGGCAACGGCTTCTTCAGCTGAGCGCATATCCGGTTCGGATACGATCTCCAGCAGGGGAGTACCCGCACGGTTCAGGTCGATGCCTGTCATGCTGGCGAACTCTTCGTGCAGTGATTTTCCTGCGTCCTCTTCAAGGTGAGCGCGGGTTACACCAATCCGTTTTGTGGAACCGTCTTCCAATTCGATATCAATATGCCCTTCACCCACGATAGGGTAGAAGAGTTGGCTGGTTTGGTAGCCTTTTGGTAAGTCGGGGTAAAAATAATTTTTACGATCAAAGACAGATACTTTGCCAATTTTTGCATCAATCGCCGTGCCAAACATAACCGCCATGCGTAGCGCGTTTTCGTTGAAAACGGGCAGTGTGCCAGGTAGTGCTAAGTCGACAGCACATGCCTGGGTGTTTGGCTCGGCCCCAAAGGCAGTGCTGGCGCCCGAGAAAATTTTAGTGGTTGTCGCGAGCTGGGCATGAATTTCCAACCCGATCACTGTTTCCCATTCCATTATTCGTTATTCCTCTTAAAGACCTGCAGGCTTTTGGGTGTGCCAGTCAGTTGCCTGCTGGAATTTGTGAGCGACATTCAGAAGTTTTTCTTCGGCAAAATAGTTACCGATAATCTGTAAGCCGACGGGTAGGTCGTTGTGCATACCGCAAGGGATAGACATGCCTGGTAGTCCTGCCAGATTTAGCGATAGCGTAAAAATATCTTCCATATACATCTCTACGGGATCGGATGTTTTTTCGCCAAGCTTAAACGCCGGTGTCGGTGTTGTGGGCCCCATGATGACATCGACTTCAGATAGTACGCGTATAAAATCTTGTTGAATTAGGCGACGGATCTGTTGTGCTTTTTTGTAGTAGGCATCATAAAAACCTTCAGAAAGTGCATAGGTGCCGACCATGATGCGGCGTTTAACCTCTGTCCCAAACCCTTCTCCGCGGGTGCGTTTGTACATATCTTCAAGATCTTTAGGGTCGTCACAACGGTAACCATAACGAACGCCGTCAAAGCGCGATAGGTTTGATGACGCTTCTGCAGGCGCGATGATGTAATAGGCAGGAACAGATAAGGCTGTGTTCGGCAGGCTGACCTCTTTAATAGTGGCGCCTAAGGCTTCATATTCTTTTACCGCAGTGTGAATCAATGCGGCCATTTCAGGGTTAAGGTTGGCTGAAAAGAACTCTTTTGGTAAACCTATTTTTAAACCCGTCAGTGGTGCGTCCAGCTTAGCGGTGTAGTCAGGAACTGCGCGGTCTACACTTGTAGAATCCAATGGATCCAGACCTGCCATGACATTCATCATCATTGCGGCATCTTCAGCCGTTTGGGCCATTGGGCCGCCTTGGTCTAAGGAGGATGCATAGGCAATCATACCGTAACGAGAAACACGGCCATAGGTGGGTTTAAGGCCTGTCAGGTTACAAAATGCAGCAGGTTGCCGAATAGAGCCGCCGGTGTCCGTGCCGGTTGCGGCAGGCGCGAGTCCTGCGGCAATGGCTGCCGCTGAGCCGCCTGAAGAGCCGCCCGGAACATGTTCTGTGTTCCAGGGGTTACGGGATGGGCCGTAAAAGCTGGATTCATTAGATGAGCCCATGGCAAACTCATCCATATTGGTTTTTCCAAGCGTGACTGAACCGGCGGCATTAAATTTACGGATGACTGTCGCATCATAAGGGGATACGAAATTATCCAGCATTTTTGAGCCGGCGCTGGTACGTACGCCTTGTGTACAAAAAATATCTTTATGTGCAATCGGTAAACCGGTCATAGTGGTAGCGTTGCCAGCAGCACGAATGGCATCAGCTGCCGTGGCTTGCTGTAGCGCAAGCTCTTCAGTAACAGTAATGAAACTGTTGTATTTACCGTCTTCGTTTTTGATGCGCTCAAGGTATGCCTGAGTCAGCTCAACGCTACTGAATTCGCCTTGCTGAAGTCCTTTGGCCAATCCGGCCAGTGTTTTATTTAACATCTTTATTTAGTCCTAAATCATATTGCAGGCGCTATTATTCAATCACTTTAGGCACTAAAAACAGGCCGTTTTCTACCGCTGGCGCTACTTTTTGGAGGTGCTCTCGCTGATCTTGCTCAGTGATGATGTCTGCTCTGAGGCGTTGCACTGCATCGAGCGGATGTGCCAGTGGCTCTACATCTGAGGTATCGATACTTTGCATCTGGCCGATCAGGTCCAATATGTTGGACAGATTTGTTGCATATTCGGGTACATCGCTATCATCTATTTGCAAACGCGCCAGATGGGCGATTTTTTCTACGTCGGTTCTGTTTAGAGCCATGATTATCTCGCTAACTGTCTCGGTTTTGGCGAAAAAAAGACTAACTTAACATATTTGCTCCTTGCTCTAAATGCCTGCCATTGCTAGAGTTACGTGTTTTTAAAAATACCTCAGCTATACCTGTAACTCTTTAAGGTTTCCATTCGACATGTTCAAAAAAATACGGGGTCTGTTTTCAAGCGACCTATCAATCGATCTGGGTACAGCTAATACGCTGATTTTTGTACGTGATAAAGGCATTGTTCTTAACGAACCTTCTGTCGTAGCGATCAGGCAAAGCGGTAATCAAAAGTCTGTTGCTGCTGTTGGTACAGATGCTAAACGCATGCTAGGCCGTACACCCGGTAATATTACCGCGATCCGTCCAATGAAAGACGGTGTTATTGCAGATTTTCATGTGACTGAAAAAATGCTGCAATACTTTATTAGCAAAGTGCATGACAATAGCTTTTTCTCGCCGAGTCCGCGAGTACTTGTCTGTGTTCCCTGCAAATCAACGCAGGTTGAGCGGCGCGCCATAAAGGAATCTGCTTTGGGCGCTGGAGCCCGTGAAGTCTATCTCATTGAAGAGCCGATGGCCGCTGCGATAGGTGCGGGTTTGCCTGTCGAAGAAGCCAGTGGGTCTATGGTAGTTGATATCGGTGGTGGTACTACTGAAATTGCTGTCATCTCTCTGAATGGCATTGTTTACGCAGAATCTGTGCGTATTGGCGGGGATCGCTTTGATGAAGCTATTGTTACTTATGTACGTCGTAATTACGGTAGTTTGATTGGTGAAGCGACCGCTGAGCGTATCAAGCAAGAGATTGGTTCTGCCTATCCAAGCAAAGAAGTGCTTGAGATTGATGTGCGTGGCCGTAACTTGGCAGAAGGGATTCCACGTAGCTTTACACTTAATAGCAATGAAATTCTTGAAGCATTACAGGATCCGCTATCTGCCATCGTGCAGGCCGTAAAAAGCGCGCTTGAGCAGTGTCCTCCTGAGTTAGCATCAGATATCGCCGAGCAGGGTATTGTTTTAACAGGTGGTGGCTCAATGTTACGCCACATTGATCGTTTGATCAGTGAAGAAACAGGTCTTCCGGTTATTTTGGCGGAAGATCCTCTCACTTGTGTAGCCCGTGGCGGTGGTCGAGCGTTGGAGTTGCTGGATAAGCACGCGTTTGAGCTGCTAACGTTCGAATAACCGCGGTTGTTGTTATGAAGAGCTGTACAGCACCTTCCTTGAAACCAGGGAAGGGTTAACGTGAAGCCAATATTTAAAGGCGGTATCCCTCGCCTTTTTTTCTTTGTTTTGGTCGTCCTTGCCATCTTATTTATGGTCAGTGACCTGAACTCGTCTCGTGCTCGTGAAGCACGAGGCATGCTTTCTCTTGTGATGACCCCTATTCAGTGGCTGGTGGACCTTCCGACACGTGTTGCAGATGATCTGTCAGATGTGTTGGTAAGTCGTCGCTCTCTTGTCAGAGATAATATTCAGTTACGCTCTGAAGTTATTTTGCTGGATGAGCAGGTGCAGAAAATGTCTGCACTGACGACGGAAAACTTACGCTTGCGTGAGCTGTTGAGCGGTCGTCAGCGTATTAAAAATGAAGTGCAGCTAGCCGAACTGATCGGGGTAAATCCTGATCCTTTTCAGCATCAGATTATTCTAGGGAAAGGTCAAGAAGATGGCGTTTTCCTTGGACAGCCTGTTCTGGATGCCAGAGGCGTACTTGGGCAGGTTGTTGATGTGTCTCATTATACTTGTCGGGTTATGTTGATTACTGATTCACGGCATGCGCTGCCGGTCGAGATTAATCGTAATGGTTTTCGTGCGATTGCGCTGGGTAAAGGGGTGTTGGGTGAGCTCGAGCTAGAGCATGTTCCTGATACGGCTGATGTGCGTGTAGGTGACCTGTTGGTTACTTCCGGGTTAGGTGGGCGTTTCCCTTATGGGTATCCGGTAGCGAAAGTGACCAGTGTTGTTCGTGATCCGGGGCGGCCGTTTTCAATTGTAAAGGCAGTACCAGCGGCGCGCTTGGATAAAAGCCGGCATTTGTTACTGGTAGAGCCAGTGAGCGAAAACCGGGAAGAGCCAGTGCCAATCTCCGAGCCTTCTGAGGAAAGCAAGTTAGATGAATGAGCGGCATAACGGAGGCGTGCTGATCGTTATCGGCACCTTGATTATCGGCTTTATTTTAAGCCAAATGCCTTTGCCCGCTATGTTTGTTTGGTGGCGGCCTGAATGGGTTGCTATGATCGTTATCTATTGGGTCATGGCACTGCCGCACCGTTTCGGCATTGGTATGGCGTGGGTATCAGGACTGGCGTTAGATGTATTAAAAGGCAGCTTGCTGGGTATGAATGCGCTTTCATTAACGATCGTAGCATTCATCACCTTGATATTGCACAAAAGGTTGAGAATGTACCCTTTGTGGCAGCAAGCGATGATGGTGCTGGTATTGGTGGGGATTAATCAATTGGTCTTTCACTGGATTCAATCCTTATCCGGTAGTGCTGGAGATAGTCTGATCTTTCTGTTGCCGGCTTTTGTTAGTGCGGTTTTATGGCCTTGGGTTTTTGTTTTATTAAGAGGTATACGACGGACTTTTCATGTCAATTAACTATTCTGATGAGAGCCGGTTATGTGTGACCTGATTCTGGCTTCGGCTTCTCCTAGACGACAGGAGTTATTGGTACAGATAGGTGTTGCTTTTAAGCAGTGCAGTGTTGATATTGATGAAAGTGTTTTACCGGATGAGCGACCTGAAGACTATGTGCGTCGTTTAGCCTGTGAGAAATCTCAAGCAGGATTCCTGCGCTACTCTCACCTCAATTCTCAGCTAGGTGCGGTTCTTGGTGCAGATACAACGGTTGTTATTGACGGCGTAATTCTGGGTAAGCCTGACTCGGAAGATCATGCAGTAGAGATGTTGCAACAGTTGTCTGGCAGGACGCATCAGGTTATGACAGGCATCGCCTTGACAGGAAAAGACTGTGCGAATAGCCAGGTGGTTGTGACACATGTTACTTTTAAGCACTTAGATGTTGATATGTGTCGCCGCTATTGGCAGACCGGTGAGCCATGCGATAAAGCCGGCGGATATGGTATTCAGGGTTATGCGGCTGTTTTTGTTGAGAAAATAGAAGGGAGTTATTCCAATGTTGTCGGTCTGCCATTAGCAGAAACAGCGGAACTCTTAAGTAAGATCGGAATCAAAATCTGGCAACGCTAACATATAAAAAATAGGTAGGGATATTGCTGTGGCAGCAAACGTTGGAGAAGAAATACTGATTAATTTCACCCCGATGGAAACCCGTGTTGCTGTTATTGAAAACGGGATGCCACAGGAGATCTATGTTGAACGTTCGGCGAAACGTGGAATAGTCGGTAATATTTATAAAGGTAAAGTTGTGCGGGTTCTGCCGGGAATGCAGGCGGCATTTATTGATATTGGCTTAGAACGAGCCGCCTTTATTCATGTTGAGGATGTCTTACCACAGCCAGCTAATGGTGAAGAAAAAAGCAGTGTATCGATTGCCCAGGTGTTGAAGGAAGGGCAAGCGTTGGTCGTACAGGTGACTAAAGACCCTATCGGTACTAAAGGGGCGCGTTTAACAACACATATATCAATCCCCTCTCGTTATCTTGTTTATATGCCGGGTAACAGCCATGTGGGTATATCACAACGCATAGAAGATGTTGAAGAGCGAGAGCGGCTTCGTACTGCATTACAAAACAGCGTAGCATCAGATAAGTCCGATAAAGCAGGTTATATTTTAAGAACGGTGGCAGAAGGCGCTTCCGAAACAGAGCTCGTGGCAGATGTTCAGTTTTTGAGACGGCTATGGAAATCTATCGAAGCTGATATTTCTACCGCAGCTGTGCCTTCAAATGTGTATGAAGATTTACCGCTTAATATGCGTGCGTTGAGAGATATGGCGCATACAGGTATGGAACGTATTCGTATCGACTCTAAAGAAACCTTTCAGAAGGCGCAGTCCTTTTCTAAAGCACTAGTGCCTGAAATCTTTGACCATCTTGAATATTATCCGGGTGAAAGACCAATTTTTGACCTTTATAACGTCGAAGATGAGATGGAGAAGGCGCTGGGGCGCAAAGTTGATTTAAAGTCGGGTGGGTATTTGATTTTTGATCAAACAGAAGCGATGACGACTGTTGATGTGAATACGGGTGGTTTTGTTGGTCATCGTAATCTGGAAGAGACTATTTTTAAGACCAACCTGGAAGCAGCGACTGCAATTGGCAGGCAACTGCGGTTAAGAAATCTGGGCGGAATTATCATTATAGACTTCATTGATATGGAGTTAGTTGAGCATCAGCGGCAGGTGTTAAGAACACTTGAAAGGGTGCTTGAACGTGATCATGCGAAGTGCAAGGTGACGGGTGTCTCAGAGCTGGGTTTGGTGGAAATGACCCGCAAACGCACGAGAGAAAGTCTGGAACATATCCTTTGCGAACCTTGTAGTCAATGTCAGGGCCGCGGCTCCATTAAAACACCCGTTACGGTCTGTTATGAGATCTTCCGGGAGATTCTTCGTCAGCATCGGGCTTATGATACCGATGCTTATCTGGTGCTTGCCTCTGCCGCTGTTGTCGAATATTTAACCGATGATGCCTCAGATCATTTAGCCGAACTAGAAGCGTTTATTAATAAAACCATTCGCTTTCAAGTAGAGGCGATGTATAGCCCTGAGCAGTTTGATGTTGTGTTGCGATAACCGCGTTGGATTAGTGGTGTAGCGTATACTGCCGCGTTATTTTTGTATGAAGGGTACTCCCTCGAGAATAGTTCTCTCCGACACGGTGAGTGGATAAAGTCTGATGCTGAATCGTATCTATAGCTGGGTCGGTTGGTCTGTGCTGCTCTTATTGCTGTTAGTAGCAATGTTGGTTGCGGCTACCCGTCAATTTTTGCCTTCTATTACAGAGCATAAATCGACCATTGAACTTTTTCTTTCTGAAAAAACCGGATTGTCGATCAGTATTGGTGAGCTCTCAGCTCATTGGGAAGGGCGTTACCCTGTTTTTCAAATACGCGATATCAGAAGCTTCACTGAGTCTGACGAAGGGCCTGATATTAACTTCAGCATCCGCCAGTTGGATGCCGAAGTAGATTTGTTGGCATCGCTGTGGGGACGTTTTCCTGTTTTTGCTACATTGGCCATTGAACACACAAAAATTAACCTTCATCAGCGAGAGGGTCGCTGGGGGGCGGGCCTTTCTGATGAGAGTACGCCTGCTAATACCTCTGATTTTGTTGGTAAAATTGCAGCGATATTGTCACGTCAGCCTGAAGTTTCGTTTAGCAATGCCAGCTTGTCGCTATATCCTGAAAAGGGTGAGGTGCAGCGCTTATACCCGATCACCTTTCTGTTGAATAATTCATCTGAACAGCACTACATGCATGGCTCTTTAACCTTACCTGTGGCTGGTGGGAGTCAGTCTAACGTTGAGTTTGCAGTTGAAACAGAAAATCTGCCCACAGATCCTCTGGCAGGGGATTACCGGCTCTATGCAAAAGTCAGTAACCTGGGACAGCAGTTACTTGATCTGGATCTTATTGAGTTACCATTTAATGTTAAACGCTTGGATATGGGGTCTGAGTTATGGGGACGTTGGAATAACCACAAGCTTGAATCTGTGCAGGGGGCTTTACAGATTAAACAGCTGTCTTTTGAACAGGACTCTCTCGAGAATATTACCGATAGTGAATTGACTTTTACGCTACAACCGATCACTCCTCAACAGTTCAATGTTGTTGTTTCTGATCTGGTTATTCAGAATAGCAAAGCTAAACTAAGTATGCCTTATCTCTCCGCTGATGTTGGCTGGAGAAATCAACAAGCTGACCTGCAGGAAATCAGTGTAAAGGAAGTGGATCTCGGGATGCTGTCAGAATGGCTTATTAATAAGCCCTACCTGCCCGAAAGCCTTAATGATGCGCTGTCAAAACTCAATGCTAAAGGTTCTTTGAATAACCTTAAAATAGTCTGGTCAGATTCAAATGATTACTCACAGTTTCAAGGTATAGGCGATCTGAATCAGGTGAGTGTGGAGCACTACTATGGTGCGCCGGTTCTAAGAAATGTAACGGGTCGTTTGGGTTTTACGAAAAATTCTGGGTCTATTGATCTTAAGACTCAAAACTTCTATATGGGCTTTCCTGACCTGTTTCCTCAGGGCTGGGACTATAGTAACGCCAGTGGCCGGGTTAATTGGTTTATAACAGAAAGAGAGGGGCATACACGCCCGGTGGTAACGGTTAATAGCAGTTTGCTGAATCTCGATAATTCAATAACAACGGCAGCAGGACGTTTTAGCATGTATCTGCCGTTAGATAGAGACTATCAGACAGAGCTGACATTATTAGTTGGAATGAAAAATACTGATGGTCGTCAGGCTTCTTTATATATTCCTCCCGCTGAAGTGGGCGAGTCATTACATCAATGGGTATCCGACGCTATTCAAGGGGGGCGTGTTAATGAAGGAATGGTGGTTATCAGGACAGGGACCCGACGCCTGGCTGACCGCTTACCACCAAGCGTACAATTGTATTTTGATATCTCTGACGCAACCGTTAAATTTCAGCCTGATTGGCCTGCTATCAGTCAATCAGATGTGAAAGTTCGGCTGGATGAGGCGGGGCTGGTTATCAAAGCAGAACGTGGCGCACTGCTTAACAGTCGTGCGAGCATGCTGGAAGTTGAGCTACCGGCAGAGTCGACGGATTTACGTGTAAAAACAACTATGACAGGCGATGCCAGCGATATCCTGACTGTTTTGCGTACTACATCACTCCACAAAAATATTGGTCAAGGCCTGGATGCTTGGCAGCTCAGTGGAACACATAAAACTGATGTTGATTTGATAATACCATTAGGGGATAAAGCAACGCCCCGGGTAGTGGTGAGTACCCATGTAGAAGATAGCCGGTTTCAAGACCCGGTCGCTAAGTTGGATTTTAGTAATCTTATTGGTGATATTGTTTTTAGCTCAGAAAAAGGTCTTTCAAGCGACAATCTCAAGGCGGTATTCATGGGTGAACCTGTGAATGTTCGTATCGAACCCGTGGAAAAGACACAGGAAGCTCCAGCCCTGACGCGAGTTTATCTTGCTGGTAACATCAGTGTTGATGCGCTCAAAAAACAGACGGGGCTTACGCTCTTGCAAAGCGCGGCAGGAGGCGCCGCCATTAATGCCCGGTTGGATATTTGCGCTGGTTCAGCGGCGTGTAATAAGTTGGTGATTGACTCCGATCTGACAGGCGTGTCATTGCAGGCGCCGCTGCCGTTTGGTAAGGAGGCCGCTGGCTCTTTGCCATTGCAGATTGTTGCACAGATAGGCATTACCGATCCTGTTTGGCGATATAAACTAGGAGATAAACTACGTGGCGTGACTAAGGCGATTGAAGGAGCACCGCGAACGCGCATTAGTTTTGGTGGTAAACGCCCGGAAGAACCAACGGAGTCAGGGATGTGGATCGAAGGAAATCTCGATGTGGTGGATCTGGAATCACTAAAAGAGTTCCTGGTCCGTAATCAGTGGTGGGCTAATGAGAGCGTCTCCTCTTCTCCTGCGGGGTTGAAACAGCTGGTCCTGAAGGTAGGAAAATTACAAGCCGGGGAGGTAGAGGTCAAAGATGTTGATGTGGTGCTAAGTACGGCTCCAGCTGCGCATACGGTAATAGGCTTTGCTAGTCCCAAAGTGACAGGTGAAATAAGAATACCACTGAATTCAGGGCCTTATCAGGTCAACCTTGATTACTTCTATTTAGATAAAGATAAAGATAAAGATAAAGATAAAGATAAAGATAAAGATAAAGAGCAAAAAGAGGAAGCAGGCAGCAATCAAAAAGACTCTTCCCTGTTAGATACACGCGAGTGGCCAATGATCGAGCTTGCTATCAAGCAGATGTACATCAATTCAAAACCCTTTGGGCATTGGTCGATGGCTATTGAGCCTGATAATGCAGGCCAGTTGACGATGAAGAATATTCAGGGCCGCTTTAAAAACTTCAGTATGAAAGGTGAGGCCGGATGGAGGCTGCTGAATAATAATGCGGGTAGCTTTATGAATATCTCCTTAGAGGGTGGGAGTCTGGGTAGCTTACTCGGGCATTTTGGTTATGACGGTGTGGTTGAGTCGGAATCAACCAGCATGCAGAGTGATTTCTCTTGGTCAGGGTATCCATGGGAGTTTGAAACAAACCGGTTGAACGGTAGTTTTACCATGTTGTTGAAAAAAGGGCGCGTTATTGAAACAGGTGAAAGCAGCAATATTTTACGGCTGTTCGGGATTCTGAATTTGAATACGGTTGTCAGACGTTTACAGCTGAATTTTACTGACCTTGTTAAAGCGGGTGTGGCTTTTGATCGAATTAAAGCAAACTATCTGCTAAATAGCGGTATTGCGTATAGTCAGGAACCCCTGACGATGGACGGTCCTTCTGCGAATGTGAATTTGCAGGGTAGTATCAATATTGCGGAACAAACATTGGATAGCCAGATGGATGTCGTGTTGCCTTTAACCAGTAATGTACCTATTGCTGCGGTTTTGCTCGGAGCCCCGCAAATAGCGGGTGCTGTTTTTTTGTTAGATAAGTTGATCGGCGATAAATTTCAAAGGGTGTCAACTTTGTCCTACCAATTATCAGGCGCTTGGGCTGAGCCAAATATTAAAATTTTAGCCCCTGGCAGGGCTAAGCCAAGTCATCAGCCCGGTTTGCCCGGAGATAGTAAATGAGTTGTGTTGCTGTCATACAGATGGTTTCAGGGAGTGATGTTGATAGAAACCTTCGCGTGGCTGAACGCCTGATACATGAGGCGGTGCAGGCCGGCGCTCAATTAGTACTTTTGCCGGAGAACTTCGCGCTTTTTGAGAGTAAACAGCTTTTTCAATTGGCAGTAGATGAAGAGAAAACAGGCCGGATAAATAGTTGGCTTAGTGAGCTTTCAAAATCTTTGAATATTTGGTTATTTGCCGGTAGTTTCCCGGTGCTTTCTGAAACACCCGGCAGTCAAAAAGTGCGTTCCGCATTGCTGGTGTACAACCCCAAAGGCGAGATTGTTGGTCGCTACGATAAACGTCATCTGTTTGATGTGGAGGTCAGTGATGGTCAGGGAAGTTATCGCGAATCGGCGGTGATTGAGCCGGGTAATGAGCTGATTGTGGTGGACACTGATGTTGGGCGGGTGGGTTTAAGCATCTGTTATGACTTACGTTTCCCTGATCATTTTTGGCAACTGAGGGAGCAGGGAGCAGAGATTATTGTGGTGCCGTCTGCATTTACTAAAGTGACCGGAAATGCACATTGGGAGGTGTTGTTAAGAGCGAGGGCGGTTGAAACGCAATGCTTTATTCTTGGTGCTAATCAAGGTGGAGTACATAGCCCCACTCGTGAGACATCGGGTGAGTCGATGGTGATTGATCCTTGGGGCGTCGTGCTTTCTCGTTGTGGAACAGGTGAGGCCATGGGAGTGGCGGAGCTGGATTTTGCATTGTTGCGCCAAGTTCGTCAGCAAATGCCTGTTCTATTACATCGACGATCAAGCTAGCTGGGCTCAGGAGATAATGTGTTGTTCTTAGTTAGCGCCTGAACCCCTAACTCATACCCTATTGGGTATTTACTGGCTTTCTTCCAATTCACGCAAATACTTAAACAGCTTACGGGCCGCGGCAGGTGGCTTGTTGAGAGTCGCCTCTTTTTGCGCATTTCTAACCAGTTGGCGAAGGTGCTGAATATTGGTATGTGGGTACTCTGTGAGAATCACATCCAGCATGCTGTTGTCTTTATCATTGCTGATGAGGCGGTCGCGCCATTTTTCCAGTTTGTGGAAAACTTTATTGTGCGCCTCTTTTGTGACATCAAAACGGTCGATGGCTTCTGCGATCGCTTCTCCGTCAGCAAAGCGCATGAGTTTACCAATATATTGCATTTGACGACGCAGTGCGCTGCGGTGCGGTAAAGTTTTGGCGAAATCGATAGCCGTGCGCAGTGTTTCATCGATAGGAAGTTTATCAAGATGACCGGGTTTGAGTTCAACTAAACGCTCTCCCAGTGACTGCAAAGCTTCTACGTCTCGTTTTTTTTGCGAGCGACTAATGTAGTTTTCGTCATCGTCATGTTCAATATTGTCGAAATTATCTTCGTTCATTGTGTTATCCGTAGAAGTAGGTTGCCAGACCTAAAAATGCAAAAAAGCCCACAACATCAGTAATTGTGGTTAATAGTACACTGCCTGCTAAGGCAGGATCGATTCCCCACGATTTAAGAATCATAGGGAGTAGGGTGCCTGCTAACGCACCTGCAATCAGGTTAATGATGATGGCTAGCCCAATGACCAACCCTATGGTGGTGTCATTAAACCAATAGATGGAGACGGCAGCGACCACCAGTGCCCAGAGCAGACCGTTGAAAATACCAACCAGTAGCTCTCGATTTAATAGCCAGCCTGCATTCGAGCGCTCTACGTGCCCTAGTGCTTGACCGCGAATAACTAGGGTCAGTGTCTGGCTGCCTGCTATTCCTCCCATAGAGGCAACAATAGGCATCAATACAGCGAGAGCGACGACTTGATTGATGGTGGCTTCAAAAAGTCCGATAACAGCTGAAGCGAGAAGCGCTGTCATCAGGTTGATGCCAAGCCAGACGGCGCGCCGTCGGGTGGTTTTCATCAGTGGTGCGAAGGTGTCTTCATCATCATCCAAACCCGCCATACTCATCATGGAGTGGTCGGCGTCTTCGCGTATGACGTCAACCACGTCATCAATGGTAATACGACCGAGGAGCTTGCCTTTTTTATTGACCACGGGTGCCGAGACTAAATCGTGCTTTTCAAACAGCGATGCCACTTCGTCGTCAGGCATGTCTACAGGGATCGGCTTTATATCGGTGTTCATGATCTCCCGAACCGTGATGTCAGGATCAGAGACCAGTAGTTTGGTTAGCGGTAACGTGCCGATATAGGATTCTTTGCGACGGCTGACGACAAACAGGCTATCGGTCATCTCCGGAATTTCGTTATGACGACGAATATAACGTAAAACGGTTTCTACGGTGATGTCAGGACGAATAGTGACGGTATCCGTATTCATCAAGCCGCCAGCCGTGTCTTCAGGGTAGGCGAGGATGACTTCTAAGCGCTCACGATACTGCTGATCCATGATCTTCAGCAGTTCTTTGGTTACCCGCTCAGGTAGTTGCTGTAATACATCGGCAACATCATCAGCATCCAGCGTTTCTGTGATGGCCAGAACGCGATCAGTGTCCATCTTACTGAGGAGATCGGACTGTATATCGTCAGCTAAATATTGGAGTACTTTACCTTCGTTATTATGGTGTATCAGATTCCAGAGAATCTCACGCTCTTTAGGCGGAGACTTTTCCAGTAAATGAGCGACTTCTGCCGGGCGTAGGGCGTTATTGAGCGTGAAACGTACTTGTTGAAAAGCGCCGCTCTCTAGCGCGCGATTGAGTTTGTCCAGCGCAGTCGTTTCGTCATTCATCGCCATAATATTTTACTGCGAAATCTCACGGTGTAATTTCTTGATGGAATAGTATAGCGGATTGCAAAGATGGGTTCAGTAATTGCGGTGGGCAATCCGTGTTTATTCTTCTTCGTCGAAACGATTGTTAATCAATGTTGCAATAGCAGTGATGGCGTCAGCTTGGTCGGTGCCGTCCGCAGTGATAGTAAGTTCAGTGCCTTTACTGGCAGCCAGCATCATGACTGACATTATGCTCTTGCCGTCCACTTCGCGACCCTCTTTTAATATGCGAATATCTGAGGAAAAACGGGTGGTTGTGTTGATTAATTTCGCAGCTGCACGAGCATGTAAGCCAAGTTTATTTATTATGGTTATTTTTAAGTCGAGCATGGCGCCTCGTTCCTTTATAAATAGTAGAGCAAGTTATTCGGGGCTAAGTTCAATGTGGCTCTCGGTTAATGAAGCTCTCGATGTCTGATGTTCACATTATCCATATGTGTTTTAAAATGACTAGCCAGTTGCTCTGTTATATAGACTGAGCGGTGTTGTCCGCCGGTGCAGCCGATGCCTATCGTGACGTAGCTACGGTTATTTTTCATGAAATGGGGCAGCCATTTGTTCAGGTATGCCTGAATGTCTTCAACCATCTCAGTGACATCTTTTTCTTGACTTAAAAAGTCAATAACGGGCTGATCACGCCCCGTGAATTGCCTAAGCTCCGGAACCCAAAAAGGGTTAGGTAAAATCCGCATATCAAACACCATGTCTACATCCATGGGGACGCCATGCTTGAACCCGAAGGATTCAAATTGTAATGAGAGGGATTGTTCTTTGCGCTCAGCGACTCTGAGCTTGATCGAGTCTCTAAGCTCATATATGGAGAGAAGGGTTGTATCTATGCGCAGATCTGCCAAATCGGCAATGGGCTCTAATAGGGATCGTTCGTATTCAATAGCATCGGGTAAATTAGTAACTAGCTCCGCCATAGGGTGACGGCGTCGGGTCGAGCTATATCTTTTTAACAAGGTATCGTGAGAGGCATCTAAATAAAGTAACTCTACTGAAATCTGAGTATGCTGCTTAAATTGTCGCCAGATATCGGGTAACTTTTCCAGATTACTTGATAAGTTTCTAGCGTCGATACAAGCTGCGATACGCGTTAATTGTGCATCATCATCTAGCATATGATTGATTAAATCAGGCAGAAGTTTTGCCGGAAGGTTGTCGATGCAATAGAAACCCACATCTTCGAGTGCTTGTAGTGCAGTACTTTTACCTGAGCCAGAGCGCCCGCTTATGATGACAAGCTTCATAAATCCAATCCTATGATCGAAATAGCTGGGATGCTACTTCATATAGCTGCTCTTTCGAATGAGTGTCTCTGAGTTTTGAGCGTAACTCTTCCTGGCTGAATACTTCAGCTAATTTTCCCAACGTGCTTAAGTGGTCATCGCATGCTTCTTCAGGAACCAGCAGAAAAAAGAGTAAGTCCACAGGGCGGTTATCAATTGCATCAAAGTCTATGGGCTCTGATAATGAAATTAGTGCTCCGATTGCTGTATTAACACCAGCAAGGCGACAGTGTGGGATTGCCACTCCCTCGCCAATGCCGGTACTGCCCAGTCGCTCTCTGCCAATGAGGCCACTAAAGATCGCTTCAGCTGTGAGCTCTTCATCAGATTCAGCAATAATCTTGCTGACTAATTCAATAATACGTTTTTTGCTGCCGCCTTCAATATTTTGAAGAACGCGTTCAGGTGTTAACAATGACAGAATGGGCATGTGATTTCAGTTTTTCAGGTTACTTATGGCTTTTGGTTTTTTCTTTGTGCTTGATGACCTGGCGATCTAGCTTATCAATCAGCCCATCAATAGCGGCATACATATCATCTTGTTCGTTGGTAGCAAATAGTTCGCCGCCGGCAATATGCATATCTGCTTCTGCTTTATGACGCTGTTTATCAACGCCCAGGGTCACTTGTACATTGGTAATATTATCGAAATGACGCTCAAGCTTCTGAAATTTATTATGTACATATTCAGATAGCGCTTCAGTTAGCTCTACATGATGACCTGTAATATTGATTTGCATAGGTATCTCCTTAAACAACGACAAACAACAACGTTTGCCATTAGAACATATTCATTAAACCAGACACTTCCTTTCATTAGAAGGAGCAATGCCCATTGCTTCGCGGTATTTTGCAACCGTTCTTCTTGCAACCTGTATGCCTTCCTGGTCTAACAGTTGTGCAATCTTATTATCACTAAGTGGTTTGGTGGTGTTTTCAGCAGCAATCATTTTTTTAATAACGGCACGAATAGCGGTGGAGGATGCTGCACCTCCATCGTTTGTATTTACATGACTGGAAAAAAAGTACTTTAACTCAAAAATTCCTCGTGGGGTGTGCATATATTTTTGAGTAGTGACGCGTGAAATTGTAGATTCATGCATATCAACTGCTTCCGCGATGTCGTGCAGAACCATAGGTTTCATGGCTTCTTCGCCATGCTCCAGGAACTCAGATTGGCGTTCGATAATTTGATTAGATACTTTGAGTAATGTTTCGTTACGGCTTTGCAAGCTTTTGATAAACCAGCGTGCTTCTTGTAAATGATTCTTGAGATAGGTGTTATCGGCACTACTGTCTGCGCGTCGTATAAGGTCTGCGTAGCTGGTGTTGATTCTGAGGTTTGGAGAAGACTCTTGGTTGAGCCTGACTGTCCAGACGCCTTGAAACTTTTCAACATAGACATCGGGGATCACATATTCAGCTTTGCTGCTTGAAATCATAGAGCCCGGATAAGGGTTAAGAGATTGAATCAGAACAATAATCGCTTGGAGTTGATGTTCTTTTAGTCTGAGCTTGCGTAATAGTTGCTTATAGTCACGTGTGCCTAGTAAGTGAATATGTTGTTTGCACAGGGTCAGTGCTTGTGAAAGTAACGGTGTGTCCGGAGGTAGTTGGCGCAGCTGAATGCTGAGACACTCCCCCAAATCTCTGGAGGCAACACCAGGTGGATCAAATTGCTGAATCCGATGTAAAACCGCTTCTACTTCATCTGCTTCAGCTTCTGCGAAGAGTGTTGGCTCGCTTTCTTTGAAGTGCTCGAGAATCTCTTCGATAGTGGTGCGTAAGTAACCGTTGTTATCAATGCCATCAATGATCGCTTCTGCGATTAATTGGTCGGCCGGGCTCATCGGTGTGAGATTGAGTTGCCAGTTGAGATGGTCTTGCAGGGTTTCTTCGGCTGAGTCATTAGACTCGAAAAATGAATCATCATCTCGCTGGCTGGGGCTGCTTCCTGATTGGAAAGTATCATCCCAGGACGAGTCAGTAGAAAGCTCCTCTGGAATGCGGTCGTTCCATTGGTCGATATCAGGGCTATCGATACTTTCATCCTTTGAAACATTTGATTGCGCGAAATCCTGGTCTTCACTCGGCGTTGTTATTTCACGCTGAGCCTCAGGAATCTCATCTGAGTCTTCCCCAGTTTCAAGCATGGGGTTGCTGTCCAGCGCTTCTTGTATTTCATGCTGGAGATCAAGTGTGGACAGTTGCAACAAGCGAATGGCTTGTTGTAGCTGAGGGGTCATTGTTAGATGCTGACCCATTTTTAGTTGTAATGACTGCTTCATAAAACTACAACGTGACTCCGAAAAACTTGATCATTATGCTGACTAAAATGCATTTGCTCATTGCGCACTTAGAGTGTAAAGGCATGTCCCAGATAAGCTGTTCTTACCTGCTCATTAGCTAAAATCTCTTTAGGCGTACCTTGGGCTAGGATAGTGCCTTCACTAACAATATAGGCTTTTTCACAAATATCGAGTGTTTCTCTGACATTATGATCGGTAATTAATATACCTATTCCTTTAGATTGTAGGTGTTTTATTGTTTGTTTTATATCATTAACTGAGATTGGATCGACACCCGCAAAAGGTTCATCTAATAAAATAAATGCGGGCTCCGATGCAAGGGCTCGGGCAATTTCGACACGACGGCGCTCTCCCCCTGACAAGCTCATGCCAAGGCTGTCTCTAAGGTGAGTAATATGGAACTCGTCAAGCAAGTCTTCAAGTTTTTCGGTTCGCTGTCCGGCGCTTAATTCTTTACGCATCTCTAAAATGCCCATTAGGTTGTCATGGACAGAGAGTTTGCGAAAGATTGAAGCCTCCTGAGGCAGGTAACCAATACCTTTACGGGCACGTTCATGCATAGGTAACGACGTAACATCATCGTTTTGAATGCGAATAGCTCCTTTGTCAGAATTGATTAGCCCGACAATCATGTAAAAACAGGTTGTTTTACCCGCACCGTTAGGGCCTAGCAGGCCAACAATTTCACCGCTACGAACCTCCAGAGAGACGTCCCGAACAACCTGTCGTTTTTTATAGGCCTTGGCTAAATGTAAAGCTTGTAAAAGAGTACTCATTGTTATTCTTTGGCCTTAGGCTGAATGACCATCTGGACACGTTGTCCTGATGACCCTTTACCACTGTATGCGTTGACTATGGCTTTATTCATTTGATAAACAATACGTTCCCCGCTAAAGGTATCGCCTGCTTGTTCTACGCGTGCTTTTCCGGTGATGGTAACCGTCTGGTTGGTAACCTGGTAGTCAAGCTTCTCTCCAAAAGCATCGGTGATCGCTTGGTCTAAAGAGGGTTGCTGGCGGAAATTGGCCGGGCTACCGGTAGCAATAAGTTGGCTGACTTCGTCATTAATTCGGTAGAGGTCGACGTTGGCCGCACGAATTTCAAGGCTGCCTTGTGTTATTAGTACGTTGCCTTTGTATGTGGTTATACCTGTATTGTCATCGATTTGTGCGCTGTCAGCACTGACATGTATAGGTTGTTGGCGGTCAGTTGGTAAAGCGAAACAAAAAGGGCTGAGCCAGGCACTGAGGACGAGGGTCAGTAGTGTGAATGATCGGTTATTTAGCATAGAAAGTGCCTTTAACATCAGATAGTAGCTCGGATGTGTTTGTTTTATGGTTAATAATCATGCCAGTGGCTGTTGTAATGTGTGCTTGTTGAGTTAGCACAACGGGAGCGCTGGTTTTGGCTACTCCTTGGGCTTGGTGCAGGCTCAGTATTGATGTTGTTAGCTTGCTGGCATGAGCACTTAACGGATTATGCGTGACGATGACCTGTTCAACAAGATCAAGTTGATCAGCATCATCAAAAGCGATGCCTGATTGGCTTTGTACTTTTAGGGTGAGCAGGTTCTTTGAAAATAGATTAATTCGAGGCTGCTCAAGTTTGGCTACTTTATCTTGAGGGAAGTGATGTAATGCTTCTGCGCTGAGTGTTCGAAGCAGTTCCCCCTGAGCCGTAAACTCTTTGGTCGAAACGTCTTTCATAAAGTAGTCGACGCCATTTGCGATTGCAGGCTTAGGGGGGGCATCGATCCGTGTATCAGAATTGATAATCCAATATAAAAAAACAGGTACGAGCAGTAGTATAGCCAATGTGATTCTTGTTTTACTGCGCGAGAAAAGCATGACTATAAGAACCTCTCATAGGCACTGTTTAATTTTTCTTGGGCATCAAGTATCGCTTCACAAAATTCACGTGCCGCGCCATACCCTCCCGTCAGTGAAGTGCACCAGTCGGCATGTTCAAGAACAAAGGAGTGAGCATTGGGAACAGTTGCGCCGAAAGCGACTGCTTTGATGGCTGAAAGATCAGGCAGATCATCGCCGATGTAGGCTGTTGTAAGTGCAGAGTGTTCAGAGGTAGCCCAGATTTCTTTCAAAGCCTCTAGCTTGTCATCACGCCCTTGGCGCAGGTAAGTGATACCAAGCGCTTCTGAACGGATCTCTACCTGGGGCGACCGCCTGCCGGTAATAATAGCAGTTTCGATGCCGGCGCTATGTAGTAATTTTACGCCCAAACCGTCTAGTGTGTTAAACATTTTGACTTCACGTCCGTCGGGCAAAAAGTGCAAGCTTCCGTCTGTCATGATGCCATCCACATCAAAGACAGCCAGTGTGACATTGGCTGCTTGTGAACGAAGGTTCGGGTTGTCAATCTTGCGCATCAGATGACACCTGCCTTTAGCATATCGTGCATGTTTAATGCGCCAACAGGGTGTTTTTGGTTATCACAGATAATTAATGCGTTGATTTTCTTATCTTGCATGATTTTAAGTGCTTCGGCCGCTAATAGATCGCCGGATATAGTCGTGCACTGTTGAGTCATAACATTTTCAATAGCGGTGGTTTTGAGGTTTAACTCCTGATCCAAGGTGCGGCGTAAGTCACCATCCGTGAAAATGCCAATGAGTTCACCCTGGTCGTTGACTACCGTTGTCATGCCTAAACGTTTTTCGGTTACTTCGATCAGCGTCTGGTTAACAGGTGTTCCCTGTCTTACGATAGGGACGTCTTCGCCAGAATGCATGAGATCTTTGACTTTTAATAACAGCTTTCTGCCAAGGCTGCCGCCCGGGTGAGAAAAAGCAAAATCTTCCGCGCTGAAACCTTTGGCTTCCAACAAAGCGATCGCTAAGGCATCACCCAGTACCAATTGAGCGGTGGTGCTGGATGTGGGGGCGAGTCCTAATGGGCAGGCTTCTTTTTCTACGCCGATATGAAGATTGGCATCAGCTGCTTGAGAGAGTGTTGAAAGTGGGTTGGCAGTAATGCTGATTAGTGGAGCACCCATACGTTTAATTAAAGGCAAAATAGTGACAATTTCGGCTGTTTCGCCAGAGTTTGACAGCGCCAGAACTACATCATGAGATGTAAACATGCCCATGTCTCCATGACTGGCTTCGCCCGGATGGACATAAAAAGCAGGTGTGCCGGTGCTGGCCAGCGTTGCCGCTATTTTGTTGCCTATATGACCAGACTTTCCCATTCCTGTGATAATAATACGCCCTGTGCACGCCATCATGATGCGGCAAGCGGTATCAAAACTGTCATCCAGAAAGGAGAGTAGTTCATTAACTGCTTCTGCTTCTAATTTAATGGTGCGAATAGCCGACTCAATAAATGGTTTGGTGCTGTTATGGGTGTCGTTCATAAGGCTCTGCTCTTTATCAGGTAGACATATTGTACAGTACAAGCATGTAGGCCGCATACGACGCTGTCAGAATGCCCCCTTCAAGCCTGCTAATGCTGGCTGGGCGCTGCAGAAGGCAAAAAATAATAAGTCCTGCCGTCATAGCCAGCATTACCAGATAATCGCGATTAAATGCGATGGCGTCGAGCGTAACCGGATTAACAAAGCCGGGGATGGCCATTACGGCTGCTAAGTTGAAAATGTTTGAACCGACGATGTTGCCTAATGCTATGTCGTGATGCTTTTTTAAAGCGCTGGCAACAGAAGCTGCTAATTCAGGCAAACTTGTACCAATAGCAACAATAGTCAGTCCGATGACAAGTTCTGATATGCCTAGTTGTGTTGCAATTTCTACTGCACCCCACACAAGCATGCGTGAGCTGGCGATAAGTAACGCAAGCCCTAAAAATAACCAAAAAAGAGCGTTGCGGGTGCTCATCTCCGGGATCTCTTCCGCTTCGTCGTTCAGATGATCCTCGGGAGAGCTGTTTTTTTGAAATTTTGCAAATAGTACTAAGCAACCGATCAGCGAGCAAAATAATAGGATGGCATCGATTAGTGTGATATCCAGGTTGATCAGTACCGCACCGGCTAATAAGGTGATGCCTAAGAGGAGTGGGATCTCTTTACGTAAAACAGCTGATTTGACTGGGAGAGGAGCTATTAAGGCTGTTATGCCTAAGACTAAACCAATATTAGCGATGTTAGATCCTAGTGCGTTACCGACAGCTAAGCTGCCGGAATCGGTAATAGATGCCATGATAGAAACTAAAATTTCGGGCGCGGATGTACCAAAAGCGACAATCGTTAAACCGATCAGCATAGGTGACATTCCCGAATTTTTGGCGGTTGCCGCTGCGCCAATCACGAAGCGGTCAGCACTCCAGACTAAAATAATCAGCCCTGCAATGATGGATAAAATCGGAAATAACATAGTGTTTTTTGTGCCCGTTGATTAAAAGCGACCTATTAAATCAGAACCAAAAAATGGTGCAAGTTAAAAGGAAGTTCTGTTCATGTTTTGTTCTGTGGATGTTATAGTGCGCCGCTGTATTTTAATACGAATAAAACGATCCACTTAAATTCCTCATTTGCAGGAAATAGGTTTTAAATTATATGTCGATGAACAAAGCTTCAGAGTCCATTATCGATATCGAAGGGTTGAGTTTTAGTCGTGGATCTCGCCAAATTTTTCGCAGCGTGGACATGCACATTCCTCGTGGCAAGATAACCGCTATCATGGGGCCTTCGGGAACCGGTAAAACAACATTGCTGAAGCTGATCGGTGGTCAGTTACGACCGGATACTGGATCTATTAAAGTTGACGGGCTTAACGTGCACCAGATTTCTCGTCAGCAGTTGTTTGTGTTACGTGAGAAAATGGGAATGCTATTTCAGAGTGGCGCCTTATTTACGGACATGAGTGTTTTTGAAAATGTTGCGTTTCCTATAAAGGTACATACAGAACTGCCGGAAGAGATGATTCGCGATATCGTGCTGCTGAAACTGCAGGCCGTCGGATTGCGAGGGGCGAGGGGGTTGATGCCGAGCGAGTTGTCGGGAGGAATGGCAAGGCGTGTCGCCTTGGCGCGAGCGATAGCCTTGGATCCGGATCTTGTTATGTATGATGAGCCTTTTACCGGGCAGGATCCTATCGCAAAAGGGGTGCTGGTTAAATTGATACGTCAGATTAATCAGGCTTTAGGTCATACCAGTATTATTGTTTCTCATGATATTCAGGAAACCTTGAGTATAGCTGACTATATTTATCTTCTGGCAGATGGGCATGTGATTGCTTCAGGCACGCCTGAAGAGTTATTGAGCAATACGACCGATCAGGTAAGGCAGTTTATGCGAGGCTTGCCTGATGGTCCGGTGCCGTTCCATTTTTCAAAGGATGATATGCTCACTGACCTTTTTTCTCAGGAGAGAGATAATGCTTGATCAGATTGCCTCATTAGGGCGTTTGGGACTTGATCGGTTAGCGGGTGTGGGACGAGCCGGTGGCGTTATCTGGCAATCATTAGTGGCGAAGCCTGCGCCGTTAGAGATGTTTCCATTACTACTTAAGCAGATCTATTTTGTCGGCGTTTTGTCCTTGGTTATTATTATAGTCTCGGGCCTGTTTATTGGCATGGTATTGGGGCTGCAAGGGTATACGATTCTTGTGGATTACGGTTCAGAGCAAGCTGTTGGTCAGATGGTGGCATTAAGTCTGGTAAGAGAGTTGGCGCCGGTGGTGACTGCTCTGCTGTTTGCGGGTCGGGCTGGGTCTGCATTAACAGCTGAAATAGGCTTAATGAAAGCGACAGAGCAATTGTCCAGTCTCGAAATGATTGGTGTAGATCCTCTGCGTCGTATTGTGGCTCCCAGATTATGGGCTGGTTTTATCTCAATGCCTATTTTGGCGGTTATTTTTGCTATGGTAGGTATTTTTGGTGGCGCTTTAGTTAGCGTTGAGTGGCTGGGGATTTATGAGGGCTCTTTTTGGGCTAACATGCAGAACTCAGTAAACTTCTTCGAAGATGTACTGAACGGTGTTATTAAGGCTGTTGTATTTGGGATAGTGGTGACTTGGATTGCCGTTTTCCAGGGTTATGATTGCGTCCCGACATCGGAAGGTATTAGTCAGGCAACCACTCGAACTGTGGTTTATTCGTCTTTGGCTGTATTGGCACTGGACTTTATTTTAACCGCATTGATGTTTGGAGATTTATAAGAAATGCGTATGCGATGGATTGAAATTATGGTCGGCTTTTTTATGGTGTTGGGGATTCTCGCGCTATTGGGGCTGGCGCTTAATGTGAGCGGTTTGAAGCTTTCAGCAAAAGCCGATGATTATAGGGTGCAGGCTCGATTTGAAAATATCGGTGGATTAACGTCACGTGCTAAGGTAACGCTTTCAGGTGTGCAGATCGGAGAAGTTGAAAGCATTCTTATAGATCCAAAGCGTTTAGTAGCTTTAGTGACCATGCGAATTTATTCAGATGTTAATTACTTGTCTATCGATAGTTCAGCTAAAATTCTGACGGCGGGGCTTTTAGGCGAGCAATATATTGGAATATCCGTTGGCTTTGAAGAGGCGTCACTTAAAGATGGTGATTTCATAAACGATACGCAATCAGCTATGGTTTTAGAAGAGCTGATTGGGAAGTTTCTTTTTAATAAAGTGAGTAACTAGGAGAGGTTCTCTTAATGCAACGTTTTCTTATAACTGTTTTTTTGGGGCTGAGCTTGTTTTTACAGTCTTTTATGGCTTCTGCCACATGGCAGGAAGCGAGTGTTGAGGTGGAGCAGACGATTGAGGATATGATTGTTGTTATCGATTCGCATCGAGCCCAGCAACCGCTCGACGTTGCTGCTGTGAGTTCAGATATCGAAAAGATAGTTGATCGTGATGTGGACTTTGAATATATATCAAAAACAGTCATGGGTAAGTATTACCGTCAGGCCAGTGATCAGCAGCGTGCTAAATTTGCACAGGTCTTCAAGCAAACGCTGATTAAAACCTATGCGAAGTCCCTCCTTGAGTTTGATATTGATGCTTATAAATTAGTTGAGCCGACGGCTGTTAGTCCTGAAGATGATAAGCAGATTGTTTCTGTGGATGTCACCTCAAAGGCAGGCGTCAATTATGTGTTTGTGAATTATATGGTTAAATCTGACGGAGTTTGGAAGCTGGTTAATGTGATGTTAAATGGCATCAATCTGAGAATCACTTTCCAGAACCAGTTCGCAGAGATGATGCAGCGTTCACAGTATGATGTAGGTCGTGTGGTGGATTCCTGGGAAGCTAAATTTGATGATAAACCGGTGCAGAGCTAACCCGTGAACGAGATTAGTGATGAGCAAAAGATGAATCAAATCGGCTTAACAGGAGATTTGATTATTCCTGAAATCGATAACATCAGGAAAAAGATTGAGGCAGAGATCCTAGCCATCGAGGGTGACTGTGTTCTTGATTTTTCCGGTGTGGAGCGAGTGGATAGTTCATCGCTTTCTTTATGTTTATGTTTTTTGAGGTTGGCAAAAATACAGGGAAAGCAGTTGACCTTTATAAACTTACCCGAAGAGATGATAGCAATTGCAGATCTGGTTGGGCTCAGGGCAATCCTGCAATCAACTCATGCTGCTAACTAAAGGGTATTAATTTCGCCTTTTAGTCGCTAATTCGTTATCATTGCGCCCCTCAATTGCAAACGTAACTCATCCCGGAGCGCTTCATGAACGCTGAAGAAGTTAAAACTATTATTGAATCGCAGCTGCAAGGCTCACAGGTGATTACTGGGGGTGAAGGCTGTTCCTTCGAAGTTACCGTCATCAATGAACAATTTGCCGGTCTGATGCCCGTTAAGAAGCAGCAACTAGTCTACCAGTGCCTGAATGAATATATTGCTGATGGCACTATTCACGCGCTCACCATTAAAACCTATACGCCTGAACAGTGGGAAACACTGCAGAGCAAATAAGCGGTTGGAATTTTCTAAATGGATAAACTGATTATTGAAGGTGGTGTGCGTCTGAACGGTGAAGTCCGTATTTCAGGCGCAAAAAACTCTGCACTGCCTATCCTTGCGGCAACTTTGTTGGCTGATGAGCCGGTAACTATCTGCAATTTGCCGCATTTGCACGATATTACGACAATGTTAGAGCTCATCCGTCGCACGGGTGTTGAACTGACCGTTGATGAAAAGTTAAGTGTTGAAATAGATACACGTAACATTAAAGACTTTCATGCACCTTATGAATTAGTCAAAACTATGCGTGCCTCCATTCTGGTGCTGGGCCCATTGCTGGCTCATTACGGGCAGGCTGATGTATCGCTCCCGGGCGGTTGTGCTATTGGTAGCCGGCCTGTCGATCTGCATATTCGCGGCTTGGAAGCGATGGGTGCTGAGATTACAGTTGATGCAGGTTACATTCATGCACGCAGCAATGGTCGTTTGAAAGGCGCGAAAATTTTATTTGATATAGTGACTGTTACCGGAACAGAAAATCTTTTGATGGCGGCCACTCTGGCAGAAGGGCAAACCATTCTCGAAAATGCAGCGAGGGAGCCGGAAGTTGTTGATTTGGCAAACTGCCTGATCGCGATGGGCGCAGATATTAAGGGAGCGGGTACTGATACGATTACCATTAATGGAGTCGAGTCCCTGAAAGGTTGCCGATATTCTGTTATGCCGGATCGCATCGAAACCGGAACATATCTGGTGGCGGCTGCAGTGACGCGTGGATATGTCAAAACGAAAAATACACGCGCCGATATTCTCGATGCGGTTTTACTGAAATTGACAGAAGCTGGCGCGAAAATTGAAGTAGGCGATGATTGGATCTCCTTGGATATGGAAGGTCGCCGTCCTAAATCTGTCAACATCACTACGGCCCCGTATCCTGCATTTCCGACCGATATGCAAGCACAGTTCGCGGCTTTGAATGCGGTTGCTGAAGGTGTTGGACACATTAAAGAAACGATATTTGAAAACCGTTTCATGCATATGCAGGAGATGATCCGTTTAGGCGCTAATATTCTTATTGACGGCAATGCCGCTACCATAGAAGGAGAGGAGCGTTTACAGGGCGCGCCAGTTATGGCAACGGACTTAAGAGCCTCGGCGAGTTTGGTTATTGCCGGGCTTGTAGCCGACGGAGAAACCACCATTGATCGTATCTATCATATTGATCGTGGTTATGAGTGTATTGAAGAAAAACTGCAGATGATGGGTGCGCGAATTCGACGCATCCCGGGCTAAGTGAAAAGTATGATGAAAAAGCAACAGCTTACGATTGCGCTGTCAAAAGGTCGTATCCTCGAAGAAACGCTGCCCTTGCTGGAAGCAGCGAATATTACTCCGGCAGAAAACATCTTTAAAAGCCGTAAGCTGATTTTTGATACCAACCATGACAACATTAAGTTTGTTGTCATCCGCGCGACTGATGTGCCTACCTATGTAGAGTATGGCGGTGCAGATATGGGTATCGCTGGAAAAGATGTGTTGATGGAGCATGGCGGTAAAGGGCTTTATGAGCCATTGGATCTTGAAATTGCTAAATGTAAACTGATGGTCGCGGGGTTGGCGAACGCAGATCCTGTCGATGGGCGTATGCGTGTTGCTACCAAGTTTGTCAATATTGCCCGCCAGTACTTTGCTCAACAAGGCCGTCAGGTTGATATTGTGAAATTATATGGCGCTATGGAGCTGGCCCCTATCATGGGGTTGGCAGACCGAATTGTGGATATCGTCGATACCGGTAATACCTTGCGGGCCAATGGTTTGGAACCTATGGATTTTATTGCCAATATCAGCTCTCGTTTAGTCGTTGGTCAGCCTGCATTGAAAATGAAGCACCGCCAGATTCAGCCGATCATTGATATGATGGCTGCTGCTGTTGTGCAGCGACGGGAGGGGTAAGTGATGAATGAATTGTCTATCACCCGTCTGACTAGCACTGCAGACAATTTTGACAGCCAGCTAGAGCAGTTGCTGGCTTGGGAAAGTGTTTCCGATGCGAAAGTTAATCAAATCGTCGAGGATATCCTGGCACAAGTGAAGCAGCAGGGTGATGCTGCTGTTGTTTCCTACACGAACCGTTTTGATCTTACTTCTGTTAATAGCATCGGCGAGCTTGAATTGAGTGCTGAACGCCTTACAGAGGCGTTGAATACTTTGCCTGATGCGCAGCGTGCCGCACTTGAGCAGGCCGCTCAGCGTATTCGCCAGTACCATGAAAAACAAAAAACAGATTCATGGCAGTACACAGAATCTGATGGCACCATGTTGGGCCAGAAGGTGACTCCGTTAGATCGTGTCGGGCTGTATGTGCCAGGCGGGAAAGCGGCTTATCCCTCATCTGTGCTAATGAATGCGATACCTGCCAAAGTAGCCGGTGTCGCTGAAATTATCATGGTTGTGCCTACCCCCCGTGGTGAACTGAATCAGCTGGTATTGGCTGCAGCTGCACTCGCTGGTGTTGATCGGGTGTTTACGATCGGTGGTGCACAGGCAGTTGCCGCCTTGGCTTACGGTACTGAAACGATCCCTAAAGTGGATAAGATTGTTGGTCCGGGTAATATCTTTGTCGCTACCGCTAAGCGTGCTGTCTTTGGTGCGGTTGGTATTGATATGATTGCCGGTCCTTCAGAGATTCTGGTGGTATGCGACGGGAAAACCAATCCTGATTGGGTGGCAATGGATCTGTTTTCACAGGCAGAGCATGATGAAGACGCTCAGCCTATATTGATTACACCTGATGCTGATTTTATTGATCAGGTTGAAGCCAGTATTCAAAAGCTCTTGCCTACGATGGAGCGTAAAGAGATTATTGAAGTTTCATTACGTAATCGTGCTGCGTTGATTCTGGTACAGGATATGGATGAAGCGATTAAGATCAGTAACCGTATCGCGCCTGAGCATCTTGAGTTATCAGTCGAAGACCCCGAAGCCTTGTTGCCTGCCGTGCGACATGCGGGTGCAATCTTTATGGGGCGCCATACGGCAGAAGCACTGGGTGATTATTGTGCAGGCCCGAACCATGTGCTGCCAACTTCCGGTACCGCAAGATTTTCATCGCCTTTAGGTGTATATGATTTTCAGAAGCGCTCTTCGCTCATTATGTTTTCGGCTGATGGGGCTTCAGATATCGGTGGGGTCGCTTCCATTCTGGCGAGAGGAGAGGGGCTGACTGCCCATGCTCGTTCGGCTGAATACAGAATCAAAAAATAGTGCCTGACGTGTAACTGTTTCCCGAACCTGGATAGATAAAGGTCTCAGTTTGAGGCCTTTTTTTATATCTTTGTATAGATTCTGTTGCGTACGATTTAACCGTCTCTGCTTAGGGGGTTGGACGAGTGAGAGGCCTTTCTCCAACGGTTACCTCGGTGGTTAACCGCTTCCCTTCTCTTAGAAACTCAACCTTTAATGGCTCACCGGGTTTGAAATCGGCGATGCCGATCATTGAGCGACGCCCTTCAACTGGTTTCGCATTTAAAGAGAGCATAATATCACCGGGTTGAAGGCCTGCCTTATGAGCGGGACCGTCACGGTAAATACCGGCGATGATTAAACCATTCATCTCTGTAAGGCCAAAGGACTCCGCCAGATTGGGTGTCAACTCCTGAATCTCAATCCCCATCCAGCCGCGAACTACCCGTCCCTGAGTGATCAGATCAGTCATTACTTTTTTGGCAAGGTTAGAAGGGATGGCGAAGCCAATGCCTTGCGAACCACCTGATTTAGAAAAAATGGCAGAGTTGATGCCAATCAAATTGCCGTGAGCATCCACCAAAGCGCCACCTGAGTTACCAGGATTGATGGCTGCATCTGTCTGTAGAAAGTCTTCATAGGTATTCAGCCCCAGACTGTTACGACCTGTTGCGCTGACAATACCCATGGTAACGGTTTGGCCAACGCCGAAAGGGTTACCGATAGCTAAGACTACATCACCTACACTTAATGTATCCGAGGGAGAAAGTGTGATGCTGGGCAGATCTTCCATTGAAGTTTTAAGAATGGCCAGATCTGTTTCCGGGTCTGTTCCAATGATCTCTGCCGCTGCCTCTCGGCCATCTTTTAACGCAATAATGATGCTATCGGCACCCGTAATAACATGGTTGTTCGTAATGATATAGCCTTGAGAGTTTAAAATGACCCCGGAGCCCAGACTCGATTGGATACGCTCACGTTGCGGCATATCACCTAAGTCATAAAATTTCTTGAAAAGCGGATCTTCTTTCAGGGAGTACTGCTGCTGTTTAACCAGAGTGCGTGTATATATATTGACGACGGCGGGTGCAGCTTTTTCAACGGCTTCTGAGTAGGAAACAGGGCCCGATCCCAATGCAGTATGAGAGGGTAAAGGTGTTTCTCTTATCTCGACGGTTGTTACCGGCGGTGAGAGTAGTTGGGGAAAAAACTGTAACAGGATGATGGCTATGAGTACGCCTGTTACTGTTGGCCAACCGAGAAAGCTGAATTTTCGCATTAAAATAATCCCGGAAACACTGGTGAAATCAAAACCACGCCGTAGAATTATACGTTTAGTGAGAAGCGGTTGCTAATGAGGATCTGATTTTTATGTCTGTTTTATTGCCTGAGTTAGTGCGGTACTGCGAAGATTTGTTGAATGTGGATTTGTTTCGGGATTACTGCCCGAATGGGCTTCAGGTTGAAGGGGCACAGCAAGTTAAAAAAATTGTCTCTGGAGTGACGGCATCGCAGTCGTTGCTGGATGAGGCCGTTGCTATGCAGGCTGATCTTATTTTGGTTCATCATGGCTATTTTTGGAAAGGTGAGAACGAACGGGTTACTGGGATTAAAAAACGGCGTCTCAGTACTTTGTTGATGAATGATATCAGCTTGCTGGCGTTTCACTTGCCATTGGATGCTCATGCGGAGCTAGGGAATAATGCACAACTGGCTAAACAGATGAACTGGAATGTCTTAAGTGGTTTGGGTGGTGAGTTGGGACATGCTGTCGGTATGGTTGGTGAATTGAAGCAGGCGCAAAGAGCAGAACAGTTATCTGCTGAAATGGAGAGGGTGCTAGGGCGCCCTGTGCAGCATATACAAGGGATTAGTCGCCCTATTAAAAAAATAGCATGGTGTACGGGAGCTGCTCAAAGTTATATTGAGAAAGCACTGGAGCTGGGAGTGGATGCTTATATTTCTGGTGAGATTTCGGAGCAAACAGTGCATATAGCAAGAGAAGCGGGTATTGACTATTTTGCTGCTGGCCATCATGCCACAGAGCGGTATGGTGTACAGGCTTTGGGAGAGCATTTAGCGAAACGTTTTGATGTTGAGCACTGTTATGTGGAGATTGATAACCCTGTATAGAGCCTATCAGTCCTGTATATTTCGGTCGAATAGAAAATCTATCGGCCTCATAGAGAGGCCGATATTGTAAAAATTAAGATCTGATGAGTATTTATGCTTTTTTAGCAGGCTCGTTTTTATCAGATTTCTTTTCGGTTTCTGGCTTGTCGTCAGATTTTTTTGTAGTTTCTTGCTTCTTTGGCTTTGCTTCGGAGTGCTTACTTTCTTTATCATCTAAACCATAAGATTCAGAAAGAGTGCCTTTTTGATCAGGTTTTTTGGGTGCATAATCACGAGGCGGTTCAGCATTTGTTACCGCTTCTTCGGCAATCTTGTCTTTTGCTTTAGCTGCTGCAGAGTCTTCTTCTGGTTCCTCTACTTCAATTTCTTTCTGTGCGGTTAGCTGTGGTGTCATGCTGGATTCTATCGAGCGAGCAGTATCAGCATCGCACAGTGTCTGTGCACTGCTAGCTAAGTGTTTATATACACCCCGGTAAGACTCAGTCATTTTATTAACCAGATCAGCAGTTTCCTCAAAATGGTTGGCTACTTTGGCTTTGTAGTCTTCCAGTTCTTGTTTTGCTTCATCTAGTTGCTCTTGCTCGCCGGAGTTTCCACCAGAGCGGCCAAGTAAATAGCCAATCAACGCACCAATAAGCAGTGCGACAACACCAATAATCCAAATGTTACTTTCTTCCACAGTCAGTCCTCACTGTATATTCACGTTATATTTTTAATTAAGGCTATTTTCACTAAGCGGTTTTAGTGAAGCCTGCTATTACAGTACAGAGTAATAGAAAATGCCTCTGAAGCGTATTAACCTTTGTCAAAGAAGTGACAACTTAACATGCTTTTAGTTTTAATTTTAGTGTTAGCTAACCCGATTGTTTGTCTTGTTGGGCGGCGTGATGTTGTTCACTTAAATAAAGCACTTGCTCTGATAAGATTTGTGTCGCCAATGTTGAATCTTGTGAAGAGATAGCCGCGAATAAACGTTCATGCTGATTATAGATGATCTCTTTCTCGCGGTAGCGATGTGCCACCATGTTTGCAACAGGTTGTAATGCTTCAATGACAGTATGCATGACAAACCCCAACATACGATTGCCTGTTGCATCTGCGATTATGCGATGAAAGGTAACGTCGGATGCGCAAAACTCTTCAGCAGAAATTTCTGGATTGACCTGGATCTGGAGTTGAAGCCGCAAAGCGTCCAGATCCTCTGTCGAACGACTTTGGGCGGCGAGTCTGCAGCAAATGCTTTCAAGCTCTAAGCGGGTTTGAGTGATCTCTTCCAGTGAAAAAGCATTCAACCCCATTAACAGAGTGGTGGCTCCTGCCAATGAGTCACTAAGGTCGCTTATGCTAGGGCGGTTAACGAAGGTGCCACCCGTTGGCCCGCGTTTGGAGCGCACAAGGTTTTGCGCCGCTAAACGTTTCAGTGCTTCACGGATAGTAGGACGTGAAACGCTGAAACGCACCGCCAATTCATCTTCGGTAGGTAGTCGGTCGTCCGCCGCTAATGATCCGTCGATAATAGCCTGACGGATTTGATCCGCGATTTGACGGGAGAGGCTTTGTTGGCTGACAGGCTCAAAATCCATAGATTTCACACAGTATCGCTCATAAAAATCAGAAGCAGAGTATTTCATAGATTGAGCCTATTGTTAAATTGTAAAATAAATCTAAGGTTAGATGTTTTCACATAATTATGGACATTCACTCATGCAATCCAAGCGAGCTCGATTAGATCGTTTTATCAGCCAGCATTTGAGGGTTAATCGCAAAGATGTACGTCTGATGCTGGCCAGCAAACGCGTGAGTGTCGATGGTGCTACTGCTTATGACATTGATCAGGCCATTGATGAGTTCTCGCTTATAATAGTGGATGGGCGGGTGTTGCAGGCTAATACCCCGGCTTACGTGATGATGAATAAACCCGTGGGAGTAGTGAGCGCTACAATAGATGAGCAGCATCGTACAGTGATTGACCTGTTGGACCGCAAGGATAAAAAAGATCTGCATATTGTTGGACGTTTGGATCTTAACTCATCAGGTTTATTGCTGCTGACGAATGATGGCCGATGGTCACGACAATTGACTTCACCGCAAAATAAAATCACCAAGGTATATCGGGTGACTTTAGAAAATCCGCTTACAGAAGACTATATTCACGCGTTTGCTGAGGGGATGTACTTCGCCTATGAAGATATCACCACGCTGCCCGCAAAACTGGAAATTATCGCGGATCATGTCGCTCAGGTCAGCCTCACCGAGGGGCGTTATCATCAGATTAAGCGGATGTTTGGCCGGTTTCGTAATCCGGTATTGGAATTGCACCGCACAGCTATTGGTCAGCTATCTCTTGATGCGGGTTTATTACCAGCACAAAGCCGCGATTTAATCGCGCAAGAGGTCAGAGGTATTAGTCAGTAAGATGGCGCTCAGCAATAAGCGTTAATAATAACCGCTATTGATAACTGATTCTGCGACACGCTTGTTATAAATGAGTAAAATACAGGCTTACTATAACTAAGTAACTTAGTGTTTTCTGGAAGCTCCTAATGATACGTCTGACCAATATTCAATTACCGCTGGATCACGATGATCAAGCCCTGATCAATGTTATTTTAACGCGCCTGTCTATCAAGGCTGATGAATTGCTCAGTCATCATGTACACCGGCGTGGCTATGATGCCCGCAAGAAAACCAACATCGTGCTGATCTATACGCTGGATGTTGAGACAGTCAATAATGAAGCACTGCTCGAAAAATTTGCCGATGATCAGTTAATTAAAGCCACACCGGACATGAGTTATAAATTTGTAGCGCAGGCGCCGACTAATTTACAGGAGCGCCCTGTCGTGATCGGTTTTGGCCCGTGCGGTTTATTAGCGGGTTTGGTATTAGCGCAAATGGGCTACAAGCCGATTATTCTTGATCGCGGCAAAGAGGTACGGGAGCGCACCAAAGATACGTTTGGTTTCTGGCGTAAAAAGATTCTCAATACTGAGTCCAATGTGCAGTTCGGCGAAGGCGGTGCAGGCACATTCTCTGATGGCAAGTTATACAGCCAGGTAAAAGATCCGAATCATTATGGGCGTAAAGTATTAACCGAATTTGTAGAAGCGGGTGCGCCAGATGAAATTATGTTTGTCAGCAAACCACATATCGGCACCTTTCGTTTGGTCTCGATGGTTGAAAAGATGCGCGCTAAAATTATCGAATTAGGTGGCGAAATTCGTTTTAGTGCCCGGGTTGATGATGTGCAAATCGAGGCGGGACAGATTACCGGCGTTACGTTGGCCGATGGAGAAGTGATCAAATCTAAACATGTCGCCTTAGCGATTGGCCACAGTGCGCGTGACACTTTTCAGATGTTATACGATAAAAATGTTTATATCGAAGCCAAGCCGTTTTCTGTCGGTTTCAGAATTGAGCACCAGCAATCCTTGATTGATGAGGCTCGTTTTGGTGCCAATGCCGGTAATGAGATCTTAGGTGCTGCTGATTACAAACTGGTACATCACTGTAAGAGTGGCCGCTCCGTATATAGCTTCTGTATGTGCCCGGGCGGCACGGTTGTTGCGGCAACCTCAGAAGAGCATCGTGTCGTGACTAATGGCATGAGCCAGTACTCGCGCGCCGAGCGTAATGCTAACAGTGCTATTGTCGTCGGCATTGATCCATCGGACTACCCCGGCGGCCCACTGGCGGGCATCGATTTTCAGAGGCAGCTCGAAAGTAATGCTTATCTGCTGGGTGGCGAAAACTACGATGCGCCTGCTCAGAAAGTGGGTGACTTCCTCAAAGGAGTTTCGTCCGAAAGCATCGGCAGTGTCGAACCATCGTTTAAGCCAGGTATCAAACTTACTGACCTGTCTGAAGCGCTGCCTGATTTCTGCATCGAAGCGATTCGTGAAGCGATACCGGCGTTTAACCGGAAGATTAAAGGCTTTGCACTGGAAGATGCACTCCTTACCGGTGTTGAAACCCGCACTTCGGCACCTATCTGCATTAAGCGTGGCAACGATTTCCAGAGTATTAGTACCCGCGGCCTGTTTCCTGCTGGAGAAGGCGCAGGTTACGCTGGCGGCATAATGTCAGCAGCCATCGACGGTATCAAAATCGCAGAAGCGATGGCGCAAAGTATCAATAGCCAAGAGTAGTGCGATGCATGGTCAGAACTAAACCTCTGACGCCATAAGAAAAGGGCTGGCCAAGTTAAAAGTGCTGGTTGGCCCTTGATGTATCCCGATAAGCAAGGTCGAATACCGCCATATAAATATCATTATTGAGGAAAATACAATGTACGTATTGATGGATATTATGGTTTCTCCCGGTGGTGTCGGCACTTCTGTTTCACCGTATGTGGCTATGTGCCAAAAGATCTTTGAGGAAGCAGGCCTCGTCCACACCATGCATGGCTACGGCACCAACGTAGAGGGGGAGTGGGAAGATGTGATGGCTGCCGTAAAACGTTGCCACGAAGATCTTCATGAAGCAGGTGCTGTACGTATTACCAGCCATATGAAGCTCGGCACGCGCGTAGATCGGGCACAGACCATGGCGGATAAAGTCACCAGCGTGCAGGAAAAAATGATCGCTAAATAACGGCTATACTCTTTGCAGAGCAGGCCTGTTATCCACAGGCCTTCATCAGTTACTTTGAAATATGGACATTTCAATCCAGTAAAAACACACTATTTTATCGTTCTCTTTTTGTTCCTCATAATTGAACGGTTCCATCATTTTGCCCTCAAAGCCTCATATAGTCGAATTTGGCGAAACGCCTTTTAACCATTTTTTTACCAAGTGGAGAATCACGAATGACTCAACAACGTGCAGTGTTGGCAGGCGGTTGTTTCTGGGGTATGCAAGACCTGATTCGCAAGTTGCCGGGTGTTGTGGCGACACGCGTTGGTTATACCGGCGGTGATGTGCCGAACGCAACCTACCGTAATCACGGGACTCACGCAGAAGGTATCGAGATTTTATTCGATCCCAGCCAAATCTCTTACCGGCGTATTCTGGAGCTGTTTTTCCAGATTCATGATCCTACAACACCTAATCGGCAAGGGAATGATCAGGGAATGTCATATCGTTCGGCTATCTATTATGTGGATGCTGAGCAGAAACAAGTTGCTGAGAATACGATTACTGATGTTAACGCTTCCGGTTTATGGCCGGGTTTAGTAGTCACCGAATTGCAACCCGTGGGTGATTTCTGGGAGGCTGAAGCAGAGCATCAGGATTATCTGGAGCATTTTCCCAACGGCTATACCTGCCATTTTCCAAGACCTGATTGGGTACTGCCAAAGTCTTCTGCTTAATAATTGAACAACGGTATAGTATTTAGATAATCACCAATGTTATGATTTGTTAAATTGTAAGACAAATAGGAGTTTGTGATGTTTAAAGCACTGGTTCTGGATCAGGTAGACGGTAAAACGGTTGCCGAAATTAAAGCGTTGGATGTTAGTGATCTGCCTGAAGAAGATGTATTGGTGGATGTCGATTACTCATCGATTAACTTTAAAGATGGTCTGGCGATTACCGGGACCGGAAAAATTGTCAGCAAATTCCCGATGGTGCCGGGTATCGATCTGGTCGGTACAGTGGCAGAAAGCAGCAGCGATACTTATAAGGCCGGTGATCAGGTTGTTCTCACCGGGTGGAGTGTCGGTGAGCGTTTCTGGGGTGGTTTGTCGCAGAAAGCGCGCCTCAAATCTGAATGGCTGGTACCGTTGCCAGCGGGTATGTCGCCTGAAGTTTCTATGTCTATTGGTACCGCAGGCCTTACGGCAATGTTGTGTGTGATGGCACTGGAAGAGGGTGGGGTAACACCGGATAAAGGTCCTATCGTTGTTTCGGGTGCGGCTGGTGGTGTGGGTTCTGTTGCTGTGGCTATTCTGGCAAAGCTGGGATATGAAGTGGCAGCCATTACAGGCCGTGCTGAAACCGAGCCGTATCTGCGTGGCTTGGGTGCGACGACTATTTTAACGCGCGAAGAGATGAGCGAAAAAGCCCGTCCTCTCGAACGTCAACGTTGGGCGGGTGGTATCGATACGGTCGGTGATGCGATGCTGGCGCGGATTCTGGCAGAAGCGGATTATAATGCCACGGTCGCTGCTTGTGGCTTAGCAGGTGGTTTTAAACTGCCTACGACTGTGATGCCATTTATTTTACGTAATGTGCGCTTGCAGGGCGTTGATTCAGTGATGTGTCCGGTGGAACGCCGCACACAGGCATGGAATCGTTTGCAAACAGATCTGCCTGCCGCTGCCTTGGGTGAAATTAGCCAGGTGATCAGTTTAGATCAGGTGCCAGAATATGCAGAAAAAATTGTTAACGGTAAGGTTCAGGGAAGAACGATTGTAGATTTACATAAGTAATGCTCTGAACCCACGTTTGCTTTAAGCAGTCTGGCTCTATAAGCCGCTTATTGTTATCTTCTGTTTCGTCAAACAGAGGTTAACCGCAGGCGGCTTTGTTCGTTATGATAGTTTTATTGCTATAGCGGTTATTCGCAACTCTTGTTCTTATTTCTCATTAGGGCTCTGTCATCGTGTTGTATTCGTATGCTTTTATTGGATTGCTTTTCTTTTCGTTTACAGCGCAGGCGCTATCTGTGAGGGATGATGCAGGCCGTGATGTTGTTCTGGAGCAGCCTGCCCGACGTATTGTGACCTTGGCGCCTCATCTAACAGAGTTGTTGTTTTCGCTGAATGTGGGTGATCGGATTATTGCGACGGTGGCGTATAGCGATTATCCGCCAGCTGCTTTGTCGATTCCGCGTATTGGTGGGGCAGAAGATATTAGCGCCGAGGTGATTCTTACCTTGCAACCAGACCTGGTAGTTGCCTGGGATAAAGGTAGCCCGGCTGAGGTTCTGGCGTTACTGGAGTCTTTGGATGTGGTGGTGTATTGGGCTTCTACTCAGACATTAGTCGGTGTTGCAAAAACTTTATCTGATTTGGCTGTGTTAACAGATAAAAAAAAGATAGCAGCACCGTTGGTAGAGCAGTTTAAAAGCGAAATAGCTGACACAGTGATGCGCTATCAGGATAAACCATCGGTCAGTGTCTTTTATCAGTTGTGGAGCGATCCCCTGATGACGGCGAATAAGCAGCAGATGATCAATGAGATGATCTCTCTGTGTGGAGGGGCAAATCTGTTTGCTGATCAGCTCGAAGTGGTGCCGCAGACTAGTATTGAAAGTGTTTTAGTACTTAATCCCGATGTGATTTTAGTGCCTGAGCAAGGTACGCCACTAAGCTGGCGCCAGCGCTGGCAAGCATGGCCGGAAATTAATGCGGTAAAAGGACAGCACCTTTATTCACTCAATGCCGACTTGATCAATCGTCCGACACTGCGCAGTGTTGCAGGACTTTTGCAGGTGTGTCAGTTATTAGATCAGGCGCGCTCCGGATAGTGGTTGTTTAGGTTTGATTTCCATTTAAGGCATCTTTTGACTACTCTCATAGGGTTGTCGCTATTGGCAGGATTGATGTGATTAAATATCAGGAAACCCTAAAGAACATACACACGCAGCTGGGGCATGGTGGAGATCTGCCTGTATTTAGTGCAACCCTGAATCGTATTCAGGAATTAAGCAGGTCACCCGAAGGGGATGCGATGGTGTTGGCAATGGCTATCTTAAAAGATGCCAACTTGTCTGCTAAGTTGTTACGTATTGCCAATACTCCGGAATTTAATCGAGGTGCAGGGAAGGTTGCTGTTATTTCGCGCGCTGTTGTGCTGTTGGGTTTTAATCGTATTAAAAACCTCTCTATATCATTAAAATTGATAGAAAACTTTTCTAACGCTTATCCGGATTCCGGTATTGAAAAGCTACTTTTACGGGCATTTTTGAACGCTTCAATGGCAAGAGAGCTGGCTGCCAAAGCGGGTGTGCGTGATATTGAAGAAACTTTTTTGTGTGGCTTATTATTCAATCTGGGGGAGATCATTATTTCCTGTAGTATGCCTGAAGTGTATCAGGAGATGCGTCTTGCCCGAGCGGCTGGCGATAAATCATGGAATAGTATCCAGTTATCTGCACTGGGTGGTCAGTTCAGTGATATAGGGCAAGATCTCGCGCAAAGCTGGGGTTTTCCGCCTTCTGTCGTAAAAACAATGGATGAAATGAGTGCGGAAGAGTCAGATCATCTGGTGCATAAACAGCATCTGTTAATCGCTTTCAGTCATACGTTAATTGAAAAGATTTACGGCGAAGATACCCAGGGGCAGAGCATGGAGCTGTTGAGTAAAGCTGTGCGTGATAAGTTTTCGATAAAGGATCAGGATGTAGAAAGCTGTTTTGACGATGCCTGTAAACTAGCGGCCAATATGGTTGAAGAGTACGGAATTGACTTGCAGGGGCTGGTGCCTGTTATGCAGGAGACCGGTGAGCCTCGTTTAGATGAATGTATTCGCCGAACCGCTTATTTTTTTCACTCCCGTAATCAGTTGATTCAGTCAGAAAACATCGGCGTACCATCGCATAAAAAGAGAAATGAAAGCCCCGAAAAGCAGCTCTATTTTCTTAACCGCTTGGCAGAACTAACCGCAGAAAAGGGCAGTGCGCATGCGATCCTTTCGCAGGTTGTCGAGGGTATTAAGGCTTGTACCTCTTACGACAGAGTGATGTTTTGCTTGTATAAAAAAACACCGCCGACGCTCAGTATGAAGATAGCACAAGGTGAATCACTGGAAGCGTTGGAACGTTTTTTCACAGAGAAAAGAAAAGAGACTGATTTACGGCTATTTTTTCATGTCATTAATAAAGAGATGACACTGTTAGTCTCTGATATTAATGAGTCGGGTTGGAAAGAGCGATTGCCTGTCGCCCTTATTAACGAAGTGCCGCTTAATGGGATGGTGATTGCGCCTGTTGTAATACGGGGCAAAGCCATTGGTTTGTTTTATGCTGACCGGATTGCCCGCCCGCTAGATGATGCTGATTTCACCTGTTTTAATCAGTTTGTGATTCAGGCAAAAATTGCACTGTCGCATAAAGCATAGTTCAATCACTGCTGGGTTATTAAATAGAGCCCGGGTGATTTTATGTTATGAATCGCCTTGAAAAAGAGACGTCAGATTCTTTTACGTGGTTTCCAGTAGATCTCGGAGCTACCCGCTCTGCGTGCCAGCGTACGGGCGCAGACAAACAGCAGATCGGATAAACGATTCAGGTACATAGCACCCATCGGATTTTGCTCTTGCGCATCGCAAAGGCGAACCATCTGGCGTTCTGCACGCCGGCAAATGCTTCTTGCCTGATGGCAGTATGCGGCAGTTCTGCTTCCGCCGGGCAGAATAAATTCAGTTAACGGGGGGAGTTGCTCATTTAACGCATCGAGATGAGTTTCCAGTTCAGTGACGATGTCGGGTGTGATCGCCTGGTAGTCAGGGTTGGCCATAGCGATCTCACCGCCTAAGTCGAAAAGATCATTCTGAATTTGAAAGAAGACAGGTGTTAACGGATCATCGGCGGAGAGTTCTGCCAGCAAAATACCCAGCACAGAGTTGAGTTCGTCAATATCTCCCAGCGTTTCAATACACTCAGAGGTTTTTGATATTCTGCTACCATCAGCAAGGCCGGTCGTGCCTTTATCACCAGTGCGGGTGTAGATTCGTGTCAGCCTGTCTTTCATCGGTGTTTCCTTCCAGTCAGCCTTTATAGCACAGCTTTAAGTGTAATAAAGCCGGCTCGCCCTTGTGTATTGTAACCAGATACTTGCTCGTATTCTTTATCCGTTAGATTAAGCAGCTTTCCTTCAATAGTGAAGATAGGGTTTAGTTGCTTGCTCATAGTCAGGTTGATAACACCGTAGCCAGAAACATCACTGGGTGTGTCTTTTTTACGGCTTTGAGCAATGAGGTCAGCGCCCATCCGGTATTTGCCTACACGATAATTGATGGAGCTGTTTAATGTTCGATGTGCCCTGCGAAGTAATGTGCTATCAGTTACCTCATCATGCGGGCTTTGGATAATGGCACTGGTGTTCCAGCTGAGGTTGTTTAAGTTGAGCTGGTGGCCTAACTCAATGCCTCGTATCAGTACCTCATTAACATTGCGCCCTTGATAGGTGAAGGGCGCAATTTCTACAGAGGTGATCAAGTTATCCACTTTATTGTAAAAGGCGGCTGCAGTGATCTGGTTTGTGGCGTTGACCTGATATTTTGCACCTACTTCATAGTTTTTTGAGGTCTCTGGTTGAAGGCTGGTGTTACCACCGTAACCATAAAGATCAGATGCGTTAGGTGCTCGAAAGGCGGTGGCGATACTGGCGTATAGATTAAGATCAGTAGTTGCCTGATAACCGTAGCTGGTTTCCCATGTATTATGCTGGCCGAAAGTTTCATGGTCAGTAAGACGGGCTGCTAAGACTAAGCTGTGCTGGTCGATCTGAATATTGTCTTGTAAAAATAGTGCATGGGTGTCGAGAGTTTCATTAAAACCAGTGCCGAACGATAGTGATTCGACAGCTTCGCGTTGTAGTGATATCCCTGCCGTTAATGCATGATGGCCAACATAGTAGTTATTCTGCCAGTCTACTTGAGTGCGTCGTGTATGTGCAAAGTCAGGTGATTGGTTTTGATCTAGTTTATCGCTAAATACCCCTAATTTGACGCGGGACAACCAGTGGTCGCTGATCTGGGTGTCGATATCTAAGTTGAGCGCTTGTTGTGTGAAATCCTGGTCTTGTTTGACGATTAATATATTCGGGAAGTTTGAGTAATCTTCCGCTAAATATTCTGTATTACCATCATTGTGTATCAGGTTCAGCTTGATCTCAGTATCGCCAAGGGTATGTGCAGCAGTTGCGTTCAGGCTGAGGTTGTCGTGACCGGTTTTAATATCTGAGCCTTGTAAAGCAGGAAATCCATCAGTGCTGCTGTTATTCAGGCTAAACCCTAAACGAGAGCCTTGTGTTGTCTTATGGAAGGTTTGAAAGCCAGTTTCTTTAGTCTGATTACTACCGGCTGTTGCATGCGCACTGAATGCAGGGCCTGTTTGTCGGGTAAATATCTGAATAACGCCGCCAATCGCCTCGGAGCCGTAAAGTGTCGAACGTGGTCCTTTAACAATTTCGATACGTTCAATGTTGTCGGGATGAAGGTAGCTGATATTAGCTGACCCCAAGGTACCGGGGTTCATTTTCATGCCATCAATCAAGACAAGGGTATGATCGCTTTCCGTCCCCCGGGTGAAAATAGAGGTGATCTGACCTGAGCCGCCACTTCGGGCAATCTCTACGCCAGAAGCATGTCGTAGAATATCCGTTAGATCAGAGGCCTGCATACGTTCAATCTGCTGACGGGATATAACAGTCACACTTGCTAGCGCTTCATCCACTGTTTGTGCTGAACGAGAGGCGGTGACAGTGATGACATTTAAGTGTGCAGTCTGTGAATCATAGGGTGTTTCTGAAGCGAGCGAGTGGCTAGCGGCTATAAGCGCAGCTGCAGTAATAATCGGGGATTTCATTTTTATGACCTGTTTATGCGCCCGCCGCGCATTGGGTTAGATAAGAAACAGGCCGATATCCGGACTTTCGATTGCTCAGAGCTTCACTATTCTGAAAATAGCGGTTCTGGAAATAATCGATTACCGTTGCGGGGGCAGTGCCGGATTTGTATTAGCTTTAAAAGAGTAATACGCACCGTCTTCCCGTTTAACCTTTGCAGGCACCTGAATAACTGGAAGCGGAGTTTACAGGGCGGGTTTAGGTGGTGCAATGATAGGAAGAAGAAACAGGCTTAGTGGACTGCCCACAAGTATGTATGAGCAGTCATTTTACGGATGCTACTGATGTATCGTATTATGCATCGTAGTTTTCAGCAAAGCTGCGAATCTCGTGCGATAGCTTCTCAACACGATTGGCTGCTTTTTCAAGTTCTTCCAATACGGCCGTACTGATTGCGGATTCAACGATTAGTTCTAACGCAGAGAACTTGGCATCGCCAATCTGATCGCGAAGTTCCGCTGATAACTTCCCTTTAAATGCTTCAACAACATTGTGGGAGTGCATAGTTTGTTTCTGTGACATGAGTAGAACCTCCTTGTAAATTATTTATTGTTAGGTAGCAGGATATGTTCATCTTGCTCGTGAATATCACGTGCATTACCCACAATCAGTGGATCTGGTGTTAGCAGAATGTCTGGGTTCTTGTTTGGGTATGGAAGTGAATTCAACACAAAGCGCATAGCATTGATACGGGCACGTTTTTTATCATCTGACTTGATAACAGTCCACGGTGCATCTGCGGTATCGGTATAAAAAAACATCGCCTCTTTTGCTTCTGTGTACGCGTCCCATTTATCCAGAGATGCGAGATCAATAGGGGATAATTTCCATTGTTTTAACGGGGCCACTTTGCGCGCCTGAAAACGTTCAAACTGCTCATCACGGCTAACCGAAAACCAAAACTTATATAAACGAATACCGCTACGAACCAGCATACGTTCGAAGTCAGGGGTCTGACGCATGAATTCAAGATATTCGGCAGGTGAACAGAAATTCATAACTCGCTCAACACCGGCGCGGTTATACCAAGAGCGGTCAAATAATAAAATGTCACCTTTGGTGGGGAAGTGCTTAACGTAGCGTTGGTAGTACCACTGGCCTTTTTCTTCCTCGGTAGGCTTTTCAAGTGCGATCACCTTTGCACCACGAGGGTTAAGATGTTCCATAAAGCGTTTGATTGTGCCCCCTTTACCAGCGGCATCTCGCCCTTCAAAAAGAATAACAATGCGTTCGCCGGTTTCGCGTGCCCAGCTCTGCATTTTAAGCAGCTCTATCTGCAGGTCTTTTTTGAGTTTTTCGTATTCGTCTCTGGATAGTTTCTCTTGGACTACTGTGTCGTCTGAGCTTTTTTCTGTTTCTTTCTTTGAATCATTCAGCTCAGATGCAGCGTCAAGTGTTTCAATAGTTTCTTGCGGGGCTACTTGTTGTACAAGGTCATCCATCAGTTTCTCCTTTGAAGGTTGGTTATAAAGTAATTATCCTCTCTCTAGTGACAATTCCTTTGATCAGGGTCACTTAATTAAGGATCTCTGATGTAATAGCAGAAGCCGTGTAAGAATGTGTTGAAATCAGCGTAGGAAAGCAGTCAGCGAGCCGAAATATTTTGTATTTTCCGGGGTACTCGATATAGTTCGTTGCTTGGAATGTTTAAAACTTTTAGTAATTAAAAAAACACCATAAAGTTAATACAAGCGTTTAAATTAATGCGTTTGGCATAAAATGGAAAATAGCGGCGTTATGAAAAAGCAGTCACCAAGCCAAAAGGAATTGGAAGAAAAGTCAGAGTTGTATCGAGCACTAGCTGCTTCACGGACGTCATTTATTTCAACAGGTGTTTTTAGTTTTTGTATTAATATACTGATGCTGGCTCCCGTTATTTATATGTTGGAAGTATACGATCGGGTATTAACCAGCAGCAGTGAATCAACCCTGCTGATGCTTACCTTGCTGCTGGTCTTCCTTTTTATCGTAATGGGCACACTAGAATGGGTGCGCTCTCAGGTTTTGATTGTGACCGGTAATCGATTAGAGAAAAGCCTGGGTCCGCGTGTTTTCGACTCCCTGTTTAAGCAGTCATTGGCGTCAGGTGGAAGTGTGTCAACAGCACAGCCTTTGTCTGATCTTTTAACGCTCAGGCAGTTTTTGGGAGGCGCGAGCCTGTTAACCCTTTTTGATGCACCGTGGCTGCCAATTTATCTGGGTGTTGTCTATCTATTCCATCCTTTGATGGGAAGCGTAGCGCTTGCAGCCGCCGTTTTTCTGATCTTTCTCGCCATTGTAAATGAACGCTTAACGCGACGTGATATTCAAGATGCTAACAAACTGAATATCGAGAACACTCACGAAACACAATTAAATTTGCGTAATTCAGAAGTTATCGAAGCGATGGGTATGTTGCCTCGATTGCGTGATCGTTGGCAGCAAAAGCAAAATGAGTTGCTGGCGTTGCAAACCAGAGCAAGTCGTCAAGGTGGTTTGATAACGACATTGTCTAAGACTTTTCGCATGACTATGCAGTCTTTAATGCTGGGTTTAGGTGCTTATCTGGCCATACAGGGAGATATTTCCGGTGGTACGGTGATTGCCGGATCAATTTTGTTAGGTAGAGCTCTGGCTCCGATCGATCAGTTAATTAATTCATGGAAAAGCTTTCTGAGTGCGCGCAGTGCTTATAGCCGTCTGTCACTTTTACTTGAAGCGAATGCTGCTCAAGAACCACCGATGCCGCTACCGCCTCCGCAAGGACTGGTCGAGTTTAAAAAGGTGTTCGTCTCACTAGGTGAGAGTGCTGAGCCGGTGTTGCAGGATATTAGTTTTGCAATCGAACCGGGTACGTCAGTGGCAATCATCGGGCCAAGCGCAGCCGGTAAGTCTACGTTGATACGTGCCATGCTCGGTATCTATCAGACGACGCGAGGAGCGATTCGTTTAGATGGTGCTGAGCTTAAGCAGTGGGACCGAGAAGTGTTAGGTGAACATATTGGTTATTTGCCGCAGGATATTGAGTTGCTGGAAGGTACGGTCAGTGAGAATATCGCACGCTTTGGTGAGGTTGATCCTGAAAAGGTAGTGGCTGCAGCCACGGCCGCCGGTGTACATCAGATGATATTACAGTTGGCTGATGGTTACTCAACCAGAATTAAAGCGCATCTGTTATCAGCCGGTCAGCGTCAGCGGATTGCGTTAGCGCGTGCGCTGTATGATAACCCCAAACTCGTCGTGCTGGATGAGCCGAACTCGAATCTGGATACAGAGGGTGATATTGCGTTAGCAAACGCCTTGCGAAGCTTGAAAGCTGCCGGATCGACCCTGATTGTAGTCACGCACCGTAATAATTTATTACAGCTGGTGGATAAGGTGATGGTGCTTTCAGGCGGTGCTTTAGTGGCATTTGATAAAACGGCAGTGGTTATGGAGAAGCTAAGCCAGGGGGTGTCTGGCTCCTCGTTAAGCCCATCTTCTCATGCTGCACCGAAACCAGCGCCGGCTATCGCGACTCAGTCAGTGACCCACAATACTGTGTTAGAGAATTAATTATGTCTGATGTAAAAAAAGCTGACACAACTGCTCAGTACCTTGAAAAGTCGGTCGATGATAGTCGTTTTCTGATGATTGGTTTCGTTATTATTCTGGTGGTTTTTGTCGGGTTTGGTACATGGGCTGCAGTTGCTCCGATTTCGAGTGCGGCGCATGCACAGGGTAAAGTGCGTGTAGAGAATAACCGGAAAACCGTGCAGCATCTTCAGGGTGGGATTGTGAAGTCTGTGTTGGTGCGCGATGGTGATTATGTAGAAAAAGGGCAGGTGTTAATGGTTTTGGATGATACGCAGGCCAAAGCCCAGCTAGAAGTAATTCAGGGGCAATATATCTTATCTCGTGCGCGTGAAGCGAGGCTGATTGCTCAGCGTGATCAATTGGAGTCTGTAATATTTCCTCAGGATTTGGTAGATCTCAAAGATGATAGCCGGGTTCTGGAGGCAATAGAGGTACAGCGGCAGATCTTTCAGGTACGTAAAGAGTCCTACGAAAACGAGCTGGCACTCTATGCCCAGCAAGCCGAGCAGTTGGAGTCCCAGTTAACAGGACTCGATGCACAAAGAAAGAGCCGGGAGCGGCTGGTATATTCATACTCTACCCAGCTTAAGGATTTGAAATCATTGGAAGCAAAAGGTTTTGCTGAAAGAGGTCGTGCCCGGGAAATATATCGGGAAGTCGCGCAAAGCCGGGGAGAGCTGGGTGAGCTTCTGGCCAGCATTGCTTCAACCAAATCGGAAGTGGTTGCTTCTAAATTACAGTCTTTACAGTTACAGAAAGAACTGCAGAGAGAGGTAGCGACCGAAGTTGATGAGTTGCAAGAGCGTTTGTTTCAGTTAGTGGAGCAGCGTCAAGCCTTGTTGGATACCTTGGCGCGTACTCAGATTCGTTCGCCGCAATCAGGTACAGTCCTGGAACTCTCAGTCCATACTGTGGGGGCTGTTATTGGTGAAGGTGAAACCTTGATGGATATTGTGCCTGAGGGCGTGCGGCTGATTATAGAGGCACGGGTATCGCCTGTTGATATTGACCGAATTGCTATTGGGCAGATCGTTGATGTGCGTTTTTCTGCCTTCAAAATGCGTGAAACGCCAAGGATTGATGGAAAGCTGATAACCCTGTCTGCTGATAGTATTCTAGACCCGAATGATTCAACGCAGACGCCTTATTACCTTGCCATCATTGAATTGACTGATGAGGGGTTGCAGCATTTACAGGGTAATGATCTGAAACTCATTGCCGGAATGCCTGCAGAGGTGTTCGTTAAAACGGGCGAGCGTACCTTATTTCAGTATTTGTCTGATCCGTTAGTGAATACAGTAGCGCGCTCTTTTATTGAAGAATAATTAATGCAATTCAAGTTCTCTTTTTCTTTTCATCCGCCTGGGATGTGTCGGTAAATTTAAACATCTGTTTGAATTTAGTATCTGCTTCTCTTCTCACAAAAAGAACCTGCCTTCTTTGTCAGGTTTTTTTACATATACGGCCTGCCCTTTGAAAGCTTAATAATAATTAACTTTTGTTCGAACTATTGTTTGAATTATTTTTGAGCGTTTTTTCTATAAATAACGGTTAAGTTGTTGTTTTATAATATTAATATTGGATTAAGTTACAGCATTTATGTTCTGTTCAGGTTGGAAGTCGGTGTTGGTATAGTAATTGCCTGTTTAAAACTAGTTTAGTGCTAGTCCTGGCTAATCACTTTTGGAAACCGGTCCTCATTTATTGAGGTAGTGGTTTTAAATTTTGAAGCCTGTTTCATACAGATAGAAAAACCAACTAAATAAAGGTGTTTAACATGAATAAATTGATCGTTGTTTCTGCTTTGATGCTAACTTCTGTTTCAGCTGTAGCAGCTCCTGCGTTTGGAACAGTTCCAGAGCCAGGTATGTTGCCATTACTGGGTGCTGGCGCTATTGCATTTCTTATTGCGCGTCGCATGAAAAAATAAAATATACACAAAGCGAGGCTTTTCTGGTCTCGCTTTTCTTTGCTCCGATTTATAGCGGCATCTACGCTGGATCGATATGCGGCTGGCTTTCGAAGCTGTAGTGCTAAATAAGCGTTCACACCCAGATCGGGTTTGCTAAAACATTTATAATAAGGAATTTTGTTATGTCAACTATGACAATCCGTGTGACTTCTTCAGCAGTTAATGAAGCAGGTACTGGTTTTGGCGAACAGCCTGATCTGGGAGCTCCCAGTTTCTGGGATGTTATCATTACTAATAGTACAAACTCAGAGTTGCCAAACGGAACTTATGATGGTTATTGTTTACATCCTGTGATCCCTATTACTTTCTCGCCTGTAGAATATCAAGGTGATGCGGGTTCAGGACAAGATATTAATAATTATCTAGCAGCAGATGTTGCTAGCACTATTACTAATTTACAGATTGCACAAATAAACTGGCTATTGGCGCAAAATTTCACTTCAGATTCTAAATATGCTGGCCAATTTAACTACGGTGAAATGCAGGCTGCTATTTGGGAGATTATGGGATTCACTCCTGCTGAATATAATATCGGCATCAACCCAGGTGTGTTATCTGATAATGGCCGTCAAGTAGTTCAGCAAAACGATATAGACTTTCTTGTTGCGCAATCGCAATCGGCAATTGATAGTGGGATTAGTGTCGTTCCTTCGGATACTTTCTTTTCAATGGTAGTTGATCCGGATGGAGTAAAACAACCATTAATTATTCAGCTTCAATCTGCGAAATTAGGTGATTATGTTTGGTTGGATGAAGATGCTGATGGTATCCAGGATGCTAACGAGTTAGGTGTCGATGGTGTTGTTGTAGAGCTATACGATGCTGCCGGTACTTTGATTTCAAGCACAGTAACAGGTGACGATTACAGCACCGCAGAAGTAGAAACAGGCTATTACCAATTTACGGGCCTTACTGCAGGTGATTACTCTGTTAAGTTTTTAACACCTGCAAATATGGCGTTAACAGTTGCTGATGCAGCTGGAAACACACAAGATAATTCTGACAGTGATGCCGATGCTTTAACAGGTATGACTGCAACAATTACCTTGGCTGATGGCGAGTCAAACCAAAGTGTTGATGCGGGTCTGGTTACTGACATCCAACCTGCCAGCATTGGCGACAAAGTTTGGGAAGATTTGAATGCTGATGGTATTCAGGATGCAGGCGAAGATGGCATAGACGGTGTTACCGTTGAGCTTTACGACTGCACTGATCCTGCTAATCCAGTTCATATCAGCACAACTACAACCGCCAATGGTGGTCAGTATGTTTTCAATGAACTTCTGCCGGGTGACTACAGCGTTAAATTTATTGCCCCGGACGGTACACTCCTAAGTGAAACTAATCAGACCCTCGACGAGAGCGCCGACTCTGATGCTGGAGCAGACGGTTTCACTGGCTGCTTCTCACTTGCCTCAGGCGAAAACAACACCACAGTCGATGCAGGTCTCTACAAAACCGCCAGCCTGGGTGACTACGTCTGGGTTGACACTAACGGCGACGGTCAGCAGAACGAAACCAATACAGGCCTGAATGGTGTCACCGTTAACCTGCTTGACAGCAACGGTGACGTGATCGACACCACCGTTACCGCGGATAATGGCGCCAACGCCGGTTACTACCTGTTTGAAGACCTGACACCGGGCGACTACAGCGTTGAGTTCGTAGCACCGAACGGCTACAACTTCACCCAACAGGATCAAGGCAGTGATGCCTCTGACTCGGATGCCAACACCACCACAGGCCGTACCGTCACAACGACACTGACCTCGGGTGAGAACGATCTCAGCTGGGATGCGGGCTTAGTACAAACGGCGAGCATCGGCGACAAAGTCTTTGAAGACAGCAACGCCAACGGTATCCAGGATGCAGGCGAAGCCGGCATCGAGA
>JBLWXO010000008.1:0-201505 GCA_048267385.1 Neptunomonas sp. | reverse complement strand
CGCCAGTAAGCCATCCGAACTCTACGCCTGATCCAATGATCTAGATCCACGCAAAGCTGATAGCAGTTGGCGATACCAAAGTAATTAATCCAGCCCCTAATATACTGACTGGTTTTGAAGAGCTGATATTTCATCGAGACGCCCCAGTTTCGATTCGTTAGTAACCGGATCCTCTGCTTAAATTTCAACAGTGTTTTCGGGTGCCATTGAATACGACCAGCCTTGAAGGTAAACCCAAGGAACTGACTTTGACTGGTTTTAACGACGTGGCTTTTAGTGGTGTTAACCACCAGTTTTAAGCGGTGCTGTAAAAGCTGACAGGGTCAGGTCTTGCGTTTTGCATTTCCCCGTATCAATGCATCATGCCCTCTCTGTTGCAAACACCTGCCATGATCTTTGAAAGCTGTCTTATCTAATCTAGCACCGCTACACCAAGGTGCCTGATTAAACATGAACCACCCACACGTAAAAAAAATCATTAGCACCTGCCCTGTTCTATTTTTAACCAAGCTTTCTAAATAGTCGCTAAAAAATCATATTTAGCCCCTTTTTATTACCTCGATATGAGCCACATTCACGTTAAATTGAAATGAACTCAGTAAATTCATTCGTGATTTGCTTTATCATAGGCTCCTTTATTATAGGTATTGGATAGTATTCGATGGCACAGACGATTTCACAACAACTCGAAGCAGCACTCCAGCAACGCATCATGATTCTTGATGGCGGTATGGGAACCATGATTCAAGGCTACCAACTGGAGGAAGCTGACTACCGGGGTGAACGTTTTGCCGATTGGGCTTCTGATGTTAAAGGTAACAACGATCTGCTGGTGCTGACTCAGCCCAAGATTATCAAAGATATTCACCGCGATTACCTCGATGCCGGTGCCGATATCATCGAAACCAATACCTTTAACGCAACACAGATTGCGATGGCTGATTACAACATGGAGTCACTCAGCCGTGAGATCAACCTGCAAGCCGCCCGACTCGCTCGCGCCGCTTGTGATGAAGCCACCGCTGAAACACCGGATCGTCCACGCTACGTTGCCGGTGTCCTTGGCCCGACTAACCGTACGTGCTCTATCTCGCCGGATGTTAATGATCCTGGCTATCGCAATGTCAGCTTTGATGAGCTGGTAGAGGCGTATACAGAGTCGATTGACGGTTTGCTTGAAGGCGGATCAGATATCATTTTGATTGAGACGGTGTTTGATACGCTCAACGCCAAAGCTGCTATCTATGCCGTTGAACAATATTTTGATGATCACAACGTGCGTGTACCTGTGATGATCTCCGGTACGATTACCGATGCATCCGGCCGTACCCTATCGGGCCAGACAACCGAAGCGTTCTGGAACTCAGTGCGTCATGCCAACCCGATTGCTATCGGTTTAAACTGTGCACTGGGCCCTAAAGAACTTCGCCAGTATATTGAAGAGCTTTCACGTATTGCACAGTGTCATGTTTCTGCGCACCCTAACGCTGGTTTACCGAATGCCTTTGGTGAGTATGATGAGTCCCCTGAAGAGATGGCCGATGAGATTGGCGAGTGGGCTGCTTCCGGCTTTTTGAATATTGTCGGTGGCTGCTGTGGCACGACCCCAGACCATATTCGCGTCATTCGTGAAGCGGTTGAGAAGCACCCTCCTCGCCAAATTCCTGATCTGCCTGTCGAAATGCGCCTGGCGGGTTTAGAGCCGATGCATGTTGGGGCTGATACCTTATTTGTTAACGTCGGGGAGCGTACCAACGTTACCGGATCGGCAGCTTTCAAACGCCTGATTAAAGAAGGCGATTATGAAACAGCGTTGGCTGTTGCGCGCCAGCAGGTTGAAAACGGTGCGCAGATCATCGATATCAACATGGATGAAGGGATGTTGGATTCCGAAGCGGCGATGGAGCGCTTTTTGAAGCTGATTGCCTCTGAGCCTGATATCTCTCGCGTCCCTATCATGATTGACTCTTCCAAATGGGAAGTGATCGAGATTGGCCTTAAGTGCATCCAGGGTAAAGGGATCGTTAACTCTATTTCGATGAAAGAAGGTGTCGAAAAGTTTAAAGCGCAAGCTAAATTAGTTCGCCGTTACGGTGCGGCCGTTATTGTGATGGCGTTTGATGAAGTGGGCCAAGCCGATACCCGCGAACGCAAAATCGAGATCTGTGCTGAGTCTTATCGCATTCTGGTTGATGAGGTGGGCTTCCCTCCTGAAGATATTATTTTTGATCCTAATATCTTTGCGGTTGCCACCGGTATCGAAGAACATAATAACTACGCACTTGATTTTATTGAAGCAACTGGCTGGATTAAAAAGAACCTGCCTTACGCCAAAATTTCAGGCGGCGTGTCTAACGTCTCCTTCTCATTCCGCGGTAACAATCCGGTACGTGAAGCGATTCACTGCGTCTTTCTTTACCATGCTATTCAGCAAGGTATGGATATGGGGATCGTTAACGCCGGGCAGCTCGCTATCTATGACGACTTACCTGAAGAGCTGAAAGAGCTGGTCGAAGACGTTATTCAAAACCGCCGCTCTGATTCTACTGAGCGCCTTCTCGCCGTTGCAGATAAATACCGTGGCGATGGATCAGAAGAAAAAGCGCCCGAAACTCAGGAATGGCGTTCATGGGAAGTCAACGAACGTTTATCGCATGCACTGGTAAAAGGGATCACCGACTTTATTGATGACGATGTTGAAGAGTGCCGCCAAAACTACGAGCGCCCTATTCAGGTTATCGAAGGCCCGTTAATGGATGGCATGGGCATTGTTGGCGACCTTTTCGGTTCCGGAAAAATGTTTCTGCCTCAGGTGGTTAAATCAGCGCGCGTGATGAAAAAAGCGGTTGCCTATCTGATGCCCTTTATTGAAGCCGGTAAAGCGGATAATGAGTCCAGCTCTGCAGGCAAAGTGGTGATGGCAACCGTTAAAGGTGATGTGCACGACATTGGTAAAAATATTGTCGGAGTTGTACTGCAGTGTAACAACTTCGAAATTATCGATCTGGGTGTCATGGTGTCTGCCGAGAAAATCCTGACTACCGCCCGTGAGTCAAACGCAGACCTTATTGGTTTGTCCGGACTCATTACACCCTCTCTGGATGAAATGGTTCATGTTGCCAAAGAGATGGAACGCCAAGGGTTTAGCATCCCGCTAATGATTGGTGGAGCTACTACCTCAAAAGCGCATACCGCCGTGAAGATCGAACCTGCGTTTAAGCGCGATCAGGTCGTGCATGTCACCAACGCCTCACGGGCAGTCGGCGTTGCGTCAGCGCTCTTATCGAAAGAACATAAATCCTCCTATATCAAAGAGATACAAGAGGATTATCAAGCAACACGCGAACGCCATGCTGCACGTCAAACCGATAAGCGCCGCATCCCTATTAATGCAGCCCGCAGTAACAAGTTTCAGATTGATTGGGATAGCTACACCCCACCGGTTCCGAAGCAACTTGGCATACAGGTGCTCGATAATCTTGATCTGAATATTCTGCGTGACTATATCGACTGGAGCCCGTTCTTCCATTCATGGGAGCTGGCCGGACGTTATCCGCGTATTCTTACCGACGAAGTGATTGGTGAAGAAGCGACGAAGCTGTTCGCTGATGCGCAGCGTGTATTAGATGACCTGATCAATAACAAAAAACTACAGGCTCGCGCCGTGTACGGCCTGTTCCCTGCCAACAGCGTGAATGATGACGATATTGAACTCTATACGGATGAGACACGCTCAGAAGTATTGATGACGCTGCATCACTTACGCCAGCAAACAGAAAAAATTGCCGGCAAACCCCATATGTGCCTGACCGACTTTATAGCGCCCAAAGCCAGCGGAAAAGCCGATTATTACGGAGCCTTTGCGGTAACAACAGGCTTTGGCGTTGACGAGTTGGCTGCCATTTATGAAGCCGACCATGATGACTATCACAGCATCATGATTAAAGCCCTGGCAGATCGCTTAGCTGAAGCCTTTGCAGAATACCTGCACGCGGTTGTTCGTAAAGAAACCTGGGGATATGTTGCAGATGAGAATCTGCAAAATGCCGACCTGATTAAAGAGAAATATCAGGGTATACGCCCTGCGCCTGGTTACCCCGCTTGCCCTGACCATACCGAAAAAGGCTTGCTGTGGGAGCTGCTCGATGTTGAAACCCGCACGGGCATCAGCATTACTGAGTCTTACGCTATGCTGCCAACCGCTGCTGTGAGTGGCTGGTATTTCAGCCATCCTGAATCCCAGTACTTTGGCGTTGCCAAGATTGGTGAAGACCAAGTGAATGACTATGCTAAACGGACCGGCATGGAGATGCATGTGGCTGAGCGCTGGTTAGCACCTAATCTGGGATATGAGCCCGAAGAAAGCTAAAAGTAAATTCAATAGTCTGAGCTACTACAGCTCAGACTATTTCATATGAACTATTCTCATTCAACTTAGCCTTATACATTGCCGTATCTGCACGGCTAATCAGTGCTTCATCGCTTTCTTTTTTATTTATATCTTGGGCTATACCGATGCTGCAACCAATTACTGTACTTCCTCCATCCTTCAAATGAATAGGCGCTTCTAATTGACGGGTAATATTATTGGCTATTCTTACCGCATCCTCAATATTATTTAAATACACTAACAGCACAGCAAACTCATCACCCCCTATACGTGCCACGGTATCAGTGCTTCTGATTCCTGCGCTCAATCTCTTTGCAACAGACACTAACACTTCATCGCCTGCAGTATGGCCATACTTATCATTTACAGGCTTAAAACTATCTAAATCTATAAAGAGCAAGCCCGTTAACCCTTTCTCCTTTCTGGCCTGCTTAACAAGCTGCATAAAGCAAAGTCGGTTCGGCAAACCGGTAAGATGGTCATGCTGCGCCATATATAACAGATCATTATTCGCTTTATTAAGCTCTAAGGTTCGCTCATTTACTTTTCGGTCGAGGTGCAAGATAAAAGGAGCGGTTAAACGATAGACAGGTATAACGGCCAAAAGAGTCAGCCCCACCGTTATTGCGAAGCCAATGAAAGCGGCTTGTACAAAAGGAGCCTGAATTTCAGACATATCAATTTGTGCAACTAAGCCAAGCGACAACACTTTCAGAGGTTCATAAGCGGATAATACCTCGACATTTCGATGATCTTTATTAATCAGAGCACCACTCATGCCCATTAGGGCAAGCTTCATAGGTTTAACAGACGGGTGATTCAAATTAACAGAAGAAATAATCTGATTAGCATTATTACGGGACGGCAGTAAGAATTGCACAGCTTCGCCACGAACCTGGCCGAGGGAGAACTCTCCGGTTAAGCCAAAGCCTTGCTGACCCATATTGGCATTCACTACTTGGCTTAATGTAGCGCCTGCAGCCCCATTCGGGTGGTCTGTTTCACTATAGATAGCATCAAACTTGCTGACCGCATCGATTAATCTTGCCTGGCTTTTGACCATTTCAACAAGACTGCCTTTTTGACTGTTAAATGCAGAATAATAGAGGATGCCGTACACGGAGAAAGTAGCCAGCGCGGTCACCAGAAATAAAACAAGTAACAGCAGCAGTAAAAGACGCTGCTGTTTTAACAAATCTTTTATATCCATGATAACCTCGTTAATAGGACTATCTAAACCGAATATAAAACACCACGGAGTAATGTATCAGCATAGCAGGGTTTTCCATAGCCGCTATTTAATGCCAGAAATTTCACACGCCTCACTAATCGATCACACCAGTAAAAGCGCCCCTTATCAATCTACACTGCTACGCATATTGCACGCCTAATTTAAGCGTTGCCTTTAACGCGAACTCATTCAATTGACTCCCATCATTTTGAGCATATTCAATCAATTCATGCTTCATGGAACGCGCCCAGAATTTTTTTATATGCATCGCGATAAACTCAACCGACTCCGCATCAGTATCCAGATGGTTGTTATCAGCAATTTGGTTTGCCATGATAATTAGCTGATCTAACTGTGAGTGACTCATATTCTGTTTGCTCCACTACTGCCAATCTTAAGTAAAAAATAGAGTGATTTTGCTGTGTAGTTAATCATGTAACCTGCTCAAGGCAATTTATTGACCGGCTCAGGGCTGTTTATAGGCTCAGGGCTGTAACGAACATGTCGCTTCGGGCGAGCAAAGCCAACCAGTTGCAATCCAGCGTTCCGGGCTAAACGCAGAGCCAAACCCGTTGGGGCAGAAACAGCCACTAATGTGCCTATCCCTACGGCCGTCACCTTCTGTACTATTTCATAACTTGCACGGCTGGATATCAATACAAACCCTTGCTGCATATCGATACCTTCGCGTATTAATGATCCGATAAGTTTATCGAGTGCGTTGTGACGACCCACATCTTCTCTAACCATCAATATCTCGCCCTGATGATTGCACCAGGCTGCGCCATGACAAGCACCGGTAAGCGCCTGCTGCGGCTGATTGTCTTCTAATTTAACGACAGCATTTTGAATAGCCTCATCACTGATTGTGTTTGGACTATTCAGTACTTTAATCGGACGCACCGCTTGTTCCAGAGATTCAGCCCCGCACAAGCCACATCCCGTGCGCCCGGTCAGGTTCCGGCGTTGCTGTTTCAACTGCATCATACGCTGGGAAGCTATATTCAAACGTACCTCAACACCGGCATCGTGTTGTTGCAGCTCAATGTCATAAAGCTCATCAGCGCTTGTCAGAATCCCCTCTGTCATGCTGAACCCTAATGCAAAATCCTTTAAGTCATTCGGGCTGGTCATCATAACGACATGTGAAATGCCGTTATAGACTAAAGCAACAGCCACCTCTTCTGCGACCTTGTCATCAGCAAGACTCAGATCGCCTTGCTCCCAACGACTAACAGAAACGCTTGAATGCAGCTCAAGTTCAGGATCAAGTTGCTGCTCCACCTCTGATTCGCCGCCAGATTCGACATCTTTATGACTGACCATTTGCGGGCACGCAGCCATTACTGGCTGGCCTCTGCAGAACGGGTGCGACGACCTTTCTTAAGGTAATCCTGTTGCTTTTTGTTAAAGTCTTGAAAATTCTTCTGCCATTCAGACGGTTGCGTTACCTTCTCAACCTGTACTGCCGTGACTTTATATTCAGGGCAGTTTGTCGCCCAGTCTGAACTGTCCGTTGTGATGACATTGGCACCACTGCCGGGATGATGGAAAGTGGTATACACAACACCGGGCTGCATACGCTCACTAATAACCGCGCGCAATACTGTTTGACCTGCACGGCTGCTAATACCCAACCAATCACCGTCACTAACACCGCGCTCTTCTGCATCATGCGGATGAAGCTCTAATACGTCTTCATTGTGCCATTTCTGGTTTTCTGTACGACGTGTTTGTGCGCCAACATTGTATTGCGAAAGAATACGGCCTGTTGTTAATAAGAGCGGGAAGCGGCGAGTCGCACGCTCATCGGTTGCCACATATTCAGTAATGGCCAAGTTGCCTTTACCAATCGGAAAGTCTTCTACATGCATGATCGGCATCCCATCCGGGTGCTGCTCGTTGCACGGCCATTGAATACTTCCCAGCTCTTCTAGGCGTCCATAATTGACGCCGGTAAAGCTAGGCGTAAGGCTGGCAATTTCGTCCATGATTTCTGACGGGTGGCTATAATTCATTTCATAACCCAGCGCGTTAGAAAGCGCTACTGTTACTTCCCAGTCCTCTTTTCCTGCCAAAGGAGGCATCACCTTACGCACACGGTTGATGCGTCGCTCTGCATTAGTAAAGGTGCCGTTTTTCTCAAGGAAGGTAGAACCCGGTAATAAAACATGGGCAAATTTTGCCGTTTCATTGAGAAATATGTCCTGCACAATCACACATTCCAGCGCTTTGAGCGCCGCTTCTACATGCTGAGTATTCGGATCGGATTGCGCGATATCTTCACCTTGGACATACAGGGCTTTAAAGCTTCCGGCCAGTGCCGCATCAAACATATTAGGAATACGCAAACCTGGCTCATCGTCTAGTTTAACGCCCCATGCGGCTTCGAACCGGCCACGCGCTTCATCGTCTGCGACATGCTGGTAACCCGGAAACTCATGCGGGAAGGACCCCATATCACAAGAGCCCTGCACGTTATTCTGACCCCGTAGCGGGTTAACGCCCACTCCTTCGCGGCCGATATTGCCGGTTGCCAACGCTAAGTTGGCGATGCCCATGACCATTGTTGAACCTTGGCTATGTTCAGTCACACCCAGCCCATAAAAGATCGCGCCATTACCTGCATTGGCATACATCCGAGCCGCCCTGCGGACATCCTCTGCATCAACGCCTGTTATGCTTTGCATAGCTTCAGGTGAGTTACGCTCTTCTGTAATGAACGCCTGCCATTTGATAAATGCTTTATCATCACAACGTGAGGCGATAAACGCTTTATCTTCAAGGCCTTCACTCATAATGGTGTGCGCCAGCGAATTCACTAAGGCGACATTCGTGCCCGGCCGCAGCGGAAGGTGTATGGCATCTTTGAGATGCGGGGTTTTCAACAGATCAATCTTGCGCGGGTCTGCAACAATCAACTGTGCCCCTTCACGCAAACGGCGACGCATCATAGAACCAAATACAGGGTGTGCATCAGTCGGATTGGCTCCGATCACCAACATCGTATCGGTGTACTTGATTGAGTCGAAGGTCTGTGTTCCTGCGGATTCGCCCAGAGTGGTTTTCAGACCATAACCGGTTGGGCTATGACAAACTCGTGCGCAGGTATCAGTATTATTGTTACCAAAGGCGGCACGGATCAGCTTTTGTACGAGATAGGTTTCTTCATTCGTACAGCGGGAAGAGGTAATACCCCCGATACTTTCCCGGCCATACTTTGCCTGTATTGCTTTTAAGCGGCTTGCAGCAAAACCAATGGCATCTTCCCAACTAACTTCACGCCACGGTTCATCAATGCTGTCGCGGATCATCGGGGTTTTTATACGATCTTTGTGGGTCGCATAGCCAAAAGCAAAACGCCCTTTAACACAAGAGTGCCCTTGGTTTGCTTCACCGCCTTTATAAGGCACCATACGCACAACCTGATCGCCCTTCATATCCGCTTTGAAAGAACAACCAACACCACAGTATGCACAGGTTGTCACAATACTGTGTTCTGGCTGCCCCATCTCGATAACGCTATTTTCCATTAACGTTGATGTTGGGCAAGCCTGCACACATGCACCACAGGATACGCAATCCGAATCAAGGAATGGATCATCTTGTCCGGCCACAATTTTTGAGTCAAACCCCCGCCCATCAACCGTGAGTGCAAACGTTCCCTGTACCTCTTCACAGGCACGTACACAGCGCGAACAAACGATGCATTTACTAGGATCAAAGGTAAAGTAAGGGTTGGATTTGTCTTTTTCAGCATCCAGATGGTTATGCCCGTCAAAACCATAACGTACCTCTCGCAAGCCGACGACCCCTGCCATATCCTGAAGCTCACAATCACCATTTGAAGGGCACGTCAGACAATCCAAAGGATGGTCTGAGATATACAACTCCATAATGTTACGACGCAGCTTTCCGATTTTTTCATTCTGCGTGGTTACCTTCATACCCGCTTCGACCGGTGTGGTGCAGGATGCCGGATAGCCGCGACGGCCTTCAATCTGGACCGCGCAAAGCCTGCAGGAACCAAACGCCTCAAGATTATCGCTGGCGCATAGTTTTGGAATATTGATATCGGCCAGTGCTGCAGCTCTCAATACAGATGTACCTTCGGATACCGTGATCTCGACACCATCAATCTGTAATGTGACCAAGCTTTCGGACAGGCTCTCAGGCGTACCATAATCTTTATTCAGATCTGACTGTTTTGGATCATAATGCTGCAACATCTTATTTAGCCTCCGTCTGGTGAGACATTCTGGAGTGGGCGAGCGCAATATCTTCAGAAAAATACTTGAACGCACTTTGGACAGGTATTGGCGTCATGCTACCCATCGCACATAAAGACCCATCCACCATGGTTTCGCACAGGTCATCCAGCAGCGCAAGGTTAGCTTCAACCTTATCACCTGCTCTGATCTTGTCGATCACTTCAACACCCCGGGTCGAACCAATACGGCATGGCGTACATTTTCCGCACGACTCAGCTACACAGAACTCCATCGAGAAGCGCGCCTGTTCTGTCATATCAACCGATTGATCAAACACAACCACACCACCGTGGCCCAATACAGCGCCGATAGCGGCGAACGCTTCATAATCCAGCGGTGTATCCCACTGGCTTTCCGGCAGATAAGCCCCTAATGGCCCTCCGACCTGAATAGCGCGCATTGGCAGCCCTGATTCAGTACCGCCGCCAAAATCGTCTACTAGTTCGCGCAACGTCGGACCAAATGCCAGTTCTACTAAGCCGCCTTGTTTGATGTTGCCTGCTAATTGAAACGGCAAGGTTCCACGTGAGCGCCCCATGCCACAATCAGCATACGCTTTGCTACCTTGGGCCATAATGAAAGGCACCGCTGCCAGAGATAACACGTTGTTCACGATGGTAGGTTTGCCGAACAGCCCTTTAATAGCAGGTAATGGCGGCTTAAAGCGCACTAAACCACGCTTACCCTCCAGGCTTTCGAGCAAAGAGGTTTCTTCTCCACAGATATAGGCAGCCGCACCTAAACGCACCTCAAGATCAAACCGCTTGCCGCTACCCTGAATGTTTTCACCGAGATACCCTGCCTGGTAAGCATTGCTAATCGCTTCATTCATAACCTGATGAGCAACCGGATATTCAGAACGCAGGTAGATATAACCTTGGGTTGCCTCAACCGCTAACCCGGCAATAATCATTCCCTCGATCAGCATCAGGGGATCTGCTTCCATGACTAACCTGTCAGCAAATGTGCCCGAGTCACCTTCATCCGCATTGCACACAATGTATTTTTGATCGGCAGTGCAATCATGCACAGTTTGCCATTTAATGCCGGTTGGAAAAGCGGCACCACCACGGCCTCGCAAACCAGAGGCTTTCACCTCATCAACAATCAACTGTCCGCTCAAAGCCAGACTGTTTTCCAGCCCTTTAAAACCCTCATGCAGTTTGTAGTCATCTATTGAGACAGGATCAGTAATACCCGCACGAGCAAACGTTAAGCGCTGCTGCTTTTTCAGATAAGGGATCTCTTGGGGATCACCAAGAGCCAAAGGATGTGCACTTTTACCTTCCAGCAAACCTGCATCAAACAGCGTTGATACATCAGCGACTTCAACAGGCCCATACGCAACACGTCCATTATCCGTTTGTACTTCAACCATTGGCTCAAGCCAGAACAGACCACGGGAGCCATTTCGAATTAGCTCAATATCCAAGCCACGTGCAACTGCTTCCTTCTGAATCATCTGAGCTATTTTTTCGCCGCCCAGTGCTTGCGTGGTGGTATCACGCGGAACATAAATCTTTGTGCTCATGAGCGGATCTCCAACGCAACCGTCGTTAACTCATCAACTAACTGGTCAAATTTATCAGGCGTAACACGACCAACAATGTCATCACCCACTCGGATAGACGGGCCGCAAGCGCAATTTCCTAAACAATAAACAGGCTCAAGACTGAACTCTCGATCTGTCGTGGTATTGTGATAGTCAATACCCAGTTTTGCTTTTACATGGGCCTCTAATGCACGAGAGCCGCGCGCCTGGCAAGCTTCTGCCCGACACACTTCTAACGAATGCCGACCAGGCGGCGTCATACGAAAATGGTGATAAAAAGTAATGACACCATGTATTTCAGCTCGGGTCTGGTGTAACGCAGCCGCAATCATGGGTAAAGACTCTGCCGGGATATAACCCTGAGAGTTCTGAATAGCATGCAGAATGGGTAGCAAGGCGCCCGGCTTATGCTGTAGTGAAGCAATCACCTCTTGTACAGCCTGAGGATCCCATTGAGTTAACTCGTTCATTGTCTTTGCACCTGTTTTGCTGGCTGTTTGCAAAAGGCTGACTACTCAGTATCAAGGGTGGCAAGTGAGTAGCGCTTACAAATTAGCATCAGCAAGGCTAGTTTTTATTATCTTGTTCCGTAACGTTATCACTATTAGCCAGCGCTAAAAATATGCATTTTTATACCTATATAAAAAACGTACTATATATGCCACTAAATAGACTATATTATTGAAACAAATGCCCTATATATGCATATAAATACCTATTTAAACCGATTCATATACTACCTATTGCACCCCGAGAAACACTATTATGACCACTAAGCGTATTCAGATTGACCCTACCTGGACATTTCGGGATGAAGGAGGAAACACGCTTGATCCTCAATTATTTAAGCTATTAGCAGAAATACATCAGTTCAAAAAATTAACATCCGCCGCCAAAGCAGCGGGAATATCGTATCGACACGGCTGGAATCTACTCAATAAATGGGCTGACTTCTTTGGCACCGAATTAGTCAAGCTAGAAAAAGGACGCGGTGCCACGTTAACACCGTTAGGAGAAAAGTTACTCTGGGCAGAGCAGCGAGTCATGGCCCGCTTCCAACCACAAATGGCTAACCTTGCTTCTGAATTGAATGTAGAAATTCAAAAGGCGCTGGTTAATTTAACGCCGCTATTACGTATTCAAGCAAGCCATGGTTATGCCGTGGCTCTACTGCCACAAGTCTGCATTAATAATTTACAGCTGGATCTTCAATACAGCAGCCCCTTAGAAGCACTGGCGGCTCTCAATCGGGATGCCTGCGACATCGCGGGGTTTCATATGCCAACGGGAGTTGCTATTCCTCAGCTTCTTGAGCGCTATCAACAACTGCTAAAGCCCCGTTCACACAAAATCATTCGTTTTATCTCTCGCCAGCAGGGGCTAATGATCGCAAAAAATAATCCACTCCAAATTGAAGGGTTAAGCGACTTAGTACGCAGTGGAGTGCGTTTTATCAATCGCCAGGAAGACTCTGGAACACGCGCTCTGTTCGACCAACTCATATTAAACGAAGGAATCTCTGCTTCTGACATCAGCGGATATAACAACCGGGAATTTACTCACTCTGCTATCGCAGCTTACGTCGCATCTGATATGGCGGATGTTGGCTTTGGCGTCCAGCAAGCCGCTCATCAATTTGGACTGGGTTTTATGCCCATCTGCAGCGAAGACTATGTTTTGGTTTGTCACCAGAAAAACCTGCAAAAGGCAGCGGTAAGCCAATTTATTGAGATTATAAAAAGCGAAGACTTCAAGCAAAAAGTACAGAAATTGGCAGGCTACAAAAGTGAATTGAGTGGAGCCATCGAAACAATAGAAGCGCTAAGCGGCTTTATGTCACAGTAAGCCGTTTGCTAAAGTTAAAAGCTTAAAAGAACCTGCTAATCCTGAAAGGAAGCCAAAGGTATGCTCAATGGTGCCAATACTAACGGTATACCTGAGCCTGCTTTTTCTGTCTCAGGTAAGATATCTGTGCTTGGCCAAAGCCCGTTTAACAGTGCCGCTTTATAAGCCGTGTTCAATCCCTCGTTGCTCATCGTATCTGCTGTATTTTGTGCCTCATATTTTAATCTGTGCCAACTAATTTCCATACGACCAGCAAGCTGTGTGAGAAGCATATACCAACCATCCTGAGTGCCATCGTTAGCTGGCATGCCGATCACCCCAGCATTAAGCCACGCTTTATTGTTGACGGTTTTTCCAAAGGGAAGCCCGCAATGTCCGCCAATGATAATTCGGGCTTCTGTGCTATCCAGCTGTGCTTTGATCTGATCAATGTCAGATTCATATATAAATTGGTTGATCTGCTCTGTTCCGCCATGTATCGCTTGAAACTCAACCCCACCATAATAAAAACGGATACTTTGCGGCAGCTGTTTCATCCATTGCTTACTCTCCTGACTAATACGCGGTTTAGAAAAGCCAAACCAACTTGCAGATAACAGATCGCAAGAGCTGCCCTCTTCAAACCCGCAACCACAATCATCTGCGTCGCTACCGAATGACTCTTCACAGTTCCCCAGCACCACCGCAATGCCCCATTGACGAATAAGATTAATCGTTTCTTGCGGTGATGCACAGTAAGCAACCAAATCACCGCTACACAGAACATTGGAAGCAGGAACCGCTAAACGAACAGCCTCAGCCATCATAGCTTTGGTCGCTTCAGCGTTACTGTAAGGACCTCCAAAAACAAGTAATGGTTTGCCTTCAACTGGGTTAAACAAGGTCATAACGGGGTTGCCTCCTCTACTGGTTTTTTGATCCCTTTTGAAGACTCCCCCATAGAAGCTTTGATGAGACCTGCCCAGAAAAACAAACAACCCATGATGAGAATAACCACTGATATCGCTAATAATTTTGTGTATTTGTGATAGTCACCCAGCAGCTGTGTATGCCCCGCGGATTCAACAAAATAAAGTGCGGCTCCTGCTAAAGCCAGCACGAAAGTAGCTAAGTAACTCCATACTGGAATATCGGTTCTTCCTCCCCATAATGAGAAGAAAATCACAGGTGCCAGATACATAGACGCGGTACCACTCACGGCAACCGCACTAAACAGATCCTTATTACCCAAAAAAACACACAGTAAGCCCATCAGCATAAACAATGCCATGCTGATACGACCATTTTTAACACTGGGATCTACCCATTTCATATCCACGACAACTAGCTTAGACGAGCTGGACAAGGTGCTATCCAGTGTCGACATGGCTGAAATCACTAAGGTAATATTAAACAGCAACATGGGCACATCGCCCAGAATACGCAGCAAGACAGCATTCATCGCCTCACCAGATAGCGCCTGCGAACCGGCAATCACCCCAAAGGAACCAAAAAGGGTAATGCACAAAATGCTAATCCAAGCCGCATGAAAAAAACTTTTTCGGGTTGTTTCTCTATCAGCAAGAAAACCGCGATCCATCATTACCGGATCATGCATCGGATAACTCCATACCTGCAGCAGAGCAACCAACAACAGAATAGGGCCAGGATCAGTAATATTGAATGGTTTGAATAATAGATGCTCGATTGTGGCGTTACCACTACTGATCACCAATACCGTCAATATCACCAAGACCACTAAAAACAGGACCATTTGCATCAAATCAGTGCGCAAAGAGGCATGCAAACCGCCCAACATTGAATACACCAATGTCACCACCGCAAATGCCAGAACGGCGTATATATAAGCGCTGCTACCAGCAACACCAAACAAAATACCAATGACCAGAATATTGGCAAAAATCTCACTCACTAACCTGATACCAATCACAAGGTTATAACATCGGGTACCCCAAGCCCCGAACCGGTGATCAAGAAACGCCTGTATGCTGCTAAAACCATGTCGGAAACGTACAGAATCGATGATTTTAGCACCCGTCAGAAACGACAGATAATAAGCAGCATAAGCTAATGTGCCCCACAGTCCGTAATAGAAACCGAGTATTGCAGCATTCAGTAAAGAGCGTGCAAAGATCCAGGTAGTCACTTGCGAAAAAACAAGCATCAGTAAACCAGGTTGTTCACCTGTCGGAGAAAGCCCTTTAAAAAAGGCACCATCACACTTTGCGCTTGGGGATAATAGTAGTGATAACACAGCAACAAAACCAACAACAATCGCCAAGAATTGCTCCATAATACGCCCTCATGGAATCAGATAATCTGCTTTATTCATCTGAGCACATGAAAACGCATTAGTTCCGTCAAGAAATAAACAGTTTATTTTTTATAATAGAAACGAATAACAGCTCTATTTCTATTGAGCTCATCATCAGGCAGGTATCTCAAAGCAGACAATCAATACTGGATTATTTATTCTTGAATATTTCCTATGAAAAACACCAGCTCAAGTATACGGCCCTGTACGGAGTTGCATTTCCCGGCATCAAGGTAACCGTAAGCGTTCATTATTTCTTCACTAAACATTGCTCCCCAAATAGGCATCTCTGCCGATCCGTGTGCCCGAAGACTTTGTGGATCTCTGATTTTTTCATAAATTAAAGCCTGAGGAAATACACCACCATTTTTTTTACTGATTAGTGTAAGGTCTGCGGGTTTCTTCTTCAGGCAGTCCAAGATAGCCCCTTCACCTTTACCATCAGCCCCATGACAGACAGCACAGTTTTTTACAAATGCAGCCTTTCCTATAAGTTCGGTAAAATTGCTATCTTGAGCATAAACAGTAGTCGATGCAAAAAGAAATACCACAGTATAAAAAACATTACCCATGATAGGAAAAAACCATTTCATGCTATCACCTCTATTAATTTTATATGCACTGTTACCAACAATTTAAATACATAAATATTCCAGCTAATGCTCTTAAAATCAAACCCATGACAACTCAATATAAAATCATAAATTTTAATCACTATTTTGATTTTTTTTAAGACAATAATTATAGATATCCACCCATAGTTTCTTATATTTTATGACTTACCCATAAACTATAGAGATTGTTAATTATGGAAGGTTCGCATACTTCAATTTCAATACATAAAAAACCTGTTATCACTCCATCTTTTGATTATATGGTTTGGATAGGTTCTTACGAATACGAGCCTTGGCATCCTAAATTTGAAAAATATAGCTCTCTAAATGCTGTTATATCCAAAGGAGTAAAACCAAAAATCATTGTATTATCGGTAGCCTTAGATAAACAAGACAATATTTTATTGAGCTTAAAAAGCCACCATCTAACCTTCAACTGTTTTACTTTAGTTAACCAAAAAAGTTCCTTATCACCCTATTTAAGCGATGGATTATGGATAAAAGATTTCAACAATGACTATCAAAAACACATCGCCAGGGAAAAACAAATAAAGTTAAATGATAACGATAAACCATCCTATAAATTACTGTCTTATTTGTGGTTACATAACAACTCAACAATCACACCAAAATCTTCACCATCAAATAGCTTTATATATTACTATCCTCTTTTGAAATCTTGGGGGATTAACGAAAAAAACACTACATCCTGGCTCAATTATTTAGAAAATAAAAACTGGATAGAAAAGTATAGATTGATAAATAGATTGCGGTTTTGCCCTTCCTGTCATTCAGGTCATTTAAACTACATTGATGTTTGCCCCCACTGCCATAGCATAGATATTGAACATCAAGCCAGCCTGCACTGTTTCAATTGTGGTCATGTAGATAATCAAACCCACTTTAGAAAACTAACAGCCTTAAACTGCCCCAACTGTTTACAAAATTTACGTCATATTGGCGTTGATTATGACAGACCTATTGAAAACCAACATTGTAAAAATTGCGATAGTCTGTTTATAGATGCGCTTGTAGAAGCGGCATGTCTCGACTGTCAAATTTCAAGTAAGCTAGACGATCTGCATGTACACAATATTTATAGTTACAAATTAACCACACAAGGGCGGGATTTAGTACGTCATGGACATGAAAAACCACAGTTTTCACTTACCTTAGGTGAGCAGATGAGCAGTGAGCAGTTTTACTGGTTAATTGATTGGCAGAATAAACTTGCTATACGCCATAAAAAATCTCACTCAATTCTCTCAATTCAATTTCATAATATTGCCGAACTACTGTCTTCAAAAGGTGAGGCCAAAGGCTTTGCACAACTGGATGCTATCCATGAAAGAATACGCAGTGTAATTCGCGTGACAGATGCATGCACTAACTATACTGAGGATCGGTTATTAATATTACTTCAAACAACTGAGCCCGGAAATATTAAAACAATAGTCAGAAAATTATTTATTATAAAAAAATCACAACTCTCTTCAAAAATTGAATTCAGTATAAAATTTATTACACTACCTGCTGCCATAGGTTCTGATGTTTCTGCTTGGTTGAATGATGAATTAACTAAAACAAAGCCGACATTATTATGAGTAACCTTAATACCATAACTTACATGATATTGGACATATGGTATCAACTCAGTTCAGATTTGATACTTTTTGTATGGTTAGTGCCTTTAATATTCATCTATGAAATACCGCTTATTATTATTGTAATAACTGGAATTTTACGTTTTTATTATTCTACCTTTATGAGAACACCTAAAATATCTTTATATCACCCAAAAGTATCTTGCGTCATTACCTGTTATGCAGAAGGCGTTGCCGTAAAAACCACGATTAATTCTTTTGTAGAACAAACATATAAAGGCGAGATTGAAATTATCGCCGTTGTGGATGGTGCGGTACAAAACTTTCTAACTTATGAAGCCGCTTTAGAGGCTTCAAAAAACTGCCACAGAGAAAAGCGGAAAGTATCCGTTCTGCCTAAATGGCAAAGAGGAGGACGAGTCTCCACGCTCAATGCAGGGTTACACGCGGCATCAGGAGAAATAATTATCAATGCTGATGCTGATACGTCATTTGATAATGACATGGTCGCACAAATAATCCCTTATTTTGAAGACCCAAATGTTCCTGCTGTCGGTGGTGCTCTGCGTGTTAGAAATGTAACTGACACACTGATAACGCGTATGCAGGCTATTGAATATCTTATCTCTATGCAAGGTGGTAAAACCGGACTTGGACAATGGAATTTACTTAACAATATTTCAGGTGCTTTTGGTGCTTTCCGTCGTACTCTACTCGTTCAGATCGGTGGCTGGGATACCCATACAGCAGAAGATTTAGACTTAACAGTACGTCTCAAACAATATTTCGCCAGGCATCCGGCATGGTATATTCCATTTGCTACATTAGCGGTTGGGCATACTGATGCGCCCGCCGATATTAAAACTCTGATAATGCAGCGATTACGCTGGGATGGTGACTTATGGTTTCTTTATTTTCGTAAACACTGGCCTGCCTTTAGTCCATCTCTACTTGGTAGTGGTACTTTCATATTCACTTTATTGTATGGTTTCTTACAAAATATGATGATGCCGTTTATCATAATATTTTATGTGGTAGCCATTACATCAACATACCCTTGGCAATTTATTGCGTCTATCACACTTACTATTTACAGCTTTTACTTTGCTTTTCTTCTCATCTTTTACTTGATAGTTATTTGCGCCATCTCTGAACGTATAAATCAAGATCTACGTTTATCATTATGGCTACCCCTTTATCCTTTCTACGCCCTATTTATGCGGTTGGTGTGCCTGTTTGCTCTTATTAATGAAATATTCCGACGCTCACACGAAGAGAGCTCAATGGCTCCATGGTGGGTCTTAAAACGCGGGAGGAAATTTTAATGAAAATCATGTATCAAGCCAGCAGTAAATCACAAAATCCCACGACCGATAATGGCATGGTCGTAAATTACGCCGATAGCAAACGAGCCCGTTTTAAAATACGCTGGTATTTTTTACTTTTTTTAGTCACTGCACCTGTAGCTCTGGTTCTATGGATTTTATTACGTCCGCATATATTTGTTTTAGGGAGCGGAATTATTACAACTGAACCTTTAGAGATTCGATCCCCCGTTCAAGGCGACCTAACCTCAGTTCTTACTAAAACCAGCCACCAACTTAACGCAGGTGATCCGCTTTTTATAATAAAAGATCCACAGCTTGACTCACAAATCGCTGAACTTGAGCGTCAATTAAGTATGTTAAATACCCCGGACTCTGAGATAAACCAGCTGATTCTTGTACAATTTCAAACGCGTATAGACATTGCAAATCAGGGATTATGGAGACAAAACAGTTTGCTTAAAAGCTACACTGACTTTCAGAAAAAAGGGATAGTTCCGAACTCTGATATGGCAGCCGTTTTACAAGCGCATACAGCATCTAAGATGGCACTTGCACAAGCTAAAGTAGATTTAATACGAATGCGCCAGCAACAAGCCATAGAGCAGATCGCTGGGGTTATAGCTCAATCCAGGTATGGAATCAAACTGGAGTTGGCTCGATTACAAGCCCGCAAATCCAGATTGGTAATGAAGTCCCCTTACAATGCAAGAGTTGCCGAAATTTTGGTACAGCCTGGCGAATTTATAACACAAGGCCAGCCAATGATATTAATTGCAGGGAGAGATGAGCCTCTGATATTGGCTTATCTTGATCCTAAGTACTTTGAGTATGCAGTTCTTGACCAAAAAGCCACAGTCAAACTACCAAATGGTGATCATTTCACTGCTCGCATTTCAGAACCCACCGAGCTTGTAGGCAAACTCCCTAAACAACTATCAGGCCCATTTGATGGAGAGAGGTCAATGTTAAAAGTAACATTATTACCTGAAGTAAGATTACCTCCTATGATTGAAGGTGTTCCGGTTGAAATTAGCTTTGACCGTCATTTGGCACTGATACAAGAAGCCCGTTTAATTGGCTTACGTATTTTCCAAAATATTCTTAAGACGATGAATTGGACATGATTATTAACTAGGATGATGGCATGTATGGCGACAGTTATTTTTCTTGTATTGTCTGGATATAATAAACCAATTCCAAAACCCTTCCTCTGATAATTTTTTCAGCGCCCATAGGACCATGCTTCTCGCCCTCTTCCATCTTATAACGGCTTCCCCAAACAGGCATCACTCTATCGCCATGCCCCGAAACAAGCGTTCTACCATCAATCACCTGAAATACTCGTTGGAACGGGTAATCCCCAGAACCAAGGGATGGATATAGACCGTGGTTATTTTTAGCCAACTGGGTTAAATCCGTAGGTTTGGGCGTAAGAAATTCAGCGACGGGGCCATCCCCTTTACCACTTGCTCCATGGCAAGACGCACACGATGCAAGAAACTCATCTGCACCGATGATCATATCATTTTCTGCATAACCATTACTCGCAGCTAATGAGGTGACTAATATAAGAACTGTACTGTATTTTTGAGCCTTTTTTTTCAATGTTATGAAATCAAACATGATACCCTCCTGAATGTATGGTTTTCACTTTTTTGCATGTAACGGGCGCATAGTCACATCATTTTTTTTGTAGATTAACCACCGATACGCGTTCTCTCTCAGTCGCTCGATACGATGCCGACATAAAAGGAACCGCCGTCATATTATTTTCTACGATGTCTATAAGTTTATTTTTATATGATTTCAAAAAGCCTATTTCTTTTCCGGTTATTTCAGACAGTTCATTACCAAGGTTTTCAAAATAGTTTATCTGTCTATTAATATTCCCTTTGCTACTTTCAATTTGGTTTAACATTCTGCTTTTCAAAAGAGCGCTATCAAGTTGTTTCAGCATATATTCTGCTTGGAGACTTAAAAGATCTTTTGTTGTCGACTCGCAAAATAAAGTAACAATGGGAGAAGATTTTTTTGTTATATTTACCTTATTCATTGTATCTTTACGCATTGTTAAATCCTCACATAATAATAATCACCTTAAACATATCCGTTATATTAACGAACAGAATAACAAGCAATTAAAATGAGCAGGTTTTGATGTCATTTGAGATATTTATTTAAAAACCAACCATGTCTCTAACATCAAAATAAAAAATATATAGTAATTAGTTTTTGTTTTTCTTAACCAACTGAAATAAATATAATAGTTTGAGAACCTGACCATACTTGGTCGTCTCTGATTTAATTTCGGATACAACCGGATCATTTTTTTCTTTTTCTATAGTATAATTATCATCTTTATCCAAATTTTTCGAGATATACATTACCCCATTATCAGAATCCAATAATTTCCGATCAATTAAATCAAACGCGCTTTTGAAGGGAGGATCTCGAACGTTAAGAGGAGAAGCCGTCTCGTGTTTATACTTTAACATAATGGGCAGTTCAGCATTGGCCCTGTCTATATCTGCAACAACATCGCTTATATAGAATGATATTACAACAACAAAAAACGTACTGAATTTATTTGAAATAATTCTCAATGGAAAAGTATTAATCATAATATCCTCCCGCGAACATTTTACCTATTAAAATATCTTATATTAGCCAGAGTATTTTATAAGTGATAAAAAATATACGACCCTAATATTTCAATGAAAAATTCACTTTTATTGTTTTTATATCTATTTAAAGGTTTATTCAATCAAATTGAGTTTTATTGACTGTTTTTAAGGTAATATTGATAGCGCATAATAGAAGAGCGCTATCAATATTCAGAAGAAGGGATACAGAATTAAAATTTTTATGGCTGTTCTAACAGAACTTCATCTTCAATATCCAACCCCAGAAAACCACCCGTCTGGTGTGCCCATAATTGTGCATAAATACCACCTAAAGCCACCAGCTCCTGATGAGTTCCCTGCTCTACTATCGCTCCCTGATCCATCACAATCAGCCTGTCCATCGCAGCAATAGTTGAGAGACGGTGAGCAATCGCAATTACCGTTTTTCCTTCCATCAGCTTATTCAAGCTGTGCTGGATTGCCGCTTCTACTTCAGAATCTAAAGCCGATGTTGCTTCGTCAAGAATCAGGATAGGTGCATTTTTTAACAATACACGTGCAATAGCTATCCTCTGACGCTGCCCTCCCGATAATTTAACACCTCGCTCACCGACCTGCGCATCTAAACCGACCCGACCTGCAGGATCAGTAAGTTTTCGAATAAAGTCACTTGCTTCTGCCTTTGCTGTCGCTGCCTGCAACTCCGCTTCACTGGCATCAGGGCGGCCATAAAGAATATTATCCCGTACCGAACGATGCAACAGAGAGGTATCCTGGGTCACCATCCCGATATGCTGACGAAGAGACTCCTGCGAAACCTGGCTAATATCCTGTCCATCAATCAAGATTCGACCTGTTCCGACATCATAAAAACGCATCAGCAAATTAACCAAGGTGGATTTTCCTGCACCTGATCGTCCGACGATACCGATTTTCTCACCCGGTTTAATATCCAGATTCAAGTGTTCAATCACACCTGAGGTTTTACCATAATGGAACCCAACCCGCTCAAACGTTACTCCTCCTTGCGTCACAACCAGTGCTTTTGCGTTAGGAATATCCGGTACTTCCTGAGGACTGGATAAGGTTTTCATGCCATCTGCCACGGTGCCGATATTCTCAAACAGCGAACTGATTTCCCACATAATCCATTGGGCCATACCATTAATACGTAACGCGAGACTAACCGCGACCGCAATGGCACCGACAGTAATCGCACTATCCTTCCACAGCCAGATTGAGAACGCCGCCACACAAAATGCCAGAAAGTAGTTAATGAACTGCACACAGAAATTTAGCCCCGTCACCAAACGCATCTGCCGATAAACGGTTTCCAGAAAACCGTTCATCCCCTCTTCAGCATATGCCGACTCACGATCAGTATGAGAGAAGAGCTTAACCGTTTGAATATTGGTATAACTATCAACGATACGCCCGGTCATCATACTTCGTGCATCTGCCTGCTCAGTAGACACTCGTTTGAGCTTAGGTACAAAGTAAGCCTGAATACCGATATAACAACACATCCAGAGGAGCATCGGAATAATCAAACGAATATCAGCCTGTGCAACCAACACAACGATCGAGATAAAGTACACCAACACAAACATCAGCACGTCGAGCAACTTCATGACGGTTTCACGAATTGCCAATGAGGTTTGCATCACTTTGGTCGCGATACGCCCGGCAAAGTCATTGCTGTAAAAAGAGACACTTTGCTTAAGCAAGTAGCGATGTGCCATCCAGCGTATCGCCATCGGGTAGTTGCCCAACAACGTCTGATGAACAATCAATCCATGCAGTAAAACGAGAATGGGCAGAACCACCAACACCATCAGACTCATGATCAGCAGTCGCCCGCCTTCATCTTGAAAGAGTGTTTCAGGAGTTTTCGTCACAAGCCAATCAACCAGCTCTCCCATAAAACCAAACAGGGTCACTTCAGCGATGGCGATGCAGGCAGTGAGAACGGCCATCATTACTAGATAGACCTCACTGCCTTTGGTGTAATGGCGGCAAAAAGCGTAAACGCCTTTGGGCGGTTGTTGCGGCTCTTCCGGTGGGAAGGGTGCGACCAATCGCTCAAAAAATGCAAACATGGAGTGTCCCTATTATGTTGTCGACTAAGAAATATTTAAGGCGACAAATAATACCATTAATGCAATTTCATTTTCGGTTTTACGCTACTAGCAATTTTTTGCGCGAGCATCACGCCGGAGGCTCTGAGCCAACCATGAATGGCAATTTGATGCATTCGATAAAGAGAAATATAAACAAAGCGTGCGATGCGCCCTTCAACAAACATCGTTCCTTTGTTTAAGTTACCCATTAAGCTACCTACGGTGCTGTATTTACTGAGGTTCACTAATGAGCCATGGTCTTTATAGAGATAAGGCTGTAATGCTTTATTTTGCATCTGTAACTTGATGTTCTTACGCACCAGATCCGCCATTTGATGTGCCGACTGCGCTCTGGGCGGAACCCAACTGCCATCTGGCTGCTCACAAGCACAGCAGTCACCAATCACAAAGACATCATCATTTATCGAACTTTGTAAACTAGGCTTAACCAATATCTGCCCTATTCGGTTCGTCTCGAACAAGGGCAAGGATTTAACAAAATCGGGCGCTTTAACACCGGCAGCCCACACGGTTAAATCAGCAGCAACGCGGTTACCACCTTCGGTATCAAACCCTGCAGAATCAGCACCAATGACCCGGGTATTCTCCAGAATCTGCACACCGAGTTTTTGCAATTCACGGTGTACCGAGTTAGCTATACGCTCCGGTAAAGCCGGAAGTAAACGAGGACCCGCTTCAATCAGCGAAATTTTTAAACGCTTAGCTGACATCTGTGGCATTCCATACACTTTAAGCAGGTCGGCTACATGATACAGTTCTGCAGCCAGCTCTACGCCCGTCGCCCCACCACCAACAATCGCTAATTGAAGCACACCTTGATCAGATTGCTGGTTAACCCTCAGAAAATGATTGAGCATTGATCGATGAAATCGCTCAGCCTGCTGATGAGAGTCCAGATAATAGCAATGCGCTGCTACGCCCGGCGTTCCAAAATCATTGCTGACGCTACCGACAGCCATCACTAATATATCGTAGGCAATCTCACGCTCAGGCAATACCTCATTCCCTTCATCATCGTTCAGCGCCTGTAGATTGATCACCTTTTTCACATGATCGATACCCATCATCGTACCTTGCTGGAAATGATAATGATGTAAGCTTGAATGGGCGCGATAATTCACGCCATCCGTATTGATATCTAACGAGCCTGTAGCGATCTCATGTAATAAAGGTTTCCAGATATGGGAGCGGTTTTTATCAACCAGAATAATATCAGCCTGTTTAGCTTTTCCCAATTGATGACCTAATCGGGTCGCTAGTTCAAGACCACCTGCCCCGCCCCCTACAATTACGATAGTTTGCATTTTATGTCCTTAAAATAGTGTCAGGCGAACATTCTCAAAAAAATGCTCGCCTGATCTATCTCATATCGATCCATGCTCCCTAAAAACAACATCAGCAACGTCCAGACTAGCGTCTAATCACAATGATTAACCACTCGCCCTTCTGATAATAAAATCCATACTTTGGTACCAGTACCTGCACAAACTCAGACTGTCTGCTTTACAAAAAAGGCTTTTTAAACCAAAGCAGGAAAACAGCCTTGACAGCCAGCATTTTTGTGCATAATGATTTTCACAAGCGTTTAAAAAGGCTTCAGCTATACTCTATTTATTAATAAAGAATTTATAATAATTGTCAGCCAGGAACGCTTATTATCTGAAATTGCGATTAACATTAAATAAATTTTAGCATTTCTCATTCAAAAGAATCATACAAAAGATGAAGATCACGCAGGAACCCGATATGAGCTCTATACCTGCTAATGTAATAAATCCTACATTCATCGTACCTGTATTAGCAGGTGGGGGCAGCAGGCTTTCTGCACATATTGGTGTATTAACAGCACTCCATGAGATGAAAATCCAATTCCCTTCATTGGTTGGGGTCTCAGGCGGAAGCATTGTTGGCGCTTTATTTTCTGCTGGCTACTCCCTTAACCAAATCAGACTAATCGCCGAAGAAACAGATTTTGCTCAATTTCTTGGTCAATCGTTCTACCGCTTATTACGTACGGGAGGGCTCTCTACCGGGGATCGTTTCGAAGAGTGGATCGACAATAAACTCAGCGGCGCTACTTTCTCTGATCTCGAATATCCATTTCATGTGGTAGCCACAGATGTTCGTTCCGGGCTCCCCGTGATCTTTAATAAAGAAAGAACACCTCATGTTAAAGTCTCTTTAGCTGTCCGTTTTTCAATGTCAATTCCCATTATTTTTAGTTTCAAAGAGTTTGAAGGACACCTGATGGTCGACGGAAGCATTCTATCAGAAGAGTCTTTACAGCAAGACTGGGCCAGAGATGGATCACCGGTCGTAGTGTTCCGGTTAAGCAGTATTCAAGAAAGAACTAATCCAAAGAAAATCAGGTATTTTCCGTTGATTGGCTATTTATCACTATTAATTCGGACATTCATGACGACTATGTCCAGAGAGTACATTAGTGAGCATTTTTGGCACTCTACCGTTGTTATACATGCGGGTAGTATTTCACCAACAGAGTTTCGCCTGAGCGCCGAACAAAAAAATGCACTTTTCGAAGTAGGCTACGCAACGACTCGCCGCATTGTCCCCTTCAAACTCCCTAAACTTTTTCCGCTACTCGCGCGTTAGTCAGTCAACTGCTTTAAGAACGCCATCTAACCAATTTTGTTATCGCATCTGAGCTGCCACGGACTCTGCTTTCTACTACTAGCCTCCGGTCATATTCATAAAGCGCACTATTTGCACATCACCATCAGCAGTAAAACGGTGCTCTTCCGGCTTGTTCTCAATGGCTTTTCGTATCACTTCTTTTAAGCGTTCAAGACCTCCAGGATAGCGACGTATTATCGCCTTAAGGTCGACCGAGTGCTCATTCCCCAAACATAGAAGCAGCAAGCCTTCAGCAGTGACTCGCACCCGATTACAATCGCCGCAAAAATTATGACTATGCGGGGAAATAAACCCAATACGACTATTACTGTCGGCCATACGCCAATATTTTGCAGGGCCTCCACTTGACTCTGTGGTCGGCACCAAAGGAAAACGCTCATTAATCAGCGCCCTTACTTGATCACTACTAAAATAAGTTTCTGCACGATCATGCTCAGCAATCACGCCTAACGGCATCTCTTCAATAAAGCTAAGATCAATCTGCTTTTCACGGGCGAACCTGACCAGATTAACGACTTCATCATCATTGCGCCCCTGTAGAACGACAGCATTCAGCTTGATACCTTTAAAACCTGCATCACAGGCTGCGTCTATTCCCGCAATAACCTGACTTAAATCACCGGTACGGGTTAAAGCTTTAAAACGCTCTTCTTGCAGGCTATCGAGGCTGATGTTGATGCGTGTTAAACCTGCTTCTTTGAGTGCATGAGCATAACGCGGTAATTGAGACCCATTAGTGGTTAAACAGAAGTCTTTTAAGCCCGGGAGTGCACCAACCCCTTTAAACAACTTAACAACATCCCTGCGAACCAGCGGTTCACCACCGGTAAAGCGAATTTTACTAACACCTAATTCACTGAATGCTTGCGCTATAGAATGAATCTCTTCCAGTGATAACACCTGTGCACGCGGCAGAAAGGTCATTTTCTCACTCATACAGTACACACAGCGAAAATCGCAACGATCCGTTACCGAAATCCGCAAATATGTAATCTGTCTTCCAAACCTGTCTACCAGTTGCTCGCTAGCCATTTATCACCTTCTATTTATAGTCGATCACTTTACAGCAGATCACTGAATGGTTGAATCAATACACGATCACCCGCTTCAACCTGACTATATTGCTCCCCGAGCTTTATCATGCCTAAATCGACAACCGAACACCCCATACGCTGCAATAAGCCTATCAGGGTAAAACGATTCGTATCGTAGATGCAATTTTCGGGTAAGACTTGCCCTTGAGCGACCACTTCGTCACCCGCAGAAAATATCGCAACCCTGACAGGCTTAAACACAACGACGCGCTGGATAGAATCAGCACTTGCAAGCAACGCCGCACCGGTCATGATTTCTACGGCTTCATTCACATTAACAGAGTCTGCGTATGCGCCTCCGGCTAATATCTGCCCTACAAGCTTCAGGGAGTTCTGTTGAGAGACAAGTGAACTGATTAATCTCTGCAAGCGCGCCCTGCTATCACTCATTCACTTAACTATAAGTTATGTGAACGCGTATTAAAGATCGTTTGTCGCCCTTTGTTCCTTCCTGCACCATCTACCTCATCAGCGCTGAACTGTTTTCAAGATGAGGATAATAATAATGCGTTTTAAAAATAAGATTACCGTTATCACCGGGGCTGCGGGCGGTGTTGGCTGCACGCTAGTTAAATTATTTGCCAATGAAGGTGCGCGTGTCATGATTGCCGATATGGATGATGCAGGCTGTCAAAAAGTGGCTGAAGAGGCACGCACAGCGGGGGCAGAAGTTGCTGTATTGTCGGGTGACCTTAGAGATAAACACTACTGCGCGCAGCTCATAGAGATGACTGTAAAAACCTTTGGAGGTGTTGATATTCTGCTTAATAATGCAGGGATCATACCCCGTGGAACCATCGAAGAAACTAGCGATGAGATGTGGTCGCTGGCAATGGATGTTAACCTCAATGCCGTATTCTATCTGTGTCGTGCCGCTGTCCCATATATGAAACAACGAGGTGGCGGGGCCATCGTTAATACATCATCCGTCTGGGGTACTCATCCTGGCCCGGCGCACGTTGCTTACTGCACCAGTAAAGGTGCCGTTGCAGCACTCACTAAAAACCTGGGTCGTGATTGTGCTCCCATGCAAATTCGAGTTAATGCGGTCTGCCCACATGAGATCAATACTCCGATGATTCGCAGCGGGTTTGAACGACGTGGTCTGGACCCAGACAAAGCGGTAGAAGAGCTCAACAAAACAGTTCCACTGGGGCGCATTGCTGAACCTGAGGATATCGCTGATGTTATCGCTTTTCTGGCGTCTGATCAGTCCCGTTATATCGCCGGAGAAACAATAGAAGTCACCGGTGCCAAGCCGGTTTCAGGCTGAGGATTTAATATGAATTTACTCAATAAACTGGCCATTGTGACAGGGGGTGGCCGAGGAATCGGTCGTGGAATCACCGACCGGCTTTTGGCCGCTGGAGCACGCGTGTTGATCGCTCAGCGTCAGCCATTAGATGAGGTACTACTAAACAATACTAATGTCTTTTATATCCAGTCAGATCTTAGTGAGATCGAATCGCCCTATCAGATCGCTGCAGCGGCGGCAGAACTAGGCGGCACCGATATTCTGGTCAACAATGCAGGCTTTATGTTCGAGCAGCATATCGAAGATATGGATGAAGCGAGCTGGGATCAAATGATGATCGTCAATATGCGCGCACCGGTATTTCTGGCTAAAGCCGTATTACAACAGATGCGCGCTCATTGCGGAGGAAACATTATCAACATAGGTTCTATCGAAGGGATCGGTGCGAACCCCTACCATGCCGCTTACTGTGGTTCTAAAGCGGGTGTTCATGGTTTTACTCGAGCTTTGGCAGTAGATCTTGGAAAAGATGGTATTCGCTGCAACTCGATTGCTCCCGGCTGGATCAATTCAGACCTGAGTAAGGACTACATCAATGCACAAAGCGATCCGCAACAAGCCAGACGTGATCTTCACGCAATGCACCCCATCGGGCGAACCGGCGAGCCCTCTGATATCGGTAGTATGGTTGTATTTTTGGCTTCAGATGAGGCAGGGTTTATAACCGGACAAACCTTCGTGGTAGATGGTGGCCGAACCGCCAAGCTACCTTTGCCTTTCTAAGTTAATACACGTAAAGGCCGGCAAATCTAGTGCCGGCTTTTTAACGTAGGCACATACCTACGTAGGAGGTGCCTTAATCAAGTGAAAGCCAGGTGAAAGTTAAGTAAAAATCAGGCGAATGTCAGGTGAGTGACTCCGCTCTGAATGTTGCAGTTTGCTCCAGCAGCCAGTGACGCAATAGTATCATTTCAGGCTTATCTGCCAGATCTTTTCGACAGACAAAATAGTGGCCACGCCCAGGCGCTTTAAAACTGTGCAAAATCGGCTGCACTAACCGGCCGTCATCGAGCATATCTTGCACCAGATGACGCCAGCCAAGGCCAACCCCCACATCTTGCAATACCGCATCTAACAACATCGGAAAATGGCTAAACGCCATATCGGCACTGACGGCATCAATAATCAGGTTTTGCTGATCTAACCAGAATGCCCAATCGACTGGGGACCACCACTTAGCACTCCAGTATTTTGCATCCAACTCTAACAGTGGTTGCCGTACCAGGCCTTCAAGGCTGCTTGCTGTAGGATTGGCCGCCAGAAAAGCAGGCGTACACACTGGAAAAATTTCTTCTGAAAACAGAAAGTCAGACTGATAGCCTGCACTGTCTTCTAAGCCAAGGATAATACCTGCATCAAACCGATTCAGCATCGAGGGATTCTCTTCGACACTAATCAAATTCAGATGAATCTCAGGATACACCCTGCGCAATTGGTTCAGGCGTGGAACTAACCACAACCGTGAAAAAGAGCTGGTGGCGTAAAAATTAAGATAGCGCAGCTCTGAACCACGCTGAATTTCACGGCTGGTCGTCACAATATCTATCAGTGAACGATGGACTGTTTGAAATAGCTTTTGACCTTGTTCTGTCAGATCAACTCTGCGATGGCTACGCAGAAAAAGATCTATCCCTAGTTGCGTTTCTAACTGCCTGATCTGTCGACTCACTGCGGCCTGAGTCACACACAATTCATCTGCTGCTTGCTTAAAGCTAGAGTAGCGCGCTGCCGCTTCGAAAGTACGCAACGCACTGAGCGACGGAAGATTGCGGAGTTTTTGCGGCATATATCACCTAAGAAACAGCATCCATCATCACAGAAAAGCCAGGGTGATTAGTAATCAATCTCTATATCTTCCGTCACATTCGTACAACAAGACAATACGTAACCTTGTGCTATCTCTTCTTCTGAAATACCGCCATTGTGAGCCATTTCAAACTGACCAGAAACAACCTTAACCCGGCATGCGCCACAGATACCCACGCCACATGCCTTGGAGATATTGACTCCCGCCTCGTTGGCCGCCTCATTCAGGTTAGTACCCAGCGCTACAGATACCTGCGTACCTGTATCAGTAAAACTAACCTGCACCATCTCTTTAGATAGCTGGTTTTCGATTTCAGCAGCATCGGCATGTTTTTCCGCCAGCTCCACATCTTTAACCGGAGTCGCACCAAAAGATTCTTCATGGTATCGATCCATATCATAGCCGGCATCTTGCAGCATTGATTTGATCGCTTTCATGTAGGGTTCAGGACCGCAACAAAACACCTCTCTTGTCATATAATCAGGCGCAATAAGACCCAGCATATGCTGGTTCAGATAACCGCGGTAACCTCCCCAGGCCTGACCAACTTCAGTTTTTTCACAGATCAGATGCAGTTGAAAATTATCAATCCTCGACGACATATACTCTAGTTCGCGGGCATAGATAATGTCTTTAGGTGTGCGGGCGCTATGTGCAAACACGATATCCACTTCAGAATCAGTATTAAACCACCAGCGTGCCATCGACATGACCGGTGTAATTCCCACACCACCTGAGAGTAATAATACTTTTTCTGCGGCAAAATCCATGCAGTTAAACTGCCCTACCGGCCCATGAACTGCAATCTGATCACCATGCTTAAGATGTTCATGCAGCCAGTTAGATACTTTGCCTCCAGCGACCCGTTTCACGGTGATAGAGAAGCTATAGGGAATCGAAGGTGAACTGGAAATAGTGTAAGAGCGCATGACTCTTTCACCCTCAATTTCTAGTTCCAGCGTGACAAACTGCCCCGGCTTGAAAAAGAAAAGGACCGGCTGACTCATGCCAAAAGTAAAGGTGGTTACGTCATGCGTTTCAGCGATAACTTTTACACAACGCACTTCATGGCGTCCGTTTAACCATGTCTGCGTCATCATGGGATTCATAAAATCGGAGGTATTAAATTCACTCATCGGCTTCTCCCGGCAGCCTTATCTATCTGCCCTCAATATTTCATATGATTACGTTCTTTTTAATACTGATAACGGCTTGAATGACGGCAATCGTTATAAGTAATATAAGGTTCGATTACAGCTCAACTCCCGCCTGCCACTCTTTCCACTTCATGGAGATATTGGCACCCAATGACAAAAAGGGCTCAGGAGGCAGTGTTGAAGGAGCCTGCTGATACTCCATAAACTCACTCAACAAATCAGATTTACCCAATACCGCCAGTTCAGCTGCCATCATACCCGATAGCGTACCCTTAACGGTTCCCAACCCATTTTGACAGGCTGCCGACCATACACGCTGCTCAACCTCTCCAAAAGCAGGCATTGAGTTCCAGGACAAACAAAGTCGTCCGCCCCAGCGATACTCCATCTCAACACCCTCTAACATCGGAAAGCGACGCGCAAAAGAGCGATCCTGAAGCTTTGCTGCATTACGCATATTCCGCTCTGTCACCTCCATACTCTGATTTAACGTGGCATGATTACGCACCACGACGCGGTGCCCACTCCCCATAAAATCAGAACTACGGCGCACAGTTGTCCCCATTGGATCAGCCGGCAATACCCCCCAATCATGGGTACCTCCCAATCGTTTTACTTCAGCGGGACTAAGCGCCCGGGTCATCGATGCATAAGTAAATACATGCAGCAACTGACGCGGGAAAAAGCCAAATGACTGAATATGTCCATTAACCGCCAAGATAATATTTTTGGCCCTGACAGAACCTTGAGGGGTTTTCAGCCGATGAACTTCACCGACATCAATATCCGTAACAGGACTATTCTCATAAAAGCTGACTCGAGAACTCAGCCCCTCTGCCGCCTGGCGAACAAATGCCGCCGGTTGGATCATTACCGCACCCGGCGTAAATAATCCCTGACGATAAAATGATATCCCCGTCCAGTCTTTCATCTCACCAGCATTCTTCAACTGGTATGTTTCTCCCAAAGACTCAAGATGTTTACGGTAACTTTCAATATGCTGCTCACCTCTGCCTGACCCTGCAGCAGTCACCTTACCGCAAGGGTTAAACACGTTAAGCCCCATTGCATACTCTTGAGCCATATCACGAGCAAAATCGATGGCGGCCCGATTCAGGCGTATCTGTTGTAGGTCACTCTCTTGTACACCGGCGTAGGTTTCGGAATTAAGATCATGAGGTAAATCAATCATAAAACCTGAGTTGCGCCCCGCTGGCCCATTCGCCAAACAGCTTGCCTCCAGAAGAACGATCGACTCATTCCCCACTAACTGGCTCAACCGGCGGGCTGCAGCCAAACCAGTATAGCCGCCACCGACAACCACCCAATCAGCGGTAATATGATCGTTAAGCTGAGGATATTCAGTAGCCGTTGGTAAGATACGGTTCCACGCCGCAGGACCTGGATCCTTGGGCAATCGCTTTACTTGAATACTTTTATTCATAAATCGGTTCCTGTTTGAACCGCAGGGATGCCAGACTCATCACCCATGCGGATTCAGTACTGATGCTTAGTCAACAGATCCGTCAACAGCATCATCACTCAGGTCGATCCAGATTGTTTTCAGCTCTGTATACTGATCATGAGCGTGAACAGAGTTATCGCGACCACCAAAACCAGACTGCTTATAACCGCCAAACGGTGTCGTAATATCCCCTTCACCAAAGCAATTAACCGTTACAGTTCCTGCCTTAACAGCTTGCGCCGCGCGCAAAGCTCTTTTACCGTTTGCCGTAAATACTGATGCCGCCAGCCCGTAATCAGTATCATTCGCCAACGCAATCGCTTCGTCATAGCTAGCCACTGTGATCACGGACAATACCGGACCAAAGATCTCTTCACGCGCCAGTTTGTCTGCGTTACTAACACCATCGAATACAGTTGGCTGAATAAAGATGCCATCCATTGTTTGCCCGCCCAGTACCACCTCATAACCCGCTGCTTTGCCCGCATCCAGATAACTACTGACTTTGGAAAAATGGCCTGTATCAATCATCGCACCCAATTGCTTGGTAGGATCTAACGGATCACCGGTGTTCCAATCACGCGAGTGGGCTTTAATTCGTTCCAATAACTTATCTTTTATACCTTTCTGGACGATCAATCGTGAGCCCGCAGAGCAGTTCTCACCCATATTCCAGAACGCGGCGGCGCAAACCTGGGCTGCCACTTTATCCAGATCTTCTGCATCATCCAGCACAATACAAGGGTTCTTACCACCTAACTCCAACACGACCTTTTTCAGGTTCGAGTCAGCGGCATAACGTAGAAAACGGCGTCCGGTAACTGTAGACCCAGTGAATGTCACCATATCTACATCCATATGCAGACCTAACGGCTCACCTACTTCGGCACCACCGCCGGTAATCACGTTCAGAACACCTTTGGGCAGACCTGCGTCAGTGGCTAGTTCAGCAATACGCAATGCAGTGAGTGATGTTTGTTCTGCAGGCTTTACAATCATGCAGCAGCCGGCAGCCAACGCCGGAGCGATCTTCCATGCCAGCATCAGCAACGGAAAATTCCAGGGCAACACAGCACCAACAACACCTATCGGCTCGCGTACCACCAGTGCTATCGCGTCAGAACCGACTGGTGCCGTCTGGTCATATATCTTATCAATGGCCTCGGCATGCCAGGTCAGCGTATGTATAAATTCAGGGATATCTATATTTTCGCAGTCAGCTATCGGCTTTCCGGAATCCAGACTTTCCAGTACAGCCAGCTCACGACTATTCTCCTTAACCAGCTTACACAGCTTAATCAGAATCTTTTTACGCTCGCCAGGATGCAGCTTGCTCCAGCGACCATCTTCAAATGCTTCGCGTGCCTTACTGACTGCAAAATCAACATCATCGACATTACAAGCGGCAACATTCGCCAATAACTCACCGGTAGCAGGATTGATCGTTTCAAACGTTTTACCCGACAAGGCCGGACGAAAAGCACCATCAACAAAGCTCATAGCAGCGGGATTCAGCTCAGCAGCAATCGCTTTGTATTCTTCTAAAGTTAACAAATTAGACATGTTTTATTCTCCCGCCTCAGCGTTTGACACTTTCGCTTTTGCTGTACTGATATTGGCTTTGATAGTCGCTACAAATTTTTCTTCTTCGCGCTTCGCTGGTGCTTCAGCTACGATGCCGTTAATCGTTGTTTTAAGTGTCTTAATTACCTGAGCCATTGCTTGCTTTTCATCTTTGTTCAGACCACGTAACGGCTTGCGTACTTCACCACCTACACGCCCATCCAGTGTTACGCCATACTTCACACTTTGGATAAACTTACCGCCCTGCTCCAGCACCCGCATCAGAGGCATCATGGCCGACATAATCCGACGTCCCTTGAGAAAATCATTTTCCACGACACAAGCGTTATACAATGCAACGTGTTCTTTAGGCAGGAAATTAGAACCGGCACACACCCAGCTTTTCGCGCCCCAGGCAAAAAATTCAAGTGCTTGATCATCCATACCGCAAGCAAGCTGAATATGCGGATAATCACGAGCAAGCATATGCAGGCGATTAATGTCTCCGGAGCTTTCTTTGATGCCACAAAAGTTATTTGAGCGGCCAACACGATCGAGAAACTCAGCCTCCATGTTCACACCCATACGATCCGGATAGTTGTACAACATCACGGGCAGGTCAGCGGCACGATCTACGGCAAGCGCATGCAGTGCCAACTCACGCTGTGTTGGTAAAGAGTAAGGAGGGGTTGCTACCAAAATGACATCCGCCTCAAATTTAGCGGCATCTTCAGCCAGCTTCAGCGACGCATCCGGATCAACCGAGCCAGTACCGAAGATAATTTGAAGATTATCACCGCAAATCTGGCGAGCGATTTTTAATAGCGTCACTCGCTCTTCATGGCTTTCAACATAATATTCACCGGTAGTACCGCCAATCATCAATCCGTGAACGCCAGACGCCAGCAAGTACTCTACATGAGCAGTGTAAGCATCGTAATCGATGGAGTAATCTTCCTTAAACGGAGTGATTACGGGTGTGTAGATCCCTTCGAAGTGCATTTAACTCACCTTTGTTATCATTGTTATCATTGTTATCATTGTTATCATTGTTATTCATGGTCGTTTTAAGGATAAGAAATCTTAGAAATACTCATCCGGTTTTATAAAACAGCTTGATAAAATGGTAACGAGGGGGAGCAGATCGGCACAATCAACCTTTTATTCACAGAAAACATAACTTCAGGTTATGAGAACAAGAAGAGATCCAAGTAAGCACAGACAAAGTCCAGTGCTTAATTAAACGTAAAGCAGCCAGTAACAAAGGAATAGCGTAAAGGTTTACAGGTCTATAAATTTACAAGCGCGCATAAAAATTAACCGGGCGCAGACTCACGATCCGCACATCATAGAAAAGAAGATAGGCGCTTTAGCTGGGTAGTCCGTCAGAACCGATCAAATAGTCAGTTAAATGATCTTTTCTCTGAATATGCTAACTTCCTAGTTGCTGGTTTCTATCTGAACAACCGAGGTCTGCTCTTTGGAAATGCAGCCAAGAAACCACTCCTTAAACGTACGAAACGCCTCATTATCCTGGCGGCTTTCGGAATAAGTAAGATAGTGCGACTTCTCACGATATACGGCTTCTGCCTCGCCTATCCGTATCAACCAGCCTTGTTCAATCATGGGGGATACCAGCTGATGCCAGCCAAGGCAAACACCTTGGTGGTTAAGCACCATCTGGATCAGCATATTGTAGTCATTAGCATTGAATACATGACGCTCACCACCCGGACCAATATCTATATCAATCCCTTGGGCGCTAAACCAGACGCCCCAATCCACATGCTCGGCTATCTGAGAACGTCCATAAGGGCTTAAGTTAAGTAAGGTATGATTTTGCAGTACATCCAGATCACTGATCTCTGGATTTTGTTTTAAATAGAGCGGTGAGCAGACAGGATAGATCAAATCATAAAATAGCGGAATTGAATGATACCCCTCTCTTGGGTCACTTACTTTATTAATAAAGATATCTGGATGTACCCCAGGCTCCATCTGCAGGAAGTTGTTGGTAGTAACAACATTGACATCAATCTCGGGATTAGCTGCAAAAAAACCAGGTAGCCGGGCGGAAAGCCAAAAAGCAGAGAAAGCGGGCGAACAGCAAATAGTTAACTCCTGTTTCCGCTTGTCACTATTCTTAATACGTTGCGCGGCCTGAGCAATATTCACAAAAGATAAATAGGCAGCATCATAAAAAATAGTACCCTCCTCGGTTAGCTCGACTGCGCGCCCTGTTCGTTTGAACAACGCCACCCCTAAGGATGCTTCAAGCTCACGAATCTGCCGACTTATTGCCGCTTGAGTAACGCAGAGGGCTTCGGCTGCACGGGTAAAATTCTGATATTTTGCCGCAGCGACAAAAGACTTCACCGCCCGAAGCGAAGGCATCTTTACCAGAATCTGATCAGGCTCTACATGTTTTACCATAACTGCACGTATTCAATTCTCTAAATAAAAAGTCGCTTTACCCATTTTAGCCCCACCCATACACTGAATTTCAGATAGGGGAGTACTTACATTTTGTAAGTTATACCCTTACCTGTTGTACCAGCACGACTGGCAACGACACAACAATGATTAAGACCGTCAGCAGGAATTTTAGCCCGATGCTCTATTCCGATAAAACACTATAGTGGCAATATACCTGTCCACACCAGTAGAAGCATAACAAAAATAACGACTACAACTGTGTAGCGTCATGGGAGTACACAATGACCAGCAAAATCAAAACTCTGCAGCTGATCAATCAGCGTAAACCACGCCACGCCCTAACCCGGGAAATTTATCGTGATGAGGAGGTTTACCAACAGGATCTCGAGCAGATCTGGCACAAAGAGTGGATTTTTGCCGGCCATACTATCGAGATAGAAAAAGCCGGCGAATACATGACCATTCAGGTTGGCGATTATCCCGTTGTCATCGTCCGGGATGACAACGGCAATGTCAGAGCATTCCATAATGCTTGTCGTCATCGTGGTTCTCGTGTGTGTTCAGCATCCAAAGGAAAAACAGCTAAGCTCGTCTGCCCATATCACAAATGGACGTTTGGCCTGGACGGAAAGCTCCTCTTCGCAGGCAATATGGGAGAAAACTTTAACAACGACGATCATGGCCTGATACCTGTAAACTGCGAAGTGGTAAATAGCTACATTTATATCTGTGTTGCTGAGCAGGCACCTGATTTTGAACAGTTCCGCAACGATGTCAGCCCATTTATTGCCCCTCATAATCTGGAAAATACCAAAGTTGCCTTTGAAGCCAATCTGGTAGAAGACGGAAACTGGAAATTAGTCTTTGAGAATAACCGGGAATGTTATCATTGCGATGCTAATCACCCTGAGTTACTTAACTCATTTGTTGAAAACTTATCAGTCGCCGGTGTTGGCGGCGATGACGACCCTGAGCTGGTGGCACACTGGGATAAATGCGAAGCAGCGGGATTACCCAGCAGAATGGTGATGGATATCCATGGCCAATATCGTATGACCCGTATACCGCTGTCTGCAAAAGCCGTCAGCTACACAATGGACGGGCAGCCAGCCGTTAACTGTCGACTCGATAACACCGATGTAAAAGACATTGGCGCCCTGCTCTACTTTAACTATCCATCCACATGGAACCACTTTCTCGGTGATTTTGCGTTGAGTTTTCGCGTACTCCCTCTTAACTCAGGACAAACATTGGTAACAACCAAATGGTTGGTACCAAAAGATGCGGTTGAAGGTGTGGATTATGACCTCGACAATCTGACTAAAGTTTGGCTAGCAACGAATGATCAAGACAAAAAACTCGTAGAAGAAACTTTTCGCGGTGTTAGCTCGCCCTCCTATGTTCCGGGACCGTTCTCTGATATTGCTGAAAATGGTGTATGTCAGTTTGTCGACTGGTACTGCGATACGATGAAGAAAAAGCTGAACGTTTAACCTGCGCTACTCCGCGCCATTTTTATGCCTCTGCTTGCCCTGCCTGCAGAGGCTTTTTTATACCTGCTACGTTTTGATTTTCTTCGGAGCACTCTAATGTACGAACCGACCCAACGCTGCCCTCAAGACTATAGTAAAGGCATTTTTCTGGTGCTTATTGCCGCCATTTGTTACGGCCTGCAACCCTTCTTTGCTCACTTCGCCTACAGTGACGGTGCCAATCCGGTTGGATTGCTCTCCTCCCGCTTTCTCATCGCCGCACTGCTGATGCTTTGCTGGTTAAAAATAAAGAGGATACGCTTACCCGGTAAGAAACTATTCTTACAAAGTATGCTCATTGGTGTTGGTTACGCCGGTGCGGCACTTGGATATTACAGCGCCAGCCATACAACATCGGTCAGCCTTGCCGTTATTCTAATGTTCTCGTTTCCAGCCTTCGTTACCTTGTACTCAATACTGTTTCTCAAAGAGAGTGTCACAACTGGCCGGCTAACCAGCATGCTCTTAGCCATGCTTGGGGTTGTACTCGCGGCGGGTATTGAATTGAAAGGCGACATCAATGGGATTCTTTGGGCACTATTTGCTGCCATTAGCTATGGGGCTGCCATCATCTATGGTTCTCATAATGCAAAGCCTGAAAACCCATTAGCTTCAGCCTGCTCCATCTTACTTGGTTGTGTTCTAACACTAGGTATAGCCGGCCTATTTCAGCACATTGAACTACCCCACTCTATCAGTGGCTGGGGCGCAACACTGGGGCTTGCTCTGTTTGCCACCATTCTTCCGATCGCTACCTTTATCAGCGGCTCACCTCGCATCGGCGCTGCAAATGCATCAACCCTGTCGACACTGGAGCCGGTTGTTGCCGTTCTTATTGCCGTATCGCTTATTGGGGAACAGCTAAACGTTTCTGTTTACATAGGAGGTGCGATGGTTCTTATCGCCGCCTTTTTACTCTCCCGACAACCGGCCATTCATTAGCCATTGAGCGATTCCAGATATGGATAATCTCTGAAATAGTCGCTTATCGGAGGGGCGTTTCTGCTCCTTAATTAAAAGAGGAACAACCTAACGTTATAAGAACCTTATTCGTAACCCATATTTCCACCAGTAATAACCTCAAGTTATGGTTTTTACACTAAATATGTCGTTGGACGCTATCAGCCAAAGACCTTAACTTAATAGATATACCGTCAGCCATGAGACAGCTGAAATCGCTGTGATATGACGTGTGATTTAACACTCGGTCACGGCGACAAACTCAATAATAATCATAAAATGCAGAGGGTAGCATGACAGACAGCACAGATATTCTGTCGATCAAAAACGTCTACAAAGTTTTCGGTGAACAGCCGGAGACAGCAATGCAGATGTTACGAAACGGCGCTGATAAAGATGAGATTTTTGGAAAAACCGGTCAAACCGTCGGTGTTTTTGATGCCAGCTTTACTGTCAAGAAAGGCGAAATATTCGTCATTATGGGCCTATCCGGCTCAGGAAAATCAACGATGGTTCGCTTGCTCAATCGCCTGATTGAGCCGACTGCCGGCAGTATCATGTTGAACGGAAAGGATATTACCGCTCTGGGGGATGCAGAATTGCTGGACGTGCGTCGCAAAGAGATGAGCATGGTGTTCCAATCCTTTGCTCTGATGCCGCACATGTCGGTTATAGAAAATGCCGCATTCGGCTTAGAAATATCCGGTGTTGATAAAAAAGAGCGCAATATCCGTGCGCAGGAAGCACTGCAACAAGTGGGACTGGGAGAGCACGGCGAAAGCTACCCTCATCAGCTGTCCGGCGGAATGCAACAACGCGTCGGGCTAGCTCGGGCACTGACTAATGACCCGACTATATTGTTGATGGATGAAGCCTTCTCGGCGCTTGATCCGTTGATCCGTCACGAGATGCAGGGCGAGTTAATACGCCTGCAAAAAGAACAAGCACGTACCATTATATTTATCTCCCACGACCTGGATGAAGCTATCCGCATCGGCGATCGCATTGCCATTATGGAAGGCGGACGAGTCGTTCAGATTGGCACACCGAAAGAGATTATGCTCAACCCTGCAGATGAGTATGTTGAGAGTTTCTTCAGAGGCGTGGATGTCAGCAAAATCCTTAAGGCCGGAGATGTTGCTTGCCAGAAAAGCGCCTGCAGGATTCGCCTTAACGGGGCCGTTCAACCCTTTGAACCGGCTAATAATGAGTTTGGCTACCTGCTGGATAACGACGACAAGCTTAAAGGCGTTGTATCCCTTGCCTCTGTAGATCCACAGATCAGTGTCGAGGCTCTGCTGTCACAGCAGATCGATAAACATTACTCGATTTACTCCGACGATATGATCAACGATGTGGTAAGAAAAGTCGCCAATTCCGAGTACCCCGTTCCGGTCATAGAGCGCAATGGTACTTTCCGTGGTGTTATCTCTAAAGACCTGATGCTAAAGACACTAAGTCATAGCTGAACCCAAGAATAATACGAGTAAGGTAAATTAGAATGTCTGAATTTAGCCTGTTAGATCCGTTTCAGTACCTCAGCATCCCATTGGGTGAATGGGTAGAGAGCATACTTAATTATCTGGTACAAAACTTTCGTGGTTTCTTTCGTGCCATCCGCTGGCCAATAGATCAGGTACTAGACCTGTCAGAAACAGTCCTGCAGTCCATTCCCCCCTCTATTGGCATCATTCTGTCATCACTGATGGGGTGGCAGCTGGCAGGGAAGAAAATGGGGGTGTTTTGTTTCATTACATTGACTTTTCTTGGCCTGATCGGGGTGTGGTCTGAGTCTATGACGACACTATCTCTGGTATTAACCGCGCTGTTTTTTTGCGTCGTGTTTGGTATCCCTTTAGGCATCCTTTCCGCACGTAGTGACCGTATTGAGCGCATTGTACGTCCGGTACTCGATGCGATGCAGACGCTTCCCGCGTTTGTCTACCTCGTTCCCGTCGTTATGCTTTTTGGTATTGGTAATGTCCCCGGCGTTCTGGTGACTATCATTTTTGCACTGCCTCCTCTGGTAAGGCTGACAAACCTGGGTATCCGCCAGGTTCCTGCAGACAAAATAGAAGCAGCACGTGCTTTTGGATGCACCCCTCGCCAGATGCTAATTAAGGTTCAATTACCACTGGCAACCCCGACCATTATGGCCGGTGTAAACCAAACACTAATGCTCTCGCTGTCAATGGTCGTTATCGCTTCCATGATTGCGGTTGGCGGGTTAGGCCAAATGGTATTGCGCGGTATCGGACGTTTGGACATGGGACTTGCAACAGTCGGTGGCGTTGGCCTCGTGCTGTTGGCCATTTTCCTTGACCGCCTCACTCAAGCTATGGGTGAACGTGCAGGCGTCAGTAACACCTTGCATTGGTACGAGACTGGCCCTGTAGGATTTTTAGTACGCAGCTATCGCGGCCTGCAAGCTAAATAAGGCAGATAAGAAAACACGTAAAAAGAAAAAGTAAGCTCTTTAAAACTCACTAAAAATAAACACAATGAGGATTTTGCGATGATGCAATCACGCTTAAAAGCACTTTCTAAGACTATTTTTCAATTAACTGCAGCGGCCTCTATTTCGGCCCTGACAATGGCCGCTACGGCATCAGCTGAAGCCATGCCCGGGAAAGGGGTCGAAGTGACACCTATCTTCCCGAGCATCGCTGAAGAGCGCTTTCGTGGGGAGATCGCCATCGCAGGCCTTGAGGCCCTGGGTTACGAAGTCGAAGAGCCCAAAGAAACGGAATACGCCACTCTGATGTTGGCGCTCTCATACGGCGATGCTGATTTCAGTGTTCATGCGTGGGAAGAGCTGCATAAAACTTTTTACCAAAAAGCAGGTGGCGAGGATACGTTGGTAAAAGCGGGTAATGTTATTCCTGGTGTCTTACAGGGTTATCTGATCGATAAGAAAACTGCTGAAAAATACAACATCACTCAACTCACTGATCTGAAAAAACCAGAGATTGCGAAACTGTTTGATGCTGATAACGACGGCAAAGCCGACCTGACCGGTTGCAATCCAGGCTGGGGATGTGAGCTGGTTATCGATCATCATTTGAAAGCATACGGACTGGAAGACACCGTCAACCATAACCGTGGATCATATTTCGCATTGATGGCAGATACTATTACCCGCTACAACGAAGGCCAGCCTATTCTTTACTACACCTGGGTACCTCAGTGGATCGCTGGCGTATTAGTTGAAGATAAAGATGTTGTCTGGCTTGAAGTACCACACACAGATTTACCCGATGGCAACAACGATATGAACACCAGCTTCAACGGTAAGAACTTAGGCTTTGCTGTCGACCAAATCCAATCCATCCTTAATAAAGAGTTCGCTGAAGAAAACCCTGCTGCAACTAAGTTCCTGTCCTTGGTTCAAATCAGTGCCAGCGACGAAAGTGCACAGAACCTGAAGATGCAAAATGGAGAAAAATCCATGGCCGATATTAAACGCCATGCACAGGAGTGGATTGCTGCTCATCAGGATAAATATAACAGCTGGCTCGCTGCTGCTCGTGCCGCTAAATAAATCGACTTAACCCGTACTTAAGCAAACCAACAGGCACCTTAAGGTGCCTTTTTTCCTCTACTTTTCATTCTGGCATAGCGGAACACACCATGTCTCTATATAACTTTGTGCAGAATCTGCACTTTAACGACGTGCCCCAACATACCCGTCATCTGATCAGTACATCTTTGTTGGATCTTATCGGGGTCGTTGCTGGTGCAAAGAACAACCAAACCACCGAAAACATTCGCCGCTACGCCGTCGATCATTACCCGGCATCTCGCCTGAGCTCACGCTTATTATTTGATGGCAGCCAAGTCAACCCTATGGGTGCTGCGTGGGCCGGTGGCTTCAGTGCTGACAGCCTGGATGCCCACGAAGGTCACTTCACCTCTAAAGGCCATGCTGGCGCCACGGTTGTGCCTGCACTACTGGCACTTGCTGATGCGTGCCGCGATCAGGGACGTGACATTAGTGGCATGGAGTTCCTTAGTGCTCTCACCGTTGCCTATGAAACAGGCTTACGGGCAGGTGTCGCATTAATGGATACCGCGCCAGAATATCATGCGTCCGGTGCCTTTTCGGGCTTAGGCGTTGTCTGTGGTGGTGCTCGCCTATTAGGCTTAAATGAAGAACAATTTTGGCACGCTTTAGGTATCGCCGAATATTTTGGCCCGCGTTGTCCCATGATGCGACTGGTCGACTTCCCCTCCATGCTGCGTGACGCTCATGGTGCCGGAGCTTATGCTGGCGTGAATGCACTATTCCTCGCGCAGGCAGGTATTACCGGTGCTCCCGCAGAGACAGTCTCCGATGAAAAGATCAGCCATTGCTGGAACGACCTTGGCTCCCGTTGGGAGATTGATGCCCAATACTTTAAGCCATGGCCTGTATGTCGCTGGGCGCAACCTGCACTAACGGCAGTGACAGCAATGATGCAACAACACCCAGAAATTACTGCCCTGCAGGTTGAAGCCATCAAGGTGGAAACTTTCCATGAATCAATGCGCCTACAAGGGCATTTCCCCGCTAATGCTGATGAAGCCCAATATGGGCTCGCATTTCCGCTGGCCGCATTAATCAGTCGCGGTCAGGTCGGCCCTAATGAAGTGACCGGCGATGCCATCCAAGCAGACGATATTCTCCAGATCAGCCGGCTTATTGAGATTACCGAGGCGCACGATCTGTCAAAGCGCTTCCCACAGGAAATATTATCAAGGGTCACTATCCAGCTAAAAAATGGCTCCCGCCTGACCAGCCCGATTACACAAGCAAAAGGTGATCCTGAAACGGCAATGACTCGCGCTGAATTCAGGGCAAAATTTCATTTATTAGCATCGGTTAACTTAGATGAACAGCGTATTGATGCGGTCATCAGTGCTATCGACAACTTAGAACACGCCCAAGACTGTAGCCACCTGTTTAATCAATTGATGAATGCTTAATAGCTATTTGCAAAAAACACACTGCCCATACGATGAGGGGCGGTGTGACTTGCAGCAATAAAATGAACCGACTTGCTCACGACTTCGTAAACCAGAGGTGCACAATATGAATGTAGCTCAGCATCACCCTCACCTAAACTCTTATATAAACGGCTCGAAATATAGCACGCTACAAAATGACCGGGGCTTACAAAAACCGCTAAAAATAGGCTTTATTCTGAATGAACACTTTTCAATGCTGGCGTTTACTGCTGCAGTTGATACATTAGTCACTGCCAATCTTGTTCGTTCAAACACACTGTATTCGCATTTGACTATCAGTAAAAACACCGCTTCCGTGACCAGTGACCTCGGTCTTCAGGTATCCGCCAACCTGACACTGGACCAGATACCAATGAAGGGGGAAGCTGCATTTGATATGTTAATTATCTGTGGTGGCTTCAGATCATCTTTGAATGAAGATCCGAAACTTTCAACGCTCCTCAGAGCCGCTGACAAACAAGGAGTGACACTGGGTGGTATCTGGAACGGTGCTGTTCACCTCGCTCACGCAGGCTGCCTAAATGGGGCCTGCTGCGCAATTCATCCAGATAGTCACGCATTTATGCAGGAGCATTTCAGCAAGGTGAAACTGTCTTCAAATGCATTGGTTATTGAAAATAAGCGTATAAGTTGTGCCACCCCTGCCGGTACGTTACAAATGATGCTGACACTCATCGAGCAGGCTCAAGGAAGCAACCTTGTGCAAGGCATCCGGGATATTCTGAGCTGTGAGCGAATCGCCGAGAATGGAGAGCTGATGCTTTCTCCGTTGGACGATAATCCAACATTCCCGGACGCATTACGTCAGGTAACAGAACTCATGCGTTCTAATATTGAAGAGCCCCTTCATCTGGATGACCTGGCAGCATTTGTCTCGATGTCACGACGGCAGATAGAACGTATGTTTCAGACATATTTAAACATCACACCCTATCGCTACTATACCGAGCTACGATTGAACTATGCCAGACGCCTGCTACAACATAGCAATGATTCAATTATTAATATTTCAGTCGCTTGCGGATTCATCAGCACCAGTCATTTCAGCCACTGTTTTAAGAAGTATTTTGGTGCCTCTCCGAAAATCTGCCGACTACAACTTAAATAACTGAGCTCATCAAACTAATAAATAGTGTATTAATATAACTCCGTTAATACAGTGATAGAACTAAAGAAGCTTCGATATGGCTCAGACAACGATAACGCACTCAGTAGAGAAAACAGTAATGCAGGTGAGTTTTATTCTGCTGCCCGGCTTTGCCCTTACCTCTTTCGCTCTCGCAATCGAAGCCCTTAGCGTAGCCAATCTACTTAATGGTTCTGAGATCTATCAGTATCAGATTTATCACGCCGAATCAGTCGATACAGACAGATCAGTAAAAAGCTCAAATAATGTCCCCATAGACACTAATGGCGGTATAGCATCATGTGAGCAGAGTGATTTAGTCTTCATCTGTGCTTACCGGCATGCCGCTGATTACCAGAATCCTCAATTGTTTACTCTGTTACGAAAGATTTCCCAAAAAAAAGGCCGAATAGCGGCCTTAAGCTGTGGCAGTTTTATTTTAGCGAAAGCAGGTCTATTACAGAATAAAAGCTGCACGCTCGTCGCAGAGTATTGCAGCACCTTTGCGGAGTTGTACCCACGTATTGCGTTGCAAGAGAATCTTTATACGGTAACTGATAACCTGTTCACCAGCGCGGGCGGCACTGCGACACTGGACATGCTGCTTTATTTAATCGGACAGGATCACGGCCGTGACTTTGCATTCCATGTTTCCCAGCAATTCTTACAAGAACGGATACGCAATAGTGAAGAGATACAGTCCTCGCGTCGCTACCTGAACCTGCGGATCAAGTCACCCTGCTTAGGGGCCGCCGTAGAACTGATGGATAAACATATAAGTAGCCCCTATCCGCTTTCCACCCTTGCCAGCAAAATAGGTACCACTCAGCGTAACCTAGAAGCTGTATTTCAAAAATACGAGCACACAACTCCGGGGCGCTATTACCTGCGTCTTCGCTTACAGCACGCACGCAAGATGATAGAGGAAACACACCTAAGCCTGGCAAATGTCGCCCAGGCTACAGGGTTCAGCTCACAAAGCCATTTCAGTAAATGTTTCCGTGAACACTTCAGCCTGCGTCCTTCCGACTTGCGACATGCTCATTCATCGCTTAAGTGATACTGTTTTACGCTTTTGTTATATATTCACAGCCCCCTCATCATCGACACTGTAGACATATAAAAACAATAGCCTAAAGGTATTACAGAATGTCTATAGCCTCTGCTGATCAGCTTGATTGTCGCCTTGCAAGTAAACAAACTTCGTTCAGTGAAATCCCTATTATCGATATTGCTGCATTAATCGATGGAAGCAATCCTATGAAGGTTGCTCATGAAATAGGTTACGTGTGCGAAAATATCGGCTTTCTCTATATCAAAAACCACGGCGTTGATAAGCAGCTTATCAAAGATGCATACACGCAAGCTGAAGCTTTTTTCAGCTTGCCTCTCGAGCAAAAGCAACAACTTAATATCATGCACTCTGGCCAGACACTACGCGGTTATATCCCGATGTACGGTGAAAATGTTGATCCGGAAAACACGCGTGATTTTAAGGAATGTTTTGACTTCGGTCTAGATGAAGCAACTGTTTCACCGTTCTTCGGCCCTAACCAAATGCCAGAAAGCCCTGCATTTTTTAAAGAAACTTTTGAACAGTACCATGACGCGATGATGAAGCTATCTCAAAAGCTGATCAGCGCTATTGCTCTTAGCCTGGGGCTACCTGCGGATTACTTTGCGAAACTACAACAAAAACCAATCACTATTCAGCGCCTCTTGCACTACCCACCACAGATGGGAAAAGTGACACTCGAAGAGATAGGTATAGGTGCTCACACTGATTATGGTTTTCTGACCATTCTATCCCAGGATTCGGTCGGAGGCTTACAAGTACAAAACCGCGAGGGTGAATGGGTAAGCGCACCACCGGTAGAAGATACGTTTATCGTGAATATCGGAGATCTTGTACAGACATTTACCAACGACCGTTACCTGTCGACCGCCCACCGCGTCATCAATACCAGCGGCAAAGAACGTTACTCAGTGCCCTTCTTTATTGATCTCGATTTTGATGCTGAAGTCAGCGTGGTACCTACATGCTACGATGACAATAACCCTGCAAAATATGAGAGCTACACATGCGGGCAACATAAATACAAACGTTTCGTCGATAGCTATGCTCATCTGGCAGGCTAACTCCTGACTGAGTTAACCACCCATTAACAAGCAGCATCAGTAATGATGCTGCTAACCCTGGCGTATTTTACTGCCACCGAATTACCACTTACTCGCTGCATCCAGATCAGATGCTTTTTGCTCTACCCACGCTTCGGATTCTGCATTTATCTCTTTTTTCCAGAATGGCGCGTCTTTCTTCAGATAATCCATGATGAACTGCGCGGCGGCAAATGCATTTACACGATGGCCGCTGGCGACCCCGACAAAGACGATATTGTCGTTAAGAGATAAGCGCCCTACCCGATGGATCACAACTATATTGCCAAGCTGCCAACGCTGGCGGGCCTGTTCTACAATCTGCTCTAATGCGCGTTCTGTCATGCCGGGGTAATGCTCCAGAAACATTTGCTGCATCTGGGTTTCAACATGCTCGCGTACGATGCCGGTAAAAGTCACCACGGCACCACTACTGGCATCGTCTGATTTCAACCAGTCGTAGAGTTCACCTATCGAAAAATCTTCTGTTTGTACTTTTATTGAATTTTTAGCTGCTTGTTCTGACATCACAACACCTCGTTATCATGAGAAAAATCATACCATTAATGCTATGGTGTGCGCCTTAATAAAGCCGCTTTGGGAGAGCAAAATGAGCTGGACACCTCATGCAACCGTCGCCACTATTATTGAAAAAGATGGCCGATTTCTGATGGTTGAAGAACTATCAAGCGGTTTACGCGTCATTAACCAACCGGCTGGCCATGTAGAACACGGTGAAACCTTTGAAGCTGCGGCTATTCGCGAAACACTCGAAGAAACCGGCCGTCATGTGCGCCTGACCAGTTTGTTGGGCTTATATACCATTGAAGGCAAAACCAACAATGTAACCTATCACCGCCTTTGTTATACCGCCGAAATCATCTCACATGATACCGGGTACGTGCTGGACAGTGATATTATTACGACCCATTGGCTCTCCTTCGAGGAGTTGCTGGCACAAAAAGAATCGCTACGAAGTGAGATGGTACTGGCCTGCATTAGTGATTATCTGGATAATCGACGTTTTCCATTAGATTTTGTTCGTCAGCTTTAGTCTGATGTTTTTGTTTCATGCGCTGAGTGATTAATGAGTAATACAAAACCACAAAAAGTTATTGTCGGCATGTCCGGCGGCGTCGACTCTTCCGTTTCTGCTGTTCTTCTGATTCAACAAGGATATCAGGTAGAAGGCCTTTTCATGAAAAACTGGGAAGAAGATGATGGCTCCGAGTATTGCACGGCGATGGATGATCTCGCTGATGCGCAAGCGGTATGCGACAAACTCAATATCCCTTTACATAAGGCTAATTTCGCTGCTGAATACTGGGATAATGTTTTTGAGTATTTTCTGGCTGAGTACAAAGCAGGCCGCACACCAAATCCGGATATTTTATGTAATCGCGAGATCAAGTTTAAAGCTTTTCTGGAATACGCTATCGAGCTGGGTGCTGATTATATCGCCACCGGCCATTACGTACGTCGCGGTGATCGAGACGGGCATACGAGTCTGCTGAAAGGTCTGGATAATAATAAAGATCAGAGTTACTTCCTGCACCAAGTGGGTGAAGAAGAGATCAAAAAAACGCTCTTCCCCGTGGGCGAGCTTGAAAAACCTGAAGTACGCAAAATTGCTGAAGAGCACGACCTTATAACGCACAATAAAAAAGACAGCACTGGCATCTGCTTTATTGGCGAGCGTCGCTTTAAAGACTTTTTACAACAATATCTGCCCGCGCAACCCGGAAAAATTGAAACCGATACCGGTGATGTTATCGGTGAACATGCGGGTTTAATGTATTACACCATTGGCCAGCGACAAGGGCTGCATATTGGTGGTTTGAAAGATTATCCTGAAGAACCTTGGTTTGTTGCCGGTAAAGACCTGGATCGAAATGTATTAATAGCCGTACAAGGCCAGCAAAATGATCTGCTATTCACCGATTGGTTAACCAGCAAAGATCTATTCTGGATTAATGGCGCGGCACCTCAAACACCGTATCGGTGTAAAGCTAAAGTGCGTTACCGCCAGGCTGATCAGGACTGCACACTTGATAAAACCGCTGATGGCACCTATATCGTGAATTTCGATGAAGCACAGCGCGCTGTCACACCGGGGCAATCTGTCGTGTTTTACCAGAACGACGTCTGCCTCGGCGGTGGCCCTATAGAATCAACAGGAAAAAAAGAGGCGTAACTAATAATGTCCAGAGCACATGACGAACAAGCCATTGCGTTAGCAGCCATGTTTCAGGCCGCATCCCTTGTTGATCAGATAGCAAACCGCGGCATGGTGGCGCAAAATAGTTTAGAAACCAGCATTTACAGTTTATTTGTGACCAACCCTAAAATCACCGAAGATATTTTTGGTGGTGTGCATGACCTGCCTTTCAACCTCAGCATGGGCTTAAAAGCACTCAATGACGTGGTTGAAAAGAAAAAAGATAGCAAAGGTAATAATATAACCAACTATGTGCTCAGCATGATTATGCTGGAACAAAAACTCTCTAAAAACAATGATATGCTCAATATCATGGGCAAGCGGATTGACGAAATTAAAGAGAAGGCCCGCTATTTTAATCCTGAAGATGACAACCCGTTAGTTAACCCGGCATCCTTTACGCACTCCAACGTGATCGCCAATGTAGCGAGCCTTTATCAGGATACGATTAGCTCTTTCAGTTTCCGTATTCAGGTAGGTGGCGACCCTCGTCATCTGCAAAATGCGGAAAACGCAGCGCGCATCCGTGCGTTGTTACTCGCTGGCATTCGCGCCGCTATGTTATGGCGACAGGTGGGCGGTAAGCGCTGGCATTTACTGTTTTTCCGTTCACGCTTGCGTCCGTCATTACGAAAAATAATGGCTTGAAAAAGCCTATAGGGCGCGACTGAAGATTTTTTTAGTTTTATCCGCTATAATCGCGCCTCATTTTTAACCCTTTAGCTACAGCGAGACGATACATGGAGCTTTCTGCCCTCACTGCCGTATCTCCGGTAGATGGCCGTTATGGCAGCAAAACTGCTGACCTGCGCCCTATCTTCAGTGAATTTGGACTTATCCGTAACCGTGTTCTGGTTGAGATCCGTTGGTTACAACAACTGGCTGCTCATCCTCAGATTCCTGAAGTCCCAGCACTGAGTGAGTCAGCAAATGCTCTGCTAAACAGCATTGTTGATGATTTTAACGAAGTTGACGCCGAGCGTGTTAAAGAGATCGAGCGTACTACCAACCACGACGTTAAAGCGGTTGAATACCTGATCAAAGAAAAATTCAAAGACAATGCCGAGTTGGCAGCCGTTAACGAATTTGTACATTTTGCCTGCACCTCTGAAGACATCAACAACTTGTCTCACGCATTGATGCTGAAAGATGGTCTGAACGTTGTTCTGCCGTTGATGCAAGAAACGGCAGATAAGATTGCTCAGATGGGCCGTGACTTTGCTGAACAACCTATGTTGTCACGCACACATGGCCAGACTGCCTCTCCTACGACCGTCGGTAAAGAGATGGCAAACGTTGCACATCGTTTGCAGCGTCAGCTTAAGCAACTGAGCCAGATCGAATTTTTAGGTAAAATTAATGGCGCTGTCGGTAACTACAACGCTCACTTGTCGGCTTACCCAGATATCGATTGGGAAGATCATGCTCAAACCATGATCAATACCCTTGGCCTTACCTGGAATCCATACACGACTCAGATCGAACCGCATGATTACATTGCCGAGTTGTTTGATGCGGTATGCCGTTTCAATACGATTTTGATCGATTTTGATCGTGATATCTGGGGTTATGTATCTCAGGGCTACTTCAAACAGCGCACTATTGCTGGCGAAGTAGGCTCTTCAACTATGCCGCATAAAGTTAACCCTATCGACTTCGAAAACTCGGAAGGTAATCTCGGTATTGCGAACGCTATCATGCAGCACTTGGCAGCTAAACTGCCGATCTCTCGCTGGCAGCGCGATCTGACCGACTCCACTGTTCTGCGTAACATGGGCGTTGGCTTTGGTTACAGCATGATTGCTTATCAGTCGACGCTTAAAGGTATCAGTAAATTAGAGCTAAACGCAGTCCGCTTGGATCTGGATCTTGAAAATGCCTGGGAAGTATTGGCTGAGCCTATCCAGACGGTTATGCGCCGCTATGCAATTGAAGAGCCGTACGAAAAACTGAAAGCCCTAACACGCGGCCAGACAATGAACAAAGACACTATTCAGGCATTTATCGACACGCTCGAACTGCCGGAAGAGGTCAAAGTTGTACTCAAACAGCTAACACCGCATAACTATATCGGTAACGCTGTGGAGCAAGCTAAAAAGATCTAAAACGTCTGCTTGATGCGGCAAAGTTGCAAACCAGAAAACGGGGCCATGCTAACGCATGGCCCTTTTTTTATACTAGCGCTTTTATAATTTTCATTATTCTTACTGTGTTACTTATTAGCTACAGGCACCATAATATGGGCATAAGGGGTATCTTTCCACATCACATATGGGCCACCATTATAGGGATCATCAGAAAGACCTTTTAGCGAAGCTTTAGGGACAACAATCATAATATGTGGCCCTTCCTGCACCCAGACATCTCCATTTTTAGGATCTGTTGCGGCCGGATTTGAATTACTCACCATCGCATCACCTTTCAGCATATACGAGATACCGATGCGGTCTGCCTCAAATGGAGCACCCGTCGCTGCCGCTTTTAACAAATCGCGCCAGACTGAGTCGTTACACATGGGATGCATATCACCCGGGATAACCGGTATACCTGGCATACAGTTCCAATCAGACTGTCCTTGCTTGATAACCGAACCATCCACATCGACAATAGTGGCTTTACTACTTAAATCTGAAGGTGCTGCCGAAGAGGCACGCGCTACCTTCTCTGCTGTTGACTCTTCGCTTAAAGCAGGCATAGCAAACAACCCTGCTGCCATCACGAGTATTAACGTTAACATCCGCATAAAAAATCCTCCTTTTTATTTTCTACCCTCCAGATTAACAGTACTGTTTTTTTTATTGATGAGATTTTCATGAGAATAAAATGAGAATCTGCGGTTTTTAGGCGTATGATTAAACAGACCTCCTGATTGATTGAATTATGATCGTAGTACTTCGGGCTAAATCTGGCGGAGTATTCTATGTCGACTCCTGAGTTTTATTCGCGAAAAACCGAGTTAGATTTTTTAGCTCAGATCTTTCTACACGATGGACCTGATATTATCGGAGTGCATGGCGTAGCCGGTGTCGGAAAATCATCTCTGTTACGTCAATTTTTAAAACAATCGCCCGAACTCACGCTTCTCCTCAACTGCCAACTCATTAAGCCCGCTAGTGAAGCCTTCATTCACCATTTAGCTCAAGCGGCAGAAGACATAGGCGTTTCTCTTAATCACATAGCGAACAACGAGGCTGGACGCCTGATCATACTACTAGACCACTTTGAATCAATTCAGATACTAGAGTCCTGGCTTCGACTTGATTTCATTCCGCTATTTAAAAAGAGGATTAAACTGGTTTTCGCTAGCCGCGTAGCGCCCGACGACCAGTGGGTCATCAACCCTCCTGATCTGTATCGCTATAGAAGTTTGAAACTAACAGGATTATCTGACATTGAATCAGTCGCTTATCTACTCCAGGCCGGACACTCTGAAAGCAACGCTATTAAAATCAACGTGTTTACTAACGGTCATCCATTGGCATTACGATTAACCAGCAATGCAATATTAGAGCAGCCTACGCACGACATTGCCGATATAGCACTTTCACATGCACAACAAACTCTGATTAATTATTTTTTAAATGATATTGAAAATGTACTGTTAAAGCAGGCGACAGAAGCGATCGCTTGTGCTGACCACGTCAATGAAACCATTCTGGCTGAAATGCTAAACTTAAATGATGCTTCGGATCTATATCAACAACTTTCATCGCTGGAGTTTGTTGAGCATTATCAAGATGGACTTCGTTTAAGCAATCCGTTGAAGCAAGCACTGGTGTCAAGTCTGAAAATGAGATCTCCGCAACTGCTAAACCAATACAGAAAAAGCGCTGATATAATGCGGTGCGCAGAGCTTCCCCTCCCGATTTGGTTCGACAAATCAGCACGGCAAATATTGATCGAAGGTAAGCGAATCGACTTAACACCACTGGAATACAACACACTAACTTTGCTGATTACCCATCAAGGAAATGCAGTTACAAGAAAGGAGTTACTCGAAAAGGTATGGAGGGTTCATTACGACAGCGCCAGCAACGTCGTCGATACATTGATTTTAGCCTTGCGCAAAAAACTAGCCGACAAGGCCATTCATGTACAATCGGTACGCGGTATTGGGTACCGATTTGTTAACAAGATAAATTAATAATCGTCGTCTTCATCTCTTGGTACAAACTCACGTGTAGCGGGTTTTGCCAAAATTTCCAGATAAAATGATTCTAACTGAAGTTGTTCTACTTCATCGATACACTTATTAATATCTGACAGATGGATAACCTTAGCTTCTTGCTCTGTATGGCCAAATTTACAATCAAAATCCCAATAATCAGCACCTTTGGGCAAATGCTTATTTCGTTCCCGCTTTACATATTTCTTTGCATCACTTTTCGCCGCATCAATTAACCGAGGGTATTTGATTTTCGGGTGAGACAGTACAAATGTTTTTTTCATGTTTATCCTAAATACTGGCCGCACTTCACAGCCGGAGACAAGCAGCCATTTTACTTTATTTTAAGATTATAGGCTCGCAAGAATGCAAAAAGGTTGATCTTTTTTCGCGCTCTTTCTCTTTCAGGATATTGAAAATCCTCCCTTTCACTAGTTTCACACCTATACTCTGACCTGTAAGCGTTAAGCGCGAACCCTCGCATACAACAAATAATCAATGTATCACTTTTTTCCAATAGTAAATCACATCATACCCCAGTAGCCTTAAGCTTCGTTTTTCTTTACGAAACATTGCTCTATGGAGAGTTATGGAAACCCTAAAAACGTCTGATAATGTTGACATTCATTACATCTCTTTCGGTTCAGGCAGTATAACACTGCTCTTTTTGCACGGCTGGACTGCCAGCGTACGTGAGTGGTTACCTTTTGCATCTGAATTATCCGAGAATCACCGGGTTGTCTGCTGGGATGCCCGCGGACATGGTGATCACATGCATGACGACAATACGACTATGACACTTCCACGGATGGCGGATGATTTAGAAGAATTGCTAAGCACGTTGGATGTGAATAATGCTGTACTTATCGGCCATTCAATGGGCGCCTTGACCGCATGGGAATATATTCGTCGGCATGGACAATCACGTTTAAGCGGTTTGTGTATTGTTGATCAATCCCCCAAACTGGTAACGGATGATCAGTGGAAAAATGGCGTCTATAGCAATCTCGATTCATTTAAAAATGATCATTTAATACAAAGATTTACATCCGACTTTGCAGAAGGCGTATTAGAATTAATCGCTTTTGGCAACAACCGCCGCTCACGAGAAAATTACGATAACAACTCACGTGGATTCCAGCATATGCGTGAGCATCTACGCAAACTTCCGGCCCAGCTCCTAACCCAGTGCTGGATAAGCATTACCCAACAAGACTATCGTGATGTACTACCGGATATAAGTTGCCCGGTATTGCTTATTTATGGTGATGAGAGCCAATTTTACAGCGCAGATCTACAAAGATGGGTGGCCGATACCCTCCCCGATTCCGAACTGCATATCTACCCTGATTCGGATCACTCCCCTCATCTATGGCATAAAGAACGATTCATTTATGACTTGAATCGTTTCATTGAGGCTTTGTGACTACGGCCGTCTCCTCTATAATAGCGTCCAAATTTTCTTGGTTCACTTTCTATGCTTAGCAATGTTCGAATTGTACTGATCAACACTTTCCATCCGGGTAATATTGGCGCGGCAGCTCGTGCCATGAAAAACATGGGGCTCTCGCAACTTTGGCTGGTTGATCCTCGCGAATATCCCAGTGAAGAAGCAGAATCTCGCGCTGCCGGCGCTAAAGATGTTTTAGATAACGCTCAGGTTGTAGGCACACTAAAAGAAGCCATTGCTGACTGTCAGCTAGTAATTGGCACGAGTGCTCGTAACCGCACTTTCGACCTGCCCATTCTGGATGCGCGACTCTGTGCCGAAAAAATAATATCCGAAGCACCACAAGGCGAAATTGCGTTGGTGTTTGGTCGTGAAACTATGGGATTATTGAACGAAGAACTACAGTTGTGTAACTTCCATGTATACATTCCGGCAAACCCTGAATATCCGGTCTTAAATGTCGCTCAAGCTATCCAATTGATGTGTTATGAAATATGGATGGCTGCACAGAACCCGGTTAAAGGGAAAACTGAATCTGAGTATCCTCGACAAAAGGAGATGGAGCTCTTTTATACCCATCTGGAAACAGTGATCAGAGCAACAAGCTTTATCATCCCTCAGCATGAAGGACGCGCTATGACAAAATTAAAGCGTTACTTCAACCGAACGCGCCCAGAAAAAGCTGAGCTTGGCATGTTACGTGGAATCCTGACATCTGTTCAGGAAACTATTGAAAATTTATCGACGACAAATAAAAAGGATTAGATTGATGCACACAGATCTGACAAACCTTCAAGAAGATGCACGCCGCCTGCAAGCTGGTTTAGCAGCCGTCGCAGCAGAAATGAGCGCTTATGAAAACAATCTTGGTGGTATCCAGGCTTGCGCGCTCAAAATTCAGAAATGCGCCAAAGTCCTCGGCAATAACCGTATTGCTGCGGTTGCAGCTAAGGATAAACGCAAAATCATGGACGAATTAGAAGATGCCGCTATTGAATTGGTTGAGTTACTAAAAAGATGATACCAACCTTTCCTCTTGGTGAGTTGTCCGCAGAAACCTTTCTGCGAGATTATTGGCAGAAAAAACCTCTGTTAATCCGCAATGCTTTTCCTGATTTCGAGCCCCCCGTGAGCGCTGACGAACTCGCAGGCCTAGCCTGTGAAGAGGACGTAGAATCACGATTGGTTATTCAGGATGCCAAAGGGGAAAAGTGGACGCTGGAAAACGGGCCTTTTAAAGAAACGCGTTTTTCTGAACTACCCGATTCTCACTGGACCTTATTAGTTCAGGCGGCTGACCACTGGGTACCAGAAGCGAACGCACTTTTGGAACAGTTCCGATTCATTCCCAGCTGGCGCATTGATGATCTGATGATCAGTTATGCAACCCAGGGCGGCGGCGTTGGGCCTCATTATGATAATTACGATGTTTTTCTGATTCAGGCCTGCGGTCAGCGACGCTGGGAAGTCGGCGGAATTTTTGGCGAAGACTCTCCTCGGCGTGATGATACCCCTGTTATGATATTGCCGGAATGGAATGCGGAAGAAGTTTTCATTCTCAATCCGGGCGATATGCTCTACATTCCACCCCGTCTGGGGCATAACGGCATAGCTGAATCTGATGACTGCATGACCTACTCAGTAGGATTTCGCGCGCCCTCTCACGCTGATATTTTAAGACAATTCACCGATTTTGTTGGCGAACAACTAAAGAGCGAAACCCGTTATAGCGACCCCGACCTGACCCTCCAGCAGAGCCCCGGCCTGATTCGCCAAACAGATATGGAAAAAGTCAGATCAATCATCACAGACTATGTGAATGAACCAGACTTGCTTGAAAACTGGTTTGGGCAATTCATGACCGAACAAAAATACCCTGAGCAGGCCGCGGTATCGGATGATACTGAGGCATATTCTGTTGAAGAGCTATCCGATTACCTCCAGGAAGGCGGCTTACTCTACCGATCCGAAGGGAGTCGGTTTGCTTATCGTGAAAAAACAGATGGCTCAGTTGTACTCTTTGTCAATGGAGAGGCATGCGACGTCTCTGCCGAGTCCATCAATGTTGCCCGGGCATTATGTGACGAACCTGCTATCTGTAGCGAACATGTAACAACAATTGAAGCACAAGAAATACTAACCGAACTCTACAATATGGAAGCACTGTACGGAGAAGAGTGATCTCTTCTCCTGCATCATTTAATGTATTTCTTTAAGCGCCCTTCAGATATCTCCTTCAAAAAACACAGCCCACATTCGATTTTTTCGATAAGTGTCATGAAACTCAGATTATTCTATTTCTGAAGCTGGCGATGTTTGAGCAATATCAATGATCAAACGCCGAAGCCATTGGTGGGCTCTGTTGTGTTGCAGTAATGGACTCCATGCCATTTTAAATTCAAAAGCAGGAATATCAAAAGGCGGTTGTTTCATCACTACACGCGGGTTATTTTTTTGCGCCAACGCTGCGCGTGTCGGAATAGTGACAACTAATCCTTTCTGCTCAGCCAACAATGCAGCGGATTGATAATGACGGGTAAACACAGAAATATGACGCTTGCCACCAATACGCAACAGTGCTTCATCAACCCAGCCTAATCGATTGGTATCTTTTGGGGTGATCCCCATACCTGCCCCCATACCCGTTTTACTCACCCATACATGATTCGCATCAAGATAGCTCTCAAGTGTAAAACCTTGAGCAACCGGGTTATTAATACTGAATAAACAAGAAAAAGAGTCACGCCAGAGCGTTACCTGATGAAACGACTGAGGCATGCTATCAAAGCGGTTAATAACAAGATCTACCTGCCCCTGCTCTACCTCCAGAAAGCTCATATCACTGGGGTTAAGAATATCCAATACGACCCCCGGTGCTTCTTGCGCCAATCTTTCAAGCACATAAGGCATGAGAGTCGATTCACCGTAATCACTTGTCATTATTCGAAACACACGATCGCTGGATGCGGTATCAAATTCGGTCGTTGGCTCAATCACTTGTTCAATACTGGCAAGAATCTGCCTGACCGACGATTGCATTTGCTGAGCACGCTCTGTCGGCATCATTCCATCACTGGTTCTGACCAGTATCGGATCATTAAATGCTTCTCGCAATCGCTTAAGGCTATTACTCATTGCAGGCTGCGTAATACCCAAGAGACTCGCTGAACGGGTAACGTTACGTTCACGCAACAACACATCAAGATATATTAATAAATTAAGATCTATGTGATCCAGGTTCATAGCGACTCCCCACTATTTTTCTTATAATACCGGCACCCAAACCAGAGCATTCATGATGTGAATGACTGACATAACTGACATTGATTTCAATTATATCAGACCTTTCTATACAATGATCTCAAAGTTAACCAAGGCAGTTTTGACTACCTTCAATCATCAGGCAGGACTAACCATGTCAAATTACACAAAAGATATCGACGCAGCTGCTACACTTTGCGAAACGAACGGCGCATCGTGGAACGCAATCAACCCTGAATCTGTTGCTCGCATGCGTGCACAGAACAAATTCAAAACTGGCCTGGATATCGCTCAATACACTGCCGATATCATGCGTGCTGACATGGCAGCATTCGACAAAGATAAAACTTTGTACACTCAGTCGCTAGGTTGCTGGCACGGTTTTGTAGGTCAGCAAAAAATGATCTCTATCAAAAAGCACTTCGGTGGCAAAACTGATCGTCGTTACTTGTACCTGTCTGGCTGGATGGTTGCTGCACTACGTTCTGAGTTCGGACCTCTGCCTGACCAGTCTATGCACGAGAAAACGACTGTAGCTAACTTGGTTGAAGAACTGTACAAATTCTTGCGTCAAGCTGATGCACGTGAACTGGGCGGCTTGTTCCGCGCTCTGGACGCCGCTCGCGAAGCTGGCGACGCTGCTGAAGAAGCGAAAATCCAGGATCAGATCGACAATCACGTAACACACGTTGTACCTATCATTGCTGATATCGATGCTGGTTTCGGTAACGCTGAAGCCACTTACTTGATGGCTAAGCAGATGATCGAAGCAGGTGCTTGTGCACTGCAGATCGAAAACCAAGTAGCTGATGAGAAGCAATGTGGTCACCAGGACGGTAAAGTAACCGTTCCTCACGCTGATTTCCACGCTAAACTACGTGCTCTGCGTTACGCTTTCCTTGAGCTTGGTATCGACAACGGTGTTATCGTTGCACGTACTGACTCTGAAGGTGCTGGTCTTACTAAAGAGATCGCTGTAGTAAATGAGCCGGGCGATGCTGGCGATATCTACAACTCTTACCTGGATGTTGAAGAGATCGACGTAGCTGACATGGCTGAAGGCGATGTGTGCTTTAACCGCGATGGCAAACTGGTTCGTCCTAAGCGCCTACCTTCTGGCCTATACCAATTCCGTCAAGGTACTGGTCATGAGCGTTGTGTATTTGACTGTATCGGTGCACTTAATGCAGGTGCAGATCTACTATGGATCGAAACTGCTGTACCGACTGTACATGAAATCAAGGGCATGATGGATGACGTTCGTAAAGTTCACCCGGATGCTAAATTGGTTTACAACAACTCTCCATCGTTCAACTGGACGCTAAACTTCCGCCAGCAGACTTACGATGCAATGGTTGAGGCAGGCAAAGACGTTTCTGCATACGATCGCTCTAACCTAATGAGCGTTGAATATGACGACTCTGAGCTATCTGCTGTAGCTGACGAACGTACTCGTACTTTCCAAGCCGATACTGCACGTGAAGCGAACGTATTCCATCACTTGATCACTCTGCCGACTTACCACACTACTGCGTTGTCTGTAGACAACCTGGCTAAAGAGTACTTCGGCGAGCAAGGTATGCTTGGTTACGTTAAAAACGTTCAGCGTGAAGAGATCCGTCAGGGCATCGCATGTGTTAAACATCAGAACATGTCTGGTTCAGACATGGGCGATGACCACAAAGAATACTTTGCAGGCGAAAACGCTCTGAAAGCTGGTGGTGCGAAAAACACCTCTAATCAGTTCGGTTAATTCTAAGCAAAACATCCTAGTCATTGCTTCGGCATAGCTAAGAAAGATAAAAGGCGACCCCTTAATAAGGTGTCGCCTTTTTTATGGATAAGTTTCTTTCGTATGCATAATGAGAAACTGTTCCTACGAAAGAATCTAATATTTTTTTACGGTAGAATTTCACCCTGCTTTCTACTGCAAACTGATTAAGTGATTTGAATATGACCAATACACCTGCTTTTCTTCAAGATGCTAAAGATTTGTTAACCGAACAAGGGTTTACTACCAGCGCAATCTGGTATCACGGCACCTCATCGGCACTGGTAGACTCAATACAACAACAAGGCTTAAAACGCTCCGGCGATAAAGTATTGAAAGATGCCACCAAAAAAACCATGGCAACTATCGGCAACAACTATACAGAATCGATTGAGCCAGTTTTTTTGACACAAAGTAAAGAATTGGCATTTTACTGGGCTCAGCAAACAGTAAGAAACCGAAGTGTTCGTGTCGAAGGGGGGGAGCTTCCTGTCGTGTTTACCGTAAAATTGCCTGAAGACCTGAACAGCCAAGTAAAGCCCGATGTGGGCGCAGCTAGTTTGCTACTAGTCCAAGAAGGTGAGAACTTTATGGCTTATCTCGCGGGTATTTATCAAGCGAATGATCTTGGTTCACCTGACATAGACCTAATGAAAGCAGATCGCCTGGAGTATTTAAACAAACTGGGTATGGCTTATATCAATACAGATATTGATCCTTCATGCTTGGATATAGTCACTGCTTAGTTGTCAAAGAATAAATCCGCTATAAAGACGCATGCTGATCTAAAATTACACGCAAAAAGACAGCAGATTTAAAATATGGATCCAGATATTATAAAAACGACTCAGACCACAAAGGATGCTTCGGCGTCCTTTTTTACTTCAGCGCACCGATAATTAAATCTTTATGAACACATTGCTCTTTCAGCGACTGCAGGTCAGCCAGAGCAACAGCTACATCCACAGGCACACTCTCGGCTTTACGTGCCATTGTTTTATCCGCAATGGGTACTTCAAGAATTAACTGCTGGCCAACCACACGTACAAACATACGGGTATGATTTGCCACACTAAGATAGGACTGCTGCTCATCATCTATAGATAGCTGACCACGATAGCAATTAAAACCGCCCTCTCCCGCCGCTGAAGGCTCCTGACTTAATGTCGGATCATTCCCCGCCAAGATAGATTCCTGCAACTGCAAGACAGCAGAACGCTCTGAACTATCATGTGTCAGAAACGCCAGGTCAAATCCCTCATTATCCTGATGCAACACCCAGGAAATGGCGACGGCCGTTAATGACAATATAGAAATACCCTTCATGGCATCATTCATAGCTAAGATCCTAGCTTTTCCAAACTCAAGTATGTTGTAAATAAACAGATTAAACAATCAAACAACTGTTTTAATGGGTTGAAATTATAAAGGAAATCCCTTAATTAATATCGAAATATCGAGTATTCTTAAAGAAAAAAGAGATCTCATCATGTCTATTCAAATACCACAACTATTGGACGCCACCTTACAACTCGATAACCGTATTGCTCTCCTGACATTGAATCGTGACGATGTTCGAAACGCATTGACCGGTACTCATTTAATTGAAGACATACTGAAGACTATTCACTGGGTCAATCAAAGCGATGCTGTTTCCGTTCTTGTTATTACCGGTGCCGGCCATGCATTTTCTGCAGGCGGTAATATCAAAGAGATGCTTGAGCGCGATGGTGAATATAGTGACGGTGCTTTTAGTGGTAATGTCTACGAAGTACAAAATAAATACAGAAACGGAATCCAAAAAATACCGTTGGCTGTTTACAACTGCGAAGTACCGGTCATCGCAGCGATAAACGGGCCAGCTATCGGTGCGGGCTTTGATCTGACCTGCATGTGCGACATGCGTATTGGGTCGAGCAAAGCCTTGCTGGGTGAAACCTTTGTCAATCTTGGGATTATTCCCGGAGACGGCGGTGCCTGGTTTCTGCAGCGGCTTATTGGCTATCAAAAAGCCGCTGATATGACTTTTACAGGGCGGCTTGTTAAAGCAGAAGAAGCACAAGAAATGGGATTACTACTGGATGTCGTCAGTCCTGAAGAGCTCATACCTGCCGCCATGAAGCTCGCCAAGCAAATCGCAGCAAAACCCCCACAAGCCACCCGCCTGACTAAACGCCTGATGAAGGCAGCGCAACGCCAGGAACTAGACGACTTTCTGGATCTATGCGCGGTATTTCAGGGCATGTGCCACAACACAGATGATCACTTGGAAGCGGTTAGTGCTTTTGTTGAAAAACGACAGGGTAACTATAAAGGTAAATAACATGCATAAAAAACCGGAGTCAATGCTCCGGTTTTTCAGATCTGTTTCTAATGTCTATTTATTAACCGTTAGTTTTTTACGTGCAATAAAGACTAAACCCAATGCAGTTAAGAGCAAAGTACCGGGCTCTGGTACATCACCTGTTGGCGGTGGAGGTGTAGATCTCAGACTACCCGTAATGCCGGCTAACTTTATACCGTCCCAATTGGTATCTGTAATAGTATCACCCGTATTAGCACCCGTTCCAACTGCGGACATATAAGCACCAATAATCCAGTAACTTGAGTACACTGAATTCAAATTAGTATTCACTAACTCGGAACCTGTTCCTGGATTTGAGTGATGGCTGATAACATCCCAACCATTCACATCCAGGTTCGTTAAGCTTTCTCCACCAATATTCTTAGCAGGTTTAGAGGCTAGTGTACCTCCCTGATACGCCATGACGGTCAGATCAGAATCACCGCCATGCCAACCAATATTGAAAGCATCTAACGAAAGTTCTTTAGTACCAAAATCAAACATAACAAATTCATAATACCCACCATTATCAATTGCATGATTATCACCACCCGAATTTCCATATCCGCTACCATCAAGACCATAGCCATCCTGATCAATGACTAACCCATACTGGTTATGAGCCAACAGGCTATTAACATTACTAATAATTTTAGAGCCAGATACTGGCGCTGACCAAGCAGACAATGTGGTTTCTGTTACGGAATCACTACCTGTAAATTGATATGCTTCAGCTCTATTCGAGACACGATAATCACCCGTAGATGACGATGATGTTTTAAAATTCCAACTCACAGACGCATTGGCAGCAAAGCTGGTTACTGCCAGTAAAGCGCATATACCCATCTTCAAACTATTAATTTTCATAAGCCCACCTATGCACCATACATTTCAGATTCTTTACATCAACATACTAATAGCTTAAGAAAATTAAAACAATATTAATTTTTCGATTAAAATTAATATACATAAAATACAATAGATTATAAATTAAAACGTACGTTTATATAACTAATTTCAAACAGAAGCGAGTTATCACTCACCCTGCAACACAGCCTTCAAAGAAATCACCTTATCCCTTTCTTCAAAGATCTTATCCCCCAATAACGCTCGCTCAAGATAAATAATTGCTTCTTTATTACGCCCGATAGCGTTAAGAGCAACGGCTAAGTGATAGAGAATATCCGGCGCATTTGCATCGCGAGAATTTGCTTCTCTCAAGTATTTCAGCCCTTCTTCAGCATTCCCCGATTCAACTAACAGCCAACCCAACGTATCTGCAATCTGGGGTACATGGCCGGCCTTTTCGTAAGCCTTTTTCGCATAATCTAAAGCTTCAGGCTGCTTTAATTGATACAACACATGAGCCATATTATTAAGCAGCAACGGATCTTCAGGAAAACGCTTTAATAGCTGGACTAAAGCAATAGCCGCTTGTTTAAAATCATGTGTGCTAATCAAATACTCTGAATAGGCTAGCTTTATAGTCAAGTCATCTGGATGCCCCCCCAGCCAGTCATTTAATACACGACCTGACTCCTCGGTTTTATGTTGAGCCTGCAGAGCTTTATAACGACCAACAATTAATCCACTAACAGGCTTAACCGAGAGCCCAAGCAGGTATTGTTCATCCGCTTGTTTATAAAGTTGACGCGCCATGTAAACATCACCAAGTAACTGAAAACCTACTGGGCTTTGGGGATAGCTTTTTTGTAAGTTCAGCGATGCTTTTTCTGCGCCATCAAACATCCCCAGCTGAATACTCAACTCAACCTGCAAGACCTCAGCAGGAAAATAATCAGGCTGAGCTTGCAAGACCTTAGTTAATGAATAGCGCGCATCAGCTACTTCGTTAATACGTAACTGTAAATTGGCTATCTTATAAAGTGATTCAGCATCAAAACCTGCAATTTTGACCATGGTTTTGAAAGTGACCTGAGCCGCTTTCGGCTCATTTTTTAATATCTGTATTTGCCCCAACGCAGAAAGAACCGCTAAGTTTTCCGGATGATTCTGCACTCCCGTTCTTGCAACACGCTCTGCAAGGTCAGGTTTATTTAATTTCACATAAAGATCACTCAGATAAAGAGCCCCATCTAATGATCGACTATCTAATGCCAGTGCTTTTTCAGCCCACCTCACTGCTTCATCATATTGTTCAGATGCCAACTCAAGGCGTGACATCTCTAACATCACACGGGTGTTTTCAGGGTGCTGAATAAGCATCTGCTCCATTTTAGCCCGCGCCTGAAGCAGCTTTTGTTCTGCAATATCTATTTTTATAAGATTTAACTGTGATGCCGAAAAGTTGGGATCTTGCTGTAAAATCAGGTCAAACTGCCCCCTGGCTTCTCCCATTTTCCCTTGCGAGAAAAACGCAATGCCCAATAAATTGCGGTAAGTTAAATTGTCCGGTGCAAAGCTCAATAGCTGCTGCGCTACCTCCTCTGCTTTTTCAAAAGCCTTTTGTTTTAAGTAGGAGACCGTTAAGAGGAAACTGGTCTGCTGCGTAGGCTGTTGCGCATGAACGCCCTCTAAAGCCAGCATCCCTTGTGCGACATCGCCTGATTTAAGTAAGCTTTTTGCAAGTTGCGTCTTTGTATAAAGACTACCACCATCACGCATTGCCTCCTCAAGCAGCTGAGTCGCTCTAGCGTGCCTTCCTGTCTGGCTATACGCCGCCGCTAGCATGGTGGTTAAATCTGTATCAGATTGGACGAGCGCCCGGGCAGTGTTCAATAGCTTAATCGCGTTTTCTGGATCTCTCTGCTTCAGTAACACATCCGCCAGCAACTTATGAGCACCAACATCCATCGGAACTTTTTTCAGATACAGTTCCAGATAGGTACGCACTGATTCCAACTGTTGCAATGCGTGATGAGCCAACGCCGCTGACATCAACAGTTGAGGGTCCGAAGCCAGTTTTTCTTTCGGCAGTACAGCGATCACCTCTGTGCATTTCACATATTCTAAACGCGCAGCTGCCCCGTCACCTTCTTTTGACAAAAGTAACCCTCGAAAATACGCTGCACGTGGTTCATATGGATATTTTTCTTTTAAAAAATCCAAATCAACTGCTGCTTCATCCAAGCGCCGCAGGTCAATTAAAGCGCCTACTTTTGCAACCCGTGCATCAGCATGACCAGGCTGAATTGATAAAGCTTTCTGATAACTCGATATAGCGGACGCTAAATCACCTTGCGCGTGTAGCACTGATGCGTAGCTGTTCCAAGAACGAGCGTCTTCAGGCCAATCCTTGATGAGCATTTGAGCACTACCCAGCGCCTCATCTAACCCTCCTTCCCTAAGCAGTAAAATAACATTTGCTAAACGCGGTAATAAAGCACGGGCATCTATGTTCAATGCTAAATCAATCGAAAAACGTGCATCGGCCAATTTATCTAAAAGTGTGTAAGCTTCTGCCCGGTACCCCAAAAGGTCTACTTGAACAGCCTGTGATAAGCCACCCTCATGTAAATCTGAAATGATTCTTTTATAATTCCCTAACTGCAGATATGACTTTGCTAGGTTTAATACTACCAACGATGAGTCTGCGCCAAATATCAACGCCTGCCTTAAGGCATGCTCAGCAGCTTTAGGATCACCCTGTTTTAAGTATATTTCGCCAGACAGAAGGAGCGAAGGCAAATGTTGCGGGTCCGCTTGTAAGGCATTTTTTAATTGAATGACGGCTTCAGGCAACTCATCCTGATAGTACAATTTATTAGCATCTTCAAAGTACAGGCCAACATCCTGATTATTATCAGCTATTGCTATTGACGTTAGGCAGCTTAACGTGAGTATGAAAACACTCGCCTTACTGGAAATACTCATTCATCACATCCTTATCAATACACCATCTGATTAGAGTGACGCTAAAATGCGCCATCTATCCATATAATGTAGACACGGAACGCGAACTACACAAACTCAAGCGCTGACTTAAACGAAAAAGCCGTCTTTTATTTTTTCTAGTTTTAGAGAAAACTTATTACTCGCCTTTTATAAAAAGCGGCAGCGTTATACCCACGCTTTAACAAGCCCGATAATACTTATAATAATAAGTGCAGCACCAAGGACTCGAAAGAAAACAGGGGTTTCTGCTTCCACTATTTTTTTATGAAAACGTAATCCAATAAAGTGCCCCAGCGTGGCACAAGGAAGCAACCAAAGATGATGGATCAGTTGAAAATCCACGCCCGCCCATAAAAAAGCGGCACATTTAATCAACACCAAAATAAACCAAAGAGCGAACAAGGTATCTCGCAACTGGTGTTTTGCCACATGAGATGCATACACGGCAACAATCAAGGGTGCGCCGATCAGCGAAGTGCCACTTATATAGCCACCCAGCATCAGAAAACTGATGTCCAGTACTTTGCTATTACTTTTGAAAGGCTTGTTCAACACATAACTAACGGCATACAACATGACAATACTGAAGATAATACTGCTCATCAGTTCTGTCGGCAGTGTCAACAAACCAAATACACCGATGAGTTTCGGTATAATCATGACGCCTAAGGAATACCTTAAATACTTCCAATCGATACTTGATTCGTAGCTGTCAGGTATCTTGCTTTTTTTGAGATTTCGATGATTTGTGAATGCAATACGACTGGAAAAAACCAGCAGATGTACAGCAATAATCGGCAAAAAGACCAATGGTTCATTATAAACCAGAAGAAGAAAGGGAAGTGTTAGAACTGCGCCCCCAAATCCAAGGCCAGAGCGGACAAACCCACTCCAGATAAACAACAAACCAATCAGAAGGTACTGCCATATCTCAAGTTCGCTCATAGACTCTCTAGAAATATAAAAAGGGACCGAAGCCCCTTCTATTATGAGGTGACGATATCAGCCATGATCATTCGCTAAAAAGAACCATGTATCCAAAACCGAATCAGGATTGAGTGACACACTGCTAATCCCCCGATCCATCAGCCATTTAGCCAGATCAGGATGATCAGATGGCCCTTGCCCACAGATTCCTATGTATTTTCCTTTCGCCTTACAGGCATCAATCGCCATGCTTAATAGCTTTTTCACGGCATCATTTCGTTCATCAAAAAGGTGAGCAATAACGCCAGAATCCCTGTCTAAACCTAACGTAAGCTGCGTCAGGTCATTTGAGCCTATCGAAAAACCATCAAAATATTCTAAGAATTCATCCGCCAATAAAGCATTTGAAGGGATTTCACACATCATGATCAGGCGCAATCCATTTTCGCCACGTCTTAAGCCATTATCAGATAGTAGCTCAACCACATGTTTGGCTTCTCCTACCGTACGAACAAATGGAATCATTATCTCTACATTAGTAAGACGCATCTCATCACGGACTTTTTTAAGCGCTCTGCATTCCAATTCAAAACAATCACGAAATGAATCTGAGATATATCGTGCCGCACCTCTAAATCCAAGCATCGGGTTCTCCTCACCCGGCTCGTACTGATCCCCTCCAATGAGATGACCATATTCGTTCGACTTAAAGTCAGACATCCTGACAATAACTTTTTTCGGATAAAAGGCAGCAGCCAGCGTCGAGATACCTTCTACTAACTTCTCAATATAGAAGTTAATGGGGCCATCATACCCTGAAATGCGACGTTCAATAACCTGCCGAACTTCAGGCGTTTGATCATCCAGGTTCAATAACGCTTTTGGATGAACACCTATCATCCGGTTAATAATAAACTCCAAACGCGCCAAACCGACACCCGCATTCGGCAGTGCTTGAAAATCAAAAGCACGATCCGGGTTACCCACATTCATCATGATATCAAATGGCAAACTGGGCATTGAATCAACGCTGTTGGTTTGATGCTCAAAGCTCAAACGCCCTTCATAGGCTCGCCCCGTATCTCCTTCAGCGCACGACACCGTAACAACCTGACCATCTCGCAACCTTTCTGTAGCATCACCACAACCGACAATCGCAGGTATACCCAACTCACGCGCAATAATCGCGGCATGGCAGGTGCGACCGCCGCGATTAGTCACTATAGCAGCTGCACGCTTCATGACCGGCTCCCAATCCGGATCAGTCATATCAGTGACCAGAACTTCACCCGGCTGCACTTTGGACATTTCAGAAATATCAGAGACTAAACGCACAGGCCCGGAACCGATCCGATGGCCAATAGAGCGTCCTTCCACTAAAATATTTCCTTTTTCTTTCAACAAATAGCGTTCAATAATATTACCGTTATCGCGACTCCGTACAGTCTCTGGCCTGGCCTGAACCACATACAATTGACCATCATCGCCATCTTTTGCCCACTCAATATCCATCGGACGGCCATAATGGTTCTCAATAGTCACAGCGATCTCTGCTAACGCTTGAACATCATCATCATTAATAGAAAAACGATGCCGATCTTTTGCATCAACTGCAATTGTTTCAACCGCTTTTGTTGTACTACCATCCCCTGCATACACCATCTTAATCGCTTTTGAGCCTAGCGTACGACGAAGAATAGAGGGGATCTTTTGTTTCAATGTCGGTTTGTAAACATAAAACTCATCAGGGTTTACTGCTCCCTGAACAATCGTTTCACCTAAGCCATAAGCCGAAGTAATAAAGACGACATGATTAAACCCAGATTCAGTATCCATTGAAAACATCACGCCGGACGAGCCGGTTTCGCTTCGCACCATACGTTGCACACCCGCAGATAAAGCAACATCGCTGTGTGCGAAATTATGATGATCACGATAAGAGATAGCACGATCATTATAAAGGGATGCGAATACCTCTTTAATCGCTTGTTTTACCTGCACCAAACCACGGATATTAAGAAACGTTTCTTGCTGGCCTGCAAAAGAGGCTTCGGGTAGATCCTCTGCGGTGGCGGAAGAACGCACAGCAACCGCCATATTTTCATTATTACCCGACATGTCAGTAAAAGCGGCGTCAATAGCGACATTCAGCTCAGGCTGAAATTCTGCATCTAGAATCCATTGCCGAATCCTGGCGCCCGTTTCGGCCAACGCGACTACATCATTAATATTTAATTGCGTAAGCTCTGTATTTATTCTCTCTTTTAAACCACTGAAGCTTAAAAAGTCACGAAAAGCCTCAGCTGTCGTCGCAAAACCACCTGGGACACTAACTCCAGCACCGCTCAGCTGGCTTATCATCTCTCCCAAAGATGCGTTTTTGCCACCGACTTTATCAACATCCCCCATACCCGCCTCTTCAAGACGTAATACGTAATTATGCAAAGCTGCTCTCTCCTACTGTCTAACGTTCACGCTGCTAGTAGTAATTATTTCAGCGTTAGATGACGACAGCATACGTTAATTTCAAAAAAAAATGAAAATCCGGCAAGTAGACTAACTGCTTTTCTCATTACCGGGAACATGGCCAACAAATGTATAAAAATCTGTTTCAAGTTTATTTGCAAGATGATTCTGTTGATTCATCCTCAATAAGGCTATCACACTTTCGGCTGTACACAGCCCTCCTGTTATCTGGTTACGACGTAACGTAAATAATGAGCCCTCGGTAGGCGCTAATGTAACTCGAGGAAGATCAGTAAGGTAGGGACTACGATTATAAATTTTTCGGGCTTCCTGCCAGGTACTATCAATAATAATAAAACAGGCGTCATCATGACAATCTTGCCAAAGTTGAGTCCAGTCACATAACAGATCGGAGGTTTGTTCAGCCCCTGCCGGGTCAGTACTGGATTGCTCCGGATACAATAAGAAAACACCACCCATTGAAATCAGCTTTAATAAGCCAACATCCGGATTGCCTCTCTCCCAAAGGATGCGTGTCACTTTCAGATCTGACTGTGACATCACTAATTGACCAGTATTCGTCTTTTTGTACTGCTCCCTCTGATGGGTTAATAAAATAATATGCATTGAACAATCAACTCTAGCCTTTCATGATAACCATACAAATCAGACAATGAAAAAATCATAACATACATACCGCCCATCCAACGTGATCAATCCACTTATCGTACTTATTAACTCTTTGATTACTGCTGCAAACTAACTTACTTGCTATAATTAATTCTATCCAACTCAACGAGAATGCTATGAAGCGCACTGTATTTTTTATTTCTGATGGGACAGGTATCACTGCTGAAGCATTGGGGGACAGTCTTCTGGCACAATTTGAGGAGATAGAGTTCGATAAAATAACCCTGCCTTATATCAACACACCAGAAAAGGCAGCTGAATCAGTGAAAGCCATCACTGCTGCAGGCATCAAAGATGGGCTACGCCCGGTGCTTATAGATACCATTGTTAATGATGAGATACGGCAAATTCTGGATAACTGCGATACCTTAAAAATCGATGTATTCTCAACCTTCATCAAACCACTTGAACATGAGTTCCGTACGCGCTCCTCTTATTCAGTCGGTAAGTCACACTCTATTGTTGAGGCCAGCAGCTATAGAGAGCGAATTAACTCAGTTAATTTTGCGCTTGAAAATGACGATGGTGCACGCATTAAACAATACAGCAAAGCCGATATTATCCTAGTGGGCGTTTCACGCTGCGGCAAAACGCCAACCTGTTTATACATGGCCTTACAATTTGGTATTCGTGCGGCCAACTACCCACTAACAGAAGATGATCTCGCTAATAAAGAACTACCCGAGTGTCTTCTGCCTCATAAAGAAAAGCTCTACGGCTTAACTATCGACCCCTTCCAGCTAACGGCAATTCGACACGAACGCCGCCCCAACAGCCGCTACTCTTCTCTTGATCAGTGTGACAAAGAGATCAGATTTGTTGAGCGCCTGTTTGCATCACAACAAATTCCATTTATTAATACCACCACCTTTTCTATTGAAGAAATATCAACCCGCATCATGGCTGATCGCGGCTTACATCGGCGCCTTAACAACTAATCGAGTATTTTCGTTGTACTTTTTATCTGTTTTGAACTATTTTTGACGAACCGTCACCTAAAAAAGCAGAATAATGAGCCCACGATTACTGGATCATCAAACACACTTAGACAGGGAAAACATCCTGCTGGACTGCGCGCATGCTTTCATCCAAAAAGAAAACATCGCCACTCTGACTATCGACAAGCTAGTTAAAGAACTGCCTTTCTCCAAGGGAACTGTCTATAACCACTTCAGCAGTAAAGAAGATCTGTTACTAGGCCTTTGTAATCGAGGCATGAACATTCTTGCTGAGATGTTTAGCCGAGCAAACACATTTGATGGTATTCCAAGAGAACGCGGCTTAGCCATCCACTTTGCCTATATGCTTTACGCCAAGCTATATCCAACTCTATTTATGCTGGTGTTAACCGCTAAAACATCGAACATTACCGATAGAGCATCCCCTACAAGACAGGCTGAACATCTCCGACTAGAAGGACGGTTAATTGGTCCCATTATCTCTATTTTTCAGGACTCTCTTGCTAAGAGGGAAATCAACCCACCAGTAGCGATGACACTAGAGCAACTTGCATTTGCTTGCTGGAGCCTAAGCTTTGGAACAAACGCACTATTGCTACAAAACATCGAACATTGTGGCACTCGTTCTGGCCTTATTGTGGAAAGAGAGCTCATCAATAATGTCAATATTTTATTTGATGGCTTTCGTTTCCAGCCGTTAACTCAAGAGTTCGACTGGACAAAAACCCTTTCCAGATTACAACTGGAAACATTTCATCAAGAAGTAACCGAATTGAACAACAGAGGCTATATTCTTGCGATCTAACCAGCACAACAGGGTGCTGTGCTATTATTTTTTATTGGATGACTGTTCACCCAAAATGGAGTGATGTATGAAAGAACGCGTCTTTGATCTTGCCCTTAAACACCCGATCTGGGTGGTACTGGCCAGCATTATTTTGGTTATCGCTGCCGCGGCAGGTGCAAAAAATCTGGTTTTTAAAAGTGATTACCGTGTATTTTTCAGTGAAGAAAATCCACAGCTAACCTCTTTCGAAAGCATGCAGAAAATTTATAATAAAAGTGACAATGTGGCTTTTATTATCGCACCAAAAGAAGGATCAATCTTCACTCCAGAACGTTTGGCCGCTATACATGAACTGACCTTACAGTCATGGCAGGTTCCTTATTCAACAAGAGTCGATTCCGTTACCAATTTTCAGCATACCGTTGCCGAAGATGATGACCTTATTGTTGAAGACTTGGTGCTGAATCCTGCAGCCTTAACTCAAACAGATATGCCAAAGCTCAAAGAGCTTTCCACCCATGATCCTTTAATGCGAAGCAAGTTAATATCGCCTGAAGGTCATGTTTCCGTAGTAAACATAACTATTCAGCTTCCGGGCATTAATCCAGTAGCAGAGGTCCCCGAAGTTGTAAGTAAAATAAGGGAACTAAAAACCCAATTCATTACAGTCAACCCAGACATCGATCTATACCTTTCCGGCATGATCATGATGAACAACAGCTTTGCCGAGGCATCACAAAACGATTTTACGACTCTCGTCCCACTCATGTTCCTAATTGTTATAGTCGCTATTATATTCTTACTTCGCACGTTTAGCGGGGCACTAGCAACCATCATTATTATTATTTTTACGATTTTAAGTACAATGGGCCTAGCTGGCTGGACAGGGTTCTACTTAACCGGCCCATCTATCAGCACACCAACTGTCGTTATGACACTGGCCGTTGCTGACTGTGTCCATATCTTAGCAACCTTTTTTTACGAACTAAGACAAGGAGAAGAAAAAACTAAGGCACTAAGAACCAGCTTGCGAATCAATTTCAGCCCTGTATTCCTCACCAGCGCTACTACTGCGATAGGCTTTTTGAGCATGAACTTTTCCGACTCTCCACCATTTCGCGATCTCGGAAATATGGTGGCATTAGGAGTTATGATTGCTTTTACTTTATCCATTACACTTTTTCCAGCTTTACTGATGCTTCTGCCAATCAAAATCAAGCCCCAAAAAGAAGAAAAAAGCGCTCTAATGGACAAGCTATCTGCTTTTGTTATATCACATAGAAAAACCTTACTGCCGGGCATGACAGCCGTCATTCTCTTTATGGTGGTATTTTTACCTTTCAATAAGCTCAACGATGATTTCGTTAAATATTTCGATAAGACCGTTCCGTTCCGCCAAGCCACTGATTTTATGCAGGACAATCTTTCAGGTCTCACTTCAATTGAGATTTCTGTCAATACAGGAGAATCCAGTGGTATCAACGCCCCCGACTACCTCAAGACCTTAGATAATTTTAGTGGCTGGTTAAGAGCGCAACCAGAAACCGATCATGTAAGCACATTGACAGATATTGTTAAGCGCCTAAACAAAAATATGCATGGCGACGACCCTGCCTATTATAAATTACCCGATAGCCGCGAACTGGCAGCACAATATCTATTACTATATGAGATGTCACTTCCCTATGGATTAGATCTCAACAACCAATTAAATGTCGACAAATCCTCATCTCGCCTCGTAGGTACGTTTAAAAATCTGACAAGCAACGAACAGGTGAAGCTCGAAGAGCGCCTCTATAAATGGTTTGAAGATAACGCTCCTCAATATGACGTTCAAATTGCCAGCCCAACTCTTATGTTTGCTCACATTGGACAGCGTAATATACAAAGTATGCTAATCGGAATTACTTTTGCATTGATATTAATTTCTGCTTTATTAGGCATTGCATTAAGATCTGTCCGTTATGGAATCATTAGCTTACTACCAAACTTAGCACCTGCTGCCATGGGATTTGGTATCTGGTACTTTATTGACGGGCAAGTAGGGCTGGCTTTATCGGTCGTAGCGGGTATGACACTGGGTATTGTCGTGGATGATACCGTTCACTTTCTTAGCAAATACCGCCATGCTCGAGTAGACTTAAATAAAGACTCTACAGAAGCAGTCCAATACGCCTTCTCTAGTGTAGGACGAGCACTGTGGATTACCAGTCTCGTTTTAATTGCCGGCTTTTTAGTACTCGCCCAATCAAGCTTCAAAATAAATGCTGATATGGGGCTACTCACCGCTATTACTATATTAATAGCATTGGTTGTTGATTTTTTGTTTTTACCACCATTGCTTATGAAACTTGACAGTAAACAAGGAGAGACTGATGCACCTTTACCCTAAACAACTTAGTTGGCTTCTATCCGCCCTGATATTCGGGTCAGCTTCCTATTCTTTTGCTGAATCATACGAGGAAAAAGGATTAGCCATCGCTCAGCAAACAAAAGAAAGCGATGCCGGCTGGAAGGACATGGTAGCTCAAATGACCATGGTGCTTCGCAACGAACAAGGACAGGAAAGTATTCGCGAAATTCGTATTAAATCATTAGAGCAAGAAGCCGATGGTGATAAAAGCTTAAGTATTTTTGACAAACCACTTGATGTAAAAGGAACCGCTTTTTTAAGCTTTTCTCATCCGGTCGGTGCTGATGATCAATGGCTATACTTACCTGCTTTAAAACGAGTAAAGCGTATTGCTTCGCGCAACAAGTCTGGCCCCTTCATGGGTTCAGAATTTGCTTATGAAGATCTGACCTCATTTGAGATAGAAAAATATACTTACAAATATCTTCGTGATGAACCTTGCGGGACTGAACAGTGCTCTGTTGTTGAACAATACCCTGTCGATCAGTTTTCGGGGTATACCCGACGCGTTGCTTGGATTGATCAAAGTGAACACAGGCTACATAAGATAGCTTTTTTTGATCGGAAAGATGCCCCACTAAAAACGCTGACCTATGCAGACTACCAGCAATATGCGGGCAAGCACTGGCGCCCTAGTATGATGAAAATGGTCAATCACCAGACGAACAAAAATACAGATCTTATATGGACAGATTACCAATTTAAAAGTGGTTTAAGTGATGCAGATTTCAATAAGAACTCATTAAAACGGGCGCAATAATATGTCCTCACAACGAAGCAGTTATTTCCAGCAAGGAGTCACATTAACCAGCATCGGACTGATACTGGCATTTACCCCTCCAGCCTTCGCAAATTCGGAATTCGAAGTATCAGGAAAGATCACCGCTGAATTAAGACTATTTCCCGAAAACCCTCAATTCATGCATCAGTACCAGGATGCCAATACCTCACTTTCCGTTGAGCCTGATTTATTCTGGCTATGGAATGATGGTTTAGACTCTTTGAGTTTTAAGCCGTTTTTACGGCTTGATCAACATGATCATGAAAGAACGCATGCCGATATCCGCGAGCTCAGCTGGATACATCAAGGAGATAACTGGGAGTTGAGAAGCGGGATACGCAAAGTCTTCTGGGGGGTGACTGAATTTCAACATCTTGTTGATGTTATAAACCAAACCGATAGCATCGAAGATATTGACGGCGAGGATAAACTAGGCCAGCCCATGATTAATTTATCCTTGGTAAAAACCTGGGGAATAGTTGATCTTTATCTCCTGCCTGGTTTTCGTGAGCAGACCTTTCCGGGAAAGAGAGGTCGTTTACGCACTGAGCTTGTCATTGATACCGACCAAGCAGAGTTTGAAGCAGGAAATGAGGCCCTACATACGGACCTGGCTGTTCGATGGAGCCACTCTATCAGTGATTTTGATCTCGGAGCACATTGGTTCAGAGGCACCAATAGAGATCCTGTTTTAAAGATGGGCATGAAAGGCACTGACATGGTCTTGGTACCCTATTACGAACAAATGAACCAGATCGGATTTGACCTGCAAGCAACGATAGAAAGCTGGCTATGGAAAGCAGAAAGCATTTGGCGCGATAGCCATTCAGATACCTATTGGGCAGCACAAACGGGTTTTGAATATACACTGTACGGCATACAAGACAGCAATGCAGACTTGGGTATTTTAGTAGAGTACGGTTGGGATCAACGAGGCAAAAATTCAACTTCTGTTTTTCAAAACGATCTATCAATTGGGGCTCGAGTGGCTCTAAATGATGCGGCAAGCACAGAGTTACTGGCAGGAGTGATCTACGACATGGATTACGAAAGCAAAAGCCTTCAAGTAGAAGCCAGCCGCCGTTTAGGTGACCAGTGGAAGATCACTCTGGATGGCAGGTTCTTCTCATCAGATGATAGTGCAGATCTAATCTCTGCGATGAATAAAGATGACCATATTCAAATAGGTGTGGAACGATATTTCTAACAATAACAGAGCCTTATTTCTAATACAGTGGCGTGTTATATACATGTCACCATATTAGATAGGCAAAGCAGACATCAATGATTAACTGGCTGGGTTTGAGCTAATGATCTGACATTCTTCATCTGACGTATTTCTGAAACGATGTGGCAAAGAGCTATTGAAATAATAGCCATCCCCTTCTTTTAAATTATAAACTTCTTGGCCAACTGTCAGCTCTATTTCACCTTTTAGAATAACACCTCCCTCTTCCCCTTCGTGCTGCAACATGTCGGCACCGGTATCCGCTCCCGGAGGGTAGTATTCACGCATAATATTAGTTGTACGATCTTTGACTGTTGCTCCAATCAAAAGCAATTTAACATTATCGGTGCCAACATCAGGTTGTTCATCTGCCCGAAAAACCACTTTCTCAGGTGCCGCCTCATCCGTAAAGAAATCACCTATAGAGATGGGAACACAGGCTAAGATTTTTTTAAGAGAACTAACAGAAGGACTAACACCATTCTTTTCAATCATGGATATAGTGCTATTAGTGACACCAGCACGCTTTGCTAACTCACGCTGAGAAATACCTTTAAGCTTACGTATCTGCTTTAACCTTTCACCAACATCCACACCAATACCCTGTATTAATTAAGTTTATTGGATTATATCAAATATTTAACCATACGATAAAAAACTGACTACTGAGAGATCCTATTCAGTAGTCAGTAATTGATTTAATAGATTACAGCTCGCGCATGCAGCGCTCCATAATGCCCAATCCCTCTTCAATTAACGCATTCGAGGCTGTTAACGGAACAAGAACACGAATGGTATTTGCAAAAGTACCACAAGAAAGCAATAACAAACCGTTCGCTGTCGCTTTGGCGACCAACTGTTTTGCCAAATCAGGATTTGGATTACCCTGCTCGTCAAACAATTCGCAGGCGATCATACCGCCAGTTGCCCGAATGTGATCGATTGACGATAAACCTGACTCTTTCATTGCCAAGAAGCGAGAAGTGATCAGCCTCCCCACTTCATTACTACGCTCCAGCAAACCTTCCTCTTCGATCACTTCGATTGTCGCTAGTGCAGCAGCACATGCCATAGGGCTACCACCATACGTGCTACCTACACTACCGGGACCGGGAACGTCCATCAGTTCAGCCTTGCCGACCAACGCAGACAGTGTCATTCCGCCAGCCAAGCTCTTAGCCATACAAATAAGATCAGGGACCACACCGGTATGCTCAATAGCAAACATCTTACCTGTACGTGCAAATCCAGACTGGACTTCATCGACAATCATCAATATTCCATGCTCATCACATAGAGCACGAAGCGACTGCATAAACTCTGCAGGTGCCTGATAAAAACCACCCTCACCTTGAACAGGTTCGATGATGATAGCGGCAACGCGACCCGGATCAACATCAGTTTTCAATAAATTTTTAACCGCATTAAGCGAGTCATTAGCGGAAACACCATAGAACGCATTCGGATAAGGCGCATGGTAAACCTCTGCAGGGAAAGGACCAAATCCCTGTTTGTAAGGCACAACTTTGCCCGTTAAGGCCATGCCCATCATTGTACGGCCATGAAATGCACCGTTAAAAGCGATAACTGCAGAACGCCCTGTTGCAGCACGCGCCACTTTAACCGCATTTTCCACCGCTTCTGCTCCCGTATTAAGAAGCAATGTTTTTTTCGCATGATCACCTGGTGTAATTGCATTCAGCTTTTCAGCTAATTCAATATACGGTTCGTAAGGCATAACATGGAAACAAGTATGCATAAGCTTATGCAATTGCGCTTCAACAGCAGCAACCACTTTCGGGTGCAGATGGCCGATATTTAGTACACCAATACCGCCTGCAAAGTCGATATAACGCTTGCCTTCAACATCCCACACTTCTGCATTGACGGCTTTCTCAGCATAAAACTGAGTAATATTCGCCGCGCCACGAGCAACCGAGTTTTCACGGCGTGCTTGCATCTCTTTATTCGTTGTCATTCCCAGCTCCACTAACTTAACTAATACCACCTAATAAGGTGTACTTCATTTCAAGATATTCATCGATACCGTAACGCGATCCTTCACGGCCAATACCCGATTCTTTAACACCACCAAACGGAGCAACTTCTGTCGACAGCACGCCTTCATTAACAGCAACCATACCGTATTCAAGCCCTTCAGAAACACGCCATACACGACCCAAATCGTTTGCATAGAAATAAGCTGCTAAGCCATATTCAGTATCGTTAGCCATGGCAATAGCTTCTTCTTCTGTTTCAAAACGAAATACAGGAGCGATAGGACCGAAGATTTCTTCACGCGCAACACGCATTTTATTGGTGACATCAGCAATAATGGTCGGCTCATAAAAGGTTGCGCCAAGATCATGTGCCTTACCGCCACACATTAACCGCGCGCCCTTTTCAACCGCATCTTCCAACAGTTCAGATACCTTGTTGATAGCTGCCTGATTAATCATAGGACCTTGGTCAAAGGTACCTTGCAATCCATGTCCTACCGTCAATTTACGAACCGCTTCACTAAATTTTTCAACAAAAGCATCGTAAACACTGGACTGCACCAGAATACGGTTCGCACATACACAAGTTTGTCCGGCATTTCTGAATTTGGAAATAATCGCGCCTTGAACAGCTTTATCCAGATTGGCATCATCAAAAACGATCAATGGTGCATTACCGCCCAACTCCAGAGACATTTTTTTAACCGTGTCCGCACACTGCCTCATCAACTGCTTTCCTACCGCAGTAGAACCAGTAAAAGACAGCTTACGAACAACCGGACTATCCGTCAGTACACGGCCAATAACAGCAGGCTGTGCCGTGGTAACAACATTAATAACACCCTTCGGAATACCGGCACGCTCAGCCAAGACCATCAACGCCAACGCAGACAATGGCGTATCTTCAGCTGGCTTAAGAACCATAGTGCAACCTGCCGCCAAAGCAGGTGCGCATTTACGGGTAATCATTGCATTCGGAAAATTCCATGGAGTCACTGCAGCAACGACACCAATAGGTTCTTTGCTCACCATAATGCGCTTATCCGCCGCTTGCGCAGGAATAAGATCACCATAAACACGCTTACCTTCTTCGGCATACCACTCTACAAATGATGCACCATATAAAACTTCACCCGCCGCTTCTGATAACGGTTTTCCCTGCTCAGCGGTCATCAACTGTGCCAGGTCATCTTTTGCTTCCACAATAAGATCAAACCAGCGACGCAATATCAAAGCACGCTCTTTTGCTGTTTTCGCTTTCCATAAAGGAAAAGCTTTTTCAGCTGCCGCTATCGCCTGCTGCGTTTCCTGCACACGCATGTCAGGCACTTCAGCAATTTGCTCGCCCGTTGCCGGATCAAGAACCGGCATTGTCTGACCACTTATCGCACTCAGCCACTCGCCATTAATATAGGCTTGCATCTTCAGCAAGCTGGGATCTTTAAGTGATAACATCTATTAACCTCTTTGAATAACACCTTGATTGCATAGCTTTTCTATTTCTTCAGAATCCATGTCGAGAATAGATTCAAGAACATGAGAACTGTGTTCCCCGAGTACAGGGGGAGCCTGGCGGTAAGTAATAGGAGTCTTAGAAAACTTCACAGGATTAGCAACAGAAGGCACCTCGCCTGCATCACGATGTGATAATGAAATCTTCATCTCACGGTATTTAATTTGTGGTTCTTCAAACACCTGAGCAATGGTATTGATAGGCCCGCATGGGACCCCCACGTCTGATAACTTTTCCAGCCATTGCTGCGTACTATGCTGTAGCATCAATGGCAAAATAAGAGGAATAAGATCGACGCGATTCTCTACTCGCTTTTGATTGGTGCTAAATGATGCATCTGAAGCAAGCTCAGGGCGACCGGCTAACTCACAAAAGCGTTGAAATTGCTGATCATTACCCACAGCCAAAATAATATGACCATCTGACGTAGGAAACGCCTGATAAGGAACAATATTTGGATGCGCATTTCCCAATCGTCCGGGTGACTGGCCTGAAGCAAGAAAGTTCATCGCCTGATTAGCCAATGTAGCAACTTGAACATCCAGTAATGCCAAGTCGATATACTGACCAACGCCCGATTCTTCACGACTCAATAACGCAGCTTGTATCGCATTAGCGGCATATAAGCCCGTCATTACGTCAACCAGTGCTACACCCACTTTTACAGGCATACCATCTGGCTCACCGGTCACACTCATCAAGCCACCCATGCCTTGGATCATGAAATCATAACCTGCGCGGTGTGCATCAGGCCCACTCTGACCAAAACCAGTAATGGAACAATAAACCAGACGGGGGTTCAGCGCTTTGAGCGAATCATAATCAAGCCCATATTGCTTGAGACCACCTACTTTGTAGTTCTCAAGCACAACATCAGAGACTTTAACCAGTTCTCGAATAATCGCTTGCCCTTCCGGCTTAGCCATATCAACTGCGACCGATTGCTTTCCGCGATTCGCCGAATGAAAATACGCTGCTTCAGACGTTTTAGCCTCACTCCCTTGCATAAAGGGAGGCCCCCAGCCACGCGTATCATCACCACTTCCGGGCCGTTCGATTTTAATCACCTCAGCCCCGAAATCAGCCAGCATCTGGCCAGCCCAAGGGCCAGCCAAAATACGACTCAAATCCAGAACTCGAATGTGAGATAAAGCGCCGCTCATCAGAAAAAGGCCTGCAAGCCAGTTTGCGCACGACCCAAGATCAGAGCATGTATATCGTGTGTTCCTTCATAGGTATTAACCGCTTCCAGGTTCATCACATGACGGATCACATGGAATTCATCAGCAATACCGTTACCACCGTGCATATCACGTGCAACACGAGCAATATCCAGAGCTTTGCCACAGTTATTACGTTTCATTAAAGAGATCAACTCAACCGGACAGTTACCTGCGTCCATCATCTGTCCCATACGCAAGCACCCCTGCAGACCGATAGATATTTCAGTCTGCATGTCTGCCAGTTTCTTCTGCACCAATTGCGTTTGCGCCAAAGGACGACCGAATTGCTTGCGATCCAAAGTATATTGACGAGCAGCTTGCCAACAGAATTCAGCGGCACCTAAAGCACCCCAGGCAATACCAAAACGCGCTTTGTTCAAGCAGCCGAATGGCCCAGCCAACCCAGAAACATTAGGCAGCAGATTTTCTTCAGGCACAAATACATCTTCCATAACGATTTCGCCTGTGATGGATGCACGTAGCGAAAACTTGCCTTCAATTTTTGGTGCTGACAGACCTTTCATACCCTTCTCAAGCACAAAACCACGGATAACATCATCCAGTTTTGCCCACACAACAAACACCTGTGCTACAGGCGAGTTGGTAATCCACATTTTGCTGCCTTTAAGAATATAACCACCATCTACCTTAGTGGCCCGGGTACGCATTCCTGCAGGATCAGAACCTGCATCCGGCTCTGTTAAACCGAAACACCCAATCCATTCACCACTAGCCAGTTTTGGCAGATATTTTTGACGCTGCTCCTCGCTACCGTATGCATAAATCGGATGCATAACCAAGGATGACTGCACGCTCATTGCAGAACGGTATCCACTATCCACGCGCTCAACTTCACGTGCGACCAAACCATAACTAACATGGCTTGCTCCTGCACAACCATACTCTTCTGGTAAGGTGCTTCCTAAGAGACCCAGCTCACCTAACTCGGTCATTATTTCTACATCAAATGTTTCATTACGGTTCGCCATCAATACACGGGGCATTAACTGGCCCTGCATATAATCACGTGCAGCATCACGAATCATTCGTTCTTCATCGGTAATCTGCTGGTCTAACAGGAAAGGATCTTCCCAAACAAAAGCGGCTTTACTCATGGTGATGGCCTCATCGTATTTATAATATTAAGTTCTGATCTTTATATTGCTATCGTCAAAACCAATTAGGTAACTAATGCTAGATATTGTGCATTATTTTTTACAATTGCAATATATTGAAATCGTTTTTTTCATGAAAAAAATGCACAGACATCAACACATCTGAAAAAAAATTCAGAAATCGCATTCATTTGATTGTTTTTAAAAGAGATTTATTTAGAAGAAAATTTCAAATAAAGAAGCGAACACTGAGCAAATACATATAAATATTTGGCATAAATTGAATATTCTGAAAAATCATACAGGAACAGATGTAGTTTATAGTTTACACAACTAAAATCAGGCAGGATTGAATATAGAGCCTGGCAATCTAATATGGGCAGCACTAAACTACCTCATAGTGCTCGTTTTAAGAACCCACCAACTCGCCCTTGAAAATAATTATTCAATATAATCAATTACTTGAAATGATAAACAGATATTTTACAGGAAGTTTTTTAACAGATCACTTTTGATTAGATAGTGAGTATGAAACTTCTTTTTCCACACACAACTCCTACAACACTTACCAGAACCCAATAATTGCAATAACTACACAGCACTATCACACATCTCTTCAATAACCCATTCTTTGAAGACTCGCATTCCATGAGTTAATAATCTGTTTTTTTGATGTACCAGATAAAAAGATTTTTGAGTATCCAGCATGGCATCAAACGGCATAATCAACTTTCCTTCTGCAATCTCTCGTGATGACAGAGTACTATCCGCCAACGCCACTCCCAACCCCTCTTGCGCTGCAGCCGTTGCCAATTGGCTACTAGAAAGCCGTAAACCATGACCAAAACCCGCCCATTCAACACCAGACAACTGTAACCATTGCTGCCACTCATCTAAACGCCTGCTGACATGAATTAATGTATGCTTTCGGAGATCCTCCGGTTTAGCCAAAGGCTTACCTTCTGTGATTAATGCTGGCGAACAAACGGGAACCAGCAATACATCCCTTAAAAAATGCACGTCGATATCATGCCAGCCACCATCACCAAAGTAGACCGCCATATCTATATTAGACCGATTAAAATCAATCAAACCGGTCGATGCACTTATTTGCAACTCTATTTCAGGAAATTTTTTCTGAAAGCGCTGCATTCTTGGCATCAACCAACGCGTTAAGAAATTTGGTGCTACGCTAATAGTAACCACATCTGTTTCCGGGTTTGATCTAAGCCTTTGTGTAGCAACGTCTATTTCGTCCAGGGCATATCTGATGGAAACCAGATACTGCTCACCTTGTGGTGTTAATTGCACTTTCCTTTTATTTCTTCTAAAAAGAATAACCCCTAAGTATTCCTCAAGTATTTTTATTTGATGACTGACGGCTGACGCCGTAACTGAAAGTTCGTCTGCTGCCGCAACAAAGCTTTCATTACGGGCTGCAGCCTCAAACATTTTTATTGCATTAAGAGGAGGTAAACGTCGGCTCATAAAATCCTATTGTTGAGTTTTTTTCATCATTCTAATGAGATTTGATCGTTTGTCCAATTATTAATCAGACCTTAGTATAAGTAAATCAAATTAAATAACAGCGTATATAGGTAAACACCATGAATGAAGATTTGAAATACCAGCTAGATAAGAACGGCAATATCGATGCTGATTATTACATTAAAAAAGCCCATGAGTTACGCGGCCTGTATCTAACAGAATTGCTAACAGAAGCTAAACGTAAATTAAAAGCACTATTTCATGTAAAACTACCTGTTATAAGCGCGCACCATTAATACTATTTTTTGGGGCCTTAAGGGCCCCGGAGACTGTTCGAACTGAGCACTTATTAATCTGCCCCTTCTTGTCTATACTGTTTTAATATATAACTTTATTTCAAGCAGGCTCACATGAAACAACCTGTCATTAGCGGTATCGGTCTATGGACCCCAGAAAACAGCATAAGCAATCACGAGCTAGTTGAAGCCTATAATGCATGGGCAAATCGATTCAACAAAGATCACTCCACCTCTATTGCATCAGGGGTAGAGTCAGAGAAACCCCTGTCTACGGCAGAGTTTATTGAAAAAGCATCAGGCATAAAAAGCCGCTTTGTCTACTGCAAAGAGGGCATTCTCGATATCAACCGCATGCGGCCTCTAATCCCGGCAAGACCAGATAATGATTTGTCTGTACAAGCAGAAATTGCGCTACATGCAGCCAAACAAGCACTACACGCCGCTAACAAAACCCCTGAACAGATCGATGTTGTAATAGTCGCCTGCTCCTACACTCAGCGAGCTTACCCTGCTATTGCCATTGAAGTCCAAAATGCATTGGGCATAAAAGGATTCGGATTTGATATGCAGGTAGCATGCTCATCGGGAACCTTTGGCTTGCATCGGGCTTATGAGATGATTAAAGCCGGAACCGCTCAGGGTGTTTTGGTGATTAATCCTGAGCTAACCTCCCCACAGGTGAATTACTGCGACAGGGATAGTCATTTTATTTTTGGTGATGTAGCAGTTGCCACTATCATTGAATCTGCAGACACATGCCAATCCGCACATAGCTATGAAGTCCTCAGTACCAAAGCAGCCACTGCTTTTTCAAACAATATTCGTTCCAATTTCGGCTACACAGCCAGAGTAAGCGATACCGATCCTTTCTCAATGGATGCCCTGTTCCATCAGAATGGCCGAAAAGTGTTCAAAGAAGTGTGCCCTATGGCCGCAGAGCATATAACTGCGCATATAAACCAGCATAACCTAAATATTGAAAATATCCGGCGCTGGTGGCTACATCAAGCCAATATCAATATGAACTTATTGATTACCCGCAAACTATTGGGACGAGACGCCACGGCCGATGAAGCCCCGATAGTGCTTGATAACTATGCAAATACAGCCTCAGCGGGCTCTTTGATCGCATTTCATCAACATCACGAAGACTTACAGTGTGGCGATTATGGCGTCATTTGTTCTTTCGGAGCAGGGTATTCGATCGGCAGCCTAGTGATCAAAAAAAGATAGCGCCCAAATAAAAAACGCACTTCAAAAAGTGCGTTTTTTAAGAAACATACTGACTACTTTCTTTCTATTTCAGCACCATTCTTCAACTGAGACACCAATGACTGGTACTCCTGCTGCCCAAAACGGGTTGCCAAGAACATGGCCATTGATTTTCTCTCATCATCCGATAGCATTATTTTTGGAAGATCAACTTTATTCAGTCGCACTACAGCAACACTACCATCATCCAGCTCTGTTTTAGAAGCAACAACACGGCCCTCTTCAGGCTTAGATAAGGAAAATGCCAGCTCACGCACCGATTTAGGAAGACCCTCGGAAGCCCTGGAAACAGAGGACTCCTGCATCACTTCAGCACTCATAGCAACCTCTCCTATCCCCTTCCCTGAAATGAGATCACTTACCGCCTGCTGCGCTTTTGCAGCAAGCGCCTCACCTGCCAGCTGCTCTACCAGCTCTTGCTTCAACAGATCTGATACTTCATCAAAACCTTGTACACGAGGTTCAAAGTGAGTTTTCACACGAACAACAACAGTGCGCTCTTTATCTAGCTCAATAGGCGCGCTGTTAATTTTTTCCTTAATAAGGTCATTACTAAATGCTGCCGCTACCACCTTAGCATTTCCAGTAATATCGAGCTCACCTCCAGCACGATCAAAAGGCTCACTCTCGTGAATAACCAATCCCATCACTTCGGCAGGTTCGATAAGGTCACCTGCAGAGAAAGTGATATCAGCCATTAACTCAAGACGTTCGACATAAATAGCTTCAACTTTCTGATCCACGATATCGTCTGTGAGTTTGAATTTCATTTCAGCGAAATCAGGGACATCGCTTTCTGATATACCTGTCACCTTAATAAGATGATAACCGTACTCTGTACGCACAGGCTGGGATACTTCGTTAACGGCCAAGGCAAACATTGACTCTTCAAACGGAGCAGAAAAAACCCCTTTTCCATTCAGCCCTAAATCCCCTCCTGCTGAGGCAGAGCCAACATCGTCAGACTCGCTCCTAGCTAGCACTTCAAACGTCTCACCGGCCTTGATACGCGCCTGCACCGCCCGAATCTTCTCAAGCGCTGCTTTATCATCCTGATTCGGACTTACTTCAACTAATATATGCGAAACAGCGCGCTGCTCTTCTGCCTGGTAAGACGCCAAGAACTGGTCATATTGCGCTTTTAGTTCCGAGTCAGAAACATCGATATTCTCGCGCAAGTCATTTTTATCTAAAAGAATGTATTCAACCGCTACCTGCTCCAACGTCATTAGAGCCGATTTTTCAGCTTCATATTTAGCTTTGACGTCATCTTCTGACACCTGAATATTTTTTTCAGCAGCCGCTATAGGTAATACAAAATAACTGATATCGCGCGTTTGGCGATCTAGCGCAACAATCCTATCCAACTCAGATGGAACAGCAAACGCTGATAACTGATAAGCATTACGCTGCTGCTCGAGCAAACGCTCTTTTCTTAATAACTCTCTATACATCAATGGTGTAAAGCCAGCATTGCGCAGCGCAGCTTCAAACTGGTTGCGGTTAAACTGACCTTCCACTTGAAAATCCGGGGTATTAATAATCATCTGATCGATCATACGATCAGAAATAATCATATTCTTATCTTGCGCAGCGAGTAATAGTGATTTTTGTTCAATCAAACTATCAAGCACCATCGTACTAATCAAACCATCATCCAGCAGCGCTGGATCAGCATTTTCACCCATCTGGGAAAGCAACTGACGTCTCTGTAGCTCTGTAGCCTGATAAAGCTCTTGCTGAGTTATCTCTTCACCATTAACTGTTGCAGGCGCATTTGATTCTGCGGTCAGGCTAACGAGTGACTCCACACCAAATAACGCAAAGGTAACAATAATTAAGCCAACGATAATTTTGGCAACAATACTTTGCGAACTATCTCTGATGGATTGCAGCATGATTCACCTAAAACAAACCCTAAAGTTAAAAAAAAAGCGCATTCGCCTGAATGCGCTTTTTATCGTGGCGGAACGGACGGGACTCGAACCCGCGACCCCCTGCGTGACAGGCAGGTATTCTAACCAACTGAACTACCGCTCCTTAATCTGGACTATGATCTGACTCGATCAAATTCCTACTTATTTACTGCGTCTTTAAGCGCTTTACCAGGCTTAAAGTTTGGTAGAGTTGCAGCAGCAATCTCAATTGGGTTCCCTGTCTGTGGGTTACGACCTGTACGTGCCGCGCGCTCTTTTACAGAAAATGTACCAAAACCTACTAGTGCAACAGACTCACCTTTCTGCAATGCAGAAGTGACTGCTTCTAGCGCACCGTCTAATGCACGACCTGCAGCCGCCTTTGGAATATCAGCAGAAGCTGCAATAGCGTCGATTAATTCAGACTTGTTCACGATGTTCCCCTTTATCGAGTCGTTTATTATTTATGTTCTGTAGTCCATGCTCAGCACAAATATCCCGCACTTTATACCAAGTGGCAGAATTAGGTGTCAAGTTATCAACCCCTGATTCTGCCTGTGTTTGGCATTAATGTGTATTTATTTGTTCTGATGCGGATTTAGCCGATTTTTTTTCAGTCGATGCGGTCTCAACAGGCTCATCCCCCAGCGGTTTAGGCTGGAATTTCAACGCAATGTCAAGCACTTCATCAATCCATTTTACCGGTCTGATATCAAGATCAGCCTTTATATTATCAGGTATTTCTTTCAGGTCACGTTGATTTTCATCAGGAATGATAACTGTTTTTATTCCACCCCGATGTGCAGCCAGTAATTTCTCTTTCAAACCACCTATCGGCATCACCTGTCCACGCAAATTAATTTCACCTGTCATGGCAACATCAGACTTCACCGGAATCTCGGTTAAAGCCGAAACCAACGCGGTGCACATACCAATACCCGCACTCGGGCCATCTTTAGGAGTTGCTCCTTCAGGAACGTGAATATGCACATCCTGCTTTTCATGGAAGGTAGAAGAAATACCTAACGCTTTAGCTCTGCTTCGAACCACTGTAAGCGCTGCAGAAATAGATTCTTTCATCACATCACCCAAACTACCCGTGGTAATCTGTCGACCCTTACCCGGCATAACAGTCGCTTCAATGCTAAGCATATCACCACCAACCTGAGTCCAGGCCAAACCAGTAACGTGACCGACCAGATCTTCCTCTTCTGCCAAGCCAAAGCTATGTTTCTTCACACCGCTATACTGCTCAAGGTTTTCATCTGTGACTAGAATTTGCTTATCAGCATCACCCAGCGCAACCGTTTTAATAACCTTTCGACAGATTTTAGCAATTTCCCGCTCAAGCCCACGTACACCCGCTTCACGGGTATAGTAGCGAATCAGGCTAATAATAGCAGAATCTGTTATTACTGCTTCTTTTTCACGCAAACCATTCTGTTTAATTTGCTTAGGAACCAGATACTTACGAGCTATATTTAACTTCTCGTCTTCTGTATAACCAGGTATGCGAATCAGCTCCATACGGTCAAGTAATGGACCCGGAATATTCATTGAATTTGACGTACAAACAAACATTACATCAGACAGATCATAATCTACTTCGAGATAGTGATCGTTAAACGTCGAGTTCTGTTCTGGGTCAAGCACTTCGAGCAAGGCAGAGGCGGGATCACCACGCTGATCCATCCCCATTTTATCGATCTCATCCAATAAAAATAATGGATTTCTTACCCCAATTTTAGCCATTTTCTGAATAAGCTTGCCCGGCATCGATCCAATATAAGTACGACGATGACCACGTATTTCTGCCTCATCCCGCACTCCACCCAGCGCCATACGAACATATTTACGGTTCGTCGCGCGCGCAATTGAGCGGCCTAAGGATGTCTTACCAACACCCGGAGGACCCACCAGGCACAAAATAGGACCTTTCAGCTTTTTAACACGCTGCTGAACAGCAAGGTACTCAAGAATACGCTCTTTAACTTCGGTCAAACCAAAATGGTCTTCATCAAGAATTGCTTCAGCACGTTTCATATCATGACGTACTTTAGATCGTTTCGACCATGGAATCTGCAACATCCAATCTATATAGCCACGAACAACTGTTGCTTCAGCCGACATAGACGACATCATTTTAAGCTTATTAAACTCAGCAATAGTTTTGTCATATGCCTCTTTTGGCATACCTGCAGCATCAATACGGTTTTTCAGCTCATCAATATCACTAACACCGTTTTCATCAAGATCACCTAACTCTTTCTGAATCGCCTTCATCTGCTCATTCAGATAGTACTCGCGCTGGCTTTTTTCCATCTGCTTTTTAACACGGCCACGAATACGTTTTTCGACTTCAACCAGATCGATTTCAGCCTCCATCAGCGACATCAAATGCTCAAGACGCAGACGACTATCGAGCATTTCAAGAATACTCTGTTTTTCATCGAGCTTGAGCGACATATGTGCAGCAATCGTGTCGGACAAGCGGCCTATATCATCAATATTTTGCAGCGACGACAGGACTTCTGAAGGAATTTTTTTGTTAATCTGAATAAACCGATCAAACTGCTCAAGAGCGGTTCTTTTATAAACTTCACTTTCTGCAGAAGTCAGTGCCTCAATCGGCAGATTACTGATTTTCGCAGTAAAAAAACTACCCGAATCATTCAGCTCATCTATTTTAGCGCGATAATCACCTTCAACCAGAACTTTCACCGTTCCATCAGGTAATTTTAGCATTTGCAAGACACTGGCGACCGTGCCTATATCGTGAAGATCACCAACGACGGGCTCGTCATCAGAAGCATTTTTCTGCGCGATCAGTAAAATTTCTTTATTACCATCCATAGCAGCTTCGAGCGCTTCGATGGATTTTTCTCGACCGACAAACAGTGGAATGACCATGTGCGGGTACACAACGACATCACGTAGCGGCAGGACGGGAAGCTCTACATTAATATTATCGGTAGCTTCAAACTGATCCATAATGGATATTGCCTCTCTGCAAGGCACCTCTAACATCTAGGTGCGATATAAAAAACAGGCACAACTGCCTCAACAAGACTTTACATGCCCGAAGTAGTTTATGGGGACTAATAACAAGAAAACAACCTCTAACGGCTGCAACTCGCACTTTTTGATGAAGGATAGATTGCTTAGATATTGTTATAGCACACAAGCAAGATTCAGCAATGTTTCAGACCTATTTGTTGGACCAAATACGTCTGAAACACCTTTTTTACTTGTAGTAGGAGTTGTCGGTTACAGTATGATCTGTTACATCACGTACACCAAGCAGACCAGGGAGGCGCTCGACTAAAGTTTTCTCAACACCATCTTTTAATGTTAAATCCACTGCACTACATCCCTGACAACCGCCACCGAACTTAAGTACCGCAACATAACCATCTGTTTCTTCAATCAACTCAATCAGTTTCACTTCACCGCCATGTGATGCTAAGCCAGGATTGATATCACTATACAGAATATAATTAATCTGCTCGCTCATCGGGCTATCTGAAGAGACTTTTGGTACTTTCGCATTAGGCGCCTTAATAGTCAGCTGCCCACCCATGCGGTCCTGCGAATAATCAACAAGCGCCTCTTCTAAGTAAGGCAAGCTGTTACGCTCAAAATAGAAGCGAATTTTGCTAAGCTGTAACACTTCGTCGTCTTCAACCAGCTCTTCAGGCCGACAATAGGCAAGACAGGTTTCAGCATAAGGAGTACCCGGCTGAGTAACGAACATCCTTACAGCAATACCTTCGACATTTTGCTTAGAGAGTAAATCGGCCAGATATGTTTCTGCGCCTTCAGTAACCGTCATGTTCATTTTTACACCTGAATACAAACATCAAAACAAATAAAAGGTAAGGATACACCGAATCTAATTCCGAGTAAATTGATCAGTTATTATACGGTCGCAATAAATCGATGCATCAACTCTCTTTACATACTTTTTTAACTGAATACGCATAAAAAGCAATCGTTATGATTCAAATTATTTACGCCAAACCATGGTTGAGCGTCTATATATGTCTTTGCAATAGCGAAAGCTCATAAACCGCGCTGAAAGCGACCGCCGGCTTCTGTTATAATCTGCTGCGTCTACATGGAGTTTTTTTAATGGCCGAGCATTCAGTAGTTTTTTCTTTTTTCCTTATTTTTACCGGCGCAGCCATCATGGCGTCCATAGCGCTCTATACCCGGCAACCCTTATTGGTCGCTTACATAGTACTGGGGGCACTGTTTGGCCCTTATGGTTTTCAATTTATTTCTGATACAGCGCTTCTTTCAGATATTTCCCATATCGGTATTATTTTCCTGCTATTTTTACTCGGACTGGATATGCAGCCTTCGCACCTCATCCAGATGATCAAAAAAGCTACCTGGGTTGCCGTCGGGAGTTCTATTATTTTTTTAGTCGCCGGTTATTTTGCAACGCAGCTTTTTGGATACACGCAGACGGAATCGTTGATTATTGGTGCTGCCATGATGTTTTCCAGCACCATTATCGGCATAAAACTACTCCCTACTACCGTGTTGCATCATCGCCATACCGGTGAACTGGTAGTCGGCTTACTCCTTCTACAGGACGTTATCGCCATCATCGTTCTGTTGGTGTTATACAGCGGCGATAATGAAAACAGTGGCACCATGAGTCTGATCAAGCCTCTACTCGCTTTACCATTATTAATAGCCGTCGGCTTCGCGTTGGTAAAATACATTATTTTAAAACTCATTCAGCGTTTTGACCGTTTCCACGAGTATATATTCTTACTGGCCATCGGCTGGTGTTTAGGCATGGCAGAGGGCGCCCAATATATAGGCCTCTCCGCAGAGATGGGAGCATTTGTCGCAGGCGTAGCGTTAGCAACCAGCCCTATTTCGCAATATATTGCGACCAACCTTAAGCCGCTTCGTGACTTTTTCCTGATATTATTCTTCTTTTCAGTAGGCGCAAGTTTTAATTTAGGGCTGATTGGACAGATAATTTTACCCTCTGCATTGCTGGCCATTCTGGTAGTTGGGCTAAAACCTGTGATATTTCGTCTACTGCTTAAAACCATCAAAGAAGATAATGCGATGTCATGGGAAGTAGGCTTCCGACTAGGCCAGATTAGCGAATTTTCATTACTAATCGCCTATATTGCGGCAGGTTCAGCAATGATCGGGCAAGAGGCTTCACACGTGATTCAAGCAACTGCAATCCTTACTTTCCTGCTGTCTACCTATGTTGTTATTTTTAACTTCCCGTCTCCCATTGCCGTTTCTGACAGATTAAGACGAGATTAACCCTCGTCCTAATCATTAAAGGGGTGCTTCGTCTAAAATCGAGTCCTGTTACGCTGCTCCCATAAGTCACGTGCTAATAACAAAGCAGATGCTTGTTGATCAGCTTTTTCCAGCAGCACAAGTAAAGCCGCCAATGTGCTGATCACAGCCCCTTCTCCATATTCATGGACGACATCACCCCGCCAGAAGGCCAGAAGCAACCCAGTCTGTAGTCCTTCATCCTTTACCACTCGTTTTGATAAAACCCTGGGCCACTGTTCATCTGATAACGTACCTTGACGAATCCAACGCAGCTCACAATCCGAGTCAGGCTTAATTTCAGCCTCACCACCATCACCCCGGATCGTCAGCCCTTGCTGTACCCCAAGCAACTGGCTGGTTTTTTGATGCATGGGCGCATAAGCAGGATGAAAAACCCCATCTACGGTACAGTGAGCACTCAGGGGATTAATCAGTCTGCATAAGGTGTGTACTGGCGAACGCAATCCTAAAATGGGACGCAGTTGAATGATTTCGCCCAATCGAGGCACCATCTGATCTATTGAGATATAGGCAAAGCGCTGCTGATCTAAGCCAGCCGTGACCTGTTGCCAATTTTGCGATGCAGTCAAACCAAAAGTCGACAACATATCTTCAATATAAATGCGCCCTTCCGTGTGCCCTCTTGAGCCATGCATTAAAATGCGTACATTATTTTCAGATAAAACAAACGCAGCTAATAAAAACCAGGGAAGTTGTCGCTTTTTTCCAGCGTAAGTTGACCAATCAAGGTCAGCTTTCAACCCCTCTGTCACGGATGAATGTAATCGCGCCGCTTGGACAAATCCCGCCAACTCCTCCGGCGACTCCTCTTTCACCCGTAATAACATAAGAAAAGCACCAAGCTGTTCAGGCCGGACAGCACCCGACAAAATCATGCTCATTGCTTCAAAAGCCTCCTCTTGTGTTAACGAACGAGACCCTTTTTTCCCTTTACCCAAAATACGCACAAACGGCGCGAACGGATGCTCAGCCACAACAACAACTCCATAAACCTCTCAGACGCACACTATACAATAGAAACTAACAGGATTGAGTCTGATACCTTGATACACACTATGATAAAATGCGGCCAGCTTATTCTGGAAAGTAATATGAAACGAAAATCTATACGATTTGGTCGCCCAACAACCAAAAAAAAACCGCTTCCTAACGAAACGCTGACGCTCCACATCGAGTCACTCAGCCAAGAAGCCCGTGGTGTAGCCCGTCACGAAGGCAAAACTATTTTTGTAGAAGACGCTCTGAGTGGTGAAGATGTTGAGGCACAAATTATCATTCAACACAAACGCTACGATGAAGCAAAACTCATTCGGGTCATTACCCCCTCATCTGAGCGAAGCACACCACTATGTCTGCATTATGGAGAGTGTGGCGGCTGCCAATTACAGCACTTAGAACATAGCGCACAAATTCACGCCAAACAGACTAATGTACTCAATCAATTGAAGCGATTTGGCGACCAGGAACCTCTGGTTATTGAAGCTCCCATTCTATCCGAGCCCTGGCACTACCGCCGCGCTGCACGAATAGGCTTAAATTTATTACAAAAAAGTGATGAGGCCATCGTTGGCTTTCGTCGTAAAAAAAGCAATAAGCTATTACAAATCGCACATTGCCCGGTACTTGATCAGCGGGCTGCAACCGTTTTCAGCGATATAAAAGAGACGCTGGACCAACTAACCAACAGTAAGCACTATACCCATGCCGAGTTACTGTTTGGCGATGAATCTCAATCCGTGTTATTACGCTGCAAAGGCAACCCCAAACAAGATGACATAGTGGCTCTCACCGCCTTTGCACAAAACAAACAATTCAACCTGTATCTGAAAACCGACGCAGAACTGATGACCCTTTTAGAGCTGGCAACCAATAGCTATAGTCTGCCTGACGAAAATATCAGCCTACACTTTCAACCCGGCGATTTTCTCCAGGTGAACGCAAATGTTAACCAACGGATGATCCGCCAAGCCATTGAGTGGCTGCAACTTTCCAAAGAAGATGTTGTATTGGATCTGTTCTGTGGTTTAGGAAACTTTACACTCCCCGTCGCCAGACAGGTTAAACGTGTCACGGGAATCGAAGGCTCGGACGAGATGGTCAAACGCGCCACACAGAATGCCATTCTCAACAATATTGATAATGCTCATTTCTTCCGTGCTGATCTATCGGCAGATAATCAACACCAACCCTGGCTTACTTCGAGCTACAACAAAATCATTCTTGATCCGCCACGTACCGGCGCTTATGAGCTACTCTCGCAACTGCTTTTAAAGCAGAGAGCGGATATCCAAGAGATTCTTTATATCTCATGCGAACCCTCTGCATTAGCCAGAGACAGCAAGCTGCTTGTAGAAAAAGGTTATCAACTCACCCGCTTCAACGTTATGGATATGTTTCCGCATACCAGCCATGTAGAGTCGATGGCACTGTTTACTAAAAGCAGTAAAAAGAAGCAAAGCGGGACAAAAAGATGATCCCTGTATTATTTGCCGATGAACACTTAATCATCATAAACAAACCGCACGATCTACTCTCTGTACCTGGTAAAGGCCCAGAAAAGCAAGATTGCGTGGGACGCAGAATTCAGGCAGAAAGTCACCCGACTGCACGCATAGTCCACCGGTTGGATTATGCGACTTCAGGGCTCATGGTTCTTGCCCTTACCGCTGATTCGCTTGTGCAACTTAGCCGGTTGTTTCAAGAGCACAAGATGTCTAAACGATACCACGCGATTATTAGCGGCATACCAGAAGAAGATAACGGTATAATTGAGCAACCATTACGCTGCGACTGGGAACGCCGGCCACTACAAATGGTCGACCATGAAAAAGGCAAATACGCCCTGACTCGATGGAAAACCGTTGAAACGCTCACCGACTCCACTCGCGTCTTTTTATATCCAAAAACTGGACGCTCCCACCAACTGCGGGTACACATGCTGTGGATGGGCCACCCGATTGCCGGCGATCGTTTCTATGCTGATGAAAAAGCCCTCAACCTGTCTGACAGATTAATGCTGCATGCAGAAGAGCTTTCCTTTATACATCCTTACACTCAAGAACCACTCTCCTTTCTGGCTGAAGCGCCTTTTTAAATTTAAAGGCGCTCAAACGAACACGGGAGTTCACACGATTTGACGTACCGCATTCTGACCACCATGATTTTTAACATTATCGACCGTCTGGTCGATAATACGCTGGCGAGCTTCTTTACTTCCCCACGCACTATGCGGCGTGACTATAAGATTAGGAATATCCGACGATAAGAGCAGGTTGCCGTTTCGTGGCGGCTCTTCAGTCAAAACATCGGTGGCAGCGCCGGCCAACTCACCTCTGCGTAATGCATCCGCAAGCGCTTGCTCATCAACCACACCACCGCGGGCAACATTCACCACTACAGCTCCTTTTTTCATTAACGAAAGTGCACTGGCATCAATTAGATTACGTGTCTCATCCGTCAAAGGGCAATGAATAGAAAGCACATCAACCTGAGGCAATAACAGCTCCAGAGGCGTTCTTCCCTCTCTCTGATCCGCTCCAGAGCGCCCGGCAACAAGTACCTGCATACCAAAGGCTTCGGCAATTCTCGCAACCCCCTGACCTAAATGACCATACCCAATGATTCCCATTTTTCGACAACTTAGCTCCCTAATGGGGAAGTCTAGCAAACAAAACTGAGAAGATTTTTGCCACTCGCCCGCTCGAACAGCTTTGTCATAATTAAGCAAGTTAGTATGCAGCGCCAAAATTAATGAGAAAGTATGCTGAACAACGGAAGGAATCCCATAAGCTTGACAGTTATAAACTGCCACACCTTGAGTAGCTGCAGCGTGAAGATCAATGTTATTAGTACCTGTTGCGACCACACAGATAATTTTCAAGTGAACAGCACTCTCAATAACGGCCTTGGTTAACTGCACTTTATTAACAATAATAACCTCAGCATCTTTTACCCGCTCTGCCACCTGCTCTGCTGTGGTTCCTTGAAAAGTAGTTAACGTCTCAAAGCAACTTTTAAGGTGGATCAATTCAAGGTCATCAAGACCCTGAAGATCAAGAAACACTGCTTTCATTTTATTCTCCATAGACTCACGTCACACCTAAAAAAGCAGAAACAAAAAGGAGCACAAGGCTCCTTTTCAATAAATTAACATCTTAGCTGTTGAGAGGTATGCAGGGATGCCGACCCAACGCTGACACAATTTATACTGTTATCCTGCAGGCATATTATCTTTAATAGACCAAAGAATCTCTTCAGCAACAATAGCCGGAGCAGCTAACCCTTCATCATTTCTGACGGTAACATAAACACCGGAACGGGTACGGTTCATCTTCAACTGGTATTTACCAACATGCTCAAAAGCATTGGTATCGGCATTGAAGCTTCCTTTCGATTTCTCACCACCGAATACATAGATAACCCGTCCAGCAAACCAGATTTTATACCCCTTCTGGTTAGCCGGATTAGTAGGATCAGCCAGCGCCTGCACTTCACCCTCTTTCAGCACAGGTGCATCAACTGCATCTTTAGAACTATAACTGATTTCATCTTTAGTTCTCACGCCCAGCGCAGAAGAGATAGCGCTCGTACTCAGCTTGATCTCTTCGCGGTCAGAGAAAAGCCACTCAAAGAACCCCATATCCTTCTTGCTTTCTACCGGCGTGGATGTTGTATAGGTTATATAGAACATACCGATACTCTGGTTTCGTGTACCTACATCAATACCGGCACGTTCCACAGCAGCATTCAGCATTTCCCATGATTGATCGATCGGCGCATCAATTTTCATAACCGGATTGCCGCGAGAGTCACGCCCCAACAACGGACGAACACTTTTTTCCTGCTGCAAAGCAAGTAATGAGCGCTCTGTAGGCTTAACCGTTGCTTTACTCATATAACGTAGCATTTCAAACATCATATCAGACTGGTAGCCAACATCCTGTGAAGAGGCATCCCAATTAATATCCGTTACCGCTTGATTTTCTGGAAACTGAGCATGCTTCATTTCAATAGAGGTGCGTTGATAGTTCTCCGGATCCGGGCGTAAGCGTACTTGCAGCTTATTGCGCGAGCCGCCAGGGATATCCTGCAATGTAAGATGCTTAATCCAACGATCCATAAAGCTGAGTTCAGGGCCATTTAAAATGATCCAGTCACTTTCAATAACACCCTGATGCGCATCAGCGTTAGCTATTTCCACACCGTTAAATTTCATGAAATCAAGCGTTTTTTCCCAGACAGCGGCAATCGGCTCATCAACAACAATGATCTTCTGTCCATCGAGCTTTTTCAGATTAACTGCTTTACTACCTGTATCGGCATAAAAGAACTCTGGACGAGGAACCTCAAACACTTTTGTTCTGACAGAAGCCGTGTCACCAATTGTCGGGATGACAAACTGATCCTGAGTCGACTTTGCCTGAATATGTGCCGGAATCTCTAAATCTTTACCGACGGCTGCCTTTTCATACTCCTGGTTCCGGTCTTTTAAAACCCCATTTTCGCCATAGATCGGATTTTTTCCGATCAAACTACAACCGCTGGTTGTGACCAGCCCAACCAGAACTACTGATGTAAGCAACCGTGTGTTCATTCAATATTCCTTACTTTAATACGTTGCTATCAACAAGCGCCTGACGCACTACAGGCCGACACTCTTCAGATAACACCGTTAATGGCAGACGAATACCCAGATCCATCAAACCCATTTCATGCATGGCCCATTTCACCGGGATAGGATTCGCTTCAATAAAAAGCTTGGTATGCAGAGGCATCATACGTGTTTGAATGGCGCGAGCCTCTTCAGCCTTACCTTCAAGCCCCAAACGACACATCTGGGCCATCTCTGCAGGCGCTACATTGGCGGTTACTGAAATATTACCCTGACCACCGGCAATGATCATCTCAATTGCAGTAGCATCATCTCCAGAATAGATAGCAAAGCCTTCAGGTACGTTATCAATTAAGAGACGCGCACGTTCCAGATCGCCTGTTGCTTCTTTAATGCCAACAATATTTTCAATTTCAGCTAAACGCAGCACCGTGGGCGGCAACATATCACATGCTGTACGTCCAGGTACGTTATATAAAATCTGCGGGATATCAACCGCTTCTGCAATCGCTTTATAATGCTGGAACAAACCTTCCTGTGTTGGCTTGTTGTAATACGGTGTTACCAACAAGCACGCATCAGCACCCGCGCCTTTGGCTTCGCGCGTCAACTGAATTGCTTCAGTTGTAGAATTTGCTCCGGTCCCTGCAATAACAGGAATCCGCCCATTCACTCGCTCAACGACACGTTTAATTACCGCGCAATGCTCATCACAATTAAGTGTTGCAGACTCACCTGTCGTGCCTACTGCCACGATGGAGTCGGTGCCGTTTTCCAAATGAAAGTCGACAACTTTATCAAGACCAACCCAGTCGATCTCGCCGTTTTCTTTCATTGGAGTTACAAGCGCTACGATGCTGCCGGTAATCATTTTACTCTCCGTTAACTAAGGCTTGGCATTTTTGCATTTATCTGCACACATCCAAAACCTGATCTGATATCGTATAAGGCTCGATATTCTATACGAAATAAAGCCCAGAAGCGTAGTAGCCACACCGCTTTTTTGTAAATAGAGGTGAAAGAATAATGCCAAACCCAGTTATAGGACAATCTGTAGCGGATTTCACAGCATCAGCCACGAGTGAAACAACACTTTCTTTATCTGACTTTAAGGGAAAAAATCTGGTTATTTTTTTCTATCCAAAAGACAACACACCCGGCTGTACTACTGAAGGTCAGAATTTCAGGGATCTCTTCAGCCAGTTTGATGAAGCAAATACGGCCATACTAGGCGTGAGCCGCGACAGTTTGCGCACACATGAAAACTATAAAGCAAAACACAGCTTTCCTTTTGAGCTCATCAGCGATCCGGATGAGGCTCTGTGCAAGCACTTTGATGTGATTAAATTGAAAAAGCTCTATGGCAAGGAATATATGGGGATTGAACGCAGTACTTTTCTTATAGATGCGCAAGGTGTATTGCACCAAGAGTGGCGAAAAGTGAAAGTCAAAGGACACGCAGATGAAGTATTGGAGGCAGTGAACGCACTCAATAACTAATATCTTATTTAAAAATAATGCTCAGTCGCCGACTGAGCATTACAGAGCTTATTAACCTACGCCGCTATCTCGTTTTTATCTTCCTCCAGCGGGCCTGGCCACGCGTTCAATATCGCTTTGACCAGTGTTGCCAATGGAATAGCAAAGAACACACCCCAGAAACCCCACAGCGTACCGAAAATCAATACCGCTACAATAATCGAGATAGGGTGAAGGTTGACCGCTTCAGAAAACAACAAGGGCACTAACACATTGCCGTCCAATGCCTGAATGATTCCATATGCAATCATCAGGTACATGAACTCACTGCCCCAGCCCCATTGAAAAAAGGCAATAAGCGCGACAGGCAATGTCACTAAAGCAGCTCCGATATAAGGGATAAGAACGGACAACCCAACCATAATACCCAATAAAGCCGCATAATTAATCCCGAGCCATAAGAAAGTCAAATAGGTTACTGTGCCAACAATGAGAATTTCGATCACTTTGCCACGAATATAATTAGCAATCTGATCATCCATCTCTTGCCAAACACTGGTCATCATTTTTCGTTTTTTAGGTAGAAAAGTGATCCACCAGCGCACCAGTGATCGCCCATCCTTAAGAAAGAAAAACACCAGAATAGGCACCAACACCAGGTACACAAGCAGAGTCATTACTCCAGCCAGTGAATTAAGCGAATAGGTAAAAACCCACTGGCCCGCATTGGACAATTCACTGGAAGCCAGCTGCATTATCTCCCGAACCTGGGACTCTGAAACCCACTGAGGGTACTCTTGCGGCAATACTAATAAAAGCGCCTGAACCTGCTGCACCATCCTTGGCAGTTCTTGAATTAAATTCGTTAGCTGCTTCCATGCCAATGGAAAAACCACCAGCGACAATGCAAGCAGAAAACTTAAAAATGCTGTAAAAACGATGGCCACCGATAAAATATGCGGCACTTTCTTTTTCACCAGAATATCAACCCCTCCTTGCATCAGGAACGCCAGAATCAATCCAGCAAAAACAGGTGCCAAGGGTTTGCCTAAGGTAAGAATAATCAGTAAAAAAGCACCGATTAACAAAAACAGAAACAGTGCTTCTTCATCAGAAAAATACCGTTCTATCCATTTTGAGATAATTGCTCTCATGGTTGGTCTATCCAGTTAATAATAAATTAGCCACGCCGAATCAGGTATGTATATTCAGATTCACCAATGAACGAGTTTAATAACTCGTGGTCAGATTGATCAGTAAAGGCTTTAAAGTCCCTGACCGACCCAACATCCGTCGCAATGACTTTGAGGACTTGCCCTTTGGCAAGTTTATTTAAAGCCTGTTTTGCTTTGAGTAACGGCAAAGGACAATGCAAACCACTAGCATCTAAAACTTCATCGAACTTACAATTTTGCATTTAAGATCCATTTTTCAAGATATTACAAAAACAATCGCCTTTTACAGGCATAGGTAATAGCAACGGGGTAAGATAATGACATGCTTCACACGCCCATGAAAGAGAACAGGAAGGACTGAATGCGCTTAATTCGCTTTTTTTTATGTGCTGCACTGCTATCCGGATCTTCAATAAGCCATGCAGAAAATAATTTACCGGTTATTGCCGATACTACCTCCGGCATCATCTCTCTGGAGAAAGAGCACAGAGTCGGACAAGCGTGGGCACGAACCTTACGCGGTAATGCTCCGTTATTAAATGACCCTATCACTTACTCATACCTTAACGACTTGCTCTGGCAGTTAACCGCACATAGCCAACTACAGGATAAGCGTCTTGATCTCATCGTTCTGGACAACCCAACCCTGAATGCTTTTGCGGTTCCCGGTGGCATAGTCGGTATACATGGAGGGCTATTACTATCGGCAGAAAAAGAAGATGAACTTGCTTCAGTTATTGCCCATGAGCTGGCACATCTAAGCCAACGACATTTTGCAGGCCAATTAGAAGAATCTCGTCGTAGTCGCCCTTTTACACTAGCCACTATGTTAGCCAGCATTTTGATTGCTGCCGCTGACTCACAGGCAGGCATGGCAGCAATCACCAGCTCCATTGCAGCCCAACAGTCCTCAAGCTTGGCTTTTAGTCGCCAAAACGAACAGGAAGCGGATCGCATTGGAATGCAAAATCTGGTGGAGGCTGATATTGATCCGAATGCCATGCCACGCATGTTTTTGAGAATGCACCAATCTCAACGCTTTCAAGGGGCACGCCCTCCTGAGTTCCTTTTAACCCATCCGGTCACCGAATCCAGAATCGCCGATTCATTAAACCGGGCAGCACAGCTCCCTAAACCATCAGCGACCAAAACCTCTCTGGATTTTGACCTCACTCGCACACGAATGATGGTGCATTTCTCCAATAATCCTCAAAAAGCACTCAACCATTTCCAAACAGCCACAAAAGCATCACAGCAACCTTTGGACTACTACGGGCTCGCTGTCGCTGCTATCCGGATGAACCAATTTAAACTCGCCGAAAGCGCCTTAAAAAAACTACCGGCGTCTTGGAAACAACATCTGTTTGTTAAGTTGACTGAAGCAGAGCTACAGCTCTCTGCTGAAGCATGGATCACTGCCAGCAAACAGTTAGAAGAACTGAATAGTCTTTATCCTGATCATTACGCCGTTGAACAGTTACTCGCAACCGCTTACATGGGAGCGGAGCAACCAGAGAAAGCTATCAACATATTGAACCAGCTTAAGAAAGAATACCCTACTGATACTAATGCGTGGTACCTCCTCTCAGAAGCCTTGGGTCAGGCAGGCAAAACCGTTGCGGTTCACCAAGCGAGAGTAGAATACTTTTTACTGACAGGACAAATAGACAGAGCGCTACAGCAGATTACTTACGCCAATCGTGAAGTAGGACTTAGCTCATCCGATAAAGCACGGCTAGCACAATTAGAAATTGACACAAAGAACGTACGGGAAGAGATGAAAATGGATTTTTAAAGCAGCAATTCAGAAAAATACGGCGCCTCATAACACTTTACTACTAAGGCTATATACACATTGAATATCCCTTAGTAGTAATCTTTGAGCTATAACAATAAAAAAGGGCTCTCTAGATGAACTACCTTGAAGCATTTGGTATCAGGCATGTCGCACTGGATTTCATCAATAAAGACCATGAAGAAGCAGCGCATTTTATTGAAACTATCCTCAACACTATTCAAAATGCCGAACTCAGCCCTACATATAAAGAAACGATTTTACCGCTCTTACAAGCACTCTTAGCGCATAAAAAAGAACACTTCGAGAGAGAAGAGTCGTCCATGCTATCCGTGCAATTTCCTGCACTACCCAGACATAGGCAGGAACATAATCGTGTCATCAATGAGCTCAATGCACTCATCAATCACTGGCAGCAATATCAGGATATGAGCGCTCTCAGAACCTACATGCACCACATCTTTCCACTGTGGCTCAAGTCACATAGCGAAACAATGGATCATGCGATAGCGGAATACATCACCTCTCATCAACAATCGCACTAATTTTAAAAAACATATCTGCTTGATCCATATCAAATTCGAAAGCAACCCTTCATGATAATTTGACTGTACAGGCTTGCTCTATAAGTCCCTGTAGAATATGACAAATCGGGCTTTGCCCTGTAAAGGAAATAGTCTATATGACATTACTAAACCCATCTGAAGTACCACATGTTGCACTCGATTTCATGAATGATGACCACGCTACCGCCACGAAAATGGCCAACCAGCTTCATCAATCCATTACAGCTGCACAAAATGGTAACGATAATAACTCTCACATTAATAATAACTCTCACATTACTCAGCTACTAACAGAGCTATATGAGCATAACGCTGAACATTTTTCGCGGGAAGAAGCACAGATGATTAAAGCAAACTTCCCTCCTTATGATTGCCATAAAGGCGAACACGAAAGAGTTTTGGTGCAAATGCAAGAAGTGCTGAATACATGGCAAGACGCACATGACTTGTCAGCATTAGAGCATTACCTGAGTGATATCATGGTTCCTTGGTTTATTCAGCATATCAATACAATGGATACGGTAACTGCCATGTATATCAGCCGCCAACAAAATTAAGCATAGGTTTTTCTACTGGCTAAATATAGAACCTTCAAATAGTAGTTCTTTACTCTGTTGCTAACATTTCTCGATTAACACTTTTCGGTTAATACTCGAGACAACGCTGCTTTAACTACCTCTTCAGAAATAGCGTGCCCTCCCGACAAAGCAGGAATTAATACAGTTTCCCGACAGACAGCAACCGCCATCAACGCAACACTATCCGGGAGCTCACTTGCGTTTTTCTGGAGCAAATTTCTGCAATCATCTTGTAACGCTCGATCAAAGCCAGCGCACAACTCACAGGTCATCTCATCCAGTTTATGCCGCTCGCCATAACACATTCGATAAACAGCCACATACTCGGGAGCTGCTGCCAGCTGGCGAAAGACTGCCAGCAACGCATCTATCAACGACATAGAATCATCATCCAGAATCACTTGCCTTTGTTCGCGAGCCTCTAGCAACAGTTGCTCCAGCAATGCGGATAAAAGCGCCTGCTTAGTCGGGAAATTATTATACACCGTTGGTTTTGACACACCTGCCGTTTGCACAACCAAATCAATTGATGTGCCCTGATACCCCGATGTTGCAAACAACTGTCGTGCTGCATCAAGAATCACTTGTTTTTTAGAAGGACGACCACGCGCCATAAAAACTCCATTGACGCCAGTAAGAATATTTATTATCTTTACCGAACCGTTTAGTTAAAAAATAAAATCATATAGGCACGATCATGAATGATGAAGGACGTTTTGGTCAATACGGCGGGAGCTTTATCCCGGAAATACTCTATAGCAGCCAGCAACAACTGCTAAAAGCTTATCGCGAGGCTATGGCGGATGCTTCTTTTGTTCAGCTCGTTAAATCTGAAATGCAAAGTTTTTCAGGTCGTCCTACTCCCCTGACCTATTGCGCCAATCTCACTAAATTTATTGGCGGGGCACAGATTTATCTCAAGCGTGAAGACCTCAATCACAGCGGCGCTCACAAGATGAACAACGTCATAGGTCAGGGCTTACTGGCCAAGCGGATGGGAAAAACACGTGTTATCGCAGAAACCGGTGCCGGTCAACACGGTGTAGCCAGCGCACTTGTAGCGGCACGCCTAGGGCTGGAATGCGTCATCTACATGGGTGCTCATGATATCGAACGCCAGTATCCCAATGTTTTCTGGATGAAACAGCTGGGGGCGACTGTCATACCCGTGACGACAGGTGCTGCCACACTTAAAGATGCACTGGATGAAGCACTGCGCGACTGGTCGTCCAGCTATGACAATACGCATTATTTAATTGGCACTAGCTGCGGCTGTGCGCCCTATCCTGAAATGGTCGCCGGCTTTCAATCCGTGATCGGTGAAGAAGTTAAAGAGCAATCACTCACACAGTTTGGCAAATATCCCGACCGTATCTATGCCTGCGTTGGTGGCGGCAGTAACGCATGCGGTATTTTCTTACCCTTCGTCGATACGCAAACAGAACTTGTCGGTGTTGAAGCTGGCGGAAGGGGCAATGCGCCAGGCGAACACGCCATGCGATTTAATACCGACCAGGCGCGCTTTGGCATCGCTCAAGGCTTTGCGACCCGTTTTCTGCAAGACAACCAAGGTCAGTTACAAGCAACACACTCCATATCAGCCGGATTAGATTACGTAGGTGTCTCTCCGATATTGGCTGATTTAGAAGAGCAGGGAAAAGTACGCATGACCAGCGCCAACGATGCAGAAGTGATAGAGGCCTTTAAAAGGCTCACTCGTTACGAAGGTATCATCCCTGCGCTAGAGTCTTCCCATGCGGTAGCCGGTGGATTAAGAGAAGCCGCTAGCATGTCTTGTGATGAGCACCTTGTCATCAACATTTCAGGACGTGGCGATAAAGACATATTCAACATAGCCAAGGCACTGAATGACGAGCCTTTCACTGACTTCTTACAGACTTACTTAAAAGAGGAAAAGGCATAATGAACAGATTATCCTCATTCATACAAAAAAACCGAAAAATCAAACCGTTATTACTGATGACTCATGTAGTTTATGGCTATCCTGATAGAGAAAAAAGCCTTGAGATTATGCAGTTAATGCTAGACAGCGGTGTAGAAATTCTCGAAGTTCAATTCCCTTTTTCTGATCCGGTCGCAGACGGCCCAACCATCACTACCGCGTGCCACAAGGCACTACAACACAACCCCACACTCACACAGTGCCTTACAGATATAAAAAAACTAGCTCAGCAGAATCCCAAAAGCCGGATATTATTAATGAGCTATCTTAATCCCCTGCTACAGCCGGGGTTTGAATCCTTAGCAGAGCAGATGGGCGATGATATTATCGGTATTATTATTCCGGATCTGCCTATTGATCATCGCAAAATGCTTCAACCTCTTATCAAGAAAGGGATCTCTCCTGTTTGGTTAATCACCCCTGACATGCACAAAGATCGCATCCGGTTGATTACCGAGCAAGCCCAAGGGATGCTGTACTGCGTTAGTCGTTCAGGCGTCACCGGACAACAAACGACTGGCGAGAAAAGTACTAAGACGCAAGATATACAGCATTATCTAAAAAATATTCGACAATATACAACGCTGCCATTAGCAGTTGGATTTGGCATCAATACCCGTGAAGATATCACTACGCTCAAAGAAGATGCAGACGTCGCCATTGTCGGATCAGCGCTATTAAATGCTTTCAATCATGGTGGTTTAGACGCTGTTGCTAACAAGCTAAAAGAATTACAAACATAGTATGGCGTAAACTTCTCATCTTGAGGATAAGAGCTTTAGAAGCAATTGAGCATTTCTCAGTTACTCCTTTAGTCTATATAATAGACAGCACTTTCTATAAAGAATAAATTTTGAGGTTCTCATGGCAGGCCAAGACAGACAGATCACACTAAGATTTTTATCCGAGCCCGCTGATGTAAACTTCGGCGGTAAAGTACACGGCGGTGCCGTGATGAAATGGATCGACCTTGCTGCATATGCATGTGCTGCTGGCTGGAGTGGCAAATACTGCATAACTGCATATGCCGGTGGCATCCGCTTTGTAAAACCGATTCTTGTGGGTAATATTGTTGAGGTTGCTGCTAAAGTAATCTATACAGGACGCTCCTCAATGCACATTGGGATTGACGTGCGCGCAGGCGATCCAAAAAACACAGAACGCCACTTAACTACGCACTGCATCGTCATCATGGTTGCTGTTGATGAACAGGGCAAACCAACAGATATCCCTGAATGGATACCCGTTACAGAACACGATATTCGCCTGAGAGATTCTGCACTACGTCTGATGGATATGAGAAAAAGAATCGGTGATGAAATGGAAGCGCATATAAAATAGTAATTCATAAATGGACCTCTTAATCGCCTGATAACGCTAGCGGCCGTACCCTACATTTCACCGCTCATTCAAGAGCGCCTGTTAACAGGCACTCTTGTTAATGATGCCGCCCTATCCTACTCTCGCTGGCTTCGAATCCAAACCAAGCAACCTGTCAAGGGATAAAATGCCTGGGCCACGTGCAATAATCACCAACAAGGATACTGCCCACCATGCAGCAGGATTGACCCAATGTTCCCATGTCGGAAATACAGCCAGTTGGATAAACAGCGTCATACCCAAAAGCCCTAGCGCTGCGAAGCGGGAAAACAATCCGATAATCAGTAATATAGGAAGTACTACCTCAACAACGCCGGCAGTTACAGCAAGCAACTCAATCATTTTTACAACGAAAGAGCCTTCAACGTATTCTAGTGTTTCAGGGTTACACAGCTGTAATGCGCCGGGCCTTACAGGATCAGGACAAAAGAACTCATACATAAACAAGTCGTATTTATCGACATTGAAGGCTAAAAAACCTTCCCACTTGGATAATCCGGAATCCAGAAAAACTTTGGCCACCATAAAACGCATAAAAAACAGCGATAGAGGCTCTAAAAATCGAGTTAGCTGCTCGCCCAATTGCACATAAAGCTGTCTTAACCTGCCTACCATATCCATATTTATTCCTTTTTTATTTTTTATAATCGCTACTTTTTTAATGGCATGACTGCTCTTCAATGTCTAATAGCGCATTCTGCAAGCACGCAGAGAAAACATCGCTTACTTCAAAACTGTCGTCTACTGCTAACGCGGCATCAAAAGCCTCACCTAACGTTTTACCTTTGTCCTGCAGAGCCTGCATGAGCACACCCTCAGCCAGAGAAAGTGATCGTGCTTGGACAGCGCCCTGCACACGCCAAAACATAATGAGGTCAACATCAGGCACTTCTGCTTTCTCAGGTAACTGATTCTTATTTATTTTTAGTAATATCCATTCGGACAAAGCACCACCCTTCACACGACGCAATATCACACTGGCATTTAACTTTACCCGTAACGTGGCAAGGTCACTTCCCTGCTCAACCAATTGAGTGACATGCTCTGCTGTTAGTATTTTTTTTGAGTCGGCGCTCATCAGACTCATTAGCCATGCATAATCCAGACGAGCAATATCTGGCAGACTACACTTAAAGTTCGCTACATACTGCTGATCTTTCATGAAGTCCGCTATAAAAGCAGGAAAGCTCTTCCCATACCCCACCAGAGTACCCTGCTCTGGTGGGAAATGATCGACATAGAGCCGCGCCATTTTTTTGAAATCATCACTTCCCATCATTTTTTGGCACACGGGAAAGTTAGCCACTAAAGCATCAATGCAACCTTTGTAAAAGCCATTGCGATATACAGCTAATCGCTTTATGTCTTCGGGATTTTCACAAAAGTCTCTCATTGCACTGGCGTCACCACTTCGTAAATAGCCAGTAAAAGCATCGATATAGTGATGCCCACTCATTTTCGCTCTCCCTCTTGTTGATACCGGTTTAACGGAGTTCTGGGCAAGCACTGAGCTAAATAACCTTGTGCTATTTGGCGCTCGCCCCAGAGTTCGGCAAAGGGCGGTATATTCGCGTCGCGCTCCACTAACACAGGCCGATGTCCAAATAAGCGTAACGCCTGCTCAAGTAGCGCCCATACCGGAAGATCCACTGCAGCCGCGTGACTGTCAATCAGCAGCGACTGCCCCAATTCAGGATCAGGGTCGTAACCCGCAATATGAATCTCACCCACTAGTTCAGCAGGAATTTGCTCCAGATAAGCCAACGCATCAATACCTGTATTTTTGCTACTGATATACAAATTATTAATGTCGATCAACAAACCACACCCCGAGCGCTTGGCAGCCTCAACCAAAAACTGAGGTTCATCCATCTCACTGGTAAAATCCAGATAATTACTGGGGTTTTCAATCAAAATTGCGCGCCCAATGCCCGACTGATAACAATCTATACCATCAATCAGATATTGAAGCGCATCATGTGTTCGCGGTAATGGCATGAGATCTGCAAAATATTTCCCGCCTGATTTGGACCAAACAGCATGCTCAGACACCAGCGCCGGTTGAAACTCATCAATCAAAGCCTTCACCTGCTTAATATGTGCTGGCATGCTTTGATGGTCAGAGCCCAAAGAGCCCCCTACACCATGAAAACTAAGGTCATAGTTTTCACGAATAGCTCTGAGGTAATCTAAACGAGGCCCACCAGCAACAAAATAGTTTTCTGTATGCACCTCAAACCAAAGGCGATCACCCGCTGAAGAAGCTTCTCCTGTCGATAGTGCCAAAATATCGTCAAGGTGCTCGGCCTTCAATCCAAGGCCGGCACCCAGATGATCTCCAGCAACCAGATATTGCTGAGGAAACGTCAATTTACTATCCCTCTAGTGAGCCCATACCATTAGGTGTCACGATGAATTCACACGTACCTTTAGGCGCATACGTCCATGAATTAGCTTGGAAATCTGTTGTTGATGTGCCTTCACAACTCGTACCTGCACCTGCTGCACAATCATTCTCACCGGCTAAAGCGATGCCGAAACATTTATCCTTCCGGCCGCTGATTTTATCACCCGCTAACCAACCCTGGACTTTAGCCTGAACTTCAGCCGATGCTGTTTCAGAAACTTTTAATTGACTGTTAGGGCCTGCGACTGCCCCTGTGCTTAAAATTGCTGCTGATGCACCGATTAACAGTGCTGATGTTAGGCTTGCTTTTTTCATTGTTATTGCTCCTAGACAAGAATGTCATTGTTGTTTCTATTGAATCTGTTTCTGTTTGATGTTGCTTACTGTAAAGACTGAAACTGAAACCAAACTGAAAACAAGAAATAAAAACGCCTAACGGATCAATGTTCAGTCTGTTGCTTTTTTGCTATGCTCCGCTCTTCTGTTTAACGGGTTGTCCAATCGGCTTCCCAGCATCAAAAATGAGTGATTGCCATGAGCAAATACTGGAGTGAAGCGATCCAGAGTCTGACCCCCTATGTACCGGGTGAACAGCCTAAGGGTAGCAATATTATTAAACTGAATACCAATGAAAATCCGTTCCCACCCTCTCCAATGGTGGTAGAAGCGATCCATCAGTTTGATACTGACCGACTACGCCTCTATCCGGATCCTGACTCGTCAGCGCTTAAGCAATCACTAGCTGAGCATTTCAATGTCAGAACCGAACAGGTATTTGTAGGCAATGGCTCAGATGAAGTATTAGCACATACTTTTATGGCTTTCTTCCGTCAGCCTGCTGCATTGCTGATGCCCGATATCTCTTACAGCTTTTATGACGTGTATGCCAATCTTTACGATATCGATGTCAAACACATCCCTTTGCAAGATGATTTCTGTATCGCTCTGGATGACTATACACAAGACAATGGCGGTATTATCTTCGCCAATCCTAATGCCCCGACGGGTAGAGCGTTAACGCTGGATCTGATCGACTCTTTACTACAACGCAACACCGAGTCCGTTGTGGTTGTTGATGAAGCGTATGTAGATTTTGGTGCGGAAACAGCCATTAAACTGGTGAATCAATACCCAAACTTATTAGTTATCCAGACGTTATCTAAATCTCGCTCCTTAGCCGGAATGCGGGTTGGTTTTGCTATCGGCAGCGCTGAACTTATCGATGGCTTAGAACGCGTTAAAAATAGCTTCAATTCATACCCTTTAGATATGCTCGCTCAAGTAACTGCCATTGCTGCAATTAAAGACAACGCGTATTTTGAGAAAACAACTCAACAGATCATTAAAACTCGAGAATGGACACACGAACAACTTTCTGCACTGGGTTTTAAGATCATCCCATCTAAAACAAATTTTGTGTTCACCTCACATCGCTATATTGCAGCAGCAGAACTCATGGGGTTTTTAAGGACACACCAAATCCTGGTAAGACACTTCAGTCGCCCTGGCATTGATAACCACTTACGGATCACTATCGGGACAGAAGATGAGATGCAAGCAATGATAAATTGCTTAAAGCGCCATCCAGATATCATTTCAATCTAGCCTAAAGCGCCTCGCTCACACGAGCGGGGCAAATATAGTATTTTCACTTTCTAGCCTCTTTATACTTCTTCATAGCTCTTTATATCTCACTCTCTTAACTTCTCTTTTAATACAACAATGTGTTTCCTTGCTGTATTAAATTCTACTGTTAAGATTCTTCTTTAATTCTAGGAATACCCATTGTGACTGAGTCAAATCGCGGCTTATTACTCGCTCTGTTCGCCTATTCTATGTGGGGTGGCTTCGCGCTTTTCTTTAGTCTGTTAAAGCACATCCCTGCGACTGAAGTTCTGCTCCACCGCGTTATCTGGTCATTTCTTTTTGTCGCCATTATCCTGACCATCACCCGCCATTGGTCGCGTGCTAAATCGGCTTTGCTAAATCGACACTTGGTATTAGCATTGTTTTGTTCATCGCTTTTGATTGCAGCCAATTGGTGCCTGTATATCTGGTCAGTCAGTGTTGGCCGCGCGGTTGATGCCAGCCTTGGCTATTTTATCAGCCCACTGATTGCAATCTGCTTAGGCGTTATTTTTTTTAAAGAACCATTAGCTGTTTACCAAAAAGTCGCTGTTTTTCTCGCTGCCTGTGGTGTTGGCTACAAGATCATTGGTGTTGGAGAGTTTCCCTGGATTGCACTATCACTGGCAATCAGTTTCGGACTGTATGGATTAGTGCGGAAAAAAACACAAGTGGACACCGTCACCGGCCTTTTGCTGGAAACCATATTACTACTACCCTTCGCAGTAGCTTACTGGGTCTGGCTACTAATACAGGGAGAACAGCACTTCAGCATGAGTCTCAATGGTTTACTGCTTGTGCTTGCAGGGGTACTCACTGCATTACCACTACTCGCTTTTTCTGCAGCCGCTCACAGGTTAAGCCTGACAATCATTGGGTTTATGACTTATCTTGCGCCAACGCTTCAACTGCTAAGCGCAGTCTTCATATTAGGCGAACCTTTTGATAAAGGGGATTTTGTGACATTTTCGCTGATATGGATTTCGTTACTTATTTTTTCAGGGGGTGCTATCTGGCGCCGAAGAAAAACACCAGAAAGCACTCTCTCATAGCAGATGGAGTTAACAGCAATTAACTGTTTTTAACCAGGTTCGCCTTCAACGCGGTTTGTACCACTCTGCTTGGCGACAAACAGGTTTTCTTCGGCTCTCTTCAAGATACTCTCAGGCGTATCTTGTACGTCATACAAGGTGGCAGCACCAATACACACCGTAAAGTTCAGAGTGCCTTCAGCCCCATCGACTCCACAAGGAACATTCTGCTCAGCCGCCAATTTACGTACACGCTCTGCTGCCAGCAACGCCTGTTCTCGATTGGTTTCTGGCAAGAACATAACAAAGCGGTCATCAGAAAAACGAGCAAAGAAGTCAGCAGTACGCTGGAAACCATGCATCGCTTTAACAAACTGCTGCAACACTTTGTCTCCGGTATCCCAACCGTATTGATCGTTTATCTGCTTGAAGTTATCAATATCAATCAATAAAAATGAGCATACCCAATCATAACGTTTCGCTTGGGCGACCGAATGATCAAGAACAGTCAGTAACGAACGGCGGTTATAGGCACCTGTTAAGGGATCCCGTTGCGCTTGATTGAATAGCTTTTGCTCATTACGCTTAGAAACTGACACATCACGTGCCACCCAGATCAACTCAGCTTCATCAACAGCAACCAAGGTGGTATCCCACGTCTGAGCAGAAGTAAGCCCCAATTCACGCCAGTGAATAGAATGCTCAGGCTTCATAGACAACAACAGTTTTTGCGGCTTCCCACTTTTTAATGCGTTATCGATCATTGCAGAAAGATGCGCCGCTGCTTCATCGACGAATAATGAAGTAAACGTTCTTGAAATCATCTGATCGGTAGCAAGCCAACTGGCACTGCCGGCACTCACGCTTTTTACTTCTCCGCCACTCGTCAAACTCACGACTATTTGATCGATGGCCGATACTAGACACTCAAAACGACGTAGCTGCCGCCCTTCAGAGTCTGTCATGTTACTCTCCCTAACAGAAATTTCTTTCTAAACGTTATAGCACAGCCACAGGGACTTTTTATCTGAATTTTTGCAATAACCTGAAAATTTGTTCACCATGCCCCTGCGCCATCTTGATACGAGTAGAAATATTACTTAACAAAACGCCTGACAAGACGAGCAGAGTCACCGAACAGATCTAACGAGTAATGAATTGGGTACATGTCTAAACTGTCAAACAGGGAGGAAATATCTTCCGGCTTTCCTGTGAAACTGGCATTCAATAAAATCGTGCCTTCACCTTCCATATTTAACTGGATGCCTTTATGTTTGAGGCTATCATCATCCTCATTAGAAAACGTCAATTCCCAACCACAAGACTGAAGTCCATCGATCAACAATTGTCGTTTTATCTGAGTATTTAACGTGCCTAACAAACGATAAACCTGCATCACAACTCCTAAGTTACTTGTGCTTCTGCATATCCAACTGCCGCTGACGCTCCAGACGCTTTGCATCACGGCGTTCTTGCATTGTTAGCACAGCCGCTTCACCAATATGCCCCTCGCCACGCTCCATCGCTAACTGCATCTGCTTTTCTCGCTGAGCAAAACGCTGCAACTGCTCATCAGAGTGTTTACCAAAGCAATGTGGGCAACTAACACCCGATTCGTATTGCTCGCTTTTTTTATCGGCTTCGGTAATCGGCATACGACAGGCATTACATTGATCATACTGACCCTTTTCAAGCTGATGGTTCACCGTAACCCGATCATCAAAAACAAAACACTCACCTTCCCACAACGATGTTTCCTGTGGAACCTCTTCCAGGTATTTAAGAATCCCGCCTTTAAGGTGGTAGACCTCATCAAACCCTTGTTCTTTCATGTAAGCCGTTGATTTTTCGCAACGAATACCACCGGTACAGAACATGGCTACTTTTTTCTGCTTAGCAGGATCCATATGCTGTTTCACATACTCGGGAAACTCCCGAAAGCTGTCTGTTTTTGGATTGACAGCATGTCGAAAGGTACCCACCTGTACTTCATAATCATTCCGAGTGTCCACTAGAACAACATCAGGATCACTAATAAGTGCATTCCAATCTTTAGGCTCGATATAAGTGCCCACGACCCTTTTAGGATCGATCCCTTCAACACCCAGGGTTACAATCTCTTTCTTTAACTTCACCTTCGTACGTTTAAACGGCTGGCGCTCATGTAACGATTCTTTGTAATCAAGCTCAGCCAAACGCGCATCGGACTTTAACCAGGTAAGTAATGCATCAATAGCGTCTCGCGTACCCGATACCGTCCCATTGATACCTTCCTGGGCCAATAACAGAGTTCCTCTCACCTCATTACGCTTCATCACATCATACAAGGGCGCACGCAGCTCCTGATAATCATCCAGAGCAACAAACTTATACAGAGCACACACCACAGTGTGAGACATAATGATTCTCCCAATTAAACTAAAACGACGGGGAATTATACGTAAATCCTGATTATCTGTCGCTAATTGCCTAGCATAGAGCCCACGAATAAATTCCTACTTGCCCTTATCTCTAGACCCTGAACTCTGCAACTGAGATGATACGCTTGTTTATAGTACTTTATTACTTGCGAAGAGATTCCAGATGAAAACACCGATGCTTTCTGCTTTTCTAATCAGCGCCTCTATCAGCACAATGATGCCTGTTAATGCCTTTGCAACTGACAGCATTCCCTTCAACGGTGGTAAATGGGAGATCAGCAGCCAAGCAACAATGCCAATGCTTGCTCAACCCATCGTCAACACTAATATTGAGTGCATCAACGAAGACACCATCAGCGCAGACCGCTTTGCCAAACAAACCCGTGGCAACTGTAACGCAACCGACGTCACTGCTTCCGGACAACACATACAATGGAAAATGAGTTGCGACGTTCAAGGCAACCGAATGACAGGCTACGGTGATATGCAGGTGAATGAAACCAACCTGAAAGGAAAAGCGACAATTGCTATGTCTATGCAAGGTTTAATGATGGAAATGAAAACAACATGGAAAGGAAAACGTCTGGGCGATTGCAAGTAAATAACCGACAGCTAAATGGCCCTCACTCAGAGAAATACCACGCTAAACGATGCCTATGATTTTTCTGAGTGCTTAGCCTGCTTTATTCACCTGATAAAAGGCCAATGATTCAGTGTTACAAATATCCAGTCATGTCATTATTCAAGATGAAGAAATTGAAATGATACCTATTCGTGCCCAAGGAGCAGGAGGGCAAAATGTAAACAAGGTATCCAGCGCTATCCATTTACGTTTTGATGTATCCGCCTCTTCCTTGCCCGACTATTACAAACAACAGCTGCTTAACCTAAACGATCAAAGAATCAATAAGGAAGGCATTATTGTTATTAAAGCCCAGCAGTTCCGTACCCAGGAGAAAAATAGGGAAGCCGCTTTAGAGAGGCTACTCGAATTAATCAGAAGCGCTACCACTCCACAAAAAACACGCAGACCGACCAAACCAACAAAAGGATCTAAAACGAGGAGACTCGATACCAAGAGCCGGCGCGGAAAAACAAAAGCGATGCGAGGAAAAGTCACCGACTAATCGCTTAACCTTCCAACATATATCCCTGAGAATCCGAGTTACCCGAATCAGTAATAGAATCTAATGTTTTTTCGATCCACTGGCCTGTTTCACCACGCAGCCAAGAGGCAGATAACTCATTCTCCAATAAGGCTACCCAGTCGGTCATCTCCATCCTCGCTGGAATACTCAGACGCAGAGGCATATGCTTTAGGATCGAATACACTTCAAAAGGAATCTTGAAGTCTCTGAACTGTCTGCGTGCAAATAGTTCTAACTGACGTCCAGTGCAACGAGCAGGGATAATATCCCTACCAGCTGCTACCTGCATCCAAGGATCAATCCCGCGAATACCCAGCTCTTCATGAGGTAATGGAAAAACCCCATAAAGATTAAATGCACGCATATAAATTTGGCGCAAATAGGCATCGTAACACTGATTTTCAATAGCACCCAAGCGATCCATGCCGCTCATCTGCTGCACATCAAGAGAGGCAGCAGCTAAAGCATAAGAACGCCCGAGTACAGCCACCTCCATCAGATCATCAAACTCTTTTCTCACCCAGTGACAGATAGGGCGCTCATGCCGCCACAAGTGTGTCAAAAAGGTTTCATTGAGTTCAAAAGGAACATTCAGATCAGAAACAACGCCTGCAACACCGAAGCGAACCGCTAACAGATCCGTTTTCACATTGCCCAACAAGGCTTCCATAACACGACCCGCACGCTCATGAAAACGGATGTAATCATCGGCATAGAGATCCAAGCTTTCTTCGGGGTAATTAAGAACCTGCAGCAAGTCCGGCACAGACCATTCAGCCAGTAGCCGCAATTCAGCTTCTGTAATGGCACTAGTCGTTTTCACATGATGGTTTAACAAAGAAACAGTTTTTGCCCTGCCAAGCACACCCTTCTGCATACCGTCATCCGCCATGCGGGGCATTTGATAAAAGTGGTTCAACGTTAACATACAAAACATCCCCACTTAATTCTTTGATAAACCTATCCATTTGTCGAAGCCTTCATCCATGAGCGAAGCGTTTTAAGTAATTTCTTTAGTAGTCATAATTATAGCCAGATCTTAAGCTATTGTTAAGTTTTTAAACCTATTCGTTGCCAGCTGAGGACATAATTTTATTCAACACCCGCGATGCCGCCACCATACCGAAGGTTGCTGTCACTACCGAAGCGGCACCAAAACCACCATCACAATCCAGCTTCGTCTGGCCATCAAGCATTACTTTCTGCGCACAAACCGACCCATCAGCTTGTGGATAGCGCAGTTGTTCGGTTGAGTACACACACTCAATTCCAAACTTCTTACCGTTTTTATTAAATCCATAATGACGTCTTAATACAGAACGCACTTTAGCCGCCAAAGGGTCATTATAGGTTTTGGACAAGTCGACCACGCCTACACATGTGGGATCTAACTGCCCTCCAGCCCCGCCCACCGTCACTACCGGTATTTTAAAACGCTTACAAAATCCAATAAGTGCTGCCTTATCCTTAACGCTATCAATAGCATCAACCACATAATCAAAACTATCTTGTATCAGCTCAGGAATATTTTCACGATTCACGAACGCAGACTCTTCATGCACAAGGCACTCGGGGTTAATCAAACGAATGCGTTCCGCCATCACTGCAATTTTAGACTGACCAATCGTCCCATCCAGAGCATGAATCTGGCGGTTAATATTTGTTTCACAAATATCATCCTGATCGATCAGCGTAATTTCACCGATGCCAGAGCGTGCCAATGCTTCAGCCACCCATGATCCGACACCACCAATACCTATAACGCATACGTGGGAGTCGCGAAAACGATCAACAGCCTCGACACCATAAAGACGGCGCGTTCCGCCAAAGCGATTATCAAATGAAGACACTATTCAACCTTCTGTCAATATAACCCGATCACAAATCATCATCGGTTAATTCGGTAAAGACCTGCTCACCACACTTATTACACGTACCTTCGACAAAAATGGTTCCATCAAGTAAATACTCAAGCGGCGTATGCATACCCAAATCCGCAGCCTGACAATTATCACACCATGTTTGATCCAGAAATGCCTGCTGTTCTTCTTCATCACGGGCAAAAAAATCACGGACTGTTCTTTGATCATCTGTAGACATAATACTGATTCCTAGCGCTTAAAAAGCACATCATTTAACTAACAAAACTGAAAGTAAAAAGCGTATAGAGCAAGGAACACCACTTAGGTGCCTTTAATTAAACAGCTACCAACCCATTTCCTGCTTGATAAACGGTATAGTCACTTTTCTTTGCGCCATCAGGGATGCTTTATCCAGGCGGTCAAGCATCAGGCAAAGATCATTCATACTACGGCTGGCATGATGTACCAGATATTTCGCGACATCTTCGGGTAGTTCTATGCCACGGATTTTTGCACGCAGCTGAATCGCCTGAATTTTGTCATCATCATTCAACGGAGCCACATTAAACACAGCCCCCCAACTTAAACGAGAAACAAGATCCGGTAGTTTAATTTTCAGTTGTCTAGGGGCTGAGTTGGCGGCGACAATAAGCGTATTCTGTTCTTGCCGAATACGGTTATATAAATGAAACAATGCCTCTTCCCACTCTGGCTTTCCGGAGACCGCTTCTACATTATCAACACACACAAGGTCGAGATGCTCCATGCCTTCAAGAATGACCGGACTTAAACTCAACAGCTCATTTAAAGGCAGATAAACAGCCGTTTGCTTACGTGGTTCAGCAGCATGACAAGCCGCCTGCAACAAATGAGAACATCCGGTGCCTTGCGCACCCCAGATATATAGAAAAGACTCACCCTCTCCAACCGCTGCCTGACGGAGCATTGCACAAACAAGGCCATTACTACCTATTTGATAATTCTCAAACCGTGCATCATCCCTGAGGGAAACACCAAGCGGAAGCTGTTGTGGCGCATTAGCGCTGTTCATTAACATCAATATCCTGTGCTTGCGGCAATCCATCTTCAGCCGGTTCTGCCAAAGCTTGAGGGCCATACAAATGACTGTTTTTATAACCGTCATGAACGTGGCGCAAAAATACCATAATTACAGCGGCCACCGGAAGCGCTATCAACACACCAACAAAACCGAATAGTTGCCCGCCCGCCATAATAGCAAAAATTACTGCGACAGGATGCAGACCGATTTTATCTCCAACCATCAAGGGGGTTAACACCATCCCTTCCAACGCCTGCCCCACGCCAAACACCGCCGCAACCCACATCAGAACGATCGGATCATGAAATTGCAAGTAGGCAGCGATTCCTGCAGCAACAATCCCTACAAAGAAGCCCATATAAGGAACAATACTGGCCAAACCAGCCAACATACCCAACAACAGCGCCAAATCTAAACCAACCAACCACAAGCCAACGGCATATACACAGCCAAGTGCCAGCATAACCAACAGCTGCCCTTTGATAAAAGCACCTAAAACTTCGTCACTTTCTTTCGCCCAGCGGGATACTACAGGTTCAATGTTACGCGGCAACAGATGTGAAATTTTTTCCATCATGACATCCCAGTCCCGCAAAAGATAAAATGTCACAACGGGTATCAATAAAAGATTAGCAATCCACCCAACGACCGCCAAACCTGAACGCGTTATACCCGACGCAATCTGCGCCATAATATCGCCGGTTTTTTCCCAGTGGCTGGCAATCAGATTTTTAAACGACTGCATATCACCAAAGGAGACACCATCGCCCAAGTAGGCTTGAATCGCAGGAATTGCTTTATCTTCAAATAGAGCAATAACAGCAGGCACCTGCTTAATCATCACTTGAATCTGGTGGCTGAGCTTAGGAATAAACAATAGCACTAACAAAGTTAGTATCGTGGTTAAAATGACAAACACAATAACAACAGCTGTTGTACGCGAGGCCCCGGCCAATTCAAGCCGATCTGCAACCGGATCCGTTAAATAAGCCAGTAACGCCCCCACTAGAAAAGGGGATAGAATAGGACCCAGCAAATACAACAAAAAACCTGCAACAATGACAACAAGCAGCATAAAGAAGCGCTGCGATGTAATAATATTTTCCATCAAGCCTACCTTTCTCGTGATCCAATCCAGCGCCAGCGTAGTGACTTACCCTCCTCATCACGCAAAGGGCGCATCAGCATCATTCTTCTATCCAGACTCAAGAGTTGTGTAAGGCTGGCAACTTTCAATGAGCTCTTTAAGGACAGTGTTAATACTTCATGACTCATAGAAACGACCTCCACAGCAGAAATCGAAGCTAATGAAAAGACGTACTCCATAATTGCGGCATAGTCTGCCACATTTTTAACACTTGTCACGGTTATCTGATGAGTATTTAGATAGATTGAGTCATCAGCGACAACCTTAACGCCAGAAGACACGACCCACAATTGAAAAACTGATGCGAGCGCATCAATAAACCGTTCGTTAATTGTTTGCCATGCTGACTCTTCAGGCGTGAGTAAACGCCATGCAAAACGTCTTTCAGAATCCACTGAAACAATAATAGCGAAGGATTTGCCATACTGTTTGGAATGGTAACGAAGTCTATCCGACAGCCTATCACTCCTTTTTACCGCGCCTGGGTCTTGATAAAGCACAACATCAGCAGGAAACGCCAATAGAGATGCATGCTCCAATATTCGCTCCCTGTAACGATTGAAGCTTGTATTATCAACATCTCCGAGCAGCCAAATAAGTAACTTAGGCCGGTACTTACCTAACGGCATCAAACTGTGCTTAAGCAAAAGATTATCAATAGCTTGCGGATCAAACTGAAGCAACAGGCGCTGGGCAAGATAATCATTACCCTTTTCATCTGTGCGCACCTCGCGGGTAGATTCAAAACGAAACTCTCGCAGGTAGCCAACAGGCTCTGAAGCTAACTCATCAACGAGAGCAGCCGCGCCCAAAAAGCCGCTCACCTTCATCAACACCTTAGCCATTCCTGATTTAATCAGAGAAGAGTCAGGAGCGACGATGTTTTCTGCGACCCATTGCTCACTTTGATAAAGACCTTCAACGGGCTCAGCGCTTAATGGCGTCACACTCAGCCCTATGCCCACCAGAAAAAGTAATATCATCAGATATTTATTGCATGACACTATCAAAATAACACCGATGAGTAATTCAAACTGAAAACTTTAACATACAATAGCCGCCACCCCCTCAACCTGTTAGAATGCAGCGCATAATTTTTCACCTGTCATTTTACCCTGTTTGGAAGGTTGAATTGCATGTCTACTGGTTCTGACAAAACATCCCTGAGTTACAAAGATGCTGGCGTTGACATTGATGCGGGTAACGCATTAGTTGATCGAATTAAAAGTATTGCCAAACGCACAGCACGCCCTGAGGTCATGGGCGGTCTCGGCGGTTTTGGCGCACTGTGTGAAATACCAGCAGGATATAAACAGCCTGTCCTGGTGTCTGGTACAGATGGCGTCGGCACCAAACTTCGTCTGGCAATGGAGCTACAGAAACACGACACTATTGGTATCGATCTGGTCGCTATGTGTGTCAACGATCTGGTAGTCGCAGGCGCTGAGCCTCTGTTCTTCCTTGATTATTACGCGACCGGCAAGCTCAATATTGACATGGCGGCTGATGTTGTCGAAGGTATCGGCAAAGGCTGTGAGCTATCAGGTGCCGCATTAGTCGGCGGCGAAACTGCCGAAATGCCAGGCATGTATGAAGGCGACGATTACGATCTCGCAGGCTTCTGCGTAGGTATTGTTGAGAAATCTGAAATCATTGACGGCAGTAAAGTCAGCGTTGGCGATACACTGATCGCTTTAGCGTCTTCCGGCCCGCACTCAAACGGCTACTCACTGATTCGTAAGATCATCGAAGTATCTGACGTGAACCTCGATCAGGAGATTGAAGGACGCAAGCTGAGAGATGCATTACTTGAACCCACACGCATCTATGTAAAGTCAGTTCTCAACCTGATCAAAAATGGACAGGTTAATGCACTCTCCCACATTACCGGTGGCGGCTTACTGGAAAACATACCTCGCGTTCTGCCAGCTAATGCAAAAGCCGTTATCAACACCAACTCCTGGACTCTTCCTGGCGTATTTCAATGGCTCCAGTCTGCCGGCAACGTTGAATCCCGCGAAATGTACCGCACCTTCAACTGTGGTGTAGGTATGGTTATCTGCGTGCCAGCTAATCGTGCCGATGAAGCCCTCAGTCTTCTGCAAGCATCTGGCGAAAATGCCTGGGTTATTGGCCATATCGATACAGCACAAGATGGCGAAGAGCAAGTTGAGCTAGTCGACGCGGAGTAAAGCAATGTCCCTGAAACGGATTGTAGTACTGATTTCGGGAAGCGGCTCTAACCTGCAAGCGATGATCGATGCAATCGAATCTGGCCGTATACACGGTCAGATTGTTCAGGTTATCAGCAATAAAGCTGATGCATACGGGCTAACAAGAGCCGCTAATGCAGGCATTCCGACCTGTCATATTGATCACAAAGCCTTTTCCTCACGTGAAGAATTTGATGACGAGATGCGACGCAGTATCGACTCCCAACAGGCTGACCTGGTGGTGCTTGCCGGATTTATGAGGATACTTTCTTCTGCATTTGTACAGCATTACTCCGGCCGTATGCTGAATATCCATCCTTCTTTATTGCCTAAGTATAAGGGTCTGCACACACATCAACGCGCTCTTGCTGCAGGCGATAGCGAGCATGGATGCACCGTCCATTTTGTTACAGAAGAGCTAGACGGTGGCCCTCTCCTCATACAAGCTATCGTCCCTATTATTGATAGCGATAACGAAGACAGCTTACAGGCCAGAGTTCATACACGCGAACATATCGCCTACCCCCTCGCTGTAGAATGGATCTGTGCCGGCCGGGTGAGATTTGAAGCAAAAGGCATCTATCTGGATGATGAACTTTTGCCCGCTTCTGGTTTCAGATTAGGATACCAAGCCTAAGCCTCCTTTTAAGGACCCCTACCCATGCCATTAGCTTTTCAGAGACTTATATGTCAGGCAATTGCGACATCGACTCTACTTTTATCCTTAACAACACACGCCAGTGACATACCATCAGTCACCCCATTTAAGGCAATTTATACTTCTGAATGGGATGCAGGCATAGCCTTAAAAGGAGAGGTAGAGCGCTCCTTTACTCCCACCAATGATGGGCAATGGCTGTTCCGCACCTATGCCAGCGCAATGATTGCTTCTATTGAAGAGAAGACGACTGTCACATTCAATCACTCTCAGGTAATTCCGCAAAGTTACCACTACCAAAAAAAAGTTTTGGGAAAGATAAAAGAGGCCAAGCTTGTTTTTGACTGGCTAACTATGAACGTCAACAATGATATTGATGACAAACCATGGAAAATGAAAATCCCCGCATCCACCCAAGACAAACTTAGCTACCAGCTGCAGATGCGCCTAGACCTAAAAGCAGGCAAAAAGGGGCCATTAAGCTACAAGATAGCCGATGGAGGCCGACTCAAAGTCTACGACTTCAACATCATAGGCAATGAGAAAATACAATCACCGCTAGGCGAGTATGACACTATCAAAGTAGAAATGGATCGCGGACCAGACGCATCCCGTGAAACCTATATTTGGTACGCGCCTGCACTTGACTATATGATCATCAAACTTAAACAGATCGAAGGCGATGGCAAGATCTATGCCTTACAATTGAAATCAATGGAAACATTCTGATATGTCTCAAACACATGCTGATACCTTGTATAACTGGCTTTTAGAACAAGAGCTAAAAGGTGATGACGATCGCCGCTTTTATTCAAGCTACTTACTCGGCCACGTTAGCCTCGCTATAGCTGATACAGAAGAAAACCCTGATCAATTCCATGAGCGCTTATCCCAAGGCTTAAAGTCAACCCTGCCTGAAGACAAACTCTCCGAAAAAGATATCGAAGGCATTAACGCATTATTGCTAGAAGCTCTTAACAACTCCAGACAGTAAATTATTACTTATTATTTTATTGTGCGGCGCACAATACGAGTGTAAACTTTAGTCTAGGTTTTTGAATTTCGGAGCTAAGAAATGAATATTAAATTTACTGGCATTGCTAATGACGATCGCCGCATTCAAGCTGAACTTCAAGCGATGGGCGCATTTGATAACCCTGAAGAAGAAAAAGCTTCATCAATCACAGATATGATTGAATCAATCAGCCAATTTGCTGAATGGATGCGCTGGAAAGGCGAAGTAGGTGTTTACGGCTGTCGCGTTGGTGCATCGCACGCACGCCACATGGAAGCAAAACAGCTCGCATAGTACGCAATATAACTGCAGCTGATACACCCCTAGCTGCAGTTTATTTATTCCATCCCTTTAAGATCCACACCCAAAGCCACCGCCCTTTTCTCCATTGCATTGTTAATCATCTCATCTCTCAATGTACCATTGCGCTTAGTAATCTGAAGTATATGCTCACACTGTTCGCGCTGCTGCTTCTGGATATCATTTTCGGCTGGCTGATTTTCCCATGCCATTGCCGCTTTACGACTACTCACATAATCCTGAGTAAAACTTTGCAGGGAAAATAACTCTCTGGGCGCAAATTTCTGATTCATCTGTTTAATAAAAATATCTGTCAGCAACATCGCAGATGTCGATTGGCGAAACACATAGCGCTTATTCACACTAGGCCAATTATTTTTTATGGCAGATAAAGACTCACCATCTCCCTCCGTTTCCATATTATGCAACAGAGCAAACACACCATCATAGAACCCTGAACATTGCGCACCAACAGCAGATGCTAATCGCATTTTCTCAAGCCCTACATTGCTCTTTTCCGCTGATTGCGACGCAGCAGGCAGCGCCAAAACGCCAACTAAGCAGGCCAATAAAGATACCCGTCGATATAAAGCCGACATAAAAATCCCTCAAAAAAATAACCATTACAATTCTACCGAATTATCCAGCTTGCTGATATTAGGTATTTAATCAACAAGCCCTCACACCGCCATATCAATTTGCTGAACAGAACCAAGCTGACCGGCTTCTGTAAGGTATATTCCGCTTTTAACAACCCTTCCAACCAATTGATTTTCCGAATCTTTTAAATCAAACGGCGTATCTTCTGATCCCGTATAAATCGCCCCTACCTTGCTTTTATCTATCGATAATAACAGGTCTGTCTGTAAAGTTTTCTCCCAAATTAACAGGTCATCAAAAATACTATCCGCCGCATCAATAAAACCATTTTTATCATCGTCATAATGAGCTAATTCATCAAACCCTTGTCCTGTTACACCACCAAATAACTCAGAACCATCATCAATTTTTCCATTATTATTTTTATCTAAAGCTAACCATCCGCTTGCACCCGCCAGATAACCAAGCCATTCAGACTCCCCATCGGCATCAATATCAAACGAAAAGGCGGCATCTGACAACTGCGCTGAACTCCCATCAAAGTTAAGCAACAATGGATCTTTAAACCGAACCTCTTTAGAAAAGCTGGATGTCTCTGTGGCAGAATAATGCCGCTCCATCGTCATCATCATATCGAGCCCGATCTCCATACCATCTGATGTCCGGATGATGCCACCGGCACTAAAACGAGTTACCTCGTGCTCTTCAACTGATCTCGCCAAATTAACCGTCATTTTTACTGTTTTCACCTCAGACAAAAAATCTGTTGCAGCAGAACGCTGTACACGCACTGCCGAGAAATCCTCGGATCTATCAGCAGCCATTGCAAACCCACCGCTCTGGACGGGCAATTTTGTTCCCGTTATTGCCTCAAACAACGCTTTAAACAACCCAGCCTGAGTAACACTCTCATGCATTTGTGCAGCCTGTTTTGACTCTTCTGATCTGAATTGCAGCCCCGCATCTGTCATCACCAGAACAGCTGCTCCTTTCTCACCTGCACCCGCTGTTGAATCACCAGAAATGGCAGCCGCCTGCGCTTCCCCCAGCAGCGAACTCGCCTGAACAAACTGACGCCCAAAACCAGACAACTCTGCTTTATGAAGATAACTCACTGATTCTGACTTTTGGTGCTCCGAACTCATAGAAATCATGCTCTGCTCAATAATCATATCCAACCTCCAACTCATTTTTCTGTCTATATTTTTGCTCTATTTGCGGCCAAGCATTGCCTTACTCTGCACGCCTACGGCATTTAAACACCGCTAATAATTGCCAGCTGCACTATCACAAGTCCATATATCATCAAATCATCTGCAGCTATTGCATCAACATTAAGAAGGAAGCAAGATGCAGGCCTACGGCACATTGAAAGGAAGAATTAAAATGCTTAACCGCGTTACTCGTTGCTTTATACCCTCCCGAATACTACTAGGCAGCAGCCTGATAATCCTTATCAATGGATGTAGCACAGTGAGCCCTCCTCCCGAAACCACTCCCGGTATTGAAAAAGCGACATGCTGGAGCGCCCTGAAGGGCTGGCAACAAGACTCCCTAAGCGAAGCATTACCTGCACTCCAGCAACAATGCCCAAGACTCAGCAAAACTCAACCTGAGTGGAAAGAGATCTGCTCTGCTATTGATCACCTACAGCCGGCAACGGACGACAAACTACGCGACTTCTTTGAAACACATTTCGTGCCACACAACATCATTGGCACACAAGGCAAAAACCAAGGACTCATTACCGGCTACTATGAGCCAACCCTTAATGGCAGCATGACGCCCAACAAACGCTACAACTACCCTCTCTACCAGCCACCAAAAGATATGCTTACTCTCAAGCTCGGCTCGCGCTTTCCCGAGTTAAAAGATCAACGAGTACGTGGACGCTTAGAGGGCAATACCGTTATCCCGTATTACAGTCGGGAAGAGATAGATAACAGCCATTCACCACTAAAAGGCCAAGAGATCCTTTGGGTTGATGATGCGGATGCCGCCTTTTTCCTGCACATACAAGGTTCTGGGCGTATTCAGCTAGCTGATGGCAGCATGATTGGCGTAGGTTATGCGGATCAAAACGGCCACGCGTATGTCGCCATTGGTAAAAAACTCATAGAAGAAGGTGAGCTCACGCGTGAAGAAGTTTCACTAGATACCATAAGACAGTGGCTATCATCTCATCCTGAAAAAGCAGATATTCTAAAAAATCAAAACCCTAGCTATGTTTTCTTCAATCTAAGAAAAGACCTTGAGTTTGGCCCCAGAGGATCTTTAAACGTACCATTAACAGCAGAACGCAGTGTTGCGGTCGATAGAAGGATAATTCCACTAGGTACCCCCCTATGGATCAATACAACACTACCGGGCAGCAATCAAACATACCAACGACTCGTGCTTGCACAAGATACTGGTGGCGCGATTAATGGCCCCGTAAGAGCGGATATGTTTTTTGGACGCGGTGCACGCGCCGAAAAACTCGCAGGAGAGATGAAACAAACAGGCAGTATTTTTGCTCTACTCCCTAAAACTCAAAATAGTCAGACGAATACCGCTAGTTGCGAATAATCACGCCCCTTAATGAGATCCATAAAAAAAGGGTAAGACTATTTGTCTTACCCTTTTTTATTACCCACTTATTAACTAAGTGAGTAAGCAGAAACTAAAGTAGTTTCCGCTTTGTAGTCGCTAAAATTATAGCGCTACGATGTTTTCAGCCTGCAGACCTTTTTGGCCCTGAGTAACTGTAAACTGTACTTTCTGGCCTTCAGCCAAAGTTTTGAAGCCGTCACCCGCGATAGCACGGAAGTGAGCAAATACATCAGGACCATTTTCCTGCTCGATGAAACCAAAACCTTTCTCTTCGTTAAACCATTTTACTGTGCCAGTTGTTGTAGACATTATAATATCCTGTCAAATCATGAGTAATGGAAGCTATCTCTAAATGAGAGAGCGATAAAGCTGGAAATATTGCTACTACTTATGAAAACAGAACGAGCACTTAACGAAGAACATCGAAATGGAACACATAAATATAAGTCGTACTTTCAAGCTGAGGTAATTATATACAGCTTCTCGACGTAGTCAAAGCAGATTCACCTTTACTTTATTATTAGTATCACGGCTTTGGCGAATTAACTCATCACTAGCCAGCGTGGATGTCGATTTTGCAAGACGGTCGTACAGCACCACGTTAACAGTTGCGGCTAAATTCATGCAACCAATGGTGGGGATATAAACCACCGCATCAGCCCGATCAATAATACGCTGATCAAGGGTCCCATCTTCAGGCCCGAAAATATAAAAAGCATGTTCAGGATGCTGATACTCAGGTAAAGGAGTAGCGCCTTCCACCAGCTCTACACACACGATTTTGCAATTTTCAGGAAAATTCCCTAATAAGCAGTCAACACCCGTCAATGAAATATTACTTCGGGCATCTTTTGTATCTGTATTAAATTTGACCGCCCGAGGATATCGCTCGCCGGTATAAAATACAGAACTAACCTGATAGCAACCCGCCGCACGCATCACTGCGCCGACATTAGCCGGGCTCTTTGGATTGCTTAAACCGATACAGACATTACTTTCTTTCATACGACTTGCTGTTGCTACTCACTTTAAAAACACAAACTAAATAAAAGGCGGTCTCACCCCCAGATATTGGGCAGCAGCGCATTCGTGTAACCTGAAACAAACGTCTGCACGTCACCCGACCCGATATCATAGGTATGCCGATTTACAAGACCAATATTAGCGCCATAAACATGAATACTAATCGACACTTGGTCTGACACTGCATTTGATACCCGATGAATATCACCGACGCGGGGCGACACCAGGTCGACCTCACCCGCCTGTATCAGATGCTGACCTGCCGCTTTCAACTGACCAGTCTCTTTATCTATAGCAAACTCCTCACAAACCTCCCCACCACGCATAACACCTACCATCCCCCATACAGTGTGATCATGTATAGGCGTACATTGCCCCGGGCCCCAAATAAAACTAGCCACGGTAAATCGCTCCAGCGGATCACAATGTAGTAAAAATTGCTGGTAGCTATCCGGAGATGATTGGGCAAATGCTTCAGGCAGCCAATCATCATGCGCAATAAGTGACTGTAAAAGTTCTTTTCCAGATATGAAAATTTGACGCTCATCATCGCCGACCTTATCAACAAGATGAGTAAAATCCTGAATAAACGATTTAAGCCTTGCTTGGTTCTGCATTATCAATCCTTATAAGCACCCTGTATGCCGACAGATGAAGCTAATCATTTACTATCCGCTATTGTCATTTAAACAATAAACGTAACCGCTCCAGATCTTCGGGGGTATCCACCCCTGCAGGAGGTAACTCATCTGCAACTTCAACGTGAATGCGCGCTCCGTTCCACATAGCCCTGAGCTGCTCTAAACACTCAGTTTCTTCGATGGGCGCAGGCGCCCAGCGGACAAAATCGTTAAGCATTTTGACTCGGTAAGCATAGATTCCGATATGACGCTGCCAACTATAACAAGCTGGCATCAGCTGCTGATTTGTTGAGAATTCATCTCGCGGCCAAGGAATGGGGGCACGACTAAAATACATTGCCAACCCTCGCGCATCCGTGATCACTTTGACAACATTAGGGTTTAATAACGAAGCTAAATCTTCAATAGGTTCAGATAGTGTTGCTATACCTGCTTCCGGCTCAGCTTTCAGGTTATGTGCAACCTGGTTGATAACACGTGGTGGTATTAACGGTTCATCGCCCTGAACATTGACAACAATATCATCAGCATAAAAACCCAAGGTATGCACAACTTCCTGAAGTCTATCGGTACCTGACAGGTGATCCGCTTTAGTCATGCAAACTTCGGCACCAAAGCTACGCGCCGCATCAGCAATGCGATCATCATCTGTTGCGACAATGACCCGCTCTGCTTCACTTTGACAAGCTCGCTCGTAAACATGCTGAATCATAGGCTTGCCAGCAATATCTGCTAACGGCTTACCCGGAAATCGGGTAGATGCATATCTCGCCGGGATAATTACGCTGAACCCCATAACCTGCTCCTACTTTGTTTTCAGACGTTCTTCAGCTGTCAGTGTCCGCGCTTCACTTTCCAGCATCACCGGAATTTCATCACGCACAGGATAGGCCAGCCCGCTGCTACGACAAATCAATTCATTCGTTTCAGCATTATATTCAACCGGTGCTTTTGAAACCGGGCAAACCAGAATATCCAGTAATTTCTTATCCATCTGTCTCTCTCTTGCATTTTTGGAGCAGCAACGTTAACTGCTCACCAAAGTTAGGTGATAACTGTGCCTCTACCTGAAGATAATAGGTAGAGACTTTCATTGGTAACAAGACACACTTAACCGCATCTTTTTCCGTCATGATAACAGGAAGCGCATCCTCAAATGTAATATCTGATAACTGAAACAAATGATGATCAGGAAAACTATGCTCAATGGGCAACAGACCCGATTGAAACAAGGTATCGTAGAAACGCCGTGGGTTACCTATACCAGCGACCGCGTGTACGGTCATATTGGCCAACATTGATATATCATGACGCAGACCATCCTTTAAGCCAACCAGCCCTGACACTGCCAACTGCATATTAATAGCTTTATCATGCTCATACCCGTCGTTACCGTTGATGACCACCAAATCAACCTGTTGAAGACGCTCCGGTGACTCGCGCAAAGGGCCGACAGGTAAGCAATGCCCGTTACCTAAGCCTCGCTTGCCATCAATCACCACTATTTCAATATCCCGCCCCATGGAATAATGCTGCAGCCCATCATCACTAATAATGATATCGCAATTGTGAGCCGCCAATAAATGCTGGCAGGCACGGACCCGATCAGGATCAATAACCATAGGAACCTGTGTGCGCCGAACTATCATCAGGGGCTCATCCCCTGACTCTTCAGAGGTTGACTGTAACGTTACACTATAAGGATAGGAGGGCGGATTAGCAGTATAGCCACGACTAACAACACCAGGGCGATACCCCTGGTCACGCAGCCATTGAATCAAAGCAATCACTAGCGGGCTTTTACCAGTACCACCCACATTGATATTGCCCACCACTATCAGAGGTACCGGCGAGGTCCATTGTTGCAAGCATTGCTTCTTTCTGCGGCGCCCAGAAAGAGCAATAAAGAGCTTTTCTAATGGCCACAACAGTAGTGGCCAACGGGATCCGTCATACCAGGCCTTTTCAAGCATACTCATCGGTTATTCTGCGGCTTGTTTTGTGGTGATACTCAGTTTTTCAAACCCTAAACGCCCGGAGATATCCATCGCAGTAACGACGGATTGGTGCGGGGTTTTAGCATCGGCAGTAATAATTAACGGCGGTTTATTACCATCGACAATTAACTTCACCATCGCCTGACGTAATGTTTTTTCCTGAGTATTAATCAGCGGCAAACCATTAACGCTATACTGCCCTTCCTCATCAATTATTATTTCAATCGCTTTCGGCAGATCCTGAGAGACCGGCTCTCCGGTAGTTTGCGGCAGGTCAATTTCCAGATGAGTCTCTTTAGTAAAGGTGGTCGACACCATGAAAAATATCAACAGGAGAAACACGACATCGATAAGCGGCGTAAGATTGACGCTCACCTCTTCCCTATTGCGACGCTGAAATTTCACAACAACTCTCCGCTATTTATCATGATCATGATCAACGTCACGCTCACCATGTACAGCTTCAACCAGCTTGACAGCCTGCTGTTCCATCTCGACAACAAGAGAGTCTACTTTACGTTGAAAGTGGCGATGAAAAATCAATGTCGGTATTGCAACAGCCAAACCGGATGCGGTTGTAATTAACGCTTCCGAAATCCCACCAGCCAATACAGAAGCATTCCCCGTTCCTTGGACCATAATTTCAGTAAATACCTTAATCATCCCGATAACGGTACCCAGCAAACCTAACAACGGAGCAATAGCAGCAATCGTACCTAATGCTGTTAAAAAACGTTCCAGCTCATGAATAACCTGCGTAGCCGCTTCCTGAATACTCTCTTTCATGATCTCCCGGCCATGACGTGCGTTATTCAGACCAGCCACAACTATTCTTCCTAAAGGGCTACTCTTCTTAACCTCTTTCATCCGCTCGGCAGTCATTGCACCGCTTTTCAGCCAACCCCACACATTCTTCATCAGCTCTGGTGGAGCTATTTTGCTGGCGCGTAACTCCCAAAGTCGCTCCATACAGATAGCAAGAGACAAAACCGAACAACCAATGATAGGAATCATCAGCCAACCACCCGATGCAATCAATTCAAACACGTTTAACTCTCCTTTAATATCGGGCTACTTTACCATACTGAAATGCATTGGAGTACGTTCTCAACTGGCTGACCAGTAACGTTTTTCTTTTTCTCTCCATGTCTGCACCTTGCACCCTTCTTCAGCCGTGCTTTCCAGTAAGGCAGCGCCTTCCTTATCGGTGCGAATAACCCTACTACCCAGCTCATTGATACGCGACAGCACCTCGGGATGTGGATGACCATAACGATTAAGAAAGCCAGCTGATATCAGTACATTCTCAGGCTGTACTTTTTGAAGTAACACGTCACCCGTTGATGTACGGCTTCCATGATGGCCCGCCACCAACCAATCCACAGGCGATAAGCTCTCGGCCATCTGCTCCTCAACTTTAAGACCTGCATCACCTGTGATTAATAAACCACACTGTTGGCTACGGACCTCCAACACACAAGAACGATCATTATCCGATGCAGCTTTTGATGGTTCAGGATGGACATACTCAAAATCAACACCGTCCCACGTCCACTTATCCCCCGGCTGACAAGGCTGAGCCGGTATCTTTAATGCCGCCGGCATTCCACTTTCAATGACACCAATATCTAACATCCGGGAAACTTTGCTGACACCCCCGGCGTGATCATTGTCGTCATGACTTACAATAAGCTTATCTAAATAAACAACCCCTTGCCGATTCAAATAAGGCATAACAGCCCGCTCAAACGCCGTACTACCATTGGGATATGCCGCGCCAGTGTCATATAACAAAGCATGCTGATGAGTGCGTATGAATACAGAAGTCCCTTGTCCAACATCGAACATAACCACTTTAAACTGTTGGGGGGATACCTCATCATGCTGCGGCATCAATACGGGCAGCCAACACAACACGCCCACAAGTTTTAATTTTCTACTCACTGGTTGCAATATCATCACCGCACCCAGTCCCGCAAATACAACAGTCAAGATGCCAGGTGGTTGCAGGTCAAGCACCCATTGATCACTAAGCCCATCTACCCAGGCTAAACCTGCCCATAACCAATGAATAAGGATACCGACAACATCTAATCCCCACTGAATATTAACGCTTTCCAGAATAAGAGCGGGCACTGTCAACACGAGTAACAATGAAAGAAAAGGAATAGCCAGCATATTTACAAGCGGGGAGCTCATTGACATCTGCCCGAAAAATAAGAGCAGCAACGGACTTAACAACCACAAAATCCACCACTGACTCTTGAATAAAATCATCAAGGGCGTTTTAGACTGCCTTACCGTCACCAGAAACAATAAAGCAGCGACCGCACCAAAAGACAACCAAAACCCAATTTCATGTACGGCCAACGGTTGCAACGTCAATACAGCCGCCATTGCAAGCCACCAACGGGTCCACACATCAGGTGGGCGCATGAATAACTGACCACCTAACAATACCGCAGCCATTATCCAGGCGCGTTGAGTTGGAATGCTAAAACCTGCCAACACAACATACAATCCACTCAACACAAGAGCAGCAATTACTGGTAACCAATGATGAACAAACGAATGCTCCCTTCCCCGATATAAACAAACGAAAAGCAAACGCCCCAACCACCACCCTAATGCGACACACACGCCAATATGCAAACCACTCACAACCATCAAGTGTGTGGTTCCGGTATTACGCATCAATTGCCACTGCCATTCCTGAAGTGCATTTTTATCTCCGATTAACAGCGCTTGTAAGCTTGATGAAACAACGGGCTGGGCTTTAAACCGTTCAGCTAGCCAAGAGATCAATCGAAAGCGTGTCAGATCCACAGAGAAAGCAGACGCCGGATGCTGCTCATGTAACAGCTTTACATAACCAACCGCATCTATATTGCGAATAAACGCCCACCTTTCATAATCGAACCCACCCGGGTTCCATAAACTATGAGGCGGTCGTAATTTCACATCCATAACCAGACGATCACCCGGTTGGATGTGGCGGTCAGCCTGATACCAACTCAGGCGAATAATACGAGGGACGTTTCGAGGCTCCGTGGATGACTCAATAGATAACCCATTTGAGTCTTCATCTGTCCGCCCACCAGAGACGCCCTTCTGAACATTGCTGACACGCACGTTAAAACGCACTTGCCTACCTTCTCTTTCAGGAAGACCGTCAACAATACCGCTGATTCTCCACGGTATTCCCGCATCCGCAACATCCCAGCGGTGGGTTAACTGATAATTCCCATATACCAGTGCAATAACGACTCCGATAAAAAAGAGGATCGACGTAGAACACACTGCTGGAAAATACCGAAACAGGATCAGCATTAGAACAGGCAAAATAGATAGCCAGAGAGGGGAAGGTAACACTGGGAGCCAGGCTAGGATAAAAAAACCTGTAATATATCTGATCATCCGTGATCTCTGTGTTGGCTTACACAGCCGTGCTGTGCATAATACAAGTATCTTTTTCTGATGAAGTATACTTCCTATGCCCCGGAAGCTTATCAAAAAGCTCATGCCCGATGAATCATCACTGCGAAACCATAAAAACCTTAGCTGGCTTGGCAGTTATCTACACGACCCTTCACTGTGGCACTTAACACGCAAATCTGTTGCCAGAGCTTTCCTTGTCGGGATTTTTTGTGCTTTTTTACCGGTACCCATGCAAATGATTATAGCAGCGGTACTTTCACTTTTTGCAAGAAGCAACATTCCAATCTCGGTCAGCTTGGTCTGGATTACCAACCCCCTGACCATTCCACCGATATTTTATTTTAGCTATGTGGTTGGTACTTACTTGTTAAACACACCGACCCTAGACATTGAGCTAAAGTTCACTTATGAAACACTTTCCCACGACCTCTCCGCTATCTGGTGGCCTTTATTAACAGGCTCACTGTTCTGCGGTGTTATTTTCAGCGTCATATCCTATTTTACTATTTCATCACTATGGATATGGCACGTGCGAAAATCATGGTCAAAAAGACGCCAAGGCTAAACAGCATCCTTAGTAATGGGATGCAACCCGCCATCTCTGAGCTCTAAAACCCGATCCATACGATACGCTAATTCAGGATCATGCGTGACAATAATAAAAGACGTTCTGAATTCTTGATTCAAACGCTCCATCAGGTTTTGTACATCATTCGCCGTATGGTTATCCAGGTTTCCGGTTGGCTCATCCATCAATACGCAGGCAGGCTGCGTTACCAGTGCACGAGCAATAGCCACACGCTGCCTTTCACCACCACTTAGCTGAGCGGGCTTATGAGTCAAGCGAGCAGATAAACCAACGGCCTCCAACATCGCTTTTGCCTTGACTCGTGCTTCATTGATGGCTGCTTTGCCTAACAACAACGGCATTGCCACATTTTCAACAGCATCAAACTCTGGTAACAGATGATGAAATTGGTAAACAAACCCTAACTGCCGATTGCGAATCTGTGCTCTTATCTCCTCAGATACTGAATACAATGACTCACCGCCTACACTAACCTCTCCCTGAGTAGGCGCTTCTAAACCACCCAAAATATTAAGCAAAGTACTTTTGCCAGAACCAGAGGTTCCCATAATGGAGATACGTTCGCCTTCTGTAATAGTCAGGCAGACATCTTTAAGTACTTCTAAAGAGCTTCCTGCTTCAGTGTAAGTTTTACCTACCCCATCACACACCAACACCGCTTTATTATTCATAACGCAACGCCTCTGCTGGCTGAGTTTTAGAAGCGCGCCATGCGGGATAAAGCGTCGCTAAAAAGCTGATAGCCAAAGCGGATGATGCTATCAAACCGACATCCCCCCAATTTAACTGTGAAGGCAAGTAACTAATAAAATACACATCAGAAGATAAGAACTGAACACCCATCGCTTGCTCAACCCACGCAACAAGGTCAGTCACACTTAACGCTAAAATAACGCCCAGCGCTGCGCCTATCAAGGTTCCGGAAAAACCGATCACAATGCCCTGAACCATAAAAATACGCATGATCATGCCGGGCGTAGCCCCCAAAGTACGTAATATAGCAATATCAGATTTTTTGTCGGTAACGACCATAACCAATGTTGATACGATATTAAATGCCGCAACAAATACGATTAAGAAAAGCAGCAAACCGATCATTTTCTTTTCCATTTGAATTGCCTGAAAAAGATTACCATGAGTGCGCGTCCAATCCGACACAAGGAAGTATCCCTCCAACGCAGAGGCTATTTCCCGTGCCGCAACAGGCGCTTCAAACAGGTCTTGAAAGGTTACACGCAATCCTTCCACGCCTTCAGAAATGCGCTTTAAACGAGCAGCATCATCTATATGTATATAAGCGAGTGAGCTGTCTAACTCAGCGCCTACCGAAAAAATCCCAACAACCGTAAAACGCTTCAAGCGAGGTGTAACGCCAGCCACACTGATAGAAGCTTCAGGCAAAACCAATGTCACCTTATCTCCCAGCCTGGCACCTAAATAACGTGCTAAGAGATCTCCGAGAACCACGCCGAATTCACCACTTTTAAGACCATCCCACTCACCATTGAGCATATGCTGCGAGACAATCGATACCGTGCTCTCTGCAACAGGATCAACACCTTGCACCATCACACCACGGACTTGGCCAGAATAGGTCAACATACCTTGGGCATTAATAAATGGCGCTGTCGCAACAACTCTGGAGTCTTGCCCTACAAGAGAGGCGACCTGCTTCCAATCAGAAATCGGTTTTTCATAGCCGGTAATAGTTGCATGGGGAACCATACCAAGAATTCTGTCCTTCAACTCACGATCAAAACCGTTCATTACTGACAAAACCAGAATTAACGCAGCAACCCCCAACGTCAACCCCAGCATGGAAACCAGAGAGATAAAGGAGATAAAATGATTGCTGCGCTTTGCTGCGGTATACCGCAAGCCTACATATATAGAAAAGGGTCTGAACATGGTCGCGGATTAAATCACAGTTGGGTTAGTAACTCTAACAAAATTAAGAAAATCTCCGCTATACTCTAGTCAACAACACGTGAACAGGAGGTGACTGTGAGCCAAGAACGAAGGCAGTTTTATAGGGTTGAAAAAGATGTAGCTTTAGAAGTGCAACGAGTCACTGCTGATGAAGCTAAACACTCTCCTCAGCCTACTCAATTTGAAGTATCTCCCTATTTCGAGCTACTCTCCGCAGTTCAGGAGATCGACAAACGTCAAGAAGATCTGCTTCACCAAATTAGCGACTCCCATCCTCTTTTAGCGAAGCTTTTCAAGCTGCAAGCTGAAAAAGTAGACGTAATCACCAAAACATTGGCAAACAGCGGTCTGAAAATCGAAAAACTGACCAAACAGTCTATCAATCTGAGCGAGGGAGGCATGCAATTCGTCGCTACAGATGAACACTATCAGGTCGATGAGTTTCTTGCCATCAAACTTATTTTTTCAAATCCATTATTAGGAGTTTTATTATACGCAAAGGTTCAACGCATCATACACGAAACACAACAAACACATGTTGCCGTCTCATTTTACCGGATGCCTGAAAACTGCCGCATGCTTCTTGCACAGCGAGTACTCCAGACGTTACCAGAACGCGCATTAAAGACAGACGCCTGAACATATGAGCATCGCCTGCTTTGTATTAGAAGATATTACTGAAGCATTCGAACAGCTAAAGGCGTCTTTGTACCACTTTGATAAACTGCTTACCCTCTCAGACCTGCCCATCTCTTTACCGGGCGAGCAGCAAATAATACAAACACATGACAAAAACCAACACACCCGACAAATATATACTGATATCTGGCATAGCGGACAACAGGATGGACGCAGAACACTATCTTGTTATGGCGTAGTCGGCGCAAGTCCTGAGTTACTCGATACTGCCAGGCAACTCAACCAAGCTAAAGATCAGCTTCGTGCCTGCATTGGCCAACTAAAAAAATCTGAATTACCAGAAATATCGCAACATCTACACCATCGCTCCCAAAGGTTAGCAGCAAAAATGAACCGGGCCGGTTTGGGGCGCCTGCACCTTAAACAATGTTATCGGCATATTCCACTCCTGGATACCAAACCTGACAACATACGCTTTAGCTGGTACAGCAGCGGCCAGAGTATTCGCAAATTAACAGCCCAGGATGCAATGAAATTACTCTTGAAGCTTGATACTTCACAAATGCATATCGACAGACAGATTGAGAAGCTATCCCCCTTACACAAGAACACTCCTTTAGCTCAAATTCAAAAGCAGGTACCGGTGATACGAGCCAATATCGGATGGAAAACCGACGCTAGCCGCTGGAAGCGTATTGCAAAAAATTGCCCTCTCCCTATACTGATCCCCCTTAGTGAAGATGACCCACTGCCAACTCATAATAGTTTATCCTCCACACCACCGACACAACGCAATAGAGGTTTACGCTCGGATAGCATTATCGATCCAGAACCGTTTTTGCCGAGCTTACGTATCCATCTTTACCGGAAATAAGAAACAATGAACAAGAATACACTGCATCATATCGCGACAGCTATAGGGTTTCTGTTCCTGATTGGCTGGTATCTATTGTTTAGAAAACTAGGTTTTCTTGACTGGAGCACAACGCAAATGCCGTCAGGATATGAAGGCAGCGGTCTGATGATTGCAATTGTCGTCATGATGACTCCGGCTTTCTTTATCTGGAGCCGCTTCAACCGGTACGTTGAGAAAAAACTGAACATCAAGGGTGTGTATTACGAAGATAGTTACTACAAAGAAAATACAAAGCCGAACGTTAAAGATCGTGAGTAAATTCTTATAGTACTTTTCAATACGTGCTTCTCGAACAGGACTTCTCTATGAGAAGACCAAAAAGACCCGAAACAATCGGGTCTTTTATTAAGTGCTAATCAAAATCAAGAAGAGTTGGGATTAAGAATTCTTTTTTAAAGCCGATCATCACGCCTTAAAAGCCCCCCAGTCTCATCTACAGATTAGCAATACGATTCAATCCTGCAATTGCAGCAACGCGGTAAGCTTCGGCCATTGTCGGATAGTTAAAGGTTGTATTAACGAAATACTCTATCGTATTCGCCTCACCTTCTTGGCGCATAATCGCCTGCCCGATATGCACAATCTCAGACGCCTGATCACCAAAGCAGTGTATACCTAAGATAGCAAGTGTTTCTCTATGAAAGAGGATTTTCAACATCCCGACCGGCTGGCCAGATATCTGTGCACGCGCTGTATCTTTAAAGAAGGCCTGGCCTACCTCATAAGGAATGCGCTCTGCCGTAAGCTCTTCTTCAGTTTTACCTAATGAGCTGATTTCCGGAATGGTGTAAATGCCGGTAGGTACTTCATCGATATATCTAAAACTATCAGCCCCCACCAAATCAGCGGCAGCCGAGCGGCCCTGATCCAGTGCTGCTGATGCCAGACTTGGCCAACCAATCACATCACCGACAGCATAAATATTATCCACTTCCGTTTTGTAATGCTTATCAACGGCTAGCTGTCCACGACTATTAGCCTTAAGACCACTGGCTTCAAGGTTCATACTATCCGTATTACCCGTTCGCCCGTTGCACCAAAGAAAAGCATCCGCACGAACACGCTTACCTGATTTCAGATTAAGAATAACACCGTGTTCATCACCTATAACGCTTTCATATTCTTCGTTATGGCGAATTTTAACGGCGGTATTACGCAGGTGATAGCTCAGCGCGTCGGATATTTCACCATCAAGGAAAGACAGTAAACGATCTTGCGTATCGATCAGATCGACTTTCACACCCAAACCGCTAAAAATCGAGCAATATTCACTGCCGATGACGCCTGCACCATAAATAATCAGCGTTCTGGGCGTATGACTTAATTTTAAAATTGTATCTGAGTTATAAATACGCGGATGAGTAAAATCTATATCCGGCGGGCAATATGGGCGTGAGCCGGAAGCAATAATGACGCTTTTGGTGCGTAATGTTTCATCACCTTTCGCTGTCTCTTTAACGATAATAGTGTTGTTATTTTCAAACTCTGCTCTGCCGAAAAACACATCAACACGATTTCGCGCGTAAAAATTGGTACGCAACATCACCTGATTAGACATCACTTTTTCAGCACGTTTCAAAACTTTCGAAAACGAAAACCAGCGTGGTTCACCTATATCCCGGAACATAGGGTTAGTATTAAATTCGATGATCTGTTTAACCGAGTGACGCAGTGCTTTAGAAGGAATTGTTCCTTTATGGGTACAGTTCCCGCCCACAGAGCTTTGCTCTTCTACAATCGCAACCCGACGCCCATGCTTAGCAGCATTCATCGCTGCACCCTCTCCCGCCGGACCTGAACCAATCACGACGACGTCATAGTCATAAACAGCCATCTATTTCCCCTTAGTTAGTCTTATACTTTCTGGTTCACTATATTTTGTCTGTGTTAGCTTTGTGATGCGCTAGATAGATCCACATATTATAAAATACGTGAAAGCTATAACTCAGCAATCAGCTTTTAGATTTAACTTCATAAGCCAAGCTATCTGCTTGTGCCAATTCAGAGATACGACGATTCTTTTCGTCTTCATCATCACATATGGTTTTATCGCCACCACAGATATCACAAGCAGTGTCCATTCCCAATGAGGCCATCCCCCCACAAGAACCTGCTATTGGCTTTCCACCCATAATAACGCCAACTGACATCGCCAGAATGATCAACATCAAACCAGCAAAAACAAAGATAAAAATATCCACTTTAACCTCACTTCACCAGCCGTGTTTCAAAACCTGGTGTCATTTTTTCAATAAAATTCTGATCTGATTTCACAATAAAAAAAGCATCAATATTGTGCTTAACGGCAAAAGCATAGGCACTATCTTCTCCCATTACCATAAAGGCAGTGGCCATTGCATCTGCTTCTGCGCACGTTGGCATAAGTACCGTAACCGAGGCTAATTTATGGGTAATAGGTCTACCCGTTTCCGGATTGATCGTATGCGAATACCGAACACCGCCCTCTTCAAAATAGTTACGATAATCACCTGATGTGGCTATACCCGTATTACTGATGCTTAATACTTTTTGTACTTGTCGTTCACCACTGACCGGGCTTTCTACTGCAATTTTCCAATCCTGATTTCCCGGTTTGATTCCCTGAGAACGCAGCTCACCACCAATTTCAACCAGAAAATTCTCTATATGATGCTTATTCATTATGTCGGCCAAAACATCAACCCCGTATCCTTTCGCAATAGCGGACAGATCCACATAAAGGTTAGCCGTTTTTATCGCGCGGGCCGGATCCGCTTTAAGCAGTAATTTCTGATAGCCTACCTGCTGCTTCAAAAGCGTTACTTCTGACTTAGCCGGTGCTTTGATCACCCGTCCATCAGGCCCAAAGCCCCACAAATTCACAAGCGGGCCAACAGTGACATCAAATGCCCCATCGGTTTTATGACTAATATCCTGCGCGAGATTTAAAACAAAAAATAATGCTTCACTAATAGTGAACTCACTGTTCGCAGGCAGTTGATTAAATTGCGACAGCTCAGAGTCTACAATATACGTCGACATAGCCTGATTCACATCCAACAACGCTTTTGTGACCTCTTCACGAATAGCAGGCATTCTGGCATCGCTTGAATCCACCCACTTTACAGTGAATGTCGTACCCATTGTCATTCCCGAAAAAGAAACAATGTCATTATTTTGTTTAGGTTCGGCGCACCCCACCAAAAACAAAAAGGCCAGCAGCAATGCTGCCGGCCATTTAGGGACACGATAACGCATATCCATCAATGCTTAACCACCAAAGTCATCAAGCAAGATGTTTTCAGGCTCGACACCTAAGTCCAGCAGCATCTGAACAACCGCCGCATTCATCATAGGTGGCCCGCACATGTAGTACTCACAATCTTCAGGTGCTTCATGATCCTTAAGATAATTTTCATACAGTACATTATGGATAAAGCCTGACATACCCTCCCAGTTATCTTCTGGCTGCGGATCCGACAATGCTAAGTGCCATTTGAAGTTTTCGTTGTCAGCCTGAAGCTGATCATATTCTTCATTATAGAAACACTCACGCAATGAACGAGCTCCGTACCAGAACGACATTTTACGCGTAGATTTAAGTCGCTTCAGCTGGTCGAAAATGTGCGAACGCATTGGCGCCATACCCGCACCACCACCGATGAAGACCATTTCATTGTCAGTATCTTTTGCAAAGAACTCACCAAATGGTCCATATACAGTGATCTTGTCACCTGGCTTCAAGCTAAACACGTAAGATGACATCTGCCCGGGAGGTAGATCATCCTTGCCAGGAGGTGGAGAAGCAATACGAATATTGAACTTAACAATACCCACTTCTTCAGGGTAGTTCGCCATTGAGTATGCACGGATAACAGGCTCTGTTACCTTAGATACATACTTCCACTGGTTAAATTTATCCCAGTCACCGCGATACTCTTCCTCAATGTCGAAGTCTTTATAATGGACTTCGTGAGCAGGCGCTTCCAACTGAACATAACCACCTGCACGAAAATCTACATTTTCGCCTTCAGGCAGTTTGAGAGTGAGCTCTTTGATAAAAGTAGCAACGTTCGGGTTAGATTCAACCGTACATTCCCACTTCTTAACACCAAAGATCTCCTCTTCCAACTCAATATGCATGTCCTGTTTAACGGCAACCTGACATGATAAACGCCATCCATCTTTCGCTTCGCGCATAGTAAAGTGGGACTCTTCAGTAGGTAGCATAGAACCACCACCCTCCAGAACCTGACACTTACATTGAGCGCATGTACCACCGCCACCACAGGCCGACGGAACAAAAATCCCGACGTTTGATAGTGTTTGCAGAAGCTTACCGCCTGCTGCAACAGTGATAGATTTTTCCGGATCATCGTTGATATGAATAGTCACATCACCGGAACTAACTAACTTAGAACGTGCTGCCAAAATTACCGCCACCAGTGCAAGCACTACAACGGTAAACATGACAACACCGAGAACGATTTCAGCATTCATGGGCTTAATCCATCCTTTTGTTGAACATGGCTAGCAGCATTACAGCTGTACACCAGAGAAAGACATGAAACCCAGAGACATCAGACCAACAGTAACGAAGGTAATGCCCAGGCCACGTAATCCTTCTGGAACGTCGCTGTATTTCAATTTTTCACGGATACCAGCCAGCGCAGCGATTGCCAACGCCCAGCCAACACCCGCACCTACGCCATACACTACGCTTTCACCAAAGTTATAGTCACGCTCTACCATAAAGAGAGCAGCACCCATAATGGCGCAGTTAACGGTAATCAATGGCAAAAACACACCTAACGCGTTATATAGTGCTGGAAAGAACTTATCCAACACCATCTCGAGGATCTGTACGATCGCAGCGATAACACCAATATAGGAGATGTAACCCAAGAAGCTAAGATCCACATCAGGGTAACCCGCCCATGCTAACGCACCTTCACGCAATAGCCCGTTATAAAGGAGGTTATTAACAGGTGTAGTAATAGCAAGTACGACGATAACCGCGATCCCAAGACCAATAGCCGTTTGCACTTTCTTCGAAATAGCGAGGAAAGTACACATCCCGAGAAAGAAAGCCAACGCCATGTTTTCGACGAAAATAGCCCGAATAGCCAGACTGATATATTGCTCCATTACACAGCCCCCTTCTTAGAGTTTGGCGCCATGATGAACTCAGGAGCCTCTACCTGCTTCTTGTCATAAGTACGTATAAGCCAGATAAATCCACCGATGATAAAGAACGCACTAGGCGGCAATAACAACAAGCCATTCGCCTGATACCAACCACCATTAGTGACCAACGGAAGAACTTCCACTCCAAACAAACTGCCGGCTCCGAATAACTCACGGAAAAAAGCAACAAACATCAGCACTGCACCGTAACCTAGTCCGTTACCGATACCATCCATGAAAGAGATCCCCGGAGGATTCTTCATGGCAAAGGCTTCAGCACGACCCATTACGATACAGTTCGTGATAATCAAGCCCACGAAAACTGACAACTGTTTAGAAACATCATAAGCAACTGCTTTCAAAATCTGGTCAACAACAATTACCAACGATGCAATAATTGTCATCTGACAGATAATACGAATACTGCTTGGCATATGATTTCGAATCATAGACACAAACATATTTGAAAATGCTGTCACTGAGATCACGGCTAGCGTCATTACCAACGCCGTATTCATGTTAGTTGTTACCGCCAAGGCGGAACAAATACCAAGAATCTGCAATGCAATTGGGTTGTTTTTGACGACAGGGCCCGTCAAAACATCTCTAATTTCAGACATAATTTACACCCCCCCAGCTTTCAGATTAGTAAGAAACGGCGCGTAACCATTTTTACCCATCCAGAATTTAACCAGTTTGGTAACACCATCACTGGTAAGTGTCGCACCGGAAAGACCGTCGATTTGATGGGCAGCACTTGCTGAAACAGGATCAACTTTGCCTTTAATCAAACCTAACAATGGTTCCATAGCGCCATCTGCATAGACTTTCTTGCCTGGCCACTGGGATTTCCAAAGCGGATTATCGACTTCACCACCTAGCCCGGGAGTTTCTGCGTGAGAATAGAATCCCAAACCAACGACCGTATTCAGGTCTCCTTCTAAAGCAAGGAAGCCGTATAGTGTTGACCAAAGACCGTAACCATGAACAGGAAGGATAACGGTTTCAACCTTACCCTCTTTCTCTACAAGGTAAACAGTCTGGTATTTAGATTGACGTTTGATTGATGCGATATCAATCTGTCGATCCAATGCGCTTGATAGCACAGGATCTTTAGAAGCCTTGCGTGCATCAAACGTTTCTGCGTCAACTGCATCAGTAAACTTGCCTGTTTCCAAATCAATAACTTTCGTCGTGATTTGAGCAAACAACTCATTAACAGACTTAGACGGTTCCATTAGACCAGCAGCCGCCAGAATATTGGTTTTTCTGTCCAACTCTTTGTTAGCAATTTGCTGAGGCTTCAGAAGTACTGCCGCTGCAGAAACGATGACTGAACAGACCACACAAAGTAATACGGTGACGGTAATCGTTTTACCGATTGTATCGTTATTAGCCGACATTACGTGCCATCCTCCGTTTAATGTTTGCTTGAATGACAAAGTTGTCAATCAGTGGTGCAAACAAGTTACCGAACAGAATCGCAAGCATCATACCCTCTGGGAAGGCAGGGTTAACTACACGAATTAACACCACCATGATGCCAATCAGCGCACCAAAGTACAGCTTACCGGTATTCGTCATGGATGCTGAAACCGGGTCAGTCGCCATAAAGAACATACCGAATGCGAATCCACCTAACACAAAGTGCCAGTAAAACGGCAGAGCAAACATCGGGTTAGTATCTGAACCAATAATATTCAGCAATACAGTCATACCAACCATGCCAGCAAACACTCCGGCAACGATACGCCATGCAGCGACTTTCGCTATCAGCAGTACCGCACCACCAATCATAATGGCAATAGTTGACGTCTCACCGACAGAACCCTGAATCTGGCCAAGGAAAGCATCCATCCATGTCAGGTTTTGAGCAAGTATGGCATCAACACCACCTGCTGCTGCCAAACCTAATGGCGTTGCTCCTGAAAACCCATCAACAGCAGTCCAGATAGCATCACCAGACATTTGTGCAGGATAAGCAAAGAACAGGAAAGCACGGCCAGTTAGTGCTGGGTTCAGGAAGTTTTTACCTGTACCACCAAACACCTCTTTACCGATAACCACACCAAAGCTAATCCCCAAGGCAACCTGCCATAACGGAACCGTTGGCGGAAGAATCAATGCAAACAAGATTGAAGTAACAAAGAACCCTTCGTTAACCTCATGACCTCGCTTCATTGCAAACAGAACTTCCCAGAAGCCGCCGACAATAAAGACGGTTGCATAGATAGGCAGCCAGTAAACAGCGCCATGGATAATATTATCCCAAGCACTCGTTGCATCAAACCCAGTCAAAGCACCGGCAATCGCACCACGCCAGCCTTCAGCTTCAGTCAGACCCATACCAGCCATCGCCGTATTTGCCTGGTAACCGACGTTATACAGACCCGCAAAAATTGCTGGGAAAGTACACATCCAGACCAGAATCATCATACGCTTAAGGTCGATACCATCCCGCACGTGCGCCGCTGTTTTGGTCACAGATGCAGGTGTATAAAAAATGGTATCTGCTGCTTCATACAACGCATACCAATTTTCGTACTTGCCGCCTTTATGGAAATGCGGCTCCATTTTATCAAGTATATTTCTGATACTCATACGCTGCCTCTCTTAGGCTTCTTTCTCGATGCGAGTCAGATTATCGCGAAGGATTGGGCCGTATTCATACTTGCCAGGACAAGCAAAGGTACAAAGAGCCAAATCTTCTTCGTCGAGTTCCAGGCAACCTAACTGCATAGCAGTTACGATATCGCCGGTGACTAACGCACGTAGCAGTTGAGTTGGCAAAATATCCAACGGCATCAGTTGTTCAAACTGTCCCACAGGAACCATTGCTCGCTCAGAACCATTTGTGGTGGTTGTGAAATCGAACTTTTTGCCAGACGAGAGGAACGATGTAAAGACGTTCAGAACAGAGAACTTATTGGAACCTGGCATTACCCAGCCAAAAAACTCCCGTTTATTTCCTTCAGTCAACACGGTTACCTGATTTGCATATCGTCCAAGATACGCCAGAGGACCTTTTGCCGTCCGGCCATTCCAGACAGAACCACTAATCAAACGGTTCTCACCGGTAGACAACAAGCCAACCGTCAACTCACTTAGCTTAGCGCCCACACGGGTTCTAAGGATGGCAGACTTGTTAACATGCGGACCAGCAACAGATACAAAGCGCTCGACAAACAGACGGCCTTCAGTAAATAACTTACCGATAGCAACCACATCCTGGTAACCAATGGTCCATACTGTTTTAGTACGAGACACCGGATCAAGGTGGTGTATATGAGTTCCAGCATTACCTGCAGGATGGGGACCATCAAACTCTTCAACAGTGACGCCATCAACACTCGGAACTGATGTTCCTGGTGCTTTACATAGGTAAACTGCCTTATCAGCCAGTTTCGTCAGAATTTTTAAGCCATTAGCAAAATCCTCAACATATTCATTCATGAATAGCGCAGGATTTGGGGCTAACGGATTAGTATCAATTGCCGTAACAAAAATAGAAACCGGCACGCTAGATACCGCCGGCACCCGACTAAACGGGCGCGTACGAAGTGCTGTCCACAAACCAGAGGCCTGAAGATTTTCTACTACCTGCTCACGCGTAACAGCGGCAAGCTGAGCAACATCATAACGTGCGAATTCTATTGCTTCTTCTTCAGCATCCAGCTCAATAACAACCGATTGAAGAGCCCGACGCTCTCCTCGATTGATCTCGGTTACTACACCAGCACCTGGTGCCGTTATCTGAACGCCTTCAGTTTTCTTATCGGAAAAGATCACTTGACCGAGTTTCACTCGATCACCCACCTTGACGGCCATTGTTGGTTTGCAACCAATATAATCTGGCCCAATCACGGCGACCGACCGAATTTCCGCTACAGAACTTTTAACAGTCTGTTCCGGAGAACCCGTTATCGGTAGATCCAGACCTTTATTGATCTTGATCATACACCTCACCCAATCACGATTTAATTTTTCGAGATCTTGCTTCCTGTTCGTCAGATATAACAAACCGTTACCAATTAAATTGTACGATCTATATTTCTGATCTTCTTATTAGGAAAACGAATAACCCCACCTAAAAACTCTCTAAGTATACCTGAGCGTCACACTCCATATCTACAAAGAGCTCAGCCTAAACCGCTGCTACCTTGGGCGTACTTAGGCAAAACACCTAGATCTATTTAATCTAAGCATATATTAAAATAGAATATAAAGATTCAGAACAAAAAAAACCGCACAACGCGGTTTTTTTCTGACAAATATCAACTATTTATTTGCTTTTGGAAATGCAGGCAAGGTGACATCCGCCATCATCTGAGCCATACGAATAACCTGACAGCTATAGCCAAACTCATTGTCGTACCAAACATACAATACACAACGATTACCTGTTGCGATTGTTGCTAATGCATCAACGATGCCGGCTGCGCGCGAACCAACAAAATCGCTCGACACAGCTTCAGGCGAATTACTATAAGCAATCTGCTTCTGCAGCGGCGAATGCAAGGATGCATCACGCAAGTAATCATTCAACCCTTCACGATCTACTTCTTTTGAAAGGTTCAAATTCAAAATAGCCATGGATACATTCGGGGTAGGAACACGAATCGCATTACCGGTCAGCTTACCTTCCATGACCGGAAGTGCTTTAGATACCGCTTTAGCCGCACCTGTTTCAGTAATAACCATATTCAAGCCAGCCGCACGACCGCGACGATCACCCTTATGATAGTTATCGATCAGGTTCTGGTCATTGGTATAAGAATGCACAGTTTCAACATGGCCATTCTCAATACCATACACATCATTAACAGCTTTAAGCACTGGCGTAATTGCATTGGTTGTACAAGAGGCCGCAGATAAGATCAGATCTTCATCTTCAATATCATGATGGTTTACGCCCATGACGATATTTTTAACACCCTTACCCGGCGCTGTAAGCAATACACGCGCCACACCTTTTGACTTCAGGTGCAAAGACAAACCTTCTTTATCACGCCACATACCCGTGTTATCAATAACGATTGCGTTATTAATACCGTATTGGGTGTAATCAATCTGGTCCGGCGCACTGGCAAAAATCACTTTGATCTCATTACCGTTAGCGATCAGCGTATTGTTTTCTTCGTCAATCTGAATAGTTCCTTTAAAAGAACCATGCACCGAATCACGGCGCAGCAGGCTAGCACGCTTTTCCAAGTCGTTAGCAGCACTACCTTTACGAACAACAATTGCACGCAGACGCAAAGCCTGCCCACCGCCGGTACGCTCGATCAGCAAACGCGCTAACAAACGTCCAATTCGGCCAAAACCGTAAAGCACAACATCCGTACCCTGGCGAGGCTCTACACCGATAACCGATGCCAACTGCTCTTCCAGAAACTCCTTCATGCTACGACCGTTGCCATTTTGACGGAAGCGCACTGCCATCTTACCGATGTCAATATGAGCACCACTAACGTCCAGAGACTCAATTGCCTCTAATACAGGATAGGTATCCTGCACCGTCAGCTCTTGCGACTCCATCTGGCGCGCGAAACGGTGCGCTTTCAGCACATCAATCACAGATCGCTTAACAATCAAACGACCATATACAGAAGTTTCAATATTACGATCACGGTACAAACGACCGATCAAAGGAATCATTGACTCTGCAGTCGCTTCGCGTTCTTTCCATTCAGCGAATACTTGATCTTGGCTCACAGGCTTCTCCAACTTCACATCAACGTACATTAAAAAATTGCGAGGCATTATCCCCTTTTATCACCCTACGGGCAAACAATCTCACCCTAGTACTTTAGCCGGATGATTTTTCAAGGGCTTATATCGCTTTTTTAATCCACCCTGTAATATAGGGCGCTTCTCATTATTTGATACAAGCCCATTAACAGGCTCAGCAATCGGTTCAATAACAGACTTAAGGGAAGAGGAGAGGTTTCGTGACAAATCTGGTATTTCCGATACCGGCAAAACCAGGCGATATGAAATGGATTGGTCAGGCACACCAAAGTGCCGCCGGATTATTGATCGCTCAGGCTGCTCTCAAACACCACCAACTCACCCTCGTTATATCACGAAACAGTGACACAGCCAGTCTGTTAGAAAATGAAATTCATTTCTACTCAGCGGCGCATAATCTGCAAATATTACCGTTTCCGGATTGGGAAACACTGCCCTACGATACGTTTTCACCCCATCAGGATATTACCTCTACCCGCGTAAGCACGCTGAAACAACTCTCTCAGCTTACGCATGGTGTCGTTATCGTTCCGATCAGCACCCTGATGCACCGCATAGCGCCCTCAAGCTTTTTACAAGCCCACTCTCTCATACTGCAAACGGGACAGAAGCTCAATATTGATAAACTGAGACAACAACTCAGTGATGCCGGTTACCGTGCGGTGGACACAGTCAACGAACACGGCGAGTATACCGTCAGAGGATCCATAATAGACCTCTATCCAATGGGATCAGAAACGCCTTTTCGGATAGACCTGTTTGATGATGAAATAGATTCACTGAGAACCTTTGATCCTGAATCACAACGATCTATCGATAAAATTGAGCAAATTCGTCTATTACCCGCCCGAGAAGTTCCGCTTACAGCAGAAGCTATCACTAAATTCAAACATAACTGGCGCAACACTTTTGAAACAGACCCGCGACGCTGCCCCACTTATCAGGATGTAAGCAATGGCTTTGCTCCACCGGGAATTGAATATTATTTGCCATTCTTTTTTGATGAAACAGCAACACTTTTTGACTACCTCCCCAAAGACACTCTGATCATTACCGATGGCTCTCTTGAGCACCCCTGCCAGCAATTCTGGAATGACGTAAACAATCGCTACGAAGATCGTCGACACGACATTGAGCGCCCCATCCTTCCTCCAAGAGCTATCTTTACACCCAAAGAGGAGTTTTTAGGCGCACTCAAGTCGTTTCGTCGCCTACAGTTCAGTAGCGACGCCGCACAAGAGAGTTCTGCCGGCAGAGCCAACCTCCCCTGCGAGGAAACCAGCGAACTCACCGTGAATGCCCAATCAGCATCACCTTTAGCCCTCCTGACCGCTTTTATTGACGCTCACCCTAATGAACGGATTCTATTTTGCGCCGAATCTGCTGGGCGTCGCGTCGCACTTCAGGAACTTCTGACTAAAGCCAATATAAAACCCGCATCAGTTGATAACTGGCAGGATTTTCTGGACAGCAAGCACGGCTGTGCATTGACCGTCTACCCTATCGATCGTGGTCTCAGCATAAGCGGCCTGATGCACGTCATCTCCGAATCCCAGCTTTTTGGCCGTCAGGTTTTTCAGCGCCGACGGCGCGCCAGAGACAAAGATCAAACAGATCTCATCGTTCGCAATTTAGCCGAGCTGGCCCCCAACGCCCCGGTTGTTCATCTTGATCACGGTATTGGCCGCTATTTAGGCTTAGAAACCATTGAACTAGACGGCCAAACCAATGAGTTTGTCGCTCTATCCTATGCAAATGATGCAAAGCTCTATGTTCCGGTCTCCTCTTTACACCTGATAAGCCGCTATAGCGGCAGCAGTGACGAACTCGCACCGCTACACCGCCTTGGCACCGAACAATGGAGTAAAGCACGCCAAAAAGCAGCCGAAAAAGTACGCGATACTGCGGCAGAGCTTCTTGATATTTATGCGAGACGAGCGGCACGAAAAGGCTTTGCCTTTAACGACCCTGCTGCAGAATATCAGCAATTTGTTTCCGGCTTCCCCTTTGAGGAAACACCCGATCAGGAACTTGCCATCGCCTCTGTAATGCGCGACATGATCTCACCCCAACCGATGGATCGACTCGTCTGCGGCGATGTGGGCTTTGGTAAAACAGAAGTCGCGATGCGCGCCGCATTTATCGCCGTGCACTCAGGTAAGCAAGTTGCCATTCTGGTTCCAACCACCCTGCTTGCCCAACAACACTTTGATAACTTCAGAGACCGTTTTGCTGACTGGCCTGTCATGGTAGAACTCATCTCCCGTTTTCGTAGCAGCAAACAACAAACAGATGCGATTGAGAAGCTTAACAGCGGGCAGATCGATATCATCATTGGCACACACAAACTACTCCAGGGAGACATAGTCTTCAAAAACCTCGGGCTGGTGATCATCGACGAAGAGCATCGCTTTGGTGTCCAGCAAAAAGAGCGCTTAAAATCACTACGCTCAGAAGTAGACATACTAACCATGACCGCCACACCCATACCCCGCACACTCAATATGGCGATGTCGGGCATGCGCGATCTATCTATCATTGCAACACCTCCCGCACGAAGACTGGCCGTTAAAACCTTTGTGCGCGAATCAAACTCCCCTTTGATAAAAGAGGCGATATTACGCGAGCTGTTGCGTGGCGGACAGGTGTACTATCTACATAACGAAGTCAAAACCATTGAAAAAACAGCTGAAGAGCTAGCCGCACTGGTCCCGGAGGCTCGCATTGGTATTGGTCACGGACAGATGCGTGAGCGCGAACTCGAGCAAGTCATGGCGGATTTCTATCATAAACGCCACAACCTGCTGCTCTGTACCACTATTATCGAAACGGGGATCGACATCCCCAACGCCAACACCATCATTATCGATCGGGCGGACAAGTTCGGTCTGGCTCAACTCCATCAACTTCGCGGCCGAGTGGGTCGCTCCCACCATCAGGCATATGCATACATGCTCACGCCTCCGGTCAAAAGCATCAGCAAGGATGCCAACAAACGCCTTGAAGCCATCGCCCAAGCAGAGGATCTCGGGGCAGGCTTTACTCTGGCCACTCACGACCTTGAAATACGCGGCGCAGGCGAGCTTTTAGGCGACGATCAAAGCGGCCAAATACAAGGAGTCGGCTTTACTCTTTATATGGAAATGCTCGAAGAAGCGATTCAGTCCATCAAAGAGGGTAAAACGCCAAACATGGACAGACCGCTTCATCATGGAGCAGAGATTAATCTGCATATTCCTGCACTCATCAAAGACGACTATCTTCCTGATGTACATAGCCGCCTAATAATGTATAAACGTATTTCCAGCGCCAAAAATGAAACGGAGTTAACCGAGCTTCAGATTGAAATGATTGATAGATTTGGTCTTCTACCCGAAACCACAAAAAATCTATTCAGAGTAACATCTTTAAAGCTACTCGCAGAGCAGCTGGGTATTGTAAAATTGGATGCTGGCAACCAAAACGGACGCATTGAATTTGAACAATCCCCCAAAATTGATCCGTTTACAATAGTAATGATGATTCAAAAACAACCACAAAAATACAAACTTGAAGGTGCCAGCCATCTCCGCTTTTCTTTAGAGATGAATGATACTGAACAGCGATTTAATGCTGTTGAAAATTTGCTTAAAGAGCTAGGTAAGGTTAATTCATGAAAAAATTTATCTTCTTCTGTGTTGCGTACACATCATTAGTCTTCAGCAATACAGCCCAAGCTGCGACTGCCTATGGTATCGAAGTCCTGATCTTCAGTCGTGACAATGGACCCACTCATAGCGAATACTGGCCATCTCCTGATAAACCACCCGCTGCTGGCATTAACTTATCAGGAGGCGGCTACAATGAGCGCCCCTCCTCCAGCTTCATGTTAAAAAGCACGGATCAACGCATTCGCAACACCGGAGGATTACGCGTCTTATATCACAAAGCCTGGAACCAACCGGTCAGAAAAGGCCGCAACTCGCAGCCAGTAGCAATTCAAGCAGGCAACATGATGACAGATGGCTATTACGAACTGGAAGGCGCTATTACCGTTGACCGTGGGCACTATCTACACTTTAAACCGGACCTCCAGCTTCGCCGCAACATCATGCTGGAAGATGGATCAATGAAGACCATCACCGCCGTTTTGGACGAGCCGCGACGTATGAAATCCTCAGAGGCTCATTACATAGACCATCCGCTATTTGGAATTCTTGTCTATGCAACACCATTAAATTAGACGCTCTTCTTTTACCTATGCGGGACTGGCAATACCGGCGCAGGACTGGCAATACCAGCCCTGCAGCTCTCTTCAAAACCTAAGATTTTCCCACACTTTATCCCGTTTAATTCTGGCTAACCGCTGACAACTGAAACTTTCCCTCCGGAATCAGATGCACAGTACTGGTTGGAAAAGCCACTTCAGCCCCGTGTTTTTCAACCACTGCCATAATCGACAATAACACGTCCTCTTTCACCTGATGAAAATGCACCCAGTTCGTAGTTTTTGTGAAAGTGTAAACAAAGAAATCCAGAGAGGATGGTGCAAACTTATTTAAATTAACAATCAAGGTCTGCTCATGATCAATTTCAGGGTGATTACATAACATCTCCCTCACCTCATCAACAATCCCCTTTACCGTTTTAAGATCACAATAACGCACGCCTATCGTTTCATAGATACGCCGATGTGTCATACGTGACGGATTTTCAACCGAAATACTCGCAAATGTTGCATTAGGAACATACAAAGGCCGCTTATCAAACGTGAGAATACGCGTAAGACGCCAGCCAATATCTTCTACTGTTCCCTCAATGTTTTTATCAGGACTGCGCACCCAGTCTCCGACTTTAAACGGGCGATCTAAGTAGATCATTAGTCCGCCAAAGAAATTGGCTAACAGATCCTTTGCCGCAAAACCAACCGCCAGACCACCAATACCTCCAAATGCCAGCACCCCGGATATGCTATAACCAAAGCTCTGAAGCACGACGAGCGACACCGTAATAATTAAAGATAAACGCAACAGTTTTCCCATCGCACTAATCGTTGTTTCGTCAAGCGCTGTGTCTATACCGGCCGGATCAATCAACGCTGTTTCGGCAGCTTTAATAAACCGGATAAGAAACCATCCCAGCAAAACGATAACCGCAACTTTACGCAATGGCCCGATCACATCCAACAAAACCGTACCCGTTTGTACATCTATGACATCCAGCGCCCAACTAACACCTAATACCCAGACCATTATCACAGCCGGACGCCTGGCAGACTCAAGAAGAATATCATCCCACCCATTTCGGGTGCGCTTCAGTTGACCCGCCATGCGATCGAACATTTTACGAATAATAAACACGCCGCTCAGCATCATCAGCACAATGACAAAAACACTGAAAATCCAACTATTTTCTTGCCCAATTGATAAATATTGAGTTAGCCAAGCATTCAGATTATCAATCATCACTTTTACATCCATTCTAAAATCATGCCTCCAGTGACCGGATCAAATCAGCGACGCGCTCAAAACGCTGAGCATCAAAGCCATTCTTTTTATGCTTCATGGTTTGTATAGAAACGGTCGGGGCACACTGGTGATTATCCAGGTAGGTCAGCACCTGCTGAGCCCCTTCAGGGTGATTGCACACCAGCGCCATATCACACCCGGCATACAGCGCGGCCTGAGTTCGTTCGACAAAACCTCCCGCAGAAGAAGCACCCGCCATACTGAGATCATCGCTAAAAATAACGCCGCGAAACCCTAACGTTTCTCGTAAAATACGCTTCAACCAAAATTCGGAGAACCCTGCCGTTCTTTGGTCAAGCTGCTTATAAATAATATGCGCTGGCATGATCGCCTCCAGCCCCTGATCAATTAAGGCCTTAAAAGGTTTGATATCAGCCGCGCACAATAGATCATAGGAGCGCTCATCACAGGGAATATCCAAATGCGAGTCGGCAGCAACCCAACCGTGCCCTGGAAAATGCTTGCCGGTGGCGGCCATACCTGCGCTATGCATCCCACGCATAAAACCACTCGCCAGCGCTATCACTTGCTCTGAGCTAGTACCGAAAGCCCGGTCACCAATAATTTCACTACGGGACCAGTCAATATCCAAGACAGGCGCGAAACTGATATCTATATCAAGCTCAATTAGCTCGGCCGCCATCAACCACCCGATATCTTCAGCAACTTTAACCGTTTGCTCCGGTTCTCGCTCCCACAAACAGGCCAACACCTTCATAGGCGGAATTCTTACAAATTCATTCCGAAAGCGCTGTACACGCCCGCCCTCATGATCAACAGCTATCAGGATATCGGGGTTTTGCTGACGAATATCGGCGACCAAATCACTTAATTGCGATTTACATTCATAGTTACGTCCGAAAAGTATTAAGCCACCCGCTTCAGGATGACCAATCATATCTCGCTCTGCAGGCGTCAACGTCAACGCCTGCACATCCAGCATTAAACGACCGGAAGCCATTTTTCATTCCTCAATTAACAGTTCAGTCCCAACCGGAATCCGATCAAAAAGCGCCATCACATCAGTATTACGCATACGGATACAACCGTGTGAGACAGGCACCCCCATAGGCTCACTATCAGGCGTGCCATGAATATAGATATAACGACGCATGCTATCCACCGCTCCCAAGCGATTACAACCCGGCTCTTTACCGCTTAACCATAAAATACGCGTCAGAATCCAATCTCTTTCAGGAAATGCATCAGCCAAGGCTTCAGAGTAAATTTCTCCCGTAAAGCGACGCCCCACAAATACCGCATTTAGCGGCAAATGTTCGCCAACTTTAGCGCGGATAATATGAAGCCCTCGCGGCGTGCAAGCGGAGCCAGATTGCTCTCCAGCCCCATTCAACGCAGTAGATACCGGATACTCAGTAGTGCTCGTGGAGTCGAACAAGGTTAAGACTTGTCTTTTAATACTTAACAGCAGATGCATGGAGGGCAGAAATCAGAGTCGGCAGAAGTATGTTTTATCGGAGCGTGCCTGAAATCCAGCAGAAATAACAGGTACCATGCGGTGAAGAATTTTTTCAATCTCACCCTCTTTATCAAATTCTTTTTTTTCAATCTCCATTAAGGTATGAAAATTCGATAACGTGAAAACGATTGATCCCAATAAAAAATGCAAGCGCCAAAAAAATTCATCATCTTCCATCGGGGAGGCGTCCACACGCAGCTGAGACAAAAACACCTCAAGCTTAGGATAATGCTGACTTACCATATAATCTCTTAAGGCTTTTTGGTTTTTCATATAGGAAAGGTCAAGCAGACGCATAAACATTGGCAAAGCATGCGAATTACTCTGACGTACATGTAGCAGTGCTCGCATCACCATTTCTATCAAGTCATCCAACGCAACCGTTGCTTGAGGGTTGTTGACTAAACATTCTGAAATGGCATTATCAATATATTCACAAAAGGGATAAAGATACTGCGCAGAAACAGCCTGAATAAGTCCCTGCTTTGATCCAAAGTGGTAATTAACCGCTGCCAGATTTACATCTGCTGCAGCGGTTATCTGGCGCATAGTCGTTTCTGAGAATCCCTGCTCAGCAAACAAGGCCTCTGCGGCCTTAAGTATCTGAGTCGACGTTTTTGACTGCTGCAAGCTCCGCTCTCCTTATAAGCCTTGTTTTAAACGTATGACTAAAAATATAGCGCAAAACATCAACAATAGAAAAATATTATTTAGCGCGTCATGAATCGGCTGTTTGAAACGCGTGTCCAGATTTTCGAAACCACACCCTCTGTAGTTTGAATGGCCATTTCACTTAAGCGCTCCTGAAGCGTTTTTTTCATTTCATAGCGAACCCGAAATACATCCGCATCATTACATGCCGCCATCAGATAATCGTCACTGGTTGACAGCTCATCGACCAGCTTTTCATCCAAAGCGCGCTTACCAAACCAGACCTCTCCCGTTGCCACCTTTTCGATGTCCAACTGAGGACGATATTCACTCACAAACTCTTTAAACAAGGCATGAGTATCTTCCAGCTCTTCTATAAACTTCTGCTTACCTTTCTCGGTGTTCTCACCAAACATGGTCACCGTACGCTTATATTCGCCCGCCGTGAACATTTCATAATCAACGTCATGCTTCTTCAGTACACGGTTAAAATTAGGGACCTGCGCAATCACACCAATTGAACCAACCAAGGCAAACGGTGCGGCAATCAATCTATCGGCTAAGCATGCCATCAGATAACCGCCACTAGCAGCCACCTGATCGACACATACGGTTAATGGGATACCGCTGGCTTTTATACGTGCCAACTGAGAAGCGGCTAATCCATAGGTATGCACCATACCGCCTGCGCTTTCAAGACGAATAACAACTTCATCAATAGGCCGGGCAAAAGTGAGGACAGCCGAAATTTCTTCGCGTAAGGGTTCTACTTCGCTGGCTTTAATATCACCATCAAAATCAAGAACATAAATTCGTTTCTTTTCCTCTTGTTCATGCTCGGCACTATTTTTAGCATCTTTCTTGCGCTGCTTGCTCTCAAGCTTATCCTGCTTTTTCTGCTCTTTCAGCAGTTGCTTATAAGCCTCTTTATCCAAGACTGCCGCTTCGACCGTATCCTTCATATCTTCATAGGTGTCATTGATGGATGTAACATCAACCTCCCCATCTCTGTCGTCACGCCGATGACGAGAACTGACTAACAAAATCCCAGCGATCAATAAAAGCACAACGATTAACCCGGTAAAAGCTTTTGCAGCAAACAGGCCGTATTCAAAGAAAAATTCAGACAACAGGTTTCTCCAGAAAAAGAGTTATCAGTATTAAGTGCGCTAATGTACCATAAAAGCCAATTAGCGAACCCACTGTAAGCTACTTTTCGTGACAGGAATGTATTTAAATGAGTTCAGATATTACTGTAACCCGCGTAATCGCAAAACTCCCATCACGCTTTCAAGCAGATGCTGCTGAAAACCTGAATGTTATCTTTCAGTTTGTACTTGAGAATGACGAGAATTTTTATATTACTATCATGGATCAGAGCTGCTCAACGAGCCAAGGCGAGCATCCAGATCCGTCTGTGACTTTACTAATGGATGCGGAAACTTTCATTAACGTAGTGACTGGAAAGCAGGATGGCATGAGCGCCTTCATGAAAGGCCAGCTCCGCGCAGAAGGCAATGTTATTCTTGCCACAAAACTCGGAAAGCTGTTTAAAGATAAAAGCTAACCGCTCTCTTACACCAGGCGCTCTTATACATCTCCATTCAAAAACTGTTGAATCAAAGCAGATGAAATCGCAAACGAAGGTGGCAAATCCGGCATTGCATCACGGTGATACCAATTAGCCTCCTCAATTTCGACACCATCTGCCAGTAACTCACCTCCCGCATAATCAGCGAAGAAACCCAGCATTAACGAATGTGGAAAAGGCCAGGACTGGCTTTTGAAGTAACGAACATTCTCGACCTCGATACCAACCTCTTCACGAATTTCTCGATGCACCGCAGCTTCAGCACTCTCTCCCGCTTCAATAAAACCAGCGAGGGTACTAAACCGCCCGGGTGGAAAGCGTGGCGAACGCGCAAGCACACAACGATCACCATCAACCACTAAAACAATAATACAAGGAGAGATACGCGGATACTGCACCAATGAACATTGTTCGCAATGTTTCGCCAAATCAACAGAATGATGCATCATTTCATGCCCGCAACGACCACAAAACCGATGTTCGTTATGCCAAATAATAAGCTGCGCCGCCCGGGATAACGTAACGTATTCCTGCTCATTCTGAGAAACCGATAACAGACTTCTCAGGTTCGCTTTCTCAAACGGAATGGGCGTTCCTCTTTTAAGGATTACAACATGAACAGCATCCTTTCCGATCAGAGCAACAGGATAAACCGCTTCCACATTTTCTGCCGGTAAATGATCTTTACCGGCATGCAGATAACCGCCTGCCGACTGTAAAAACATTGATCCTGATGAGCCCACAATATAAAGGTTAGCCACTCCCCTCTCCCCCACTTTTTATATGATTCATTTAACTACCAATACACGCCGCATTACGTATCCCTTTGATAATCAAGTGCTATGTAAAGACATGATAAATGTCAATAATTTCTCAAAATGCTCACTTATTTATCTGTTAGCTACGCTTTTCTATTCAGGTTTTATCAATCTGCTGCTAGTCTACACCAACATTCGAGCATCCGTTTGTTACAAACGGCCTGTTTAACAATTAGGACGATAATCAATGACCATCTCTTTTCTTCAGGCATTAATGCGAAACTTCTTAGGAAATTCGCCAGTCTGGTACAAGCAGGCTATTATTGGCTTTCTGATTTTAAACCCGATTCTTTTAATGATAGCGGGCCCCGTCGTTACCGGCTGGACACTGATATTTGAATTTATCTTCACACTAGCCCTTGCTCTAAAATGCTACCCCCTACAGCCAGGAGGACTACTCGCCCTTGAAGCTATCGTCATTGGGCTGGCCTCTCCAGAGTCTGTTTACCATGAAGTAAGCGGCAATTTAGAAGTTATCCTGCTATTGATGTTCATGGTTGCCGGCATCTACTTTATGAAATCGATGCTGCTGTGGATTTTTACCATTATTCTTTTAAAGGTAAAATCCAAAGCAAGCCTCTCTTTATTATTCTCATTATCAGCTGCTTTTCTCTCCGCTTTTCTCGATGCACTCACCGTTACCGCCGTTCTCATCAGTGTAGGGGTCGGCTTCTTCTCGGTATATCACAAAGTCGCTTCCGGCAAACATTATGACCACGAGCATGACCATGCTGATGACAATACAGTTGAAGAGATCAACCGTAATGATCTGGAAGACTTTCGCGCATTTCTTAGAAGCTTATTAATGCATGGCGCGGTAGGCACGGCATTGGGTGGTGTATGCACGCTCGTAGGGGAACCTCAAAATTTGCTAATCGCTCAAAAAGCCGGATGGGATTTTGTTCAATTTTTTGTTCTGATGGCTCCAATAACTATGCCGGTTCTCATTGCAGGCCTGCTGACATGTTTCATACTAGAAAAAACCCGTACCTTTGGTTATGGGGTTGAATTACCTTTGCGAGTCCGCCACATTCTTGAAGACTTTGCTGAAAAAGAAGACAAAAAACGCACCCTTCGCGATAAAGCACAGCTAGCTATCCAGGTAGCCGTTTCTATATTTCTTGTTTTAGCTTTAGCATTTCACCTTGCGGCGGTAGGCCTAATCGGTTTAACCGTTATTGTTTTACTGACAGCAATGAATGGCATTACCGAAGAACATCAGATTGGTAAAGCTTTTGAAGAAGCTCTTCCCTTTACTGCGCTTTTAGTTGTTTTCTTTGCGGTAGTTTCAGTGATACATGATCAGCACCTGTTCCAGCCGATTATCCATGCCGTACTCGAAATGGACCCCGCAGATCAACCCGGCTTTTTCTTTATAGCCAACGGCCTGCTATCGGCTATCAGTGACAACGTCTTCGTTGCTACTGTGTATATCAACGAAGTCTCTGCAGCCTTAGCTGCAGGCGAAATTACCCGCGAACATTTTGACGCACTCGCCATCGCGATTAATACAGGAACTAATATTCCAAGCGTTGCCACTCCAAACGGACAGGCTGCTTTCTTGTTCTTGCTAACGTCTGCATTAGCTCCCCTTATCCGCCTCTCATATGGGCGCATGGTGGTCATGGCACTGCCATACACTATCGTTATGAGTATTGTTGGTTACACAGCTGTCAGTATCGCACTGCACTAAGATAATTAATTCACATACACTCACCCACAAAAAAGCGGGCATCAAATGACCCGCTTTTTCTTTTCAACTTTCCAGCTCATTCATTAGAAACAGCTTTACGCCATAAACACTCGCCACCGGCACTTTTATCCAGTCTGTCTAAGAACAACTCATGTGCTTCAATCTCTGTGTCTGTCGCCATCAAGACTGGAAGATCCAATGATTCCACACCTACTCTTTTAATAACAACTTCATCACCCTCTTGAGTTTCGGCATGATCACTCAATAGTAATGAGGTCTGACCACCGGTCAGTGCCAGATAAACATCGGCCAGAATTTCCGAGTCGAGCAAGGCTCCGTGTAACTCACGATGAGAGTTATCGATGCCATAACGTTTACATAACGCATTTAGATTATTTTTTTGCCCTGGATGCTTACTCCGGGCTAAACGCAACGAGTCGGTAATCGTACAAATATCGGCAATCCGAACGGTGTAACCATTACGCTCTAATTCTGCGTCAATAAATCCAATATCAAACGCCGCATTATGGATGATCAGCTCGGCACCGCGAATAAACTCTAAAAACTCATCCGCCAGCGCCTTAAAGCTCGGTTTGTCTTCGAGAAACTCATGGGTTATCCCATGAACGGCCATTGCCTCCTGATCAATCTCGTGTTCAGGCTTGATATAACGATGATAATGATTACCCGTTAAGCGCCGGCGTTCCATTTCAACGCAGCCGATTTCAATAATGTTGTGACCTTCCGACCACTCAAGGCCCGTTGTTTCTGTATCGAGAATAATTTGACGCATACTGCTTTAAACCTTTTTTAATATCTCATCGACACCGCGATTAGCTAGCTGATCCGCTAATTCATTTTCAGGATGCCCGCTATGCCCTTTAACCCACCGCCAATCAATTTTGTATTGGGCCGACAATTCATCCAATCGCTGCCATAAATCTGCATTTTTGACCGGTTTCTTAGCGGCTGTTTTCCAGCCGTTTTTACGCCACCCGGTAATCCACTCCGTAATCCCTTTACGTACATATTGCGAGTCAGTGGTCAGTACAACACTGCAGGATTTTTTCAGTGCAGAGAGCGCTTCAATAGCAGCCAGCAACTCCATACGATTATTGGTGGTTTCTTTATCACCCCCCCACAACAGCTTTTCATTATCGCCATACCTGAGAACAGCTCCCCAGCCTCCAGGACCCGGGTTCCCTTTACAGGCTCCATCAGTAAATATCTCAACGACTTTCACGCGCCTGTCCTCTTGTAGCCGGTTCACTGACCGGCAATCTTATAAAACGTTTTGCGACACTTTTCGGGTTGATCGCCGTCATTCCACCGACATCTTTTCGAGCCAAAATTACATTAAATGCACCAAACTTAGGCATCGATTTTCTTGCAAAGGCCTGTAACCAACGAAAGCGACGCCTCACAGCAGGAGACTCACATGGCGGAAAAAAGTAATCGCTAAGTGAACGAAGCTCGGTAAGCTCTAATAAATTAATCCAGTCTATTAACCGATGGTGACTTAGAAAATGCGCCTTTTGCCAGACACTTTTTTTGCGCGCGCGTGTTAACAAACGAGAAATCCCCCACCATGAGACGGGGTTAAAATTCACAATCAATAAATGCCCGCCTGGCCTGAGAATACGGGCGGCTTCTCGTAATACCTGGTGAGGACTAGACGTGAAATCTAACGTATGATGCAACAACACAACATCCACACTGCTATGCTCTAGTGGCAACTCAACAGCTTTAGCCACAATACTATTCGATTGCATTCCAAGTTCGAGCTTATGATAAATAATAAAGCTATGCGTGATGGAGCTTGACTCTGCCAAATTCCTTAAAGGATCAATACCTATCTGCGCAAGGTGCACTCCGTACAACCCAGGCAACAAACGATCCAGTATTCGCTGTTCTGCTTCCAGCAACTCCTGACCCATATTTTCTGAAAGCCATTTCCTTAAAGGTGCAGCCAGGTACTCAACAGGCTCTTGATTTTGATAATTCATCAGTGAACGCTATAAACCTTAATTTTTTTACTAAGACAGCATATTAACAGTCATGGCCCTTTAGGGTAATCTCAGACTATTAAAAAATATGAGGCGCTTCCATGTTTACAGCAACACCACTGCCAGCTTTTAATGACAATTACATCTGGATGTTAACAAAAGAAAACACCACCGGAATGGTGGTAGTTGACCCCGGTGATGCCGATGTAGTCATACAGGCCATTAACACTTACCAGCAGCCACTATTAGCCATATTACTAACACATCACCATCCCGATCATACTGGCGGTGTTAAACAGTTGGTCGACCTCTACCCTGCACCCGTTTACGGCCCCGCCAATTCGCCATTTAAAGATATATCTCACCCTTTAACAGACCTAATGGAGATCAGTATTTTAGGCGAAACATTGATTGTTAAAGAGGTTCCTGGGCACACACTCGACCATATCTGCTTTTTTCAACCTAACGGCACTCCCCAACTATTTTCTGGAGACACACTTTTTTTAGCCGGGTGCGGCCGTTTATTCGAAGGTACTGCAGCTCAGATGCTAAACAACATGAATTACTTTAAAACATTGCCCGCTCAGACCACTATTTATTGTACCCATGAATACTCTTTAGCTAATTTAGCCTTTGCCGCCGCCGTAGAGCCCCACAACGTCGATATCCAACAGGCAACAGAAAAATGCCAAAAATTGAGAGAAGCTGACAAGCCGACACTCCCTTCCAGCATCGCTCAAGAGCTAAAGATCAACCCCTTTATGCGCTCACAAACCCCAGAGGTCAAAGCAGCGGCACAAGATCATAAGCAATCAGATATAAACAATGAAGTTGAGACATTTACTGCTATTCGCGAATGGAAAAATACGTTCTGATTCATCTGATCAATAAGACGCATTGACCCTTTTGCCAAGCCTGCTAGAATTACGCATCTCAAATTCACGGAACAGCCGTATGTTTAGTCGTTTTATTATTCCAACGCTATTGGTATCGAGTCTACTCGCCGGGTGTCAGACCCTACCAGAAAACGAAAATACAACGACGGCCATCAATACCGCAACCACACCCGAAAGGGGTAAAAACTCCCCTCCACCAGCGGCTCAGCAACCCTTAAATACCTCTTCAAGCCAAGCACTCTTTAGCAGCTCTCCTGATGATCTTTGGGAGCTAACACGCGAGAACTTCCAACTAACTGACGACGCTTATCACGAAGCGGTCAATACGCAAATCCAGTGGTATTCTCAGTACCCAAGCCATATGCGACGTGTTACCGAGAATGCCGCTCGTTATTATCATTATGTCTTGAATGAAGTTCTCAAGCGCGGCTTGCCGGCTGAACTCGCTTTATTACCCGCAGTAGAAAGTACCTATGACCCACAAGCATACTCATCAGGGCATGCAGCAGGCATCTGGCAATTCATACCAAGTACAGCCGAGTATCGCGGCTTAGAAAAAAACCGTTGGTATGATGGTCGCAAAGATATCATCGATTCAACGGGTGTAGCTCTGGACTACCTTGAAGATTTAAATAAACGTTTTGACGGTGACTGGTTATTAACCATGGCCGCTTACAATGCCGGTGGTGGTACTGTATCCAGAGCCATAAGAAAAAACCAAGAAGCCGGAAAACCAACAGATTACTGGTCGCTACCATTACCCAAAGAAACACGTCTCTATGTACCCAGAATCTTGGCGCTGGCTTCATTTGTCAGATCTCCCGACGACTATACAATGGACCTGCCATCCATTGATAATGAGCCCTATTTTGACGTTGTCGAAACCAGCGGACAGATCAGCCTAGCACAAGCGGCCAATATCTCAGGCACTCGCCTGGCAGAAATCAAACAATTAAACCCGGGCATCCTTGGCAAAGTTTCAGCGCCATCAGGACCGTACCGCCTACTTGTGCCAGAAAATAAAGCAGAAAAATTTCGCAGTGCTTTGAATGAGCTGTCTCAGCCAAACACCAGCTGGACTGAATACACCATCAAACCCGGAGATTCTTTAAGTGTACTCTCTGAAAAATTTGACACCCCTGCTACCCTCATAAAAAGCACCAACCAACTTTCCTCCAACCATCTCATTGCAGGAAAAACACTTCTCATCCCGACAGAACCGGTATTGGCCAATCCTTTCGTAATGGCCAGTAAGAACCATAATAAAAGTGTCATTTCACAATACACAGTTCAAGCGGGTGATACTTTGTGGAAAATTGCCCAGTCTCAAAAAGTTGCTGTGGCCTCCCTTCGCAAATGGAATAACATGCAATCAGGTGACACACTCAAGATTGGTAAAACATTAAGAATTGGTGATCTACCCAACAGCGTTGGTAAAGATGAAGCTGAGGCACTGCAAAGAATTGGGTATAAAGTACAAACGGGTGATTCCCTCTCTACGATCGCGGAACGTTACAATATTAACGTAGCCGACATACGTGAGTGGAACAATTTAAATAGCGCCATTATTAAAACCGGACAGCAACTCACTCTTTTTATCAGTGAAAGCTAAATTAACGATACGAAGCCTTTATGAATACTCTTGATATTTTTATTATCATCATTGCCACCGCCACCGCCACCGCTATTGCCTTTAAAGTATTCCTTTATAAGCGCATTCAACGCTGGATGGATCAGGACTTAATTAAAGGCTTGGCAAACGGCGACCAAGAGAAGCTAGCTTACCTACATCGTGAGCACCAACGCCTTATGTCAGAAAAAACACCACGCAAACTGCTTCACGAAGCCTTAACCGAGCAGGCTAAGCACTACTCTTCAGAATAAACAGAAACTGAAGAGTGGTATTCAATCACCGTCACTGATATAACACCCTTATCAGTACGTAGCCACACACTCTCTGGATTTTAGTTTATGTCTATGTTTTCTTTGAAAAAAAGAATTTTTGTAACACTACTAATAAGCGTTATTTCTTTTTCATCCAACGCTGCGCAGCATGGTTTATCAATGCATGGCGACCTCAAGTATCCCGCTAACTTCACTCACTTTGAATATACCAATCCCTCAGCGCCGAAAGGAGGCGATATCAAAGAGTGGGCATTGGGTACGTTCGACAGTTTCAATGGCTTCATCATTAAAGGAACTTCAGCCAACGGCTTAGGGCTCATCTACGACAGTTTAATGAGTAAAGCGCTGGATGAGCCTTTTTCGCAATACGGTTTATTAGCAACCAATGTTGATATGCCAGCATCAAGAGAGCACATCACCTTTTTTCTCAGACCCGAAGCACGCTTTTCTGATGGGCAACCAGTTACTGCTAACGACGTAGTATATACCTTCAATACATTACTCGAAAAAGGGGCTCCTTTTTACAGAGCTTATCTTGGCGATATTGAAAAAGTAGAAGCCATTAATCCTCTGACCGTTAAATTTTATTTTAAGAATAACGGCAACAGGGAGCTTCCATTAATTGTTGGCGAGATACCCATTCTCCCTGAGCACTTTTGGAAAACCCAGGATTTTTCAGCGCCTTTAACTGATATCCCTGTCGGATCAGGCCCTTATATACTGACAAAGTTCGAATCAGGCCGCTCTGTCACCTATCAACGTAATCCGGATTACTGGGGCAAAAACCTACCGGTAAACAAGGGACGATTCAACTTTAACTCCATCACCTATGACTACTACAGAGACAGCACCGTATCTCTGGAAGCCTTTAAAGCAGGCGCTTATGACTTCAGACAAGAGACCTCTTCCAAACAGTGGGCGACGGGCTACACAGGCCCGCAGTTTGATAGTGGCAAACTGATCAAAAAGGAAATATTGCATCAAAAACCAACCGGGATGCAGGCGTTTTTATTCAATACGCGTAAACCTTATTTTCAAGATCCAGAAGTCCGTAAAGCCCTGACTTTTGCTTTTGACTTTGAGTGGACAAACAACAATCTTTTTTACAGCGCTTACACACGTACTCACAGCTATTTTTCAAACTCCGACATGGCAGCAAATGAGCTCCCTTCGGCAGAAGAAATTGCCATTCTAGAACCTTTCAAAGACCAGCTTCCAGCCGAAGCTTTCACCCAGATTTATCGTGCTCCGACTTATGATGGCACCGGCCAAATACGCCCTCAAATAAGACAGGCGCTTCGACTATTAAGAACTGCCGGATGGGAACTCACTAACGGAAAACTTATCAATACAACCACGAAAGAAGCGATGGTCTTTGAAATCTTGCTGGTACAGAAAGAGTTCGAACGTATTGTTGCTCCTATGATTAAAAACCTGCAGCGCATGGGTATTCAAGCTAACATCCGCATTGTTGATGTGTCTCAATATATCAACCGATTACGTGCGTTTGATTTTGATATGGTTGTTGGGTCGTTCGCTCAATCTTCATCACCTGGTAATGAACTGTTCGAGTACTGGGGCTCTAAAAATGCACAACAACCCGGTAGCCGCAACCTCATTGGCATTGAGAATCCAGTCATTGATAAATTGATTGAATTAATTATTCAGGCTCCTGACCGAAAACAACTTGTATTACGCTCGCGTGCTTTAGATCGTGTTCTTCAGTGGAATTATTACGTCATCCCTCAGTATCACAGCCGCAGTTACCGCATCGCATACAAGAATATTTTTGGCTACCCTGCGATTACACCTGAGTTTGATCTTGGCTTTGATACTTGGTGGATAGACCCTTCATTGGCTGAGTCTGTAAACTGATGGCCGCTTACATACTACGTAGATTGCTACTGATTATACCGACACTCATCGGCATACTGACGATTAACTTTCTTATCATCCAAGCCGCTCCCGGCGGCCCTGTCGAACAAACTATCGCACAACTAGAGGGCCTGACAAACAACGCCCTGCCCGGCGGCGCAGGCGGCGGCGACCTGGCTGCGAGTGCTAGTAACAATACTAACAGCACCACCGGTAGCTACCGCGGCGGGCGCGGTCTTGATCCAAGCTTAGTTGCCGAGATAGAAGCGCTGTATGGCTTCGATAAGCCTGCTCATGAGCGCTATTTACAAATGCTGGGCAATTACCTGACGTTTGATTTTGGAAAAAGCTTTTATAGCGATAAAAGTGTTATTGATCTGATTATAGAAAAACTGCCGGTCTCTATCTCATTAGGGCTGTGGACCACACTGCTCACCTATTTAATATCAGTTCCTCTCGGTATCCGAAAAGCCGTTAAAGATGGCTCCCGCTTCGACATATGGAGCAGCACCGTCATTATTATCGGCTATGCCATCCCCAATTTTTTGTTCGCGATTCTACTGATAGTACTGTTTGCCGGTGGTAGCTATTTCGACTGGTTTCCGCTGCGCGGACTAACCTCCTCTAACTTTGATGAACTCTCTTTATTTGGAAAAATTGGCGACTACTTCTGGCACATCACCCTGCCAGTCATCGCTTCAGTTATCAGCAGCTTTGCAACGCTCACTATGCTTACCAAAAACTCATTTCTTGATGAGATTAATAAGCAATATGTGCTGACAGCCCGTGCCAAAGGGTTAACTGAGAAAGGTGTTTTGTATGGTCACGTATTCCGTAATGCTATGCTATTGATTATTGCCGGAATGCCAGCTGCTTTGATCGGAATATTCTTTACCGGCTCAATGCTCATCGAAGTTATTTTCTCACTGGATGGTCTCGGCCTACTCGGATACGAAGCGGTTATAAACCGCGATTATCCGGTGATTTTTGGCACGCTATATATATTTACATTAATCGGCTTACTGATGAAACTGGTAAGCGATCTAACCTATGTCATGGTTGATCCACGTATCGATTTTGAAAGCAGGGAGCAGTAAATATGACTCCTATTAATCAACGTCGGATTGCCAACTTCAAAATGAATCGCCGTGGATACTGGTCATTATGGATCTTCTTACTGCTGTTCATTTTGAGCTTATTTGCAGAACTGATCGCAAACGATCAGCCACTTGTCATTAAATACCAGAATAACTTTTATTTTCCGGTTGTTAAGGAGTATTACGAAACCGAATTTGGTGGTGAGTTTCAATCTCAGGCTGATTATAAAGACCCTTATATACAGGAACTGATTAACAAAGAAGGCAACGGCTGGATTATCTGGCCACTGATTCGCTATGACCACCGCACCATAAATTACGACTTACCCGTACCTGCTCCTTCACCACCGAGCACCGATAATCTCTTAGGGACGGATGACCAAGGACGCGATGTATTCGCAAGGGTCATTTATGGCTTTCGTATCTCTATTTTATTCGCTCTGGTACTCACCATTACCAGCTCAGTCATCGGTGTGATTGCCGGTGCTTTACAAGGCTTTTATGGTGGCAAGGTCGACCTCTACTTTCAGCGTTTTATCGAGATATGGTCAGGCCTTCCTGTACTGTTTTTACTGATTATTCTTGCCAGCATAGTTGAACCCAACTTCTGGTGGCTGCTGGGTATCATGCTACTGTTTTCATGGATGAACCTTGTCGACGTGGTACGTGCAGAGTTTCTACGTGGCAGGAACCTGGAATATGTCAGAGCAGCCAGAGCATTAGGCGTATCAAATCAGCAGATCATGTTTAAACATATTTTGCCAAATGCGATGGTCGCTACACTCACTTTCATGCCCTTTATTTTCAATGGCGGGATCGTGACACTCACTGCATTAGATTTCCTCGGGTTTGGCCTGCCGCCCGGCTCAGCATCTCTGGGTGAGCTGATTGCACAAGGGAAGGATAATCTGCACGCTCCCTGGCTGGGTTTGTCAGCTTTTCTTACACTATCTGTCATGCTGACCCTGCTGATTTTTATTGGCGAAGCGATACGAGATGCTTTTGACCCGCGGAAAACCCTATTATGACGGAGCAACGAAACTTAAGCCTTAAGAGCAACCTTGAGACCAGCCCTGAGTCAAACCCTGAGACTAAGTCTGACATCAAGCCAGAAATAACAGAAAGCTTGCTTAAAGTTGATAATCTCAGCGTCAGATTTGGCGAAGGCCCCAGCGCGGTTGATGCCGTCAAGTCTGTTAGCTTTGAACTAAACAAAGGCGAAACACTCGCACTTGTTGGCGAGTCAGGCTCGGGGAAATCAGTTACGGCATTATCTGTTTTACGTTTACTCCCCTATCCTAAAGCCAGCCACCCAACAGGTAGCATTCTTTATCAGGATGAAGACGTTTTACAAGCGGATGAACCCAGCTTAAGAGAGATCAGAGGTGACCGCATCAGTATAATCTTTCAGGAACCAATGACCTCTCTCAACCCACTGCATACGATTGAAAAGCAGATTGGTGAGAGCCTATGGCTGCATAAATTTCTTAAAGGCGATGCAGCACGTGAACGCATTCTCGAGTTACTTTATCTGGTAGGTATCAGAGACCCCAAAAGCCGTTTAAACAGCTACCCACACCAGCTTTCTGGCGGACAAAGACAGCGCGTCATGATCGCCATGGCGCTTGCCAATGAGCCCGAGCTGCTAATTGCTGATGAGCCGACTACCGCCCTGGATGTTACCGTGCAAAAGCAGATACTCGAGCTGCTACAAGAATTACAGCAAAAGCTCGGCATGGCTATTTTATTGATTACACACGACCTGAATATTGTTAAACGCTATGCAAAAAACGTTTGCGTTATGTATCAGGGTGAAATAGTAGAGCGCGGAACGACCGAACAAATATTTAACCGACCACAAGCTAACTATACGCAACAACTGATAGCATCAGAACCAACAGGACAGCCGCTTCCCATACAGAATAACGCTGAGCTGATTTTACAGACGCAAAATCTGAAAATATGGTTTCCGGTTAAACGTGGCTTTTTAGGCCGCACTGTAGACCATATAAAAGCCGTCAATGATGTCACCCTGACACTCAAGCGGGGCGAAACACTCGGGGTCGTTGGAGAATCCGGTTCGGGTAAAACCACACTGGGACTGGCGATACTGCGCCTTATCCGCAGCGAGGGAGAGATCAGCTTTCACGGCAACAGAATAGACAAGCTTAATCAGAAAGCCGTAAAACCGTTACGCAGACAGCTACAAGTTGTATTTCAGGATCCTTTCGGCAGTCTCAGCCCCCGCATGTCCATTGAAGAGTGTATTGCCGAAGGGCTCGCCGTTCACAACATTGGCGACATCTCTGAACGTGAAACAATGGTGAAAGAAGCACTAATAGAAGTAGGACTTGACCCGAAAGTACGGCACCGTTATCCGCATGAATTCTCAGGGGGGCAACGCCAACGCATCTCGATTGCCCGCGCCCTCATCCTTAAACCAGACGTAATCATTCTCGACGAGCCAACATCGGCACTGGACAGAACAGTGCAAGTACAAATTGTTGAGTTACTCAAAGACTTGCAGAAAAAATATGGACTTAGCTACATATTCATCAGCCATGACTTATCGGTTATCAAAGCACTAAGCCATAAGGTGTTAGTCATGAAGCAGGGGGAAGTCGTAGAGCAAGGGGAGGCAAAAAGGCTATTTTCATCGCCATCGCACCCTTATACGCAGGAATTGCTGAAGGCAGCGTTTGAGTAAATTAAAATCAGCAAATACACAGTACCAAAAGAGTTCAACACAAAAGAAAAAGGCCACCTGATTAGGTAGCCTTCATCCATTATGATAAAACGCTATATAGAAATTAAGCCATTTTACGCTTTCTCATTCCAGCAAGACCCAACAAGCCTAACCCAAACAACGCAATAGTTGCAGGCTCGGGTACATCAGTAGACCCGCCAGTAGGGTCACGCGCCCAAAAATTTGCATGAGAGAATCTTTGAGGCTGAAACTGACCATTTGTCGCTAACAAATCATCTGTATTCCATGTCCCTGTAATAAGATAAGGCGTTACAAAATCAAGGCCATCTGGTCCTGAAAAAGCGTTGTTCGCAACCAAGTCGATGAAGTCAAAATCATAAATACCTACACCGCTAGTACCACCTTTCAGCACAAGCGCAAGATGATCGAAAGTCCCCGCCCCTAAAATAGGCTCGATTAGTTCAAGAATATTTGGTTCAGCCTTTAGGGACCATGTCCCAGCCTTACAATCAGAACCAACATTACAGTCAAATGTAATGGTTAATACATCATTGATAGGAAGGCCACCGCTTTCTGAGTATGTAATTGTGCCTGGGTTATCGCCACTATCACTATCTTGAATATTAGCCAGATGGATCCAGCCAGGGTCATTAAAGAGCCCGTCTGGGCCTAAGTCTGACCCTAAATTCTGAAGGTCGGAAGGATCAATAAAGCTCAAAGGATCCAAACCCAAATCCTCATTATTATTTCCTCCGGGGGGGTTATAATTAACTAACTCCCCATTCATAAACCCGTCGTTTAATTGTCCTATATTAGGCGAAGGACTGCTTGCTGGATCATCGTTAATGCTACCAAACATCCCCAAACAGCTTGTCGTATTGACAGGAGCACTGTTCACGTCATGTATTGTACCAACACCGGTGACTTTAGTTATAGACGTAATTGTTACAGATGTTTCAGTACTTGGATCAGCCTTATAAGCATCATTGCACAATCCATTAGCTAACGGATTCAAATATGCAGCTTGTGCAGATGCATTAAACAACAGACCTGTTGCAAGCATAGCAACCGCAGACAGCGGGATAATGCTTCGTTGCATGTTCATATAATCACCTCGATACGCTATCTAGATTCTGAATAACCAAATCTAGGCTATTAAATATCTCTTAATAGATTAAAAGCAAAAAACATACCAAATATTAAATCATTGATTTTGTTAAATATTAATTTATTTAAAAATTAACTTGTAAAATTAGCTGACATGATGTAATGAAACACCTGTTTGAAATCATTGAACTTATGATAATAAGCTGTCCGACGGTCACCAGCACATCAATACTGAACTAGGAAGATACACCTGCATCACTCAATGTAAGCTCGCCGATCTCCGCACGCAGATTTTGTAACTCAGGTTTTAATAAGTCAGCAGAACGAACATCAACAATCTCATCGTTTCCGATCGCCTGCTTCTGCACTTGCGGATCAACCGGCGCAGGAGGATAACCCAAATCTTTACGAACGCGTGGAATATCTTCAAACACTTCCCGGATACACCCCAACGCATGCTGCTCTTTTAGCTGATTCGGCAAATTAAACATCATGCCGCCCGGCACCTGGTTTATCTGCACTGAAACATCTTCGCGGGTAAACTCACTTTCGAACTGATGATACTTTTTACGCACTTCACGGAAATAATCTGCAATCTCTTGCAATAGCGTCAGATCAAGCCCTGTATACCACGCCGTATCTTTCACTGAAGCGACTTGAGATTCTGTCGCAGGATGACTGGCACCTCCCGAAAAGGAAGAGACTGCCGTATCGATATGTTCCGCACCCGCTTCAACAGCTTTCAACTGACACTGCATGCCATTTTCAGATAATGAGCTTATCCCAGTAGTTCCGGCAGGACACACTCTAGCAATACAATCAGAAGCCTAAATAGAGACTTTTTTCTCGTTACCAGTGCTTTTACGAGAGATGGGATCAGGAACACGTCATGCGCTGGAGGCATTCTGCACTAAACAGGGTATAACCCTCACCCAGGCAATGGAATTAGGCTCCAATGCCGCCGTGAAACATGCCGTGCTGGCAGGACTGGGGGTGGCAGTAATGCCTCGATTAAGCGTACAGCTTGAACTGAACAACGGACTTCTGCACCAGTTGGTTATGGAAAGATTTCCTTTATGCCAATCCTGGCATACCGTTTACCCTCGCAATAAGCACTTAACCCCTGCCGCAGAAGCCTTTATGTCATACATCGAGCTAAACATGGATGCTATCAAAGAGCACTTTGAGAATTTATATCAATCCTAACAAGCCCAAGGTACTAGCGATCTCTTGCTTCATCGGGTGATTCCAGCTTATGTCCTGCCACTATAAATTCTGGCAAACAAAGATTACCGAAAACAGCTGCCATTCGTGTCACGAATATAATCAGCATAGATGCAATCGCTAATAATCGGTCTTCAACCAGACCATGAAAGACAACATAGAAGATAGCACCTAAAATGGCACATGTAGCATAAAGCTCACCTTCTCTGTGTAAAATAAGAGGGATTTCACGCGTTAATATATCCCTAATCATCCCTCCTGCACAGCCTGTAATACAGGCCATCATCACAACAATCACCGGACCAACACCCATAGACATCGCTTTTTCAGCACCCAATATAGCGAATAAAGCCAAACCTGCTGCATCTAACACCAACATAGTTCTGCGAGGGTACAAGAAATACCGACAGACAAGAAAGGCACTGACAGCAGAAACAATAGCCGTCCACAAATACACATTATTAATTACCCAACCGATAGGATAAGCATTGAGCGTGATATCACGGATAGTCCCTCCTCCAAGCGCAGTGACGATTGCCAGCACCACAACTCCCAGAATATCCATCCGTTTTCCTTGAGCCGCTAAAGCGCCGGTAATAGAAAACACTGATATACCGATTAACTCAGCAATAAAAATAAGCGTTGCGTAATCCATGTTATCTCCAACGCCCTTGGCGGCGCCCTGTTGTACCTGCCATCTTAATCAAACCTAAGCGTGTATTTGCATGACACAGCGCTATAGCTAACGCATCGGCGGCATCGGCTTGCGGTAAGCCGGGAAGCTTCAAAATCTGCGCCACCATATGCTGTACCTGAACTTTGTCTGCTGAGCCCTTACCAACCACTGCCTGTTTAATTGAACGCGCCGCATATTCAAATACCGGCAGTTCTTGTTGGGTACCCGCAACAATAGCTACGCCTCTGGCCTGCCCGAGCTTTAGAGCAGAGTCAGCATTGCGTGACATAAAAACTTGTTCAATAGCCATCTCCTGCGGCATAAATTGGCGAATCACTTCGCTAACACCTGCAAACACTTGATTAAGCCGGTCCGGAAGCTCATCTCCCTTAATACGAATACAACCACTGGCAATATATTCATTTCGTGCACCCACTACATTTATCAAGCCGTAACCAGTGATACGTGATCCCGGATCTATTCCCAGAATTATCATCCAACCGCCCCGTTATTACTGACTAAGCCGACCATAAACCACCTGCTGGCCAGCTTAGGGGATAAGCTCACATTAAAAAAGCCGAAGCGCTGTGGTCTACAGTACTTCGGCTTTATTGTAGTTAGCAAACTGCATTACTCTTCTTGCATAGACTCTTCTGGAATTTCGGCATTATGATATACATTTTGTACGTCATCGAGATCTTCCAACGTATCAAGCAAACGTAAAATTTTACGCCCTCCCTCGACATCCAGTTCAGCAGTCGTCGATGGAATCATAGACACTTCAGCATGCGCAGGCGCAAGGTTCGCAGCAACCAAACCTTCCTTAACATCCAGAAAATCAGCAGGTGTCGTGAACACATCAATGGAACCGTCATCATGACTCACCACATCCTCTGCCCCCAACTCTAATGCCGCTTCCATAATGGCATCTTCATCAGTACCGGCTTCAAATGAAAGCTGCCCTTTTTTCTCAAACAGATAAGCAACTGAACCACTGGTACCCAAATTCCCACCCGCTTTAGAAAAAGCAGCACGTACCTGAGAAACAGTACGGTTGACATTATCAGTCATGGTTTCAACAAGAATAGCAACACCACCCGAGCCATAGCCTTCATAGGTAAGCTCGTCATAGTTTTCGCCTTCAGCTCCACCAGCACCACGCAAAATCGCTTTATCAATCGTATCGCGCTTCATATTTGCGCCAAGGCTTTTATCAACAGCAGCACGTAGTCTCGGATTATCATCCGGGTTGCCGCCGCCCTCTTTAGCTGCTACGACCAGCTCTCTAATCAATTTGGTGAATATCTTGCCGCGTTTTGCGTCTTGCGCCGCTTTGCGGTGTTTGATGTTAGCAAATTTAGAATGACCAGCCATAAAATACCTCAATAACAAACCGATAACGGATGGTGTATTTATGATGCGTGTTATCTGAAAACTACCTGTGGCTACTTTCATAGCCACAGGTGTCACGAGCGGAAGTAACGATAGAAAGTTACGGTGTTCTGCGTAGTTTGATATTCAACTCACGTAATTGAGCAGCGCTGACTTCACCAGGCGCATCAGTCAACAAACAAGCCGCACTCTGTGTTTTCGGGAAGGCAATCACTTCTCGAATAGACTCTGTACCTGTCATCAGCATGATCAGACGGTCCAAGCCAAAAGCCAAACCACCATGCGGAGGCGCACCATATTTTAATGCATTCAACAGGAAGCCAAATTTTTCTTCCGCTTCTTCATCACTGATTCCCAGGATACGGAAAACTGAACGCTGCATATCCTGTGCATGAATACGAATGGAACCACCACCCAACTCAGTACCGTTCAACACCATATCATAGGCACGCGACAAGGCTGTAGTAGGGTCTGCCTCAAGCGCTTCCGGTGAACAGCTTGGTGCCGTAAACGGATGATGAAGAGCCGACAAGCTTCCATCACTATTCGCTTCAAACATCGGGAAGTCGATAACCCACAATGGCGCCCATTCAGACACCAGCATGTTCAGGTCAACACCCACTTTGATGCGCAAAGCACCTATTGCTTCGTTAACAACTTTTTCAGAATCAGCGCCGAAGAAGATCAGATCGCCATTCTGCGCTTGCAGACGCTCAACAATCTGCATCGCCACATCTTCCCCGAGGAATTTAACGATAGGAGATTGCAGCCCTTCTGCACCTTTCTCTACTTCATTAACTTTGATGTAAGCAAGACCTTTAGCGCCGTAAATACCAACAAACTTGGTGTAATCATCAATCTGCTTACGTGTTAATGAAGCACCACCCGGCACTTTCAATGCAGCAACACGACCTTTAGGGTCGTTTGCCGGGCCAGCAAACACCTTGAATTCAATGTTAGCTAACAAATCAGCCACATCCACTAACTCCATTGGAATTCGTAAATCAGGCTTATCAGAACCGTAACGTCGCATCGCTTCCGAATATGGCATCTGCGGAAATTCACCTAAATCCACACCCATTAATTCGTTGAAAAGCTTACGAATCATGGTTTCAGCCATACCCATAATCTCAACTTCATTCATAAACGAAGTTTCAATATCGATCTGGGTGAACTCAGGCTGGCGGTCAGCACGCAGGTCTTCATCACGGAAGCATTTTGCTACTTGGTAATAACGATCAAAGCCCGACACCATCAGTAACTGTTTGAACAACTGAGGAGATTGAGGCAACGCAAAAAATGAGCCTTCATGTGTACGGCTTGGCACCAGATAGTCACGTGCACCTTCAGGTGTCGCACGCGTAAGAATCGGTGTTTCAATATCAAGAAAGCCATTATCGTCCAGATAACGACGGATTTCCGACGTTACTTTAGAGCGAAAACGCAGCTTTTCTTGCATTTCCGGACGACGAAGATCAATGAAGCGATTACGCAAGCGAACATCTTCACCGACCTTTTGATGATCATCCAGCGGGAAAGGAGGTGTCTCAGCTTTATTAAGAATGATTAGCTCAAGACCCATCACTTCGATTTCGCCGGTAGGCATATCACTATTAACGGTTCCGTCCGGACGATGACGCACTAAACCTTTAATTTCAATAACATATTCGCTACGAACACTATCAGCAATAGCAAAGCTTTCTTCACGTTCCGGATCAAAAACGACCTGAGCAATACCCTGACGATCGCGTACATCAAGAAAGATGACCCCACCATGGTCGCGGCGACGGTGCACCCACCCCATCAATGTAATTTCTTCGCCGATATGTTCTTTTCTTAAATCGCCGCAATAATGGCTGCGCATAGTTTACTGTTCCTATCTATATACTGGATGCTCTATACCGGCTCTTGCCTGAGAGCATCACCAAAAATCAGGTCTAAACAAAGGGCAAAATTATACCTGATTTAATACAGCGTTACAGCGACTACTAGCTCATATTTTTATTCAAAACAAAAGATACTTCCTCTGTAATCATCGATTTAATACGTGTATGTATTCTATTAATCTTTTCTTGCGTATATGGAATCGCCGGATGCTTACCCCAAACAGGCCCTGGCCATGCAGGATCCCCCTCATGACGAGCAACGTGATGAATATGCAACTGCGGCACCATATTACCCAAATTAGCTATATTCATTTTTTCGGCAGAAAAACTATCTGCCATTATTTCAGCCACCATTGAAGACTCATCAATCAATTGATGTTGCTCATCTTTAGACAAATGATATATTTCTGTCGCACCCGCTCTGCGCGGAACCAAGATAAACCACGGATAATTTGCATCATTCATCAGTAACAACCGACACAGCGGAAAGTCACCCATAACGATACAATCATTTGCTAAGCGTGGATCAAGTTCAAACTCCAATTCTAATTCGTCCATTGTAATCCCCTTAAATAAGTCGCTTAATTACACTGAAAGCAGTAGCTATTAATCACAGTATAAAACATGACCTATAGTTTTGATCTATCTGAAAGCATATCCCAAATTGGCCCGGATGAATGGAATCAGTTGGCAACCACCTCCAATCCCTTTCTTCGCTATGAGTTTCTCGAAGCATTAGAGTCCAGTGGCGCGGTATCTGCGAAGACGGGCTGGCAACCATTACATCTACGCCTTTTTGAAAACGATCATTGTATCGCTATTCTGCCTTTGTACCTGAAAAACCACTCTTATGGCGAATACGTTTTTGACTGGGCCTGGGCAGACGCCTATCAACGTCATGGATTAGATTATTATCCTAAGCTACTCACATCTATACCTTTTTCTCCTGTATCAGGCCCCCGCATCGCCACCAGAAAACCAGTGTTCGAGATAGTCCCGATACTCACACAGATCATCAAACAAATATGCGCAGCAAAGAAATCCTCTTCATGGCATGGCCTGTTTCTTGAAAAAAACCAACACGCTCTTTTCGAAAAAGAGGGATTCCAAAACCGTTTGGGGACTCAGTTTCACTGGTTTAATAAAGATTACACCAGCTTCGAACATTTCCTACAGAGCTTTAGCTCGCGAAAAAGAAAGAATGTAAACCGTGAACGTCGCAAAATCATTGATCAGGATGTCAACATTCACTGCTTTGAAGGCACCGAGATTACAGAAACACTATTAAAAACTTTTTACCGCTGTTATCACCTGACCTACCTAAAGCGCGGCAGGCAAGGCTACCTGAATGAGGATTTCTTTATACGCCTGATTCGCTCTATGCCTGAGCAACTGGTGTTGTTCGCCGCAGAATACAACGCTGAATATGTCGCAACCGCGCTGTGCTTTAAGGATGACGAAACACTCTATGGCCGGTACTGGGGTTGCCTGGAAGAGTTTGATAGCCTACATTTTGAAACCTGCTTTTATACAGGCATTGAATACTGTATTAAGCATAAACTAAAACGCTTTGATCCAGGCGCTCAGGGCGAGCATAAAATACAACGAGGCTTTGAACCGATAAAGACCTGGTCAAGTCACTATATCAGCGAACCATCTTTCAAGAATGCTATTACCCACTTTCTGAATGAAGAAACAGCATTGATGGATGGCCACATTATTGAGTTATCAAAAGGCTTACCTTTTAAGCAAGATGAGTAATGCATCCTGCCGCACTAGTTAAATGGCCAGGGAAAACGCTGCTGGCTACCTGTGCAATTTGTAATACTCGTTAAAGTCATCAACTTTCAAAGGGCGAGAGAAATGAAACCCTTGAAACAGATCGCATCCTGCCAACGCTAAATAATCGGCTTGACGTTGGTTTTCGACACCTTCAGCGACCACCAAGAAATTGAGCTTCTTAGCCATCGTAATAATCGCTGATGTAATTGCCTGATCACCTTTATTGTCCGGAAGCCCGTCAACAAACGCCTTATCAACCTTTAACTCATCCAGCGGGAAGCTTTTCAGGTAGCTTAATGATGAATATCCCGTGCCAAAATCATCAACAGATATTTTCAGGTTTAACGCCTTTAACTGCCGCAACACTTCATCTGTTTTACTAAGGTCGCTCATCGCCAGACTTTCAGTTAACTCTATTATGATCGTTTCTGGCATCACCTGAGTTTCATCAAGACAAGCTGTCACAAATTTTACAAATCCCGGTGCCTGGAACTGCTGGCTCGACACATTCACCGAAATCGAAAAATCATTCATGCCTTGCTGCTGCCAAGAAGCCGCCTGACGGCAGGCATGTTTAAAAACCCACGAACCAAGATCTTCCATCAGACCGCACTGTTCTGCTACCGGAACAAATACTCCGGGGGAAATATGTTGCTGAGTCGGATGCTCCCATCTTAACAAGGTTTCCGCCCCCTTTACCCGACCCGTAATAACATCAACTTGCGGCTGATAGACTAAATAAAACTCATCATTTTCGATCGCTTTCTTTAAATCCTGTTGCATCTGCATTTTGTCCTGCAAATGCTGATTCGCCTCCAGGGAGTAAAACTGCAAACCTCCCGACACATCATCTGAAACACTATTAGCGGCATAACTCGCATTTTTAATAATCACTTCAGCTGAATCACCATCACTAGGATAAACAGCAATACCCAAATTTATGTTGATATACAAACTCTGCTGTTCAAGCTCGAATGGGGCAGCAAACGCTTTAATCAACTGTTCGCCGATATAAGACACCTCATCGTCGGACTCTTTATCACTGAGAAGAATAGCGAACTCATCCCCACTGATTTTAGAAATGATTTTCATCGGATCAGAAGCCAACCGGTAGCCACCTGAGTCAGAGGAGCGCATAAATTCGAGCAGCCTCCTGGTGGCCTCTTTCAGGATCGCATCACCAACACTCGGCCCGTAGCTGTCATTTAATGTTTTAAAGCTTGAAAGCTTCACATCAAGAAGCGCCAATTGGCTTTGCTCTTCCTTTGCCAAGGTGATGGCGTCGGCCAAGCATTCAAGAGAATATTTTCGATTCGCCAAGCCAGTAAGCTGATCGGTGTAAGCAAGACGGTCCTGATACGCTTTAACAGTCAGTATATTTCGTACCCTGAGTACTAACTCACTCGGGTCTACAGGTTTGGCTAAAAAGTCAGTCGCGCCAAGCTCTAATGCTTTCAGCTTGGTCTCAGCGTCACTAGAAGAGGTTAAAACGATAATAGGAAGGTGCTTTGTGACCTCATTACCCCTCAGGGATTGCAACACTTCAAAGCCATTAACTTCGGGCATGACTAAATCAAGTAGTAGAAGATCAGGTTTTCGTTTATACACTAAGTCTACAGCACAGACAGAATCGCTTTGCCCTAAAAAGTTCTGGTAGCCTGCATCTTCAAGAAAAAACTGAATCAAATCAATCATGATGGGTTCATCATCAACCATCATAATCAGCGAATCATTCAAGCTCACGATATCACCCACATAGTAAACATCCGTTTTCAGGGTATAAGGTTATAAAAAAGCTATATTTCAATCTGTTTAACCATTTTACCAATTAAGTGTAAGGCACTTTCGCAGCGCTTCAAGTTTTCTTCCTTAGAAAAATTCTCCAACTCATCTGCCGTCTGAGTAAACTCATCCAGCCCAACACTTCCAGCAGCACCTTTTAACCAATGCGCCAGCTCAGCCAACTCCTCATATTCCATTTTTTCTAACGCATTATTCATCGCACCCACTTGCTCATTCAGCCTGACGATAAATCGCTCAAGGATAGGACGGAATTTTTCATCTTTAGAAAGTAATGTAGAACGTATTACCTGTTGTTTGACTGAAACATCTAATTCAGATTTAAACCTTTGTAGCTTTGATAGTAAAAGATCCGCGTCAATATTTTTAATGCGCAGTACTAACATTTTCACTTCATCAAAGGCCTCATTCACAGACGCTTGATCAGCACGTTTTGCAGCCGTTTCAAGCGTCAGCGCGGGCTCTGCTAAATCAGAAAACCCTAAACTTCCTGCAGACCCTTTCAACCAATGCGCAAGATCAGCAAGTGTTTGATAATCTTCGGCCAGAACAGAGCGTTGAATCTCCAGGATCTGCTCCTGCAAGCGCGCAACGAAACGCTCTACGATCTTTTCATATTTGGGATTGCTGCTACTCAGCGCCGACTCTAAAACGCTATTAGACGATGTTTTTTTAACGACCTGTAACCCAGGAGTCTTGATCCTATTTTCGGGCTCTTTTTCTGGCTGGATCTGATCAGGAGTATTGAGCTGCTCAAGACCTAAGCACGCCCGATGATAATACTGTTTAATGACAGCCAAGTTATCCTTGACGCCTGCCGTATCAGCGGCTTTTGCTGCCTCTTCCAGTACTTGAGCAATCTCTGTAAAGATACCATATCCAACACTTCCCGCTGACCCTTTTAACCAATGAGCCAAGTCAGCAAGATCAGAAAAACGCTCGCTTTCAAGTGCCGCTTCCATCTCTTCAATTTGCAAAGCTAACTTACTAACAAAGCGCTTAACAATACCGATAAATTTAACATTTGTGGCAAGGCTGGATGTTAGCGGTTTAGTCGATTCACTTTCGATAGGCGGAGAAGCCTCAGCGGTCTTCTCATTTTCCATATCCACTTGATATAGCAGAGGCCCTACCACTTTCTCACCGCCCAACAATTCCGCTAACAGAGTAATTAATGCCTCTATATCAATCGGTTTAGTCATATAGTGACTATACCCTGCGTCCATGCAGCGCATTTCAATTCCTTTCATCGCATGCGCGGTTAAAGCAACTACTGGTTGTTTTATCCCCATCTCTCGCATTTTTTTAACAGCCGTATACCCATCCATTACCGGCATTTGAACGTCCATCAAAATAATATCGAAAGGGCTAGCACCTGCTTTTTCAACACCATCCAGACCATGCACAGCAGTAACAACATCTAACCCCAAATCTTCAAGAACCAGCCTTACCAACTCTCTGTTTTCATTACCATCATCAATAACCAGAATTTTAGATTTCGGCAAGCGCCAACTGACCGTCTCAGAGGTATCATCCTGATCAAACTTTAAGAATAATTCCTCAGCAGTAAGCCAGGATATATTTGCTGAGTCATCAACATCTAATACGAGTGAAAATGTACTACCCTGTCCCTCCGTGCTTTTAACCAAAATATCGCCGCCCAGGGCATGTGCAAATTTCTGGCTAATAGAAAGACCGAGGCCCGTCCCTCCAAAACGTCTGGTAATTGAGCTATCAGCCTGCACAAATGGATCGAAAACGGAACTCACCTGCTGTTGCGTCATTCCAATACCGGTATCAACCACATCTATTTGCAGCTGAGGGTCTGAGCGATCAGGTACACTGGCACGTACTGTCACCGCTCCCTTATCGGTAAACTTAATAGAGTTCCCTATTAAGTTTGTCAGAATCTGACGTACACGCCCAGGATCCGTACTAATCACATCCGGCAAAGCTGAATCAGCACTAAAGTTAAGCTCAAGTCCTTTTTCATCTGCTTTGACCTTCATTGTCTGCATCACCTGCTCAATCAGCTGTACAGGCTTACAATCAATCGTTTCTACATCAAGATGCCCCGCTTCTACCTTAGATAAATCCAGAATATCATTGATCAAGTCAAGCAAATGCTGGCCACTTGAAGAGATCGTATTCAGGTGTTTGCGTTGATCTGGTTGCAGCCCGCCGCGATCCCGTCGTAACAATTCCGTAAACCCCAGAATAGCATTCATCGGCGTACGTATTTCATGACTCATATTCGCCAAAAATTCACTTTTAGCTTTATTGGCCATTTCAGCTTCATCTTTTGAACGGCGCAACTCGATATCTTTCTCTTCAAGTGCGGTGACATCATCCAAACTCACCAGAACACCGCCCACTTTTCCACCGGGCAGTAATACCGGTGAGCAGTTGACCATAAAAGACTTTTTAATGTTATTAGGCAGCTCCAAGCGAACAATGTGGTTGGTGATTGGCTTGCCACTATCCATTGCAATTTTCCAGGAGTATTTTTCAACAGACGCATCATTCTCATGGTTTTTCCACGGAAAGCTAGATGCGTTAAGGCCAACAAGTTTTTCAGCAGGTTGTCCCACCAAAACAGAAAATGCTTGATTTGCCAGAACGATATTCTGCTTCACATCCATGACCAGTAAACTTTCAGCCATGGTATCAAGTGCCGATCTAACACGATCAGGAATAGCTTGGGAAGGATCAAGTTGTTTTAGCATCTTTCCCAGATACCAAAAGAAAATAAGGAAGCTGCTGGTACTTAAAAAAAGAATGAAAATTGAAACCGGATTTGTAATAAAGCCCCAGATTCCCGTTGCTTCTATAGGTGAAAATCTCAGTTCGACCTGCCCCCATTGCTGATCGCCCTCCCATACAGGCACCACTATGTCTGTTTCTGTGGACCTTCCGCCCTTTAAAGGCAGCCAAGACTGAGAGTGTTCGGCGATATCCGCAAGTAATTTATCATCTCTGCGACGCACACCTGCCGAAAGCAGTTCCGGATTTCTCTTAACCATAACTTCTAGCGTTGCATGCATACGCTGGATATCGGATCTAGTGATGTACAAAGAAGCATTTGTTGCAATCGTTTCGGCTAAAACCAAACGCCCGTGCCGCTCAACCTTTGTTTCATTAGGCAACAGCCCAAGCAACGCAGCAATAAGCACCAAGCTTACAATGATGCTGGCTTGCCCTATGGCTATTCTGGCTTTGGAGCTATGTTTTCCGAATAATCGCTCTAACACTTAGTGATCCTTAGTATCTGATGTTTTATCGGGATTATCTTTTTGCACTAACTCTTCCAGTGACTCTTCACCTGTCTCATAAACATCAAATTCATCATCCTCTGAATCTAATTTTGATAAAATTGGCAATGGATCAACAAACCGCCAGGCAGGTAAAGAGGTCAATACACTCGAAAGTAAAACACCACTACGAAGTAACCAAGCGACATAGCCAACTGACAAGCTGGTTGACATAGCGATACCACTGCCAATCACCATTTGATCTAAGCTAATCTGTTTTTGAAACTCTTTTTCCATCTCATCTAATCCATGCATCAAACCACTAGAGTTAACCAGCATTAACGGATCAGAGAGCTGCACCCAACTTGCCCTTAAATCTGTCATCACCGCTGTCTGATTCCCTATAGCTAATGCTAACGGCTTAATCATGTTGTTAGGTTTAATTTCATTGGATGCAAATGAAGGAAGCTCTGCTGGTACTTCCAATACCGCAGGGGAAGAATGAACGACTTGAGGAGGGTCTTGAGGCTCCACATCTTCAAAACTAGCCACTACCGGATCTTTGGCCTCTTTCACTTCCTCTTCAGGAGCTATATTTGTGACTAAAAATACCACTTCCTCAGAAGACGAAACCACAGAATCCGAAACGGTAACAACAGGGTCATTAGCGGGTTTAATGATAGTTAAGGGTAAACTTGATAGATTCTCAGTCACACCTGTGGCATCCGTATAACGAGCTTCGACTGTTATATCTTTACCTAAATCAGCATCAGTTAACAGGTAACTACTGCCGGTAACACCCACGTCATTGCCATCTCGCTGCCAATGATAAGTGATGGCTCCCAAGCCATCTTCATCGCTGATCGTGTTACTGACAGTCAGGATTTTATTCTCGGCGGGTATACCGTCTGAAATAATAATCACACTACCCGTGGGTTTATCATTACTATTAGCAATCACCAGATCAAACTGATCCGTGGCAAGCCTGCCGCCGTTGCCATCATCGGCGCTGATCTCTATCGTGAGCGTGCCAACATCGCCGTTCAGCGGGGTGCCGCTGAAGGTGCGGCTTGTGCCATCAAAGGCCAACCAGCTGGGCAGTGCTAACCCGCTGCTTAAGCTGGCGCTGTAGGTCAGGCTATCGCCGACATCGACATCGCCAAAGGTGCCTGCCGCAAAGGTGAAACTGAAGGCACTGTCTTCAGTCGCTGCTTGGTCACCGATGGCATTATTCAGGGTCGGATCGTCATTGCTGTTACTAAAATTGATAGTCGCCGCCACGACCGCTGTTGTATTCACACCATCGGATACTGATAGCGAAAATGTGGGTGCTGATTCATCCCCATTATCAACAAAAACAACATCTCCAATTGCCACTTGGTTTTGCGTAAACGAGGTGATGGCAACGGCTGCATTACTGGCTAGTTCAAACTGCCCCCCCGTTAAAAGGCTGATATCAAACGCCAGACCAGCATCGGCATCTTCACCATCGGATGCTGATAGCATGGCCAAGGTAATTGTTGTTGTGCCCCCTTCGGTGAATACAAAATTATTACCGTCTAAAGATGGAGGCGTATTAATAGAGGCTGCACCAGTCGTCAAGCTGAAACCATCTAATGTTTCATTAGATGAATTAAAACCAACGTTGCTGCCATCAAAAAGAATCGAGGCTTCTAGCTGTGCGAAGCCAAGCTCTAGACCCAAAATACCCACTGTAGTTTGCGAAACATTAAGCGCAACCACATCATGTTTGGTCACACTCTGGGAAGTTGTACCTACACTAGTATCATCAGCGTCAAAAGAAACGAGAACCGTTCCTGCATCATAAGATTGCCCACCTATAACCAGATCAGACTCCAGCACATCTAAACCAGTTATACTCGCGTCAAACCCAGCTCCGGCATTATCACCCTCAATTAACTTAAGTGCTGCAGGATAACTCGAACTCGGCGCTGCCATATCTATGGCAGCTGTTCGAAACAGCCAGATATCATTCTTTTCATTACCACCATCTCGACCAAATAAAATATCTCCAGCTTCAAGTAAATAATCACCTACCGTGACATTTTGCTCTACCAACGTGATGGCTTGGATTTCAGCACCTGTGCCCATACCATCAGTAAACAGTAGATAAAAATCCCCTTTACTGTAATCTCCCGGGGTATCTGGCCTGAAGTAGAAAACATCCTCTTTTTGAAAAATTCCAGGAACGGGAGCAGACACACCATTACTGGTAAGTGTCATTGACCCAGAACTACTTAGTAACACATCCCCTGCCTGAAGATTAACCACATTACCCTGGCCCATAGTGATATTGCTGGTCACATAATGAAGACCATTAATTGTATCTTCAGACGAAAAAAGACTGATATCAAATGCGACACTGAACGTACCATTAGTGCTCCCTCCCAACACAAAGTTAGGCCCTGCCTGTTGCAAGATATCGCCCCTATCAACATTGCTGCTATTGAGCCCTGGAATACCATTTGAAGGCCCTTCGCTGCCAACAGTACTTAACCAAAGCACCCCTTCCGACGTATCGGTAAAAGTTATTATTGCGCTGCTAAGCTCCGACGACAACGCACCATCAAATACTGAGATATCATAAGCAGGTGCCAACTCCCCACCATCATGCACAAATACTATGACACCCGCTGTGATTTGAGATTGTGTAAAACTAGTGATGGCGCTGCTCGTATCTGAGGATAATGCAAAATGGCCGTTTGTTATGTTAGTAACGTTAAACGTGAGCAATGTATCGTCAGACTCTGCATCAGTCGCGGCTAAATCGAGCGAAGACACGACCACCGTACTTCCCTGATTAATCGAAAGTGTATTATCCAAAACTACGGGAATATTATTAACCGCCGTTACAGCCACGTTTGAACTAACACCAAAAATGATATTAAAATCATCACCTCCATCCGCCGTTCCACCAGAGTCTCTCAAGCCTGAAATAGATATAACTCTCGATGCTTCTGTAGGGTTAGTGCTGTTATTCTGGTAAGTCGTGTCATTGATGATACCTTCAAGCACCAGTGACGAAACACTGCCTCCCGTTAAGGTAATAACATTCACCCCCAAAACATTAATAACGCTATAGCTAAAATTTGTTGTTGTACCAGAGTTACCAATATTTAAAGCGATACTAGCTCCATCGATATTCACGACCTCATCAGCACCTTCCGATACATTGGTTACAGAAATCCATAGCTCGGATAGGTTTTGCCCTACTTCTATAGGGTCCACAGTAGTCGCTGTAAAGATCGATACGGCAGCCCCCCCCTCATTAAATGTAGGATCAAGTGCAGTGGAGGTCACAATAGGCTCATCATTCACGGGGGTCATCGTTACCGTGGATGCAATACTCAGAGCGGCAGTATCGTCTCCGCCGTTGGCCGTGCCGCCACTGTCCTGTAATTCGGTAATAGTAATAACCCGGTCACTGCTGCCGGGGTCATCACTGACAGTCTGGTAACTGATGGCATCGACTAGGTTTTGGGCTGCGCTCTCATCTACAACCCCAGGAGCGGCGGAAAGGATCACTGTTGCCAAGCTACCACTGACGCTGACGCTGTAATTCAAACTGCTACCAGCTGTTGTACCGCTAGTACCATTCGTCAATGTGATGGCGCTGCCATCAATCGTGATTATTTCATCAGCCGTTCCACTGACATTACTGACTGTCAGCTCCATACCAATAAGGCTTTGACCAGACTCAATCGTGTCAACCATCGCACCGCTAAATAAATTTACAGCCGCGTCACCTTCGGTAAAGCTGGGATTGTTGCCGGTAGCGGTTAAGGTCGGTTCGCTGTTGGTTAGTGCCGCCAGATTATTGCCGACCAGCGTCAGACCATTGATTTCTTTGGACGAATTGATATTCAGGCCGATATCAGAGCCATCCAGCACTATCTGTGCATCCACGTGGGTATCTGGCGTAACACTATCCTGCTGCGTCGCATTGACTGTTAATGCAATCACATCCAGTTGCTCTGTCGAAACTGTGGTACCGGTACCCACCGTCATGGATGAGTTAACCGTAATCAACAAAGTACCCTGTGCCAGCGTGGCACTGCCCAGTATCACCTCAGCTTCAAGCAACTCCAGCCCTTGTATATGCTCTGCGTCACTAAGAAAAGCGGCCCCCAGCAATAAATCCTGACGACCATTGGTGTTGTCATAGGTCGAGATATCCGAGTGCACTGCAGGGTCAGAGCGTGCAATCAAGTAGGTTCCAGCGACGAGGGTAGTATCCACTCCAATAGTGGTGGCTTGCTCAACAATAGTAATAGCATGAATATTCGCTGCACTCAGGTCGGGCTTTAGAATGGCATCTTCGAGCAGCATTTCATAGGTGCCAGTGCTGGGGGTATACACCAAAACATCGGTATTGTTAACCGTCAGGGTACCACCATCAAGGGTCGGCACACTGAAGTCGTTGGTATCTGCGGCACGCATGGAGAGTACAATCTGGCCAGGCTGTAACTCATAAGTCCCTAGCCCGCCGGCAACTGTGTTGGTATCAACCGCCACCACCGAATTAACATAATGCATGGCACGTACGTTTTCTGGCAGTGAATGTTCTACGCTGAAGGTGCCATCTGTGACACCGGAAGATCCATCACCAAGTTCTAAATTCAAGTTGGGATCAATAAAAGCAACGATATCGTTGCCGTTACCGACCGCGCCACCATCGTAGGTGGCACTGCCATTCGTGCTTAAAAGCAAGCTTAAACTTTCAAGCTCATAAGCACCAATGTCGACGGTGCCAATACGCGTAAGCCCCCGCTGATCTACTGCGGGTGCACCAGTGTTGTTACCCGCGTCGATGGCCAGGCTACCGGCCAGCAACGCATGGGTAAAAGTCGGACCGCCGTTATCTTGTAGTGCACCTAACAGTGGATCGATGAGACTGCCTGAGGAACCAACTTGGTCGCCGTTTACGCCATTGCTCAGGCCAGTTGCATTAATGCCGACGTTGCCGATCAGGTTGTTATTCGATGAGATAAAGGCCCCATAGACGTCCGAGGAGGTATTGTTACCGGCAACGATGGTGTTGCTCAGATCAACCGAACCCGCGCCCTGTGTGTAGATACCACTGCCCCAGGTTGCAGTGTTATCGGTAATGGTTGCATTGACTAAGGTAATTGGGCGAAGGGTGTAAATGCCGCCGCCATCCGATGCTGAAGAGTTGCCGCTAACAGTGAGATTCGTCGCGGTGAAACCACCATTACCGACTCTGATGCCGCCTCCCTGACTGCCGGTGTTAGTATTGTCGCTGACGGTAACCCGCTCCAGAGTTGCCGTGCCGGTGCTGTCTATACCTCCACCCTGAAATGCGGAACTGTTGCTGTCGACCGTCGAGTCATACAGATTAAGGGTGCCGATATTAGATATCGCACCACCGGCGCGGGCCGTATTCCCGGAAAACTCGACATCGGACGCGGTTACCGTTGCACCCGCAGCGATGCGCAGCGCCCCGCCGTTTTCGAATACCCCGGTTGTAACCTCGCCGCCCTGCAGCTTCAGGTCTGAGACGGTTAGGGACCCACCGATCTGGACATCGAATATGCGATCGACACCCGCAGCGTTGATGGTGGTCTGATCGACACCTGCACCGGTGAGGGTGATGTCGGCTGTTATGTCGAGGTCGCCAGTAGCCGCAAAGGTATCACCCTTACCCCCTATTGCAAGGGTATAAGTGTCAGCGTCTAGATTTATCGTATGGCTGCCACCCAGAAAATTAGCTTCCATGATAGCGGCACGCAAAGTAGTGTTGCCACTGCCGTCCAGCGCGTTACCATCACCTAGATTTACGTCAATTGTGTCGCTGTTATTGTTGACCGTAAAGATGTCCAGCACACCCTGCCAGTTTTGTTGAGACTCGGCGTTAAACGCCAACTGCGCTTCAATGACGCCCGATTGGTATTCCAGATCCCAGTCGCCACCCAACGCCTGCGCACCGGTTTTATCATCACTGGCGGCAACATCGGCACCACTTAGGTGCTGCAATGTCTGCACAAAATTGATACCGGCTTCGCTGGAGGTAACATCACAGCCATAAAGCAAAACATCAGCATTATCAGTTAAGACAGATGACCACTGGGTTATTTGATCAGCTTGCTGATTAAGCGTATCTGCATTAATCCACGCACTGCCTAACTGCAAACCCTCTCCGCTACCATGAGATAAAATATGAACCGCATCAATCTGTGAATATTGATTTAGCAGTTCAGAAATTTGGGTAATGCCGTCGCTGTTCTGATTTAAATAATGGACCTGATAACTGACGTGCGAATCAGAAGGCATTATCTGTTTAAGAAGTTGCTGCTGGTCACTAACCGCTGCATCTATAATGATAAGTTCAGTACGCGAGTTTTCATTCTCAGGCGTGCTAACAAAATCACCATCGCTGGGCTGGAGATAGGATTGCGGATGATTGGTTAACGGATCTGCTGAAGAAAAAAGTGTGGTGACAGAAGCAAGATCCAATGACTCTAATGTTTCACCAGAAATGTTCCTATTGGCACTGTCAGGCGTATCGCTGGACGTATCATCTTCATACTCGATGTTACCCTGTTGATTCGCTGTTACTAACAGGTCGACAGCAGCTTCTGCCGCACCAAAAGGGTCTGCAGATAACATAATTCTCGGCTCTAAAGCCTCCAAAAGATAGGATGCGTCCATAGACTTCTTTTTTTGGATGTTATCCGTAACTGCCATTAAACCACCCTTCAGCCACTACAAAAGCTATCGCTAACTATCTGACTTATAACTTCATTACTTTTATAAGCAATGACCTTCACTATTAACGGACACTCCTTATTTGATCAAGCACAGCAGTAATCTTTGGCTCGGCTATTTTATCCACATCCAACCATGAAATGAGCTTTCCTGTGCGACGCGTAATGACTTCGCTACGAATACCTTTTTTTGTCAGACTTTCTTGTCTAACTTTTGCCATTTCAGGGCCGTTATATGCTCCAAACGATAACCTTCCCCCGTAACTTCTGCGTGGCAGGATTGTCATGCCAGTGACGCCACGTTGGCGAAACTCCGATAACAAATCGCGTTTAGATTGCTCGTAATCATCCGCCAGCAAAACTAAATACCCTTTAATCACGGACTGCTGCTCATCTCGACGTGAAAAAACATAGCCTTGGCTGGTCAACATTTCACCTACTCTCAGTATCGTTGAGTCTTTATCAAACGGTCCAAAAGAGTGCGGTCGTAAAGATGTTGCAGATGCAGATGTGGTCTCTGGAAGCGAGGACGTCCGTTCAACGACTCGTTCATCAGGAATAGTAACAATGGCGGGTTCTTTTTTATTGACCGGTACGTCAACAACCAGAGATTCTGATGTAGTTTCGATGTTTCGTTCAGGAATGGAATCTGCCACCGCATCCGTTTTAACTGCCAGACTATTCGGCGTTTCAACGGTTTGTTCTGGTGTTGATGGGTCAAGTTTTAAAACACACTTCATCCCCGCCGGTATTTTATTGTCGGGGTTATCCATATGTAAACGAACACCAAAGGTTCCGCTAGCGGTATCCCCTACCGGATCAACAATCACCACCTTCGCATTCAGCTTGGTATTGGGTGCTATTTCAGCAAAAATACCTCCCTGCATATCTTTTTTTACTTGCCCATAATGCTCCATGGGGAGGACTGCCTCAACGTGCAACGGGTTCAACTGCACCAGTCGCATAATAGGCTGATCTTCTACATACTCGCCTTCTGATTTATAGACCTGCGCCACGACACCATCGAGTGTTGAATACACTTTTTTCTCTTCGAGTTGTGCAACCGCTCGAGCAAGCTCTAATTGACGCGTTTTGAACGCATCTTGTGCCTGCTTGAGACGCCAATAGGTCACTTTTTCTAGCCGCGCCGCTTCATCTTTATTTTGCTCAGATACCAGATTTTTCTGTTTTAAGTCAGTGACTCGGCGGCTTTGTAATTGGTCGTATCTCAGGTTGACCTGCTCGGCAGATATTTCGGCGCTCATTTCAGATCGAGCCCGGGTTAGTTCCACATTCGCTTGTTCTACACGCGCTGCCAACTCACCCAGCATCATTCCTTTGTGCACTTTATCGCTTCGCTCAGCATGAAGCTTTGCGATAAGACCCGGTACCGCTGCACTGATATCCACCGTTTTACTGGGAATGATGACGCAATCAACAGCGGGCAATATAACCTCAGCCTGCGTAAGGCCTGAAAAACCAGCAATAACAACCAGCTGAGCTAGGAAACGTACACTCATTCATTACCCTTTTTAAATTGGTGCCTGTTTATTAAAACTGATATAACAAGCGTAGCCTGTTTTTAGAAAGACGGTGCAACATTTCGCACCCAGCTTGCCTCTGCCCACGCCATCATCCTGTTCAAAACAGTCGTTTCATCAAAGATAAATTTTAACTGAGCATTAGCAGACTGATATGTTCTGTTATCGGCATCTTGTACAATAACCTGAATCAGAAAATTATTACGCATAGCCTTCGTGCCACTAGCATCTCGTCCATCAACAAGAACATCCCCTCCGGTTAAACTACCCAGAAACCGGGTCGGTAGTTGATTATTCGCAGCGGGAATGATCTGTACCAGCTTCCCACTATAAATAGTACCGGGCTCTGTTTTAAACATCACAGAAATGTGCAGTAAATGATCTCGTATTTTTTCAATATCCATTTGATCGACTATAGTCGTCACCCTCACGGGCGAATTATCATATATCAAACCAATAACATCACCTCGGTTGTAATAACTGCCTTCCAGATCACTCAACCTTGGCTGAACGAAAACACCCTCGCTGGAAGAAGTTAACTTAAGATGCCGGGCCTGTTTCAATACCTCAGCCAACTCCTGCTCAACCCCGAGACGCTGATCAAAAATATCCGCGGCCTGAAGCGCATCTTTAGCACGTATCTGATCATATCGAGCGGTCAACTCTTCAATATCAACACGCAGAGTAGCGATAGTATTCACTAGTTCAGGATTGTCTATTTCAAGAAGCACCTGCCCAAGCTGAACCCGCTCTCCATTTTGAACTAGCACTTGCTTTATGATGCCGCTCTGATTGGCTCTGACTTGCTGCGATTCGTTAAGCACAACCACGCCCGACAAACGAGTACTGTATTGAAACTGCAAAACAACACCCAACAACACAACCATGAAAAGAGCACCCAGACAGACACTCCAGAACCGCATAAGTTGATGTTGTTTACCGGCTAGAGCATAGGTATTAACAAAGCCTTTAATAAGAGGCGAAACGATCTGCTGCGCCACCACTAATATTGCAAGCATCACACCGAGAAAGAAAAATTTTGAGCTCAAATAGAGCGCTATAAACAAACTAATTAATATTCTATATGGAATCGCTAACACTCCGTATATTGTCAGCCATTTAAACTCATTTGGTGCAATATAATCTGTAGGCATCGTAATATTTAATAAATATTTTTTAAAAATACTACTGATATATTGTCTTGAACGGCTATTAAGATTAGTGATCGACAACAGATCTGACAATATGTAATATCCATCAAATTTCATCAGGGGATTAAGATTAAACATCAGCGTAGAAAAACTGCCTATAAAGAATATATCAAATAAAATATCTGACCAAAAACCAACGCTATCGATACCACACCAAACAATCCAGGCACATATTGCAATAAAAAACTCAATAAGCATGCCAGCCATACCCACCAACACACGCTGATGCTTATAGGGAAAATGGTAGCTTGAGGAAGCATTAATATAAGGCAACGGCATTAAGACTAAAAAAATAATACCGCACTCCTTTGCCTCTCCGCCAAATCGCTTGAGCGCTAATCCGTGTCCGGTTTCGTGCAAAACTTTTAATAGTGGGTAGAGAATTAACATATAGACAATGTTAAGCGGATCAAAGAACCGACTTGCCCAATGCAGCTGAATATCGCTCCAATGAATAGCAACCAAGCTTAATCCATAACCCAGAAGGAATAAAAAAAGAACTAAAAATGGCCAGCTCAATAGAATCGAGCCAACTAAAGACAAGCGATCTAATAGTTTATCAGGATTAAATAAAGGAATTTTAATTGCCATAGGCTGGCGCACTCCTGCCAACCAATGTTTATTTTTTACTTTTTTATCCGGGTTTTTCAGCAAGCCTATATTTAAACATTTAACTATAACACTGCTCAGCTCGGCAACCTCCTCCTCAGCAGACACCTCATCAGTTTGCAACCTCTTCTCATCGAGTATCTCAGATACTGTTTTATGACCATCAAACCTGCAAATAAAATCATATGCCCTTTTATTACAACGAAAAAATTGCGACGGTTCACCCACTGACAGCAAATACCATACGCCTTCCGGTGTTTTTTGCTCTGTACAAGTCATCAATACATCTAGCTGTAAAACAGAGTCTTTTACTCTTTCAATAAGGCTTTTGCTATCAACATGAGTCGCCATCACAGCCACAGTTTCCAAATTATCACCCGAAACCAATCAATAAAATGATGAGCAATGATCCAGCCTAATGAGTAATGCCCAACATCTACCCGCGCAATCCCTTCCATACCCGGCCGTAATAACTCCAAAGCCGCTTCGGGCAAATCAGCTTCTGCCAAATAGACGATTTTATTATCTTCTTCAAAAAAGAGAGGCGATGCTTTTAACAAGGATATATCAAACACAGAATCCGGTAGCGCAGCGAGCTTAAGAGCCCCTTGCTGTCCTTCTTTAATAAAGCGGATATCCGCTTCCTGGACGCGGAGCATTGCTCGATATTGATTAAGCGGTGCAATTTTAAATAAGAGATCACCTGTCGATACCGGAGAGCCTAAACGACGACTTAAGTCTCCTTGAATAATCATGCCCGCAATGGGTGCCTTTAATGCCGTTTGTTCCAATTGAAGCTTTACCTGATCAAGCCTGGCAGCGGCTTGCTTCAGCTTGGCCTGGTAAACATTGGCCTGCCCATACTCACGGCTGGCTAACGCTTGTCTATAACCTTTTTCATGCTCCTGATATTGGCTGGTCAGCCTGATGACTTCAATCTTGAACTGCTGATCATCTAACTCAGCAATGACTCGCCCTTTTTCAACAATATCACCGGCTTTCAAACCTGCTGTTTTAATAAATCCATCAAATGGAGAAACAATGGATTTTTGGATTTTCCCTTCAACAACCGTGTCTACCGGTATTTCATAGCTAACCGGCAAGAAAAGAAGCGCGATTAGCAAGGCCATAGTAACACCCCAACCTAATAAACCGCTGGGCTTCAACCCCTCTAGCTTCTGTTTAATGAAGAGTTTGGGTTCCTCAGCAGCGCTCTCTGAGAGCCTGCCTGGTACATTACCTAAAAGCTTTGTAGATACTGATAAAAAAGCACAGCATTGCCCCAGCAAATGTCGGACTTCGGCTAAATAGGGCTCCACTAAGCCTTGCTGGTCATGATTGATAAAATATGCATTAAGCTGACACTGATCCAGTTGTTTTATCAGCAGACTATGCAAGCCCTCTTTTCCATTCTGCTGCTTAGTGCCCGATATCAGATTATTGAGTTCAGAAATATCGACAAAAGAATAAAGTTGATCAGGCAATAGATCATTAAAAACTGCAGTAAACTCAACTGACGATAGTTCTTTAACTAAAGAGCCTTGAGCCGTAGCCCCACCACCCTCAGCGAAGAACCCAACAACCCTTTGTTCAGCAAAACTCAACACCAACAAACAGCTTTTCATACCGTAGTTCTGAACCAGATATTCGGCGGTATTATTGAGCAAGTCTTGCGGCTCAGGAGCAGATAAGAAACGCTGCAGCATTCCGGAATCAGTGAGACTCAGGTCCTGATGCGATTGTCTGACCTGTTGCGTACGCTGTATCGTCAATAACTCAGACAACCAACGCACCGACCACGTCACCAATCGCTTAATCGGTTCAACCGCCTCAGGCTCTACTTTCACTGACAATGCAAGCAGTATAGAACCACCGTCTTCACCCACAGGTAAAACGACCGTTAATAATGGCGAGGTATAAGAGGTCAGCAGAGAATTACGCTGTGCTGCAAAAGCCAAACTATCTAACAGTGCTGCATCAGGATTATTAGCTTCTGGCCAGCATGCATACTTGTCGTCAATGGCATCTGAATATTTGAAAATTGCACTCTGTGTGCCGGGAACCATTTGACACACTAAATTTAACCACTGCACATATATGGACAAAGTAACTACCCGATCTGCTCAATAAAGGTTTTTATCATGAACTCTGATTCTAACTATAGTTGAAACTAACTTGGTTGCATTCTAAACATAACCAGTGAGCACAGGTAATCCAAGGCAACTCACACCAAGGTTCATTTTGGCCTTGGAATATCTAAAATCTCGCCAAATGTCGTATATTCGTTTCCACCTAGCCGGCCTATTGGATCAACCTTGGATGCATCAATTTTTAGTCGACCCGTATCCGTTGGTAAAACAATATCGTCATCCAACCAAACCTTTTCAATACGTCCAAATATAATATGCTGATCATTATTGCCCATTGTCTTTTCTTCATAAAAACGACATGACATTGCGATTTTTGGGCCCATGACTCTTGGTAAGGAAAACCCTTCAACTCTTTCTGTCTTCAAACCACATAGATCAATTTCAGACTGCCCTGCATCCAAAACACTGGCGCTTTTGGTAACCGCTCCAGCCAACTCAGAACTAGCAATATGAATAATAAATTTTTCACGCTCGATAATGTTTTGATAGGTATCTTTTTCAGAACCATCCGGCTTCCTGCCGACCGATATCATCATGATAGGAGGATCACTACATACGGCAGAAAAATAAGAAAATGGCGCCAAATTATATTCACCATTCTGGTGTTCAGTTAATACCCAAGCCACAGGTCTGGGGATAATGATCTGGGTCAACGCATGATACGTAGAATTACTACTCATTAAGTCTAAATCTAAAAACATATTCCGCACCGTAAAATAAAAATAAGTAATTTAAAATCAATAACCTAAAGACAACAAAAAACCTTTATAACGCAATCGCAACATGAAAAAAATATCAGTTAAAATCTTTCTTACATGAAAAATAATACCCTTGACATTCTGGCCACCTTAATATCCAGAAGCATATACTAATATTGAGATTAAAAAGGTAGAGGGAAATAAAAAACTCACTACCAACCCAATAATTATAATGGAGGATACACCATGCTAACGTATGAAGAATGCTTAGATATGTGTGATATCACACAAGAAGAAGTATCAGCAATCGCAGAACATGAACATGTTGACCCGATAATTGCTTTAGCAATTGGTCAGTATTTATGCTGCCACGATGGCGAGAATAAAATTAAAAAAATCATTCTTGATGATATAAAGCATGCGGAACAAACAGGTAATTCAGAGCATGCCATTGTACTTAAAAAAGTGTTGGCACACTTTATTGCCACACACCCGGGTACATCCGCAACATAATATGTAATAGATTTATAATAAGCTGGCCGCCGACTTGACGGCCAGCCGGACTTTTAGCTTTTTACATATAAAAAAGCCCGGACAAGCCGGGATAAAAAAAACCCGGCAAGCCGGGCTACAAGCAAGAAAGCGGCGCGCAAATCACGCACCAAAAGCTAAAGGCCATGTCAGGCTTTAACCAGAGGGAACTTAAAAACCACCTTAAATCTGCTGCTCTAATTGTGGCACTGCCTCGAAAAGATCGGCAACCAAGCCGTAATCAGCGACCTGAAAAATCGGAGCTTCTTCGTCTTTGTTAATCGCGACTATCACTTTAGAGTCTTTCATACCCGCCAGATGCTGAATCGCACCAGAAATACCGACTGCAATATAAAGATCAGGAGCAACAATTTTACCCGTCTGCCCAACCTGCATATCATTTGGTACAAACCCGGCATCGACGGCGGCACGAGATGCGCCAACGGCCGCGCCAAGCTTATCAGCAACTTTTTCGATCAAACCAAAGTTTTCACCGTTGCCCATACCTCGGCCACCAGAAATAATAACGCGGGCAGAGGTCAGTTCAGGACGATCTGATTTGGCAATTTCAGCACCAACAAAGGTTGATGTCTCAGCATTATGAACAAGCGACAACGTCTGCACCGATGCATTGCCGCCTTCAACTGCCGCTGCATCAAAGCCTGTAGTACGTACTGTAATCACTTTAACCGCATCCAATGACTGTACTGTAGCGATCGCATTACCGGCATAGATAGGACGATCAAACGTATCAGCACTCTCTACACGAACAATCTCAGAAATTTGCGCTACATCTAACAAGGCTGCAACCCGTGGCATGAAGTTTTTACCCGATGTTGTCGCAGCCGCTACGATATGACTGTAGTCTTTCCCTGCCTCAGCAACCAGCAAAGAGAGGTTTTCAGCAAGCTGATGCTCATAACACGTATCTTCAGCAAGCAGCACTTGACTGACACCTTGTATTTTCGCTGCTGCATCCGCCACCGACTGACAGCCTGCACCCGCCACTATCACATGTACATCACCACCCATCTGCGCGGCAGCAGTTACTGTGTTCAACGTAGCTGATTTCAACTCGCTGTTATCATGTTCCGCAATAACCAGAATAGCCATCAGATCACCTTCGCTTCATTCTTCAGTTTGTCCACTAACGCCTCAACAGAAGGCACCTTGATACCCGCTTTACGTTCTTCCGGAGGCGAGACTTTAACCAATCGTGTATGCGCTTTAACTTCAACACCAAAATCTGCTGGTGTTTTAACTTCCAATGGTTTTTTCTTAGCTTTCATGATGTTCGGCAAAGAAGCATAGCGCGGTTCATTCAGACGCAAATCTGTTGTCACAATGGCAGGCAGCACCAGTGAAACGGTCTGCAAACCACCATCTATTTCCCGAGTGACCTGCACTTTATCGCCATCAACTTTGACTTCAGAAGCAAATGTGCCCTGAGGATAACCGGTCAACGCTGCCAGCATCTGCCCTGTTTGGTTATTATCAGTATCTATTGCCTGCTTACCCATGATGACCAAACCGGGCTTCTCATCATCGACCACTTTCTGTAGTAGTTTAGCAACTGTTAATGATTCCAGAGCCTCATCCGACTCAACAAGAATCGCACGGTCTGCACCAAGAGCCAATGCCGTACGCAGCTGCTCCTGACACGTTTTACTACCTAAAGAAACAGCAACCACCTCAGTAGCTACACCAGCTTCTTTCAAGCGAACAGCTTCTTCAACAGCAATTTCACAAAACGGATTCATTGCCATTTTGACATTGTTTAAATCAACATCGCTATTATCTGACTTCACACGCACTTTCACGTTGTAGTCGATTACGCGCTTGACAGTTACCAGAACTTTCATTGCGGTTACCTTTTTATTCAACTGATTGTTATTCGCCTGAAACAAGTGCCTATAAAACACCGCAGACGCATAAGTATATTCCCGTATATTAATGAAGTTTCGTAATAATTCAAGCCGTTCAGCTAAACCTAAGGTCTAACTTTGCCAGAAATCAGTTTATATAGGTACGGGTTTTTACTTATAATATATTCCATAAAAAATATCGGAATCTTTTTTTGAAACCGTATACATATATTCGAATAAGGGGAGACGAACCGTGGAACGCGAATCGATGGAGTTTGATGTCGTCATCGTAGGTGCCGGGCCAGCTGGATTATCCGCTGCTTGCCGCTTTATGCAGATGGCCAATGAACAAGAACAGGAATTAACCGTCTGTGTGGTTGAAAAAGGTTCTGAGGTTGGTGCTCATATCCTCTCGGGCGCGGT
>JBLWXO010000007.1:0-209211 GCA_048267385.1 Neptunomonas sp. | reverse complement strand
GACCGGTTGCTACAATCTGGAATCCGGCGAAACCGACACCACCGTGGATGCCGGTCTCTACAAAACCGCCAGCCTGGGTGACTACGTCTGGGTTGATACTAACGGCGACGGTCAGCAGAACGAAACCAATACAGGCCTGAACGGTGTCACCGTTAACCTGCTCGACAGCAACGGCAACGTCATTGACACCACCGTCACCGCGGATAATGCAGGCCAGGCAGGTTACTACCTGTTTGATAACCTGACCCCGGGCGACTACAGCGTCGAGTTCGTAGCCCCGGCGGGTTACAACTTCACTACAGCGGATCAGGGCAGCGATGCGTCTGATTCGGATGCCAACACCACCACAGGCCGTACCGTCACGACGACACTGACTTCTGGCGAGAATGACCTGGGCTGGGATGCGGGACTGGTATTCCAGAATGCTGGTATTGATATTGAAAAGTATGTTCGAGGACGCTATGAAGAAGAAGGCGGCGCGGGCGAAGGTTTAACCCCTGGCTTCTGGAAAACTCATTCAGAATTTGGTCCTGCTCCCTTATCGGGTTGGCCTGAAACTGGCTATGCGCCTACAGATAGTTACGAAGCTATCTTTGGTGTCGATGTTCAGGGTAGTCCTTCTTTGCTAGACGCAATGAACTCTGGGGGGGGAGATTTAGATGCACTGCTACGTCATTCAACCGCAGCATTATTGAATGCATCTAATCCATTCGTTGCTTATGAATATTCTAAAGCTGAAGTTATCTCTATGACTCAAGCGGCTATTAGCAGCGGTGATTATGAAATAACGAAGGACTTATTTGCTGCTCAGAATGAAATGGGAGCCGATCTCAATGAACAGACAAGCACGGGAACAATTGTAGAAACAGAAAATTTTGATGCAGACACGCCAGACGGCCCTTACATTCCTATCGGTGGAGAAGCTATCTTTACTTATGAGGTGACCAATACCGGTGATGTAGCGCTCAGTGATGTGCAGGTGACCGATGACCGCCTTACGGATGTTACATTTGTTGGTGGTGATACTGACAACGATGGTCTGCTTGATGTTGGTGAAACATGGACTTATACAGCAACTGAAACGGTTGTAGACGGTGGGACTTTTGTAAATACAGGGACTGTGATTGGTACAGATGCAGCAGGTCGTATCTTGTCTGATTCAGATTTAGCTCACTATAACACTAGCTTCCTGACAAGCAGTCTTGGTGATCGGGTTTGGTTGGATCTTGATGGTGATGGAGTTCAGGATGATGACGAAGCAGGCGTTGCCGGCGTAACCGTAAATCTGCTAGATAGCGACGGTAATGTGTCAGCTTCGACAATAACAGACGCGGATGGAAATTATTTGTTTGTTGGTTTGGAACCGGGCCAGTATGCCATTCAAGTAGTTGCCCCTGATGGGACTGTTTTCACGGATCAGAATCAGGGCGTGAATGATAGTCAGGATTCAGATGTTGATGGTAATGGTGTATCTGAATTTACAACTCTTTCTGCTGGTGAGAATGATCTGAGTTGGGATGCTGGATTGTTACAGAGAGCCAGCCTGGGTGACTACGTTTGGGTTGACACTAACGGTGATGGCCAGCAGAACGAAACCGGCACCGGCCTGAACGGTGTCACCGTTAACCTGCTTGACAGCAACGGTGACGTGATCGACACCACCGTTACCGCGGATAATGCAGGCCAGGCAGGTTACTACCTGTTTGATAACCTGACACCGGGCGACTACAGCGTTGAGTTCGTCGCACCGAACGGCTACAACTTCACCCAACAGGATCAGGGCAGCGATGCCTCGGACTCCGATGCCAACACCACCACAGGCCGTACCGTCACAACGACCCTGACCTCGGGCGAGAATGACCTGAGCTGGGATGCTGGTCTGGTTGCTGAAGTACAGAATGCTTCTCTGGGTGATAAAGTATGGCTCGATAAAGACTGTGATGGTATTCAGGATGCTGGCGAAGCAGGTCTTGCGGGTGTTAGCGTTGCATTGCTTGACTCAACAGGTGCTATGGTCGCGACGACTTCTACTGATGCTGCCGGTGAGTACCTATTTACTGACTTGGTTCCTGGTACATACAGTGTTTCTTTCACATCTCCGACGGGTTATATCTTTACTCACAAAGACCAGGCAGCGGATGATATTGACTCCGATGCTAATGAAAATGGTCTGACTGACCAGTATGTTTTAGCTGCAGGCGAAAACAACTTGTCAGTAGATGCTGGTTTAGTGGAGTTCACGACTAAAGATGCTTCGTTCAACTTTAACGGTAGTTCTTCCGGTGCAGGCTCTTATGGCAATATTCGTACTTATACGGATAACGGAGTTACTGTAAACGTTAGTGCTCACAGCCGCTCTGACTCAACAGGTGATTGGTCTACTTCATATCTGGGTACCTTCTCTGGTGGTCTGGGTGTGACCAACCGCAATGAGAGTGGAAGTGGTAATAGCCATACCGTCGATAACCGAGGGGATATGGATGATTACGTGCTGTTTGAGTTTGATCAGAATGTAGTGGTTGATAGTACTTTCCTTGGTTATGTTGTTGATGACAGCGATATGAGTGTTTGGATTGGTACCTTGGATAATGCATTCAATAACCATACAAATCTCAGTGACGATATCCTGTCTCAGATGGGCTTCACAGAGATCAATCTTGGCTCTTCTTCAACGCGTTTGGCTGATTTGAATGCGGCAGAACTTGAAGGTAATGTTCTGATTATTGCGGCTAAGACAAGCAGTTCAAATGATGAGTTTAAAATCCAACACTTGAGTGTTCAGGCCAAAGAGTCTGTTTGTGAAAGTGGAGAATGCGCTCCTATCGTTATCGAAGCTGAAGATATGATTCGTTGTGATTACTCCATTGAGTCAAATAATGCAGCTTCAGGTGGGGCCGTTGTTAAGCTAACTGACTATGATGGTTATGTAAAAACTACCTTTGATGGACCAAGTGGCAGCTATGACTTTACATTGAATTATATCGATGAAAATGATGGTTATGGCATGTTGAAAATTAAGATTAATGGGACGACAGTTAAAACTATTAATCTTGATCAGCAAGTTGGTGATCATACCAACGGCTTTGCAGCAGTGACGATTGATGATCTCCAGTTAAATAAAGGAGATGTCATTAAAGTTGTGGGTTGGTTTGAAGGTAGTGAATATGCCCGTATCGATAGCATTGTCCTGAAAAACTGCGATACAGATACTACGCCTGTGAATGTTGCGCCTGAAGATGGTGATGAGTGTGTCACTGTATCTGAGAGTGATGGACGTCAGACGTTGGCTGTTAATGCATTAACAAATGCAACAGATGTTGATGGTGATGCTGTCTTCGTTAAGTCACTGGAAGGTGAAGACCTAACCGTCGGTGGAGATGATTGGGATGTGGCTGTTGGTAACAACGGTGGACTTCTTTACATCTATGCGGATGGCACAGTTGAATTCGACACTAACGGCGAGTTTGATTATCTGAATGCAGGGGAAACAGCGACTACTTCGGTTACTTATGTTGTCAGTGACGGCAATGGCGGTGAAAATCAGTCAACGTACAAAATCGTGGTTAATGGTGAAGGCGCACAGAAAGCTTCTTTAGGTGATCGTGTTTGGCACGACAGAGATAAGGATGGATATCAGGATTCTTCTGAAAGTGGACTCGAGGGCGTTCGCTTAGACCTATATCAGTGGAATGGCAGCTCAACCGATTGGGCAGCGAAGACTTATACTGACGCTAATGGTGATTATTCATTCAATAATCTGGATGAAGGTTACTACTATATTCGCGCTGATAAGAGCACATTGCCATATGGCTATGAGTTTACCGGCAAGAATTGGGCAAATGATAGTTCAGATTCAGATGTAAATAGTGGCGGTTACACTCAATGGATCTGGCTGGATGAAGGTGAGCAGGATAATAGCTGGGATGTAGGGGCTTATTACTGTCCGATCGTTATCGATTTAGATGGTGATGGTATCCAAACGCTGGGTGTTGATGCAGGTACTCGTTTCGATATGGATAATGATGGGGCTGCTGATAACACCGGGTGGATCTCGGGCTCAGATGCTTTTGTCGTTCATGACGTCAACAATAATGGTGTGATTGATAACCGTAGCGAGATGTTTGGCGGCGATAATACCGGTGACGGATTCCGTAAGTTAGCAGCCTTCGACAGCAATGGAGATGGTGTTGTTAATGCTCTGGATGATGCATTCAGTCAGTTGCAGGTTTGGCAAGACGCTAATGAAAACGGTGTCACAGACGCGGGTGAGTTGATCTCGCTAACGGATGCTGGTTTAGCTGCACTTAATGTTCAATTTGAAACACGCGTTGAAGGTGCTGAAACTGAACAGAATGGTAACCGCTTGCTAGACTGGTCTACGGCTGAACAGACTGATGGCTCTCAGGTTGATCTGGTCGATGTGTACTTTGCTAAAGGCGATGGAATTGATTTGAGTAATGTGGAGCGCCTTGAGTCTTCATTGACCTTAAGCCAAACTAGCCTGAGTTCACTGAATCTTGAAATGGATCAAAATGAGTTTGCTTATGAAGGTGTTACTGATGCCTTCGATGCATTGGATATCCCAGATATGGCTATTCTAGGCACTGCAGATGAGCAACAAGTAGCGTAACCGTCTATCTTTAGACTAAAAAAGCTCAGCGTTTACGCTGAGCTTTTTTGTTTCTGAGTGGTATGAGATTGTAGTGATTATACGGAGGTGATATTTACATTAGCGAGTTAGTGATAACTGCTGAATTTGTCGTAATAGACTACGGTTTTCTGGTGCACTACAACCGAATTTATCCGCTTGTTTACATAAGAAACCAGTAATTTGTTCGATCTCTGTGGCCCTTTTTTTCTGGATATCTTGTAGCATAGACGAATAGTTTTCTGCAGTTGCGTTGGCTATCGCAGTGGCCATGTCATACAGAGGTACTTCAAATAAAGGTTGTCTGCAAGCAGCTGCAATCATTTCTACTTCGCCACACACCTGTCGCATTTTTTCTGATAATTCTGAATCTGACACTAATCTACCATTTTTGCAGTTATGCAATGCAGTCAGTGGATTGATAGCGGCATTGATGGCGACTTTACACCACAGCTTATGTTCAATATCGCTAACTAAAGAGATCGTCAGGTTTCCTGCAGAGGTGATGCATAGTGAGTTGTCAGAGAGCGCTTTTCTGGATAGAGCGCCCATGAGGGTATCTCCATGACCGGCCCTTACCACATGAAAGGGTGAAGTCAGATAGGCGCCATCGGTTGTTGTTGCTGCCCAGATAGATAGATAGGGAAACAGGGCGACTGCTTCCTGCTGAGGCCCCAAGCCATTTTGTAGTAATATTACTGTTGATTCACTGCTTAATCGACTTGCAACTGACTGTAATGCGCTGATTGTGGAGTAGGCTTTGGTGCAGATGAGTAAGTTCTGGATGGGCGTGTTGCTTCCAGCTAATTCAGCGTCGATGTCGTATGTTTGGGTTTCACCATCTATTGATTGATATGACACACCGCCGTTTTCGTTTAATTGCTGCAGACGCTCTTTATTACTTAAAATTAAAGTAACATCATGATCGGATGTGAAGAGTTGTACAGCCCAGGTGCAGCCGATGGCGCCAGCGCCGAGAATATGCCAGTGCATAGGTATCCATTGAGTAACGCATCATAAAAACGAAAAATGCTTTTTAACTTGATGCAGAAGATGAAAAGCCTCGCTTGTGTGGTTAAAATAGCGCAGCTAAAACTGTAATAAAAGACATTGAGGAAAACGAGCATGCCATCATTTGATATTGTTTCTGAGTTAGATAAGCATGAAGTCACCAATGCGGTGGATCAGGCTAACCGCGAAATTCAGACGCGCTTTGATTTTAAGGGTGTCGCTGCCAGATTCGAGTTAAATGGTGACAATGTGAATATGGAAGCAGACGTGGATTTTCAACTTCAGCAGATGTTGGAAGTATTGCGTTCTAAGCTGATAGCACGTGGTATTGATACTAAATGTATTGAAGAAAAAGACCCTGATAAATCCGGTGTTAAAGCGCGCCAAGAGTTAGCTATTAAGCAAGGTCTTGATCAGCCGGTCGCGAAGAAAATTATTAAAGTTATAAAAGATGCGAAGTTGAAAGTCCAAACACAGATTCAGGGAGAAAAAGTGCGTGTTACCGGGAAAAAGCGTGATGATCTTCAGCAAGCGATGGCATTACTGAAAAAATCCGATATTGATATGCCGCTGCAGTACAATAATTTCCGAGATTAATTCTTTACGCTATTAGGTAAGGAATTATCGGTTTCTGAGGTTGTATAGTGTGGTATACAAGGGGCCGGCTAGAGGATGAGGCAGCCCCTTGAGCAGTTACAAAAAAACAGAATTACTTGCTTTTTTTAAGCTGCTTTTTCAGTTCCTTCACTTTCTTTTCCTGCTTTTCGATTTTAGCTTCGCGTGTTTTGATTTCGCTTTTTACTTCTTTTGCTTTTACTTTAGACATTTGAACTTCTCCGTTTGATTTCCTTGAGAACTGTGTTGCTGAGCAAGCAGTCTTAATCTTTCGACTCTTGTCCGTGCTCCACAATAAAATTGCGTATAAACCGTCGTAACTCTCGGGCTGCACTCGTATCCAGTTCATCACATAATGATACGAAATCATTACGCTCATCTTCATTGATACGAATCACAAGCTGGCTATTTTTGGGTTTCTTTTTTGTACCCATTCCTAGAACCTCAGTAGGTAATTTGAAAAAAAACAGATCAGAAAAGCGTGCTTGCGTGCATATATAAAGTACATCTTATGTATATACGTTGTGATGCATGATCTGATTTCAGTGATAAAAAGTCAATAATGTCATAAATAATTCATATTGCACTGTCATCAACCAGGAATGATAAAAGAAAGAGCTCTTTGATGAGCTCCTGTTCATTTGTTCTGGAATTTGAGAAGTCAGCAGGGCAAAGAGATCCTGTAGCTATCATCTCCTTTACTTGGTCACCATTCCATTGAATGACCGGTATATTACGAGCTTTATGGATGACTCTGATATATGGATCTGCTCGTTCTAACCAGGCGTTAATTTGATAGGTCATGATTTATCCTCCATGTGGTATAGAGGAAGAATAGGGCAATAGCAGAATAATGTAAATAATAATCGTTATCATTCGTATTTGCTTGAGTGGTGTAATATTCTTCTTGTTACTGTTTGGCGTTAATAGGGGTAATACGGGCTGCCATCCATACTAAAATTAATACGGGAAGTCCCAGTAAAGCGGTTCCGGTGAAGAACCACGCGTAATCAAAACTATCAACAAATCCTCCTGAGAATCCTCCAAGAAATTTAGGAAATAGCAGCATCACAGAGCTGAATAAAGCATATTGGGTTGCTGAATATTGAATGTTGGTTAAGCCGGATAGATAAGCAACAAACGCAGCAGTCGCAATACCACCGCTAAGGTTATCCAACGAGATAACGATGGTAAGCATCATAGTATCGTGGCCTAGTGTGGCTAACCAAGCAAACAGAAGGTTGGTGCCAGCGACTAGTAAGGCGCCTGTGAAGAGGATCTTCATTACGCCAAACCGGTTGACCAAAATGCCACCAAGAGCCGCCCCTATGATTGTCATCACAACACCATAGATCTTAATAATCTGTGCTACTTCTTGTTTAGTAAATCCCATATCCACATAAAATACATTGGCAATAATGCCAAGAATGACATCGGATATGCGGTAGGTACCAATCAGCGCCAAAATGATAAGTGCCTGTTTTCCATAGCGCTGAATAAAGTCTGCAAAAGGACAAATTACAGCGATGTAGCTCCATCCCAAAAATCGAGATAACCATGACGGCAGGTGAGCCATCTCTTCAGCTTTAGTGGTGATTTTTTGCTGCTGTTGTCGTGTTTCCTGGTCCATTTCAATGACTGGCGGCTCGGCAATGACGAGTGTGGTGATCAACCCTGTGCCCATAAGAGCCGCCATGCATAGGTAGGCGACCTGCCAAGAGTGTTTCGAATAGATTGAGGGGTCTATGTCTATCCAGGCAGCTAAAGCTAAAGCACCAGCACCAGCAACAATCATCGCGAGACGATAACCTGCCATATAAGTCGCTGCCATTGCAGCTTGCAATCTCTCGCCAGCTGATTCAATACGGTAGGCATCAATCACGATATCTTGTGTCGCAGAGCTGAATGCCACAGCGATAGCCAGCAGAGCCATATAGTTAAGGTTTAGCAGTGGGTCTGAAAACGCTAAGCCGCTAAGGCTGGCAATGAGTAAGCATTGAGAGAGGAATAACCAGCTTCTGCGCCGGCCTAGCCAGCGGGAAAGAAAAGGGAGGGGGAACTGGTCAATCAGCGGAGCCCAGAGCCATTTAAAGCCGTAGGCAAGGCCCACCCATGAGAAGTAGGTGATAACGCTGCGTTCAACACCGGCTTCTCGTAGCCAGAAAGATAGTGTGCCAAAGACCAGTAAAATAGGCAGTCCTGATGAAAAGCCGAGAAACAATAACGCAATAGCACGTGGGTGCAGATAAATTTTTAGCGAGCCAAGCCAGGTATCGGGTAGTGAATCAACTGATGACATGGAGAAAACCTTACGTGATCGATGCGCGCTATTGTGTCCGGCTTGAGAGAATATGTAAACGCCATCAAAAAAGCCGACATGAAGTCGGCTTTTTTGAGCAGTGCTTGGCATCAGATGCGCAGGGCACCATCTACTTCGATACAACGGCCGTTTACATAATCATTTTCAAGAATGAATGTAACCGTTTTTGCGATCTCTTCTGGTGTTCCCAAACGTTTTGCAGGGATACCGGCCGCAATTTTTTCCAGTGCTTCAGGCTTCATGCTCAGTACCATTTCAGTACCGATATAGCCTGGAGCAATAGACGCTGCACGTACACCATAACGAGCGAGTTCTTTAGCCCATGTGACTGCCATTGCTTGTACGCCTGCTTTGGTCGCAGTGTAGTTAGTCTGGCCCATGTTGCCTGAACGAGAAACAGAAGAGATGTTAACGATACAGCCCTGAGAGCCGGTTTCGATCATCTTAATAGCTGCTTCACGCCCGCATAGGAAAGTACCTGTCAGGTTAACATCCATAACCAGATTCCACTGATCCATAGACATTTTCTTAACGACTTTACCGTCTTTTACTTTAATGAACAGGCCATCACGCGTGATGCCAGCATTGTTCACTAATCCGTGTAGTGTGCCGAAGTCTGCTACGACGTCATTGAAAAGCTTTTCAACACTTGCTTCGTCAGCAACGTTAGCGATGTATCCGCGAGCTTCAACGCCTTTTTCCATGCAAAGACCAACAGTAACTTCCAAGTCTTCTGCGTTTAGGTCAGCCAGTGCTATTTTTGCACCGTGTCCTGCTAGTTCTAAAGCCATTGAACGACCTAGTCCGCGGCCGCCACCGGTAATAACGATAACTTTATCTTTCAATTCCATCGTAGGGTCCCCTGTTCTATGAGTGCTACTTTATCTTCTTTAATAAGTTATTGTGCACTGCGGAATATTGCAGCGCAACAAAAATAGAGTGGAGTTGAATAAATGTCTATAAAAAATTTACCAATATACGGGTATGTACTTATTTGCGAGTCTGGCCTGTAATCTCTGTATTGTTAATAAGATATTGATTATAAAGATGTTTTAATAAAAATAGTTAATTAGACTAGGTGTAAAAGTATATAATTAGACCATGGTCGTACTCTTGAAATCTTTTCAGTCATCTGATTTGATAAACGAAATAATTCAGGTTTCTACTATGCCGCTTCTTTTTCTGCTCTTTATTCTGATTCCTATCATCGAAATTACGGTACTTATCAATGTCGGACAAGCGATAGGTACTTGGTATACCGTTGGTCTGGTGTTGTTATCTGCTTTTATCGGTGTGAATATGCTGAGGTATCAGGGTTTGTCCACACTTGCCAGAGCGCAGCAGCGGATTAGTTCGGGAGAAATGCCCGCTCAGGAGATGGTAGAAGGTTTGGTGTTGGCTGTCGGGGGGGCGTTATTGATAACTCCGGGTTTTGTTACTGATATTATCGGCTTTTGTTGTTTAATTCCTTTTACACGCCAAGCGTTTGTTAAAGGCTTAATGAAGCGCTTCAAAGTGGTGTCAATGTCAAAGCAGCAAACCTTTGAGCAATCAGATGATTTTGATGAATCTAAATTCGGGCATCACTCCTCTTTCAAAGATCCTTCCAAGCCGCCGAGACAGGGCGATATCATCGATGGTGAATTTCGCCGTGACGATTAATCTGTAAATATCTATAAAAATATTCTCAGCGGGTGTTGAAAAGTCCCTGTGTGCCCCCACTTATGATATCAACCGGTAACCAGATGGTTACGGTCTTCGACTTATCAATAGCTTTATCGCATTTTGATTAAACCATCAGGAGAAATATTAGATGAAAATTCGTCCGCTTCACGATCGTGTAGTAGTTCGTCGCAGTGAAGAAGAAAAAACAACGGCCGGTGGCATCTTGCTACCAGGTTCGGCTGCTGAAAAACCGAATGAAGGTGAAGTCGTTGCTGTTGGCCAGGGCCGTATACTGAAAAATGGTGAAGTACAGCCTTTATCCGTCAACGTGGGTGACAAGGTCCTATTCGGACAGTATGCAGGTTCTAACTTGGTTAAGATCGACGGTGAAGAGCTGCTGATCATGAACGAAAGTGAAATTTACGGTGTTCTGGAAAGTTAATTCAGACACTTTTACTGCTTTCGATAAATAATTACTAAATAATATTAAGTAACAGGATTTAGAAACAATGGCTGCTAAAGACGTACGTTTTGGTAACGATGCTCGCCAGCGCATGCTGGAAGGTGTCAACATTCTGGCTAACGCTGTAAAAACAACTCTGGGTCCTAAAGGCCGTAACGTTGTATTAGATAAAGCGTTTGGCGCACCTACTGTCACTAAAGATGGTGTATCTGTCGCTAAAGAGATTGAACTGGAAGATAAGTTCGAGAACATGGGCGCTCAGATGGTTAAAGAAGTTGCATCACAAGCTAACGATGTAGCGGGTGATGGTACAACTACGGCGACTGTTCTTGCTCAGGCAATCGTTTGTGAAGGCCTTAAATCAGTTGCAGCGGGTATGAACCCAATGGATCTGAAACGCGGTATTGATAAAGCGTCTGCTGCTGTTGTTGCAGAGATTAAAAAGATGGCAGTTCCTTGTGCTGATTCTAAAGCGATTGCTCAGGTAGGTACTATCTCTGCAAACTCTGATGAAGTGGTTGGTCAGCTGATTGCTGAAGCAATGGAAAAAGTAGGCAAAGAAGGCGTTATCACCGTTGAGGAAGGTACAGGACTGGAAAACGAACTGACGGTTGTTGAAGGTATGCAGTTTGACCGTGGTTACCTGTCTCCTTACTTCATCAACAATCAGGAAAGCATGACGGTTGAACTTGAACAGCCGTATATCCTTTTAGTTGATAAGAAAGTTTCAAGCATCCGTGATTTGCTGCCAACATTGGAACAGGTGGCTAAGTCTTCCCGTCCATTGTTGATCGTTTCTGAAGATGTTGAAGGCGAAGCGTTGGCAACTCTGGTTGTAAACAACATGCGTGGTATCGTTAAAGTGGCTGCTGTTAAAGCACCGGGCTTTGGTGATCGTCGTAAAGCCATGTTGGAAGATATCGCTGTCTTGTCTGGCGGTACTGTGATCTCTGAAGAAGTAGGACTGAGCCTGGAAACAGCGACTCTGGAACACTTGGGTCAGGCTAAACGCGTTACTGTTACTAAAGAAAATACAATTGTTGTTGACGGCGCAGGTAATGCTGACGCTATCGAAGCACGTGTTAACCAGATTCGTGCTCAGATTGAAGACACCTCTTCAGACTACGACCGTGAAAAGCTACAGGAACGTGTTGCTAAGCTAGCTGGCGGTGTTGCTGTTATTAAAGTCGGCGCAGCAACTGAAGTCGAAATGAAAGAGAAAAAAGCGCGTGTTGAAGATGCATTAAATGCAACGCGTGCAGCAGTTGAAGAAGGCGTGGTTCCTGGCGGTGGTGTTGCCTTGATTCGTGCTCTGCAGGCTGTTGAAGGTATGCAAGGCGACAACCACGACCAGACAATCGGTATTCAGTTGGCTTGCCGTGCAATGGAAGCACCTCTGCGTCAGATCGTTAGCAATGCTGGCGGTGAAGGTTCAGTTGTTGTTGCAAAAGTACGCGAAGGAAGTGGTTCTTTCGGTTATAACGCAGGTAACGATACTTACGGCGATATGTTGGAAATGGGTATCCTTGATCCGGCTAAAGTTACGCGTTCTGCTTTGCAGGCAGCTTCTTCTGTTGCAGGTCTGATGATCACAACTGAAGCCATGGTTGCTGATAAGCCTCAGGAAGGCGGTGCTGGCATGCCTGATATGGGCGGCATGGGTGGAATGGGCGGTATGGGCGGCATGATGTAATCATCATTTAGCTCTCTGCTTTATTGAAGAACCCGGCCTTTGGTCGGGTTTTTTGTTTTTATCTTTTTGTAAATAAAGAGAAAAATGGTTCATTTAGATTCTCTATAGGCTTACTCGTAATCTCGATTGGTATGTTGGCAGCGTTCCGGTAGTCTGGTTTTAGTCCTCATGACTAAAAATACCCTAACATAATAATCAAAAAGGGATACCGAGATGAAAAAAACCGCTTTGCTATTCGCAGGTGCAGCACTTGCGTTAAATATAGCCAGTGCACAGGCTGCCACGTTAAGAATGGCTTATGATGCCGACCCTGTTTCTCTTGATCCATATGAGCAGCTTTCCGGCGGTACATTGCAGTTATCTCATATGACTTATGATCCACTGGTACGCTGGGATAGGAACCTGGGCTTTGAGCCGCGCTTGGCTGAAAAATGGGAGCGCATTGACGATAACACGATGCGTTTTCACTTGCGCAAAGGTGTGAAGTTTCACAGTGGGAATGAGCTTTCCACAAAAGATATCGCTTTTACCTTTAAACGTTTGCAAGAATCGCCTGACTTTAAAGGCGTGTTCGCACCGTTTAAGGCACTGAATGTCATTGATGATCACACCTTTGACATGGTGACTGCTGAGCCGTTTCCTCTGATTTTAAATAACATGACGTACCTGTTTCCGATGGATAGTGCCTTTTTTAGCGGAGATGACGCTAATGGAAAGCCGAAAGATAGGCTGGTAAAACATGGTGACTCATTTGCATCAAGTCATATTTCAGGCACCGGGCCGTTTACGGTTTCGTATCGTGAGCAGGGGGTTCGGGTTGAATTTCAGCGTAGCCCAACCTATTGGGATACAAAATCACCGGGTAATGTAGATAAAATCGTGTTCACCCCGATCAAAGAAGCACCGACCCGCGTGGCTGCTCTTCTGGCGGGTGATGTAGACTTTATCGCTCCTGTTCCTCCTACTGACCATGACCGTATCGAAAACAGCGATAAGGTGGATCTGGTTGCCATGAGTGGTACACGTATTATCACTTTCCAGATGAATCAGGATCGCGTTGAGGCTTTTAAGGATGTACGTGTTCGCCAGGCGATTAACTATGCGATTAACCAGGAAGGTATCGTTAAGAAGATTATGAAAGGTTTTGCTACACCTGCGGGGCAATTCTCTCCGAAAGGTTATCTGGGTTATAACGATACGTTAATACCTCGCTATGATCTGAAAAAAGCTAAAGCCCTGATGAAGGAAGCGGGTTTTGAAAAAGGCTTTACAGTCACCATGATGGCGCCGAATAACCGTTATGTGAATGATGAGAAGATCGCACAGGCCGTTGTATCTATGTTGTCAAAAATCAATATTAATGTTGATTTGAAAACTATGCCAAAAGCACAATACTGGCCTGCGTTTGATGAGCGTGCTGCCGATATGATGATGATAGGCTGGCACTCTGATACAGAAGATACGAACAATTTCTTCGAGTTTTTATCTGCATGTGCCAATAAAGATACAGGGGCTGGGCAGTACAACAGTGGTAACTATTGCAACCCGAAAGTAGACGCTATGATGGCTGAAGCGAATACAGTAACTGACCCTGAAAAGCGTGCTGTTATTATGCAGGCGATGGAAAAAGCGGTATACGATGACGCTGGATTTGTCCCTTTGCACTGGCAGAACCTGTCTTGGGGTGCGCGTAAAGGTGTCGATATCGCACCGATCGTGAATGGCATGGACTTCCCATACCTTGGCGATCTAGTCATTAAAGAGTAAGAGTCATCTTTAGCAATGCCTGAGTGGCTTTGATATGCCGCTCAGGTATTGCGTTTGGCCTTTGTGGAGTCATTGCTCCCACCTAAAATAAAAAGCATACAAAAATCCGGCTTTGTACTTCTCATAGCCAAATCCTAAGGCTGATAATCATGATTGCGTTTTTTATTAAACGGTTTTTTCAAGCGGTTGTTGTGATGTTTGTCATCAGCCTTATTAGTTTCTCTATTCAGGATAACCTGGGTGATCCGTTAAGAGAGCTGGTAGGGCAAGCAGTATCGGAAGAAGAGCGTCAGGCGTTGCGTCAGGAGATGGGCTTAAATGACCCGTTTTTGGTGCAATATGCGCGTTTTGCTAAAAAAGCAGTGCAGGGCGACCTGGGAGACTCTTACTTTTTCAAAAAGCCTGCTTTTGAAGTGATTATGAAAAAACTACCGGCGACATTGGAGCTGGTGTTTGGCGCAACCATCATTATCGTTCTTTTTTCTGTCCCCATCGGTGTGTATTCCGCTATCAACCCTCAGAGCTGGTTTTCAAAAACAGTGATGGGGTTGAGTATTGTCGGGATATCTATTCCCGTGTTTTTGACAGCCATTGGTTTGATTTATCTGTTTGCAATAGAGCTGAATTGGCTGCCTTCCTATGGACGGGGAGAAACGACCCATGTGATGGGTTTTTGGGAGACCGGCTTATTATCAGCAGATGGATTACGTCATCTTATTCTGCCCAGCTTTACGTTAGCCTCTATTATGCTGCCGTTGTTTATCCGCCTTATTCGGGCGGAAATGATGGAGGTTTTGCAGTCTGAATATGTAAAGTTTGCATGGGCAAAAGGGATCTCTCCGCGACGAATCTATTTTCTTCATGCCCTGAAAAATACCATGCTGCCGGTCATCACGGTAGGTGGCGTGCAGATAGGCACGATGGTGGCTTATACCATTCTTACTGAAACCGTCTTTCAGTGGCCGGGTATGGGCTTTCTGTTTCTTGAGGCGGTGAATCGAGTCGATACCCCTTTGATAGTGGCTTATCTGATTGTTGTAGGAGGCATCTTCGTTATTACTAATACCCTCGTTGATCTGATCTATGGTCTGGTTAATCCGACAGTTAATCTGGCAGGTAAAAAATAATGGCTGAATCTACGCAAAAAATGGAGCAGCAACCCACAGCCTTGCAACGCTTTAAAGCGTCTCATTTCTGGCATAGCTTTACGATAGATCGGGTTGCACAACTGAGTTTTATTGTCTTTGTTATTTACGCGTTATTGGCCATTTTTGCGTCAGTAATAGCGCCTTTTGACCCTTATGATGCATCTCAAATTGACATTATGAATTCTGAGATACCGCCGAGCTGGGAAGAGGGGGGAGAGGAAAGTTTTCTCTTAGGAACCGATGCGCAAGGGCGCGATATGCTATCGACAATTCTCTATGGTACACGGGTGTCTTTGGTTATCGGACTTTGTGCAGTGGCTCTACAGGCGCTGCTAGGCATCGTTATCGGCTTGACGGCCGGTTATATCGGCGGGCGTGTCGATAGCTTTTTGATGCGTATAGCTGACATTCAGTTGTCTTTCTCGACGCTGATGGTCGCTATTATCGTGTTAGCGGTGTTTCAGGCGACCTTTGGGACCGAGTTATATCAGCAGTTGGCGATGATCATGCTCATTCTGGTGATTGGTATTGCTGAGTGGCCACAGTATGCAAGAACCATTCGTGCGTCTGTGTTGGCAGAAAAAAAGAAAGAGTATGTAGATGCGGCCCGCGTGATGGGTTTCGGCAGATTAAGAATTATGTTTCGCCATATTCTGCCAAATACGTTATCACCTATTCTGGTTATCTCTACCGTACAAATCGCGAATGCAATTATCTCTGAAGCTTCGCTGTCGTTTTTGGGGCTGGGTATGCCTGTTTCACAACCCTCGCTCGGGTCGTTAATCTCCAGTGGTTTTGAGTATATTTTTTCTGGCGCTTGGTGGATTACGGTTATTCCAGGTGTGGTGTTGGTCGTATTAGTACTCGTGATGAACTTACTGGGCGACTGGATGCGCGATGTACTCAACCCAAAACTGTATAAGGGGTAACACATGCCTTTGTTAGAAGTTAATAATCTGGAAGTGTGTTTTGGCCTAAGGAGCGGGGCGGTTAAAGCACTCCGTGATGTTAGTTTTACTCTCGAAAGAGGAGAGCGTTTAGGTGTGGTCGGTGAGTCAGGCGCGGGTAAGTCTGTGCTTGGGTTTTCAATTCTGAACCTGCTGTCACGCCCGGGCCATATCTCATCGGGAAGTGTTCATTTTGAAGGAAAAGATCTGGCGAGCCTGGCACCGGAAGCGTTGAGGTCTATTCGGGGAAATCGTATTTCGATGATTTTTCAGGACCCGATGATGACGCTTAACCCCGTGCTGACAATTGGTGTTCAGATGGTGGAGTGTCTGTTGGCGCATCGCAATATTTCTACTGCGGACGCTAAACGCATCGCCTTGAAAAAACTACAGCAGGTGCAGATCCCTTCACCAGAAAAGCGTTTAGATCAATATCCGCATGAGCTATCCGGTGGTATGCGCCAGCGTATCGTTATTGCGATTGGTTTGCTGCTGGACCCCGATATTATTATCGCGGATGAGCCAACCACAGCGCTGGATGTCACCATTCAGGCTGAAATCATGGACCTGATGTTGAATCTTTGTGAGCAGAATAATGTCGCGCTAATTCTGATTACCCATGATCTGGGTGTGGTTTCGCAGGTGACGCAGCGCATGTTGGTCATGTACGCCGGTCGCATTATCGAGCAAGGGCCAACTAAAGAGGTGATCAATGATGCGCAACACCCTTACACACAGGGACTCATGAATGCATTGCCGCAAATGGCAATACCGGGACAAAAGCTGAATCAGATCAAAGGTACGATGCCGCCGCTACAGCGCATACCGGCGGGGTGTTCGTTTAACCCTCGCTGTGAATATGTGATGGATATCTGCACTAAGCAGCTGCCGTTGTTTACGCAGTCTGGTAACTGTCAGGTTGCTTGCCATATGGTCGCTGAATCAAAGCAAGACAAATTGCTGATCAAAGAGGTGTGAAGATGGCAGCGCAAAAAGATTCCCTTGTACAGATCCGGGATTTGTATAAACGTTTTTCTATCTCTGGTGATCTGCTTGATCAATTGCAATTTAAAGGCGGGAAGCTTACCCGTCATCAAGAATATGTACACGCAATCAATGGTGTCTCACTGGATGTTATGCCGGGCGAAGCATTGTGTGTAGTCGGCGAGTCGGGTTGCGGTAAATCTACCGTTGCCAGAACGGTAATGGGATTGTTAACGCCATCCGCCGGACAAGTATCCTATCGTGGTGAGCGTATCGATAATCTGAGCGATAAGCAGATGTTGCCCTATCGTAAAAAGATGCAGATGATTTTCCAGAACCCCTATGCGTCATTGAATCCACGCATGACGATTATGGAAACATTGCGTGAGCCGATTCGGTTTCATAATCCGGCGATGACGTCCGCTGAAATCAGCGACAAAATCGCGGAAGTGATGCTTGCCGTTGGTGTTGATCCTAGCTGGGGCGAGCGTTATTCTCACGAGTTTTCAGGAGGCCAGAGGCAGCGGATCAGTATTGCGCGGGCGTTAGCGGTTGATCCTGAGTTTATCGTAGCCGATGAGCCAATCTCAGCGTTGGATGTATCCATTCAGGCGCAAGTGCTTAACTTGATGATGGATGCTCAAAAAGAGCGAAACCTGACCTATCTGTTTATCACGCATGATCTTGCTGTGGTAGAGCACTTTGGTACTCGTGTTGCTGTGATGTATCTGGGAACTTTGTGTGAGCTGGCACCCACTAAACAGCTGTTTTCCAGTCCACGTCATCCTTATACACAAGCGTTGATGTCAGCTATTCCGCGCTTAGAAGACGATCGTCCTGATTACATAAAACTAACGGGTGAGGTGCCGACACCGGTTAATTTACCATCTGGTTGTGTTTTTCATGGTCGTTGTCCTCATGCAAATGAGCGTTGCAAGCAAGAGATTCCGCCCCTGACTCTGCTGCAGGATGGTACTCAGGTTGCCTGCCATGGCGTAGAAGAGAATCGCTTATAACGATGAATTGCTCTTCTGGAGCCTATTGATTTTAACCTGTTGAGGTATTGCATGCTTAAGATTAGCAGTCAGTTTGATGCCGGTAATATAGAGGTGGTCGAAAGCGCCTCTGTAAAAGATATTCAGCTGAAGATTCGTAAAGATCACAATTCAGACTTCTTTCAATGGTTTTACTTTCGTGTACAAGGGGGTGCCGGTGAGGCACTGCGGATGCGTTTGCTTAACGCAGCAGAAGCTGCTTACCCGGATGGTTGGGATAATTATCAAGCGGTTGCTTCTTATGATCGCCAGGAATGGTTTCGAGTACCGGCACGATACGATGGCGGTGAGCTGATTATTGAGCACACACCTGAACAAGGCAGTATTTATTACGCCTATTTTGCGCCTTATAGCTTTGAGCAGCATCTTGATTTGTTGGCGGCTGCTCAGCAATCTGAGTTATGTGAGGTGCAGGATATTGGTAGTACATTAGACGGCAGGGATATGAACCTGTTGCGTATTGCCTCTGATGAGTCGGACGTGATCAAGCGAATTAATGTGTGGGTTACCGCACGTCAGCATCCGGGCGAATCGATGGCAGAATGGTTTGTTGAAGGGATGTTAGAGCGCTTGCTCGATGAGGAAGATGCATTGGCAGGCGATTTACTGAAACAGTGCGTTTTCTGGGTGGTTCCTAACATGAACCCTGATGGTTCAGTGCGCGGCCACCTGAGAACCAATGCCGTGGGTGCGAACCTTAATCGTGAATGGCAAACCCCGACCTTAGAAAAAAGCCCGGAAGTTTTCTATGTCCGTGAGCAGATGATAGCGCAGGGCGTAGATCTGTTTCTTGATATTCATGGTGATGAAGCGTTACCGTGTAATTTTATCGCAGGACAAGCGGGCGCTCCGGATGTTTCTGATAAGATACTGGCAGAAGAAGAGCAGTTTAAACAGGATTTACGTCGTGTAAATCCGGACTTTCAGTTGGAGCGAGGCTACGAACCCGGCAAGTTTGGCCCAGAGACAATGACGATAGGTTCTTTTTGGGTGGGGAGCCGCTTTCAATGCCCCGCGATGACGTTAGAGATGCCGTTCAAGGATCATGATGAGCGCCCTGATCCTGTTTATGGTTGGTCCGCAGAACGCTCCAGAAAACTTGGGGCGTCGATGTTAAACCCTATTAAAGACTGGTTGGTTAGTCGTGAGTGATGAGTATCAAAGCAGTTTTTATGGAAGCTAGATGGTGTGGAGCCTACAAATCATGAGGCTCAAGGGGATGACGCTTAAAGTGTATGGAGTTGATCCACTATGGAGCTAAGGTGGTTAGATGATTTTATCGCCTTGGCGCGCACGCGCCATTTTTCCCGGGCCGCAGAAGAGCGTAATGTCACTCAGCCTACTTTGAGTCGCCGTATTAAGCTGCTTGAAGATGAGATGGGTGTCACGCTGATCGACAGAAATACACTGCCTTTGAGTCTTACGCCTGCCGGTGAGATTTTTTTATCCGGTGCAGAGAATATGTCACGTATCGCTCGTGATACTAAATCTCAATGCCGGGAAATTCGTAAACAAGTCGACAGCCGCTTGCGATTTGCTACCACGCAAACCCTGTATTTGTTGTTTTACCGCAATTGGCTCATGCCTGCTTCTGAGCGACACGGCATCCCTATTGATCTTAATCTTAATTCGACCTCTTGGGGCGCCAGTGATTTTGTCTCTGCTCTGACACAGGGGCAGTGTGATCTGGTGTTGTGCTATTGGCATCCGTACATCAGTTTTATTCAGGGCTTTGATGAGCCTGAATTTGAGTACCTTGTGGTGTGTGACGAAGAACTCGTCCCCGTGACGGCATTAGGTGACGATGAACAGCCGCTTTTTCAGCTACCCGGTACATCGCGCAATCCATTGCCTTATATCAGCTATCACAGTAGTTCGTTTTTGCGCCCGCTGATAGATCATTCATTACAACAAACTGCAGAGACCCCGCATCTCGTGACGATTAATGAAAATATGTTGTCCGTCAGTGTAAAAGCGATGATTAAAGAAGGTTTTGGGGTCGGCTGGTTACCTAAACGTTTGATCAATGACAGTCTTGCTTATCATAGCCTTGTAGCGGCGGGTGATGCGCAATGGCATATTCCACTCCAGATCCGCTTATATCGTTTGAAAAACAGCCATCGTGCGACATTAGATCCTTTTTGGGAAAAAATGCGCACCGAACTGCAAACGGATGGCCTTATAGAGACACAAAACTAATGATAAAAGCATTGTTCACGGATCATCTGGCAGCACTGTTGCAACGGACGGAAATCGTGCTTGAAGATGAGCACTTTGATGCATTACTTATCCACTCAGGCAGAACAAAGAATTACTTTCTTGATGATTACGCGCCTGCATTTAAGCCAAACCCACATTTTGTGCAGTGGATGCCTTTTCTGGCCGAACATCCTGAATGCTGGTTAGTGGTTACGCCGGGCAAGAAGCCTTGCTTATATCTGTATTCGCCGGATGATTTCTGGCATATGACCGCTGACGAGCCTACCGATTTCTGGAGCGGTCTGTTTGATATACAGATGTTCGCCACAATTGATACGCAATTAAAGCAGATGCCATTAGCAGGGAGAGTCGCTTTAATTGCGGCTGATGCGGTTGAACTTGCGCAAGCGACTATTACGCAAAATCCCGAGCGGTTGATGCATGCGTTGCATTTTATGCGAGCGGAAAAGACGGCATGGGAGCAGCATTGTATTCGACAAGCCAATCAGATTGCGGTTAAAGGACATTATTTCACTCAACGTGGCTTTGCCGAGGGAATGAGTGAATATGATTTGCACCAGGGCTATCTCGGTGCGATTCGGCATCTGGAGAAAGAGTTACCGTACAGTAATATTATTGCGCTAAACGAGCATGCGGCGGTGTTACATTATCAGCATAAAGATCGTGCAGCGCCTCAGCAGCATCGCACATTGCTGGTGGATGGCGGTGCTGTTTATCATGGTTATGTGGCTGATATTACACGTACGATCAGTCAGGGCAGTCAGGATTTTCAAGCACTCCTGGCTGCAATGGATCAGGCGCAGCAGTCGTTGATTGATACCATCAAACCTGGCGTTTCTTTTCTGAGTCTTCATGAAAGGATGCATCAGCAGCTTTTTCAGATATTAGCGGATAGCGGAGTTATTAAGCGCAGTCATTTGTTGGATCAAGCCGAAGGGTTATCGATTACCCGCACTTTTTACCCTCATGGGCTAGGTCACCTGTTGGGTATTCAGGTACATGATATTGGTGGATGGCAACAAGACCGCGAAGGTTGTTTACAAAATCCACCTGATACTCATCCTTTTTTGCGTCTGACACGGACGCTGACAGAGAACATGGTGGTCACCATTGAGCCTGGGTTGTATTTTATTCCGCAGTTGTTGAATCAACTTAAGTTGACCCCATTGGCAGAGCATATTGATTGGTCGTTAGTAGATACTTTAACCCCGTGGGGTGGTATTCGTATTGAAGATAACGTCTGTGTAACAACCACTGGCGTTGAGAACTATACGCGGGATGCGTTTAATCGACTGAAATAGAATATATCTTTTGGTGGGACTTTTGTTGCCTGTTTAAAGCTGGTAATTTGTGACCAGTATTTTTAATAAGGCATAGTGTTCTGATGAGCCATGACAATAACGATCTGCGGGTACCTGACTTGGGCCCTGCAGACCGTAGCCCGGCAGCGTTGAAAGTCGATGTATCTGATAAAATAATCCACTCCGAATATGTCGCTGCGCAATCTCGCGTACAAGCTGGAAATGGTGGTGGCTGGTTTACCACCTTAATTCTGGTGTTACTGACAGCCGCTTGCAGTGGTTTAGGTTATCTGGGTTTTGGGTTACAGCAAACCATTGTTGAGCAGCAAGCAGCTGCCGCTAATGCCGCTGAACGAATCACTGAACTGGAAAAAATGCTGAATGTTGCCAGTGATAGTGCTGCGCAAACAGGGCAGACGCTGGAGCAGCGTTTGACGCAGGTTAATCAGGACGCCATCGCAAAATACAGCCTCTACGATTCTGAAATAGCTAAGTTGTGGGACGTTGCGAATAAACGAAACAAGAACAGCATTGATGCTCTGAATACAGAGCTGAAAGGTTTAACTGAACGTGTCAGTCAGTCTGATCAGGCAAATACTGCGCTGGTTAAAGGGCAACAAGAACAGACTAAGCGACTAACTGTCTTTGAACAAACGGTAGAACAGAAGGTTGAGCAAAAAGTAGCGCAAGTGGCGACGCTAAGTGCACAAGTCTCTGCGGTTGATAAAAAGCTGACTGAGATGCTTAAAACAAGCAGCCAATTGTCGAAAGATCAGCTGGCCTTAGGTAAAGAGCAGGCGGCACTGAAAAGCGCCGATGCACAAAACCTGAAATCATTAAAACAGAGCATCGCAACACTACAGACTCAGATTGCCATTTTTGAAGAGACACTGGGAGAAGAACAATCCAGCCAGCAAGCCTCACTGAAGAAAGTAGCCGCTCGTTTAAGTGCCGTTGAGCAGTCTTTACGCAGCGGTGGTGGTGATGTTGAAGCGCGTGTGAAAACCAATGAGCAGGCCATTAGGGCGATTGATGGTACGCGTCGTCAGATGACCAGCGACATTCTCTTTCTCACCAAGAAACTCAATGCGTTGCAGCTCAAAGTTAATCGTCTGTAACTGCTATTGCATCATAGGAAGCTAAATATGTTGAAAGTGTACGGCAGTGTTTTTTCTCGCGCTGGCATGGTCATGGTGACATTGGAAACACTGGGCCTGGACTACGAGCTGATCAATATAGGTACCCGTAGTGAGGCATCGCAGTCTGCCGATTACCGCCAAATCAACCCGACAGGTAAAGTGCCTACGTTGCAGGACGGGGATTTCTTTCTTTTTGAAACGCAGGCTATTTTATACTATTTGGTGAGAAAGTACGGTAAAGGTCGTTTATGGGCCGAGACACCCGAAGCAGAAGCGGATATTTTACGTTGGTCTTTGTATATCAGTAATCAGCTGGAAGTGCCGGCATTAGACCTGCTATTACAGTTTAAGTATTCAGCTGGTCAGCCAGATCAGAAAATTTCAGATAATGCAGCAACACAGTTGCAGCGTTTTTTACCGGCTCTGGAAGCTCAGTTAACAGGGAAAGAGTATCTGGTGGGGAATAAAACCATCGCAGATATTCATGGTGCTATGGTGTTAAGTTGGCCCAAATTAGCCGGCTTTGATTACACGCCCTATCCCAATGTTGCTGAATGGATAAGCCGTATCTTAGCTTCTCCTGAAAATAAAAAAGTAGCGGCATCGGCTAAGTAGCAAGCGACCTCGTAACGATCTTTAACGAGGGGGTCGAGCGTTCGACTTAAAAACATGGGAGTGTATGGAAAGTACAAGTGTAAAAAATTTGCGCAATGCTAAACAGCAAGGCAAAATACCTGATCTTAAAATAGCAAAGGTTTTAAACACGAACCGATGAGGATTCGAACGTTTTTCGCTTTACGTCTGCATGATTCAGTCGTAAGGCAGTTGGCTGATCATGCCGATAGTTTATGTGAGTATGACCGCAAACTGGAAGTCGACTGGGTTGATTCTGACCATTATCATTTAACATTGTGTTTTTTGGGTGATACTGCGTTAGATCAGGTTGATCAGTTAGAGCAGTTGGCCAAGGAGCAGTTGAAAGATGAACTATCCTTTCAAGTGTGTCTGGAAAAGGTCAACTATTATGAAATAAGTAAGCGTTTGTCTCTGATAGCTGCACTACCCGCTGAAAATGATGCCTTGTATTCTTTACAGGAAAGTGTGGCCAATATGGTTAAGAATGCAGGGATTAAGAGCGATCTTGCTGATTTTAAACCGCATATTACTTTAGGCAAACTGCCGAACAAAAATAAGCTGAAACATCCCGACGAATGGCCTGAGCTTAATCTCTATAGTCTGGCTGATTCTGTTGTGCTGTTACAGAGTAAGCCCGGTGAACATGGTTCTGTTTACACGCCTTTATTTGAAATTGACCTGCAGGATCTCGCCTGAGTTTGAATTCATTGTTTATACCACACGTTAAATCTATGCTTACCTTTAAAATATGAGCAGAAATGAGTAATTGCTAAGTATGCGAAGCCCTGAACTATTGTCTCCTGCGGGAACACTAAAAAACATGAAATACGCATTTGCCTATGGGGCCGATGCGGTGTATGCCGGCCAACCCCGCTATAGTTTGAGGGTGCGTAATAACGATTTCACTATGGCTAACCTGGCGGAAGGGATTGATTATGCCCACCGTCTTAACAAAAAGTTCTTTTTAGCCAGCAATATATTGCCGCATAACAGCAAGTTGACGACCTATATCGATGACCTGCGTCCGGTGATCGAAATGGGGCCGGATGCGATTATCATGTCAGATCCTGGTTTGATCATGCTAGTAAAAGAGCAGTTCCCGCATATACCTATTCACTTGTCTGTTCAGGCTAATACGATGAACTGGGCGGCGGTAAAGTTTTGGCACCAGGCCGGTATTGAGCGTGTCATTCTATCGCGTGAGCTATCTTTGGATGAAGTGGCCGAGATTCGTCAGCGCTGCCCTGAGATGGAAATTGAAGTGTTTGTTCATGGCGCTCTGTGTATCGCTTATTCCGGGCGCTGCCTGCTGTCCGGTTATATTAATAAACGTGATCCTAACCAAGGCACTTGTACGAATACCTGCCGCTGGAAGTATGATGCGCATGAAGCGAAACAGGATGACTCGGGGGATATAGTCGCAGTCAATGCACCGATGGCTGCATCTGTACAGTCATTTGATCCTGATGAGCAGCCAGTCACACCCGCATTAGGTGAAGGCGAGCCGACCAATAAAATCTTCCTGTTACAAGAAGAGACGCGCCCGGGTGAGTATATGCCAGCGTTTGAAGATGAGCATGGTACCTATATCATGAACTCCAAAGATCTGCGTGCTATTCAACATGTTCACAGGCTTGCAGAAATGGGCGTGGATTCGCTGAAAATTGAAGGCCGCACTAAGTCTCACTATTACGTTGCACGTACTGCTCAGGCTTATCGTAAAGCGATAGATGATGCGGTCGCAGGTAAGCCTTTTGATATGGGGTTAATGGACGAGTTGGAAAACCTGGCCAGCCGCGGCTTTACCGAAGGTTTCTATCGTCGCCATGTGCATGATGAATATCAGAATTATGAAACCGGTCACTCGATTGGTGTTCATCAGCAGTTTGTAGGTGAAGTGTCCGCCTATGATACTAGCAGCGGCCTGATGACAGTGGAGATAAAAAACCACTTCAAAAAAGGTGATACGTTGGAGTTGATGACACCGTCAGGCAATCGTAAATTCAAACTAGATACCATGATCAACAAACGGGGTGAAATGGTAGATGTTGCACCTGGCTCAGGTCATGTGATGCAGATCCCTATCGATGTTGATGCGGATATGACGCATGCCTTACTAATGCGTGATCTGCCAAATGCGCCGGGTGCTGCGTAAACATAGCAAATAATTTCAGAGAACTACTATAGAGAACTATTATAGAGAACTAAAAAGGTGCTGTTGAGCACCTTTTTTAACGACGTATGAAAAATATTAGCAAAAGTAAATATAGTTTTGTGCAAGCGCTGCGTCCGTTTTCATTCGCGGTTGCACTGGTGGCCTGTGGTGCGGGAGTGTCGTTGGCGTGGGGCGAGGGATGGCGCAACCCTACCAATATTTTTCTGGTATTTCTCGGCGGTATCCTGCTGCAGGCGGGTGTTAATCTGATTAATGATTACTCGGATCTGAGTGATAAAAATCGATTGCTGCCAGCACAGATTGATGCAATTCGACGCAATTTTAAGCGAGGGATTAGCTGTTTTGGTGTCGCTTTAGTTATTGGTTTTTGGTTTGTTTATCAGGTCGGGTTTACATTTTTTTTATTATGCCTAGGCGGATTGCTCGGAGCGCTCGGTTACACCTTAAAACCTGTTAATTATAAATCCCGTGGGCTGGGTGTTGTGTTGGTATTCTGGTTAATGGGCGTATTCATGGTGTTGGGCAGCTATTTGGCAGTCTCAGGGCAGTGGAATACGGATGTCATCTGGTTCAGTATTCCCGTGAGTTTATTGGTTTCTTTACTGCTGTTAAGCAATGAATTACGGGATTATGAAGCGGATAAAAGTGCCAATATACAAACGCTGGTTGTACGTCTGGGTTATCAGAAGGGTAGCCTGATCTATAAAGTCTTGGTTGCTGCGGTCGCTGTTAGTGTGCTGCTGTTGGCGTTGTGGTTTAATCAACCCTGGTTGTTGCTTGGGTTATTGGCCTTTGTGTTGTTGCCAGGCTTAGTCGGCCTGTTACGGGCCGGTGCTTCAGAGCGGGGGCCGTTAACGTCCGGAAGTGGGCGAATGCTGATGGTTTTCGGTATTCTGTATAATCTTTCGCTGCTGTTTGGTTTTTCTGGCTGATTGCGCGTTACGGGCGAGAGGAGGTTATCAGCATCTGTACACTGGTTCTGGCGATCGCTTCCAGATCGTCACGGTTTACATAGATCCCATCATTAAATAATCGGCAAAGCCCGTGCAGTGCCGCCCAGCTGGCTTGGGCGATGCGTAATGCAGGTTCCTTGTCATCAAACAACTTTTGTTGCTGTAACTGCTCTATCCACTCTACCCATATCCTGAAACTATTTTTCGAGATGCTTTTCAGTGATTCAGTAGGCGTACCTGTTTTCCATATCTCCCTGCCAAACATCAGATCATACGTTTCGGGATGCTCATTAGCAAAGCGGATATAAGCGAGCACGTAGTGTTCAAAAAGAGCCGCAGCTGAGAGCTGTGGATGTTCGTTCGGCATCTGCTGAACCGCCTGATCCTGCAATAAAAAACCTTGTTCAGCAATCGCGCACAGCAACTCATTCTTGTCTTTGAAATGGTGGTAGGGCGCGGTGCGAGAAACGCCGACCTGGTCCGCTAGTTTGCGCATCGATAGGGATTCGACACCGCCTTCACGAATAATATCGGTCGCTGTGTTGAGTAATGTCAGGCGTAGGTCGCCGTGGTGGTAAGGCTTTTTCTCTTTAATCATGGGCGGAATTTATCAAGCTATCTTGACAGTGTCAAAATAGAATATTATCTTGACGGTGTCCAGATAATAAAAAAGTACTGAAAGCTGTATTTAAAACAGGGAATTCTGATGAGCTACCAAACCTTCGATTTAACAGTAACGGATGCGGTTGCACACCTGCACCTCAACAGACCGGATGCCTACAATTCGATGAATCGCGCCTTTTGGCAGGAGTTTCCTGAAGCGATTCGTGCATTGGATGAAGCGGCTCAGGCGCGGGTGCTGGTAATCTCGTCAAGCGGAAAGCATTTTAGTGCTGGTATGGATCTGGAAATATTCACTCAACCGGATCCGCAGATGTTTAATGGGGAGGCGGGTCGCCGTGCCGAAGCGATGCGTCGTTTGGTGCAGCAGTTGCAAGCCTGTTTTTCGGTGTTGGAAGAGATACGTATGCCGGTGATCACGGCCATTCAAGGTGGTTGTATTGGTGGTGCGCTGGACTTGGTGTGTGCCAGTGATATGCGTTTTTGCACGACGGATGCTTTTTTTACCGTTAAAGAAACCGAGCTGGGTATGACCGCCGATTTGGGCACGTTGCAGCGCTTACCCCAGTTGATTGCACCCGGTTTGGCGCGTGAGTTAGCCTATACAGGGCGAAAAATGTTGGCAGCAGAAGCGCAAACCAGTGGCTTTGTTAATCAGGTTTATGCAGACCCGCAACAGATGCTGGATGGCGTGATGCAGATTGCTGCACAAATTGCGGAGCGTTCTCCGTTAGCCGTGACCGGTTGTAAGCAGATGATCAATTATGCCCGCGACCACAGCACGGCGGATAGCCTTAGTTATATGGCAACCTGGCAGGCAGGCATGTTTCAACCGGCAGATATGATGCAAACCTTTACGGCGAAGATGTCGGGCAAAAAGCCAGACTTCGAAGGGTTAAGACCGATAAAAGCGGCTTTCACAGAATAAAAAAGTCGCATAATAAACGACAGATGATTAAAGACAGAATAAAAATAGAGAGAACCGACATGAGCCATACACAATACCCGAACCTGCTAAAACCGCTGGATCTTGGATTCACTACCTTAAAAAACCGTGTATTAATGGGATCGATGCATCTGGGGCTGGAGGAAGCACCAAACGGTTTTGAGCGTATGGCCGCTTTTTATGCTGAACGTGCCCGTGGTGGTGTTGCCATGATTGTGACCGGTGGTATCGGGCCTAACTCGGAAGGCGCAGTGCATTCGGCGGCGGCGTTAATGAACAAACCCGAGGATGTGGTGCATCATCGCATCGTCACCGATGCAGTGCATGCTGAAGACAGTAAAATCTGCATGCAGATCTTGCACACAGGCCGCTATGCCTACAATCCTAAGCTGGTGGCGCCGTCTGCTGTACAAGCGCCGATCAATCCGTTTCCGCCGCATCCACTGACGCAAGATGAGATCGAAGAGCAGATTCAGGACTTCGTTAACTGTGCCTCGCTGGCTAAAGAAGCAGGGTACGATGGCGTAGAAATCATGGGCTCGGAAGGTTATCTGCTAAACCAGTTTATCGTCACGCGTACCAATAAACGTGATGATGAATGGGGTGGCGAATATGAGCAGCGCATCCGTTTTCCTGTAGAGGTCGTGCGCCGTGTACGTGAAGCAGTAGGCACAGACTTTATTATCATTTACCGCTTATCGATGCTCGATCTGGTCGAAGGCGGTAGCTCGCAAGAGGAAGTTGTTCAGTTAGGAAAGGCGATAGAAAAAGCCGGAGCCACTATCATCAATACAGGCGTTGGCTGGCACGAAGCACGTATTCCGACCATCGCCACCAAGGTGCCGCGAGCTGCCTTTACCTGGGTCACTGCAAAAATTCGCGAAGCGTTGACGGTACCTGTGATTACCTCTAACCGTATTAATATGCCCGATGTCGCTGAAGCCGTACTGGCGCGCGGTGATGCTGATATGGTCTCGATGGCACGTCCGTTTTTAGCAGACCCTGAGTTTGTCAAAAAAGCGGCAGAAAATCGTGCCGAGGAGATCAACACCTGCATTGGTTGTAATCAGGCATGTTTAGATCACATTTTTGTAGGTAAAACTGCTAGCTGTTTGGTCAACCCGCGTGCCTGCCATGAAACAGAACTCGTTATCGAAATAGCCGCACAGCGTAAAAAAATAGCCGTTGTCGGCGCAGGCCCGGCGGGTTTAGCGTTCGCCACTACCGCCGCGAAAAGAGGCCATCAGGTTACGCTATTTGATGCCGCCAGCGAAATCGGCGGGCAGTTTAATATCGCCAAGCGCGTACCGGGCAAAGAGGAGTTTTACGAAACCATTCGCTACTTTGCCAAGCAAGTTGAGTTAACCGGCGTGAACCTACAACTGAATACCCGTGTTAGCGCAGAGATGTTGGATAACAGCGACTTTGATGAAGTCGTCATTGCTACGGGTATAATACCTCGTTTGCCCGACATAGACGGTGTCGATCATCCCAAAGTGCTCACTTATCTGGATGTGATGAATGGCTCTGATATGAGTGAGAGGGTAGGGAAAAAAGTAGCCGTGATCGGCGCAGGCGGAATCGGCTTTGATATCAGCGAAGTGTTGGTGCACCAAGGTGTGTCTACCAGCCAGGATATTCCCGCCTTTATGAAGCAATGGGGTGTGGATATGAGCATGGCAGCCCGCGGCGGGGTAGAGCAGATAGAACAAAACTTTGCTCCAGCCGCGCGTGAAGTTACCTTGTTACAGCGTAAAAAGACAAAGGTAGGTGCCGGCCTGGGCAAAACCACTGGCTGGATTCACCGCGCCGACCTGGTCAACAAAGGCGTGAAGATGCTGAGCAACTGCGAATACCAAAAGATTGATGATCAAGGCTTACACCTGCTAGTAAAAGGCGAACCGCAACTACTGGCTGTGGATAACGTGATTATCTGCGCCGGTCAAAACCCATGCCGCGAACTGGCAGATCAAATCACTACAAAACCAGTGCACCTTATCGGTGGCGCTGATGTCGCAGCCGAACTGGATGCCAAACGGGCGATAGATCAGGGGACGAGGTTAGCGGCTAAAATGTAGGGCGTGACCTCGATCTCGTAAAAGAATAAATGCCGCTTCATTAACGTGAAGCGGCTTTTTTTCTTGTCTATAAGTAGACTCGGTTTTATGTGCGTTTATACAGTATGGTAATGTTTGCCTTTTTTGCATATGTTATGAGGCCTATGGCAACACTAATGGATTTGTGCATCATGACAAGGAAACTAAAAATGTCTTCAAATCATCACGTTAATTCTCTTTTTTTAAATAGATCATTTTTTCGTGCTGGCCCTCTAGTAACTGTTATGAGGCCAACGGCCTCTTAAACGGGCTGTTATGGCTTCATATGCTGAGAATTCGTTATGGAATTTGAGAAAATAAAATCGGTCGAAGAACTCCGGGAGTTGTACGACGCTCCCATGGAGTTAGTGATCAAGAAACAAAAGAGCAAGCTTGATGAATACAGCACTAAATATCTAAGTCTATCTGCATTTTCAATATTGGCTACTTCGAACTCTAGTGGCAATTTGGATTGCTCTCCAAGAGGTGACTATCCTGGCTTCATTCAGGTATTAGATGACGATACAATTGCCTTGCCTGACAGGCCCGGAAATAATCGACTGGATAGCTTGTGTAATATTGTTGAGAATCCAAATGTAGGAATTTTGGCGCTAATTCCTGGATTCAAAGAGTGTCTCCGTATAAACGGCATAGCTAAAGTTACTAATAATGATGATCTATTGGCTCGCTTTGAATGCCAAGGAAAATTACCTAAGTCGGCAATAGTTGTATCAATCAAAGAGATATACTTCCATTGTGCTAAGGCCATAACTCGCGCTAAGTTGTGGGAGGTTGAATCACTGGTAAGCCGAAGTGTTATGCCAAGTCTAGGAAAGATCTTGATGGCTCAGATTGATCCTGAAAGATCGCAAGGCGAAGTCAAGAAGGTAGAAGACCTAATAGAGAACAGAGTGAAAACCACACTGTACTAAGAGTGGCCATAACCAAGGTAAGCACCCGAGCCAATTTTGCTCCGGCTTCGCCTCCACAACATTGGCCGAGTGTTACCGGCGTTAAGCAAAAATTATGATCGAACTATATAAGTATATTTCGTTTAAAGAAGATGATTCCTTGGGATATCGAAGGCAACTTATCGCCGATCGAACACTCTATTTTAATGAGGCAGATCGTTTTAACGATCCGCTTGATTGCAATATTGCCAATTGGGAAAGGGCCAAGGGAGTTTTAAAGCCTGCTCGGTTTTTCTGTCTCGCTAGGTCAGGCCGCGATGATAACCTGATGTTTGCCCACTATGCGGATGAGCATCGAGGCATTCGTTTAAAGTTCGCTGCCGACGATGAGCAAGCGATTTGTGATTGTAGTGTTTTAGCTTTAGGTCGCCCTGTTGTATATCAGCATGAAGTTCCAAAATTCGAATCGTCTAGGGCGCATGAGTTTTATTACCTAAAATCTGATTCATGGCACTACGAGCAGGAGTATAGAGTTGTAGCCATTAAGAGCGTATATCTTCCGTACCTAGATACAGAGCTAAGAGAGGTTGCTTTGGGTGCAAGGTTCGATATGGCATTACTTCCCAAACTTAAGGTTTGGCTTGAACAAGGTGGGCATAAAAATGCTCAATGTGTTCGCGCAGTGCCAAGAAGTAATTTCTTGAATTTAATTATGTGCCTATCAATGCTTAAAGTGGCTGTTGTCGGACAATTTTTCCGCAGAGCGCGGTGTTATAACACAAAATTAGGCTATTGCTCAAAATAGCTAGTTGAACTATTATTTGTACATTAAATTGTACTATTGGGAGTTCGACATGAGCCGCATCCATTTTGATCAAGATATTCAGCCTTTGTCTGAATTTCGTGCTGGCGTGACGTCATTTATTAAACAGATTAACGAAACTCGCAGGCCACTAGTAATCACACAGCGTGGTAAAGGTGTTGCGGTTCTCCTTGATGTTGCGGAATATGAAGCAATGCAAGAGAAGATCGAGTTACTGGAAGAAATGCGTACTGCTGAAGCACAGTTAGCTTCAGGTTTAGGTGTTTCCAATGAAGACTCTCGTGCTCAAGTGTTGGGGCGTCTTAAGAAATGAAAGTAGTCTGGTCACCACTAGCATTACAAAAATTAGGTGATGCAGCCGAGTTTATTTCTCTAGATAATCCAGTGGCGGCAGAAAACTGGGTTAATGAGGTCTTCGATAAAACAGACCTTCTCTCAAGTATGCCTGAAATGGGTCGAATGGTTCCTGAGATACCTCATACCAATTACCGCGAAACCTTGTTTGGTCACTATCGAATCATATATAGCCTCAGCCATGAAGTTCGCGTCCTTACAGTACGAAATTGTCGTCAGATACTAACGGAAAGTGACGTGTAGCAATTGTGTTATAACAAACAATTTAAGAGTGATTCCCCGCGCTTGGCATTTTTGGTTTGGGTCTAGTTCAGTGTTTACGGCGTTCAAGTTGAGTGTGGTGCTAGCGTGGCTCACACCTTGATGCGGCGTTATGCTGCAATTAAAAACTTCTGGTTAAGACTGAAAATAAGGTCTAAAATTGGCACTTATTTGAATGCTTAATTGGTGTTGTTATGAGACAAGTTTTAGCTGATTGTTCAGCAAGTATTTCTGAGTTAAAGAAGAATCCAACAGCTTTGCTAAATGAAGCTGATGGTTCTGCTATTGCTATCCTAAACCACAATAAGCCAGCAGCTTATCTTGTCCCAGCAGAAACTTATGAGTTTCTAATGGATATGCTCGATGACTACGAGCTTGCTAAACTAGTCGACAGTCGCCGTGGTGAGTTATCTGAAGCGGTGGAAGTCGATATCGATGACTTATAAGCTTAAATTTCTACCTGCTGCCAAGAAAGAGTGGAGTAAGTTAGCTCCACCCATTCAAAGTCAGTTCAAAAAGAAGCTTAAAGAACGCTTGGAAAACCCGCATGTTCCTTCGTCTAAGCTTCGTGGTTATGACTCAGTTTATAAGATCAAACTACGTATAGCAGGCTATCGCTTAGCCTATGAAGTCATTGATGATGAAATCGTAGTGTATGTGTTGGTTATTGGAAAACGAGATAAAGATGCAGTGTACAAAAAGTTAGCATCAAGTGATCAAAAAGGGCTTTGACCTCTTTAATAGACCCCTTTAATGAGGATTCGATATGGGAACCCGCAAACCACTCGATCTTTTTGCCTTCGGTTGTATGTTGCTATTTTGCGCTGTGATGGCTTCACAGCAAGTGGTACTGAAAGCCGTTGCAGAAGATATTGCGCCGGTATTCCAGATAGGGCTGCGTTATGGCATTGCAGCTGTGTTGCTCGTACTCTTTATCCGCATCAAGCGGGCACAGATTGTCTTAAAGCCCGAAAATCGTTTACCGGCCTTATGGATTGGCATCTTGTTCAGTCTGGAGTTTCTGTTTTTGGGCGAAGCCTTAAAATACACCAGTGCTTCGCATACGATAGTACTCCTCTATACTTCGCCGATATTTGCGGCTATTGGTTTACATATCAAGATTCCTGATGAGCGCATGAACAGCTTGCAGTGGTTCGGTATCGCCCTTGCTTTTGGAGGAACTGCTTTAGCGTTCTTGGGTGGGAAAGAAGATTTAACACTCAATTCCGCCATCTTTTGGGGAGATTTTCTGGCGCTTCTCGCGGGTGTTGCCTGGGGGGCCACAACGGTTGTCGTGCGTACAACAGGATTAACAGCATTACCTGCTAAGCAGGTGCTGTTATATCAACTCTTAATCGGATTTGTTGCGTTAACGTTTTGGTCTGTATGGACAGAGCAGACGGATATACATCTGACATCCTCGGTCATTATGAGTCTCGCATTTAATGGTATTGGTGTTGCTTTTCTCGCCTTCCTGCTTTGGTTCTGGCTATTAACTCACTACAAAGCCTCTCAGCTGGGCATCTTATCTTTTATGACGCCGGTTCTTGGCGTATTGCTGGGTAGTTGGTGGCTTGATGAGCAGATTGAATCCAACTTTATTATTGGTGCGGGGCTAATTGTTGCTGGGATCTTGCTCGTTAGCAGTCATGGTTGGTTTACTCAGCACGCAAAACGTTTCGAGTCGAATTGATAAACAATGGGCCTCTAATGATTCTTTTCAATTAGGCTTTACTAAGCAGGAGACTTTATATGATCAGTTGCAATCATTATGACTACATAGAGATAGTTTGCTTGTTTAAGTATCCTATTGAAATTACGTTAAAATCAGGTCAAGTTGTCGTGGGTAAAGCTATTGATACAGCAAGAAATCATCGTCGTGAAGAGTGTATAAAGCTCAATATTGAGAACAGTGATGTGTTGATAGTTTTAGACTCGATAGCAACGCTAAAGGTTGTCGTTGAGAACCCACATTTTGATGAAGTTTCATTCGAATAAGTCGCAACACCACACAAGCAATTCAAGCTGACAGCCAACGCATGGTGTTTTTAGTGGGCAATTCATACGGCACATGAATTGCCCGATAAGCTTTCAATACGAAGATTCTAAAAACTAATCCCCGTATACCTCGCCTTCTCTGCGCGGATCAGCTCCACCGACCAGCTTGCTATCTTTCAATAAAATGGCGTGAATGCCAGAGTTTAAGTCGCGCACTGTTACGCTGAAACCCATTTTTTCCAGTGGCTCTTTAAAGCGCTCCGCATCTGTACCTTGCTCCAGATCATAAGTGCCGAAGCGATTCACTAGGTGCGGTAGGTTGATGGCATCTTGAATCTCCATATCCCAATCGAAGTGGGCTATCAGGGTGCTGGCGACATAGCCGATAATACGTGAACCACCTGGTGAGCCGACAGCCATATAAGGTGAGCCATCTTTCATCACAATACTCGGTGCCATCGATGAGCGCGGGCGTTTGCCCGGTTCCAGGCGGTTGGCTATCGGGTAGCCGTCTTTATGTGATTCAAATGAGAAGTCGGTTAACTCGTTGTTGAGCAAAAAACCGTTACTCATTAAGCGTGAGCCAAAGCCGTTTTCGATGGTGGTCGTCATCGATACGATATTGCCCTCTTTATCTGCGATAACAAAGTGGCTGGTAGAAGGAAATTCAATGGATTGGTCATCGGCTTGCGCGACTTTTTGCTCGTTACCCCAGAGTGGTTCTCCAGCACCTACCTGTTCTTTGGTGAGTGCTGTTCCTGGCGTTATCAGTTTGGCACGTGCGCTTAAGTAACTCGGATCAAGTAGCCCTTGGGGCATGGGTACAAAGTCGCTGTCTGCCATGTAACGGCCGCGATCTGCAAAGGCAAGGCGTGATGCATCGCCAATGATCTGCCATGCTTGCGGGCTATCTTTGCCTAACCCTTTAATATCAAAATGACTGGCGATACCAAGGATCTGCCCTACGGTGAGTGCACCTGAGCTGGGTGGCCCCATGCCGCATACTGAATATTGGTGGTAAGGGGCGCAGGTGGCAGGGCGCTCTTTGACTTGGTACGCTGCGAAATCGCGGGTTTCTAATACACCGGGATTATCCGCTGCTGAGCGCACCCGGGCGACGATATCTTGCGCAATTTTCCCATTATAGAAAGCATCGGCTCCTTGGCTGGCCAGCGTTTCCAGCGTTTGCGCGTAGGCATTGTTTTTCAGTTGTTGGCCTGCCGCGAGTGGGGTGTCATCGGTGTTAAAGAAATAGGCTTTGGTATCGGGGTAGCGACTCAAGCGTTCCTGATCATCCGCAATGGCACCGGCCAGACGTTCTGAAACGGTAAAGCCTTGTTGCGCTTGTTGTATAGCTGGATTGAGTAACTCTGCCCATGGCTTGTTACCAAAACGCTGATGCACAGTTTCGAGCAGTTTGACGGTTCCGGGTGTGCCTACCGAGCGGCCGCCGACTACGGCATCATAGAATTTCATAGTACTGCCGTCGGCGTTTTGAAAGAGTTCGGGTGTCGCTGCTAAAGGAGCTGTTTCTCGCCCATCAAAGGTAGTGACTTGTTTGGTTTTGGCATCGTAATAAACCAGAAAGGCACCACCGCCTAAGCCTGATGATTGCGGCTCGACTAAGCCAAGCATGGTTTGCACCGCAACCAAGGCGTCGGCGGCGGAACCACCGGCTTTAAGTACTTGGTAGCCTGCATTGGCGGCGAGTGGATTTGCAGCGGCTACCATATAATCCTTTGCGGTTACGCTGGTTTTAGTAACGCTTGCACTGGCCGCCTCTGGCGCGACAGCATCGGCTGCTTGCGAAGTGGCAAAGGCATGGGTTGCAATGAAAGAGGTGAAGAGTGCGGAGCTGATTAAGCTAGCCAGAGTTTTACGTCGTAACATGAGAAACGTCCTTCTTTATTGTTATCTGTAGGCGTTAGTCATGTTCTACTCCGATATTTATCACTCTTCAAGGTTTCGGGCTTAGAAGTGGATGCCGTTATTTGATGTGTGAAAGCGGTAGCGCGGTACGGTTTAATACTTGTCGCATCACAAAGCTGGTACGGATACTGGATACACCATCAATCTGGTTCAGTTCTTTTAATAGAAATTTTTCATAGTACGACATGTCCGGCATAACGACCTTTAACAGGTAGTCTGCATCGCTGCCGGTGATCAATGAACACTCCAATACTTCGTTATAGGTTGAGATACTGCGTTCAAAATTATCCAGTGTTTTTGGCAGCTGTTTTTCGAGGCTAACGTGGATAAAAATTGTTAAAGGCAAACCCAGGGCGTTTTGGTTCAGCAGAGTGACCTGATGATCAATGATGCCGGCTTCTTCCAGCTGGCGAACCCGTCGTGAACAGGGCGAAGGTGATAGCCCGACCTTATCTGCCAATTCCAGGTTACTGATGTTGCCGTCGCGTTGAATTTCTTCAAGAATCTTACGATCAATTCGGTCTAATTTTTTAATTGGCATAATAAACCACAATTTTGCTATTTTTTGATTTCTTGTGCTAAATCTGGTTTTTTTAGTATTAAATAAGACCAGTTTTTCCACTTGATGCTGGCTATTCTAACCACTTAGTTTTTTCATAATCAAGCATGATTAAGTGGAGTTTGTTAATGAATAATAATAAGTGCCTGTCTTTCTCAACCCGGGCGATCCATTCGGGATACGATGCTTCAGCTCATGAAGGTGCGTTGAATCCACCTGTCTATATGACATCCACATTTTGCTTTGATAGCGTTGAACAGGGTGCCGCTCGCTTTGCTGGAGAGGAACAGGGGCACTTTTACAGCCGTATCTCTAATCCGACGCAAGCGTTGCTGGAAACCCGCTTGGCGGATCTGGAAGATGGAGAAGCGGCGTTGGCTACGGCTTCCGGAATAGGGGCGATTACAGCTGCGTTATGGACGCTGGTTGCGCCTGGCGATAAAGTGATTGCCGATAAAACTCTGTACGGCTGTACGTTTGCTTATCTTAAACATGGCTTACGCAAATTTGGTGTGGAGGTTGAGTTTATCGATTGCACCGATTTAGAGGCAGTCGCAGCTGCGTTAACTGAAACTACTAAGGTCGTTTATTTCGAAAGTCCGGTTAACCCGAACATGAGGGTGATGGATATTAAAGCGATCAGCCAGCTAGTGCATGATTATGACCCCGCCATTAAAGTGATGGTAGATAACACCTATTGCACGCCTGCATTGCAGCGTCCGCTGAATTTGGGAGCGGATCTGGTGGTGCACTCAGCGACTAAATATCTGGGTGGGCATGGTGATTTGATTGCGGGTGCGGTTGTGGGCGATCAGGCAACGATTGATCAGATCCGCGTGTATGGTCTAAAAGATATGACGGGAGCGGTCATTGCTCCACTGACTGCTTTTTTGGTTTTGCGTGGTTTGAAAACATTGGAGCTACGTATGGAGCGCCATTGTAGTAGCGCAGAGGAGATAGCGCAGCGCTTGCAGCAGCATAATACCGTTGAATCTGTTTACTATCCCGGCCTTGCTGACAACCCTTATCATGAACTGGCTAAAGCGCAAATGAAACGCAATGGCGGCATGATTGCTATGGAGCTGAAAGGTGGTTTTGCTTCCGGTGTGCAGTTTATGAATAATCTTAAAATGATTAAACGTGCAGTGAGTTTGGGTGATGCTGAGACATTATGTCAGCACCCCGCGAGTATGACTCACGCGACTTATGCGCCTGAAGAAAGAGCTAAGCATGGTATTAGTGAAGGCTTGGTCAGAATCTCTGTGGGTTTGGAGGACATGGAAGATATCTATGCGGATATAGCCCAGGCGCTGATGCGCGTTTGAGGCATAGAAGCGTTAGCGATTACGTGGCTTAAGGGCCACGTTTTTTGTCAGGCGCTATTTTTATGAGCGTTATTGATACCGTATTTTTTTAGCTTAAGTGCAATGGTGTTATGCGAGACTTTCAAGCGTTGGGCAAGCTTTCGTGAAGAGGGATATTGAGAGTAGAGACTGTCCAGTAGGTCTTTTTCAAAGGCCTCTTGAGCGGCTTCCCAGCTATCAAAAGTGGTGTCTTCAGTGATAGGGCGGCCATCGTTTGAGCCGGCCAGTATATCGTTGGCATCCAGTATCTCTTCATCCGACATGGCAACGGCTCTGAATAATACGTTCTGTAGTTCGCGGATATTTCCCGGCCATTGGTAAGTCATTAGCATATCGATGCCCGCTGCTGTGATTTGTGGTGCCGTTCGGTTGGTTTGTTCGGCTGCGCGCATGATGAAGTGTTTACTCAGTGCAGGAATGTCGGCTCTTCTGTTACGTAACGGAGGAACTTGTAGGTTTAACACGTTGAGACGATAAAACAGGTCCTCACGAAATTTGTTTTCATCCGCCATGCTAAGCAGGTCCCGATGGGTGGCGCTGATGATACGTACATTGACCGAGATCTCTTTCTCGCCGCCGATACGCCGGAAGGTATATTCTTGAAGAAAACGTAATAACTTGGCTTGCAGGTAAGCCGACATCTCGCCGATCTCATCTAAAAATACCGAGCCGCCATCGGCTATCTCAAATAGCCCTGGCTTGCCATTTTTATTAGCGCCAGAAAAGGCACCAGGAGCGTAGCCGAAGAGTTCGCTTTCTAATAAATTTTCCGGTAGTGCTGCGCAATTGATTGCCATAAAGGGAGCGTCGGCTCTGGCGCCTTTGTCGTGGAGCATGTGCGCGAGTAACTCTTTACCTGTGCCTGTTTCGCCTTGTATCAGCACCGGCATATCGAGGCGTGAAAATCGCTCGGTGTTTTTGATTAACAATTGCGTGGTTTCTGAGGTGCCAATCAGTGAGGTGATGCTGTCATTGGGTGTATGGCTAACAGCTGATATCTGCTGGCCAATGCGTCGTAGGCTTTGTAAAAAAAGAACGGCTCCTGATACTTGAGTTTCATTCTGGTTGTAAGAGAACACGGGCGTTATATCGACTAAAAAAGAGTGGCCTACGACGTTAAGATCCAATGTCTTAGGGGTGCAGCTGAGTATGCTGGATAAGGGTCTGTCGATAAATTCAGCCAGCGAAACGCCTTGGAGTGTCTCTTTGCTTTGCTGCAGGAGTGTAGCAGCAGCCGTGTTGGCTAATAGAATACGACCTTCAATGTCGATATCCAGAATGGGATCCTGCAGTTTAGAAAGCACAGCATCCAGATGTTGGCTGCGGCGCTCGCCGGGTAGTAAGTCGACTTCGACTATCTCGGTTACGCCTTCAATGTTACGTAGTACTTTCTTCAGTGCATCTAGTGTGGCGCTGTCATCTAGCTGCACAAAGGTATGATGCAGAAACATTTCGACGGTTGCGAGGTTCCAGTTTTGTTTGGAAATAACGGTGAGTATCTCTTGAGTAATCCCCAGTCGATCTCTTGAGCGGATATCGAATCGCATATGTCATGCCTTAGTATTTTTTTTATTACAGTGTAATTAAATTATTACGAAAAATATATCTTATTGTTTTTAATAATTATTTATCAACTAATTGCTGTGAATTGATATGAGAATGTCATAAATATATGACGATGTGGTTTGTGCTTTGTCTGATTTTTATTCTAAGTCATTGTTATTAAAGAATTAATTATAGTTGGTTTGGTAATTGCTTTTACCCTTGCATAAGAAAACATGCAACAGGGCGAAAGAATGACAAAACTTCATGGATCTACCGCTTCAGGACCGATTAAAGGCGATTCTCTTGGTCAGAGTGCTCTTTCAAAAGGAGTGCGATGGACATCGGATTTAACGCGTAAACGCCATAATGGCCCCGCGCAAGTGCATAAAGATTGGTCGGAAGCAGGAGCTTCAACAGCAGCTGTTCATGCCGGTACGATGGATGATCAGGCATCCGGTGCTGTGGGCACGCCCATTTACCAGACATCTACCTTTCTATTGGGAGATGAACAGTACCGCTCTGTAGAGGAGGGTTATGCCCGTGATCGGTTTATCTATACGCGCTACGGAAACCCAAACCAGTGGGCAGTACAGACGAAGCTTGCAGCGCTGGAAGGAACCGAGTCGGCATTAGTTTTTAGCTCAGGTATGGCTGCGATTACCGCTACGATAATGGCGATGGTTGATAAGGGCGCGCATATCGTTGCTTCGAATGAGCTTTATGGCGGTACTTACAACCTGTTCAATCAGGAGTTGCCGACTTTCAACATGACAGTGAGTTATGTTGATCCGCGTGACTATGCTGCGATCGAAGCGGCAATCAAACCGAATACACAGATACTCTATTTTGAGGCCTTAACCAACCCTTTGCTCAAGCTGGTAGATATTAAGCGTCTGGCAGAGATTGCTAAACGTCATCAGTTGCGTCTGATTATTGATGGCACATTCCTAACGCCTATTAGCTGCCGCATCATCGAGATGGGGGCTGATTTGGTGATCCACTCCGCTTCTAAATATCTGAATGGCCATAGTGACCTGATCGCTGGTGCAGTAATGGGCAGCCGTAAGCTTGTGGATATGGTGTGGCCACGTTTGTTGGCGTATGGCGGCTGTTTGGATCCGCATGCTTGCTTCATGTTTGAGCGCGGCTTGAAAACTTTAGCTATTCGTATGGCCGCTCATGAGAAATCAGCGCATAGCTTGGCAACATACCTTGAGCAACATGTAGCGGTTAAGCGGGTGTTTTATCCGTTACTCCCTAGTCATCCTGATTATGAGCTGGCGACTAAAGTGCTTAATAACGGCGGCGGCATGATCGCCTTTGAAATAGCCGGAGGTGATGCGGCGGCACTGAAATTATTGACGCGTTTACGTATTCCCAAACAGGCAACCAGTTTAGGCGGCGTCGAGTCCTTAGTGAGTTTGCCATTTAACACATCGCATGCAGGTTTTACCTCAAAACAACGATTGGATATGGGGATCAACCCCGGTTGTATCCGCTTATCAGTGGGTATTGAAGATGCGGCTGATCTTATCAGCGACTTCGAGCAGGCTCTTAATTCAATTTTACTGGAGAAAAAATAATGCGTAATGGAATTGCCGTTTCTGCACTGAGTGAATTTGTTAACGAAATTAAAAATGACCCACGTGAAGCGATTGCTAAATACGGTGTAGAGCTGAATTGGCAAAGTGGTACCCGTTCAAAAGTAACTGCGCTACCGATGAGTGTTGGCCCGCATACCGTGAGCCGCGATTTCAGTTGGGAGATTGATGAGCCAAGGCAGTTATTAGGTTGTAACCATGCTCCCAACCCTCAGGAGTATCTGTTGTCCGGTGTCGGTGCTTGTATTTTGGTGGGATTTGCCGTGGGAGCTTCTGTCATGGAAATTCAACTGGAAACGCTCAGGGTAACGGTTCGTGGACAGCTTGATCTGGCGGGTTTTTTAGATATCAACCCAGAATCTCCCGTGCCTTTCACTGAGCTGAACTATTGCATCGAAGTGGCGGGTGACGGCACCCCTGAGCAGTTTGAAACATTACGTCAAACGGCATTAAGCCAAAGCCCGAATGCGATGACGATTATGAAAGGTGCGGCTGTAAATGGGGAGTTAATCATTAATAGCCACGCGTAGCAGGAGACTGAATGACAGGGATGTTTTTATAAAAAAGATGTGACCAGGTTCTTAAATAATAAATATAAAAGGTGATAAAAAATGAAAGCCATAAAAAAAATATCGGCTGTGCTGGCGCTTGTCGCAGTGAATACCATGGCCTTTGCGGGTTCTTCAGAATTGTGGGAAAAATCTACGCTCAATAATGTGATTGAATCTAATGAGCTGAGAGTGTGCTTCGAAGCGGGTTATATGCCTTTCGAAATGAAAGCGAAAAATGGTGAATATGTCGGCTTTGATATTGATATAGCAAAACTGTTAGCAAAGTCGATAGGTGTTAAGCATGTGCCGGTTAATACCGCATGGGACGGTATTATACCTGCGTTGTTAACCGATAAGTGCGACATCCTGATTGGTGGTATGACCATTACCGCGCAGCGCAACCTTAAAGTAAACTTCGCTGATCCTTACATCGTTGTTGGTCAATCACTTCTGATTAAACCCGATCTTGCCGGTGTTATTACCAGCTATAAAGATTTGAACGACCCGAAATATACCGTTGCAGCCAAACTGGGAACAACCGGTGAAATTTCAGTCAAAAAACTGATCCCTAAAGCCACAATGCGTTTATTTGAGTCAGAAGCGGAAGGTGCGCTGGAAGTCGCTAACGGTAATGCTGACGCCCTCGTGTATGACTTGCCTTCGAACGCAATTTTTTCTGCTCAGAATAAAGGGCGTGTAACTCATATTGACCAAGCATTTACTTATGAGCCGCTGGGCTGGGCTATCCGTAAAGGCGATCCTGATTTTACAAGTTTCCTGAATACCTTCTTACGTCAGATTAAAGGCGATGGTACTTACGACCGTATCTATAACAAGTGGTTCAACAGTGACTCCTGGTTAAAGCACGTTCAGTAATTACACCGTAACTAAATGACAGGGGTTGAGTGAAATGGAAAAAACACCGAACAAACTATTATGGCATGGGGTGCTATTCGCCATCTTGCTTTGTGTTGGCTATTCGGTTCTGTTGGCAAGCCAGAGTATTCAATATACATGGCGCTGGGAGCGGGTTGTACCCTATCTGGTAAATACCGAGCCTATGCCGGTGGTGGCGCCGTTTGATGGTGTTGCCAGAGTTAGTGCTGATGGTCTTTCAGTGTCGGTTGAGTCAGATATGGGAGAAGCGGCTCAGGCCTATAATGAGTTCTCTCAGCTGATGGTTGGCGATGGAGATATGGTGTTTGAAGGGGATGTTGTTGTTACTACCACGAATTGGCAGTTAGGGCCGATTATGAATGGGTTGGTGATGACGTTGAAGATCTCCGTTGTTTCACTTTTCTTCGCTGTCATTATCGGGTTATTTGTCGGGTTGGCGAGGGTCTCTTCCAATCCGGCACTTAAGTATCTTTCCTTAATTTACGTTGAAATCGTACGTGGTACACCGTTACTGGTGCAGATTTTTATCTTCTATTTCTTCATTGGCACTGTGCTGGGATTGGATCGGTTTACTGCCGGTGCTGCCGCCCTGTCGATATTTGCAGCGGCCTATGTGGCAGAGATTATACGGTCGGGCATTCAGTCTATTCCTGCGGGACAGATGGAAGCTGCACGAAGCCTGGGGATGAACTATGCGCAGGCGATGATCTATATCGTATTGCCGCAGGCGTTCAAGCGCACATTACCGCCCATGGCAGGACAGTTTATCAACCTGATAAAAGACTCTTCACTGGTGTCGGTTATCTCTATCACTGATCTGACCAAAGCGGGTCGTGAAGTAGTGAGCGGTACTTTTGCACCTTTTGAAGTGTGGTTCACCGTGGCTTTACTTTATCTGGTATTGACCGGAAGCCTGTCGTGGATGGTGAAAAAATTAGAGAAGAGGTTATCAAGCAGTGATTAAAGAATATACAGGCGATGACATGATCGTTGCCACGCAGATTGATAAGTTTTATCCGAATGGATGCCATGCTCTGAAGAAGGTGTCGGCCACGGTGCATCGTGGAGAGGTGTTGGTGGTAATCGGGCCGTCAGGTTCGGGGAAGTCGACTTTTTTGCGCACGTTAAATCAACTGGAAACGATTAGTAGTGGTTCGATTAATATCGATGGCACTGATATGTACGCAAAAGATACGGATATCAATAAGTTGCGTGAAGAGGTTGGCATGGTGTTTCAGGGGTTTAACCTGTTTCCTCATATGAGTGTATTGGAAAATGTGAAACTGGCACCGTTAAAAGTATCAAAAAGAGAGCGCGGTGAAGTGGATGCGCATGCACGTGAACTGCTGCGCAAAGTGGGGCTTGAGTCACGCATGGAAAATTTTCCTTCACAGTTGTCAGGCGGTCAGATGCAACGTGTAGCGATTGCTCGCGCATTGGCGATGAAGCCCAACATCATGCTGTTTGATGAGCCCACATCTGCACTGGATCCTGAAATGGTGGGTGAAGTATTGGATGTTATGAAAAGTCTGGCAAAAGAGGGTATGACGATGGTGGTCGTGACTCACGAGATGGGGTTTGCAAGGGAGGTCGCGGATCGCGTTTTATTTATGGAGGAGGGTGAGCTGCTGGTGGACGATACACCGACGTTATTTTTTGAAAATCCCGAGCATCCGCGTCTGGCAAAATTTCTATCGCAGGTTTTATAAAAAATCATTATTAACACGAGTTTTGTAGTTTTCTGAATTAATAGAATAGTTGTGCTAATCACGCTTATTAAATTGGTTTGTATCACTACAAATTTGGATTTTTTCAGACATCTTCGCAATTTAAAACTAACGATCAGATGCTAAATTATTTTAAAAATCGTGGTGGCGAATGATCCGTATCTCCCGGTTTTATATCAGTTCAAAAGACTGATTGTTTTTGTCCTTAAAAGGGGCGTCGAACAGGGACTCTACCCGAGTCCCCTTATTACTCTGTTGTTAAAGTCCTTTTTCGTTAGGTTCTTTGCGTTATGCCCTTTGCATTAAGTCCGTTGGGAAAAAACTATGAATACAATTAATCCTATAACTGAGCCATTTGAGAATGAAGATCTGGTTCATGAAAATAAAGAGTGGATTGAAGCTCTGAACGATATTTTGAGCGCCCAGGGAGAGAATCGTGGCCGCGACATTCTGCGTTTATTGCAGAATTATATGTTGAGTAAAAATATTAACTTAACCGAAGCGACATTAAACACGCCTTACCGCAACAGCATCTCGATACATAATCAGCCAGCGTATCCCGGTAATCCTGAAGTAGAGCAGCAGCTGGAAAATATTATCCGCTGGAATGCCGCCGCTATGGTGTTAAAGGCGAATGATCAGGGGACGGGTGTGGGTGGGCATATTGCAACCTATCAGTCTGCTGCGACAATGCTGGAAGTCGGTTTTAATCATTTTTTTAGAAACAAAACAGATAGTTACGGTGGCGACCAGTTACTCGTACAGGCACATGCAGCTCCGGGGTTGTACGCACGCGCTTATATTGAGGGGCGATTGTCTGAGCAGCAGATGCAAAATTTCCGTCGCGAACTGCAAGATGGTGGTGGTTTAAGTTCTTATCCGCATCCACGTCGCATGCCGGACTTTTGGCAAGGTCCGACAGCATCGATGGGACTATCGACCCCGTCTGCTATTTATCAAGCCCGATTCATGAAATATCTGGAAAACAGAGGCCTGAAAAAACCCGATGGCGGAAAGATCTGGTGCTTCATCGGTGACGGTGAATCGGATGAGCCTGAAGTGTTGGGTACGATCAACATGGCCACGCGCGACAACCTGGATAATCTGGTGATGGTGGTTAACTGTAACCTGCAGCGTCTGGATGGCCCGGTACGTGGTAACGGTAAAATCATTCAGGAGCTGGAGCGTAATTATCGGGGTGCAGGTTGGAATGTCATCAAGGTGATCTGGGGTAGTGAGTGGGATGAGCTCTTTTCACGTGATCACGATGGTATTTTACAAGCCAGAATGGACCGTGCTGTTGATGGCGATTATCAGTTTTATACCGTATCAGATGGTCCGACTGTGCGTGATCACTGGGTTGACGGTGATCCAAAGCTTAATGCTCTGATGAACTCTATGAGCAATGAGCAGATTCGTTGTATTAAGCGCGGTGGTCAGGATCGTCGTAAGATATTTGGCGCTTTTGAGTTGGCATTACGTAGTGAAGGTAAGCCTACGGTTATTTTGATGAAAACCGTTAAAGGTGACGGTATGGGGGCATCTGCTGAAGGGCAGAATACCTCGCATCAGAAAAAGCAGTTTACCGCGGCTGAGCGTATTGATATAGGGCGTCGCTTTGGTATCCCGATGGATGATGAGGCGTTGGCAGATGCTCAGCTCTATAAACCGGCTGACGATAGCCCGGTGATGCAGTACATGCATGAAAAGCGTCAGGCGTTGGGTGGATATTTACCTTCGCGGAAAGTGAGCTTCGAGACGGTTGTTGCACCCGAGCTAAGTTTGTTTAAAGAGGCGATGGAAGGCACGACGCGCGAACAGTCGACCACCATGTCATTTGTCAAAATGCTCTCGCGTATGCTGAAAGATAAAACACTGGGTAAGTACGTCGTGCCGATTGTTCCTGATGAAGCACGTACGTTTGGTATGGAATCACTGTTCAATCAGTTTGGTATCTATTCCTGCGAAGGGCAAAAATATAAGCCGGTGGATTCAAGTAGTTTATTGCCCTACAAAGAAGCTAAAGATGGCCAGCTATTGCAGGAGGGTATCTGTGAAACCGGTGCGATGGCGTCTTTCCTGGCGGCAGGTACGGCCTATGCCAATTATGGTGTACCGACAATCCCGTTTTATATTTTCTATTCAATTTTCGGCTTTCAGCGTGTCGGCGACATGATCTGGGCGTGTGCCGATAGTCTCGCAAAAGGGTTCTTGTTAGGTGGTACAGCAGGGCGAACAACACTGAATGGCGAAGGCTTGCAGCATCAGGATGGTCACTCACATGCGGTGGCGGCGACAGTACCGAATATGTATAGCTATGACCCTGCGTTTGCGTATGAGCTGGCTGTGATTGTGCGTGATGGTATTAAACGGATGTATGAGCAGGGTGAGAATATTTTTTATTACCTGACTCTGTATAACGAAAACTATCCAATGCCAGCGATGCCAACGACCCTTGATAATGTTGAAGAGGGCATTCTGCAGGGGATGTACCGCTTCAGGCAAGACAGCAAAGAGGGGCATAAAGTCCATCTGTTGGGCAGCGGTAGCCTGATGCAGGAAGTGTTAAAGGCGGCTGATATCTTGGCTGAGTATGGCTGTAGCACGGATATCTGGAGCGTGACCAGCTATAACCAGCTAACCCGTCAGGCTCAGTCAATTGAGCGTCAGAACCTGCTAAACCCAGAAAATCCAGTGCAAAACTATGTTGAGACGCTGTTGGATGGCGAGCAGGGTGCGTTTGTCGCTGTTAGTGATTTTATGAAATCTCTGCCTAACGGTATTGCGCGTTGGTTCCCCGAAGGGCTGGTGGCCTTGGGTACGGATGGTTTTGGATTGAGTGAAAGCCGGCCTACGTTGCGTGATCATTTCGAAGTGGATGCGCGTTATATTGCTTGGGCCGCATTAAGTAGCCTTTATCGTAAAGGCCAGATAGCTGAGACGGTATTGGCGCAAGCACGTCAAGCCTTGGCTATCCCTCATGAGAAAGCTGATCCCGCTCTTTTTTAAGATCACTTTTTAAAAGCGTTTTTTAAATACTGTAACGACTCTGGCTTGATAGCGAGCCAGAGTTCCCACTTTTATGGGAGTGATATATGGCTACGGAAATAGTTTTAATGCCTGATGCTGATGGCAGCGGGGATGTAATAGAGTTTTGTTTGCAAATTGGGGAGCAGGTTTCAATCGGCGATTCGCTCCTTGTTATTGAATCTGATAAAGCATCGATGGAGGTTCCTTCCAGCGTTTCAGGTACGGTTGTCGAGTGGCTTGTAAAGATGGGCGACAGTATCGAAACAGATCGGCCTCTGGCTAAAATTGAAGTCTCTGAGGGTTTGGCATCGTCTGAAGTTGTGTCTGTGTCGGTTGTTGATGAGGCCATAGATCAGCAGCCACTAGCTGAAAAAACGCCATTGACGGATAACCTCGATTCTAATCGTGCCGCTTTGCTTTTCGAACCCGTGGAAGAGCTGATACTCATGCCTGATGCAGGAGGCAAGGGCGATATTATCGAGTTCTATGTTCAGCCCGGTGACAGTATAGAGGAAGGTGATCTGCTGGCATTAGTTGAATCGGATAAGGCGGCGATGGATATACCTGCGCCCTTTGGTGGAATGGTTGTCGAGCTGATAGCGCAGCTTGGGCAAACAGTTCAAGAAGACGTTCCGTTGGTGAAAGTATTACGTGTACCTAATATGGGTTTGACAGCTGCCGATGCTGAAAAAACTCATGAAGTTGAGTCGAAAGACCAAATTGAAGCAACGCCTACATCTACGCCTACACCGCAAGTTCAGTTGGCTGCAGTGGCGAGTGATTATTATGCGGGCCCTGCAACACGAAAATTGGCCAGAGACTTAGGTGTTGATCTATCTCGCGTTGCGGGTAGTGGTAAGCGGGAGCGTATTCTCAAAGAAGATGTGAAGCAGTTTGTTAAAGCGCAGATGAGCCAAGCTGTCAGGCAACCAGAGGTTGTCCAGTCAGGTATACCGGCTATACCTGAAGTTGACTTTAGTAAATTTGGTTCAGTTTCTGCCAGTAATTTGTCGGGTATTGCAAAAGCAACCTCCGCTCATATGACGCGCTGTTGGTTGAATATCCCGCATGTGACTTTGTTTGATGAAGTAGATATAACCGATCTGGAGTCGTTCCGTGCGTCTATTAAGCCGGACTTGTATGGTCTTGAGAAAAAACCAACGCTGTTGCCTTTCATTATTATGATTGTGGCTAAGGCGCTGCGAAAGTATCCACAATTTAATGCTTCGTTGCATGCTGACGGTGAGCAGATAATCTATAAAGATTATGTGCATATTGGTGTTGCGGTAGACACGCCGGCGGGCTTAGTCGTACCCGTGCTTCGTGATGCGGATAAAAAATCGATCACAGAGATAACAAAATCACTGCTTGAATTGGCAGCAAAAGCACAAGGGCGAAAGCTAAAAGCTGAAGATATGCAGGGTGGTTGTTTTACGGTGTCTAGTCTTGGTGCCAGTGGTGGTATCGGTTTTACTCCGATTATCAACGGCCCTGAAGTGGCTATTCTTGGGGTGGCACGTTCAGATACTAAACCCGTGTGGGATGGGCAGGTTTTTGTGCCAAGAAAGCAACTGCCGTTATGTTTGTCTTTTGATCACCGGGTGGTAAATGGTGCCGATGCAGGGCGTTTTATGGCAATGTTGAATCAATCTCTTTCACAGATTGGAAACATGCTTCTGTAAAAGGTATGAAAAAGTAAATCAGAAACACTGTGGTATTCAGTGGGAGAGTAAAAAACTCTTGGTATTGCGCGTCCTTTTGGGGCGGTTGTTTAAGGCCGCCCATTTTTTCTACTAGAGATCAGGTTAATGACAGCAAGGCATGTACCAGTTTCTCTGCATGGTAATAGGGTTCACTTTCAGTGGTAACCAGCGGGAGATCAATTATCCGGATGTTTTTAGCGGCTAATTGCTGCTCGGTATTACTGTCTATCCTAGTAAAACGGGCATCCAGTATGATGACGTTGATACTCTGATCTTCACGTATTTCAGGTTGTTGGCTTTTGAGGTATTTCAGCAGCTGTTGAATGGCTTCTGTTGTTGAAATGCCATAGAGCTCCGGGTCTTTTCCAAGATTGGGGATATAGACTTTTGGGCAGGTGTTTTGCTGGATGGATTCAGTAACGCCTTTCGGTAACAGGTTGGCGAGGATGCTGCTATAAAAGCTGCCGGGAGGGTAACAGATCAGGTCGGCCTGCTGAATGAAGTCACTCAGTTTTTTGCTGAGTTGGCACTCTGTTGGTTGATAGCTGTCAGGGTCGCTGCTTAAACTGATATCCATGATTCTGGACTCCAGTGGAGCGGTTTCTTTTCCGGTAATTCTGTGTTGCCCGACAATGTTTCGTCCATCTTCCAAATGCGCTGTCAGGTGCAGGCTCTCTTCGGTAATCGCGTGAACTTCACCCAATGTATTTATTAGTTTACTGAGCAGAAAGATAACCGGCTCGAGTTGCTGGTGGTGTGTGACATAACCACCGGCGATCAATAAATTACCAATGCTGGCCCCGCGAAGATCGAAGTGAACGGGCATCTCATCAATGAAAAATTTTAATAGACTACGAACCAGATCCCGCATGGGCTGTTGAATAGCCAAAATAAGCGGGTGAGTACCATTGGCGATATTAATGAGCTGCAAGCACAGGTCGTTTTGTGTTTCTGATTCAGGTAGACGGTAATTAAACAGTGCATAAATAGCGGGGTTACCTGTCACTGTTTCATCTGCCAGTGCGAGTAAGCGGCTGCGAAGATCGCCGATAGCGGGCATATTAAAAGCATTGCGTAATTTCGCTGAACTACCGCCTGAGTCAAATGCTGTGACCAGGTGTATAGAGTTGTGCGTGTAATGCTTGATGGTGCGGCTAACATGCTTAAGTGCGCTACCACCTGAAAAAAACAGGATGCGAGGTCCTAATTCAGGACTTTTTTGATAACGGCTGATTCGCATTGGATCCGGTAATAAAGCTTGGCGCTGAATCAGGATCTTATTCATCTTCATAATCCTTAAAGAAAAAAATAGATCTGCAATGTTGAAAAGCCCTGATTATCAACCTTATACAGGGAATATATGCTGAATGAATGTACCGCCCATGAAAGTAAGATCGATGCATTTTCGTATGATAAGCGAACAACAGGTGATACTCAGCAATTATTTCTTTTCTGGTTTCTTTATGTATCAGTATAGCTCCAGTCCAGGGTTTAACTTGAGGAGCGGCCACTCGTATCTTGAATGGAGGTATATTAAGACTAACGCCCAACCCCGCATAGTAATTGATATGGTGTATAATCTTGCCACACTTCGGCTCAGCCGAGCCATATCATGATCAAGAACCAGAGCAGTGGAGAGCCTCGAATGAGCGTTATTCGCCAAGACGATTTCATCAGTAGCATCGCAGATGCATTACAGTTTATCTCCTATTATCACCCACTTGATTTTATTAAAGGGGTGCACGAAGCATACTTGAAAGAAGAGAATCCGGCCGCGAAAGATGCGATGGCTCAAATTCTGATCAATTCCCGTATGTGTGCTGAAGGGCATCGCCCGATTTGTCAGGATACCGGTATTGTTACTGTCTTCCTTAAAGTGGGTATGGACGTTAAATGGGACGCCAAAATGGGCGTGACCGATATGGTCAATGAGGGCGTACGCCAAGCCTATATGCACCCTGATAACGTATTGCGTGCTTCAATTTTGGCAGATCCTGCCGGTAAGCGTCAGAACACGAAAGATAATACACCTGCCGTTATCCATTATGAGATTGTTGAGGGTGGCGAAGTTGAAGTGCATATCGCAGCGAAAGGCGGTGGTTCTGAAAACAAGTCTAAGATGGTGATGTTAAACCCATCAGACAGTATTGTTGACTGGGTGGTTAAAACTGTTCCCACTATGGGTGCTGGCTGGTGTCCGCCGGGCATGCTGGGTATAGGTATTGGTGGTACGGCTGAAAAAGCCGCAGTATTAGCGAAAGAGTCACTGATGGGCTCTATCGATATTCATGAGCTGCGTGAGCGTGGCCCGCAGAATCGTATCGAAGAGTTGCGTCTTGAAATTATGGATGCCGTTAATGCGTTGGGTATCGGTGCTCAGGGTTTGGGTGGTCTGACGACTATTCTGGATGTCAAAATTATGGACTATCCGACTCATGCGGCTTCTTTGCCTGTTGCGATGATCCCTAACTGTGCCGCGACGCGCCATACACACTTTACACTGGATGGTAATGGCCCCGCAGTTCTGACGCCTCCTCGCTTGGAAGATTGGCCGGAAGTTACCTTTGAAATAGGTGCGAATACACGCCGCGTAAATCTTGATGAAATTACACCAGAAGACGTTAAAGATTGGAAAGTAGGCGAAACGGTTCTACTTAACGGTAAGATGCTAACCGGCCGTGATGCTGCGCATAAGCGTATGATCGAGATGCTCAACAAGGGTGAAGAACTACCCGTTGATCTGAAAGGTCGCTTTATCTATTACGTAGGTCCGGTTGATCCGGTGCGTGAAGAGGTAGTAGGCCCTGCTGGCCCTACTACATCAACTCGCATGGATAAATTTACACGTCAGATTCTGGAAAGCACAGGCTTGCTGGGTATGATTGGTAAATCTGAGCGTGGCCCCGTTGCAATAGATGCGATCAAAGATAACCAAGCGGTTTATCTAATGGCGGTGGGCGGAGCGGCTTATCTCGTTTCTAAAGCGATTGTGGGTGCTAAAGTACTGGCATTTCCGGAGATGGGAATGGAAGCTATCTATGAGTTTGAAGTGAAAGATATGCCAGTGACTGTTGCTGTTGATGTGAATGGTGAGTCTGTACACAATACAGGGCCAGCTAAATGGAAAGATATTATTGCTAAGCAGTTATAATTCCGCCCCTGTGGTGTTTTAAAAAAGCGGCCTAGTGCCGCTTTTTTGTGGTTCTTCGAAATCGATATTATAAAGACAATTCCCGCCCTGTAAGTGAGCTTTAGAAACGGCTTTTAAGTTTTTCAAGATGAATGCATCCATGCTGGCTGTTTGAACGGTTTGGTTTGTGACATGCAGGGTAGTGATACCCACGCTGACTGTAATGAATTTTGCCGAGTCCGATCCTGTATGTTCAATTTGTAAATCTTCGATATCTTTACGTACTTTTTCCGCTACCGAGCGTGCAATATTGTTCGGTGTGAGGGGCAGTAATATAGCGAATGTGTCGTTATCATAGCGTGCCACTAAGTCGCGGGTTTTACGCTTATGGCTTTGTAATATCGGACTGATGCGTGCAAGCAGCCAGTCACCCCTTTCAGGGCCAAAGGTATCAATAAAGCGTTTGAAATAATCGATCTCTATTAATATTAAAGACAGCGGTGTGCGTTTTCGAAGGCTTTGTTCCCACTCCAACTGTAAGGTTTCTTCAAACATTCGGTGGTTAGATAAGTCGGTGATATTGTCATTACGTTGCTCCATCCCTGCACGATTCAACAGCCTTGCAATAAGCATAATGAATACCAGGCTTACGCCACCAAAGGCAGGTGCTACGGGAAGCCAGTATCCGTAGTGAACGGCGGCTAGCGGAAGCATGAATATGCCGAGCAAAGCCACAATGCTGATATGTCTGATCAGTGGAAAACGGGCTAAGAAAAATAAAATACTGTAAAGCAGCGCGGTAGTCAGAACCGCATAAGATACGCCCCAAATCGATAGAATAGGGGTTAATAGGGTGCTGTTGCTGAGTGCGCTATAAAGATTTGCCTGTAATGCAGTGCCAGAAAGCATCTCTCTGTTTTTCTCAATAGGTACAAGAAACTTCGCCTCCAATCCGGTTGCTTCTATTCCGACTAAAACGATTTTGTCGTTAAACGCATCAGCTGAGTTATTCTTTTCAAGAACATCGATAAAGCTGTAATGCTGAAATAATTTCGGGTTTCGGTGAAAGGGAACCAACACTTCAAGATCGCGCGTCCACTTGCTGCTGATGCCAACGCGTGAAGCGGGGCTACGTGTTCCCGGGAGGAAGCCGGAATACGTTGTGGATCCTTGTAAAACACTCAATCCAAATGCGGGCCATTGGGGGGTGTCTATACCTGCTTTGAGATATGCGCGGCGCACATAACCATCATTATCTACTTCCACATCTACGTGGCCGAGTGTGCTGCCTGGAATCTCTTGATGCCCTCTGAAGGGATAGATAAGCGCCCCGCGTTCAGCAAAAACCGGAAGAATGACGTTGCCATGTGATGCAATAGATTGTTTTAGGAGCGGGTCGTCGGAGTTCGGACGGGTGTCTGGCTCGACAAAAGCGATATTGTAACCAATAACTGTTGCGCCGAGTGAGTCGAGCTTTTGAATCATCTCTGCATGCAGGGATCGTGGCCAAGGCCAGCGGCCTAGCGCTTCAAGACTTTTATCATCAATATCGATAATAACGAGGTTGTCAGGAGGAGGGTTTTGCTCTTCTTGGGTTACAAGATCATAGAGAATATTTTCTAAGGTTTGTTGCGCAGGCATAAATGTAATCAGAAGCACGAATGCCTGACAAAGAAGAAAGCCGAGATCTTTCTGGCGAAACAGGTTCATCAGACGGAATTTATCTCTTATAAGAAAATAGCGATAGAGATGATACTCCAGAGAATTGCTGGAAGATAACTATCAATAGGCACTTCAACTTTTTGTATACTGGACCAGCTACCGGCGTAATTATCGCTATCAAAGCCACGCACACGCATGTAGTAAGTTCCCGCTTGTGGCTTTTTGAATGTTGCTTGCGCTGAAGAAACACTTAACTCATCAACTGGTTGAGTAAAGTCTTTGTCAGTAGCCAGCTGTATCTGATAACGGTCAGATATGTCATCTTTTTGCCAGGCAAAGCCTAATTCGGTTTTGCTGGTTGATGCTTTCTGTAGTTCTGGAGTTGCTGGTGTTGGGCGGACAGTAATTGTATTGGTGTAACCGACAGGCCCCGATTTTCCGTTAGCGTTAATGCTGGTAACCCGCCAGAAATAGTTACCGGGGTTAGCGATCAATACGCTAATACTTTGATTGTTGAGTATTGAGGCTGGTTGGGTCAGCGTAGCAAAATCTTCCGATCCAGAAAGCTCAAACTGGTATTCAACTGCTTCTTCTGGTTGTGCCCAAGCGAAAGTTACGTCACCTGTGTATACCGGATCTTTAGAAAACGGTGATTGTATGGCAGGCGGGAAAGGTCGCGCGTCTATAGAAAAGGCCTGTAGAGACTCCAGCCCCTGAAGTCCATTTTTATCAGTTGCACGTACCATCAACCAATACTGGCCGTCTGGCAGTGTTGCCGGGATATTCAGTTTTGGGGGATGATCTAAACTATCCAGCAGAATGCGTTGAAATGTTGGCTGATCAGATAGTTGGCTACGATAGGATGTTGCACCTTTGAGCATATCCCAGCTGAGTCTGGCGGGAAGGTAGCGGATGGTTTCAATATCTGGCAACGCAGGTGCTGTTAATAGACGCACTGGTTTTTGCGGCGGTGTATCTTTGGCTGTCAGAGTGCCGAAGTGTTGAGGTACTTTCGTACGTCCGCGATTGTTCGCAACATCTATTTTACCTTGTGTAACTTCTGTTGCTGTCAGGCTCTGGTCTGCCCGGACACGATAAACAGTGCCGCGGGTAGTGGCAAAAGCAGAGGGCGTTTCAATAACAAAGCGAGACCCCGGGACTTTTTTAGGATTAGCACGGACTTCCGCTTCGCCTGCTTTTAGTAGGACGTTGATATTGATAACATTTTTGTTTGAGCCAATGATGCTGGCTTGATTGATCATGATTTCACTTTCCGGGTTAAGTAAAACCTGTGTGTCATCTTCGAATTTTAATAATACGCTGGCATTGGTTCCGGTCTTGATCTGATCACCGATTGTTAACGTCTGGTCTTTTAGTGGTTGTTCTGCTTTATCATTAGCGCTGATAAGGGTAACGGGGCCTGATACTTGAATAAGCTGAATCGTGGCCTGGCGTTGTTGAATCATTGAAGTGGGTATGCGTAAGACAGTTCCCGCAGCCATCAGGCGATCGTTGTCCACATTATTCAAACGTTCGACTTGTTGCCAACTACGCCAATCGGTCAACAGCTCATGGGCAATTTTCCAAATATGATCACCAGGTTGCATCTCATATTCCCAAACACTCTCTTCGGCATGTGCAGCAGAACTCAGTAGCGTGAAAATAAGGATGCTGAAGGTCATCAGTTTAGATGATTTTGAACTGTTTTTGACTGCAAAGTTAAGCATTTTACAAACCATTTGACGTATTTACGCGCAATTATATCAGCCTTTATCGCCTGAGTGACAGTTGTCAGCCCTGATTATTCATCAGCGATTAAGAATCTTGGGTTCTGATTATATCAATTAGCTTATTTTCAATACTTTCCCAGTTCATCGGCGTTTGGCTGATGATTTCGAGCCGTGAGTCTCTTCTCCAGGCAATAGGTTGGGTAGTGGTTTCATCAGATGCTCGGTTATAAAGCACGCGTGCGTGACCAATTCTAAACACACCTTTTAAGCGCCAGATCTCATCCATAGAGTTAAAGAGTTCAAGTAACCTGTCATGATCGAATTGGTCTTCGGGATGAAAAACCCAGCCACAACTGAAAGCTTCCTGATTACTGCCTGTTTTTCTGATGGGTTTACTTGGTTCCGGCAAAAATAGAGAGGCGGGTACAGTTGATGACCTGTTTCCTTTATGCGCATCCGGGTAGCAGGCTGTGAGTTCAGCGTTGCGATGCTGATCAAGTAGCTGAATAGGGAATTCACTTTGTACCGCTTGAACGATCTGTTGCTTTGGCGGGAACATCTGTTCAGAAAGCTGCTGTGCTTCGTCAACCTGCTCTTGGCTGGCCAGGTCGCATTTGTTCAGGATAACAATATCGGCTAAATTAAGTTGATCGATGAAAGCCTGGTGTCGCAGGACTTCAGGTTGCTCCAAAACGCGTGGGTCAAGTAAACAAATAATGCTGCGTAAGGTCAGAACATCACGGAATGACTCACTTTGAAGTATATCAATTAGCCCTTCCGGGTGGCCTAATCCTGTTGGTTCGATAATGACACGATCAGGTTTGGTGCGACGGATCAACATCGCGAGATTGATAGTTAACGCAGGGCCGAGGGCGCAGCACACACAACCACCAGCAATTTCTTTGATTTTTATGCCGGCCTGCTCTGGTAACATGCTTTCATCAATACCCACTTGGCCAAATTCATTGACAACAATAGCCCAGGTTTCATTTTCTGGTTTTTGCTTGATGAGTTGATTCAGCGCTGTTGTTTTCCCGACGCCAAGAAAGCCAGTAATAATATTGGTGGGGATGTTAGAAAGCATGAGGGCAGTTCACAATGTTATAAAATAACAATTCTCTGCGATCATGCCGTTCAATACAATGCTTATTCGGATATGTTACTGCGCTAACAGGCGTTTTTGTGCCGCTAAGTATTCTGGCATCGGCCCTGTGTCCTGAAAAATTTCATCGCCATCTTCAACGCGGATCACTTTTTTACCCGGTATATAAGGCATTTTTGCTTCAAGTTCATTGAGTGCTTCATGGATCAGTGTGGCAATTATCTGGTTTTCTGGAAGTTTGTAGATTTCAGCTAAGGCGGCTAGCCGTATCACATCTGCTTTATTAACCGATAATGTTACTTCTGTTTGTTCGCTGACTTTAGAGGCATGCTCTTCCCATGTTTCTAGAAGTTTAGACAGACTTTGGCTTCCCATGTAATAGCTCCTGAGCTTGATAGTTGCTGTATCAGTATAGCGCTAACAACCAGATTAGCTAAAGGTTATTCAGGTTTCCATACTATTTACAGGTGTTTAGATTAAACGCTTTTATTTATAGTAGGGCGCAATAAATTTTAGATGGCAAAGGAGTAATAGGTGGCTAACGTTAAGTTTCTTGTGGGTTCAACTTATGGCAATGCGCAACAAGTTGCTGAGGATGCATCCGAGCAGCTGGAGGAGTTGGGGCATCAGAGTGAGGTCTTTAACCGGCCTACCGTCGATGATGTTATCTCTGTAGAAATAGATCTGCTTATTATTTGCACAGCAACGATCGGAGAGGGGGAGATCCCTGATAATTTGTTACCGTTACATTCTCAGTTAAGAGATCAGTGCCCGTTGTTGCCTCATCTGAAATATGCTGTGATTGCTTTGGGTGATAGTTCTTATGATCGATTTGCTGATGGCGGTCGTCAGATGGATGAGCTGATGGAGGAGCTGCAAGCGATTAGTGTACATGACATGTTACTGATAGATGCGTGTGAAACGCCGGATCCAGAAGAGGCTGTGTCAGAATGGATAAGTTTATTACACGGTAAACTTTAATTATCAGGGTTATCTGCTTTTTGCTGGTCTAGCCATTGTGTCAATTCCAATGCAGGAACGGGTCTGCTGATTAGGTAGCCTTGTAATTGATCACAGTTTTCACGTCGCAGGAATGCTTTTTGCTCTTCTGTTTCAACCCCTTCTGCACAGACACTCAGATTAAGGCTGTGGCTTAATGCAATAATTGCCTTGGCGATAGCTTCATCGTTCGGGTCTTCGGGAATGTCTCTTACGAGTGACTGATCTATTTTTACCTTCTGTACAGGAAGCATCTTCAGGTAGCTTAAAGATGAGTAGCCCGTCCCAAAGTCATCCAGTGCTAAGCGAACGCCGAGGTTACGTAGCTGATTAAGTACGGGTTGTGCTGCATCAGCATGCTTCATTACGATGTTTTCGACAATTTCCAGCTCTAATTGATCAGGATCCATATCATACTTGTCAAGAAGGTCGGTGACGGTACTTACCAGACTATTATTAAGGATTTGTTGGCCTGCAATGTTGACTGCAATACGAAATGCCGGGTAGCCCGCTTTTTTCCATTCGGCTGCCTGAGCAAAGGCTTGCGCCAATACCCAGTTGCCAACTTGGTTCATCAGGCCTATCTCTTCAATGATAGGCAGAAACATGCCTGGTGCGATTAAACCATCTTTGGGGTGCTGCCAGCGTAACAGTGCCTCGACTCCTGAAATTTTCCCGGTGATTCCATCAATTTGTGGTTGGTAAAATACCCTGAATTGATCTAAAGCTAAGGCTCTTCTCAGGTCAGGTTCTAAGCGTACCCACTGCTCAATAACCTCGGTTTGTTCTGGCTGATAGAATGCATAATTATTACGTCCATCTTCTTTTGCCTGGTGTACGGCGGCATCCGCATTTTTAATGAGGGTTTCACTATCAAACCCGTGCTCCGGATACAGCGTAATGCCGATACTTGCTGTGGTGAAAAAGTTCTGACCATCCAGATCAACAGCGGTTTCCAATGCGTTGACGATGCGCATTGCGACACGCTCGGCTTCACCTTGATGGGGGCAGTTTTCAATCATAATGGCAAATTCGTCGCCGCCCACCCGTGCCAACAGATGGCTGTCGGAAATGACGTTGCGTAAACGACGAGCCACCTGGATAAGCAATTGATCGCCTGCCTGGTGCCCCATGGTTTCGTTAACATGCTTGAAACGATCAAGGTCTATCATTAATACGGCAGTGTGTTGATCCTCCTGATTATGCTCGATAGCATGGTCTAACAGCACTTTGTAGAGCTGCCTATTCGGGAGGTCGGTCAGCGTATCATGCTGGCTCATGTGGCGAAGTTTAGCTTCTGATTCCTTTATGTTGGTGACATCTGCAGCAACACTAACGTAGTGAGTTAACTCTCCTTGAGGGTCAAACACAGCATTGATATTGAGCCATTGAGGGTAGATTGCACCATTACTGCGGCGGTTCCATAATTCACCTTGCCAGAACCCTTGTTCGGTTATGGTATTTTGAATCTCGTGAAAAAAACTGGCCTTATGACGGCCGGAGTTCAATATGGAGGGGGAGGTGCCGATAAGCTCCTCTCTTGAGTATCCTGTCATCTCACAATAGGCTCGATTGACATCAACAATCAGGTTGTCTTTATCGGCTACCATGATCCCTTCGTTGGTGGAGGCAAATGCGATACCGGCTAACTCAAGGCGGGCATTGGCTTCTTTTTCACTAGTGATATCCAGAACAATGCTGTTAATTCGTATGAGGTTGTTCTGATTGTCCCACTCAGGTGTTGAAGCAAGGTGTATCCATTGAATGTTGTCATTTCCATCGTACAGGCGACACTCTGCTGTCCATAATGACTCGTTGCGATGATTGTTTTGCAAAAAAGATTTAATGATGGCGCGATCGTCAATATGTAAACGTTTCCATACCTGACTGAAATGATTTCGTGCTTCTGTCGACTTGATGCCACAAAGCTTTTCAATTCCTTCGCTAACATAGGTAAAGAAAGGCTTGTTGTTGATGTCGAACTCTGTTTGAAGAACCACTCCCGGAATTGATGACGCTATATGAGAGAAACGTTGTTCCGAGTTTTGAAGGTTGGTATGGCTTACATGCCTCGAAATGGCAATGCCTGCGATGTGTGCGGCGCTTTCCAATAATCGTGCATCGAAGGTGGAAGGGCTTCTTGGGTAAGCGCTGGCAATGGTAATACTTCCCATCGCCTTATTGGCTGACTGATGCAAAGGATATGACCAGCATGCACCGATGTTATTTGTTGTTGCGAGTTTCTGATGATTCTCCCAGCGGCTGTCAGTCTGTGTATTGATTACAAAGACAGGCTGGTCTGAAAACACAGCAGTGCCGCTGGATCTGGCATGCGGGCCTGGTGTCAGATGGTTGAAAAGTTTCATCTGCTCTTCTGGAATGCTGGGAGCACTGAGAAGGTTTAAATATCCGCGGTTATCTAAAACCATAATGAATACTTGGCATGAGCCGACAATCTTTTTAACTTCCAGGCAAAGCCCGTCCAGCACCACCTTTAGAGGAAGGTTAAGCGTGATCTTTTCCAGCAAATCACGCTGCAGAATAAGAAGACGATTCAGATCCTGAACAGTGGGTTGTGAGTCACTGCTAGCCTGAATCTGCTCAGGTGCCTGGTTAGTTTTCAGATTGGTTAATGCGTCCATCAAAACTCACTGATATAGCATTCCCTGGCATACATATCGATGTTTTGTATGCCACTGCGCAGGGAATACACAGATTATTTCAGTAAATAACCACGAGTCTTTAAAAAATCAAGCATATGTGGTCGGGCCTCTTTTACCAGCATCCCTGCAATTTGTTCGCTCCAGCTCATATCTTTAGTACCGCCAGTTCGAGAATGGTAGTAATCGCGAATGACTTTATCGTAATCGGCCAGTAGCTCAGAATCTTGAGCGTTAGAATATAAATCTTTTTTTAATACAACAGGTAAGGGGAGGCGAGGTTTGATTTCTGGTGCTTGGTCTGGATATCCAATACACATACCAAACACAGGATAAACTAATTCTGGAAGGTTGAGCAGATTGCTGACTTCTGCAATTTTATTGCGAATGCCGCCGATATAGACAACGCCTAAGCCAACAGATTCGGCTGCGATCGCAACGTTTTGAGCGAACAGGGCGCAATCGACAGTAGCGGTAATAAATTGTTCGGTAAAGCCGCTCTGCATATGTTCGTTGTGCATGTCACACGCCAGTTCATGGCGCTTCATGTCGGCACAAAAAACCAGAAAAACCGGAGCAGTTTGTACATATTTCTGATTGCCAGCATACTCCGCAAGTTTTTCTCTTTTGCTGCTGTCTTCGATCTGAATAACCGTGCAGGCTTGAATAAAACTGGAGGTCGCTGCCGCTTGTCCACACGTGATAAGCGTGTTGATGGTTTCCTGAGCAACAGCGTCTTCTGTAAATACGCGAATAGATCGATGGTTGTTGAGTAGATCAATGGTGGGGTTCATAAAACTCTCTGATTAATTAATGAATACAATGAAAGATTAAATTGATTCGTTCTTTCTGGATACGTGAACCAGGCGGAACAGTGTGTTGTTAAAAGTATGAAGAAAGTCAGTGTCCTGGCGGATTATTCATTCAGGAGTGCTAAAGCCGCCTCTGCCAGAGATTGAGCAATATTGATACGATTGCTGGAGTGGGGGATGCATTGGGTTGTGATGACATCCGCCACTTTTTCTAACTGCATAAAAGCATCACCAGAGAAAATGCCATGTACACCAATGCATACCGGTCTTTTCATACCTGTATGTTGTAAGTGCTGAATCGTTGCCAGCATGGTATGGCCGCTGGATATAATATCATCGACTAATACCGGTGTCGCACCAAGGTGTTGTTCGAGTTGTGGTGTTGAGATTTCGACGTCTGCGTCACCATGACGAATTTTTTGTAGTACCTGAAAAGGCGCGTGCGCCATCCGGGCTACTTCAGAAACCCATTGCTCACTTTCTATGTCCGGGCCAATGATAAGCGGAGTAGATATATTGTGTTTGATCCATTGTGCAATTAAGGGGGCGGCCGGTACGACTGTGGATTTGAGTGTGTAAATTTCATCGAGGGAGTGGTAACGATGCAGGTGTGGATCCATAGTGACTAACAGATCTAAAGCTGCAGACATTAATTGGGAAAAAGGTCGGGAGCTAACGCATTCGCCGGGGTGGAACTGTTTATCCTGACGCATATAAGGCAAGTAGGGAGTAATAAGGCCTACTTGTTTGGCGCCCATCTCTCTTATAGTGTGAGCCAGAAATAACAAGCGTAATATTTTGTTATCAGGTTGGTACAGGTTGCAGTAGATGAAGACATTTTGGTCTGCGCAATCACTATGCACCCGAAGGTAAGATTCATTGTCAGGAAACTTGCGTTGTTCTAACTCTCCTCTATTGGCGGACATTGCCTCAAGCAATGCGTTAAACAGTGATGGGTCTGAGTCAAGATTAAATAGTATTGGTGGCATAATGGCTCTCTTCAACTCTGTAGTGCTTTAGCTTTTTTATTTATTTGTTTTATCGATTCGGATCATGTTTTGATGGTCTTCCAGATACTCAACGGCATAATTAAGTTCACCGGCGTTCGCCGCATGTATCGTCATGAGAATCTGATTTTCTTCTACATGCTCCCCCAGCTTTACAAAAAACTCAACACCGGCTTCAGGATCAGCGGGTGCGCCCGCTAGTTTGGCAATCTGAGCTAGTTGGCGGTTATCAATTTCTACTACCACTCCTGCATGGTGACAAATCAGACTGTATCGGTAAGGCGCAACGGGTGGCATGTGCAGGCCACCTTGGGCGTGGCAAATGGCTTTGAATTTTTCCCAGGCTTGTCCGCTTTCAAGAATGGATAGCGCTTTTTTATGACCATTACCTTTCTTTTCGTGACTGATCATTTCCAGCATTGCACCGGCCACCATGCAGGCCCGATTCTTTAGGTCTGTTGGTGCATTCGGGCTATTTTGTAATACCGCCAAAATGTCATAGGCTTCAAGTGCAGGGCCAATGCCTCGTCCTACTGGCTGAGATCCATCGGAAAATAGAGTTTCAATAATAAGACCAAGCTTTTCAGCAACACTGCGAAAGCTGGTGGCTAATTGTTCGGCAGCAGCTGTTGTACGTATTTTGGCGGTCGTGCCTACAGGGATATCGATTAAGACATGTGTGGCGCCTGCCGCTATTTTTTTAGAAAGAACCGATGCAATCAGTTGCCCTTCGCTATCAATTCCTAATGCTCTTTCTACCTGGATTAGCAGGTCGTCGGCCGGACTGAGTCGCATGGACCCGCCCCAGGCAAGGCAAGCCCCTTCCTGTTTGACCACTTGTCGCATCTCTTTCTGAGATAAACTCACATTGGTTAATGTCTCCATAGTGTCTGCGGTGCCGGCAGGTGAGGTGATTGCCCGGGAAGAGGTTTTTGGCATGGTTAAGCCACACGCTGCCAGAATAGGAACGATGATTGGCGTAGTGCGGTTGCCCGGTAGTCCGCCAACGCAGTGTTTATCAACGACGATGGGCAAGTGCCAGTCAATACTACTACCCGCTTTGATCATGGCGTGAGTAAGGGCTGTAATTTCATCATCATTGAGATGGTTATCCCCACATGCTGTTACAAAAGCAGCTACATGGACATCGGCATAGCGACCTTCAACAATGTCATTAATGATACTTTGAAAAGCGATTTCATCCAGTGTGTGTCCATAGACTTTGGCTCTGACATAGGAGAGGGACTGAACGGGCTTAGGGTGAGATAACCATATTGAGTCATTATCTTTTAGTGCCAGTCGTTGCCATGCCGGTTCGGAAAATCCTATCTCTCCTTTCTTTAATAGATCACCGGTGACAATATTGAGTGTCGCAATAGCATGTTGATGATCAGATGAAACCAACACGCGGGACATGGCTGAAAAGCCTTCAGATCTGCACACGGGGCAATCTGCCCTGAGATAGATGATCAGCTCATGATGAGTATCGATACCTAAGCGTAATGCTTTTAATGGTGTCATACGTTCGGGTGTGAAATGCATCAGCAGCAAACTCCTGTGCCTTCGTTTCTTTTATCATAGCTATAAATACCGCAAAAAACAGATTAGCCATATAAACGAAGAGTACATTCTATTAATGGACGATCAACTTCACCAAAATTCCACCAAGAGTGGATGCCTGAATCGCTTTTAAGCTGTTATTATTACTTATAGTTTTTAATTTGACAGGAATGTGTAAACAATGGAACGTCGATATCGATTGGTGCTGGCTTGTCCCGATAGGGTGGGTGTTGTAGCCATGGTCAGTAACTTTATTTCGAGTCACGGCGGCTCAATTACCGATGCGAACCAGCATTCTGATCCGTCGATAGGCTGGTTCTTTATGCGGGTAGAAATTATAGCGGGTTCTGTGCCCTTTGGGCTGGATGGACTAAGAGATGCATTTTCACCCATTGCCCAGTCTTTTAAAATGGAGTGGCAGATAACAGACTCACATGAGCCTAAGCGTGTTGTTTTAATGGCCAGTCGTGAGTCTCATTGTTTGGCTGATCTGCTTTACCGTTTCCATTCAAAAGAGCTATTTTGCGATATTCCCTGTGTGATTTCTAATCATGATGACCTTAGAACAATGGTGGAATGGCATGATATTCCTTACCATCATGTTCCGGTGGATAAAGACAACAAGCAAGATCACTTTGATAAGGTTAAATTACTGATCAATGAGTACAAAGCGGATGTGATTGTTTTGGCGCGTTATATGCAAATATTGCCGCATGAGCTATGTGAAACATACCCGCATCAGATCATTAATATTCATCATAGTTTTTTGCCTTCATTTGCCGGAGCAAAACCTTATCATCAGGCACATGATAGGGGAGTAAAACTGATTGGAGCAACCTGTCATTACGTAACTCAGGATCTTGATGAAGGTCCGATTATTGATCAGGATGTTATTCGTATCAGTCACCGTGACCAGCCAGGGGATATGGTTCGTTTGGGGCGTGATGTGGAAAAAAGTGTATTGTCTCGTGGTTTGCGCTGGCATCTGGAAGACCGGATATTGGTGTGTGGAAATAAAACAGTAGTATTTAATTGAAATCAATATATGTTGTCTGCCCGCTGATTTACTATATAGAAAAGGCAAAGTAATGCGGGCAAGGGAAGTGTTGATATCAGATTGGAGGATGTGGCATGTTAAAATCTGTAAAAGTTCAGGATTATATGGCAACAGGGCTGGTAACTTTTCACCCTGAGACCGATCTTTTTGCAGCGATCAATAGCCTTCTGAGATATAGAATTTCAGGTGCACCCGTTACCAATGAGCAAGGTGAGTTGGTTGGAATCATCTCAGAAGTCGATTGTCTTAAAGCGATTTTGACACTGACCTATCATGAAGAAGAGGTTGGTGGGACTGTGGGGGGGTATATGACTCCTAATGTTGAGACAATTAAGCACGATGCGAATATTATTGAAGTTGCAAAAATCTTCATTGATAAAGGGCGTCGTCGTTTGCCTGTAACACGTGAAGGCAAATTGGTTGGTCAGATCAGCCGCAGTGATATTCTACGTGCTGTAGAAGAGTTTGCACAAAATACGTAATGTTGAGCATTAGCATCACCGGTTGGGGGTTGCTGCTCAGCACAACCCTTATTTGGTATTTGAATGTCGATTACGATTCCTGAAAAACCGCTGTTTGTTTATCCCTCGCTGGCACGTAAGCTAGGTGTGGAAGCTGCGTTACTGTTTTACATCTGTCATGAGCAATTAAGCATCGCGGGTATTCCGGATAGGTCGGGTAAGCGTGAGGCTATGCTATCTGCTCAGCAGTGGCTGGCTGTAACTGACTTTTGGAGCCATGAGCAAATTTCCGAACTACTTCTAGTCCTGGCTGCTCAAACACCTGTTCGTGTGATTATTAGTGCGGGTGGGTCTGTCAGGATTACTGAACGGCTGAGCGAAGCGGTGTCCCCGCCGGTGAATACTTCAGCGCCTAACGTGCTTTCATCCTCGCAGAATAGTGAAAGAAGCCATTCTTCTGATTCAGGTGAAAAGCCTGTATCCGCAGCGATCCATTATAAAAAAGAGCAGCAAAAAGAACAGCAGGCAGAGCAACAGCCAATAGCACGATTGCCTATTGTCGATGCACCGCCTCCTTATCCTAGACGGCCGTTGCCATCACGTAACAATATGCGTGATCGGGGGCCTGCTCCGGCATTTGGTGGTAGTATTGGCTGGAAGCGTCAGAAAGATGAGTTAGAGCAGTTATTCGATCGTCATGAAGAGCGAAATCAACAACTGCATATGATGCATTTGGGGTGGACACCCTCTGAAATGTTTTTTTCGATTCTGCCGCGACATCAGATTCCGCGTGAATTTGTCGAAACATGTTTAGATGAGTTCATCCTGTATTATATTGATAAAGAGCGTAAAGAAAGTAACTGGGATCAGAAATTTCTAGCGTGGGTTAAGCGTGAATGGGTACAAAAACAGACACGTGACGCCCGTGAGCAACGTAATCAGCAGCAACGACACACTTCAGGTTCAGGTATAAATGATGAAAACACCCGCCGAGATACTAAAGAAAAACGAAAACGGGTTACAGCAGCCATCATGGATATCAAAGACACCGACTGGTAATGTCCAGACGGCTGGAGCCCAGAAAAAGTCCTCAGATCCGATCAGTCTTGAAACGAAAGCGCTGGTTAATTTAATCTTCGCACGCTTTATGGCCATTTATGGCCATAAATTTAAAAGTTGTTTTGAAACTCAGGACGAGATTCGTATTGCTAAGCGGGAGTGGGCATTGAGCTTGGCGGCATTTTCAGAAGCGCAGTTGGTGGCAGCAGTTGATCGTTGTAAAGAAACATTGGCGTGGATGCCGACCATTTCTGAGTTTCTGAAGATTCTTGAAACCATTGGTGCTGGCGACGGTGTTCCCGGCGCAAGGCAAGCGTATCTGGAAGCGTGTCGCTATGCTGATCAACCAACGCGGCACGAATGGAGCCATCCTGTGGTGTACCATGCCGGCCGTGCAGCGGAATGGTTTCGTTTGCGCTCAGAAGAAGAGCGCGTCGTATTTCCGATCTTTTCTTATCACTACGAAATGGTAGTCAGGCGTTTTCGCCAAGGAGAATTATTGGATCAGCCGCATCCGCAGGCGATAACCGATAATCGTGATGCTACCTTGTATGCATTTATCCGTGAGTGGAGTCGGTCTCAGTCGATATCTGAGGAGCAGGCGACATCATTGCTCTATTATTTGACGAAGCCTGAAGGATCTCGTGCCCGAGCTTCCTATAAAAAGAAAGCTGAGCAGAAAATCAGTGAGATGGACCTCAAAATAACGCTTCCTGATAGTTTTGAATCAGTCGGTTAGTTCTTCGTACCTTCGGCCTTCGTAGAGTGTTCAAACGATGTACCAAACATCTGGCCTATCGCTACGGACAAGGCTTCGCTTCTTTGTGGATTTCTGAACGCTTGTAAAATGAGTACGCGCATGACCGGAATAAACATCAGGTCAGCCAGAATACGTGAAAAACCGGTTTGTCCTGCTTCCGATACCGCTAATTTTTCAAGATAGAGGCTTAACAGATCCGGATATTGTAACGATTGGTTGCAACGCGTAGCGATGGCAGTCATTACTTCTGCTTTTGCTGCATACGAAGAGGTGAGTGTTTCTTCAATCGCTGCTTTTTTTAGCGCTTCATTATGGATGTTGGATAAGCCGCGCAACAGAGCAGCAACAAGGTTAGCATTCCCCGGCTGTTGTTGGTCTGTGCTTAATTGCTGCTGCAATCGATGATGCAGGGCTTCAGCGATACGATGGTCTGGTTCAACATGCTCCAGGCATGTACACAATGCGCTCAGAGGCTCTTCTGGAAGATGAGGAATCGCATTTAATAAGTACGCGCTGTTGTTGTCTTCCTCTAAGCGAGCTGCAAGATCAGCAATACCCTGATAGCCAAGAGTCGACCAGTTCTCCCAACCCAGGTCACCACTGAAGTAGGCTTTAGTGCCGGAGTAAAACTGGCTGGCGGATTGTTGAATGATGGTAGCAGATTGGGCATGAAACATTGCCATTTTTTCCTGGTCTGGTGTAAAGGAAAAAGGGTTGTCTTTTAATGCGTCATTATTCTGATCGAGGTTTTCCTTTTGTAACATTTGGCTGATGTTCTGCATTAACCGATTGAGGAAATCATCACGAACGGCTTGGATCAGGAAGCCTTGCTCATCGAGTGGGAACTTGAGAAACCAGACAACATTCTGTTGTTTGTCTTTGTTATTCCACAGCATTAACGCGAGCCATGCATGGTGTAGATAAGGCAAAGGATAAGGGATCATACCCTGTTCCAGTTTTTCAAACTGGCCGCTGCTGATTTTCGAAATGCGACGTCCCATATCAAAGATGCGAAATTGAGCTCCGCTTTCATGCAGGAGATCACTGATGCTATTGAATTGGGACATGATAAGCCTCGTTACTGATAGAGATAAAAAGCGCTATCTTAACAGTAACCAGCGGGAGGATCAGCCACCTGATAATAGTTTAGCTTCCAGTACTTCCTGTTGATCGGCTGGCATCTGAATAATCAGGACATCGTCCGCTCTGAGAATGGTGTCAGGAGAAGGGTCTGGTATGGATGTCTGCTGGCGCCTTATCAGCTGAATGCTGGACTGAAAATGCTCCAATCTTAGTGAATAGATGGAGTGGCCACAGGCGGCGCTATCGGCAGATAAAAATACGGGATGGAGAATGGTATTGGGTGCACCTTCTTCATCTGTTTTTCTTGAGCGTGTGCCGTGATAATAACCTTGCAGCATCTGATAACGCTCGCTACGCACTTGACGGATACGCTCCCGGATTTCAACGGCCGGAATTTTCAACATGGTCAGTACATGGGATACCAGCATCAGGCTGCCTTCCAGTTTCTCTGGTATGACTTCGGTTGCTCCGGCTTGTTGTAGTGCTTGGAGCATTGAATCATCACGGGTACGCACCAGAATGGGTACGGGAAATAAGTGATTGTGTAAGCTGCGTAGTGTTTTTAGAGCCTCCTCCTCATCGGGGAAGGTGATAATAATAAGTTTTGAGCGTTCCGCCCCGATTGATTTCATCAGGTCATGACGTTTAGCGTCACCGTAGTAGATTCGTTCGCCTGCCGCGGCAGACTCGCGTACGCGCAGTGGGTCAGAATCAATAATCACATAGGGGATATTAAGAGGCTTTAAAAAGCGTGTGATAACCTGTCCGACACGACCATAACCGCAGATGACAACATGGTTATCCAGCTCCCGGGTTTCCTGCTGTAGTGAATGTGTGAGTGTAAAGGGGTCTGGTGTGGCGGAACTATCTTTTGAGGTCAGGTAGTGAGAGAGCTTTCTTCCGGCTGTAATGAGTAGGGGCGTACACACCATGCTAAGAATAATGGTAGAGGTGATGACAGAGTTAAGTTGTGAGCTGACTAACTGATAACTCATTGCGAGGGTTAGTAGTGCGAAACCAAACTCCCCGCCCTGAGATAAGCTTAATCCGGCGCGAAAAGCATTTTTCAGATCTTTATGGAGGATGAAGGCCAGCCCGGTAGTTGTCAGTGTTTTGATCGTGAGCAAACTGATGGTGATAATAATGATCCAGAGCCAGTTTTCTTGTAAGGCGATCAGGTTAAGCTGCATGCCGACGGATACAAAGAACAGCCCTAGTAACAAGTCTCTGAAAGGGCGTATATCAGCTTCTAGCTGGTGCTTGTAGCGACTTTCTCCCAGCATCATTCCGGCTAAAAAACCTCCCAGCGCCATCGATAATCCTGCTGTGTGTGTTAGCCAGGCCGCGGTCAGCGCGGCGACTAAAGCGGTCATTACAAAGAGTTCGTCTGAATGCGCTTTGGCAGCTTCATCAAACAGGGTGGGTAGTAAAGTGCGACCAAACAGCAGTAGAACTAATAACAGCGCGAGCCCCTCGAGTAACATCACGAGGATGGTTTGGCCATCAATATTTTGTTGGCCGCTGAGCGAGGGCACGATAATCAGGAAGAATACGGCGGCTAAGTCCTGAAAGAGTAAAATGCCAATAGATATCTGGCCGTGACCTGTGTTCAACTCGCTCGCCTGGATGAGTTCTCGAGTCACTATTGCGGTGGATGACAGTGCTAATGCACCCGAGATAACAATAGCGGTTGCTAAGGGTATGTCGAGCAATATGGCAACCAGAAGAATAAGCAGGCTGGTGCTGAGAACCTGCAAAAATCCGAGCCCAAATACTGTTTTGCGCATGGTTATCATGCGGGGAAGAGAAAATTCTAGCCCCAGCATAAATAATAAGAAAACAACGCCGAGTTCGCTGAGTAGATGTATGGTGTCAGAATACTCAACAAGATTGAGTGAATAGGGGCCAACAATAACCCCGACAGATAGATACGCGAGTATGGGGGGGAGCTGCAAATAGCGCAGGCAGGTAATAGCAATAACTGCACTGAGCAGAATGATAAGAAACTGCTCAAAGAAACTTTGGTCCATGTTGAACGACCTTAGTTGGAAATCAATTGAAAACTGTACTTCGTTTTTACCTTCGGCTAACTCAGTTTCCTTCAATAAAGACAGTGTATATCGATTAATAAAAAAAATGACAGCTTGATATGGCGGGTTTTTTGCTTTGAACGATACGCATAGTTAAAAAAAAGCTAGACTATACAAAGAGTCAACGTGGTATTTTATCGAATGATTAAAGGGAATTGAGAGTAGGGATGGTTGCACTTTTTCGATCAATGTTGGGTAGTTTGCGAGATCTGTTACCAATTATTCTGGTGATCGCGTTTTTCCAGTTATTTGTGCTACAACAGCCCATTCCTGATTTCTTCGGGCTGTTAGTCGGTCTTATCTGTGTTGTATTAGGTCTGACTTTTTTTATTTTCGGGCTCGAGATGGGGTTGTTTCCGATTGGGGAAACGATGGCCTATGCATTCGCCCGAAAAGGGAGTGTTTTCTGGCTGCTCGCATTTGCGTTCTCATTGGGGTTTGGCACAACCATCGCTGAACCGGCGCTTATTGCTGTTGCTGCGGAAGCGGCAACGGTGGCCGCTAATGGTGGAATGATTCTGAATGACCAGATTTCCCGTGATAGTTATGCTTCGGGTTTACGCCTGACTGTGGCGTTTTCGGTAGGTTTGGCTATTGTTCTTGGTGTGCTTCGCATTCTGAAAGGCTGGTCTATTCAATGGATGATCATTGGAGGCTATCTTCTCGTTGTGATCATGACTATCTTTGCTCCCAAAGAAATTATTGGTATTGCTTATGACTCAGGAGGCGTAACCACATCTACTATTACCGTGCCGTTAGTCACGGCTTTGGGTGTGGGATTGGCTTCTGCTATTGAGGGGCGAAATCCAATGATCGATGGATTTGGTTTAATCGCATTTGCCTCTTTGACGCCGATGATTTTTGTTATGGCATATGGGATGGTGATCTGATGTACGGCTTATTGCTTGAATTTTGGGATGTTCTGCTTGCCACCGTCAGAGATGTTGTGCCTATCGCGTTAATTCTGTTTGGTTTCCAGTTTTTGGTCATCCGTCGTGCGGTTCCTCATTTGAAGAAAGTCATTATCGGTTTTCTTTATGTGTTGGTGGGGTTGGCGTTGTTTTTGTTAGGGCTGGAAAAAGCATTGTTTCCTATAGGCAGGCTGATGGCTGAACAGCTGACTAACCCTGATTTTATACGTCAGTGGAGTTCCTCGGTTGGAGACGTGCTCCATTGGAGTGATTATTACTGGGTTTATATCTTTGCGTTTGCTATCGGTGCCAGTACGACAATTGCTGAGCCATCACTGATTGCCGTTGCTATTAAAGCCAATGAGGTTTCCGGTGGTGCTATCGGCATCTGGGGGCTGCGTTTGGCGGTTGCTTTAGGTGTTGCTGTTGGTATCTCGTTAGGAGCATGGAGAATTGTTACCGGTTATCCCATACATTGGTTCATTATTTCAGGTTATATCGTGGTCGTTATACAGACGATGTCTGCTCCCAAACTGATTATTCCGTTGGCCTATGACTCTGGTGGTGTGACCACATCGACGGTGACGGTGCCTTTAGTGGCTGCATTAGGGCTGGGGCTGGCTGAAACGGTACCGGGGCGTAGTGCTTTGATTGATGGCTTTGGATTGATTGCTTTTGCCAGTTTGTTTCCGATTATTACTGTCATGGGGTATGCACAGATGACCGAATGGATGGAAAAGCGTTCTAAGAAAAACGAGCCTGCCCTTTAGGTGGCTCGCATGGAGATGGATAGATGCATTTCAAACTGTTGTTAGTGTTTGTAGAAGACAGTAAGACCGATACTGTTATGAAGGCTGCGAGAGAGGCTGGCGCGACAGGGGCGACTATTATTAATAACGCCAGAGGTGAGGGTGTTGTTAAGACGAAAACCTTTTTTGGTTTGACTCTGGAAACTCAGCGGGACGTGCTGCTGTTTATTGTTGAAGAGCACCTTAGCCGTAAGATTCTAGAAACGATTGCTGAAGTAGCAGGCTTTGACGAGGAGCCCGGGCGTGGCATTGCTATTCAGTTGGATGTTGAGGATGCCGTGGGTGTGGCGCATCAAATAGCTGCATTAACCGATGTGGTGGAGGATAAGCTATGAGTGTTGCGCGCCAGATTGTACGCGTACAGGATGTCATGACGCAGGATTACGGTACGGTTGATGGGCTTACGACTATACGTGAGGCCTTAGATATTTTTAAAGCGCGAGGGGCCTCTGTGCTTATTATTAACAAGCGTCATGCTGATGATGAGTATGGGATTTTATTGCTTTCCGATATTGCCAAGAAAGTGGTTGCACAGGACCGTGCTCCTGAGCGGGTGAATGTCTATGAAGTGATGGCAAAACCGGTTGTGACGGTTGATCCGCATATGGATGTGAAGTATTGCGTCAGATTGTTTGAAAACTTCGGGTTATCCACTGCGCCTGTTATTAAAGATGGTGCCATTCTTGGTGTTGTTAGTTATACGGAGATTGTGCTGAAAGGGCTATTAGGCTGAGTTTGCTTTGAGTGCTCACTCAGGCTGAGCATAACCCTGTTATGCAGCTTGTCGCTACAGCGGATGGTTTATTTCCGCTGTAGGATCGATTGAAAAACTTCTGATGAGTGATTAATTAATGGCTGGAGCGTAAGCATTGATCCAGTCGTAGAATCAAGCTGAGTAGTTCTTCCGTATCCGCATCAACACGTTTAAATGCTTCTTCTGCCATTGTGAACATATCGCTATTGCCTGGCAGTCTTGCTTGAGTTTGCGCCATCTGCTCAAGGCGTGGCAGCATGATCCACTGAATCCATTCGGAAAAAGTCAGAGTATCAACGCAAAAAGGCTCAGGGCTGCTAAGCGCTTCGTCTGAAGGAGGGGTGGCTTGCCACAACCCCTTTTCTTTCATTTGTGATGCGATGTCATTAAGAATGATGAGTAGTTCGCCATGCTGGTTCATGAGCTATGGTTTCTGGCTGCTTTCATGGTGTCGGTGATCAAAAATGCCAACTCAAGTGCCTGCTCGCCGTTAAGACGTGGATCACAGAAAGTATCATATTGATGCGCCAGCCCTTCTTCCGTAATTTGGAATGCACCACCAATGCATTCAGTCACATTGTGGCCAGTCATTTCCAGGTGAACGCCGCCGGCATGAGTGCCTTCCGCACGATGTACCGCAAAAAATCCTTTGATTTCAGCCAGAATTGCATCAACACTGCGGGTTTTGTAGCCACTAGAGGCGGTAATAGTATTGCCATGCATCGGGTCAGAACTCCAGATGACATGTCGGCCTTCGCTTTTCACGGCACGCACTAAAGGCGACAGTTTTTCTGTAATCTGTTTCGCCCCCATACGGGCAATTAATGTAATACGCCCTGGTAAGTTGGTCGGATTAAGAACATCGAGCAGCTTGATAAGATCTTCTACAGATGTTGTCGGGCCTACCTTAATGCCGATAGGGTTTTTGACACCCCTTAAAAATTCGACATGTGCATGATCTGTTTGGCGTGTTCTGTCGCCAATCCATAACATATGAGCAGAACAGTCATACCAGTCTTGGGTCATGCTATCTTGACGAGTCAGAGCTTCCTCATAGCCAAGTAATAGTGCTTCGTGGGATGTATACACAGATGTCGCGTTAATTTGCGGTGTGTTTTCAGCGTGAATACCGCAGGCTTCCATAAACGCCAGAGTTTGATCAATCTGATCAGCCATGTGCTGATATTTTTCACTCAACGGGCTTTTTTCTACAAAGCCGAGATTCCAACGGTGTACCTGATGCAGATCGGCGAAACCACCTTGTGCAAAAGCGCGCAGCAAATTGAGTGTGGCTGCAGATTGGTGGTAGGCTTTTAATAGTCTTTCCGGATCAGGAATACGCGCTTCTGGTGTAAAAGCATTATCGTTAATAATGTCTCCACGGTAAGTGGGTAACGTAACGCCATTTTGTGTTTCTACATCGGATGAGCGCGGCTTGGCAAACTGGCCTGCTATGCGGCCTAATTTTATCACTGGCACGCTGCCGGCAAATGTCATGACTACGGCCATTTGCAGCAGTACTTTAAAGGTGTCGCGAATCTTATTGGCGTTGAATTCAGAAAAGGTTTCGGCGCAATCGCCTCCTTGTAATAAGAACGCTTTGCCTTGGGCTACTTGTGCCAGTTTGTCGTGCAAAGAGCGGATTTCGCCTGCAAACACCAGAGGTGGAAATTTACCCAGCTGTTGTTCTACCAGACGTACTTGCTCAAGATCAGCGTACGCAGGTTGTTGTACAATAGGTTTATTTCTCCAGCTGTTTGGGGTCCAGATAGTCATGGTGATCCGTCTATGTCGTCAGTGTTTATAAGAGGTTCACAGTGTAAGGAATCATCACCAATAAACAAGTGTTGAGGTCAGGAAAAATGGCTGTAGTATCGTGTTAGTAAAAATTGCCTGAATCTAGATGCTTGCATTGAGTGTTTTTAATGCCCGCTGACATGCATGTATAAGTGATTTTATAAAATTGTTTTTTGAAATTCAGTTGTGAGGATAAGAGTATGTCGAGAGAAGATTACGAGAACGGACTAAAAGTACGTACAGAAGTGATGGGTGAGGAGTTCGTTCAGCGTGCTATCGATAATACAACGGAGTTAACACAGCCGGTTCAGGACTGGATAAACGAACACGCTTGGGGTTCTACCTGGCAGCGTGAAGGACTGCCTCGCAGCACACGTTCATTAGTGACAATTGGTATGTTGGCTGCTTTAAAAGCGCCTGCGGAGTTGAGAGGTCATGTTCGTGGTGCGTTAAATAACGGCTGTACCCCGGAAGAGATTCAGGAGGTGTTACTTCATTCTATTGTGTACTGTGGTGCGCCGGCAGCACAGGAGGCTTTTCGGGCAGCAAAGGAAGTACTGGAGGAGTATGAATCCAGTAAAAAGTAGGGTCGATAGTTAACGGCTTAGAGTAACACTACTGCAAGAAACTGGCCTGAGCTGATTGTCTCAGGCTGATTTAATGCCGCTTAAGGTGCTGAACGAGACTTCTTTTGCTGTGTTGAGGAAGTCCACCATGAATTCGCTGTTTTTCTGATCTTCGCGAATCGCAGCATACAAAGTGCACCAAACCCCTTTTTCACCTAATGGCTTGGCGACAACATAGTCTCTTTGTAAATATTCATGTAGTGCCCAGTTGGGAAGTGCTGCTACGCCGCGGCCGCTGGCGACGAGTTGAAGAATCATCAGGGTTAGTTCTGCTGTACGTATCTCGTCAGGTTCGATATTGGCAGGATCAAGAAATCGGGTGAAAAGATCCAGACGGCTTTGGTCAACCGGATAGGTAATCACTGTTTCTGAAGCGAGATCTTGTGGCTGGATATATTTGCGTGAATTAAGCGGGTGTCGTTTGCTAAGAGCAAGTACTGATTCGTAACTGAAAAGAGGGATGTAGGCAATGCCGTTACGTTGTTCGGGATCCGACGTGATAACCAGATCCAGATCGCCACGGACTAGCGCAGGGATGGGCTGGAATGTAAAGCCGCTGGAAAGATCCATTTCGACTTCTGGCCAGTGCTGCCGGAAATGATCAATGGTGGGCATCAGCCAGTCAAAACAACTATGGCAGTCGATGCTGATGTTTAGACGCCCGGTTTCTCCACCGGCTAAGCGAGCGATATCCCGCTCGGTGTTACGAATCATTGGTAGGACTTCGTCAGCTAATATTAATAAGCGCTGCCCGGCGGAAGTGAAGCAGATAGGCTTTGTTTTTCGGATAAACAGGGAGCAGTTGAGCCGGTCTTCCAGATCTTTAATTTGATGAGAAAGGGCTGACTGGGTCAGGTGAACGCGTTCAGCGGCTTCAACTAAGCTGCCCGCATCCCTTAAGGCTGATAGCGTTTTGAGATGTCTTAATTCAATCATGCATCAGTCCTGCAAAAGCTACTTAAACGTCGGATAGTTTGATCTTAATAGTTACAGTCTAGTCTTAAAAGGGAAAAGACGGTTAATGCTTAGTAAAGATTAACCGACTCTTTTGTGCTGAGTTGAATGCCACAGTGGTTTAACCGTTAATTAACCAAGAGAAATTCGAGTAGCGCTTTTTGGGCATGGAGTCGGTTTTCTGCTTCATCAAATACCACGGAGCGTGGGTCATTCATCATCTCATCACTGACCTCTTCGCCGCGATGAGCAGGTAGGCAGTGCATGAAAAGGGCATCCTTGTCAGCCAGATCCATGAGAGCCGGATTGACCTGGTAGCCTTCGAAGCGTTTCAGGCGAACTTCTTGTTCGTCTTCCTGTCCCATTGATGCCCAGACATCGGTAACGATCAGGTGCGCACCTTGGACTGCTTCTTTCGGATCTCTGAATATGCTGACCCGGCCTTTGTTTTCAGAAAGTAGCATTGGATCAGGATCAAACCCTTCCGGGCATGCAACATTAAGATGAAAATCGAGTAAAGCTGCCGCGTTAATATAGGAGTGGCACATGTTGTTGCCATCGCCGATCCAGGTGACTGTTTTTCCCTGAATGTCGCCGCGGTGTTCAAAGAAACATTGCATGTCGGCCAGCAACTGGCAGGGGTGGTAATCATCAGTAAGTGCATTGATTACCGGTACTTTTGAGTACTTTGCAAAGGTTTCAATGATTTCATGGCTGAATGTTCTGATCATAACGACATCAACCATGCTGGAGATGACGCGGGCAGAATCCTCGACCGGCTCGCCTCGTCCCAGCTGGGTATCGCGTGATGATAAAAACATGGCATGTCCACCCAGTTGAGCCATGCCAGCTTCAAATGAAACACGCGTACGGGTCGATGATTTTTCAAAAATCATTGCCATCACTTTATTGCAGAGAGGTTCGTAAACCTCTCCTCTGTTGCGCATGGCTTTAAGTTCGGTGGCGCGGTTAATAATTTGCTTTAGCTCTTCTGAAGACAGGTCCAGAAGTGTTAAAAAATGTCTTATATTCATATACCGTATGTCGCGATAACGACTTTCCATGTTGTTTCAGAGCTTGTGTTTAGCTTCTGGGTTTTGAACGCTCATCTGCAGCGTAAATTTTAATTAGTTTTGAGAGTGTGTTTACGAGTAAGTCTGCTTCGGTGTCTGACATGACCAGAGGTGGAAGTAAGCGAATGACATGGCCGCCGCCAGTGATGTTGAGTAAAATACCTTTTACTTTGGCTAATACGGCTAGTTCGGTGCCTGCTTCATTGAGTTCAATGGCAATCATCAGCCCTTTGCCGCGGATCTCTTTGACATAATTCATGCCCTCGAGCTGTTCTTTGAAGCCATCCAGTATGCGTTTGCCAAGTGATGCGGCACGGTCGCATAAGTTTTCGTCCATGATGGTGCCTGTTACAGCAAGCCCTACGGCACAAGCTAATGGCGAACCTCCAAATGTGGAGCCGTGAGCGCCGGGCGTGAAGGTGCTGGCTGCTCTCCCTTTAGCAAGGCAGGCACCAATAGGGAAGCCGTTACCGAGGCCTTTGGCTGTTGTGACAACATCAGGGATAATATAGCTATGCTGATAAGCGAAGTAGCGTCCTGTACGGCCGTTTCCTGTTTGCACTTCATCTAGCATGAGTAACCAATCATTGTCATCGCAGATGCTTCTTAGTTGCGCAAGATAATCATCTGCAGGAATGAGTACACCGCCTTCGCCCAAGATAGGTTCTACCAGAATGGCAACAATATTTTTATTGTTTGCAGCAATAGCGCGAATCGCTTCAACATCATTAAAAGGAGCGCGTACAAAGCCGCTGACAAGAGGCTCAAACCCTGCTTGAACGGCACGATTTCCGGTAGCACTCAGTGTTGCCATTGTGCGGCCGTGAAACGAGCTCTCCATCACAATAATTGATGGCTTTTCGATGCCCTTGGCGTGTCCGAATTTACGCGCAATTTTAATCGCAGCTTCGTTAGCTTCCGCACCGGAATTAGAGAAAAAGACTTTGTCCATTCCCGATATGTGAGTCAGGCGGGATGCAAGCTCGTCCTGTAACGGGATGTTATACAGGTTGGATGTATGTATTAGTTGGCTAGCCTGTTCGCAAACAGCCGTTGTAACGGCCGGGTGTGAGTGCCCGAGTCCGCATACAGCTATACCGGATAGTGCATCCAGATATTTATTGCCATCAGTATCATAAAGCCAGCAGCCTTCCCCGCGTTCAAAACTGACGGAGAGTCGTTTGTAAGTATTCATTAAAGGCTGTTGTGCCATATTATTTTCTCCCTACAACGAAAAAAGGCAGCCATGGCTGCCGTTTGAAGGACATCATTCTATTGATACTAGTCTTTTTTCGCAACTATGGGGAATCATCAACTTGAAATCCTTTGAGGTAAACACCATAAAAGGTCTAAGAGGAGGAAAGATGCGCATATTTTGAGGTGTTTTTTGCCGGCTTACCCGAGTAATTTAGTTGGGTATGTGATAGTATTTTTTTCTTACCAGGCAGTTATAAGTCTATACACAAGTTCATACGACAGTAGTGTCTTCAGAAGGTAGCCAGATGAGTGTAATTGATACCATTAAAGAACAAATCGAGAGCAATGCAATCCTGTTATACATGAAGGGTACACCGCGCTTCCCTCAGTGTGGGTTTTCATCAAGATCATCAGAGGCGCTGATGGCGTGCGGTGAAAAATTTGCATTTGTGAACATTCTTGAAAATCAGGAGATTCGTGCCGAACTTCCGAAATATGCTAACTGGCCTACTTTTCCGCAGCTGTGGGTTAATGGTGAGTTGGTAGGCGGTTGCGATATCATTTGTGAAATGGCTGAATCAGGTGAGTTAGAGACACTGATAAAAGCTGCCGCTAGCGCTGATGATAGTGCAAAAAGCGAATAATTTTTATAGGAGTACCAATACTTTTGGTATTCTTGCTTGATCTTTTAAACCAGATAAAATTGGAGAAAACAATGGGCGTACTTGTAGGAAAACAGGCTCCGGACTTTACTGCTGCGGCAGTATTAGGCACTGGTGAAATTGTTGATGGTTTCAATCTTAAAGAAGCGATCAAAGGGAAATGTGGTCTGCTGTTCTTTTACCCTCTGGACTTCACCTTCGTTTGTCCTTCTGAGTTGATCGCATTGGATCACCGTTTAGACGCTTTTAAAGAGCGCAATGTAGAAGTTATTGGTGTATCAATCGACTCTCAGTTTACACATAACGCATGGCGTAACACACCTATCAATGAGGGTGGTATTGGTCCTGTTGGATACACATTGGTAGCAGATACTAAGCATGAAATATGCAAAGCGTATGATGTTGAGCATGATGCGGGTGTTGCTTTTCGTGGTGTATTCCTGATTGATGAGGCGGGTAATGTACGTTCGCAGATCGTTAATGACCTGCCGCTAGGACGTAACATGGATGAGCTTATCCGTTTGGTAGATGCGTTGCAGTTCCATGAAGAGCACGGCGAAGTTTGTCCTGCAGGATGGAACAAAGGTGATAAAGGTATGGATGCATCTCCAGATGGTGTTGCTAAGTACCTGTCAGAAGAGTCTGGTAAGCTGTAAAAATTTTTTAGGTTACTAAAACCCGTACTTTAAAAAGTGCGGGTTTTTTTTTGTTCATCGTATGTACGCTATGATTGCGGACATAATAGTGATCTAGAGCACATGGCAGCAGGAGATTGCGTCCGGTGTTTGCTTAGTGATGTTTAAGTCGTTTTGAGAGGATGAAAATGAACGATAAAGTGAAAAATCTATTTGGAATGCTGACTCTGGTTGTATTGATTACAGGATGCGCGGAACGGCCTTCTGTTAAATGGCAGCAAAGTAAACCGTTATGTGTGGTCGCCGGTGCATTAGCGGGTGGTGCTGTTGCCGGCGCTGCAGATAATGAGGCGGCGCTGGGTGTCTTAATAGGTGCCGGGGTTGCTTACTTAGCATGCGATACAGGGTCTGTCTGTGGTGGTGGTGAAATAGAAACGTCAAATGGGTGTGAATCTGATTCAGATCGCGATGGTGTATATGATGGCAGCGATAGTTGTCCGAATAGCCCTTTGGGTGCCAGTGTGGATCTGACAGGCTGTATTTTGAGTTCGGCTCAGGAGCTTGATGCAGATAATGATGGCGTCTTGGATGCTGCCGATCTGTGCCCTATGACACCCGCTGACACGGTCGTTGATCAAATAGGCTGCCCGGTAGTTGCTAAGATTTCTTTGGATGGGGTTAATTTTACTTATAAATCCAGCGAGCTTACTCAAGATTCAAAATCGATTTTAGATGCGGCTGTGGAGAAGTTGAATAACACCAGAGTCAATTTTGTGATTGAAGGGCATACGGACTCTATTGCTTCTCAAACTTATAATCTTATTCTGTCTCAGGCTCGAGCGCAGTCAGTATTGGATTATTTACAGTCTGCAGGTGTCGCACCTGAGCGTATGACGGCTATTGGGTACGGAGAGGATCAACCCGTCTCGTCAAATCAGACGGATGCCGGGCGTGCTGATAACCGGCGTGTAGTTTTTAATCTTAAGGACTAAAGAGCTAATAAAGAGAGGCTTAAGGGTAGAAGATAAATTGTTAATTCAGCAGGTATAGAAAAAAGGGGGGGCGCCCCCTTTTTTTGTCTGGATCAATCGTCATCTTGCAATGCTAAGACCATGTCCCAACCGCCTAGATCTTTCCAGCGATTGATGATTCCGCAAAAGAGTTCAGCTGTTTTTTCAGTATCGTAAAGCGCTGAATGGGCTAGCCTGCCATCAAAAGGGATTCCCGCGACATCGCACGCTTTTGCCAGCACGGTTTGGCCGTAAGCAAGGCCGGCGAGTGTTGCTGTATCGAAGGTTGAGAATGGATGGAATGGATTGCGTTTTATGTCTGAACGGGCGGCAGCAGCACTGACAAATCCGTGATCAAAAGAAGCGTTGTGGCCCACCAGAATAGCGCGTTTACAGCCATGTGCTTTAACGGCTTTGCGAATAGGTTTGAAAATCTGTTCCATCGCTTCAATTTCCGGGATGGACTCGCGATCAGGGTCGTAAGGGTCTATGCCGGTAAAGTCTAAAGCGGCTTTTTCTAAATTAGCGCCTTCAAAAGGCTCTACCTCAGCCATAAAACTCTGATCGATGATCAGGTATCCCTGCTCATCCATGGTGAGGGTTACCGCAGCAATTTCTAGCAATGCGTCCGTGCGGGAGTTGAAGCCAGCTGTTTCTACATCAATGACAACAGGTAGATAACCGCGAAAGCGCTCAGCCATAAGCTGAGAGATTGTGTTGTTACTCAAAAGGAATCCTTAACAATGACAGCTTGAAATGTTCTTTCATTCGGGACATTCTAACAGCCAGAATTGGTGTTAGCCAAACAGAACTGTTCTTAATGTTGGCAGTACGGGTAGTTAGCGTTAAATTATCGATGTTTTCTCTTAAATTGTTGTCCGGATTATGAAAATAAGAATAAAGATTCTCTTTTTTACGTTATTTACTTTGCTATCTCTGGCAGTGAATGCCGTTACTTTTATGGTTGATATTGATCAATCAAAATGGACGGTAGCGGTTTCACCTTTTGCGTGCCAGCTGGAGCAGGTTGTGCCTTCCTATGGGGTTGCTCGCTTTTTTCATGAAGCGGGAGAAAAGGCTGTGTTCCAATTGTTGCCCACACAAAAAGGAGCCGTTAGTGGAAATGTTCGTTTGGTGGCTGAGGCATCGCCTTGGCAGCCCGGCGTTGCTCCTGTCTTGATCGGAGCCGTCAGCGTGAACTCTACCGATAGCCTGATCAATGTAAAATCTGATTATGCAGGCGAAATGCTGGTGTCTTTATATCGTGGGATGTCGCCTACTTTTACGATGCAAGGTTGGCTGGGTAGTGAGGAATCACTGCGTGTTGCGTTATCTGCTGCCAACTTTCAAAAATCTTATTCCAGCTATATTGAATGTGTTGACCAGTTATTACCGGTTAACTATCGTCAGGTTGCCAGAACTGCCGTGTTGTTTCCGCCAGCGCAGTGGCGTTTATCAGATGCAACTAAAGAGCGTTTGGATCTGATTGTTGAGTATATAAAAATAGATGAAAAAGTCGCCTCGGTTTATGTTGATGGCCATTCAGATAACGCGGGCAGGCGATTGCTTAACAGGGATCTTTCCAAGCAGCGGGCGGAGGAGGTTACACGTTACCTGGTAGCTCAGGGTATTGAAGAGAAGGTCATTACAACGCGCTATCACGGTGAGAGATATCCGGTTGTTGCCAATACTTCAGCTAAAAATCGTGCACGTAATCGCAGGGTGACGATTCGCTTAGAGCGAAACTGACAGAAGTGTTTCTTCTGTATAAGAGCTGTTACAATATCGCGCTTTAAATGTTTATTCGATCAGTTGTGTTATTGCACAACCGATATTCAGTGGAGTTGATTGATGTCCGATATTAAAAAAGTAGTGCTGGCTTATTCTGGTGGATTGGATACATCGGTTATCGTCCGCTGGTTGCAAGAGACCTATAATTGCGAAGTCGTTACTTTTACTGCAGACCTGGGGCAGGGTGAAGAAGTTGAGCCTGCGCGCGCTAAAGCAGAAGCTCTGGGTGTTAAAGAGATTTATATCGACGACCTGCGTGAAGAGTTTGTCCGTGACTTTGTTTTTCCAATGTTTCGCGCCAACACTATTTATGAGGGCGAATACCTGCTGGGAACCTCTATAGCACGTCCTTTGATTGCAAAGCGTTTGATTGAAATTGCCAATGAGACCGGTGCTGATGCGATCTCTCATGGCGCTACTGGTAAAGGTAATGACCAGGTTCGTTTTGAGTTGGGTGCGTATGCGCTTAAGCCTGGTGTCGCAGTAATTGCGCCATGGCGCGAATGGGATCTGACATCACGTGAAACCTTGATGGCCTATTGTGAAGAGCACAATATTCCTGTCGACTTTTCTACGAAGAAGAAAAAGTCTCCTTATTCTATGGATGCCAACTTGCTTCATATCTCTTATGAAGGCGGTGTTCTTGAGGAGCCGTGGGCTGAAGCAGAAGAAGATATGTGGCGCTGGACCGTTTCTCCTGAGCAAGCACCGGATGAACCGACCTATATCGAACTGAGCTATGTTAACGGTGATATTACGGCTATTAATGGCGAAGCGTTATCTCCGGCAACCGTTTTAGAAAATCTGAATAAAATTGGTGGTGCGAATGGTATTGGTCGTTTGGATATCGTGGAAAACCGTTTTGTTGGTATGAAAGCGCGTGGTTGTTATGAAACACCGGGCGGTACTATCATGATGAAAGCGCATCGTGCTATTGAATCAATTACACTGGATCGTGAAGCCGCGCACCTGAAAGATGAATTAATGCCTCGTTATGCTAAGCTGATTTACAATGGCTTCTGGTGGTCAGAAGAGCGTAAAATGCTGCAGCAGATGATTGATTATAGCCAGCGTCATGTTAATGGTGAAGTGCGTTTGAAGCTTTACAAAGGTAACGTTGTGGTTGTAGGTCGTCGTTCGGCTGATAGTTTGTTTGATGAAAGCATTGCGACATTTGAGGATGATGCGGGCTCGTATGATCAGAAAGATGCAGAAGGCTTTATTAAACTGAATGCGTTACGTATGCGTATCGCTGCCAGTAAAGGCCGGAACTTACTTGAAGATTGATTTCTTGAAGTAAAAGTATAAAAAACCCGCTCATTAGCGGGTTTTTTTGTATAAAAAGAGTTTTTCTAATAGGCTGATTTATATTGGTTTATATTTTTAAGATATGAGTGCATGTCAAATAGCCGTTTCGGAAAATCAGTCCTGATCGTTGACAATAAACTTGAGGAACTATCCAAGCTAAGAGGTATTGTATCCGGTTTGGGTTTTGAGCAAGTTGAAGCGGCATCGTCTGTGAATATGGCGGTAAGTTATCTGCGCGAGCAGGTGTTTGATGTAGTGTTAGTCGCTTATGATTTAGGCAAAGCTGAAAAGAATGGCTTGCAGCTTGTTCAGGAGGCATTTGCTGAAAAACTGAGGCTTTTTCAAACACTATTTTTATTGATTATAGACTCTACCTCTTCCACGTTGCTGGTCGGCTCGCTTGAAAGCGCTCCGGATGCTTATATTTCTCGCCCCTATGACAGAGCTAAAATTCAAAACCTGCTTGATAAGCTACAGCGTGTCAAAAAGGCGGTATCTCGTGTTGAGGAGTCGATGGATAGTGCGGACTGGGGTCGGGCTATAGAGTACTGCGTTCGTTTGATTGATATTTATCCCGGTTTAAAAGTCTATCTGGAGCGACTGCAAGGTATCTGTTTGTTGCAATCAGGTCAGTATCAAGACGCTGAGTTATTATTCTCTCGTTTAGTTTCTGCGAGAAAACAGGTCTGGGCTCAGGTAGGGTTGGGTGTCACTTTTTATCATACGGGTCGACATAAAGAGGCTATCAAAGTATTGCAGCAGGTTGTTGATCAGCAGCATATCTCTGTTGAGGCTTTTACCTGGTTGGCGAGAAGTATTCATATCTCGGGTGATGTGACGCAAGCAGTCGTATTGATGCGTAAAGCGGTACTGTTACAGCCTTCGGTTCCGCAACTTCAGTCAGAAATGGGCAATTTGGCAGCCAGTTCTGAGGATTGGCCATTAGCGATAGATGCCTTTCGCGCGGTATTGCTATATTCCCGCTACACCGTCTTTCAGGAGCCCGATCACTACTTTTCATTAGTGCGCTGCTTGATTGCACAATACCAGATTAAAAATAGCAATAAAGAAGAGTTGCAGCTTGAATCTATACGAGTCATGGAGAGTGTCGTTCGGGACTTTGTGGGTGATATTACCGTCAAATTTCGGGCGCACTTGGTGCTGGCGGAACTTCGTCGTGTGTTAGGAGCTGAGGCGATGGCTGCTGCGGAGTTGAAGCAAGCTGTCTCCCTTTATGAGCAGCTTTCAGCAGAAGATCAATGGCGCTGGATGGATTGGGTTGTAGATGCAACCGACGGGGAGGCGGGCATTGAGTCCGTTAAATTGGTAAAAGCGAAGCTGTTTCAAGAGGCTAATGCTGCGTCTTGGGTTGAGCTGATGCGTGCTGCTTTACAGTATTATAAAAAGGGTGACTTGATACGTGCTGCAGATCTGTTTTTTCAGGCAGATAATGCTGATGCTGGTTGTGTTTCGGTCGTTTTAAACCTTGCGCAGGTTGTTATCGAGCTTAAATCGACTGCTGAAAATAATGTCTCGATACAGCAGTGGGTGGGTTGTCTGGCCTGTCTGAATCGGTTGCATTTTGGTGCGCTTTCTCTTAAACAACAAAAGCGCTATAAAACGCTGCTGCAGCGATACACCGCGATCTATGCTGGTTCATAGCTAAACTGGTTGATTTAGTTAACGCTGTTCGCTTTTAGGTCGAGAGTTAGATCCAGGGCTCGTCATCTGAAAGTATGGATGTATTGTTATCTGTTTCGGTAGATTCTTCATCGTGGTTAATCAGGCTTCTTGCCAGCTTACGTGTCAGCAGTTTTCGTTGTGCGGCGTCAGGAAGGTCAGTAAAAATGATTAAGTTACGGGATACTAATAACTCAATAAGATCTTCAACAATTCGGGCGATAGCTAAGTCCGAATGGCCCAGATAGGCATCCGGTGTCACGGTATCATCATTGACTGATAAAAAAGCCAAGACGTCAGGATTTTTAAGGTCGGCGATTTCTGCGCCTTCTTGCATTGTTTCAGACAGGCTTACAATACGGCCTTTTTCATTTCGAAGCGCATATAACATAAATCATCTTCTTTCAGTTACTTAGATACATGTTAGTATGTAGGCTTTTGTAGATATTGGTCAAGAAAATGGAAGCAGGACACGACTCTCTTCTTCATTGTTTAGTGCATTTGACTCAGCAGAATCATCGCCCCATGTCGGCGGATGTGCTTCGGGAAGGGTTGCCTCTCGTTAATCATCAATTGACGCCAAAGCTATTTGTCCGAGCGGCAAAAAGAGCAGGCTTCTCTTCACGCATAGTGAAACGTGACTTGTCGAAAATATCTGCATTGACTCTACCCGCAGTGCTTTTATTAAATGATGATCAGGCGTGTATCTTTCAGGAGATTGATCAGGAAACGGGTGAGGCGGTTGTTATTCAGCCGGAAAGTGGAGGGGCTCATAAAGTATCCATGACTGCCTTGGAGGCTGATTACTCGGGTTATGCTATTTTCGTGCGTTTAGAGTATCGGTTCACTGAGCGGGTATCGCGTGTTTTAGATCAGCAGGAAGGGCATTGGTTCTGGGGAACTATTTGGCGTTCTGCAAAAATTTACCGGGATGTATTGGTAGCGTCGTTTCTGATCAATTTATTTGTGTTAGCTAATCCGCTCTTCGTAATGAATGTCTATGATCGTGTCGTACCGAATAGCGCAATTGAAACACTCTGGGTGTTGGCGATTGGTGTGTTTGTTGTTTACCTGTTTGATTTTGGTTTAAAGATGTTACGGGCCTACTTTATTGAGCTGGCTGGAAAAAAGACTGACATTCTGTTGTCTTCTATGCTGTTCGAAAAAGTCATGTCGTTACAGTACGGATCTGTGCCTCGCTCTGTGGGTGCCTTTTCGAATAATTTACGCGAATTTGAAAGTATCCGTGCTTTTCTCAGCTCTACGACTAACTCTATTCTGATAGATCTGCCATTCGCTGTTATTTTTCTTATCGTAATCGGCATGCTCGGTGGGTCTTTGGTCATTGTCCCTTTAATCGGAATCCCGATTATTCTTATCTACTCTTGGTTTGTTACCGGCAAGCTTAAAGCGGCGGTAGAAAAAACCTTTGCATCATCAGCTCAAAAGAATGCCACGCTGGTTGAGTGTCTTACGGCGATGGAAACCGTCAAAACCCAACGTGCATCATCATCTTTACAATTGCGCTGGGAGCAGGCTGTTGGTTACATCGCTAAGTGGGGAATGCAGGCTAAAATGCTGTCAGTTTCCGTGATGAATGTCGCTGGTTTGGTAACACAGCTCTGTTCTGTATCGCTGGTGATTTATGGTGTTTACCTGATAGCTGAGCGTGAGCTATCGATGGGTGCCTTGATCGCTTGTGTGATTCTTTCCGGGCGAGTGCTACAGCCGATGGCGCAAGTAGCGAGTTTAGTTACCAACTTTCACCAGTCTAAAACAGCGTTAGATACACTGGATGCGATTATGCAGCTGCCGGATGAAAGAGATAAAGACCGGCAATTTGTGCATCGTCCCGAACTGGAAGGGAAAATTGAATTTAAGGGTGTGAGTTTTAAATACCCTGGCACGGAGCAACCTTCTTTAGAAAAGGTATCCTTTACTCTGAACCCAGGAGAAAAGGTTGCATTGATTGGTCGTATTGGGTCGGGCAAAACGACAATTGAAAAATTGATGATGGGGTTATATAAACCCGAAGAGGGTTCGATCAGGCTGGATGATATTGATCTCAACCAGATAGATCCGGTCGATCTGCGCAGACATATAGGGTATGTACCACAGGATATTATGCTTTTTGATGGCACGGTCAGGGATAATATTGTTATGGGGTCGCCGGAAGTAAGAGATGAAACTCTGCTGGAAGTGGCTGCATTGGCTGGTGTGGATCGATTTGTGCATCGTCATCCTCTGGGCTTTGATTTGCCGGTTGGTGAGCGTGGCGCTGCACTTTCGGGTGGGCAGCGTCAAGCTGTTGCTATTGCCCGGGCTCTTATTCATAAGCCTTCCATTTTGATTTTGGATGAGCCGACTAACTCGATGGATAATGCATCCGAAGAGTTTATCCGAAGTCAGTTGGCCGCCTACGGCAAAGATCGTTCTATTATGCTGGTTACTCACAAAATGTCTCTGCTCTCGCTGGTGGATAGAATTATTGTGATGGATAGTGGTCTGGTTGTGGCAGATGGGCCTAAAGCAGTTGTATTGGATGCCCTCAAACAAGGTCGTCTGCATATTCAGCGGTAAGGAAGTGGTATGACTCAGAATCAAAACGCAGGGGCAGAAGATTTACACTATATGCCTAGTGTGAGTGAAGCATTGCTGGAACAAGCGCCTAAAGGAGCGCGCACCTTGTTATGGTGCATGGTGGTATTTGTTGTTATCGCAATAGCGTGGGCTAGTTGGGCAACACTGGATGAGATCAGTCGTGGAGAAGGCGAAATTATTCCTTCAAAGCAGCTGCAGGTTGTACAAAACTTAGAAGGAGGAATCATCTCTGAAATCTTAGTGTCAGAGGGGGAGCTTGTTGAGAAAGGGCAGGTGTTACTGCGAATTGATGACACACGTTTTGCCAGTTCTTTTAAAGAAAGCCGAGTCCGGGAGCTTGAGTTGCTAGCGAAAGCTGCCCGCTTGAAAGCCGAAGCAGCCGGGCAGCCGTTTGTTGTGCCAGAGGACTTTCCTGAAGAGTTTGGCTCTTTGATTCAGCAGGAAAAAACGCTGCATATCGCAAGAAGGAATGAGCTAAACGCAACCTTGGATGTTTTGAATCAACAAGTAGCACAAAAACGACAGGAGCTTCGTCAGGCAGAGTCAAAGCAAACGCAGCTTTCTCGCAGTTATGGCTTGTTGAATAAAGAGATGAAAATTACCCAGCCGTTGGTTGGCGAAGGTGTTATTTCAGAAGTTGAATTTCTGCGCTTGAGGCGTCAGGTGAATGACTTGGCCGGAGAGTTAGATGGTATCCGTCTTAGTATTCCGCGAATTAAATCGGGGATAAGTGAAATAGAACAAAAGTTAGCAGAGGCTGAGTTTCAATTTATCAGTGTATCCAGAGCCGAGTTGAATGAGGTTTTATCTGAAGCAGCGCGATTAAAAGAAGCGTTGGGCGGTATGCAGGATAAAATAACCCGTACCGAAGTCCGTTCTCCTGTTAAAGGCACCGTAAAACAGCTCTTAATTAATACAGTTGAAGGCGTTATTCAGCCGGGGGATGAGTTAATAAATATTATTCCTTGGGAAGATACTCTTTTAGTTGAAGCTAAATTAAAACCTTCTGATATTGCTCAGGTTAATGCGGGTCAAAGAGCGATTATTAAAGTATCAGCATATGATTTTAGTATTTATGGTGGTGTTGGTGCGGAAGTGAGCTTTGTGTCACCGAGTACGGTTTTAGATGAGGAAGGTATCCCTCATTATATTGTACGTTTGAAAACTGATCACCCTTATATTGGTAAAGATGAATCACGCTTGCCATTAATTAGTGGTATGACTGTCGGGGTCGATATTCTGACCGGTAAAAAAACCGTCATGGACTACTTGCTGAAGCCTATTCTTAAAGGAAAAAGTCGAGCATTAACTGAACGTTAATTCTGAATAAGTAATATTTACAGCGCTTTAAATATTGATCTGAAATGGCAGAAATAAATTTTTCTACTATGCTTTTGGATGGTTGTAATTAATGGGATATTCAGATGAAGTTGTTTATTGTTTCTGCCAATAAGGACGTTGTTTCCCGCTGGATTGAGTTTTCAAAGCCGCTCGAGTATTCAATTGAAGTCGTTGAGGTAAAACAGCTATTATTGCAAAAATTTGACGGTCGAGGTTGTGGGCTTGTTCATATTAGTTCGTTAGGAAGTTTGTTAGCGGATCCAATAAATACTCCGACAAAGGGCTCTTTATTCGATCAGTTATGTCCAAAGTATCCGCAGATAAAATGGGTAGCCTTGAGTGATTACCCTGGTGATACAGAAGGCTTATCTTTTTTGGGTGCAGGCTTTCGTGGTTATATTAATACCTATGTTACTCAGCCACTATTTCATGAAATGCTTAACGTAGTTATGAGAAATGATATCTGGGCGGGACCTTCTATCACCCAGCTTTTATTGAAACAGTACTTGGCTAATCCCTCACGCCAAGAGATTGCGCCTGTTGAGTATGATCATGATGGGTATGGATTCACAGGTCGGGAAGAAGAGGTGCTGGATATTCTAATTACAGGTGCTTCAAATAAAGAGATAGCCCGAGAGCTGGGGATAACAGAGAGAACTATTAAAGCCCATGTGGCGTCACTATTGCACAAAACTGGTACAAAGGATCGTTTGTTATTGATTCTTAAATTATCGCATCAAGTAGCATAAAAAATATGGAAAGGAGAGTCTGGTGAATTTAAAGAGAACTTTGCTGGCTTTAGCTGTGGTGTTCAGCTCAGTGCAGGCGACTTATGCGAGTCAGCTAGAAGAGGTCGTTACTCGGGCTGTTCTATCCAGCCCTGAGGTAAAGCGAAGCATGGATGCACGTAATGCCGTTTATGAAGAGGTGCGTCAAGCCCGTGGAGGTTTTTATCCAAAAGTCGATGTGGCGGCGGGGATTGGTTATGAGTGGACAAAAAATACGGCTACTCAAAACGTCGGGGATGGTGATGTTGAGCTGAGACGGCGTGAAGCAAGCATTAGCTTACGCCAGATGTTGTTTGACGGCTTTTTGACCGACAGTGAAGTAGATCGTCACGCCTATCGTTTAGAGGCAAATAATCATCATTTAAGAGAGGTCGCTGAAGAGAAGGCTCTGGAAACAACTAGAGCTTATTTGGAAGTGATTAAGCGTCAAGAGTTACTGAATCAAGCAAATGAAACACTTTATAACCATGTCAGGGTGTATGAACAAATTCGTAAACGTTCTGAGTCAGGCTTGGGAACATTGGCATCTATTCAGCAGGCGAAAGGTCGTTTAGCGTTGGCTGAAGTGAATGTTCTGTCTGCTGAGAATAACCTGCGGGACTCGCAAGTTACTTTTCAGCGAGTCGTCGGAGAGAAAGCCCCTTCTGTATTGGAAACCCCTGAATTTAATTTATCGACTTTGCCTGAAAGCGAAAATGATTCTGTAAAGCGTGCAAGCCTTAATCATCCAACCTTAAAATTAGCTCAGGCCGATGTTCAGGCGGCTCAGGCGCAGTATGACTCTGCGCGTAGTTTGATGTACCCGAAGCTTAATTTTGAAGTCGATCGTAATTGGAATAATAATATCGATGGTGTTGAGGGTGATAATGAAGATCTGACAGCGATGTTCCGCTTACGTTATAACCTTTATAACGGAGGCTCTGATAAAGCTCGAATTCGTCAAACGCGTCATCAAATTAATGAAGCAAAAGATATTAAAGATAATGCGATGCGCCAGACTGTTGAAAGCGTCGGGCTTTCCTGGAACGCCTATGAGATTCTCGGACGTCAGTTGGCTTTTTTCGAACAGCATGTGGATTCCAGTACGCAGACACGGGACTCTTATCTGAAGCAATTTAGTATTGGGCAGCGTTCATTGCTGGATTTATTGGATACTGAGAATGAGGTATTTGCTTCCAAAAATTCCTTGATCGCAGCTAAATATGATTACCTGCTTTCTAAGTATCGTTTGCTGAATGGAATCGGAGAGATGCTGGAGTTGCTTAAAGTTGATCTTGAGCCTTTAGCGTCAACCTCTTTGCCAGAGGATGGGTTCAGAGCAGAGCAAGCAGCACCAAAATCTTAACCGGTTAAATGTTGTCTGTTAGCGGTGGGTTTGCAATATAAGGGCTTCGTCGATAAAATCGCGCGTGCTTGAAGTCTTTGAAAGGGTTGCTGAGAGGCAGCCCTTTTCGTTTATATGGGTCAATATGAAATCACATAAAATTTTACAAGCGCCTGTACCAATGCGCTGGGTCGGACCTCTGAAAATTTCAGGTCATGTATTAAATGAAAAGGTATCCGTTCCTTTAGCGACCTATGAAACACCTTTATGGCATTCGGTGGGGCGTGGCGCGCGCGTTTCAGTTTTGACGGAAGGCATTAAAACCACAGTTGTTGACGAGCGTATGACGCGCTCGGTGTTATTGGAAGCTGATGATGCACTGGCTGCTCATCAGGCGGTTGTGTCGATTAAATCCCGGCGCGATGACCTCAATGATGTGGTATCTACCTCCAGTCGCTTTGCAAAATTAATTGATATGCATAGTCAGATTGTGGGCAATCTGATCTATCTTCGCCTCGAGTTTAATACCGGCGATGCCTCTGGCCATAATATGGTAACGAATGCGGCGGATAAGATTATTCCCTGGTTGCTGACGGAATATCCGCACTTACGCTATTCATCTATTTCGGGTAACTATTGCTCAGATAAAAAAGCCACCGCTGTAAATGGTATTCTCGGGCGGGGTAAATATGTTGTTAGTGAGATCATTATTTCTCGCGAACTGTGTGAACGACGTTTATTAACAACACCGGAAAAGATTGTTGATCTCAATATTAAAAAAAATCTGATTGGTACTATGATCGCCGGCGGCTTACGTAGCGCCAATGCGCATTTTGCTAACATGCTTCTGGGCTTTTATTTGGCAACAGGCCAGGATGCAGCCAATATTATTGAAGGTTCACAGGGTATTGTGCATGCAGAGGTGCGCGATGGTGATCTGTACTTCTCTTGTACCCTGCCCAATATCATTGTTGGTAGCGTGGGTAATGGTAAAGGTTTGGGTTTTGTAGAAGAGAATCTGGCTAAACTCGGCTGTAAAGACTCCCGAGAGCCTGGTGAAAATGCGCGCCGTTTGGCCGCTATTTGTGCGGCCACTGTGTTGTGTGGAGAGCTTTCGCTGTTAGCAGCGCAAACGAATCCAGGCGAGTTAATGGAAGCGCACCTGAAGCTGGAGCGATAATGACTGACTCAACAAATGATAGAAAGATTGAGCATATTCGTGCTTTTGATCGCGATCCGGCGATAGAAAGGGATGCGCGCTATTTTGATAAAATTCATTTGTTGCATCGTGCTTTACCCGAAATAGATTTTTCAGAAGTCGATAGCTCTGTTCAGTTGTTTGGTAAAACGCTTAGCTTTCCATTACTCATCTCTTCTATGACCGGTGGTAATCATGACCTGGTCAGGAAAATAAATACCAACCTGGCGCGTGCTGCTGAGCATTGTCAGGTAGCTATGGCAGTGGGTTCTCAGCGCGTTATGTTTGTTGATGAGCAGGCTCGCAGTAGTTTTGAGTTAAGACAATATGCACCGTCGACGGTTCTGATTGCGAATGTAGGTGCCGTTCAGCTGAATTATGGATTCACCGAAAAAGAGTGTCAGGCCGCTATCGATGTGCTGGAGGCGGATGCGTTGTATCTGCATTTGAATCCTTTGCAAGAGGCGGTGCAGCCTGAAGGAGATACCAACTTCAAAGGGTTGACCGCAAAAATTGCAGGTTTGTGCTCAGTGCTGTCAGCTCCTGTGATGCTGAAAGAGGTCGGGGCGGGCTTGTCGCCTGCCGATGTTCAGTTGGGGCTCAAAGCAGGGATTTCTTATTTTGATGTGGCTGGCAGCGGTGGTACATCATGGAGTCGGATTGAGCATCAGCGTAGAGTCCATCCGCATGATAATTTGGGGCTGACCTTTCAGGACTGGGGTATTCCTACACCATTGGCCCTTAAGTTATTAGATGCATATCAGTCACAAGCGACTTTTGTAGCGAGTGGGGGTGTAAGGGATGGGATTGATATGGTGAAATCTGTTATACTCGGCGCCTCGTTTTGTGGAGTGGCGGCTCCTTTATTACAACCCGCCATGGAGTCAGCAGAAGCGGTTGTCGAAGTCATTGAGCGTTTACGCCGAGAGTTCGTAACAGCGATGTTTTTACTTGGAATGCCTGATGTGGCGTCGTTATTCAGGAATGAGTCTCTCATTCTTGAAGAACGTTGAGGAACATATTCAAATATGTCATCAGTTGGTATCGATCAAATTAGTTTTTATACGTCTAACTATTTTCTTGACCTGAGAACCTTGGCTCAGCTTCAATCGACTGACCCTGATAAGTACTACCAAGGGATAGGTCAGGAAAAAATGGGCATGGCAGCGCACGATGAAGATATCGTGACGATGGCAGCTAATGCTGCCTATCCATTGGTTCAAAATGGCGAAGGCGAGCAAATTTCAACCCTGTTATTTGCCACAGAAACCGGCATTGACCAGTCCAAAGCCGCAGGTGTTTATGTGCACCGACTGCTAGGATTGAATAATAACTGTCGTGTTGTCGAGCTAAAGCAGGCGTGCTATAGCGCGACAGCTGCACTTCAAATGGCGTGTGCACTGGTCGCAAGACAGCCTGAAAAAAAGGTACTGGTCATTGCTTCTGATATTGCGCGTTATGACCTGAATACACCGGGTGAAGCAACGCAGGGATGTGGTGCTGTTGCCATTATGGTGACTGCGCAGCCACGTATTCTCAGCATTGACCCTGAAGTGGGTAATTATGCTGAAGATGTGATGGACTTCTGGCGGCCTAATTACCGCAAGACAGCCTTGGTGGATGGCAAATATTCAACCAAGATTTATCTCAAAGCGTTGAAGCAATCGTGGGAGCACTTTTGTGAAAGTAGTTCTCTGGCGTTTAATGACTTCTCTCATTTTTGTTATCACTTGCCATTTAGCCGTATGGCGCAAAAAGCTCATCAGCATTTAGCGCGTGTCAATAAAAGCGATTTGACAGCCGCTGAATTGGAACAGCAGATTGCAGATACGCTGTCTTATAACCGTATTATTGGTAATAGTTATACAGCATCTATGTATATTGGTTTGTCGTCTTTGCTGGAAAATTGTCAGCATAACCTGGCAGGCAAACGCATAGGCTTTTTCAGTTATGGTTCTGGATGTGTTGCTGAGTTTTTCTCAGGTACGATCGTTGATGGTTATCAGAGCGTTTTATTTCAGGAACAGCATCAGGCGATGTTGGATAAACGTCAGGAAGTTAGTTATGACGAATACCTGAATCTTTATTACGCTCCGGATCCTCAGGACGGCGAAGTACATACGATTGAGACTGATACGCAGGGACGTTTCCGCCTTGCGACCATTTCGCATCATAAGCGTGAATATGTAGTTATTTGATGCGTGCTTGTGCTCCGGGAAAAATTATACTGAGTGGCGAGCACTCTGTTGTTTACGGAGCACAGGCAGTTGCGGTAGCCATTCAAAAACATACTACGGTCAGTTTTAAACCACTGACTGAAAGTAACACCATCAATACACTCTTTGCCGGCATCTCTTCGGGTGTTCATTATCCCTTACATGCCCTGGGCTCATTAAAAGAGAAATTAGACTCTCGCTTCGAGTCTTTTACGCAGGGTGCGCTTCCGATTCAGAAGATTCTATCTAAGCCAGATGATCTTCTCATGTATACCTTGTCCTCATTGGTACATCATTTACCGGTTCCCGGGCGGGCTTCAAGTCACAGTTATCTACCGTTGCCCGGACGGCTCTCCAGTACTACTGATCTTCCGTTGGGGTCCGGAATGGGATCTTCAGCATCGGCTATTGCAGCGACACTGGTGCTGTTCGAACACCTTCTTGATAAACCGCTAGGGATTGATCAGCGCTTTGAAATGGTCCGGTTTTGTGAGCGTTTGCAGCATGGCCGAGGTAGTGCGATTGATGCGGCGGCGGTGACTTATGGGGGTGTTAACCATATTCAGCATGGCGAAGTAAAACAGCTCGATATATCTCTGGGTGGCGATTGGTATTGGATCTTCACGGGAAAACCACAGGTCAGCACGGGCGAATGCGTGCATTATGTGCGTGATCGCTATGAGAGTGATAAATCACTTTGGCATGAGTTTTCAGCAGTCACGGCAAAAATGACTGAACAGCTTGGATGCGGCGCTTCGGTCACCGATACAATGAAAGCTAATCACCGTCTTCTTAGTCGTATTGGTGTGGTTCCTGATTCAGCCGCCGGCTTAATTAAGCGAATTGAAAATCTTGGCGGCGCTGCAAAAATCAGTGGTGCAGGGGCGCATAAGGGCGCAGCCGGCGGGCTTGTACTGGCGTATCTGCCGGATCAAGACATGAAGAAGAGTATTGATGTTCTGATGGATGATTATCAAGAGTATATCTGGGGGCACGTTGAGGAGGATGCTTATGGAGCACGCTACATCGGTGATTAAAGTCACAGCACCCGGTAGTATTATGCTGATGGGAGAGCATGCAGTTTTATTTGGCCACCGGGCTATTGCCTGTGCGGTGGATAAAAAAATGCAGGTCAGCCTTATGCCCAGAACAGACCGGGTGGTTGTGATTCGTTCTGCACTGGCAGATTACCAAGCGGATCTTGATAACCTGACGACAGACTCCCGCTTAAGTTTTGTTCTTTTTGCTATTCGGCAAGTATCGGGATCCTTGCCGGGCGGTTTTGAGTTAAATATCCATTCAGAGTTTTCACATACCGTTGGTTTGGGGTCGTCGGCAGCCGTCACTGCTGCCGTAGTGAAAGCACTGTCGGTTTACCAGAAAGAAAATCTCCCGCGTCGTCAGTTATTTGATCGTGCTCTGGCGGTTATTCATGGCGTACAGGGGCGCGGTTCAGGGACTGATCTGGCGGCCAGTGTTTATGGTGGCTTAATTGGTTACACAGTGAAACCTCAACAGATCTCTGCACTGAATGGCCTGCCGCCTATATCGTTATTTTATGCCGGTTATAAAACGAAAACGCCTGATGTTCTCGCGCGTGTGGCTGAGCAGACCAAGGCATTTCCTGGTCTTTACACGAGTCTTTATCAGTTAATGAATGACACCACGATAAAGGCTGAGGATGCTATTCAACAGCAAAACTGGGTTGAGTTGGGCCTATTGATGAATATTTATCAGGGGCTGATGGATGCATTGGGTGTAAATGATGCCGCGCTCTCTGATATTGTTTATTCGTTACGTCGCTCTGAGGCGATTCTTGGCGCAAAGATTTCGGGTTCAGGTTTGGGGGACTGTGTGATTGCACTGGGAAATGATGAGTCCTTGTCATTGCCGTATGAGTCAATAGCGGTAGCGGTCAGTGGTGAGGGTGTAGAGGTGGTGAATCATGTTGAATAATCAATTAACCAAAGCGGATATCGTTGCACGTTATTTGCCAGAAAAACTAGTAACGGCTGACCAGGCAGAAGCGTTTGCGCCCAGTAATATCGCCTTATGTAAGTATTGGGGTAAAAGGCAAAACGAGCTTAATTTGCCGGTTAATTCGAGCTTGTCTGTTTCATTGGCGCACTTAGGGAGTCGTACTCAGATCCGTACGGCAATAGATGGCGAAGATCAGGTTATATTAAACGGGAAACTACTCACAGCAGACACACCATTTGCCCGTAAAGTGATCACGTTTGTGAACTTGTTTCGTGGTTCGCAGCCTTTTCCTTTGATTGTTGATACACGTAACAATATTCCGACAGCCGCAGGCTTGGCTTCATCGGCTTCAGGTTTTGCAGCGTTAACGCTGGCATTGAATCAGTATTTTCAGTTATCGCTGCCCGATACGGTATTGTCTGCATTTGCACGTATGGGAAGTGGCAGTGCTTCACGTTCGATTTTCACGGGTTTCGTTGAATGGAGGATGGGGCAGCAGGAAGATGGAATGGATAGCCATGCCTTTCCTCTGGATGTCCGTTGGCCCGATTTTCGTGTAGGTCTGGTGAAGGTGAGTACTGCTCAGAAAGCTGTTGATTCGCGCGCAGGTATGAAGCGTACGGTTGAAACGGCGGGTCTTTATCAAAGCTGGCCCGCTCAGGCTGCCAGAGATCTTGAGAAAATACATCAGGCACTGATAGACAATGACTTTGCTCAACTTGGGGCTACTGCAGAGCATAATGCCATGTCTATGCATGCTACTATGATAGCCTCCTGGCCTCCGTTGCTTTATTGGCAGCCTGATTCAGTTGCTGCCATGCAGAGAGTGTGGGCGTTACGCGAAGCGGGTGTTGAGGTTTACTTTACGATGGATGCCGGTCCTAACCTGAAACTGTTGTTTAAAGCGAAAGATCAGCCCTTGCTTGAGACGGAATTCCCAGGCTTAGAAGTGGTGGCTCCGTTTGCTTTAGACAGTAGCACTGATCTGGCTTCTGGGTCTGTAAACACAGCCGATTAGCGGATGACTCAGATACGCGGCTTTGTATTAACCCGCCATCAGCAGGATCAAGCCGACGGTATTGAGCTTAGGTACTGGATCAAAAGCGAACAGGGTATCTCTCTGGTCTCTGTCGTCGGGCAAGAATCCGTTTTTTTTGTGCATGATTCTCAGCTTGATTGCATCGTTGCTTGTCTTAAAGATCTTGCCGGATGGCGCCTGGAAAAAGTCCAATTACATGACTTAGCGCATCAAGGTGTACATGCCCTTTATTGTCGCTCCCTTAAAATCCAACGGGATGTGATCGAGCGACTCTCGGCAGCGGCGATTCCTATGATGGAAGAGGATATTCGCCCGGTAGACCGTTATCTGATGGAGCGGTTTATTTTCGGTGGTGTCGAAGTTGCTCAGTTTGCTCAGTCAGATGGTGTTGTCAAATTCCGCTTTACTCCTTACGACTTTCCGGTCTCGTTAAAAATTCTTTCAGTTGATATTGAAACAACCATGCAGGCGGATCGTATCCATTCGATTGGTTTATATGGCGCCGATTTGGCTTTGGTGTTGATGCGTGGCGAGGGTGTTGATAGCGAAAGGTTGCGCTTCTATCCCGACGAAAGAACCCTCCTGCAGGCCTTTGTCCGGCAGGTAGGCCGTTATGATCCCGATATATTTATTGGCTGGAATGTTGTGGGTTTTGATTTTCGAGTGCTGTCTGAACGTGCCGATAAACTTAAGGTGCCGTTACGCTTAGGGCGAGATGAGCAGTCACTTCGGGTAGTACAGTCTGAATTGGGTAAGTGGTATGTGCGCATGGAAGGGCGGCTGGTTATTGATGGTATTGATACACTTAAAGGGGCGACTTTTCATTTTGAAAGTTACTCACTGGAGTATGTCTCACAATCTCTTTTTAAGCGGGGTAAGTTGATCCATCAGGCAAATGATCGCGGTGCGGAGATCCAGCGCCTCTATCGTGAAGATAAGGCTGCTCTGGCGCGATACAATCTTGAAGATTGTAAGCTGGTTCAGGATATCTTTGATGAGACACGGCTGATGGAGTACCTGATTGAGCGTACGCGTTTAACCGGTCTGTCGCTCGATAAAGTGGGAGGCTCTGCGGCGGCATTTGATTTTCAGTATCTGCCCCGCTTGCATCGTAGTGGCTATGTCGCACCTGAATATGCGTCGGGTGACAGGGGGATTGGCGCGCCAGGCGGCTACGTGATGGATTCTCAACCGGGGCTCTACCAGCATGTGTTGGTGTTGGATTTTAAAAGCCTGTACCCGAGCATCATCCGCACATTTAAAATAGACCCGGCAGGGCTGGCGGAAGGGTTGGCAAGCGATGCCAGCGCAGATGACCTGGTCCCCGGCTTTAACGGGGCTATCTTCAGTAAAAGTAAGGCGATTTTGCCCACGATTATTGAAGAGCTGTGGACGGCGCGCGACCAGGCTAAGCACAACAATAATAAACCGCTGTCACAAGCTATTAAAATCATCATGAACGCTTTTTATGGTGTGCTGGGCTCAAATGTCTGCCGTTTTTTTGATCCTCGTTTGGCGGGTTCAATTACCCTTCGCGGGCATCAGATATTGCAGCAAACCCGCGATGAGATCGAGCGTACTTTTGGTTATCGGGTGATCTATGGTGATACCGATTCTGTGTTTGTGCTATTGGGTGATGAATGCACCGATGCAGATATTCAGGGCAAAGCACTGGCAGAATATCTGAATACCTGGTGGTCGGCGCAGGTAGAAGAGCGTTTTAATACAGAGAATCATCTCGAACTGGAGTATGAAACACACTTCTCACGTTTTCTGATGCCACGCATGAGGCATTCTGAAAAGGGCAGTAAAAAACGCTATGCCGGTTTGCAGCAGCGTCCGGATGGTGAAACAACGTTGGTATTCAAAGGGCTGGAGAATGTGCGCTCTGATTGGACACCGTTAGCCAGAAACATTCAGCAGCAATTGTATGAGGCGGTTTTTCGGGATCAGCCCTATCATGATTTTTTAAAGCAGCTGGTGGTCGATCTGCGACAAGGTAAGCTGGATGATCAATTAGTCTATCGGCGCCGTTTGCGGCAGCCATTAAATGCTTATTCACGGATGAAGCCACCGCATGTGCAGGCAGCCCTGAAAGCACAAAAATACTGGCAAGAGCAGCAGCTTCAAAGCCCTTATCAGCCCGGTCATCATGTGAGTTATATTATGACAGTGAATGGGCCGGAACCCATTGAGCAGGTTCGCTCACCACTTGATTATGAGCATTATGTCGAGAAGCAGTTACAGCCGGTGATTGATTCAATTTTATGTTTTAAAGACGAATCCCTGGGCGCTTTGATTGCCGCACAACGAGATCTTTTTAGCTAATGTTCAGCCATTTTAACAGAATGTCTGCACAACTTTTGCGTATCAGAATCTCATAATCCCCGGAGGTTTCTACTGACAGGATTTGGATCGAGTGCTGTTGCAGAAAGTTAAGGCTCTGTTCGCGGTAATGGCTGCTGTTGTCACGAAATTCCTGAGTATTGTTCGAATTCAATAAGTAGTTGAGAGCAGCGTCATTCAGGCGGGCGTTTAATTTCCCATCGTTATCGAAGAGCGTTATATCCTTTCCCCATATCTGCGCCAGCAGTTGAGATATAGAGGTTTGTTCGCCGGGTGAGCGCAGAATTAGCCAGCGGTGATGGTCCAGCCATAAAATTGCCAGCTGTCCAAGACAGCTAATCCGGCACGCGCTAAGGGGTTGTTTTACTCCCAGCATCTCACCTACAGCAATTAACAAAGCCGGGTCATCCGGATCAGAATCCAATTGAAGTTCACCGATAAATGAACGTTCATGAATAACAATGCTTTCTAATCGGTTTTCCTGATTAACATGTGTCCCTATGGTGAGATGGACCAGAGGGTTAATCGACAGTTTTTTTTGGCTTTCACACATCATGCTCTCCGCTAAGCTTAGAGTGATTAGGGCTGTGGATTTTGCTTAGTCTTTTGACCTGATCGGGCATAGAGAAGTCGCGACGCTAGTTGTCGCGACTGCATCAAATATGAGCCGGTCATTGTTAAACGGCCGGCTCGATGCTATTTGAACTTATCCGCGGAAGTAACGCTGTTCAATAAACGGCATGCGCGAAACAGTCATCGGTAGTTTTTTGCCGCGTACTTCAGCAAATACCTGCGTATCCAATGCACTGAATGCAGTTTCTACGTAACCCATCGCAACCGGTGCTTCAATGGTTGGGCCATATGTACCGCTGGTAACGATGCCGATTTTATTGTCGTTTGCATCAAATAACTCTGCGCCTTCACGAATGGGCGCGCGGCCTTCACCCAGCAAGCCAACACGCTTGCGAGTCCAGTTTTTGTTGCTGATCTGATCAAGAATCTTATCGGCACCCGGAAAACCACCCGCACGCTCACCGCCTGCGCGACGACAAGGAGAGATAGCCCAGATCAGGCTGCCTTCTAATGGTGTTGTTGCGTTATCCAGATCGTGCCCGTATAAACAGAGTCCGGATTCAAGACGTAGTGAATCACGAGCGCCTAAGCCAATCGCTTCGATTTCTGGCTGAGCCAGGAATAGACGCGTCAGGCGCTCGGTTTCAGCGGAAGGAATTGAAATTTCGTAGCCATCTTCGCCTGTATAGCCAGAACGGGAGATGATGCAATCGACACCGTCGATGCTCATTTCGCGAGAGTCCATGAAAACCATGCTGGCAACGTCAGGCTGGATGCGAGCCAGTGCAGCCGCTGCAGCCGGGCCTTGGATAGCAATTAATTCACGATCGTCCAGTACTTCTAATGTGACGCCTTCGCCCAGATTGGCGCGCATATGAGCAATATCCTGTTCTTTACAGGCAGCGTTTACCACGACATAGATCCAGTCGCCGTAATTGGCAACCATCAGGTCATCCATGATGCCGCCATCAGTATTTGTGAACAGTGCATAGCGTTGTTTGCCAACAGGTAGGTCGATGATGTCTACAGGTACCAGTGTTTCCAGCGCGGCAGCAGCGTTTGCGCCGCTCAGTTTTACCTGACCCATATGCGACACATCAAACAAGCCCGCTTGCTGACGTGTGTGGAGATGTTCTTTTTTAACGCCTAACGGGTATTGAACGGGCATTTCGTAGCCTGCAAAAGGCACCATCTTTGCGCCGAGTTCAACATGCAGGTCAAACAGCGCCGTTTTATTTAGATTACCTGATTGAATCTCAGCCATTTTTTATCTCCACAATCTTTAATTGAATACTTTGATCGGGCACATGATGTGTCCACTTTTTTTAGCTTATCTGCAACTAACTTTTCATTAAACCCTGCGTTTTTCTGCGCGGGTAAGTGGGGGGGAGTGTTTGCTCCCCCCCTTTTATCTATTTAATCACGAGCCGCTTGTGACATTGCCTTACGATTGAAAAACTCACGTGTCAGCTTGAATACCACGGGGCTTAGCAGCGCCAGAGCAATCAGGTTAGGAATTGCCATTAAGGCGTTCAGGGTATCCGCTAATAGCCAGATGAAGTCTAAGCTTACACCCGCACCGACAGGTACTGCGATGATCCACAATACACGGTAAGGAGTGATTGCTTTAACACCAAACAGGAACTCAACACAGCGTTCACCGTAGAAAGACCAGCCAATAATGGTAGTGAAAGCAAAGATCGCCAGTGCGATGGCTACCACATAGTTACCAATGCCGGGCAGCGCATGTGAAAACGCAGCTGAAGTCAGGGCGGCACCAGATACACCCGAAGTCCACTCACCAGACGTGATAATAACCAAGCCAGTGATAGAGCAGATGATGATGGTATCAATGAAGGTGCCCAGCATGGCAACTAAGCCTTGACGAACAGGATCTTTAGTTTGTGCCGCCGCATGGGCGATAGGGGCAGAACCCAGACCCGCTTCGTTAGAGAACACGCCACGTGCAACACCGAAACGGATAGCCATCCAGACAGCCGCACCTGCAAAGCCACCTTCAGCCGCAGTGCCGGTAAACGCGTGAGTAAATACCAGATCCAGAGCCGCAGGGATAGCGTCAGCATTAATAGCCAGTACGACTAAGCCAGCACCAAGATAAGCAATCGCCATTAAAGGAACCAGTGCACCGGCTACATTACCGATACGCTTAATACCGCCTACCAGTACTGCGCCAACCAGAACCATCAGAATGGCACCGGTGATCCAGACATCAATCCCGAAATTTGCCTGAAGAACATCAGCCACCGAGTTTGATTGCACCGTGTTACCGATACCAAACGCGGCAACGGCACCAAAGATAGCAAACATCGTACCTAACCAAGCCCATTTGGCGCCTAAGCCGTTCTTGATGTAATACATCGGGCCGCCGACGTGACGGCCTTCTTCATCAACTTCACGATATTTTACAGCCAGAACGGCTTCAGAGTATTTGGTAGCCATACCAACAAGCGCAGTACACCACATCCAGAACAGTGCACCTGGGCCGCCGAGGAAAACAGCGGTTGCTACACCGGCGATGTTACCGGTACCTACCGTTGCAGAGAGTGCGGTCATCAGTGCTTGGAAAGGCGATATCTCACCTTCTTTCTCTTCACCTTTTTTAGTATTGCGGCCTTCGAAAAGTAGTTTGAATCCAGTTCCGAGTTTCAAAATAGGCATTAAGCGCAGTCCAAGCATCAGAAATAATCCGACACCTAGGATGAGAACCAGCATCATTGGTCCCCATACGATGCTATTAATTTCACCTATTACAGAAGTTAGCATTTCCATCTATTAGTCACCTCACAATTTATTTTTATAGTTTATTTTTATAGCCGACGGGTGAGTCCAGTCGTTAGTTGGAAACATAATCCCGAAAAGGGAAATAAGTTTCCAATAGGAAACGAATTTATCTTATCGTGATCATGCATGCAACACTCAAATAAGAAACACGAGTGTTTGATTACGACCCATATTTATATATTTGCGGGGGATTCGGGGAAAAACCAAAGTAAATCATATAGATGATACATAGATAAAAAAAATTAAGTTTCCTATAGGAAATTTATTTTGATTTCAGGAAACAAAGTTGATAATCTAAATTGAAATTGGTATTGCAGAACGCCTTTTTGTTCGAATAACGATAAAAAAAATCCGGAGGCAGCACGATGGCGTTGAGTATTTTTGATCTGTTTAAAATTGGTATCGGGCCCTCATCTTCCCATACGGTCGGGCCGATGGTTGCGGCTAATCGATTTCTGAGTGTTTTGGACGACCGGGGTCAACTTGAGCAGGTAAGCTCTGTCAAAGTGGGCTTATATGGCTCATTAGCAATGACGGGGCAGGGGCATGCGACTGATGTGGCTGTCATGCTGGGGTTGATGGGTGAAAAACCCGATCTGGTAGATCCTGACCGAGTCTCTGAGTATATCGAACTTATCCAACAAACCGGCTTGCTAAACCTGGCGGGGAAAAAATTAATCTCTTTTGTTAAAGAGGTAAATATTCCTTTTAATTTTGGTTCTTCGTTACCGAAGCACCCTAATGGCATGCGTTTTCAGGCGTTTGATGACGCCGGAATTATTTTACACGAAGGCATTTATTATTCTGTGGGTGGTGGTTTTGTACTCAGCGACGCAGAAACAAATGAACACGGAAAAGGTAATACCGTATCTACGGTTAAGCTTAAGTATCCATTTGAGAATAGCTCAGAGCTGGTGAAATACGCAGACGATAATAATATTAGCATTGCTGATGTAGTTATTCAGAACGAAGCCGCTTGGCGCACTGAACAGGAGGTCCATGATGGATTGCTGCGCCTGTGGCAAGTGATGAACGACTGTATTAAGCGTGGTTGTGAACAAACCGGATTACTGCCGGGAGGCCTGAAAATAAAACGTCGTGCGCATGCGATGCGTCAGGAGTTGATCGAGAATCCAGAGACTAGTCTGAAAGATCAATTAACCATGCTGGACTGGATTAATCTCTACGCGATGGCGGTTAACGAAGAGAATGCGGCGGGTGGTCGTGTAGTCACTGCCCCCACTAACGGTGCCGCCGGAGTAATACCGGCAGTGCTTGCCTATTACGTGAGATTTGTACCGGGTAGCAATGAGGCCGGCATTAAAAAGTTTCTGGCTACGGCGGCTGCAATCGGCATGCTCTATAAGAAGAACGCGTCAATTTCTGCGGCAGAAGTCGGCTGTCAGGGTGAAATCGGGGTTGCCTGTTCTATGGCTGCCGGTGCGCTGTGTGCCGTGATGGGTGGTTCTAACCAGCAGGTTGAAAATGCGGCTGAGATTGGCATGGAGCATAACCTGGGGTTAACGTGCGACCCTATTGGCGGTTTGGTGCAAGTCCCTTGTATTGAACGAAACACTATGGGCGCGATCAAGGCCGTGAATGCTTCGAGGTTGGCACTGCGTGGCAGTGGCGAGCATCATGTTTCTCTGGATAGCGTCATTGAAACGATGCGCCAGACCGGTGTTGATATGCAGGATAAATACAAAGAAACATCGACGGGCGGTTTAGCTGTCAATGTCGTTGCGTGCTGATTTAAATATTTTAAACAAGAGAATAAAAATATGAGCCATAATGATTTGTACAGCGATGCTGCACATGCGGACTTTTTTACTCGCAATCTTGCAGAAAGCGATAGTGCTATAACTGCTGCAGTTAATGAAGAGTTTCAGCGTCAGGATAATCAGATAGAGTTGATTGCTTCTGAAAACATAGTATCTAAAGCGGTTATGCAGGCACAAGGTACCGTGCTGACTAACAAATACGCAGAAGGCTATCCGGGACGCCGCTATTACGGCGGTTGTGAGTTTGTTGATAAAGCAGAAGCACTGGCTATCGAGCGTGCTAAACAGTTGTTTGATTGTGAATATGTCAACGTACAGCCACACTCAGGTGCGCAAGCCAATGGCGCTGTATTTATGGCGCTGTTACAGCCGGGTGATACGATTCTGGGTATGTCGCTGGACGCGGGTGGACACCTGACTCACGGTGCTCGTCCTGCACAATCAGGCAAATGGTTTAACGCTGTACAGTACGGCGTTGCTGAAAATACATTGCGAATCGATTATGATGCAGTGGAAAAATTGGCAGTCGAGTGTCAGCCAAAACTGATCGTTGCTGGTGGCTCTGCTATTCCGCGTGAAATCGACTTTGCTCGCTTCCGTGAAATAGCCGATAAAGTGGGTGCTTACCTGATGGTAGACATGGCTCACATTGCAGGATTGGTGGCGACCGGTGCTCATCCAAGCCCATTGCCGCATGCTCATGTTGTCACGACAACAACGCATAAAACCTTACGTGGCCCACGTGGTGGTATGGTGTTGTCGAATGACCTGGAACTGGGTAAGAAGATTAATTCTGCCGTTTTCCCGGGTCTGCAAGGTGGTCCGTTGATGCATGTTATTGCTGCAAAAGCGGTCGCTTTTGGTGAGGCGTTGCAGCCAGAATTCACCGCCTATATTGACCGTGTTGTAGCTAATGCCAAAGTATTGGCTGAAGTCATGATTGAGCGTGGTTGTGCCGTTGTTACTGATGGTACTGATACGCATCTGATGCTGGTTGACCTGCGCCCTAAAGGCTTAAAAGGAAATCAGGTTGAAGTAGCGCTGGAGCGCGCTGGTATTACGTGTAACAAAAATGGAATACCGTTTGATTCAGAAAAGCCGATGATAACCTCGGGTATTCGTTTAGGAACACCCGCAGGAACAACCCGTGGTTTTGGTGTAGAAGAGTTCCGTCTGATCGGTAATCTGATCAATGACGTACTGGATGGGCTGGTAGCAAATCCGGAAGGTAATGCAGAAGTAGAAGCGGCGGTACTTGCTCAGGTGACTGAGTTGTGCCAGCGTTTTCCACTTTACCGTTAATAGCAGCATCGCTTAAACATAAATTATTTAATACACAGATGAGCTGTCTTCGCATCTCATCTGGTTCTGATTATTAAGATAGGAAATATCATCATGAGTAGTGTTCCAGCAAACTTGAAATATACCGCGTCACACGAATGGGTTCTGGATAATGGTGACGGTACCGTTACTATTGGTATTACAGACCATGCTCAAGAGTTACTAGGTGATGTGGTATTTGTTGAAGTACCTGAAGTCGGCCGCGAAGTTAATAAAGGCGAAGAATTCTCTTTGGTAGAATCTGTAAAAGCAGCATCTGATATCTACTCACCAGTAACGGGTGAAGTTATTGCTGTTAACGAAGTACTGGAAGATGCACCTGAAACGATTAATGAATCTGCTTTTGAAGATGGCTGGATCGCTAAAATTAAGCTGTCTGATGCATCTGAGCTGGACGATATGCTGGATTCTGTTGCATACGAAGCTAACGTAGGCGAAGAGGGGTAAGGCGGACGTGAAAAAACGTACTCTGAGTGAACTCGAACAGCAGCATAACTTTACACGTCGTCATATCGGTCTTCACGGTGAAGATCAGCAAGCGATGCTGGAAAGCTTGGGTGTATCTTCTCTTGATGAACTGATTCAGCAAACAGTGCCTGGATCAATTCGTCTGGATGATGCGCTTGATATGGCTGATTCTGAAACAGAAGCACAAGCTCTGGCCTACCTGAAGTCTTTGGCGGTACAGAATAAAGTTAACAAGTCTTACATCGGTATGGGGTATCACAATACTCTCGTTCCTAATGTAATTCTGCGTAATGTGTTGGAAAACCCGGGTTGGTACACGGCGTACACGCCTTATCAGCCAGAGATCGCTCAGGGACGTTTAGAATCATTGCTGAATTTCCAGCAGGTTGTGATGGATTTGACGGGTATGGATCTGGCGAATGCCTCCATGCTGGATGAAGCCACGGCTGCCGCTGAAGCAATGACGCTATGTAAGCGTTCTAACCGTAAAAAGAGTAATACCTATTTTGTAGCTGACGATGTTCATCCGCAAACGATTGACGTGATTAAAACACGTGCTGAGTATTTCGGATTTGATGTGGTGGTTGCACCGCATGCTGAACTGGCAGAGCATGATGTATTTGGTGTTCAGTTACAGTATCCGGGTACGTTCGGTGATATCACTGACATCAAATCTCTGATTGAAGAAGCGAAATCTCAGCAGGCAATGGTTTCCGTGGCTGCTGATCCGATGGCGCTGGTATTGCTGAAGTCACCCGGCGAGCTGGGTGCTGACGTCGTGCTGGGCTCTAGCCAACGCTTCGGCGTACCCATGGGCTTTGGTGGCCCTCACGCGGCATTCTTCGCTTCAAGCGACAAGCTGAAGCGCTCCGTGCCTGGTCGTATTATTGGTGTATCGGTTGATGCACGTGGTAATCGCGCATTGCGTATGGCGATGCAGACTCGTGAGCAGCATATTCGTCGTGATAAAGCGACCTCCAACATCTGTACAGCGCAGGCATTGCTGGCCAACATGGCAAGCTTCTATGCGGTATATCACGGCCCTGATGGTTTGAAAACGATTGCTGAACGTATTCACCGTTTAACAGCGATTTTGGCGACAGGTCTGAAAGATAAAGGTGTACAGGGTAACGACAGCTACTTTGATACCTTAACACTGAACGTTGCAGACAAGCAGGCCGCTATTTATCAGGCAGCACTGGATAAAGGCTGTAACTTACGCCGTATCGGAACGGATAAGTTGGGTGTCAGTCTGGATGAAACAACTACGGCTGCAGATGTAGCTGAATTGTTTACTATCTTCCTGGGTAATGACCATGGTTTAGACGTGACTGCGATTGATGCACGTGTCGCCGCTGGTGATACGGGTATTGCTGATGCACAACGTCGTGAAGATGCTATCCTGTCCCATCCGGTATTTAACAGCTATCACTCAGAAACCGATATGCTGCGTTACCTGAAAAAACTGGAAAACAAAGATTACTCATTGGTTCACGGTATGATCCCGCTGGGTTCTTGTACCATGAAACTGAACGCGACCGCTGAAATGCTGCCGATTACATGGCCTGAATTTGCAAACATTCATCCGTTTTCACCAGACGACCAGGTTCAGGGCTACCATGCCATGTTGAGTGAACTTGAAGCGCAGCTGGTAGAAATTACTGGCTACGATAAAGTGTCACTGCAGCCTAACTCAGGTGCTTCAGGCGAATATGCGGGTTTGCTGGCGATTCGTAAATACCATGAGTCTATCGGCGAAGGGCATCGTAATGTTTGTCTGATCCCATCATCTGCACACGGCACTAACCCTGCCTCTGCTGCCATGATGGATATGAAAATCATCGTGACTAAGTGTGACGAGAAAGGTAACGTTGACGTGGCGGATCTGGCTGAAAAAGCAGAACTTCACGCAGAAAACCTATCTACCCTGATGATTACCTACCCATCAACTCACGGTATCTATGAAGAAGATATCGTTGAGATCTGTTCACTGATCCACAAGTTTGGCGGCCAGGTGTATATGGATGGTGCCAACATGAACGCGCAGGTAGGTATTTCTAAGCCGGGTGTGATTGGCTCAGACGTATCTCACCTTAACCTGCACAAAACCTTTGCTATTCCGCATGGCGGTGGTGGCCCGGGTATGGGACCTATTGGCGTGAAGAGCCATCTGGCACCTTTCCTGCCGAACCATAAAGTCACAGCGGTACAGGGTTCTGAATCAAGCGTTGGTGCTGTGTCTGGCGCACCGTATGGCTCGGGTGCAATCTTACCGATCAGCTATATGTACAACCGTATGCTGGGTAAATCAGGCCTCAAGGCCTCTACACAGAATGCGATTCTGGGTGCTAACTACTTGGCTGAGAAGCTGGGTGAGCATTACCCGATTCTTTTCCGTGGCCGTAATAACAAAGTTGCGCACGAGTGCATCGTTGATATCCGCCCAATCAAAGAAGCGTCAGGTATCACCGAAGAAGATATCGCCAAGCGTCTGATGGACTATGGTTTCCATGCGCCGACAATGTCTTTCCCGGTAGCGGGTACCTTGATGATCGAGCCGACTGAATCAGAATCTAAAATGGAGCTGGATCGTTTCATTGAAGCGATGGTGATGATTCGTCAGGAAGTTGAAAAGGTACAAAGCGGTGTATGGTCTCTGGAAGACAACCCACTGCACAACGCACCTCATACGATGGCTGATATCACGGCTCCTGAATGGGGACGTTCATACTCGCGTGAAGAGGCGGTATTCCCAACGGCTGCAACACGTCAGAACAAGTTCTGGCCTGCAGTAAACCGTGTGGATAACGTTTTTGGCGACCGCAACTTTATCTGCTCGTGCCCACCGATTGAGTCTTATCAGGACTAAGGGTAAGGGCAAACCGATTACTTGTTTTGTTCCAATTCAAGTAACTATCGGGAGCGATGTAAAACACTTTTAAAGCAAAAGACCTTTCGCGGCTATCATCTTTGGTGATAGCCGTTTTTTTTTGCGTAAGTTTTATCAGATATTTATAAAACTGCTTAAAATGCAGCGGGTTCACTCCGATTACACACATCAGACGATTTTATGCATGTATTGCCGAAAGGGTTTATGCAGGTCTGCTCTCCAGAGAACTTGGGTAACTGCGCAATATACAGAGGCAAAGTGACTCCCTGAGGGACAAATCTTGCCTATTGGCAGGCGAGAGAGTAAAACAAACATCAAGCGCGATAAAAAAGTGAACTGAAACATGTATCTGTGGCCATTGGGAGGCTGATAAAGGTACATGACACTCCACAGGGTTCACAGGGAAAACAAACCGTTAAAAAGAAAATTCCCTTTCCCTGGTGATCAAGATTCAGTTAAACAGACAGTTATGTCGATGACGAGGGTCATCTGCATAACTGCATAATTGTTAGATTTCGGAGCAATAAATTGAGCCTGCCTATTTGGATTTCTCTGTTCGCGGCACTAATATCAGTGTTCGCAATCTTCATCACAGTAATATATAGAAAGAAAGATGCCCGGCCATGGTTGGTAATTGAACAATTTGAAATCGAAAAAGAGCAGGACAATCGACTGAGGGTAATTGCATACACCAAAAACTCAGCCGGCGGCCCGGCTCTGGATGTGCATTACCAATTCAGTATTGAAGGGCAGTGCTCAGGCTACAATCAAGATTCCGCTGCAATATTTCCAGGCGCAACGGTTTTCCTGCATATGCCAACAGTCGGTGGCTGGGAAACACAAGCAGACAATAAACTAACTTTTGAAGTCCGGTACAAAGATATCTATGGAAACTCGTACTTTTTAAAGCAGGTCAGTAAATCGCCGAGTTTTCTTCTGAACTATAGGTCAGAGCCAAAAAGAGAATGGCGCAATTTGTGGATAAAAATTTAACAAGCGCAGGCAAGGCGACGCCAAAAAAAAAAGCGGCGCGCGTTAAGTTTCAACCAAACTTCGGAGTAAATCATTAAGGTGGAATTAAATGTTCTACTTGTTTAGCTACTTCCTATATGACCCTTAGTGTTTGCAGCGCAGCTTGTCTTGGAATTCTAGCGAATATTCATAACGAAACGCTTCTATGCCAAGCTCTAGAAATTAAGGCGGACAATGCACCCAGCGAAGAACGAAAAAAGAAGGCAAGAGATGATGCTCAAAGAAAATACGATGAGGCAAAGAAAAATGCCTAACAAATAGTTAAAGCGATGGGTTTTTCGTTCCGGCTACGCCTTCACTTCAAAGTCGCGCTTGCTGCGGGGGTATTAACGCCTCAGTTTAAACCGCTTCTTTTTTTTGGGGGGGGATAAGGACGACCGGCTTAGCCAAATTATAACGGAATAGGAATTTAGCGTGAATAAAGTGAAACAGGGGTTGCTTGCGGCACTGTTAGTGGTGGGTTCAGAAGCAAAAGCCGAAATGCACACGGCGCTTACTATAAAAAGCTTATACAGTGCAGAACGGGCAAAAACGGTAGAAATCTATTATTGGTACCCCACCCAAACGGCTAGCCCAGCAACAGCATTCGGGAATGGCAAAATTTTTGAGCCGGTTGATTTTATAGAAGATGCTAGCATAGCACCTGGCAAATTTCCCGTTGTGTTGTTATCTCACGGTGGCTTGCGGTCTTCTTTTTCGCATGTGGGCTGGATAGCCTCTGCACTATCGAAACAAGGCTATGTGGTGATTGCACCCAAGCCACCCGAACCACAAACACTCACTGCCGGTGAATCGGTTAACGAGCTATCCCTAAGGCCTGCGGACTTAACGCTAGGCTTGTCTAGCCTTGAGCAGATCGACTTGCTTAAACATAACGTCGCAACAGATAAGGTGGCGGGTGTGGGGTTTTTCATGGGCGGGACTGCAATGCTGAGCCTTCTTGGAGCAAAAATTGACGCAGACAAATACCGCGCCTCTTGCTTAGATGAAGGCATCAATGTGGATTGCCATTGGTATCAGCAAAGCGGTGTTGATCTTCAAACGGTTTCGAACCAAGTGCTTTCCAAACCGATGGCTGATCACCGGCTAACATCCGCGGTGGTGATCAACCCTGAGTTAACCAAAGTGCTTGATGAAACCAGCCTCGAAACCATAACGCGCGATGTTGCTGTTATTCATCTTTCAGGACACAAGCGTTCGGCATTGACACCCGCCAAAGCGCTGTCGAAAACACCGAATGTACAGGCAAAAGAAATCAGCACAGCAAGCCAGTTCAGCGCATTTAGCCTGTGTACGCTTAAGGGGGAGAAAATCTTAACCGCCGAAGGTGAGGGCGAGATTTGTCATGAACCGGCAAACAGCAGACGCGAAAACCACCACGCCATACTAAAAGCGATACTCACAGCCTTGCCTAAAGGCGGTTAGAGACGGTTGGCCTAGCATGTTTGCTGTGTCTAAAGAGCGCGAATCAGGGGTCATATATGCTCCGCCCCACGATGCAAGGTAAAGTTACTGAGTGACTAAAAGAATATTGCTTCCGTTAACTGCTCTGTTACAAGTTGGCGTTTCTGTGGTAGTGAGCGTCGTTTTTATACAGCCTCGTTAATATCGTATGTTCAATTTACTGTACAGGTATATTCGCCAGGGCTAAACTTGTTCCATTAATTGTACATGTGGAAATTCTTATGAGAATCGTATCTTTTACAGAAGCAAGAAATGGTCTCAAAGCTGTTTTGGACGGTGTAGTTAATGATGCAGATACAACAGTCATTACACGTCGTGATTCTGAAGATGCAGTGGTTATGTCTTTAGACTACTACAACAGCCTTATGGAGACAGTTCACTTACTTCGTTCTCCTCAAAACGTTGAGCACCTAAACCGTTCTATCACGCAGTATCGTGCTGGTAAAACAACAGCACGAGAGTTAATTGATGAGTAGTAGTCAACGTCTACTATCGTGGACTGATGATGCTTGGGATGACTACCTGTATTGGCAAACTCAAGACAAGAAAACGCTAAAGCTAAAGCGTATCAACAAACTCATCAACGACGTGAAGCGTTCTCCATTTGACGGTATTGGTAAACCGGAGCAATTAAAAGAGAACCTATCTGGCTTTTGGTCTCGTCGTATTGATGATACTAATAGACTTGTCTACGCGGTCGATGATCAGGCGATAACGATAATTTCGTGTCGCTACCACTACTAAAATCAGCTTCAGCGATCTAGCATTTAAACGTTAAAAGCATCAAAAAAGTGCTAGCTTGTCGTTTACACTCTCTAGCAATAATACTAATCGACTCAAACACATGACTCACCACTACATACCTACTGTTAAAGACTGGCTTTCTCTGCTGCTACTCATTTTGCTGTGGGGGACGTCGTTTATGTTTACCGCTGTCTCACTGGATAGTTTTAGCCCTGTGGGTATCGTCGCTCTCAGGGTGTTGATTGCCGCGATTATCCTGACTCTTTTTATGTATGCCAAGGGTTTACGCTTGCCTGGCGACCCGATGGCGTGGGCGATGTTTTTGCTGTTTGGTATTATGGGTAACCTGTTGCCATTTTTTCTGATCTCCACAGGTCAGCAGGATGTCAGCTCGGGGATTGCGGGGTTGTTGATGGCATTTATGCCGCTGGCGACAATGATTCTGGCGCATTATTTTGTGGTAGGGGAAAGCCTCAATCGCTTTAAAATACTCGGTTTTGTGTTGGGTATTACTGGTGTGGCGATTGTGCTTTCGCCGTCGTTAGTAGGGGCTCATAGCAACTTACTGAGTGGTCTGTTGATTTTGCTCGCTACTTTTAGCTATGCGATAAATACTATTTTGGTGAGGCGGTTGCCCTCCTATAACCCTGTTGTGACGGCGGCTGGTGTGATGATTGTTTCCAGCATCGCTATAGTACCATTGTGGTTGTGGCAAGATTTACCGTGGCAACAAAGCTACTCTTTGAAGGCGACGTTATCCGTGTTGTGGTTAGGTATCGGCCCGACTGCGTTTGCTACGATTACTTTGTTTGCCGTTATCGGCACGGCAGGTCCTACGTTTCTTTCGTACATTAATTACATGATTCCTGTTGTGGCGTATTTTACCGGCGCGCTTATTTTGGGCGAAGCTATTGAATGGCACAGCTTAGCGGCGTTGTTATTAATAATTTCAGGGATAGCGCTAACGCGCAAGCGGGTTAGGGTTAAATAGGGTTTGGCATGCAAGCCGCTCAAGAAGAAAAAGTTACAGCTGGGCTGTTTTCACTGCATCACACAAATTAACAGACGTGCTACAGTAAAACTGAACCGGACAGAGTCAACTCTGTGGCCCTTGGATTCACTTGAAAAGGTCATGATTATGAATAGCTGGCGTCAACGTTTTATCAGTGCACCACTATTACGGCGGCTTAAGAAGGTATTGCCGCCGATATCAGATACCGAGCGCGAGGCGCTGGAGGCTGGTGATGTTTGGTGGGATGCGGAGCTCTTGTCCGGCAAACCGGATTGGTCCTCATTTCTGGCATTAGATGAGCCTGCCTTATCAGCCGAGGAGCAGGCCTTTTTGGATGGCCCTGTCGCTGAGTTATGCTGCATGATCGATGATTGGGCCATTACCGCCGAAGATAGATCTATCCCCGAAGCTATTTGGCAATTTCTGAAAGAGAATCGCTTTTTTGGGATGATTATTCCCAAACAGTATGGTGGCTTGGAGTTCTCTGCTTACGCACATTCAGAAGTAGTCGTGCGGATTTCTACCCGTAGTATTGCGGTTGCAGTGACAGTCATGGTGCCTAATTCTTTGGGACCCGGCGAGCTGTTAATGGAGTTTGGTACGCAAGCGCAGAAAGATCACTATTTACCCCGCCTGGCGGATGGTCGTGAAATTCCTTGCTTTGGATTGACCAGCCCTGAAGCAGGCTCCGATGCCACTGCAATGATTGATCGTGGTGATGTGTGTTATCAAGAGCACAACGGCGAGCTTGTATTAGGAATCAAACTCAACTGGCACAAACGCTACATTACACTGGGGCCGGTGGCGACCTTGTTGGGTCTGGCGTTTAAACTTTACGATCCGGAGCATCTGATCAGTGAACGGGAAGAGTGGGGTATTACTGCTGCTTTAGTGCCGACTGATCTTGAAGGTATTGATATCGGCAGGCGTCACTATCCTGCCATGCAGGTTTTTCAGAATGGCCCTAATTGGGGTAAAGACGTTTTTATCCCGATGGATCAAGTGATAGGGGGGCAGGACGGCATTGGCCAGGGTTGGAAAATGCTAATGACTGCTTTGGCTGCAGGGCGCAGTATATCACTACCGTCACTCAGCGTGGGTGGCGCGATATTAGCAGCGCGAACGACCGGCTCCTATGCACGGATTCGTGAACAGTTTGGTATTCCGGTGGGTAAGTTTGAAGGGGTGCAGCAGTGTCTCGCGCAAATCGCGGCAACGGCATACGTGCTGGATGCTGCCCGAAAAACCACAATGGCGGTGCTACAGACGGGTAAAGTACCTGTTGTTATTTCGGCGATATTGAAATCACAGGCGACCTATCGATTGCGTAACACTATCAATGATGCAATGGATGTGCACGGTGGTAAAACAGTATGCGATGGGCCTGCAAATTACTTAGGCAATATTAACCGCTCTATTCCTGTCGCGATTACGGTGGAGGGGGCTAATATTTTAACGCGTAACCTGATTATTTTTGGTCAGGGGGCGATCCGTTGTCACCCGTTTTTGTTACAAGAGATGCACGTTGCTGAACTCAGCGATGAAGCGGAGGCCGTAAAGCAATTTGATGCACTCTTGTTTAAGCATCTGCGTTTTCAGGTTGCCACCCTCGGCAGAGCTGTGTTGCACACCTGGACAGCCGGGTTGTTTGCTAGTGCTCCGCCCAATGCAGGAAGCCTTACTTGTCATTATCGAACCTTGAGCCGTTATTCGGCGGTATTAACGCTGATGACGGAGATCTCGCTGGTTTCGCTGGGTGGTGCTTTAAAACGTAAAGAGCTGATTTCGGCGCGCTTGGGTGATGTGCTGGGTGAGCTGTACTTGCTCAGTTGTGCATTAAAGCGTTTTAACGATGAAGGTTGTCCTGAAGAGAGCCGGCCTTTGTTAGATTGGTGTATGCACACCGGTGTTAATACCATCAGGCAACGTCTGGGAGAAGTTGCGGCTAATTTTCCGATGCGGCCATTGGGTTGGCTAATGCGATTGTTAGTGCTGCCTTTTGGAGCGGGGCATACACCCCCTCCCGATGAGCTAACCCGCCAATGCGCGACCCTGTTACTGTCGGATTCGCAAACCCGCCGCCGATTGACCGAGGCAGTGTTTACCGGTAACCCCGGTGAGGGCATTGATCGTGTCGAGCAGGCATTTATCGCTGTTATTAGCACCGAAAAGCTGCGCGAAAAATTGGCGGATAAACAAACCGTAGAGCAGGCACTGTCTGCACAGTTGATCACTCGTGCAGAGGCTGAGCTCCTGAAAAATGCCGAACAGGCTGTTGCTCTGGCTATCGCCGTGGATGATTTTGATGCAAACCTCAAGTAATAAAATCAGCAGCGTGAGCTGATAATGTCATTACAAGGAGTGAGCTATTGGCAAATATTTTTTGTGATATTCCATCAGCGTTACCAAATGAAATATTCGAAGATATTATCAGTACAGAAAAACTAAGAATTGAACGGATAGTATCAAAGGGGCAGGCCTCTCCGAGTACCGGTTGGTACGATCAAAGCGAAAATGAATGGGTTATTGTTTTATCCGGCTACGGTGTCATCGAGTATGAAAATGGTATTAAGGTGACGCTCAAACAAGGCGATTACTTAAATATCAAAGCCCATGAAAAGCACCGGGTGGTAGAGACATCACCTGATGAGATAACGGTTTGGTTAGCCGTTTTTTATAGGTAGGGCGTGATATTCTTCATGGCACGTTCTACATATTCTTGTTTCTCGCCCACGGGGGCTACATAGTGAATCGCCTCCTGTGCGGCTTCCAATCCTTCTGAACGCGCAATCATCCACACCGCAAGATATTGAGATGCAAGGCAGCCGCCTGCTGTTGCTATATTTCCTTTGGCAAAAAACGCTTGGTTCAATACTTCAATGCCCGCTTCTTGTACCCACGGTTTAGTCGTCAGGTCGGTACAGGCGGGTATTTTATTTAACAAGCCTAGCTTAGCGAGCAGCAGAGTGCCGGAGCATTGTGCGCCTAGCAGTTGCTTTGATGGGTCGAGTCTCAGTTGCGCCATGAGTGATTCATCAGCAGCCACATCGCGTGTTTTCATGCCGCTGCCGATAATCACGGCATCCGCAGCGTTGGCTTCACCCAGTGAGATATGGCGCTCAATGATGACGCCATTCATGGACTCAACGCGCGCTGTTGGGCTGGCAATAGATACGCGCCAATCCGGCTTTTTAATACGATTCAGAATACCCAGAGCAATCAGTGAGTCGAGTTCGTTGTAGCCATCAAAGGTGAGGATAGCGATATGCATAGTGTTGTTACCTCGTTTAACGATAGTTATTTATTATTTTTAACCAGTAGCGATGGGGCATTGTATCGCCTAGAATCATGACAATAAAATTATTGTCATGGATACATTTTTAATGGCCAACGCTAAATACAAAGGCTTGGTGGATGCATTTGCTACTGATATCCGTAGCGGTAATCTGCCCCCGGGTTCGCGTTTGCCGACGCATCGACAGCTCGCCGCAAAAGAGCGGGTTGCCTTAGTTACCGCGTCACGGGTGTATGCCGAGCTAGAAAGCATGGGTTTGGTGAGTGGCGAAACAGGCCGAGGGACGTTTGTCAGAGAAACAGCACTGCCTCTGGGTAATGGCATCGACCAGCAGTCGACAACAGAAGGGATGCTGGATCTCAACTTCAATTCGCCCTCGCTACCCAGCCAAACAGCGTTGTTGCGTGGCGCTCTTCGTCAATTGGCATCTTCAGGCGATCTGGAATCACTGTTGCACTATCAGCCTCATGCCGGGCGTAAGCATGAGCGTGCTATCGTAGCGCGACACCTTGAGTGCAGGGGGCTTTCGGTTGATGCTGAGCAGGTGCTGATTGTCAGTGGGGCGCAGCATGGGTTGGCTGCAACGGTAATGACACTGCTAAATCCGGGTGATGTAGTGGCTACGGATGCGCTAATTTATCCCGGCTTTAAAGTACTGGCTGATGTGCATCGGTTAGAGCTGCTGTCCATTCCGCTCTCTGGCGATACGCTGATGCCAGAGCAAGGCCCTGATCTGGATGCATTAGAGCAGCTATGCCAGCGCCGGCGTGTGCGCGCTGTATACGCCATGCCAACGCTACATAACCCGCTGGGGTGGGTGATGAGCTTGGCGCAACGTGAAAGGTTGATCTCGATTGCCCGCCAATATGACCTGCTGATCATTGAGGATGCCGCCTATGCTTTTCTGGCTGTGGACCCTCCGGCACCGCTGGCTGCGCTGGCCCCAGACATAACCGTGTATGTGTCCGGAATTTCTAAAAGTATTGCGACGGGTTTGCGTGTCGGTTTTATTGCGGCACCGTTGAAGTGGGTGGCGAGGATGGAGCGTACTATTAGAGCAACGACCTGGAATACACCTGCTCTAATGACTTCACTTGCTTGTGCTTGGGTAGCCGATGGTACAGTGATGCGATTAGAATCAGAAAAGCGGCAGGACGCAATGCTAAGGCAAGCAATCGCCCGGGATATTCTGCATGGCTTAAATTATGTGAGTCATCCGAACTCCTATTTCATCTGGTTACCCTTGCCGGAAGAGGTGAGGGCTGACCAAATAGTGATGCAACTATTGCGATCAAATATCTCTGTTTCTATGGCAGAACCTTTTGCAACTTCAGAGCATGTACCACATGCCTTGCGTCTGGCGCTTGGCTCAGTAGAGCTTGATGCGCTGCAACTAGCCTTAAGGACAATACGCCGAGTGATTGATGATTATGCGTATTGAACCCGTTGAATCCAGATAGATCTAAACGTGTGTCTGAATTTCTGTCGCTTCAGTCTTGGCGCGCACCACCCCGGGGCCAACACCCATCACACGCTTAAAGGCCTTGGAAAAGGATGATTCATTTTCATAACCGCAGCGCAGTGCCGCATCCAGAGTGGTGATGCCATCATCCGCCAGCCAGCGATACGCTTGAGTCATACGCCATTGTGTTAAGTAGTCCATTGGCGACTGCTCAACAACTTCTTTGAATAAACTGGAAAATGCAGAGCGGGACATCGACGCGGCACTGGCAAGTTCATCCAGGCTGAGGCGCTGGCCGCTGGTTTGTTGGTGGATGATCTCCATTACAGGGCATAATTGTGGGTGTGATAATGCGGCAAACACGCCGGTGGCGGTATCAAGGCTCTTTCTTACCAATAGGTAAAACAGGCAGTCAGCTAAGCGGTTTAGTAATACATTCGTGTGCTGGCCCGATGTGTGAGACTCTTCCAGAATTAAATCAATGATGCGGCGGGTCGCGCCATGGTCGCTGTGCCGTACGACGATTAATTTAGGCATCTGAGCGACGAGCTTTTCAAATATTGGATGACGGTGGGCAAAGTTTCCGCAGACCAAACCGGTGGATTCTTGCTCTAGGCTTTGTGTCATAGGTAGTGCTTCGACCTGATTAACTGCCGGGTTGCTATTCAGCAAATTAGTGATGCAGTGCTTTGCGTCAGAAGGCATAAACACAGCATCACCTTCGTTTAGCTCAATAGCCTCGCCATCAAATTTTAAAAAGCACTTGCCCTTGGAGACTACATGAAACGTCATTTGGCGCGAACCGGAGGTATCTACCGCCCAATCGCCGCAGTACTGGCCATTGTGATGCACATTAGCTTCAATTTTTAAGCTGTCGAGTAATTGGTTAATTGCATTCATAGACGATCAGACATAACTCTCGGTAAATCGAACCTATCGATTAATAGGCGACTCTTTAAGATTTAACACATCAAGACTGTGTGCTTGTATAGGAAAAACTAACTGTAACTCACAATGCAAAATAGGACTACAACAATGAAAATTTCATCCATTCTAGCTCCGCTTAAAACTCTGGCATTGCTAGCTGCTTTCTCTTTAAGCAGCATCAGTTTTGCGGGTGTTGAAGTGCAAACCGACGAAAACAATGTAACGCTTGCCGGGCATGATGCGGTTGCTTATTTTACTCAAAATGCACCCGTTGAAGGTAATTCAGCTATCAGCGCAATTCATAACGGTGCGATCTACCATTTCTCATCAGTAGCAAACCGCGATACCTTCAATGCTAACCCGGAGAAGTATGCCCCACAATTTGGCGGCTACTGTGCATACGGTACTTCACTGGGTAAAAAATTCGCGATCGATGGTAAAGCGTTTGAATTGATCGATGGCAAATTGTATGTGCAAAAAAGCGAAGTCGTACAGGAAGTATGGTCAGAAAATACCAATGCTAACTTAGCAGCAGCCAACAAGAACTGGCCAAAAATTAAAGATATAGCCGCTGATAAACTATAAGGTAATAAGCTTTCTATAAATCAGGCTGAAGCGGCACACGGTAATTATCGTCTGCCGCTTTTTTAATAGGAAGAATTCGGCGTATTATCAGGATCGATCTCGCCATACACCTCCTCAGGATCAACATCGTTGATCAGCAAAGTCTCTCTGACTTTTTCAATATGCTCCAGTACCGCTTCGTAGCGGTCACCATATTCATATTTAGTCACTTCAATGGCTTTGGGCATGTAGGTGAAGGCAATTTTTAGTGCTAGCAAAGCATCTTCATTTATTTTGTCGGTCATAATGGCCTCGTTTTTAAATGCTGAAAAAGTTGTCTGTAAGCTGAATGAAACCAGACGGATCAATGAAAGACAATGACCGTCAATTATCAGGGTGTCAACTTGGCGCAGAGAATTAGTGGTGATCCAGAGCTTTTATGTTTAATAGTCCTCTGCCACGCTCTTGCACTTGCTGTGTCAGTTCGTTAACCGTTGCTGCTGTGATACTTATTTTTAAGGTGACCGATTCTGCATATTGGCTGTCGATGACTTGCGTATCGAAGGTGTGCAGTATGCCATCCACTGTAGATGAAAGGGTGTAAGGATAGGTGAGTTCAACCGTTGCTCTGGGGTGTACTTCTTCAAATCTTGCCTGTGCAATCGCTTCTTTTACGCTGGTGGAGTAGGCGCGTACTAGCCCGCCGGTGCCCAGTTTTATGCCCCCGAAAAAGCGGGTGACGATGACACATGCTTCGCCCGCATTGCTTCCTTGTAATACATTAAACATTGGCTTGCCTGCCGTGCCTGAGGGTTCGCCATCATCACTGTAGCCAAAGCCCTCTTCGTCGAAAGGAGACCCGGTTATAAAAGCACTGCAATGGTGGTTGGCGGATGGCGTTGTGTTTTTTGCTTGCTGAATACAAGTTCGTGCTGCGGCGACAGTCGATAGTGGCGTTATCGTGACGTAGAAACGGCTTTTTTTGATCTCATAGAGCGTTTCTGTTGTCGCGATGGGTTTTCGATAATAGGAATCGGGCAAAGATTCAGCCAATGATAAGTACCGTCTTTTTTGGTGTTAAGGAAGCTCATGATAGCAGATCTGATGCTGTTTTCTGTGTGCTTGCTACTGGCGTTAAAGGAATTTATGCTTGTTGTGAGTGTCTAACTTTACAGATTGACAGTGGTTTAGTCTCAGTTACATTTTTACTGTAATTGAATCAGTGTTTTATGCAGAGTAAGGAGAGGCAAATGGATACTGTTAAGCATAATCTCGAAAATCTGTTTCTTCAATTGGGTTTAAATGCAGATAATGGTGATATAGAGGCCTTTGTTAAAAGTCATCCATTAGAAGATGGTATCTCTTTGGAGGAGGCTAATTTCTGGACAGCGTCTCAAGCGCAGTTTATAAAAGAGAGTCGCACTCATGATGCAGATTGGTCGGAGATGGTAGATGAACTTGATACACTGCTGCGTGAAAAGCGATAATGAGTTATGGTTAGTGTGAATTAGTTTGAAGTGCTTAGGATTGTGGATGAATAAATTATATATTGCTTTAGTTACTATTCTTTTAAGTGTTGTTGTGTCTGGCTGTAGTACGGTTGAAGGGATCGGTAAGGACCTTAAAAAAGGTGGTCAGGCCATCGAAAACGCTTCGAAAAAATAGTCAGTGAATAAAATGTAAAAAGGGGTGCTATGGAGCACCCCTTTTTGTTATCGGTGACGCTATTAGTCATTAATCAGGAGGATTATCAGGTCTTTTGGCCCGTGTGCTCCCATCTGTAGTTTCTGCTCAATATCCGCACTACGTGAAGGGCCGGTAATCATATTGACGGTACGTGGCAGCTCGCCTTGGGTTTTATCGCGTAGCTTCTGCCATGCATCTTCGTAAGGGCCGACGATATCGGATTTTTTCAGGATGACAAAGTGATTATCCGGTAAAAAATTGAGCGTTGTCGGGCTGCTTGTGCCTGAGTGTAGCATCAGTGTTCCGGTTTCTGCGATCCCCGCAAAGCTGCTGGTCAGACTGGCGGCATCACCTACCTGTGCTACACGCTGCTCGCAGTTAAGCTCGTTTGCTGCGCTCCAATCCAGTGCCAGAATGGACGGATCACTTGCAGTCACTAACGAGCTGATATTGTGTTCTTTTAGCCAGTTGGCGCAGATCTGCGGGACTTCATTAATACTATTCAGCTGATAAATTTCTGCGGCAGCTTCGGTTGCCATCGCAATGAAGAGTTCGACCTGCTCTTCGTGTGGTAGCTGAGCGCGTTGCGGTACCAGGTTGCGTGCATGTTGATTGAGCCGGTTGATAACGGCCTGTTTCTGATCGTTTGAGGCTTCACCGCGTTTCAGGCCGCGGCGGATATTGCCAAGAATCTCTGCTTTACTCATAACAACTCCTCCGTTAGCTCTGTTTACGTGATTTGTATTGTGACATAAAGGTTTTGCCGCTCGGTGCTGGCATATCCCGCCAGTCTGTCCAGCCGCCCGCCATCGGTATTTTCTTAATACGCCCTTTTTTGCCTGCCATGAGACGTAAAAATAGGTTGGAGCTGCTGGATAGTAGCCGATACAGAGTGGGGCGTTTGGCAAAAAATGCCCAGCCACCGATGCCCCAGCGTACTGCTTTAGGGCTAAGGTGCTTGGAGAATTCATCTTCTCGCCAATGGCGCATCAGTTTAGGCAGTGGAATCCGAACCGGGCAGACTGACTCACACTTGCCACAGAAGGTCGAGGCGTTGGGCAGAAGGCCTGCTTGCTCGATACCGATCATCTGTGGTGTTAAGACCGATCCCATCGGGCCGGGATAAACCCAACCATAGCTATGTCCACCGACAGCGCCGTAGACAGGGCAATGGTTCATGCATGCTGAGCAACGAATACAGCGCAGCATTTCTTGAAACTCTGTTCCGACCATCTCGCTACGGCCATTATCGACGAGGACCACATGAAAGTTTTCGGGTCCATCCTGATCTCCTGCTCTGCGTGGCCCTGTCGATAAGGTGTTGTACACGGTGAACTCCTGTCCTGTGGCCGAACGAGCCAGCAGACGAAGGAAGAGTGTCATATCTTCGAGTGTCGGTACGACTTTTTCAATCGAAGTAACAACAATGTGAGTTTTCGGTAATGTTTGTGTCAGGTCGCCATTACCTTCGTTGGTTACAATGATAGTGGAACCTGTTTCTGCGACCAGAAAGTTTGCGCCGGTAATGCCGACATCCGCACCGGCAAATTTCTCGCGAAGCATTTCACGGGCTTCCTGCATTAATACGGCAGGGTCACTGGATTTTGGGCGGTTATGTTTTTCGTGGAAGATCTCAGAAACATCTTCCAGATTTAAATGAATCGCTGGCGCAATAATGTGGCTGGGATGATCGCCTCGTAATTGCAGGATGTACTCACCTAAGTCTGTCTCTATGGGCTCTACGCCGTTCTTTTCCAGATAATCGTTCAGGTTGATCTCTTCTGAGACCATGGATTTACCTTTGGTGACCGTTTTGGCATCCACTTCTTTGCAGATATCCAGAATTTTTTTACAGGCGTCATCCGGTGTGCGGCACCAATGTACATGACCACCATTTTTAATGACATTGGCTTCGAACTGCTCCAGATAAATATCCAGATTTTCCAGAATGTGATTTTTTAGTGCAGTGCCTTCATCACGCAGTTGTTCAAATTCGGGCATGCGCGCAACCGCCGTCGAGCGTTTAACGGGAAAGCCTGCTTTGAGGTTGCCAAGGGCTTTCTGTAAATTGACGTCATGAAGAGCAATACGCGATTTTTCTTTAAACTCTGGGCTATGAATTTCCATGTCTTTCTCTCCTACGCCGATTGGCCAAGTTCGTATGCTGCTTCGCCAATGGCGGGCTCGTCAGTCATGCCGGCCAGCACTTCTACAATATGACGTGTTTCGATGTTATGGCCTTGTCGCTTCAGTTTTCCGGCCATGTTTAGTAGGCAGCCCAGATCGCCGCCTAGAAGCGTTGTTGCTCCAGAGAGGTTAACGTTGGCTGATTTGTTTTCTACCATGCGGTTCGAAATATCTGGATATTTGACGCAAAAAGTACCGCCAAAACCACAGCAGGTTTCTGCATCTTCCATCTCTGTGAGTGTGAGGTTGGCTACTTTTGCCAGGAGTTTACGTGGCTGCTGCTTGACCCCCAGTTCACGTAATCCGGCACAAGAATCGTGATAGGTAACCTTACCTTCATAAGCTGACAATATGCTGTCGAAATCTACTACATCGGTGAGGAATGATGTGATCTCAAAAGCTCTGCTTTTTAAATCTTCAGCGCGTGCTTTCCAGAGGTCGTTATCATCAAATAGGTCGGCGTAGTGATGCAGCATACCAATACAGGAACCAGAAGGGCCAACAACATACTCATAGCCGTCGAATGCTTCGATGGTTTGGCGTGCGATCTCTTGGGTTGTTCTCTTGTCACCTGAGTTAAAAGCAGGTTGGCCGCAGCAGGTTTGTGTTTCGGGTACGGAGACCTCGCAGCCGGCACTTTCTAATAGCTTGATAGTTGCGAAACCGATGCTGGGACGAAACATGTCAACCAGACAGGTGACAAAGAGGCCGACCTTAATGGGCTTTTTGGATGCGTGCATGGCGTTTACCTGAGTTCTTGAGTGTTAATTTTTATTGGATGCAATCTTAATGTCTACAAAGATAGGTAAAGTGCTGTACAAAATATATACTGCATTAATAACTGGTCTGACCAAGAAAGAGTGGGTTGTTACATGGGTGATGAGTTAACAAAAAAACGACTTGCAAAAGAGAAGGTAAGTAAAAAAAAGCAGCTTGACCGATACCTTCGCCAGCGAATAGTTTCTGGCGGCATTGTTCCTGGCCAGGCGTTACCCTCGCAACGACAGCTCGCGGAGCAGTTTGGATTAGCACGCTCCACGGTAAGAGAGGTAGTTCAGCGATTGGAGCTCGACGGCTTGATTCTGACGGCGCACGGTGGCCGAAGTGTCTGCGAAAATGCGCTGGAAAAATATATTGAGATGCCATTAGAGGGTGTGGGCGACAACCTCGCTTTCCAGCTTCAGGTGATGGAAGCCCGCGCTTTTCTGGAAGGTGAAGCCGCCTATTTTGCAGCACTCAGAGCAACCGATGAGCAACTCGCTGAGATTGAGAAAGAGTTTGATAAGATGCAGCTGCGCAGTAAAGGGCTGACAACGCTGGATAAGGCGAAAGCGGATCTGCGCTTTCATATGATGATAGCTGAGTCGAGTCATCACTTGTTGATCACCTCTTTTAGTCAGCTTTTTTATAATCGCTATTTCAATGCCATTTATGGTGTGTTGAATCGCACCCTGATTAAATTCGGACGGTATCCTGATGGTATTCGTATGCAGCATGAGCAAATCTATCAGGCGCTTCGGCAACGAAATCCTGAACAGGCACGCAAAGTGGCTTGTGAGCATATCATTTACACCCGTAATTTATTGGAAAGCACAGATTAATGAACAGGTTTTTTTAACCTGACATTAAATAGGATGGGGCTGGGCTTTTTGTAAGATCCGCTGTACAGAATCGCAGGCATAGATTTATCGTCAGGGTTTGTTAAAATGCGCGTCCAGCGCTACGTACTTGGTTTGTATGATGCGTATAAAGTATTGAAATAGAAGAAGTGGCCTGTCGTAGGGGTCACCACTGATAAACAAGGAAAAAAGATGCCTGTTATTACCCTCCCGGATGGAAGTAAGCGTGAGTTTGCTAATCCTGTCTCTGTCTTCGACGTTGCTGCTGATATCGGCGCAGGTTTAGCCAAAGCGGCACTGGCCGGTAAAGTGAATGGTCAAGCTGTAGATACCTCATTTGTTATTAATGATGATGCACAGTTGGCAATTATCACGGCACGTGATGAAGATGGTTTGGAGGTGATTCGTCACTCGTGTGCGCATTTGATGGCGATGGCAGTGCAAGCATTGTTTCCTGGAGCGCAGGTGACGATTGGTCCTGTGATTGAAAATGGTTTCTATTACGATTTTGCTTATGAGCGTCCGTTTACTTCTGAAGATCTTGAAAAGATTGAAAAGAAAATGGCTGAGCTGGCAAAACAGAATCTGCCTGTAACGCGTTCGGTGATGAATCGTGATGAGAGTGTTGCGCTCTTTGAGAAAATGGGCGAGAAGTACAAGGTTGAGTTGTTAAGTGCTATTCCTGCCGACCAGGATCTGTCTTTCTATTCGCAGGGTGATTTTATCGACCTGTGTCGCGGCCCGCATGTACCTTCTACCGGTCATATTAAAGTCTTCAAGCTGATGAAAGTTGCGGGTGCCTACTGGCGTGGTGATTCTAAAAACGCCATGTTACAGCGTATCTATGGAACGGCATGGGGTGATAAAAAAGAATTAAAAGCCTATCTGCATCGTTTGGAAGAAGCGGAGAAGCGTGACCACCGTAAACTGGGTAAACAGCTGAACTTGTTCCATTTGCAGGAAGAAGCGCCGGGTATGGTCTTTTGGCACCCGCACGGCTGGACTCTTTATCAGCAGATTGAACAGTACATGCGTGCCAAGCAAATTAAGCACGGCTATCAGGAAATTAAAACACCACAGGTGGTTGAGCGTAGCTTGTGGGAAAAATCGGGACATTGGGATAAGTTTTCTGATCAGATGTTCACTACACACTCTGAAAGTAAAGATTTCGCGATCAAGCCAATGAACTGCCCATGCCATATTCAGGTGTTCAATCAGGGGTTGCGTTCATACCGTGATCTGCCATTACGTTTAGCTGAATTTGGTTCGTGTCATCGTAATGAGCCATCCGGCGCGCTGCATGGCATCATGCGTGTGCGTGGTTTTGTACAGGATGATGCGCATATCTTCTGTGCTGAGAACGCAATTCAGTCTGAAGTGGCGAGTTTTATTGAGTTTCTGCATGAGGTGTATGCTGATTTCGGCTTTACCGATATTATCTATAAACTATCTACTCGTCCGGAACAGCGTGTAGGTTCTGATGAAGTGTGGGATAAGGCAGAAAAAGCGTTAGCTGATGCTCTTGATGCTGCTGAGCTGGAATGGCAGGAATTACCGGGCGAAGGTGCTTTTTATGGGCCTAAAATTGAGTTTTCTTTAAAAGATTGCCTCGGTCGTGTCTGGCAGTGTGGTACAATTCAGGTTGATTTCTCCATGCCCGGTCGTTTGGAAGCTCAGTTTGTTAATGAAGCAGGCGAGCGTGAAACACCGGTTATGCTGCATCGTGCAATTCTCGGTTCTTTTGAGCGTTTTATTGGCATCCTGATTGAAAACTACGCTGGTGCATTACCTGCTTGGCTTTCACCCGTACAGGCTGTCGTGATGAATATCACAGATAAACAGGCCGAATATTGCCAAGATGTGGTAAAAACACTGGGAAATAATGGATTTAGAGTCGTTTCGGACTTGAGAAACGAGAAGATCGGCTTTAAAATCCGTGAGCGAACTCTTCAGAAGGTTCCTTTCCTTTTGGTGGTTGGTGATAAAGAAGTTGAAACTGGCAGTGTGTCGGTAAGAACACGCACAGGAGTAGATCTCGGTTCAATGAGTATAGAAACATTCACCGGCTTTCTGACAAAAGATGTGGATCAGAAGGGTTACGAATAATTTTTAGGAGATATAACAATTAAGCGCGATAATAAAAGAGGTGCGCGTCGTGATAATCGCACACCCATTAACGAACATATCAAAGCTCATGAACTACGCCTGATTGGCGCTGATGGTGAGCAAGTAGGTGTCGTATCGATTAATCAGGCTCTTGACATGGCGCAAGAGGCTGAACTTGACCTGGTACAGATTTCTGACTCGGATCCAATTGTTTGTAAATTGATGGATTTTGGTAAACACCAATACGAGAAGAAAAAACAAGATGCTGAAGCTAAGAAAAAGCAGCATCAGACTCAGGTTAAGGAAATGAAATTCCGTCCTGCGACGGAAGATGGGGATTACCAGGTAAAACTACGCAACCTGGTACGTTTCCTAGAAGCAGGGGATAAGGCTAAGGTAACGTTACGTTTCCGCGGCCGTGAGATGGCTCATCAGGAACTGGGCATGAACTTGCTGTTACGGATCGAAAAAGATCTGGAAGAGCAAGGGGTTGTTGAACAGCGTCCTAAGATGGAAGGCCGTCAGATGATCATGGTGATCGCCCCGAAGAAAAAGAAGTAATTTGTAAAGCTGCTTAACCCGTATCTGCCTTTTAGGTAGTAACGGGTTTTGTCGTTTTTTCGGATGAAAAAAACTAACGAATGCGTGGAGAGTTGTAATGCCTAAGATTAAATCTTGCCGCGGCGCGGCAAAGCGTTTCAAAAAGACTGCAAATGGCTTCAAGCACAAGCAGGCCTTCAAAAGTCACATTCTGACCAAGAAAAGCACTAAGCGTAAGCGTCAGCTTCGTCCGATGCTACAGGTTCATGCTGCAGATCAGGCTCTGATCCGTCGTATGTTGCCGTACATCTAAGTCGTTTTTTTAACTAACAGAATTGAATATAGGAAGGTAAAGAATGGCTCGTGTAAAACGTGGTGTTCAGGCTCGTCGCCGTCACAAAAAGATATTAAAGCAAGCTAAAGGTTACTATGGTGCTCGTAGCCGTGTATTCCGTGTAGCTAAACAGGCTGTTATCAAAGCAGGTCAATATGCGTATCGTGACCGTCGCCAAAGAAAACGTCAATTCCGCGCTCTGTGGATTGCACGTATCAATGCTGCGGCACGCTTGAATGGTCTGTCTTACAGCCGTTTGATCGCTGGAATGAAAAAAGCCAGCGTTGAAATCGACCGTAAAGTACTGGCTGATCTGGCTGTTCACGAACAGGCTGCATTTACTGCTGTTGTAGAGAAAGCGAAAGCTGCTCTAGCATAATGCACCCACCTCTTTATTGAGGTCGCTATTCATTGAGATAGCAGCGTTATTTTAAATAGGGGACGGGTGCAAACTCTTCCCCTATTTTTTCGGTTATTGTGCTGAGTTCTGTGTGATCATCGGTGGTGATAACTCAGCAGAATAACTGGTTTGTGATTTTCAGATAAAAATTTTATTTAAAGAGTCTCTAACGCTCATCTTCCTCCCAATCAATTGGAGCCGGAAATGGAAAACATTACAAGTCTTCTGGAACAAGCGGGTGCCGCTGTAGCTGCTGCTAGCAGTGTTCAGGAGCTGGATCAGGTACGTGTTGAATACCTGGGTAAAAAAGGCCCGTTAACGGCGTTGCGTAAAGGCCTGGGTAAGCTCACAGCTGAAGAACGCCCGGCAGCCGGTGCAAAAATTAATGAAGTGGTTCAGCAGGTATCTGATCAGATCAATGCACGCAAGGAGCTGCTGGAAGCTGCTGCGCTGGAGATGAAGCTGGCATCGGAAACGATAGATGTCACTATGCCGGGTCGTGGCCAGCATTTGGGTGGATTGCATCCGGTGACGAAAACGCTGGAGCGTATCGAATCCTTCTTTGCGGGTATCGGTTACAGTGTTGCGGAAGGCCCTGAGATAGAAGATGACTATCATAATTTCGAAGCATTAAATATTCCTTCGCACCATCCTGCACGCGCAATGCATGATACTTTCTATTTTAATGCGAACACCTTATTGCGTACGCATACCTCCGGTGTGCAGGTTCGTACGATGGAAACGCAGCAACCGCCTATCCGGATTATCTGCCCCGGGCGTGTTTATCGTTGTGATTATGACCAGACGCATTCACCTATGTTTCACCAGGTTGAAGGCTTGCTGATCGATAAAAATATCAGCTTTGCTGACCTTAAGGGAACGTTGGAGCAGTTTTTGCGTGAGTTCTTTGAGGAAGATGTCAAAGTTCGTTTCCGTCCCTCTTATTTTCCGTTTACAGAGCCTTCGATTGAAGTTGATATTGATCGTGGTGATGGCAAGTGGCTTGAGGTTTTAGGCTGCGGAATGGTGCACCCTAAAGTATTTGAAATGTCAGGCATTGATCCTGAAGAATATACCGGGTTTGCATTCGGTATGGGTGTAGAGCGATTGGCTATGCTGCGGTATGGCGTGAATGATTTGCGTCTTTTCTTTGAAAATGATCTGCGTTTTCTGGGTCAGTTTAACTGATACAGACTGGTTCATTTCAATTGTAAAGCAGTGAAATAAAGATTTTCAGGACAGTAGCATGAAATTCAGTGAAAAATGGTTACGTGAACTGGTTAATCCAGCCATCAGCACGCAGGCACTAGTCGATCAAATTACCATGGCCGGATTAGAGGTTGATGATGTTGAGTCAGTCGCTCGTGATTTCTCCGGTGTTATCGTTGGCGAGATTCTGACCGCAGAACAGCATCCTGATGCCGATAAGCTTCAGGTATGTACTGTGAGTAACGGTCATGAGACTTTTCAGGTTGTATGCGGTGCACCTAATGCGCGTGCGGGTTTAAAAACTGCGTATGCCACCGTTGGGGCATTATTACCGACACCTGAGGGTGGTGAGTTTAAGATTAAAAAAGCCAAATTGCGCGGCGTTGAGTCCTTCGGCATGCTGTGTGCTGATGATGAGTTAGGTATTTCGGATGATCATGGCGGTATTATGGAGCTGGCAGCGGATGCGCCAGTCGGTACTTGCCTGCGTGATTATCTGAATTTAAACGATAAAATTATTGATGTCGACCTGACACCTAACCGCGGTGATTGCCTGAGCATTAAAGGGCTTGCACGTGAAGTCGGCGTGCTGAATAAAGCGCCGGTTACTTTTGTAGATATCCAGCCGGTAGCGCCGAGTATCGATGATACTTTTTCAGTTACTTTGCAAGCCCCTGCTGCTTGTCCGCGTTATCTGGGGCGTGTCATTCGTAATGTGAACATGGCCGCGGCATCGCCATTATGGATGGTTGAAAAATTACGTCGCTCTGGTATCCGTTCAATTGATCCTGTGGTTGATGTCACTAATTATGTATTGCTTGAATTAGGCCAGCCGCTACACGCATTTGATCTTAATAAACTGGATGGCAGCATTCAGGTACGTATGCCTGAGGTGGGTGAAAAGCTGACATTACTTGATGGTAATGAAGTTGAACTTAACACCGATACGCTGGTAATCGCTGATAACAAAGGTCCTGTCGCGATGGCGGGTATCTTTGGTGGTGAGAGCACGGGGGTAACGCTTGAGTCACAAGACATCTTCCTTGAATGTGCATTTTTCGATCAGATAGCGATAGCGGGTAAAGCGCGCGCTTACGGTTTACATACAGATGCATCGCATCGTTACGAACGTGGCGTTGACTGGCAATTGCAGCAACAGGCCATTGAGCGGACGACACAATTGCTGCTTGATATCGTTGGCGGTGAAGCCGGCCCTGTGACTGAAGCGGTTAGCGAAGAGTTTTTGCCAAAAGCGCGCACGGTAACCTTACGTCACAGCAAAGTGAATGCGATGTTGGCTTTTGAAATGCCGGCGGCTGAAATTGAAGAAATTTTAACCCGCTTAGGAATGCTGATTGAAAAAGCAGCCGATGCAAGCTGGACTGTCGCTATTCCATCGTATCGTTTTGATATCAGTATTGAAGTTGATCTTATCGAAGAGCTGGCTCGGGTCTACGGCTATAATAATCTACCGGTTAAACTGCCAACCTCTGCTTTGCCTTTTACGCCAAATGATGAGTCTCAGGTGAGTATTCATGATCTGCGTCGTACCCTGATCTCTTTTGGGTATCAGGAAGCGATCACTTACAGCTTTATCGAATCAGGATTACAGAAGCTCTTTGATAATCAGTACCAAGCGCTGGCGTTAGCAAACCCTATTTCTGCAGAAATGGCTGTGATGCGCACCACAATATGGCCAGGACTGGTCAAGGCGTTGCAATATAACCAGAACCGTCAGCAATCACGCGTCCGTTTGTTTGAGACAGGGCAGCGTTTCTTGCCCATAAATGATGAACTTGTTCAGGAAAATGTACTGGCTGGTTTGTTGTCCGGTGCGCGTGATCCAGAATCATGGACTGGAAAATCATCTTCTGTCGATTTTTTTGATATTAAACGAGATATCGAAGCTGTTCTGGATCTTGGTGGTGCGGGTGATCAATATCGCTTTGTGGCAGATCAGCATGTGGCACTTCATCCGGGTCAGACAGCACGCATTGAACGAGCGGGTGAGGTGGTTGGATATGTCGGTGCGTTACATCCGTTGTTAATTAAAAAGCTGGATATCAACGGCCCCGTTTATCTGTTTGAGTTGAGTTTGGAAAACTTGTTGCAGGGGCGTGTGGCACGTTTTTCTGATTTATCTAAATTTCCAGAATCAAGACGGGATTTGGCGCTGATTGTTGATGAAGCAACTGCTTATGAAACGATACGCCAGATTTCGGTCGAAAATGCCGGAGAATTCCTTAAAGAGGTCATCCTGTTTGATGTTTACCAGGGCCAAGGTATTGAAGTGGGACGAAAAAGTCTGGCTTTGGGCTTGACCTGGCAGCATCCATCGCGCACTCTTAATGAAGAAGAAATAAATTCGGCCGTACAGTCTGTCGTTTCAGCACTGGAAACAGGTGCCGGAGCAACATTAAGAGATTAAATAGCAAGGGTGAAGTTCATGAGTTCTTTAACAAAGGCAGACATGGCAGAACGTTTGTGTGATGAGTTAGGTCTTAACAAACGTGAAGCTAAGGATATGGTTGAATCCTTTTTTGATGAAATACGTGAAAGCCTCGCAACGAACGAGCAAGTTAAGTTATCGGGTTTCGGTAACTTTGACTTGCGCGATAAACGTCAGCGCCCTGGTCGGAATCCCAAAACGGGTGATGAGGTTGCTATCTCCGCTCGTCGAGTGGTAACTTTTCGTCCAGGCCAAAAACTTAAGGACCGTGTAGACGCCTATGCAGACACTAGGTCCGAATCAGCCTGATCTTCCAGCCATACCCGGTAAACGCTATTTTACTATTGGTGAAGTAGCGGTCTTGTGTGATGTTAAAGCACATGTACTGAGATACTGGGAGCAGGAGTTTGAGCAGATAAGTCCGGTAAAGCGCAATAATCGGCGTTATTACCAGCAGCAAGATATATTGCTGATACGCCAGATTAAAAGTTTACTGCATGAGCAGGGTTATACTATTAGTGGTGCTAAGCAGTGGTTTGGTAGTCAGCAAGGGAGTGATGAGAACCTTCGCTACCGGCAGTTGTTAAGGCAGACTATCACTGGATTAGAAGATATTTTAAAAACTCTGAAGTCTGGGCGTTAAAAAACTTCACAGAATCATTACCTTAGGGTAATATACTGCTCCTCTTTGAAGTGAAGAGTTAGTATACGTCGGAATGTAGCGCAGCCTGGTAGCGCACTTCGCTGGGGGTGAAGGGGTCGTAGGTTCGAATCCTATCATTCCGACCATTATATTAAGTAGTCAAAAAAAATCGCCGCCCGGCGATTTTTTGCGTTATGGGGGTTTTGGCTTGAATGCTTGCCTCGTCTCTTCTTGAAACGTACTTATAATTCCTGCTTTTTGTTATGCCTTGTTAATGATCAGCGAGAGTCCGGTAGCTTTAAATCGTTTAGCCCTTGTCTTAATTAAAGATTAGCGAAACAGGCCTTAATACGTGAGTCGTATATTCGCCTAAATCCGTTCTTTTTCTGTGTTTTTTTAAAAAGGCTTTTGGGTTGAGCTGATCTCTTTTACATGTATAGTGTATATATAGAGCTTAAAATGAACTCGAAATAAGCCAGAAATAAACCCGAAATAAACTCAATGAGAATAATAATATGACGTTAGGGTTAGGTTGGATGCCGATAAAAAAAATAAGTTATTGGCAAGTCTGCTTATTAGTAATGAGTGGTATTGCTGTCGGTTGGGCGCCGCTATCCTCTGCAGAAAATTTGATGGATTTGTGGAAAGTTGCTGAATTACGCGATACCAAATACCTTTCGGCGTACCACAAATATCAGTCAGATAAAGAAATTGTAAAACTGAGCCGGGCTGATTTGTTACCTACTTTATCCTTCCAATATGAGCATAAAACAACAGATCAGACGATTAATGAATCGGATAATGATGTGTTTGATTCCGGTTCTGCCAGTTACCCTACTACCAGTTACGGTTTGACTCTAAATCAATCTCTGTTTGACTATTCACGCTGGCAAAGATATTCGCAATCAAAAATTACGGCTAGCCGGGCAGTCGTTGAGTATAGCTTGTCTAAACAGCAGCTGTTATTACGACTGTCAGAAAGTTACTTTCTCGTTCTGGAGCGTGGCGATCAACTTGATGCTATGCAGGCAGAAAAAAAAGCGATGCTTAAGCATTATGAGACTGCAGAGAAGAAACATAAAAGCGGTCTTGTTCGGTTAGTCGATGTACAGGATGCTAAAGCGCGTTATCTGAATGCCCTCAGTAAGGAGGTGGAGTTAAAAAGTCGTTTAATGGATAGCCGTTATGCGCTACGCGAATCGTTAGGCAGCATGCCTGGGTCGCTATCTAAACTGCGTTCCAGCATAGAGATTGAGTTGCCCGTACCTGCTGACCCAGACGAGTGGGTTAAAATGGCGGCGGAAAATAATCTCGAATTACATATTCTTAATTTATCCCTGCAAGAGGCTGATAAAGAGCTGAATGCTTTGCGAGGCGGGCATTACCCCACACTTGATTTGGTCTATACCATGGGTAATACCGAAACTGAGGGCTCTCCTTATGGAGGTTTTAGTAATATTGATAATACCAATCTCGCAATTCAGCTAAATGTGCCTTTGTACTCAGGTGGAAAAACCTCTTCAAAACTTCGTCAGGCTGCAGAGAAACGTAACAGCTTGTTAGAGGATCGTAACGATAAGCTACGCACAGTCGAACGTTCTGCCCACGATGCATACCAGCGAATCAACGAAGCCATTGTGCAAATAGATGCGCTTGAACAATCTGTTCAGGCTCAGGAAAGCCGCTTGAAATCAAAAACAGCGGGATATCAAAGTGGGCAAAATAGTTTGATTGAGATATTGGATGTTGAGCAGGACTTATCAGAAGCCAAGCAGTCTTTAATTAAGTCACGTTATGACTATGTGCTTAATGTTCTGAGGCTGAAGTTTTCGGCTGGGGGGTTGCAGGAAGAGGATCTGGCTGCAATCGATAACTGGCTTACGGTCAAATGATAGTAGTTATATCGTTGTCGGTTTTTTAATTATGTTTTATGCATCTTAGGTATAAAACATAAAGTCGTTCTTGCCTGTGGTCTTATAGATCGTTCAGTTGCAGTATCAAGTATGAGTCGTCAAAAGCATCCTTTAAGCGGGAGCTTTTTCTGAAGTCAACTTTCTTGGGTTAAAATTATGTCGCATATTCTCTATCGTCTGTTCAGAATGCGTTACGATAAGTTACGCAATTTACGACAGTTTATATGGAACAGCCAAGGGACAATTGCGCGACGACGTAATACCTATCTGATGGAGCAGATGGAAAACCGTTATCTGCTATCTGCAGATGCGGCACCGCTTGCCTTGAGCGCTGAGCTGCTGAACGAAGAGTTGATGATTGAGCAGTTGGTCGACGCGGGTCTGGTAGATGCGAGCAATACGCAGGATTTGCAACTGGTTCGCCAGCATGATTACGAGATAACAGACCCGCAAGCGTTATCTGAAGAGCCGTTAGCTGAGCTAGCAGCCAATCAGTCAGCAGAACTGACCGATACGACATTCGTGATGCCGCTGGATGGTGGTGAGTCTGAAGTAGAAGATGCAGCACCTGGAGCGGGATCTGAAACCGCCGAACAAACCGCAGATGCGGCTCTTGCCATTCAATACGTGCAGCAATTAAGTGGCCACCAGTTTGTGGTTATTGACCGTTCGGTCGAAGATTATAGGGCTTTGCTGACCACCTTTATGGGTGATACCGGCGGTGAGCTTGAATGGCACACCGAAACGACGCGTGCGGGTGATGTACAGATAGCCGACTGGTCTGCAAAAAATGATGCAGCTGCGATAGCCGCCATGACGTCTACAGAAATCAGTGATATCTCGGTTGATCCTCTAGAAATGCGTGCTCAAACTGACCGTGTCACTGTAGTCCTTCTCGATGCCGGGGGCGATGGAGTTGAGCAGTTGGCCGAGATACTCTCAGCTTATGATGATATTGCCGCATTACATGTATTGTCGCATGGTGCGGCGGGCTTGTTGCGCTTGGGTACAGCCACCCTCGGTAGTTCTTCACTTGAGCGCTATCGTCAGCAGCTCGAGGCCTGGGGTAAAGCATTAAAAGCCGATGGTGACATACTTATCTACGGCTGTAATGTAGCGCAGGGTGAAGTCGGCATTAGTTTTGTTGATAGATTGGCTGGCGTCACTCAGGCTGATATTGCTGCGTCTGATGATCTGACCGGTAACTACTTTATTGGCGGTAATTGGGTGTTGGAAACTGAGTCGGGTTATGTGACTCAAAAGCTTGACTTCATGTCTACTGAACAACTGGTTTTTGCAGCGAATGATCCGCAGTATGCCGGGGTATTAGCGGCAGATAAAACAGTTAATTTGAGCGAACTGAATGGTACGGTTGCTCCTGTCACTCTTGCTGCGGGTACAGATACCATCAGCTTTACCGGAGTGAACAGTGACATCCGGATTACCGTGACGGGTAAAACCGCCGCTGCACCGTTTAACATTACAGCACAAGCAGTAGATCCGACTACGGGCATCCTAACACCTAATACGGCACGTACTTTTCAGTTTTCTGACGGTGATGATTCTGTTATCAAGACCATTAAAGTGGGTCGACTTGCCTATAAAGTTCAGCTTGATCTGCAGACGAAAATAGACGTTTTAGACGTTTCTGCCATTTCAGCAGCCAACATCGCTATCAGTAAAAAAGGTACTGCTTTATCTAACGACGATGCATATAAGTGGGTTAAAGATTATTCGGTTATGGGGGTTGACCCTACAGCGGTCAATGCCGCGGCATTACTGGATGCTAAAAACAGCATCGCGGTGGTTACTACAAGCACGGGTGAAGTTGGTCAGTTAGTCGTTGGCAAGGCGTTAGATACTGCTAATACCAAGTTGATTATCGATGACACCGGCGCGCCAATAGACATTAAAAAAGCCATTAATAGTTACAGTGGCAAAATCGATCTGGTCTATAACTCCGGCGGCTCCAGTTCTGTTCTAACCAGCTATGTTAACTTGTCAGTTGGTAACATCATTAGAGGAGTTGGGACGTTAACCGGTTTTACCAATGCATCATTCGCATCGTTTACTGCCGATAAGGGCGACCAAAAGCTCGATGTTACTGGTTTGACAGGTGTGACAGTGACGACTGGCGCTGGTGAAGATTTTATTGTGGGTGGCCCGGGTGCACAAACCTTAGTCGGTGGTTCCGGAACTGACAATTATGTGTTTAAAGATAATTGGGGTGTCGACCAAGTCATTGAATATGCGGATACCAAAGATGGTCTGACCGTTATTAAAGGCGGCGATGCTGATGCGTTGGATTTCTCCGCGGTTACTCAGGCTATTACGGTTGAGTTTAATCCTTCAGTGAAAGTGACTGCGCCTGTTGCACCGGCCACAGAAAAGCTTGTCACAGAAGTGTTGGACAGTGATAGAAGCTCAACCACTAATAAGTATGGCGTACAGGCGTTGCAGGGCGAGAATATCGCCACGAGTGCTCATACCATTAAGAACGCAGTTAATGTTGAATCAATCGTCGGTGGTTTGGGGGATAACACCTATCAGTTTAACGATAACTGGGGACAGACTTTTCTCGGTACGTCCACTTCAACGGAAGAAACTGTCAATTTTTTAATTGACGATACCAAATCGGGTAATCAAAAAGGCACATTAGATTTTAGTAAGGTTACTCATGATCTGGTCTTCGAACTGATAGGCATTGCTGGTCCACCGGCAACTTCGTCAGTGAAGGTGACAGCTGTATCAGACATGACAATCAAAACGGGCGCAGCAGGCGCCGAAACTGTAAAAACAGTCCAGTTTACCTATGTGGTTAACGCCGATAATATTGCCAATATTATCGGCGGCTCTGGTAAAAATACTTACATCATTAAAAACCAAGATGCTTTACAAGGCAAAATTACCACGGCGGCTGGTGGTTTTAACGTGGTTGATTACTCTCAGTTTGATACCACTCAGAATGCCTTGGTGGATGTTCGTAAAGTGGGGCTGGCTGATCCGGTCAATGCATTGACGGGCATACAAAACAGCGTCACAACTGCGGCGGTTACCGCGGTGAAAGATGTTCAGCAGATATTGATTCCAATCAATAAGGCTACAACATCAACCGTTAAGCCACCCGAGAATTTTAAGTTTTCCTTGGGAGGTGTAGAAACTACTACTATTATTAATACTCCCGTCAGTGGTGCTATCACGTCAACTCAGACGCAAACGGCTTTGCGTTTAGAAATTGAAAATGCGCTCAATGCGCTGTTTCAAAATACGCCCCCAGTCACCACTACAACGACTACAGTACCAACGACTCCCACGGTCACGCCAAAGTTCTTTACAGTCACGGCCGCCGGCGGAAACACTGCCAATTACGGTTTCCATGTGGAGTTTTTAATTCCGGCTGATTATCCCGAGTTGGCCTTGATTGTCGAAAAAGTAAAAGAAAGAGTGACCACGACCGGGTCGGTAACAGCGACATACAATAAGCCCACTTCACTGGCTGATGTTGTGACTACGTCAGCTGACGGTACAACCATTACTGTGGTTAAGTCCAGCTCATACAGTGCTTTGCAGGCTGATGGGAATTTCCTGAGAACCACGGTTGAAACTACCCTGACGCGTACTGAAACGGCTTTTTCTGAAGTCACTAAAGGTATTTCCGGGCTCAGTGCTGGCGCCATTGATCACATAGACCTGCTCAATGGTCTTAGTGATTCGGGTGCGGTTGCAGGCGGCGGCAAGCGCATGATCGTACTGGGAGATTTTGGCGTATTGGCTGATAGTACCGGTGCCGGTAATGACATTATTTTCTCAGATAATAGCTTGGCGAGCACCAGTGGCAGGGTTTGGGATGCGGGAGCCGGTCAAGATATTGTCGCAGGTACTACGGGTAACGACACCTTATTTGGCGGAGCGGGTAACGATTCCGTCGGCGGTGGTATTGGCGATGATAACCTTAAAGGCGATGCCGGTGATGATTTAATCGATGGTGGGGTGGGTAACGACTCCCTCAACGGTGGTGCGGGCTACGATACGCTGATCGGCGGTTGGGGTAATGATAATTTATATGGCGGTAGCGGCCACGATGTCCTTATTGGCGGTGGCGGTGACGATGTTCTGATCGGCGCCGGTGGTTATGATCGCTATGTGTTTGTGGATGGCTGGGGTCAGGACATCCTTATTGAAAGCACTTCATCAAAAGATTCAAGCACAACGGATAAGCTCGAACGTATCAGAAGTAGCGTGCTCAGCAAGTGGTACCCGGGTGATGATGCTCTGGAGGCGCTAAAAGCTGCTGGTGATGTGATGGATTTTTCTGCCGTTACTGACAATATGACCTACTTGTTTAATAGTTCACGTTTGACAGCAGGTACCGGTGTTTTTATTGCCGATAAAACCAGTTGGACTAAAGCGCTCACAGGCGCAGGTGATATTACAGGGCGTTTTACTGGCAACGCCAATACAGTGACTATTAACACCGAAGGTAATGCTCAGGAAATTCAGCGCGTCTTTTTAGGCGGGGCAACGGGTGGTGTCTTTACGCTGAGTATTGATAAGTTTGAAAAGCCGGACGGGACTTTCGCTACGTTACAGACGACCGATAACATTACTGTTGGCAGCGCATCAGTTACTGCGGCAAATATAAAAACTGAATTGGAAGCCATGCTGTTACCGCTTCTCAATGTTCCAGCCGGGACTATTCCGGCAGGTACAGCTTTAGTTAAAGTGACATCGGTAGGCAGTGGTACAGGCGCATTTGATATTCAGTTCTTAAAGCCAACGTACGTGAATGTGCCGCAAATGACATTAAATGCGAATGTCGATAATACATTAATATTTGCGGATGCAACCATCGTATTGACCAAAGCCGGACAAAATATTCTGGATGCCGGCGTCATTAAAACTCATACAAATGGTTCAGTGACTATTGATTTGGGTATGGCAGAAAGGGGCGCCTTTAACTTTAGTTTCAGTTATAAAACCACAATCAATGGAACGGTGTCTGCTGTACAGAAAACCCCTACGATATCAGTAACATTAGGGGATACCCTTGGTAGTACCGCATTAGAAATACAGCGCCAGTTAGCGGTTAATAATATTTCAGCGCTCGTTACTATGTCTGGCGCTAATAAATTTAAGATAGAAGTTGTTAACCCTGAAATCAGCGATATTTCTGTTGCGCCAAGTGATATCTCTAATGGTACATTAAAAGCATCTCCTGCCATTTGGACGTCCGTAGAAGGTTCCTCTGTTCGTGAAGTCAAATCGTTAATCTTAAGCAACGCCAAAGAAGGCGATTTCACTTTAACCATTGGCCGTTATTCAACAACCATCACGGTTGCTGCCGATGCGACCGCCACGTTAAATAATCTGAAAAATGCGCTGAACAATCTGCAGAAGAATATCTTAGGTTTCACCTACAAAGCCGAAGTTCGTCAGCTGTCATTTACTGATGCTCATAAAGAGTGGGAAATTACCTTTACCAATCCGGGTGAAAGTAATGTCGCGGATATGGCGGTTGATGTCAGTAATTTACTGAATGCCACAGGCGGCACTAATAATGTACTGGGACGTGTGGTTACCATCGAGGAAGGTAGTCCTGAAGGTTCGTTACAAGCAATTGAAACCATTGTTGCAGCCAATGCTGATGCTAAGTTTCTTTTCAGTAGTGGTAACGTTACCGATATGCTTAAGGCGTTGGTGATTCCTGAAAAAATCCGTCAGCCTCATACGCTCACTATCGATACCAGTTTACTGACAGCCAATGACCATGTTCTGGACCTTGATTTTAGTCAGGTTGCCGATGTGCTTAACTTTAACTTTGAGCAAACGGGTGCGCAAAAAGAAGTTAAAACGTTGACCATAAGTAGTCAGGCGGCCGGTGATTTGGCGTTTGATTATGCTGTTAATGAAAAACAACGTTTAACTATCAGCGGTACACAAACACCAAGCGGTACTTTTAAACTCACCCTAAAAGATCCCAATGATCCGAGTAAAACATTCACTACAGCACTAATTACCATTGTTAAAGATCCTAAGACCCAGATCGTTGATGTTTATAAAACGGCGCAGAATATTGAAGCAGAGCTGAATAAGCTGACTGGCTTTAAAATTACAGATGCTGGTGGAGCCAATATTGTTGGTGCCAACAATAAATTGAGTGTATCGGTTAGCGGAGTTACTAAAGACGGTGCAGCTATCAAGGCCGGTGCTGAAGCAACGACTTCGTATAAACCCAATACCTGGGATATTGTCTTTAATAATAAACAATTTACTGATGTGGGCTTATTAACGCTGACAGATACGAGCTTAACCGCCAAGATAGATCAGGTTCGTCAAGGCGTTAAATTAACAACAGATGACATTACCCTGACCGCAGGCGATAAAGTCGGCAATGGTTTAGCGATTCAAAACGCCTTGAATCAAATGCTGGGTGAAGGCTCTGTTACCGTTAAGATACCTAAAACACTCACGGGTGCGTTAAGCACGGCCAGTACTTATACCTATACTATTACCTTCAATCAGCACGAAAATATTGAGTTAGTTAAATCAGCCACACCCAGTAATGTGCTGACTGGTTACAGCTTAACCACCAAAACGGAAGGTAATGCCGGACAAACCAAACTTACCGTGCAACGCATGGCCCCAAGGCCTGAAATTCTTAATACCACTTCGGCTACATCGAAAGTAGTTAAAGCTCTCTACGGTGAAAGTGTATTTGAAACCTTTATATTTACCGACGTAGGTGCCAATACTGTGGTGCGTGGTGGTGTTAACAGCAACACTTTCGCTATATCCGGCGCTTCCACCTTTTCTGGCACAATCATAGGAGGCACAGGATTAAAACCCCTTTCTGCCCAGCTGAATCTGGACAGCTTAGTCGCGGCATTAAGTCTCACTGCACCTGATTTTGCCGTGCAGAATACGGTTGATGTGACGGGTGGCGGTTTTGCCAGTTTAATTCAACCAACCTATGTGAATCTAACCAACGAATCATTAACCTCAGTGCGGGTAGACACCATAAAAGATGGTCAATCGGGTGCTGAGATTCAGCGTCTGGTGATACCTGATGCAAAAGAGGGGGCGTTTACTTTAACGCTGGGTAGCACCACTACCGCACCAATATATATGGCGTCACCCTGGCAGCAACAAGTGCTGCTGAGTGCTGATGCCGCCGGTGCCTATAACCTGACCTACAAAAATGCGTCGGGTGTAGACGTTAATGTAGCCGTAAATGCTACTGATACGGCTGTCCAGCTAAAAAGCAAAATTAATGCCAGTTTGGCAAGCACTTTTAGTTTACCGAATGATAATTCTATTACCTCAGTAACAAAAAATGCCGGCGGTTATCTGATCAATTTTATTAATGTCAGTAATATTGTCGGGTTTAGTGTTTCTGCGCCGACTACCGGCAAGGCGTCTATTTTTACCACTAAAATCCTCGGTTCCGATAAGGCTGCACAAGCTAAGCGCATTGAAGCTGCGATTAATGCGGTGTTACCTGTACCTGCTGGCCAACTAAAAGCGGTGGTGGTCAACGCATCGACTATTGCGGGTATGTGGGATATCACCTTCACGGATACCGGTAACAAAGATCAAATAGTATTTACTGATTTGTCACTATCAAACGGCTCTGTTAACGCTCAATTGGCTGCGTCTAGTACTATTGAACCCTCTACACATAGCATCAGTTTAGTGGGTACACCTGCGTATAAACTTTCAATTAATGGTTTTAGTACCGTTGAAATTCCTGAGAATTCCAACGCCACTGCGATTCAATTAGCGATTCAAAGGCTTGTGAACTCTACGTCGAAATTGGCACTGGGTACCGTTACTGTGGTGGGTACAGGAACGGGGCCTTTTACGATTGCCTTTAGTAACGGTTCAGTCAGACCAATAACGGCGACGACAGGAGAGGTATCAGATCCTCTTAATTCAACGCCGGGTCAATTTGGTGCTCAGTTACAAACCTTGAATATTAATGGTGCTAATCAAGGTGTGCTGGCATTTGATTACTCACTCCATGATCCAGCGAATACGTTGCCTATTACCGGCCAGGTATTCGTTGATGTGAGTGCTGCACCCGATGAAGCTGCTTTAAAAACGGCTATCAAAACAGCGTTTGATACGGCGTTAACCGCTAAATTAGGTGCAGCGGCTACTGTCGCAGTGAGCGGTAGTGGCAACGCCCTGACGATCTTATTCAATACTGATGTCACCCGTACCTACACCGTTGAATCTCTTGCCGTTACTTCATACGGCTTACAAGCCGCGCTGGCAGCTACAGCAACTCCGGTAGTGGTTGGTTTATTGCCAAGTTATATGGATCGTTTATCCGCAACGGAGGTAAATCCAACCTACAGTTTTGCTTTGCCGACCACTGTTGGTGGCACCTTGTCTGGTAGCTTTATCCTGACCTACGGCTCTACCAGTACCAAGGCTATTAACTACAATTCTGATGTTGCTGCTCAACTTCAATCTATTAAAGACGCATTGACGGCGGCAAAATTATCTTATGCCGATGTAACCGGTTCTGGTACGGCGACAGATCCTTTCAAAGTTGAATTAAATGTTGCGCTGGGAACCAAAGAAAAATCGTTTGGGGTCAATGCAACGCAGTTGATGTTTACACCAGCCACAGCGAGTTTGGCTATGGTGTTTACCGCAAAAGAAGGCGCGGCTGCGGTTGTAGCCGAAGCACAGTTGGTCAAACGGGTTGATCCTACAATTGATACTTTTCAGTTGACTATCAATGGGGCTAAAACGGTCAATATCTTGATCGTGCCCGGTTCACCTAATCAAACCGCCCTCAATATTCAAACGGCTATTAATGGTCTGGTGGGAGTGGATAAAGCAACGGTTGTTGCGGGTGCGGCTGTAGATACTTGGTTGGTGAGCTTTACCAATACCACTAAATTGTCCGACACAGATACCCTGATCGCCGGTTCCAACATTGATCTACTAACCGGTTTTGTGAAAGACGATTTTACCCAGAAAGTATTAACAGGTCTGAAATCAGGCTTTACCGGCAAAGTTCAAAATATTCAGAACATTAACTATGGCGCAGGTCTGAATGTCTTGCTTGATTTTAATTACGACCCACGTGAGGCAGGAGCCAATCTGGGTAGTAATGTTTTCTCCATTGGCGGCAATATCATTCTTGATGAATTGTCTAAAAAGCTGGGGAGTAAAGCTGCGAAGCTGGCATTAGCCACGGGGTCGGCACTCACCGGTACATCATCTATATTTGGTTCAGATGCTACGCTTGCGCCGGGTATTCACGTAATGTCAGGAGGCTTGGGCGCAGATACCTACAAATTCAGTGGTACATGGGGCGCTGCCGCCGTCATAGAAGCGCCAGATATCACGGTGGGCGTTAACCTTCAGTTTTATGACACTCTGGATATGTCCGGGGCGGGTTACGGTGTAAAAGGCCAATTAGGCAGCCGCCAGATTCAGAACTCTTTATATTACGATATCTATGAATTAACCACGGACAATATTGGTGAGTGGAGTAAATGGCTGAGTAGCGCCGGCCTTGAAGAAACGCCACCGTTGTCACTGGGTACTAATCTTATTTTGGTACGTGATGAACTCGTATCACAGTTTTCCGGCGGTGCTGTCATTGGTAATGTTCTGGTGGCAACCGGCATTGAAAACATTGTCGGGGGTGGTGGTAATAATATATTTACTTTCCACGGTAATGCCCGCTTAAAAGGTGTTGTTTCGTCTGAAGGTGATATTACACTGAATTATGCGGATTATGACGACGATACCGACAGTAATAACAGTGTAAACGGTGTGACGGTTGATGGTACTGCCGGTATTAATTATGAATTGTGGCCGCAATTCACTATTCCTGTGTGGGGTACGATCGCCGAATCTAAAGTGACGTTTGGCAGCGCGACTTCCGTCTTGGGCCAGCGCTGGAATGGCCTGTCCAGTATTGCTAATAATGCAGTGGACGATAGCTCGCAGTGGAAATTATCCAATAACGCGATTGCCGGTTTTACCAAAGTCATCGGCTCAAAAGGTAATGATACCTTTGTGGGTAATGACTACGATAATATTTTTGTGTTGGGCCAGGGCGGTCATGACACTGTGGATGGTGGTGAGAAAGATGAGTACGGCAACACCATTAGCTTCGAGTCGCAGACGGGTGACTTTAAAGTTGATCTGGGTAGCAATGTTGTTTATCAAAATAATGGTAATGAACAGCAGACGCTGACGCTGTCGGGCCAGGAGGGTGAGAGCTTTACTCTTAGTTTGACTGGCGATACGCAGATAGCTGATTTTACAACGGCATCTATTTTTATCGACGCAACCGATACCGCTACAGCGGCGGCGATCGCTCTGGCTATCAACAACGAACTTTCAGATGCCAGTGTCATCGTTTCTGTTGTCGACAGTGAGTTTGTCATTGAGTTTATCGGTGTTGATATTTACCACGATGTGACCGAACTGACGGTAACAGACGAATTTACTGTCCACCATGTCGGCGATGCGACAACTCAGTCGGCTGGAGTTGGATTAAACCACATTGAAACGATCACGTTGGGCCATCGTGTTGAAGGAGGAACGTTTGATTTTAGCTTTGACCTGCCTGCCGGTGCTACAGGTATGTCATCGACAACGATCACAGCTACGAACAATCCAGATGATATTAAGACGTCACTGGATGCTTTTTTTGCGGGCATCACTAATCTTGATGCAACAGTCACTATCGTTGATCGGTTCAATTTCGTTTTTAGTATTGAGTTTACTAACCCGGCAGAAACAAGCATAACAAATACTGCCCTTAATACCGGTGCATTAACTTACGGTATCTCTTCTGTTGCCACGCTCAATCAAGGTGCCAACATCATTGCAGATTTCACTAACATTCAAAATCTGGAAAGCGGAAAGGGCAACGATTATCTGAAAGATGACGGGCGTGAGATTATTGTCACGGCAATGGTCGACTACTCAGTGACGCCTACGCCCACCGATAATGCCCGATTTACGGTGGATTTTGGTAGTAATTCCATAGCTGCAGGTGAAACCTTGGGTATCTCTTTTGCAGATATTACCGACAACACCAAGCGCATGAAAGCCGGGTTTAAAATAGGAGCGGATGAATCAGCAAGCGCAACTAATATGGCGACTGCTTTGACCTCGATTGACGGTATAACAGCGACAGTAACGTACAATTCAACGACCGATCTATTCGAAGTCGAGTTTACCCAACCGGGTGGGGCCGGCGGTGCACAAATCAAAAGTTTTCAGGTCTCAGAAACCACAACCACATTCTATTTTACCAATGAATTTGGCAATGATGTGGTATTTGCTTCCAGTGGGGGAGATACCCTGAATTTTCAGGGTGTCGACGGTGATGTATCTACCGATGGAGCAACCAAAAATGATAATGACGGACTGGGCGACTATCTGCTTTATTCCTACAGCGATGCGTCTGGCAATACTCATTCGGTCAAAGCCTACGGTGATTTTAATGTCGAAGGTCTGACTAAAAAATCTTATTTAGAAGGTGTTATCAGTCTTCTGACCAGCCCGGAAGGGGTTGGTTTCTTGAATACGGATACCGGTCTGGACATTGTTGGTGATGCCGACGGTATTCGTGATCTGGATGCGGCAGCAACTTCAGATGTAACTTTATTTAGTTCATTGCTCGCAACAGCTATCGATAACTGGAAAGCCGTATTGGCTGATGAGGTCGATACTATTCTGGACAGCTTAAGTGCTGCTAACCTTGTTGTGGGTGACTTACCCGATGGTGTTATAGCAAAGACCACTGTCGCCGCTGATGTCTATACCATCACACTCGATATCAGTGCTGCGGGCTCTGGTTGGTATACAGGCTCGGCAGACACCGTTGCCGCCACAGATATAGATCTATTAACCGTTATCATGCATGAAATAGGTCATGTGCTGGGCATGAGCCATCCGGATCTTGCCGATACCGATTTGATGAACCAGTCATTAGTTAGCGGCGTCAGACTCTTACCAACATCAGATCATTTCACTTTATTGTCTGATCAAACCAAATTGAGCATTGGCCTGAATGAGTTTTCCAACTGGTCGTCCAATATGGGAGATCGGATTAACAGTTATCTGACCGATACTACCAACGTTCCTTTTACTAATATTTCTCTGGCGGATTTATTGGGTGGCGCAGTTACCGGTTTAACATCAACTATTTCTACTGAAATTGGTAGTTTTGCGGCGGCAATTGAATCTTATTTTAATAGTAATACGAACCCGACAAATCAGGGTTTACTGCTTGCCTTACAACAGGATGCCGCCGCGTATGACATAGAGATAGGCTCCTCATCTAACCTCAAAGAGTACAGTGTCGCCTTGTCATTGGCGAGTTTCAGCAAGCTGGTTGATATTGATCTTAATGAGTTAATTTCATTCGGTGATTTTGATTTTGATCTGCCGATAAATGTGACTCAATCGCAGCCTCTCAATATTGCCGGCGGAATTGATCTGCTGTTTAACTTCGGTATTGCCAGCGATGGCGATTTCTATGTCAAAGACCCGGGTCTGGATGCCCATTTTAATTTTGGTGAAGATTATATCGACCTGACCGGCATCACCGCCGGCACCGATGAATCGGGAACTGCTCAGTTTACCATTGCAGGTGATCACGTCGGTGGGGTGGGTAATGTTGAAGCAGGCAAGCTCATGCGCGGCGATACTTTCTATGTTGTAGGTGCAGGCGATGTTGATCAGCTTTATACCGTAGAAACAATTACATACGACTTTGGCACTAAAACCACCACTATTACTGTCTGGGAAGATATATTTGAGCACATGATTCCAGAAGAGATCAGTGGCAACCTGATCAAAACTTATGACTTCGGTGTCAATCTGGGCCCGATAGGGTTTGAAGCCAATGATGCGGCCTTGTCTGTGGGTGCCTCTGTGGGTATCGGGCTGGATGGCAATTTGAGTTATTCACAAATGCTCGATGACGGCACCGGTTCGTTAATTGGTTTGCCGACACTGGCGGGTGATGCTTACTACGAGGTTATGTTACCGATTACCCTGGCTGGTGCATTGGATGGGTTCAGTAATGATACCGGTTATATTACCGCCAGCAGCAGTGCTATTCCAGACGATGCCAGTTTGGGTACGTTCTTGGCCAGTATACCGAGTGCGGTTCAATTTAATAATCTGGAAGAAGTCTTCTCATTCGGAGGCTTGTCACTGGATATGATTATCGCCGGTGTCGATGATCTGCTGAAAGATATCGTAGGTACCGACCGCGAAGTATTAGGTCAAAAAGTGGGCGACGACATTCATGTCTACGATGAACGCTGGGGAGAAAAGACGGCTATTGCGAGTACGGATTATGTCGCGACCGATGATGGTTTTGGTGCGCAAGAATCAATCTACAAAATTCTTGATGACGGCACCGGTTTGCAATTATTGAAATGGACCAATATCGCTGCGGATACTATCTATTGGGGCGTAGAGGTTTATGAGAACGACGTTAAAGTATTGCAAACTTATGAGCACACCGCGTGGGAATGGATCAGTAGCTACGATACCCGCGATGTGCTGGCTGAAGAGCTGGACGTTGATGTACTTCAAGGCGGTGATGTTGTTTCTTTTATCGATACGTTGGCCGCGCCAACCGATGGTTCAACTGATTACGATCCTGATCCGACACCTTTACCCACGAATTTAAACCGCTACAACATTAAAGACGGTGCGCTTTATGACACGATTGATCTTATAGGTGTCAGCATTGCCGATGTTCTCGGTGACGGTGGTATCAGTTTTGCGGCAGGCTTAAGCAGTGCTGTGAGTACTGTTCGCGATGCTGCCCGCAATGTTCAGCAGTTGGAGGCTATGCTCAACGAAGAGTTGCGTATTTTGCTAGCCCCACTGGGTATTGCACCCGATGCAGACATGGTGGATATGAGTTATGCCAATTCGGCTTTCGATTTTGATCTGAATTTCGATGTGATTGTCGAGAAGTCGTTCGACCTTGCCCTGGATATCGACGATCTGGGGTTGGATACCTGGCTGGGTCTGGGTGCAGGTGCGTTGGATGCTATTGATGTAGAGGCCAATGCCCAAATAGACTTAAGAGCCGAAGCCGGACTTGATCTGGGCTTCGGTTTTGATCTGAGTGACGTGCGCACCCCGATTTTCTATATAGATGAAGCCACTGGCATTCATGCATCATTGCATGGTGGTGTTGAAGATCTGGATATAGAGCTGGGGTTTGATGCAGGCGTATTGGGGACAATAGGTTTGCTGGGCAAAGGCGGCAGCGCTAATATCGATCTGGGTTTCTACGCTAATCTGGGGAATCCGGCGGCGGACAGTAACGGCAATAGTTACTTAGATTTGGGTGAAGTTAAGGATGCATTTCAGGCCAGTGCTTATGGCTCTGCGGGCCTGTATCTGCCAATGTTTTTCCCGATTGAAGCTCTGCCATTAGGCGGTACAGATAAAGATCGTGACGCCGATGGCATAGCGGATAACGTGCTGTCTGCTAAAGCAGCGTTCAGTGTTGATCAAAACCAGAATTTTGTCAGTACCCTTGATTACAATCTTCCGAAGTTCAATATGAATTTCGACGTGATCGTATTGTTACTCGACCTGCTGAATGACCCGAAAACTGTTCGCGAAGGTTTGGAGGGGGCGTTTTCGGCTATTAACGAAGTGGCTGACGGTATCGATAATATTGAGTTACCTCTGGTGGGTGGTGAACCGTTTGACGACTTGGCTAATAGCCTGCGTAGCATTGAAACAAGCGTACTGGGTAACAAAGATGCCAGCGGTTATACCGATGGATTAGGAAAAAAATTACAAGACCTTGAAAAAGAAGATGGCAAGATTTTTGAGGCGCTGCTGAACGAAATTCGTGACGCGCTTTATGAGGGTTTAAAAACCATTAATAGCCCGCTATTTTCATTTGTGGTGCCTGATCTTGAGGAAGGGTCTGGTGCGATTCAGTACGATGGAAATGGTAAGATCAAAACGCGTTTGCCTACCAGTGCTGACGACATCGAATTAACTTTTTCAGCCAATGGATTATTGAGCTTTAACATCAAGTTTGGTGGTGTGCTGGTCGATGGTGAGTTACCCGTAGATTTTGGTGTGGGTATGCCGGGCTTGGGCTTGGATGTGGATGCCGCACTGATTGCCGAAATCGATTACCTGATGGGATTGGGTATCGGTATAGGTAACATGGCACTAGAAGGCAATGCCCCTGACTTCGGTTTGTTCCTCAATACTGCAGGTATCAATGCCAAGGGTGAAGAAATTGCCCTTGATGTAGACGCACGTCTTAAAAATGGTTCTACCGCGCAAGGTACTCTGGGCTTCTTGAAAGTCGATGTGGAAGATCGTACTGGTGGTGATCCGTTACTGAATGATAAAGGGGCAGGTATCAGTGGTCATTTTGGCTTTGATATCAAAGACATTGGCGGTACTGCGGGTACTCTCGCAGGAGATGGCCGTTTAGAGTTAGGTGAAAAAGTAGAGCTGGTGATTAACGCTAATGCCTATGCTGAAGCCAAACTCTTCACCAAGGTTTCGACGTCTGCCGCTGATGTTTTACCCTCTATCGATACGACGATTATTTACTATCAGGATCTGGCCAGTGGATCTTTATCTACTAAGAGCGGGGCGAGTATCTCCTTTGGTGATCCTAATATTACGCTACAGCAGGTTCGTCTTGATGTGGGCTCGGTGTTTGAGAGCTTTCTGGGCGACACTTTCGATACTATTTGGGAAATTATCGGCCCCTTAAAGCCTGTTATTGATCTGCTGAACATGGATCTTGATATGGGTGTGGCCAAGCTTAAATTTCTGGATATTGCTTACCTTAAGTTACCTGCTGCTACGGTAGATACGGCTAAGAAAGTCATAGCGGCACTGGATGCTACCCTGGACTTCCTGGAGAAAGCTAAATCGCTAAAATCTGCGGGTTACATTGATTTTGGTGATTTTAATTTAACGGGGGGGTACGCAACAGATACGTCGTCGGCGGTTACTTCTCAAAATACAGCGGGGGCAAAAACTGAAGCGGATCGTAATGCCCAGCTGGGAAGTCACTCATCAACCATTGCCGGCCCATCACAGGATGGTGTTGAGGGCGGTAAATCCAGTGCGAATAAGTCTAGCAATAATAGAGCGACCTTTGGTAATCCTGCTGGGCAAAAGAATTTCAGAATTCCAATTCTGGAAGACCCTGCCAGCTTGCTCCAGTTTATTACTGGTCGTGGGGAAGTGGATCTGTTCTGGTATGACCTGCCTGATCTCGATTTATTCTTTGAGTACTCAAAAACCTTCCCGGTTTACCCTGGGTTTAATGTCGGCTTCTTTGGTGAAATTGGTGCCAGTACTAACTTTGATTTTGGTTTTGATACCCGCGGCTTCCGGGAGTGGATGGAATTAGATTTTGACGTAGCTGAATCCTGGCGTTTGATAAACGGCTTTTATCTGGACGATCATGGTCAGGAAAACACCTTAGAAGATCAGGCAGAAATACAGCTTCGAGCGGCGGTGGGTGTTATTGCCAGTCTTGGCCTTGGCGGTTTGGTTGAGGCGGGCATTAAAGGGGGGATTGAAGCCATTATCGGTTTTGATCTTAACGACATGGAAACTAATTTCATTGACGACTTGCCGGTTGGAGATGGCAAGCTTTACGGGTCTGAGTTGGTGGAACGGATTACGCATGGCCCGCAGTGTTTGTTTGATATGTCGGGTCAGTTGAACCTATTCCTGGAAGCCTTTTTGTGGGTGGGGATTGATGCCGGTGTCAGTAAAATCACCTTATTTGAAGCGCGTAACCGCTTTGTTAATGTTGTGTTGGCTACGTTCGATCTGGAGTGTATACACAATGCACCTGACCATATAGCTACCCATGACTTAGGCAATAAGCAACTCACGTTACATTACGATAACGGTGTGGATACGGATGCCCACAATTACATCGTCGATGTGGTTACCCCTGATATTGACCTGACGTTACAGATGCTATCGGAGGAGGGATACCTCAATACCGAGTACTACACCAAAGCAGAAGAGGTCGCGCTGCGTGATCGTATCCGTACATTAAGAACGGATAATCCTGACGAAGATATTATTATCGTCAGCACGGGTTTGATTGCGGAAGTTTATCTGGCGAAAAATGTTGACACACTTATCGTGGCTGGCACTTCCCATAATGACCGCTACAGCTTAAAGCGCTTAAATGGTCGCGTGGATAACATCATAGTTGACCTGGGCGTTGGCAGTGATTTCATCGAAATGATCACTGACTCAGAGAATACCGGCGTATTATCGGGCTTGATTATTGATGGAGGTAATAACTTAGGTGTGCCGTTATTGGTGGGTATCGATGATGATGTCATTTCCATCGATAGTGGTTATTTTGGTGCTAATAACAGTAACGATACCTATTTGATTGAAGCTGGCGACGGTAACGATCAGGTGGTAGTAAAAGGCGCTAACGTCGCTTATGACGGTTTAACAGTACGCGGTAACGCTGGTGACGACATTATCTTTACTGGTGAAGGGCATGATCGCGTCTTTGGCGGAAGCGGTTTTGATACGATTGCCACTTACGGTGGAGATGACTATATCGAAGGTGGCGATGAGACGCTGGCTTACTTCACTGATACCAGCGGTCCAGTGCTCGTACAACGATTAACACCCATCTATCAGTTAGATGGCACACCTTACGATTACTACAATAATCAGGGTATGCCAACTGATGGTGCCGGTAACCTGCTGACGATTACTAAAGAAAACTCACAATTCAGAACTCAGTTTGGTGACTATATTCACGCCGGTTTAGGCAGTAATACTGTCAAAGGTGGCACCGGTAACGATGAAATATTTGTCGGCGGCCTGGATGAAGATGGCAACCCGATTTTAGGCGGTGCGAACGATATTCAAGGTAATGATGGTGACGACATAATCGATGCAGGAACCGGTTCAGTTGATGTCGATGCGGGTAAAGGTGACGACACCGTAGTATGGAACTATGCACCGTTAGCTGCAGGCGCGAATCTGCTGATGTTAGGTGGTGAGGGTACCGATACCTTTGACATTACAATTAATGATCAGATCAGCCATGTTGATCTTAGAAAACTGAACACAGGTACAAGCGACTCTAAGGCAAAATTAACCGTCGATTTCTCATCTGATTACATCATCATGGATGATATTGAGTCCTTAAAACTCGATACTCAAAAAGAGAGTGATGATGTCACCATTGGTGATCTGATGGATACATCTTTGATCAGTGTGGATATCACGCTGGGACAAGATAAAGCACGTACATGGCAACCGGACCGTGATTTTGAAGGTAAATATCAGGTTTACCCTGCGGATTACTCCGCCTTTTTGGCACAAACACCTAAGCTGGATGCCGAAGGCAGCGTAGTTAAAGATTCCAATGGTAATGTCGTTTATGTGCCAGTGGAGCCCCAGAGTTTTATCACCAATGTACGTCGCGGTGAGTATTTTTATCGCTTTGATCTGCAAGAAGGAGGTAAGTATGAAACTACCTCTAATGGCGCGCCGATACTCGAGTCGATTGTTAATGCTGCTGATTATCAGGCCTCGTCGCCAGAAAACAACGAGCAAGAACTGTGGTTGGCTGATGGTCTGGACAACGTCACTGTATTTTACGGTTATGATGAAACGGTAGCCGATTACGGTCGTAATGCTGGCAATTCTGTAGTTATTAATGCAGCTATGACTGCTGCCCAAGTTCAAGAAAAACTGGAGTCTATCACTGCCATTGGCGTAGGTAATGTAACGGTTGCTGCGGCTGCGGCTAACACCGGGAGTACTCATGGTACGCAAGCCAACCCTTGGATTATTACCTTTAATGGTGCGACCACTGATTTAAGCAGTAACTATTTGGTTTTGGCGCATCAGTATTATGTTCAAAAGCACACCGGCCCTATGACCGAGCGCAGTGATACACGTGTACAGCAGTACTTGTACCATTTGGATATTTTAGGTGCGGATTATTCATATAACCCGGATCACACACCAAACGTCACGACCATTACCGATACTATGCGAGAAGTACCCCGTAACGGCGCTCAGTTGTTGGCTTTTGATCTACTGGATTATAACGAAGACGCACCTGTTGAGGTTAACGGTATCGTTTGGTACAACAATGAAGGTGTTGCATTATCGTCATTAATGACCGTAGACGAGGTGCAGTCTGCGCTTGAAAGCCTGACGGATGTTCCGGCTGGATCAGTCGGTGTGAGTGGTCAGGGAACCCTTAATAACCCATGGTTAATTCGTTTCTCTGATAATCCCGCAGGTACCGACCCTGAAGCGTCTAAAAATGCCAGTGGCGACTTCCATACGCTAGAATTTGTTATTGGTGGTGGAGCATTAGCGACAGGTGTTATCACGAAAACCACTGTGCTGGGTGATGATATCAACCTTGCTATGCACACCGTGCAATCATTTAACATACCTGCTAATACAGAGCTTACAGCGATAGAGTACGCTGGTGCTACGCAGCTGGTGTCGGTCGATGGATCGCTCGAGTCGATTGAAAATGCTTTGCTGTCACATTTTGCAATAGACAGTGTGGTCGTGACCGAAGGTGGTATAGCGGGTAGTTGGAATGTAGAGATACTGAAGGCTATCAAAGACACTGATGGTAACTATAGTGTTTTGCGCTTTGGATTACTTGATAGCACAGCCGGCCCCGTTGCAGTTCCTTCGCCGCCGTTTAGCGATGCGAATGCTCAAACTAATGCTAACAATAATCCTCAGATAGCGTTTACTAGCACATCGGCCATCTTGTATTACGGCAGTTCAGAAGCCTTTATAGACAAAAATATGTCCAGTGCCGAATTGAGTCTTGCGATTAAGTCGTTAGGTTTAAGTAACTCTCTGGTTGTTGTTGGAGGGGGTGACGGTAATGTTGGCACACCTTGGGATATTACCATTACGCCTGCAGATGGCGTAGCGATTGATTATTCTCAATTCAGCTTGTCAGAATTAAACACTCAAACGGCCAGTTCAGCGACTATCACTAGTCATGTCACTTTCCCTGCAAATGATCGTCAGGCACTGAACATTCCGGCTGACGCTTTTGCTGCCGAGTTCTCTTACAACGGACAGGCTGTGGCCATCTCACTGGACCTGGAAGCTTACACTTATGTGAATGGATCTGCTCAGACGGTGGCAGTGACATTAGCAGAAGCGACCGCCGCTGCTATCGAGGCGGCACTGCTTAGTCACCCGGATATAACCTCGGTGAAAGCCACTTCTGGTTCTGCAGCGGGTCAATGGATTATCCAGTTGTTGGATGCCACTACCGGCACAGACGGTAATTTCTTTGAGCTGAACCTTACTGTACTGGAAGAAATAACGGATGCGTTGTTTGTCTCGGCTAGCAGCACTACGTTAGCTAATCCAGCTGATACCGATGGTAGTGGTACGCCGGCGGCTTTCACGTTAATTAATGCAGCTCAAACCATCGATTTCAGTACTGATTCCGCTATGGTCTGGTACGGTACTGAGAAGGTACTGTTGAATAGCAGCATGAATGAAGCCGATATTCTGGCTGTGTTTGGGGCGATTGATGCTCTACGTGCTTCTACTATCAGCGTTGTTACCACTGATGATGGTTCAGGTAATTCCGTTCCACCCTGGACTATCAGTTTTACGCCGATGGATGCGAGCGATACCACCTACGAGGTCATTAAGTTGGCCCGGATTTCGACGGTTGACCTTGTTGATCAAGAAACTATTCAGTCGCAAATGCTGGAGAACGCTGGTCGTGTTCAGAACCTGGCGCTGAGTGCGGGACAAGTCTCACTTTGGTACGGTGACACAGCGATTGATATCAGTGTTTTGAGCGCGGCCGCTATAGAATCGACGCTTGAAAAGTTCGATGCTATCGATGACGTACACGTTACCGGCACTGGCTCTGCTGCTGATCCATGGCAGGTTACTTTCTTGCAAGCAGAGCAATTAGACGATGGCTCTTATCTGCAATTGCGTTCGGAGCAATACACCCTAAACGGCTCAGCCGTTCAGGCCTCAACGACACTCGATCTTGTCTCACAAAAATCAACGGCGTTCTCGCGTAATCTGAGTAATGGCGTTGTTGCCACGCAAGCATTGTATCTGGAAGATTGGCAAGATCATGCTTATTTTCGTTATAACGGCGAATCGGTAACCTTGCTGCGGGGCATGAGTGCGCTTGAGGTTGAGTTGTATCTTGAAACGTTAGATTCTATTAGTGACGTCTGGGTTGGTGGTAGCGGTATTGAAAATGACCCCTGGACGGTAGCGATCATTGATGCAGACCTCAACAATGGCGCACATTATGTGATGGATCGATTCATTAATATCCAAAACATGGAGGTTGAATCCGATCTCAGCACGGTTGATAACAAACAACAGCAATACATCAACAAAGCAGATGTGATTACCGGCTCTCAGTTATTCTATGGCGATAGCGCTATTGAGCTGACTTCTGCTCAGCTTGATGTCGCAGGCTTACAGACGGCCTTGCGCGGTATCGCTGGATTTGAAAATGTGCTGGTGCACGATGAAACTAACGCCTACAGAATTGATATGGTAGGTGTGATCGCCAGCCAGGCGATTATAGTTAACGCGACAGGAACACTCGCAAACTTAGAGCTGGGTCTTGATATTAATGTCAACATGACCTTACCTTTGGGCGTTTCAGCAGTTACCTTTACTCACCCTGATTATGCAACGGTTAATGTTGATTTAACGACTCTGAATGCGGCTAATGCGGCAGCTATTACCGCCGCAGATGCATCAGCGCAATCACCAGCTGATGTCGCATTGGAAGCAGCGGCCACTCAGGCCGCCACGGATGTTATGAATGCGGCAGTGGCGGTGGTAGCGGGTTTGCAAACAAAATTCGATGCCTGGAATGCCGTGAATCAATTGGGTGTTGCGACTCAAGTGACTATTGATGGCGATGGTTTAAGCAGAAATACCCGCTTTACAATAAGCCTCATGGGCTTTTCATCGCAGCTGCCTATTATCCAGACTTACGATGTCAGTGGCCCGGGAGTACAGGCGTTAATTGATAATGCTTCGTCCAGCTATAAAGTGGTTGAACGCATCGACAGCGCCGGTAACTGGACTATTGATCTCAATGGTGACGGTGATTACGCTGTGTTGCCGCGTACGGCAGCGACCGGTACGGTAGAAGGCTATCTGTCTGCTTTCCAGACGATAGAGCAAAATGTGCCGCGCATGCTAGAGAAGCCACTTTGGATTATTCCTGAGGGTGGTGGTGAAGCAGTGCTGGATCCTGATGGCAAAACCGATTGGTTTGAAGATCCTACTTACAATACCGACAACGCCAACGACAGTGTGTTAATTGAAGGCGGCAGTGGCCGCGACTATTTTACTGTGGGTCACGAGCTGCTCGACACCGGTCTTCCTGATCTGCAGAAGAATCCTGAAACCGTGCAGGTTGTACATCGTCGGGTTGATTTAACGGAAGCGGATAATTTAAGCGAGCATCAAGTCACTATTACTATTCGTGGTATTGATCGTAAAGTGAATGAATCGGATACGACGGATAAGTTCGATACCATTGAAATTAACGCCATGGGCGATGATGACTTTATCATTGCGGGTTATAGTCCCAACGAAGAGCTTATTCTGGGTAACCTTATCAATTCTGAGGCGGTGCTGCTGTCTCGTGCAGTCGATAATCTGACACTCAGTGGTGGTGCAGGAAATGACCGTCTGATTGGCAGTAAGTATAACGACATACTTAACGGTGGTGAGGGTAGTGATGCCGTTACCGGTGGTCGTGGTACCGACATTTTTGCTGAAATCGATGAGGATGGCGTGGCTGATATTGACACGCTGATTGAACAACGCGATTTGAATTTCAGTTTATCGAATGTTTCTTTCATTGTGACAGGTGAAGAGCAATCACTGCTCAACCCGGATACAGATGTTGCCATCAATGAAGATGAGAAAAACGTTGCTGTGTTCGAACGATTTGAGCTTTATGGTGGCGCGGGCATTAATGAGTATGGCGTAACCTCTTTCACCAAAGAGGCGTACTTTGATGGTGGCTTTGGCTCAGATAAATACGTAATGACGCTCAGTGGTGATATCACCGACCAATCCAATATTCATGTGATGGACAGCGGTACCGGCGCGACTGATAGAGATGTACTCGAAATATGGGGGGCTGACGACGCTGACGACACCTTCCATCTGGACGTCGATACTCAGTATCAACGCTTAGAGCGCCTCAGTAATACGGATTTTGTTCTCAGCTACGCTAATACAGACATCGTTGTTGCGACCAGTGACAACGCCAGCAATATTCGCTCCAAATTATTTGCTGCGGGTATTGTTGCCAATGTGGTATCTGTTGCAGCTGATGCCTGGATCATTGACTTACAATCTGCTCCTCAGAATGTGGAACAGAAGTTCTTACGTTTTGAAGTGTCAGATCCAGCGCTGGCTGAAGTATCAATTGTTCGCTCTTTTGTTGAACGTCTGAATGATGAAGGTATTGGTGCGGCTCTACTGGCAGGTAAGCCAGATATCGACGGTATGTTTGAACGTACCGATAATGAAATTCAGGTGTACAGTATATTGCCTGAAACGTCTGCCAATACAGGACGATCAACCGATTATACATTAAGTTATGACGGTGCAACGACGCGTATCTTAAACAGTTCTGATGATGCGGACGCTATTAAAGCGGCTTTGCTGGAGCTGTCGGATAAGATTTTTGATGTGACTATCTTGGGTACGGGAACGAACCGCGATCCTTGGTATATTAATATTAAAGATGCCACAAAAGATGTGCAGGGTAATTTCTATCTGTTGCAACCTGATAATGCGGCCTTAATCAATAAGCCGGTCGATATTGCGGATGCGATTGCCAGCACGAAACCTTCTGTTTCACTGGCTGCTCCCCCCCTGTACCAGCGTGTCTTCTACAACAACTCCGCCGAAGATGTGTTCATTCACGGCGGCGGCGGGGATGATACTTTTGTTGTCGATGGCAGTATGGCGCCGCTGAATGTTTCCGGTGATGACGGCAAAGACAACTTCTTAATCGGACGTGTGATTGAGACGCACTTTGTTGATGATGGTCATGGAGAGCTGATCGAAGTAGTCAAAGGGTTGCAGGGCATTACCGACGGCGTAAATGATAATAGCTTGTTCTACGGCGGCGACGGAAATGACTACTTCGAGGTGAACCATAACATTGGTCAGCTGGCGTTGTTTGGTCAGGCGGGTGACGATAGCTTCTTCCTCAAGGCACATTTGCAAAGTGGAATATCAACTTATGCTACTGCCCCCGGTGGTATCGGCGATGCAGGCGGCGGTGCCATCGTTGCCGGAGCGGGTGATGAGAACAACATCAAAGCTGACGGCGAAAAAGATACCTTAGTTAGTTACGTTAAAAACAACCGTGTGTCTATTTATGGCGGTTCTGGTTTTGATACCTTGATTCTATCGGGTACGCGTCAAGGCGATGTGTTTAACATCTTCACCGATGAGAATAACAAGCAGTATATCTATGGCGCAGGTTTGAAAGTTGAGGGTGTGCAAGGGATTGAACGACTGGCTCTGATCACCGGTGCCGGTGCTGATACGGTCAACCTCTACGGCTTGAATTCTGAAATCACCTTGTTGTTGAACTTAGGCTCTGGTGAAGATCATATTAATTATGGTGGGGCGGCTGATACCTTTACCGTGACTTACCCAGCATCTGATGCCGCTTATTCGGTTGAGCAAGATGTGCTTGAAGATATGTTCGACAATCAAGTCACCAATGAAAACCGCGTTATCTTTAAAAAGCGTGAAATCGGTTTTGATCTTACCGCATGGGCTGAGTTTTACAAAAAATGGGTTAAGGCAGATGTAGAAACCAGCATCGATGAAGATCACTGGCGGCTGTTAGAGGCTAACTTAGCGGTTGCTTTAAAGCTCTATTCACAGGCGGTTGAAAGAGCGCGGTATAACCCTGTGGCGGGTGTGAGTTTATCTAGTCTTGTTTCCAGACAATATGGTGGTTGGGGTTACTGGTGGACTCGCCAGGATAACACCGCCGCTGTTGATGCTTATGTGGCAAATACAAACTTACTAGAAAACGCCTTAAACTTCGCAGGTCAGGAGTGGGGGCAAAATTATCCGGATGGCGATTGGGAGGATTACTTCCTTGATGTTGGCTCTAAAGCCCCAACCATGCCGGATGAGGTTGATTTTGATCTGTTTAATAATCTGGCTAATACGGGCTCCATTAATGCAGGCAGGAATACCTTAGATGATCTGTTTTACGGTTTGTACTTGCGCAATATTGTTGGCTATACCGTGGGTGGAGACATTGTACAAAGTGACCAGGTACGGCCATCGACTTCCAATACTACTCCGGAAATAGATAATTGGGGATATGATCCTGATCTCTATGTTCTTGATTTGTATGCCCGTGATGTGCCTGTTTATCATCAAGCCAGCTACTGGTTCTTTGGAACCCACCATTACACCTATACCACGCCGTGGGCGGGTATTACGGGGCAAGATGGTGCATACCCCAGCGCTGACAGAATCGGCCAGCCGGGTAACCCGGGGGAGGACTTATTCTGGGATCTGATCTCGCTGTTTTATGAGGTAAAAACAGAGAAGAACGGGTCGATTAACATTGTTCAGAACTATTATGCCGATGAAATTAAAGGCACTGCATCCTATAAATTTGAAGACCTACCCGAGCGTGTAGTAGACAAAATACTGCCAGAAAACTACGACATGTCCCGTATTGCGGGATTAGTCCGTGTGATTGGTGGCGCTGACAAAGATACAATTACAGTGAATGCCAAAGATAACACCGGTATGGATATTACCTTGGTGAAACAAGCGCAAGAGAGTGTCACATTTGAATTCACAAATGGTAATTTAACCGCTTCACTCGCCGGTAGCGGCTTTGATCACGATGATTTACAAGCCGCACTGATGCGTGCGCATAAAGACACGCAAGTGGGAGTTTTAGATGATCTGCTGGAGGGTGATATAGCCTCTGCTGATGTTGTTTTATCCAAAGATGTTGAAGTCGAGCGTTTCGACGCATTGGATTATCTCAATCCATTAAAAGACGCCGTCATTGCGTTGAAGGCTTCCGGTCATTTGGATACTGCGGCTAAAACCGAGTTTGGTGATCGATTAGAAGGCTTCATGCTACGTGGTTTGCAGCTGATGGGTGAAAACCTTATCAGTAGTTATTACTTCTCGCTTGATACATTAGATGCACTATTACTTGATCCGATGATTAGTCAGGTATCAGGCGCCGCTGGCGTGGTGACGGCGCTTGAGAACTTAAGGGGTTATTTAGATTTATCCAGCGTTCGTACTCAATTGAAGGATACTAATGGCACACAGTTTGAAATTGGCTCTGATTCGGCGTTGAAAGTCTATAAGCAAACCGTGTTGGATACCTCAATACGTTCTGTGACTTACGAATACTCGCAACACATCTGGGATAACCCGACGTGGGATAATGCTTATGACTGGAATGCATCCTCAGGTGATTATGCTGGGCGGCTTAACCCTAATGCCGATGAGGTACAGGCTCTCAATAGAAATGATAATGGCTTAGCCGTTAATGAAAATACCGGTAAAACTGATTATTCCACGCCGCAAGAGATTGACACCCGTGAAATTCTGGCCATTCATTACACCGTTGGTGATACATCGGGTACGCAAGGTGTTAACTGGGTGAGTGGTACCGTTGGTAATACCAAGGATACCCGGGGAAAAGAGATTTTGCTTAATACCCGCTACGCGGAAGCGGTGGATGATCTGGATCACTCGTATTACAGCTATTCATACTACGGTGTCGGTGCCAACCATGAAGAGATACTTGAAGCGGTTGCCATACGCCGTTTGAATCAAAACGAAACGACCTATGATGTTGATAGTAGTGATAAGTTGCTGGATGGCGTGTACCTCACGCAGGATAAATGGGCGGCTTACATTACGGCCGTTGGTCAAACAGCCCATATGGCTGGCCACATGGCATTTAACGATGCGAATGTTACCCGCCTGATTCAGACGTTAGATGGCGGCCAAACGCTGCGTGACGACATAGAAGCGCCGTTGCTCGATGGTCTGATCATTACTACGGCAGTGGGTGCTGTAGAACATGTTATTAATATTGAAGCGGTGCAGGATGATGCGGGCTTCTATCTGGCTGAATCTGTTGCAGTAGAGCTGACCGTGAATGCCACCATTACGGTGAATAGTGAATACGTTACCGGCAAAGGTGCTGTCGAAAAAATTGTCTCTTTCGATACGCTGGAAGGCTTGGGCCAGTACGGTGTTCGTATGGTGGGAATGGAGAAGGTTGAGCTGAATATAAATGCTCAGGATGCCAATGATAACTCTATTAATGTGGCTGATCACGTATCTATAGAGGGGCTGCATCACGTTTCTGATATTACGGTTAATACCGGTGCAGGTGCGGACAGGTTGTTTGTCTCTGCTGCTGGTGCGCAAAATGTTGAGCTTAACAGCGGAGATGGTACCGACGCTATCACCTTGTCTGATACAGGCCTTTACGCTGAGGTGAATGCGGGTCTTGGCGACGATATCTTACGCGTTAACTATAACGCTAGTGATTTGCAAACCAACCGAAACGGTATTGGCGGTGCATTGGTCTTGCGCGGTGAAGCGGGTTCTGATTGGTATTACATCGGTTTGGCTGGTGAGGGTGAATCTGAAATCAGCATTGATGATAACGTAACGGATACGGGCTTTGACCGTGTGGCTATTCAAGGCACGCAACTGGCCGATCACTTTTTGTTCCGCCCGGAAACTATCTTTGCAATGAAAGTGGGTATCGACGGTAAACCAGTCATTGGCGCGCCGGTTGAGCGAATTAACTACTTTATTGATACCAAAGACGAAATTAATGTTTATGGTCGAGCGGGCAATGACAGTTTCACCTTTGATGATACCTCTGCGAAGATGTCTGTTTATGGTGACGCCGGAGACGATACTTTCCAAGTGGGACAAGTATTTAATTCGCCAAGAAATAATCTTGAGTCTGGCCTGTCATCTGACGATTGGTTTGAGACGACCCTCATTACTCAAGGCTATATCAGTAACGGTGTCAGCTACGATACATCGCTTAACGGCGGTATCGGCGAAGATAACTTTGTGGTGTACCACAATGTTGCTTCTATTGATCTCAACGGTGATGAAGATAACGATACCTTTTTAATCCGTAGTTTTGTCTTGGTTGACCCTGATAATGAAAATGCCGCAGTGGCTAATATCAACGGTGGCCAAGGTGCTGACTTTATCAACTACGCTATGAATGCGCCGGTTAACATTCGCGGTGGCGATGGTCTGGATACGGTGACCATTCTGGGTACTGAATTTGGTGATGACTATGTCATTACCGAAGAAGGTGTTTACGGTGCTGGCCGCTTTATCGGATTCGAAGGAATCGAGCGTTTGATCATTAACGGCATGGAAGGTAATGATAACTTCTATGTGTATAGCACCAGTGAGAACCTTGATCTTAATCTTGTGGGTGGACTGGGTAGTGATACTTTTAATACCGCCGGAGGTAATGATGGTGATGCAGTAACGGTGGTTGCAGATGACCTGCAAGGTCATAGTGGTCTGTTGCAACACACCTTAACCACCAACGACACACGTTTCCAAACTTTGACTCAAACCATCTCAACCAATGTAATGGATGATGATGAGGCGGGTGTTGTTATTCGCCGATTTGGCTCCTCTATACGTACTTTCGAGAATGAAGTTGGAGTTGTTCTGGCCGATCCTAAGAAGACTAATAATACTTATGAGGTCGTTCTGACGCGCGCTCCTCAGGATGTTGTTCGCGTCACAGCCAGTGCGGTTTTGGGTACTGAGCTGGAGCTGAAACAAGGTGGTAAAGGTGTGGCACTGAATGGCAGTGAGGACTCCATTACCTTGATGTTTGATCGTACCAACTGGTTTAAACCACAGTTGGTTACTGTGACCGCGCCTGACGATGATTTAGCCGAAGGCGTACGCAATGTGGTGATCCGCCACTCAGTGCAAGAAGGCGATACCGACCAGGACGGTGATGAATACGATCGTATCCTGGTGGCACAAGTTTCTGCTGAGGTGGTTGATGACGATTTAACATCGCATAAGGTTGTCGACGATAATCCAGATCTATCCATCACGATGATGAGTAGTAATCGCTATCAAGTAGCATTATCGCAAGCCCCCGTCGCTGACGTCGTTATTGAAATTGATACGCCCGACTCTATGCTTACCGATACGCTAAAATTAACCTTTACTGCCACTGATTGGGGGCCACAAGTGGTCTCTTACAGCGATGCAAGTGGCGGTGAACCCGACGGTTTAATCAGTCATTTGGTTATTTCTGAAGATGCTTTCTACAGTGGTAAGGTGGTGGGTAGCATTGATGTGCGCTCGGTATCACCAACGGTGTTGATTGCTAAAAGTAGCAGTGAGCCATTAGTGGCTGAAGCTGTAGCTGATTTGCGCAGTGATAGCTATGAGTTGATGTTGAGTCACAAACCGTCGGCTAACGTCACCATTACTATCACTACCGATGGTCAATTGACCACCGGGGGTGTGACAGAGCTGATCTTCACTCCGACGAATTGGAATAAGGCGAAAACAGTTACCTTTACAGCGGTGGACGATTCTACCGTTGAAGGCATCCATTATGGTCGTCTAAGCCATACTGTTAGCAGCCTTGATCCTTATTACGATGGCTTAGCGATGGGTGTTATAGACGTTACCATCGCGGATGACGAATCGCCTACCTTACTGATCATTCAGGAAAATGGTCGTGCTCAGGTGACAGAAACCGGTGCGGAGGCGGTGTTAGGCGAAGGCATGGTGCTCAGCAGTGGTACTGGCAGTTCGGTGAGAGCGAGCTTTGGTTTAGCACAAGTGCAAGAGCTGCAAGGCAATGACTCCATCGTGTCGGCTCAGGACTTGAGCGCCGCACGTTGGACAACGGCTAATGATCCGACTATCTCGAATTCTAAATCGGCACCGCACATTACCGTTAATGCTCGTGGTGATGGCTCGAAAGACTACTTTAAGTTTACGGTTACCCAACAGATGATTGATGACGCGGGTGCTGCAGGGATCTCGTTCTGGGCTGATGTGGATTCGGACTATGCCTTTGGTGACAGCGTTTACTGGCAGAGCAAAACCAACTTGTTGAAACTGGATCAGGGTGAGACGTCGATTTTACCCGTTACTTATTACAACAACAGCTACATTAATTACAAGATTACTGAAGCTGGTACCTACTTTGTAGAAGTTGAAGGTAATACCAGTCGCTTAAACCCTGTATGGGAAGGCGTGCCAGAGGGTACCGATTATAAATTACACCTCAGCTTACCAGAGCAGCTAACGACGGAGTTTGATTTCATCCAGTCTCCACTGCTTGAAACTGAAAATGAGACGGCTTTCAATAATGGTGTAGGCGGTCAGATAATCAGTGATATCGATGGTGATATTGGCCTGGGTGATAACAACAAAGGCTGGTACACAGAGGCCAATAATCTCATTGGTAATACTGAGGTTGGTGGTGCAATCAACGACACTATGGCGCACATCACCATTGAGGGCGGCGGCTCTGATAAAGCCGATAGTTACCTGTTCGAAGTAACGGATGATATGTTGTTCAGCTCAGCGGGCTCCGTTAATGGGGGAGACTCCAACATAGGCAGCAAAGCGGGTTGGTACACCTCTGCAACCGTTAACTTCCCAGCGGATGTGAAAATTGGCGATACATGGCACGTTACCGTGTCTGGTACAACCTATTCAGTTACCGCAGCCACTGTGTCGGGTGACGACTTGGTTGACGCTTTACTGCTTAAATTAAATCAGGGCGTGTCAAAATTGGACAGCGCCTTCTTTACTGCTGCAGAGGGAAGCTCTTCAGATGATATCGTGATTACCAACGTGGTTAATGGCTTCACCTTGTCTATTACGCATGAGACTGATTATCCAACAGTGCAAACCTCAATAGAGTTGCAAGAAACCAATATTGTGTTGACCGCACCGTCCGGAGTGTCTGACGCGAATGGCCAAACATGGGTGGTCACCATCGGAGATATCCTTAATGGCGGTAAACAGGCTACTTACCCTACGGGTTCTGGTGATGATATAGATGATGTGGGTAATGGTTTGGTTGATGCAGTTAAAGCAGTAGTAAGCAATGATTACCGTGTTAAATATGCAGAGGATTCCAATACGCTAACGATCACTGATGTCGCTGGTAATGTGATTGACATTGAAGTGTCAGAAGATCAGTTAACCGGTAGCAGTAGTACTCAACTGATTGAACGTACTTTTACTCTGGTTTATAACACCGGTAACTCCATTAAGAACGGCGATACCTGGTCTGTGACCCTTGATGGTCAAACAGCCAGCTACACGGCATCTAATCAGGGGGGGAGCACACTACCTGCTGATTTGGCTGCCGTGGCCAATATTCTTCGAACAGACCTTGCCACGAAGCTCGGAACAACTAACTATTCCGTTGACTATACCGCTACCTCCAATGGGTTCACTGTATCTCGTACCGATGGAAATGGTATAGCAAGCTCTGATACTAGTGTTAACACATCGGGTGATGTTACTCAGCAAAAACTAGTCTTGGATAGTTCTGTTTCCGCTCTGGATTGGCGTTTGTTGTCAGGTTCAAGCAATGTTGCGCGTGAGCAGAGCAGCACCATGACACTAGATCAGATAGGTGCAAGCCTTGCAGGTGATTTAGATACAGCCACCTACACAGCCAATTACGTATTAGCTTCCGATACGTTGGTTATTACGCGAATAGATGGCGCTAATCCGAATCTAACGCTTAGAGCAATTGTGACGGAAGATCCCGAACAAAGTAGATTGGCTGCTAATGTAACCGTTTATTCTCAGACCTTAACGATTGATTCTGCATACAACCACAGCAACAGTGATGTCTGGGCAATAACCGTTAGTGATGCCAATGGTGATGACGTCGCATACACAGGCGCTTCATTGTCTGTGATTTTTGGCACTTCCGGCCCGGGAGGTGGTTTAGCGGGTGTTGCGACAGCACTGACTAATGGGTTAGTGGGCATTACGGTGACAGTTGGTGGTTCTGATAACTTAGTGTTCGTTGCGGATGATGAAAGCTCTGTTTCTGCCAGTGTAAGTATTGTGAATAGCGAACTCTTGTCCCCACTACCACTGGCAGACGATAGAACTCGTTGGGATCTATACGCGTTAGATCTGGGTGCTGATTCGTCTCCAGCGGTAGGGGATGAGTGGTCGATAACGGTTAATGGCATAACCTTTAAGCATTTTGTGACCCAAGCTAATATTGATGCCACAGATCCGGTCAATGATGTAGTTGCCGATGGTTTGATGAGCCAACTCTATGCAGCGGGCCTGAGCACCAGCGCTACGGCAAACGGTAATCAGGTATTGGTTAATAAAGGCATTGATGACGCGATTATTTCGAATGGACGTAAAACTCAGGTGCAAGGCCTGTTTGATATTGATTTCGGTCATGCTTACAGCGATAGCACGACAGACAATTATCAAAGTGAGTCACTGACAACAACAGGATCTGTTTTTACAACGCTCACTAAGACCCAACGGCTTGTCGAAACACAGGTGACCGTAACCCATGATTATGTGCCGTATTTACAAATCTTTGATATGACCCTTGTACCGGGCGATCTGAATTATGTAGGTGTTAACGGCACTAAAATGACGTTTGATAAAGATTTTAGCTGGTTAGCGGATGCCGGTAGTAGCAGTAAGCAAGACCCGATGTTGGAGTTTTTGTTTGCCAATAAAGGCACTTATCGAGTCGAAGTGGGTTACTCGGTCACGTACACGGAAACCGTTAACGTGCGTAAGGAAATAAACACACTGACGCAGTCTCTGTTTAGTCATTCCATTAGCAGCTCAGTAAGTTATGAGAGTAATACATCTTCTCATACTTACCTGCAAGGAATGACGGAGAACTATAAGCTGAATATCTCTCTTGATGGTCACGCTACCGATAGTAACTACGTAAGCATGGACGGCATGTTGTTGACGGTAATTTCTTCGGGTTCGAACGAGGGTAAGGTCGCGATTATTGAGGATTATGATTCGGTAAATGATATTTACACCTTTAAAGATGCAGCGGGTGTGCTGGCTGATGCCAACTACGCTGAATATGTTAAGCGTCACGGTGCGAATTTGGTTTCGAGCTTGAGTTTGAGTGCGGGTGATCGTTTCCAAGTCAGTTATCTGATGACTGACGTAGATGGTTATGTCGATGAGAATTGGCAAGGAGATTCTTATCGGGTTGTCTTATCAGGTGCGCCAATGGTTCTCGATCCAGGCTCTGGTTTGCTTGTTCCGGATTCGGTTACCGTTGACTTGACCGGTATTGAAACGCGTACTTATCACAGCGATTACGCCTTTGAAGACGGCAAGACGGCAGAGCATGACTTGATCCAAATACTGGCCGGAACTTCGAGTATCACCTTTGTCGGTGGTACACCAGGAGTGGGCGAAGTCGCTTGGGATGACATTCAAACCATTACCTTATCCGCCGCTGATGATGACATTATTGACGGTGGCGATGCACAAGTCTTTGAACCATTAGGCGAGCGTCTCAACCGGATCCGCGGCCCAATTTCTATCGATGGCGGTTTGGTGGAAAGTGCAGGTCAAACCCTCAACGATCCATTGATGTTACCGGGCGAGAATAACTGGTACAAAACTGAAGGAACACTCAGTTCAATCACTACCGATGCAGCAACAGGCAAAATTGTTGTCACAGATGATGCGGCTGAGTACTGGGATAAAGACAGCTTCACTCACAAAGATGGATTTAATTTAGATCTTGAAAACGGTTTGTTTGAGTTGGTCTTGGTTGATAATGCCACGGGTGATACCGTGATTATGGAGATCGAATCCCAAAATGCTCAAAGCTTTACGTTGGTTGGTAACTGGCCAAATGATATCGTTCCGACGGTAAGGGATTATTACATCAACCCCGTCAATATGAATACTCGGGTCACGGAAGATACGCAGGTTGATGTTCTGAGTATCTACAATGTTGCCAGTCCTGCGGATGAAAGCGGTACTTTAACCTCGGATACCATTACCGGTTTTGGTATGGGTGAAAATATCAAACTGGGCAACGAAGAAATTCCTGGTGGCATTCGTTATGCCAATCTGGAGAAGCTTTCTATTGAACTGGGCTCAGGTGTGGACAACCTCACGATTGAATCAACGCATGAAGGTGCTACAACCGTTGATACCGGTGCGGGTAATGATATTGTACATATTGAAACGGTAGCTGGTGGCCTGACGCTCAGAACCGGCGATGATGACGATATTATTACTGTCAGCAGCCAACAACAGCTAACTGATGAAATTGCCGCATTACTGGTGGTGGATGGTGGTGAAGGTGCTAACCAGTTAATGGTTGATGATTCCGGCGACAAAATAGCCAATGAGATGTTTGTTACTTATGACAGCATTACAGGTCTGGATATGCCGTCTTTGGCTGAAATTCAATCCCTCTATATTCGTGCAATGTCGGGTAGCTACATCTTAGATATTGATGGAGTAAGTGTGCCGGTTGCGGATCTTGAGGTATCAACTCTGCTGGTTGCTTTGAGCGACCATTTTAATACTGGGTCGGGTTTAGTTGTTGAGCGTGATGAAATTGTAAATGGGTACGTTTACACAGTAACCTTTGGTGGTGAATTGTCTGGCGAGCATATACCACAGCTCCTGATTACTGATAGTTCGCAATTGATTCCTGCTGCTGATTCGACGGTTGAAGTCCGAACCAGTACAACAAGACAAAGTGCAATAACGGCACAAACGGGTCAGGTATACACGGTCACACCGGCGGCTACTGGTAGTTATCAATTAGAAATACTTGGTCAAGTAACGGCCGCTATCTCCGTGACGGCAACTCAAGCTGACATTATTGAAGCCTTGCGCCCACTATTGAATCCGAATAATAAGCCGGCTTCTTTTGTTAACGATGATTTGGCTGATCAACAGGACTTTTTGCCCTATACGGATAATGTTGCCGTTACCCAGGTGGGTGATGAGTGGTTGATTCAATTCCATGGCGAACATGCTGATGTACAAATTACTCAGGTCTTCGGTGATGCTACGTATGAAAGCAGAATGGAGGGCATTAATTACTACAATATTGATACGCTGGATATCTCATTGGGTGGTGGTTCTGACACGGTTAATGTGTTGTCTACTCATCAGGATACGGTGACTAATATCAACACGCTTGGTGGCGAAGACAGTATTTATGTTACCAGCGATGCCAATGGCGATTTAACCAATCAGGCAATCGCTCACGGTGATTTAGATGGCATTCTGGGTGAATTAAATATTGATGCCGGCGCTGATGCTAACGCACTTTATGTGAGTGACTTCGATACTCAGGTAGCTAACAATGCGACATTGAGTGCTACGTTGAGTGTTGGCAGCATTATGGGTATGTCAGCAGGTGCTATTACTTACACGGCTACCAGCGGCAATTACAACAACGACTTAGTAATCTGGGCGGGTAAAGGCGTGGATCAAATCCTCGTCGACAGCCTGTACCTTGAAAGTCTGACTGTTACCAGCCTATACGGCAACGAAGGCGGCGATATCATTACGGTTACGGCCACTGATGACCTGCTGAATCCTGCGCATACAGCTCTGGTACCGCTAGGTGATCTGGAAGCACGTCGTTTGGATATCTTCGGTAATACCGGTGAAGACACCATTGATGCTCGAGTGGCATCGATGGCCATCCGTGTGTATGGCGATGAAGACGGTGATCTGATCTACGGAAGTAAAGGCGATGATGTCTTGCTTGGCAATGCGGGTAACGACATCATTATCGGTGACGGTGGTTCTGTTCAGGACGCTGCAGGCAAAGAGCTCTTGGCCTGCGAGCTAGATCAACTAGCGCTAATCACCAACAGCGATAGTGCGTTTGGTGGCGTGGACATCATCAATGGCGGTGAAGGTGACGACCGTATCATTGCAGGTCTCGGTGGCGACTTTGTGGTTGATGTCATTGGTAACAATGTAGTGTTGGGTGACTTAGGCTCCATCGGTTACACAGGAGTTAGTGTTATCAGTGCGGGTGCTATTACATTTGTTCGCTCTAGCAATACCAGCGGTGGAGATGACGATATCGAAGTAGGTAATACCTCAGGCAATAATATTATTATGGGTGGTCAAGGCGGTGATGACATCACCACTTACGGTGGCTCAGATGTTGTGCTTGGCGATAATGGTGAACTGGTTTATACCAACAGCATCCTGATTCGCGCTAGCAGTATTGAAACAAGCTTAGGCGGCACCGACACCATCACCACCGGCAACGGCGACAACACCATCATCGCCGGACAAGGCGCTGATAAAGTCACCACCGGTACAGGTAACGACCGCATCATCGGCGACAATGGCGAGATCATCATTGGCAGCGACGGCGTGATTCAGTCGATGGCCAGTACAGATATAGCTCACGGTGAACGCGACATCATCACCGTAACCTCTGGTAATAACACCATCATTGCCGGTCGTGGGAACGATGACATCATCATCACTGATCCGAACAACAGCGGTGATGACGACATCTTCGGTGATAATGGCATTATCGAATACGTTGCGGGCTTAGCGACGCGCTTAGCGTCAACCGACCTTGATGAAACCACCGCAGGTGATGACATCATTCATGCGGGCGAGGGCAACAATCGCGTTATTGGCGGACTAAACGATGCAGCGGGTCTTAACAAAGACATCATCACCACCGGCGATGGCGTTGACACCCTCTTAGGTGACAGCGGCGAATTAATTTACCTTGATAATGTGCTGACTCACGCCAGCAGTAGCGTCACGGAGCTGGGCGGCGGCGACGACATCACCAGCGGCAACGGCGACAACACCATCATCGCCGGACAAGGTGCTGATAAAGTCACCACCGGCACGGGCAACGACCGCATCATCGGCGACAATGGCGAGATCATCATTGGCACTGACGGCGTGATTCAGTCTATTTCCAGTACGGACATAGCCCACGGTGAACGCGACATCATCACCGTCACCTCTGGAAATAATACCATCCTTGCCGGTCGCGGCAACGATGACATCATCATTACCGATACAAATAACAGCGGTGATGACGACATCTTTGGTGACAATGGTGTTATCGAGTACAGTGCGGGTTCAGCAACGCGCTTAACGTCAACTGACCCGGATGCAACCACCGCAGGTGATGACATTGTTCATGCGGGCGAGGGCAACAATCGCGTTATTGGTGGACTAAACGATGCAGCGGGTCTCAACAAAGACCTCATCACCACCGGTGATGGTGTTGGTACCATATTAGGTGACAGCGGTGAATTAATTTACCTTGATAATGTGCTGACTCTCGCCACCAGTAGCGTAACGGCGTTGGGTGGCGATGACGACATCACTACGGGCAATGGTGATAACACCATTATTGCCGGACAAGGTGCGGATGAAGTCACTACCGGTACGGGTAACGACCGCATCATCGGTGATAATGGTGAAATCATCTTCTCTACGGCCGGTATTATTGAATCCCTCGAAGTAACCGATCTGATCAACGGTGGAAAAGATATTATCGATGCAGGTAAGGGCAACAACATCATTGCAGGCGCTGCCGGTGACGATGAAATTGAAGCAGGTATCGATAACGATATTATCCTTGGAGACGGTGGTAGTTTGATCTTCACTGCGGGCGCGTTAACGCGTGCAGAATCGACTGCGAGTGAGCAGGGCAATGACATCATAACGCTGTTGGATGGTGACAACGTTATTCTCGGTGGTGCAGGGCAAGACACGATAACTAGCGGCGACGGAGATGATGTGATCATCGGTGATAATGGTGAAATCATCTTCTCTGCAGCCGGTATCATTGAATCACTGGTGGTTACTGACCTGATCAACGGTGGAAAAGATATGATCGATGCAGGTAAGGGCAATAATATTATCGCAGGCGCTGCCGGTGACGATGAAATTGAAGCAGGTATCGATAACGATATTATCCTTGGAGACGGTGGCAGTTTGATTTTCACTGCGGGCGTGTTAACGCGTGCAGAATCGACTGCGAGTGAGCAGGGCAATGACATCATAACGCTGTTGGATGGTGTCAATGTTATTCTCGGTGGTGCAGGTTCGGATATTATTACGACAGGCGCTGGTGCCGATCTGATTTTAGGTGATACAGGTGAAGTGGTATTCGACTCTGGCTTGCTGAAAAGTATTATCACTACCAATGAAGGCAGTGGCAATGACGATATCACTACCGGTGCCGGAAATGATATCGTCTTTGGCGGTTTGGGTGATGATGTTATCAACACGGATGCTGATGATGACATCGTTATTGCAGATACCGGTAGCCTGGAGAAGAACCCTTCTGCAGGGTTAGCGACCTTAATCAGAAATGATTACGACCCGCTGCTGGGTGGTAAGGATATTGTTCATCTGGGAGAGGGTAATGATATGGCTCTGGGTGGTGCCGGTGAAGATATTATTAACGGGGAAGCCGGGAAAGATGCGATCTTTGGTGATTTTGCCAAAATTAGCATATCGAGTAGTGGTTTGAGAGATTTCCAGTCAACACTGCCAACCTTTGGGGGAGATGACACTCTCATCGGCGGACCTGGGTTTGACATACTTGTTGGAGGGAGTGGTTATGACCTTTTCTATGGCAGTTTGTCAGAAGATACTATCGTTGGTAATTATGCGCGTATTCAGGATGATGCGGATTTTAATTCACTCTTGGTTATTTCTGATCCCTCAAATCGTGAAATAATCTCGGCTAGTCTGCTTGAGGTCTATGCGACCGGAAGCAATTTAGATGAGATTCGCTCTAATGTATTATTTCCTGATGATGACTACCTGTTCAGTTCAGCACTGCGTACGGATACGGCTTTACGTTTATTACCCTTATTGAATGGCGAAGAACTATCTCGTTTATCTGATAGTGACCTGAAGGAGTTTTTACGAAATCTGCCACTGTTGTCAGTCACTGGAAATCGATATAGGGCGAGTGCGGAAACTTATTCTCCGGTGGGTGATGTATTCGAATCTCCTGCATCAGAAGAGGGCGGCACGCAAACACGAGCAGTGTCTAATAGACCTTCTGAGCTTTTACTGACAGATGAAAAACAGATGGGTGGCTCATTGCAGCGTCTATTGTCGACAGCCAATAATAGCTATCCAGTAACCGATACTGAAGTTGGCTCCTCAGAAGTTCAGGGTGAGGATTCGGATTTACTGAGTACGCCTTTGTCTGGGTGGGCTGCAGCAGGCTTGCTGGCTGCTGTTAATGTAGCTGGCCAGCGAGGCTGGAATGTTGGCCGCTTAAATGATGAAGAAAAAATTATTCAGGGTGATTTGCAACACTTGCGTAAATTGCAATCCAGCCGAGAGTATGCAGTTTGGCAAAAACCGGACGATCCAACAAAACATTAAAATTAATAACTTTGATGTATAGAAATGATAGATAATGCGGTCATACTCAAAAATACTATTAATAACAATGAGGTATAGAAATGTCTGATGATACAGTAGAAAAGAAGAAAACCGCTGGCCCGACAATTCGCTGGGATGACAGCAAAATGCGTAGTGTTTATGCGAATGTGTGTAATGTTTCAAGTACACGCGAAGAAGTAACTCTGCTGTTTGGTACTAATCAGGCATGGCGTGCAGGACAAAAAGAGGTCGGTATCGAATTAACGGACCGCGTTATCGTGAGCCCTTTTGCCGCGAAACGGTTATCAGTACTGCTAAGCGGTGTAGTCGCTGAATATGAAAAACGTTTTGGTACATTGGATGATACCGAAGCAAAAAAGCATTAAATAATAAAGAATAGAGTCATCTGTAACGCTTCGGTTGATTTTGACACACCGGGGCGTTTTTATTTGTAATGAACCTTAAAAAAGAATATTTAAATGGGCCAGATAAATGTTTCTCTACCGGACTCTATTCAGCAGATTAATCGTTTGCTGGATACCCAACATGAAAACTGGCACTTTACCTGGTTAGCCTGGTTATGCAGCCAGTTACCCCAGGTTCGCGTAGCATTAGTAGTCGCAGATGAAGCACAAACCGGCCAATTTCACGCGATGGCTGTCTGGCCTGAAGACAGCAGTCAGGATGAACTGTTGCAGGATGCGGCAGAAGAAACGCTTCGAAAAAAACAGCCTCTTATTACCCCGTTGAATGATGGCCAACATCACCTTGGCAGTTACCCTGTATCTGTAGAAGGTACTTTACGTGCGGTCGTTACTCTGATGTTTACGGCAGAAGACGAAGCTGAATTGCATAAAGTGCTGGCGGTTATCGAATATTGTACTGGGTGGCTTGAGTTACGCCTTGCCCGACGCTTGTTAAGCACGATGGCCAGTGATAATAAGCGCCAACATATCGTTATCGATAGTATTGCCTATGTTGTCGGGGAGCATGACTTTGAACATGCAGCATTACGTTTCGTCAATTTGATGGGAAAGCATTTGCATGCAGAAAGAGTCGTGTTGGGGTTTGTGAAAAATGATGAGTTAGTGGTTCATTCTGAATCGGATAGTAGTGGCCACAGTAAAAAACATGAGCTTGTAAAACTTACGACACAGGCAATGCAGGAAGCGGCCGATCAACAGGAGTCCATATTATGGCCTCCAATGGATGAACATAATCGAGTAATACAAGCGCATCGTAAGCTGGCTGGGGAGGAGGGGCAGCGCTCATTATTGAGTGTGCCTCTGATTGATAAAGAGTCATGTTATGGAACCGTTCTGTTTGATCGCCCTGCCGATCAGCCTTTCAGCCAAGAAGAGCAATTGACTGCTGAAGCACTTAGTAATTTTGTGGGTGTGGTGCTCGAGGAAAAACGTCAGTCCAACCTGCCCCTATATGCCTATTTCTTTCGTAGTTTCAGAAATCAGTTCAGCTACGTGATGGGGCCGGGATATCTTGGCCGCAAGATTACCCTGTTCACTCTTGTTGTGCTGTCTGTGTTTTTCAGTGTGATGAGTGGCTCTTATAATATTAGTGCTGATGCAGTAATCGAGGGCGCTGAACTGCGTGCGATCGTTGTACCCTTTGACGGCTATTTACAAAGCGCCACGTTAAGGGCTGGGGACAGTGTGGAAAAGGGTGATCTGCTTGCAGAGCTGGATACACGCGAATCACGCTTGCAGCGTATGAGCTGGATCAGCCAGCAGGCTACTGCCAAACGTCAGTATGAGGATGCGTTGTCTAAACATGAACGCACCAAGGTGCAGATCAGCAATGCGCAGAGGGAGCGGGCACAGGCAGAAATTGAACTTCTCGATTACCAGATTTCACAGGCGACTATGCTTGCTCCTTTTGATGCTCTGATTGTTTCAGGAGATCTTAACCAGCGCATAGGCTCTCAACTTCGTCAGGGTGATCTATTATTTGAACTCTCACCCCGCCGGCGTTTCAGGTTGGCTATGTATGTTGACGAATTTCGTATCAATGATATCAAGCAATCCCAGACGGGGCAGCTGGTATTAGCAGCGTTACCTGACCAGAAGTTCTCTTTTAGCGTAACGCGGATTAACCCTATGGCCGAAGCCCGTGATGGAGCAACTGTGTATCGTGTTGAAGCGGAGCTAAACAACAAGGCTGAGATGTTACGTGTGGGTCTTGAAGGTGTGTCGCAGGTGTATGTGGATGAGCGTTTGTTGATCAGTGTTTGGACGCGTAGCATGATCGATTGGATGAAATTACAACTATGGCGTTTCTGGGGGTAATCTTGTGCTGATGCTAACAGAAATGAATCTGCTATGAGTGCCACGCTTTTTTCCCGGGATTGGTACCAGATTGCCGACTTAAAACCGCGCTTAAGAGATCACATTACGGTGAATGCGCACCGCTATAGAGGTAAGCGTTGGTATGTGCTTGAAGATCATGTCACCGGACAGGTCCGACGCCTTTCCTCGCACTCTTATTTAATAGTCGGTTTGATGAATGGCGAGCGTACTATTGACCGCTTATGGGAGTTGTCATCACAAAGACTCGGCGAGGAAATGCCGACGCATGAGGAGATGCTACAATTACTCTCCAGTCTTTATCAGGCAAACCTTATCCGTATGGATATTAGTGGTGACATAGGTGAGCTTTTTGAGCGGGGCAAGGAAGCTGAACGCAAGCGCTGGATGGCAAAACTGAAGTCACCACTGTCTATTAAAATTCCGCTTGTTGATCCTGAACGTTTCCTGCTGGCTACGCAAAAATATGTAAAACCCTTATTTTCGCCTGTCGCTCTATTGTTATGGTGTGCACTGGTCATCAGTATGTTGACGCAAGTAGGGCAACATTGGGATGAGCTTTCCAAAAACGTTTCTGACAGGGTATTGGCGGCTGACAACATTGTCTTATTGTGGCTCATTTATCCAGTCATAAAGCTGCTCCATGAACTGGGTCATGGCTATTGTATAAAACGTGGAGGCGGTGAAGTCCACGAACTTGGTGTGATGTTGTTGGTATTTATACCGATGCCGTATGTCGATGCTTCCTCATCGAGTGCTTTCTCTGATAAAAAACAACGGATGTTGGTGGGTTCTGCAGGTATCCTCGTCGAGTTGTTTATTGCCTCTTTGGCGATGTTGGTGTGGGCGAATGCTGAACCCGGTATGGTGAAATCCATCGCCTATAATATTCTCTTCATTGCGGGGGTATCCACGGTACTGGTCAACGGTAATCCACTGCTCAGGTTTGATGGTTATTACATACTGGCTGATTATCTGGAAATTCCTAACCTTGGCCAGCGTTCCAACCAATACTGGGGTTGGTTGTGTAAGCGTTTTATCTTTGGCGTTCAAGGGGTTGCTTCTCCCGCTTATGATAAGCGTGAAGCGCTGTGGTTGTTTTCCTACGGATTGGGATCGCTGGTTTATCGTTTGTTTTTGATGGTATCCATCATTTTATTCGTCGCCCAGCAATATTTTGTCATCGGCGTTATTCTCGCGCTATGGTCGTTTATCGGTACCTTGATCTGGCCGAACTTAAAAATACTGTACAAAACCTGGCAAGATTCAGACATTCAGTCTGGCAGGCGTAGCCCGACTCTGATGATTCCGCTATGTGCTGGCATTATTGCGCTATTACTAGGGATCATTCCTTTGCCACTGACTACCAGCGTCGAGGGTGTTGTGCAGATGAATGAACAGCGTCGTGTTCTCGCCCAAGAGAGTTGCTTTATTGAGCAACTGCATAAGCAGGCAGGAGACCTTGTTTCTCCGGGTGATCTATTGCTTAGCTGTGAGAATCGCCAGTTGCGAACCGCGCAACAGGTTTTACAGCAGCAGTTTGCAGAGGCCAGTGCGCAGCGTAAGGGTGTCTGGAACGACCCGGTACAGTTAAAAATTTATGACGATGAACTATCACGCCTGCAATCAGCGTTATACGAAAGTGGAAAACGACTAGAGTCTCTGCATCTTTATGCTCAGGCAGAGGGTATATGGTCAGTGAGGAATGCGTCTGATCTACCGGGTGTTTTTGTTAAAAGAGGGGATCTGATTGGTTATGTCATCACGGATAGTGATATTACCGTTCGAGGGATGATCCCGGAATCAGAGATTGAGCTTGTGCGTGGCCATGTGGCTGCATTGCATGCCCTTACATCGTCTGATCTGTCCACTGAACTAACACCTTCCCGCTGGTCGGTTTTTCCCGCGGCGACAACAGAGCCTGTGAGTCAAATACTCACGGAAGCGGCAGGTGGCAGTATCATTATGAACCCTTCATCCACTGAGACTCCTCAATCGTTGCAACGCTATTTCCTGATCGCTCTTACGTTCGACCGTTTGCCGGTAACGTACGTGGAAGAACGTATTTATCTACGATTTGAACATCCCCCTGAAGCGGTTATATATCGGGTATACCGTCTGGTGCGGCGTACTTTCCTAGAGTATTTTGATGTCTGAGTTTGCCTCTAAGCAGCCGGTACTTGCCGGGTTGCGTAATGAAGTGACATGGCAGGAAAGTAACCGTCTTGATACTTTCTTGAGACGATTAAAAGAGGTACTTAATAAACGGCTGAATCAGTTACTGCGACGAAATAAGCGCATCGTAAATTCTATCATTGTGCGATCAGAGCAGCTTGAAAAGAGTACGGCTGATGAACTTCAAGAAACACTGGTAAAGGTTCGTGATAATTTACGTATTAATGGCATAACGACAACAACCATTATTGAGGCCTTTGCTGTTATCAGGGAGGTGAGTGGGCGTGAGCTTGGGATGCGCCACCATCACACTCAAATTCTGACTTCATTGGCATTACTGCGCGGCGGCATCGCTGAAATGTCGACGGGTGAAGGTAAAACGCTGGCCGCTACCTTAGCGGCAGCTACCGCAGGACTTGCGGGTATACCTGTCCACATTGTGACGATTAATGATTATCTTGCAGAGCGTGATGCGACAGAGATGTTGCCTTTGTATCATGCGTTGGGGTTGTCTTTAGGTATCATTACGCATGAAAAAGAGTTACCCGAACGCCGAGCTGCCTATGCTTGCGATATCTGCTATTGCAGCAACAAGGAGCTGACGTTCGATTTTTTAAAGGACGGGTTGGTACTTCAGCACAGAAAAACGACTCGCCTCCAGCAGGCGGCATTACTGTCCGGTGATACATCCTGGTCTGAGAATTTATTATTACGTGGTTTACACTTTGCTATTGTTGATGAAGCAGACAGTGTCTTTATTGATGAGGCGAGAACGCCGTTGATCATTTCAGGGCAGGAGAAGTTTGGTCAACGGGAAGAGGCCTTGCTGAAAACAGCGATGTCGATTGCTCAGGCGTTCAAAAAAGAGATTCACTTTAGCCAGAACGAGACTTCCACTATACACCTGACGGCAGAAGGACATAAATTTTTATTGGCGTCGTGCGAGCATCTGCAAGGCTTATGGAAAAGCAGCTTTTATCGGGAGCCCTTGGTTAAGCAGGCACTTGCGGCCTTACATGTTTACCATCTCGACAGGGATTATATTATTGATGAGGAAGGCGCTCTGCAAATTGTTGACCTTTATACCGGGAGAGTGATGCCGGGTCGTAGTTGGGGGCAGGGATTGCAGCAGATGATTGAAATGAAAGAAGGTTGCGAGCTCACAAAACCCAGAGAAACGAATGCAGAGATTAGTTACCAGAATTTTTTCAGAAAGTATCATCATCTATGCGGCATGACAGGAACGGTACAGGAGGTTGCTGGTGAGTTATTAGATGTCTACCGCTTGAGGAATGAAACGATTCCTTTGCTGAAAAAAAGTCAACGTAAGAAGCAATTTCGCGAAGTATATCTGACTGAAAATGAAAAGTGGCGGCGTGTAGCGAAAGTTACACATGATCTTGTTGCGCAAGGGCAGGCGGTTCTCATTGGTACCAACTCGGTTGCCTCGTCGGAAGCTATAAGTGATCTCTTTATAGCCGTAGGAATAGCACATAAGGTACTGAATGCACGACAGGACAAAGAGGAAGCTGATATCGTTTCAACGGCGGGTCAATCAGGGGCTGTGATGATCTCGACGAGTATGGCCGGACGGGGAACGGACATCAAGTTGACCAAAGAGGCCAGATCTGCAGGAGGCCTGCATGTGGTTATCACTGAGTTACAGGATGCCTCCCGGATAGATCGACAGCTGGCGGGGCGTGGTGCTCGTCAAGGGGATCCGGGATTTGTCAGTGAGATCCTGTCGCTGGAAGATCCGCTGGTAAAACGGATGTCGGGGCCTCTGCTCAGGCAGTTTCTTCAATCTCTCAGTAAGATTGGCATACAGCTTCCTCACCGGTTAGGTTATCTTATACAGCAACATTGCCAGAAGAAACTTTCACGAAGCCATTATCGACAACGCATGCAACTGATAAAAGTGGATAGCCAGCGTCAGCGTACGTTAGCCTTTACCGGAGATAAAAAATGATAAAAAAGCAACGGCTTACTTTAATTGCTGCTTCGGTTTTGATGTTAGCGCCGCTCAGCCCTCTTTTAGCAGAGGTAAACATGCTATCAACTTTGGGATGTATCTTAGTGCCCAGCGAAAAGGTGCAGGTTAGTGCGCCCGTCCCAGGCGTTCTTGATAGCATGCTTGTGCAACGTGGAGATGCGATCAAAAAGGGCAGTACTCTGTTTCAGTTAAAAGCGGGTGTCGAAAAGGAGGGGGTTAAATTAGCCGGTATCAGGGCTGCTTTTGCTGCAAGAAAGGCTAAGCGTAACAAGGCACTGTATGCCGATGATGTTTTAACCATGCATGAGCGTGATGAGATTGAGACCGAACTACTGATAGCCGCGTCAGAGTTACGTTTAAAGAAACAGGAACTGGCCCTGCGTACGGTTTCTAGCCCTATTAGCGGTGTGGTGGTGAACCGTTTTAACAATAAAGGTGAATACGTCAATATTGATCCCATTCTTGATCTTGCAACGTTAGACCCGCTTCATATTGATCTGTTGCTTCCTGCCAGCTATTTTGGACAAATCGCTCTGGAGCAGGAGTTTATGATCAAACCTGAGTTGGGCACCGTTGATGCCCGTGCCGCTAAAGTGATGATTGTTGATCCCTTGATTGACTCTGCCAGTGGTACTTTCCGCGTACAATTATTGATGAGTAATCCTGAGAATAAAATACCCGCCGGTATACCTTGTACCGCGCAATTAATGAGTAAGGGATAGGATGAATAAATATACCAATACGCTGTTGAGTCTTATTCTGGTTCTTCTGGTAATCAATATTGCTATAACCGGTGCTCTTTATATGAAAGAGACTGTTCTACCTGATGCTGTTACCGATATAACAGAGAGGTTGGATACCGGAACAGCCAAGGGTTGGGGAAGAGAAGTAGTAGGTTTGTATAACCTGCAGGATGATCAGGCACTCTATGCTTTATTTAATGATCAGGCTAAGGTGAAGATCAGCCATGAGCAACTGAAAACGCAACTCAATAAACTTTATCAATTGTTTGGTGGGATTGAGGAAAGCGCATTCGTAAGCTCAGACAAAATTGGTGAAAAAGGGAATGAGTTGTACTATAAACTCCTTTTCAATATCCGCGTAAAAGAAACCAGCAAGCGTTCAGCAACCTTAACGATATCCGTAGCCGTGAATGACAATGTCGTTAGCTTATATGGCGTGCGTATTAATGCCGCACAGTCGCTCGATTGAGTGGTAATATTTCCAGTGTGTTAGCTTTTCTCGATTCTGTCTTATAGGTTGATGCTGTTGATGAGGCTTTGTTTTTTACGCTTTAATAACGTATCTGCGCATTGATCTTCACTATTCAAAATCACAATGCACTCCAAACACTGCACGCATTCGTTGTAGTCAATTTCACCCTTACGCTTAATCGCTTTGATCTCGCAGCGGTGATGACATGTCTGGCAAGGTGTTCCACAGAAAGGTATGCGTTTTAGCCATTCAAAGCGTCTTAGTGCTCCAATGATGGCTAGTCCTGCTCCTAATGCACAAAGGTAGCGACAGTAAAATTTATGGATAAACATTCCGCCCACCAGTAGCGCAAGCGCATACAGTACAAATGGCCAGTGTCTGACAAAGACTAAGGTGATGCTGGTTTTGAAGGGCTCTACTTCAGCAAGTCTTTCTGCCAGGCTTAATTCATAAAATGAAACGGCTATTAAGCCCAGCAGTATCGGGTATTTCAGGTAAATCAGCTTTCTGTGCTTGTTTTCTGAGATGCGAATTTGTTTTATCCCGAGTTTTTTTCCGCACCAGGATGCCATTTCCTGAAGTGCTCCAAAAGGGCATAGCCAGCCGCAGAATAGCCCTCGTCCCCAGATAAACAGACTAACGAAAGTGACGATCCACAGGATGAAAATAACCGGATCAAGCAGGAAAATAGTCAGATCAAAACCGTCTTTTATGGCGTGCAGCAGGGTGAAAATATTAACAACGGATAGTTGCCCCTGAGCGTAATAGCCGGTGAATAATAGGGTGAACCACAGGTAACTCCAGCGGAATTGGTGCATACGTATGGCATTATAACTGAGTTTTTCCTGCTTGATAAAAACAGCCAGTAGAATGATAAGGGATATCAGCAGAACTATTATTTGTGGGATTCGATCCAGCCAAATTCTTACCCATAGCGGGGTAGAGGTTTGCTGCTCTATGTTGATGGCTCTCCATTGTGAATTCGGGAGCCGATAGTGATCTGTGAATGAGAGTGAGTCGGTCATCAAATGATTGCGTGGCAGGTTAATATTCAGTGTGATGTCTGTTTCGCTACCTAGATTGAAGTTAGAAATTCCTTTGACCCTGAAAATGGAGCTTTCTGAAAACTGCGGCGCATTTTTAGTAACTATCTCTTTCAGCTCTGTTGATGTATTGGTGTCTTTAATTTCAGTATTCAGACCGCCTTGGCTAATTGATAGGCGGGCAGGCACGGTGCCTGGCATGAAGTCGTCTGAAATATGGCGATATAGCCCATTGGAAGCAACCCAGATTAAATGATCACCGGCTTGTAGATCCGCCATAAGTCTGGTGTAGGAGACCTCTCCAAGTAGGCTTATGCCGACATCAGGGGCATTTAGGTAAGCGTAATAGAGCTCAGTAAAAGAGTCCGGATCATCATCGCTATCAAACAGATGCATATAATCAGAATATTTACGCCCAAGTGACTTAAAGGCTTCGTCGCCGGAGACTAACCACTGATGAACCAGTCCTGATGCGAGTAAGGCTGGCCAGTCCATTATTTCGACATCTTTTTCCAGCAGCGCTGATTGCGCTGGAGGCGAAAAGCCTTCTAGTTTATCACGTGCTACCTGCAGTGCCGTGGACAGGACGACATCATTGACAATCATCACCGAGATAGTTGCTTTGGTTACACCGTCAAAGAAAACAGCTCCTGCAGATCCGCTGCTTGCTTTGTTTTTTTGCGCGCTGGAGACGATCACCTGTTGTTTGATCGAGTGCCCCGAGTATTGCGCGACAAACTGGTCCAGTACTTCATTACCAAGTCCATGCAGAAACACGGGTTCATGGTGCTCTATCACGTTTACCTTGCTGAAGGTTCCATCGGTTTGCAGGCCGATAAGCAATCGAATTGGGCGGCCAGAAAAGCCAGCAAGATCGTTGATCTCATCGGATAGCCAGGCATATCCGAGTAATTGATCTAATTGATAAACGGGGTAGACCGGGAGCTCTGTTTGTTTGTTGCCGATGCGGGTATTTTTGGGAAAGAGTGTCGATATGGCCAGATTAATATCAAATGTGTTTGGGCTAACAGCGGCGGCGCTTATACGCGGGGCATGTAGGCTCAGGATGAGAATTAGAAATATGCCTAACGCTGTAATTGTGTTCTTGTTTTTTGCTGATATGTTAAACCGCATCTGCTCCTGCCTTAAGAACTAAGGTATGACAGATTAATGTGGCTGTTTTTAGAGACCTGAACAATGCGCTGAAAGATCTGTTTTTATAGATCTAAAGGCGAAGTTTTCGGCGTGTTGCGTAACGATTCCCACGCTTCATATTGACTGAGAAATACGTGGCCAGTCAGGTCATTGAGAAAATGGCTACGCTTCAGGTTATCCATTACCGGCCCTTTAACCTCGGAGAGGTGAAAAATAACACCACTGTCTTTCAGGCGTGCATTGATGGCTTCAAGACTTTCTAATGCAGAGGCGTCTATGAGATTAACGGCAGGGCACATCAGTACCAGGTGCTTTACGGCGGGGTTGAGGGAAACCAATTCATATATCCTGTCTTCCAGGTAGCGTGCATTAGCAAAGTAGAGGCTCTCATCTATACGTAGCGTTAGAATGTGTTTGTCAGTATTAACTTTATGCCGATCTATATTTCTGAAATGCTCAGTTCCCGGAACCTGGCCAACTAAAGCACTGTGAGGTTTACTGGTACGGTACAGGTGAATCAATACGGATAGCCCTACTCCAGCAATAATGCCCAGCTCAACGCCTTGAATGAGAGTGACTATTATTGTGATCAGCATGGCTGAAAAGTCACTGCGTGAATAGGCCCAGGTACGCTTTAGTGCTGCTAAATCAACCAGAGATAACACTGCGACAATAATAGTGGCAGCAAGCGTCGCTTTGGGTAAGAAAAAGATTAAAGGTGTGAGTAATAGAGTAGCAATGGCAATGCCAATAGCTGTAAAAGCACCGGCGGCAGGTGTTTCTGCACCTGCATCAAAATTAACCACAGATCGGGAAAAACCGCCGGTAACCGGAAAGCCGCCAGACATTGAAGAAGCGATGTTCGAGGTGCCTAAACCTATAAGTTCCTGGTCAGGCGAGATACGTTGGCGGCGTTTTGCAGCGAGTGTTTGTGCTACCGATACTGATTCTACAAACCCAACAACGCTGATCAGTAAGGCGGATATAAAGAGTTGTTGCCAAAGATCAGGATCAAATGAAGGCAGAAGCAGTGCAGGCAGACCCTGGGGAATATCGCCAATGACTTTAACGCCTTGATTTTGTAGGTTGCCTCCCCAGGTAACCAGCGTCGTGATAGCAACAACAAAGACAGGACCCGCTTTCGCGATAAGATCGGATAAACGTGGATCGAGTCCGTGAGTGAGGAGTAAATTTTTAAGGTGTTTTCTTGACCAGAATAGAAAAGCGGTGGCGCTTACACCAATCACTACTGTGATCAAGTTCGTTTGTGTGATGTGGTTACTTAGTGCTAAAAAAATATCGAGTAAATTATGCCCACTCGCGTCAATACCCAGAATATGTTTTAGCTGGCTGGCCGCAATGATTAGTCCTGATGCAGTAATAAAGCCTGAAATAACCGGGTGGCTCAGAAAGTTTGCGAATAAACCCAGTTTAAAAATTCCCATTAAAACTAACATAGCCCCAGAAATGAAGGCTAAAGCTATTGCTGCAGCTAAATACTCTTCTGATCCTTGTACAGCAATATTGCCAATAGTTGCTGCTGTCATCAGTGAAACCACAGCAACCGGCCCGACGGCTAAAGTACGGCTGGTGCCAAAAATGGTATAGGCTATCAATGGTAACATGCTGGCATATAAGCCGACTTCTGCAGGTAAGCCTGCAAGTAATGCATAGGCCAGGGATTGCGGAATTAGCATAATGGTGACGATCAGTGCCGCAATAAGATCACTGCTGAGCATGTTACGATCGTAAATTTTCATCCATTCTAAAATAGGGAGATAACGCTTTAACATGCTGTTAGTCCTTTGATCAGGATGCGGTGTCTTATATTTATATTATAACTATATATCTATTTGGAATATGTTGTTTTTTCATCGTTTCTTTTTTTGTGCGAGGTTGTTGTGAATAGGCTCACCGGGGGTTATTTTTATATAAAAAAAGGCCAGTTGTTTTAGCAACTGGCCTTATGATGCACTTCTGGTAAGTAACGACTCTAAAGCTTTGTTATTGAGCCCGATACGGAGAAGTGTCAATGTTTGTGATTTTTCATGTCCGGCATATTGCGGCCATAGAAGATCTCGTTCATCTCTTTGAACAAACGCTCGGAAACTTCTTCAGCTTCATCTTCCGCTAAGTTGTTACGTGTCGTCCCAAACAGATACTGATCTAAATCATAATCATTCAGCATCATTTTGGTGTGGAAAATATTCTCCTGATACACATTTACGTCCAGCATCTGATATTGGTCACGGATATCCTGACTGATAAAGTTCTGGATAGAGTTAATATCGTGATCAATATAGTGTTTCACGCCTTTGATATCACGGGTGAAACCACGGACACGATAATCGATCGTGACAATATCGGATTCCAGCTTGTGAATCAGATAGTTGAGTGCTTTGAGGGGAGATATGATGCCGCATGTGGATACTTCAATATCTGCACGGAAGGTACAAATACCATCATCAGGATGACTTTCCGGATAGGTATGTACGCAGATATGACTTTTATCCAGATGTGCAACAACAGAGTCAGGCAAAAGAGGGCCGGGTTGTTCTGTTTTATCCACATCTTCTGAGTCTTTAACAGGCTCTTCGGAAACCAGAATAGTGACGCTGGCGCCTTGAGGGTCATAGTCCTGACGTGCAATATTGAGAATGTTAGCACCAATGATGTCGCATACTTCACTTAGAATTTCAGTGAGGCGATCGGCATTGTATTGCTCATCAATATATTCAATATATTCAGCTTTCTGCTCGGGTGTTTGCGCGTAACAAACATCGTAGATACAGAAGCTAAGACTCTTGGTTAGGTTGTTAAACCCTTGTAATGTGATTTTACCGTTAGATGACAACGTCGTAATTCTCCAACCGTTGCAGACCACGTAAATAACGCACTGAATGAAATTTAACTCCTTCGCAGGAGTGAAAGCGAACTGTATTTTATTCGAGCAGGGCCTAAAGACAAAGGATAATTTCTGTATTCGTGTAATCTTTGAATGAAACGGAGTGTTTTGGCTGTTGAATGAAGGCATATCGCTTTGGTTTGTGTGCTTTTTTACCTTTCTCCTGTTTAAATCAATGTTGAGCTTTTATGAATCAGGTTATGCTAATTTAATAAAGCGTTACCGGATTTTTGATATGTAGTGGCGACATTGATCGAGATCTGGTTTTTCCAGGTATCGCTGTGTTTATCTTCGAGGAGGCCGCATGCTAGAAATTTTTACCCTTTTGGCTGATTGGCTGGTTTATGATCTGCTGGAAATCAATGCATCGACTAAATGGGGTGATGCTTTACATTTCTTCATCGAGGATACCACTAAGATTTTTGCTCTCCTGGTGGTGATGATTTACCTGATCGCGTTGCTGCGCGCTTCAATGAATGTTGAATCGGTACGCGCCTGGCTGGTGGGTAAAAGTCGCTTTGTTGGTTATGTTATGGGTTCTTTCTTTGGTGCGGTAACTCCTTTTTGCTCTTGTTCCAGTATCCCTCTTTTTCTGGGGTTTACCTCGGCAGGAATCCCTGTCGGAATTACCATGTCATTTTTACTGACATCGCCATTGATTAATGAAGTAGCCATCGTGTTGTTAGGAAGCTTGCTGGGATGGAAGTTTACGTTGATCTATATTGCGGTCGGCGTCTCTGTTGGCGTTATCGGTGGTATTTTTCTGGATCTCATCAAGGCAGAAAAAATGCTGCAACCTTTTGCCGCGAAAGCCTATATTGAAGCTAAACAAGCTGCGGTTAAGGGTGAGAGCCGTCGGTTAAATCTGGCTCAACGACATCAGTTTGCCAAGGATGAGTTGATCGATATTTTCAGTCGTGTCTGGAAGTGGGTCATTATTGGGGTGGGTTTAGGTGCGGCTTTGCATGGGTTTGTGCCAGAAGGTTGGTTTGAGCAGCATTTAGGCCAAGGGCAGTGGTGGTCTGTGCCCGCCGCGGTTGGTTTAGGTATACCGCTGTATTCGAATGCAACCGGTGTTATTCCTGTGATGGAAAGCCTTATTAATAGAGGCTTACCGGTAGGGACAACGCTGGCATTTTGTATGAGTACTGTGGCGGCGAGCTTTCCTGAATTTATTCTGTTAAAGCAGGTGATGCAGTGGAAGCTGTTAGCTATTTTATTTTGTTTGCTGCTCTTTGCTTTTACCTTGGTAGGGTGGATCTTTAACGGTATTGGCTGGTTTTTGCTCACAGCTTGATCGGCTAGAGAGGGTAACTAAAGAGGAAAGTTAAATGAAAACCATTAAAGTGTTGGGCTCAGGTTGTAGTAAATGTGAGAAAACAGCAGAAATTATTACACGCCTGGCCGCTGAAGCGGGCGTTGAGGTGACTGTCATAAAAGAGACAGATCCCGCTGCTATTATGGGGTATGGCGTGATGAGCACTCCGGCTGTTGTTATTGATGAACAACTGGTACATTCCGGATCTATTCCGCACCGTGCAGACGTTGAAGCGTGGTTAGCGAGCGCATAATCAAGCATGTAAGTGGTGTGCAGGCGAGTATTTTTGTGATGGTAAAGAGAGCACTAAGGATTTTGAAATGACGATTAAAGTAGGTATCAATGGTTTTGGGCGTATCGGGCGTTTGGCGTTACGTGCTTCATGGGATTGGCCTGAAATTGAGTTTGTGCACATTAATGATCCAGGTGGTGATCTTGAAACGCTCGCTCATTTGTTGAATTTTGACTCGGTGCACGGGCGTTGGCAGCATGAGGCCCGGGCTGAAGGTTATCGTATGCGTGTTGGTGATCACTCTTTAACGGTGAGCCATAACAAAGCGATTGCAGATACCGACTGGTCGGGCTGTGATATCGTTATTGAAGCGTCAGGTAAAATGAAGACCAAAGCGGTGTTACAAGCTTATCTTGATCAAGGCGTGAAGCGCGTGGTGGTGAGTGCTCCAGTCAAAGAGGAAGGAGTACTGAATGTAGTGATGGGTGTGAATGATCATCTGTATGATCCTGAGTTATACCCCATTGTAACGGCAGCTTCTTGCACTACTAACTGCTTAGCTCCCGTGGTGAAGGTCATCCATGAAAACCTCAAAATTCGTCATGGCTCGATGACGACAATCCACGATGTGACCAACACCCAAACCATTCTGGATGCACCGCATAAAGATCTGCGCCGTGCGCGCGCCTGTGGCATGAGTCTTATTCCAACGACAACGGGGTCGGCAACGGCGATTACACATATATTTCCTGAGCTGAAAGGGCGTTTAAATGGTCATGCAGTGCGTGTGCCACTGGCCAATGCTTCTCTCACAGACTGTGTATTCGAAGTCGAGACAGAAACAACTGAAGCTCAGGTTAATCAGTTATTTAAAGACGCAGCTGACGGTTCACTAAAAGGTATTCTTGGTTATGAAGAGCGCCCGTTAGTCTCCATTGATTACAAAACAGATCCGCGTTCAGGCATTATCGATGCGTTATCTACAATGGTGGTGAATGGCACACAGGTAAAAGTCTATATCTGGTATGACAACGAATGGGGCTATGCAAACCGTACTGCTGAATTGGTTAAAAAAGTAGGGTTGCTGGACCAGAAGTGATCTTTAATCAGGCCGCTTTAAAAAGCGGCTATTTCAAACCACGCTGTATGAAGTACTTACTCATGTTTGCAACACTTTCTTCTGATGTCCGGCAGTACCTGCTGATAACGGCCAATTATTGGGCTTTCACGTTAACCGATGGTGCGCTACGTATGTTGGTAGTGCTCCATTTTCATGCCTTGGGTTATTCCCCATTAGATATCGCACTGCTGTTTCTTTTCTATGAAGTAGTCGGTGTAGTAACTAACTTGGTCGGTGGCTGGTTGGGTGCGCGTCTTGGTCTGAACCTGACTATGAATATCGGGCTCCTGATGCAAGTCGTTGCACTCGTCATGCTGGCGGTTCCGGCAGCATGGCTGACTATCCCTTGGGTAATGGGAGCTCAGGCGCTGTCGGGTATCGCTAAAGATCTTAATAAGATGAGCGCCAAGAGCGCTATTAAGCTGTTAGTTCCCGGGGACGCTCAGGGAAGGTTGTATCAATGGGTTGCTTTGCTGACCGGATCAAAAAATACACTTAAAGGCGTCGGCTTCTTTTTAGGTGGTATCTTATTAACGCTTCTTGGCTTTACTCAGTCAGTATTGGCAATGGCTGCAGTTCTGCTGATGGTCTGGGTAGTATCGGTCTTTTCTTTAAAAAAATCGTTGGGGAAAACCACCCGTAAACCTAAGTTCAGAGAGATATTTTCAAAAAGCCGGGCGGTCAATATTTTATCGGCTGCGCGTTTGTTTCTTTTTGCTGCCCGGGATGTCTGGTTTGTGGTGGCTGTTCCTGTTTTTTTTGGTGAGCAGTTAGGATGGGATAACTGGACAGTGGGCGCTTTTATGGCCAGTTGGGTGATTGGTTATGGTGTTATTCAGGGTTTTGCGCCTTATGTAACCGGAAAGCGCACTGGTAAGGTGCCGGATGGGCGGACGGCGGTTATTTGGTTACTGCCATTATTGGTAGTGCCCGCTATGATTGCATTATCGATGAGCGCGTCACTTAACAATGAGTGGGTAGAGGTCTGCCTTGTTGGTGGGTTGCTGTTATTCGGTGCTTTTTTTGCTGTAAATTCATCACTTCATAGTTTTCTTATTGTCAATTATGCAAAAGAAAACGGCGTCTCGCTGGATGTGGGTTTTTATTATATGGCTAATGCCATGGGCCGATTGGTAGGTACTTTGTTGTCCGGAGCTGCGTATCAGCTTTATGGTCTTGAAGCGTGTCTGTGGATCTCTTCATTATTTCTGTTTTTAGCATGGCTCATCTCATTTAAGCTGCCTCAAAAAATTTAGATTTCATTTTCGTTTCAGCTTGTTATGTCACGATAGCCCTCGCTGTCTTTTAACAGATATCAATATTTTTTGAAAGAAGTGTAAGATTTTGCTCGTTTACTCGACTAACCTTATATAAATCAAAGTAAAAGAGAACCCCGTATGCATGAAATGTTGCCACATCTGATACAAACAGACTTCCCTTCTATTCAGCGTACCCAATTAGATACGCTGCAGGCCAATTTGGGTTATCGCTGTAATCAATCTTGTCTTCATTGCCATGTGGCAGCGAGTCCAAAGCGTACCGAAGAGATGAGCTGGGATACGATGCAGTTGATGTTGGATTTCATTGAAAAGTTTGGCATCACTACGCTCGACCTGACCGGGGGAGCGCCAGAAATGAATCAGCATTTTAAGCACTTGGTGATTGAAGCCAGACAATTGGGTGTTAAGGTTATTGATCGCTGTAATCTGACAATTCTTTGTGAGTCGGGATATGAAGACTTTGCTGCGTTTTTGGCTGAGCACGATGTAGAAGTAGTCGCATCGTTGCCTTGCTATCTTGAAGATAACGTCGATGCTCAGCGAGGCGATGGTGTTTTTCAGGCGAGTATTGAAGGGCTGAAACAGCTCAATCAGTTGGGGTATGCTCAGGCAGGAAGTGACAAGATTCTGAATCTTGTTTATAACCCTCAAGGCCCTGTTTTGCCACCGGAGCAGCAGGCACTAGAGGCTGATTACAAACATGAGTTAAATGCGCGTTATGGCGTACAGTTTTCTAATCTGTTTACCCTGGCTAATATGCCGATTCAACGCTTTGGTAGTACGTTGATTTCTAAAAACACCTTTGTTCCTTACATGGAATTACTGCGCAATTCATTCAACGCCGCGACACTGGATAGCTTGATGTGCCGTTCACTCATCTCTGTAGACTGGCAGGGCTATGTGCATGATTGTGATTTTAATCAGCAATTGAAAATGCCTCTAGGCGGTAGTCGTGAGCCTGTTCATCTGGAGACTTTATTCGCATCAGGCCTAGAGGAAAGCACAATACGTATTGGTGATCACTGTTATGGTTGTACTGCCGGGCAGGGGTCAAGTTGTGGTGGTGCACTCAGTGCCTAGTTAGATTTATAGACTGCTATTAAGTTAGAGAGCCGGTAGCTCGCTAAGCTGTAATTGAGAAAACGGTGTGTGGATAGTGAACTTGCCACGGATCTGAATAATTATGATCGGGAGTAACCCATGAAGCGCTTGTTCGTTATATTGATAATATTAGTGGTGCTACTCATCACCTGGCAGATGGGCGGTTTTTCGCTATTGACGCTGGAAAACCTTAAAGCACAGCAAGCTGCTTTGATTTCGTGGCGTGACCTGCATCCTGTCGGCGCGAGTGTCGCTTTCTTTGTGTTTTATGTGTTGGTGACGGCCCTATCGATTCCGGGTGCTGTGATTATGACCCTGGCGGGTGGTGCGCTTTTTGGCCTGTTATGGGGCGGTATCCTCATTTCGTTCGCTTCAACGTTAGGGGCTACCCTGGCGATGCTGGCGTCACGCTATCTGATAAGTGATTGGGTACGCCGTAAATTCGCTTCATCTATCGCACCGATAGATGCAGGTGTTGAAAAAGATGGTTCTTTCTATCTGTTTACTTTACGCCTGATACCCATTTTCCCTTTCTTTATGATCAACCTGTTAATGGGTCTGACGCGTATGCCCGCCAAAACATTCTGGTGGGTAAGCCAGCTAGGGATGTTGGCAGGTACCTTGGTATTTGTTAACGCGGGAACGCAGTTGGCTAAAATTGATTCTTTGTCGGGTATTTTAACCTTCGAGATTTTCAGTGCGTTTGCTTTGCTTGGGGTTTTTCCTCTGATCGCCCGTAAAATTGTTGAAGCTGTACAGGCACGCAAAGTGTATGAGGGCTGGATTAAGCCGAAAAAATTCGACACTAACCTGATTGTTATTGGTGCCGGTAGTGGTGGTTTGGTCAGTGCCTATATTGCCGCTGCTGTGAAAGCTAAGGTTACATTGATCGAAAAGCATCAGATGGGTGGTGACTGCCTGAATACGGGGTGCGTACCGTCTAAAGCATTAATCCGCTCAGCGCGACAAGCCTATGAGATGCGAAAGGCGGGTCAGTTTGGCATTCAGGCGGTTGAGCCTGAAGTCGATTTTCCTGCGGTAATGGCGCGTATTAAAAGCGTGATTCAACAAATTGAACCGCATGATTCTATCGAGCGCTATACCAAGCTGGGTGTGGATGTGATTCAGGCCACGGCTAATATCGTATCTCCCTGGGAAGTATCCGTTACTCGGGCAGATGGCGAGCAGCAAACCTTATCAGCCAAGTCTGTCATCATTGCGACGGGTGCGCGCCCGCGTATTCCCAATATTCCGGGGTTGGATCAGGTGGATTATCTGACATCTGACAGCCTGTGGGAGCTGGATGAGTTGCCTAAACGTTTTGTCGTCTTAGGTGGTGGGCCAATCGGCTGTGAACTATCTCAGGCTTTTGCGCGGCTGGGGAGTGACGTGAGTATTGTGCAGCGTCCACCTCGCTTGATGCCAAGAGAAGATCAGGAGGCTCAAGCACTGGTTGAGCAACAATTTGCAAATGAAGGGATCGCTCTGCATCTGTCGAGTACTGCAAAAGAGGTGATAGTAAGGGAAGGGCAGGCTTATCTGCTGGTAGAGGAAGCTGGCGAAATTGTCGAGCTGCCATTTGATCAGTTGTTGTTAGCGTTAGGCCGAGAAGCCAACACCAGCGGCTTCGGGCTGGAAGCATTAGGGATTGAAACCCGAAAAAACGGAACATTGGACTGCAATGGCTTTATGCAGACCCGTTTCCCTAATGTTTATGTATGCGGTGATGTAACAGGGCCTTTCCAGTTTACCCATGTGGCCGCTCATCAAGCCTGGTATGCGGCGGTTAATGCGCTGTTTAGTGGTGTAAAACGTTTTAAAGTGGATTATCGTGTTATTCCATGGGTGACGTTTACCGATCCTGAAGTGGCACGTGTTGGCTTGAGTGAAAGTGAAGCAAGTGCGCAGGGTATAGACTATGAAGTAACTCGGTATGGAATTGATGATCTTGATCGTGCCATAGCTGATGGAGATGATCATGGCTTTGTTAAGATTATTACGGTAGCAGGAAAAGATAAAATCCTCGGTGTGACTATTGTGGGTAAGCACAGTGCAGAACTGTTAGCTGAGTTTGTCTTGGCCATGAAATACGGAATCGGTTTAAATAAACTACTCGGAACCATTCATACCTATCCGACTTTTTCAGAAGCGAATAAGTATGCCGCCGGAGAGTGGAAGCGGGCACATGTGTCACCAAAAATTATGCAGTGGTTGGCCCGTTTTCATACATGGCGCAGGAGTTAACGGTGCAGGAAGAGGCAACACTCAGGCTGGTTTTTTTTCTGGGTACTTTTTTAGTATGTGCCGGCATTGAATGGTCACGCCCTAAGCGCACTTGGCGAGAGTCTCGCTTGACACGCTGGGGTATCAATTTAGCCATTATTCTGATGAACACTCTTATTGTGCGTTTGACGGTAGGAGCGATTGCTGTCACTGCTGCTGTTTGGGCTCAGCAAGAGCAGGTAGGTCTTTTTTATTGGTTACAGATGCCAGAGGTTATCTCTGCAGTTTTGGGGTTTTTACTGCTGGATATGGCTATTTGGTGCCAGCACTGGATAACACATAAGTTGCCACTGCTGTGGCGACTGCATCAAGTACACCATACCGACCTTGATCTGGATGTTACCACGGCTTTGCGCTTTCATCCGGTAGAGATCATTTTATCTTTGATCTATAAGGCTTTAATCATTGTGGTGTTGGGTATCGATCCTTTGGTAGTTATTACGTTTGAAATAGTGCTGAATTCTTCAGCAATTTTTACGCATGCCAATATCCGTTTGCCTTCAGGGCTGGATAATGCCCTTCGTTGGATGATCTGCACGCCCGATATGCATCGCATCCATCATTCTGTTTACCCAAAAGAAACAGACAGCAACTATGGTTTTTTTCTGTCCATTTGGGATCGCCTGTTTGCTACTTATACGGTTGAACCGAAGGATAATCATCAGCAGATGAAGTTAGGCTTGTCTGAGTATCGGCAACAAACCGGGTTAGGTTTTTTTAGATTGCTTAAGTTGCCTTTGCAAAAGCGTCGTCCTCCTCGTCAGATATCTTGATGGCAGCCCGGATGAGCCCTGTTATTAACCCTGTCGTCTCAATTATCATTCCTATGCTGAATGAATCTGACATTATTGTTGCTAAGTTGCAGCTGCTGCAACACTTACGTCCACAATGTGAGTTGATTATCGTGGACGGCGGAAGCTGTGATGGTGGTGTTGATCTGGCGAAAAACTGGGCAGATAGAGTCCTGGAATCGCCAGCGGGACGAGCAAAACAGATGAATGCAGGAGCGGCTGTTGCATCGGCTGATCTGTTGCTGTTTTTGCATCTGGATACCCAGCTGCCGGATAAACTGCTGATGTTATTAGCTAATCGAGGTCTTGGTACTGATTACTGGGGGCGGTTTGATGTGACGATTGATGGCCAGCATTGGATGTTGCCTATTGTCGGATTTTTTATGAATCTTCGCTCCCGCGTGACGGGTATTGCTACTGGCGATCAGGGGATATTTATTAGCCGCTCTTTGTTTAATGAAGTGGGAGGGTTTCCTGACCAACTATTAATGGAAGATGTCGAAATATCTAAACGTCTGTTAAAAGAAGTGCGTCCGATCTGTATCAAAAAAAAAGTGATTACTTCCGGGCGTCGTTGGGAGCAAAAAGGGGTAGTGCGAACCATCTGCTTAATGTGGTCTCTGCGGTGGGCGTACTGGCGTGGAGGGGCTCCTGACCTGCTTGCAGAGCGTTATGGTTATCGTGTCGGGAAGCAGAATAAATGAATACGGCTTTAATTATTTTTGCGAAGGCTCCCGTTGCGGGAGCGGCTAAAACGCGTTTAATTCCGGCTCTGGGAGCAGAGGGGGCAGCAAAACTACATGCGCGTTTATTGGAACACAGTATTCAACGTGCGGTAGCGTCAGCATGTTGTCCGATCTATCTTTTTACGCCTGAGAATCATGGGCATCCTTTTATTGATCACCTTCTCGAAACGTACCCTCTAATTCACCGTCTCCAGCAAGGCGTTGATCTGGGTGAGCGTATGAAGAATGCGCTTTTCAGTATTCATACTGAAAACAAAAGCAGCGTACTGTTAATCGGGAGTGACTGCCCTACCATAGATGGCGATATTTTAGCGCTCTGTAGTGCGTCACTAGAAGATAACGATGCGGTTTTTATACCCGCTGAAGATGGCGGTTATACACTCGTGGGGCAGTCGCTTCATAGTTCTGCTCTCTTTTCTGGGGCTTCTGCAGTTTTTGAAAATATTGAATGGGGCAGTGACAGGGTGATGAAGCAAACAAGAGCGCAACTTGCTGCACTTTCTTTGCGCTGGAGTGAACCGTTAACCTTATGGGATGTGGATCGTCCGGAAGATCTGATTAGGCTTTGTGAGCAGTTCCCGCACCTGTGTAGTGATTTATCATAAGGTGTTGATGAGCTTTAATCATTATTTCTATTCTGAACGTGGACTATTGGACGGTGCGCTTTATACGCGGCAAAAGAGCCATTTGGCATATAATGGGTGACCACTGTAAAAATTCAGAAGTTGCACTATTCTTTAATCAACCCTTAATTATTTGAAAGTGTGTTTTTATGGATATCAGGATAGCGGGTATTGGATTCCTCCATCTGAAGAATAAATTTAAATTGCTGTTCGCTTCCTGTTTGTTATGTCTTTCTCATTCTGCGACGTCCGCTTCGCATGTTATTAATGAAAATGAGTTTAAAACGCTCGTAGAAAATGTTTCATTGTTCCCCTCCGTACACCAGAAAAAAGAGATTAAAATTGCGATTGTATATCCAGGTTTTCAGGTCTCGGATTATTGGCAGCGCAGCCTTGTTGCTTTAAGAGGTCGGCTAGATGATTTAGGCATCCAATATTCATTGGATATTCGTTTTACCAAGCCTCATGTTCAACAGGATCTTCAAGAAGCCCAAATTATGGAAATGCTTGATCGGGAACCGGATTATCTGGTGTATACCATCAATTCTATTCGTCAGCAGCGGATGGTGGAGGTTTTACTTCAGCGCGAAAAGCCGAAAATTATTCTTCAGAATCTGATACGTCCTATTGAAGATTGGTACGATGTGCAGCCTTTGATCTACGTCGGTTTTGATCATGCTGAAGGTGCTAAAAAAATAGCGGCCTATTTCAAACAGCGTTTCCCGAAAGATTCAGAGTACGGAATCGTTTTTTGGGGTAAGGGCGTGGTGAGTGACCAGCGTGGTTTAACATTTGAGCGTGAAATAGGAAGCTACCATCAACTCAAAATTAGTTATTTTACTCAGGAAAGTAGAGCGCAGGCGAAATTGTCGGTGCTTTCTATGTTAAAAAGTCATCCTGATCTTAAATACATTTATGTGTGTGCCACTGATGTCGCCTTCGGAGCACTTGATGCACTAAGGGAGCTGGATCGGTCCGATGTAGCTATCAATGGGTGGGGTGGCGGTCAGGCTGAACTGGAGGCTTTTGATGAAGGGTTGTTGGATGTGGTGTTGATGAGGGTTAATGATCAGAGTGGTATATCAATGGCAGAGGCCATCCGAATGGATATGCTGGGAAAAGCTGTGCCTAAAGTGTATTCGGGAGATTTTCGTTTGCTGACAAAAGGTATGCCGGATAACGAGGTCGAGCGTTACATCAAGGAGGCTTTCGTTTACTCAGGGAGCCAGCGTTAATGGTTTTACGCTTTCGCACGCTGACATTTTTACTTTTTTTAATAACCTTATCGGGTTTCCTATCAGTTTTTGCTTTAAACGCTTACCACTCGACTGATCAAATTCTGAAAAATGAAACGTTAGCCTCACTATCTCAGAGTGCGGCAGCGATACGCCACGAGTTAAATGCTCACTTGCAATTAATTGATCAAGAATTAAATAGTTTGGCGACCTCTCCTGAATTACAACGAGAACTCGAACAGAATGCTGAAGCTGCATTACGTCAGTTGATTATGGGTAATGAGCGCTCAACATCAATGCACCGATATCAGTTTATTATTTTAAGTTCGCTGGATGGTAGTCAGTGCTACCTGGTGAAAAGCCGTTTAATAAATATTGGCTCTGAGGTATGTAAGCAAGTCTATGAAACTTATTCTCAAGAAGCCAGCCAGGAGTGGAGTGTATTTCGTAATGATGGACAAGTCTTATTGGCGAAAGACTATTTAGTGGCCAATGCGGAACAAAAAGTGATCGGGCGTATGATCGGTGGGATAAAACTCTCTGATAACACTTTACTGTTGAATCAGTTAGTTAACCGGGCAGTGGTCGATCTTAGCAGTGTCCAGCTGATGTTTTCAGGTGTAGCCATTAATGAATACTTTTCTCCGGTGGCGACTTTTGTTGAAGAATCACCTGGCTGGTTGGGTAACCATGAACTTGAACAATATAAAGCTAATCTGGATGTTTACGGTGATAGCTTAACGATTGAGTTAGCGGCATCAGCGTTAAATATTGACTCACTGGCAAAACCGTTCATGAAACTATTGGTCAGTGGGGCGCTCATTGGTTTGTTAATTAGTGCTGCAGTGGCTGCTTTTTTGTCGGCAGCACTGGATAAGCAACTTCAAAAACTGATGCTCTATATCAGAGATCTTGTTAGCAGTGGTAAGGGTTTAGGTTGGCAGCAAGGGACAATTCAGGAGTTTAATCACATCGGTGAAGAGATAGATCTCATAGTTAATGAATTGTTTGAACGACGTTATGAATTAAAAGACAGTCATAAAAAACTAGAACTGACCTTACAAGAAAAGCGCGCTATTCTGCATCAGTTGATAAAAAACCAAGAGCAGGAGCGAAGCCATATTGCTCAAGAGCTTCATGATGAATTGGGGCAATTATTAACAGCAGTGAGAGTAGAAACCGTACTTCTTGAGCATAAAATTTCTCTGGATAGCTCTGCGTTAGAGCATAGTTCAAAAATCAAGCAGTTAGTGTCTGATATGTATGCCACTGTTTATGATCGTATTATGTCGCTGAGGCCGGTTGAGCTGGATGATTTAGGTTTGAGTCAATCTATACAACAGATACCTACTTTGAATAGTTTGCGCCAAATGGGTGTTGAGGTCGTACTGGATATCAATGAAGTAGCGATGCCTCAGGATACGGAGATTCATCTTTACCGTATCGCTCAGGAAGCATTAACTAATATTATGAAACATGCCTTGGCCACAGAGGTTAGCGTGTCATTGTATGCGGACGAGGAGGTGATAGTGCTTAGTATTATCGATAATGGCCAAGGGGTTGATGCTGCTGATGGCGGTAGTCTGGTGCATAAGGGCTTTGGGTTACTCGGTATTAAAGAACGTTGCGAATATATCGGGGCAACGCTGACGATAGGATCAGGCGATGATGGTGTTCAGTTGCGGGTTGAGTTGCCGCTTAAGGTAGAGGAATAATTTATCGGGGAGAGAAAGACGACTGGTTGTTTTTTGATCTATGGCAAGGCTGCTACAGTGTATTTCCTCTAGAATGCTATCTCTAATATCAGGCTTCTCTAAATGAGCAGTCTTTTTTATAAGAGAATTTTCATATAATCAAATAATATATGTTAATTCATAGTCGCTTGTATTGCGGAGGTAAATGATGGATTTTGAATTTCTTATCTCGCAATTGGGTGAATCTGGTACCAATGCCTTCGGAGGTCTGGTGCTCGGGATTTTATTTGGTGTTTTTGCTCAGAAAAGCAAATTTTGTTTACGGGCGGCAGTCGTTGAGTTTGCCAGGGGTACTATTGGCGCAAAAGTGGCGATTTGGCTTTTGACTTTTTCTGCTGCGGTGGGTGGCACACAGTTGCTGATTACGTTTGGGGAGCTGGATCTTGCTGATTCGAGAATGCTTGCCAGTTATGGGAGCTTATCGGGCGCTATTATCGGTGGCTTACTGTTTGGTGCAGGTATGATTTTGGCTCGTGGCTGTGGATCTCGTTTGTTGGTACTGGCAGCCACAGGGAATTTAAGAGCCCTCTTTTCCGGCCTGTTGTTTGCGGCAGTGGCGCAAGCCTCATTAAAAGGTGTGCTGGCCCCTGTGCGGGATAGTGTTGCTGGTGCTTGGCTGTTACATAATGATGGTGGTTTAGAACTCATCTCCTTTTTAGGTTGGGGGGCTTATACGGGCATTTATCTGGGCGTGGTCTGTATGATTATTGCTATTTTCTACGGCATAAAGAATCAATTAACCCCTTGGGCATGGATTGGCTCGGTGGGTGTCGGGGCTATGGTAGTAGGAGGTTGGTGGTTTACCTATCATTTGTCTTATCAAACATTTGATCCGACTCAAATTGAAAGTATGACCTTTACTGGCCCTTCTGCCGATACATTGATGTATCTTTTAACGCCCACCGACGCGGCACTGGATTTTGATGTTGGGTTAGTCCCGGGTGTTTTTCTAGGCTCTTTTTTGGCCGCTTTCTTATCTCGTGAGTTAAAATTACAAGGTTTTCAGGAAGGGCGCAGTATGATTCGTTATATTGTAGGCGCTTCCTTTATGGGAATGGGAGGAATGCTAGCAGGTGGTTGTGCTGTAGGCGCAGGATTGAGCGGAGGGTCTGCCTTTTCGATCACCGCATGGATCGCGTTGGCATCTATGTGGGCGGGAGCCGCATTGACAGATGCGTTGGTAGATCGTGAGTGGAAAAATGTAAAAGAAGAAGTTAAGGTGTCTGTTAATCCTGTTCTTTCAAAAGAGCAGAGAGCTGTATAATAAGTACATTATAAAAGGAGATGGGTTTTAAAAAGGGATATTTTAAAAATGAGTCAGGTCAGATAAATTTCAGGTTGAATTAAGTAGCTTGGTTTTTAGTCTGGCGTCATAACATCAAGGAAGATGGAGTGAATATGCGTCAAATATCATTGGTTTTACTGCTTTTATTGAGCTGCCAGGCTTATGCGTTACGATTACCAAACGGGCAGCTGTTATCTTCAGGAGATGACCTCTCCAAGGTTTATGAGCATCTAGGCAAACCTATCACTAAATATAAAGCAAAAACCCGCTGTGGTTCAGGGCGGACTTGTTCGGTGACTCGAATGGTCTACCGTTTTGATGGCCGCAAGTGGTTTGTTGATGTACGTAGCGGCCAGGTTGTGAATATAGAATGGACTTATCGGTAATTGAGCTCAAAGTAGCTATAGGCTATTGCTAGCCGCTTACTTTTAGCCCCCTAATAGTTTTCTTAAGGATGCTTTTTCCGATGTCAGAATTAAAGCTACGGGTGTTAGCTGGGTAAAGTGTTGGTAAAATTGTGAAAGCTTAGGCCACTTTTCGTCGCAAACACCTTCACCAGCATGCTCGAAAGAGATCAGTTGGCTAGCGATACTGATGTCGGCTAGTGTTAAGCTGTCTCCTACAAAAAATAAACCACTTAACTGTGATTCCAGATAATCAAACAGAGGAGGTAGCTTTTTCTCCAGTGCTATCTTAATGGACTCTTCATCGGGTTGTTTACCGCTGAGTCGGGATAAAACTCTTTGGCTGAATGCCGTAAAGGTTGTATGCGGCGCGAGCTCATAATCCGCGTATTTTTCAAACCACTCGCAGCGGGCTTTTAAAAAAAGATCTTCCGGTATTAACTTGATCCCGGCGAAGCTTGCATCCAGGAAGTGAGCAATAACGGCAGAGTCGGCGAAAGTATGCTCCCCATAGACAAGTGCAGGAACCCTTTTCAAAGGATTTAGTTGTTCGTATCCCTCTGGCGTGGCGTACGGAACGATCATTTTTGATTCGTATTCTACTTCCTTTAGGGCGAGTAATAACCTTATCTTGCGAACATAAGGTGATAGGGGGGCTCCATAGAGTAAGGGCTTCATCATCGGGTTCCTTGTAACTGAAGAATAAGTAATAGCCCCTAATACTAAGGGAAACTCCTGGTTTTTTTCCAGCAAACTCTATTTAAGAATCTTAAAAATATCCCGTAAGATAAGCGCAAGAAAAAATCTGTCTTGATGATTCGAGCAGACGTCATATGGGAAATAATGAAGTAATTGATTTTATGGGAAATCATTTCTAAAAAACGCTTGACGTAATCTTATCTCAAGCATAATATACGCCCCGCATTTGAGGTAAAGCTTTGAGTGCTGTAGCGTCCCATTCGTCTAGTGGTCTAGGACACCGCCCTTTCACGGCGGTAACAGGGGTTCGAACCCCCTATGGGACGCCATTTTAGTTATCAATAAGTGTTGCTAACTAAAATAATGTTGCGGGAATAGCTCAGTTGGTAGAGCACGACCTTGCCAAGGTCGGGGTCGCGAGTTCGAATCTCGTTTCCCGCTCCAAAAGCCTTTTTGAAAAAGGTGTAAGAAACGCTTCAAATATGTCCCATTCGTCTAGTGGTCTAGGACACCGCCCTTTCACGGCGGTAACAGGGGTTCGAACCCCCTATGGGACGCCACCAACTTTCTTTTGCAGAAAGCATCAGCGGGAATAGCTCAGTTGGTAGAGCACGACCTTGCCAAGGTCGGGGTCGCGAGTTCGAATCTCGTTTCCCGCTCCAAAATTTCAATTCATCATCTATACTTGTTCACATATTTGATTTTGCATTTTACAGGCAGATGTTTCGCCTTTTTCGTATCAAAGTGGAGCTTGTGTGCAGCATATAAAACGCCTTTATTGGGGCGCCTTCATTTATTTCATTGTTATCTCTTTCAGTGCTAAAGCTGAGAATATGTGTTCGACAGTCACTTCTAGCGCCGCTGTGTCGGGTAGTTTGTATGACTCAGGGGGAAGCGGTTCCAATTATCAGAACGATGAAGATTGTACTTTTTTAATTCAGCCTTCTGGAGCTTCGAGTGTAACACTTGCTTTTTCTGATTTGACACTTGAGAGCGGATACGATTATCTGTATCTGTATGATGGAACCAGTACCTCTTCGCCTCTGATAACTCCTCGCTTAACAGGCTCTGGTACTGGTACTTATACGGCAAGTTCGGGTGCTATGTTAGTGCGTTTTAGTAGTGGCCATTCTGTTGTTGATCGCGGTTTTTCGGCAGCCTGGACTGCTACTATTCCGGCCCCGGATCTCCCCACAGTCCGGGCTGCATGGTATTTTGATGAAATTGACTGGGCAGCAATTGCTGGTGAGGTGCTTGATTCTAGTGGGAATACTTTCCACGGAGTAGCGAGTCAGGTTATGACAAACTCTGCAGATGGAGTTGTGTGTAATGCGGCTGATTTTCGTGAAAATGGTACGAATGATTATGCTTCTTTAAATAGTGATGCTCTTAGTGGGCTTACTAATTTTTCAATTTCTATCTGGGGGAGATTAGACTCCTCACGCACTCAGGCGCAGACGATTTTTTCTGCTGCTTCACGTGAGTATCAGAATGAGGTGCTGATGTACTTCGCTAATATTGGCAACTTGCAATTGCATTTTCGAAATAGAGTAGTGGCAAGTTATACGTTACCGGCTATTAATGATGATGTTTGGCATCACTATGTATGGACGCGTGATGGAGGGACTCATTGCTTATTTATGGATGGTGTAAATCAAGGGTGTCAAACTTCAACCTATACTGGTGCAGTGACTGTGAATTCAGGTGGGTTGATTATTGGTCAAGAGCAGGATTCTGTGGGAGGAGGGTTTGTTGCTTCTCAGGATTGGGAAGGTTTGGTTGATGAGCCGATAATTTTTAGTAACGCGCTATCTGCTTCAAGTGTTAACTCTATCTATGCTAACCAATTAGCAGGGCGTAATTGGGACGGTGCTTCAAGAACCTGCCCGGTTCCCCCTAGCGTCGTATTGCCAGCTCCGCGTGCAGAATGGCGTCTTGATGAGCCTTCCTGGTCTGCTTCGGCCGATGAAATTAAAGACTACAGCGGTAATGGATTTCACAGTGTTGCCAGTGAGTCAATGAGTACCGATGAAAATGGTGTGGTTTGTCGTGCTGTAGATTTTTCGGTTAAAGATCGTGTAACAACTGATTATATTTCGTTAGATGCTGCTGCATTTAATGGGTTGAATGAATTTTCTTTTTCAGTGTGGGGAAAGTCATCAGAAACTGGAAGTCAGGCGCTGTTGTCAGGTTTTGGCCCGGATCATGGAAACGAATTGTTGCTGTGGTTTGATAGCAGTGACTACTTTCAGCCATTAGTTAAAAATGACTCTTTTCGTATTGGCTCAAATGGCTTTTCAATTATTGACTTTGCTAGCCCGGCCAACAGAAACCAATGGCATCATTTTGTATATACGCGCAAAGCTGATAAGAACTGTTTATATATCGATGGGGCGCTGCAGGGGTGTAAGTATAGCGTTGCAACTGGCGCGCTGCGGTTTTCGCCGGGTAGTGTGGTTATCGGGCAGGAGCAGGATGCTTTTGCGGGTGGTTTTGATATCTCCCAAGATTGGGATGGCTGGATTGATGAACCAACTCTTTTTGAAAGTGAGCTCAGCTTGGCGCAAGTTTCGGCGATCTATGCCAATCAAACAGCAGGTAAAAATTACGATGGTACCGACCGGCGATGTGGTCTCCCTGCTCCGGTTGTTGATTATCGCTTCGATAGTTGTAATTGGGCGGATGCTAGGGATGTTGTAGATAGTGGGCCAAATGGCTTGGATGCCTACGCAGTTAATGGCGTTGTTTCAACAATAGGGGGGCAGGTGTGCGGTCTTGCTCAATTTGATAGTAGTGATGATTATGTGAGTTTGTCGGATACCAATGAAATCGATCTACCTGATGCGTTGACCGCAATGGCGTGGATATATCTCAAAAACACTCCCTCCGAATTAAAAACTATTTTATCTAAAGATGCTAATTATGAGTTCCATGTTAACAGTAATAGAGAGATTTTTTGGTGGTGGCAGGACTCTATCGGGAATACGCGTAGTTTTTCATCGGGTACCCGGATAACGCTGAATCAATGGCATCATGTGGCTATCACCTATCGTTCAGGTCTTCAGATTATTTATATTGATGGTCAGGAGGCTGCGCGCCAAGCATTTTCCGGCCAGCTTATTACGAATAATAACGACCTTCAGATCGGGCAGGATCAAGGCATAGAAAGTCGTTTTTTTGATGGTGATATTGATGAAGTGAAATTATTCGATACTGATCTTAGTGCTGCTGAAATTGAAGATATTTTTGTAAATGAGGTGGCTGGTCGAAACTATGACGGTGCTTTGCGTTCCTGTAATTGTGTTGAGCCTGTGTCTGTTGATCATTATGCCGTTAGTCATGATCTGTCTATGGTTAGTTGTCTCACTGAAAATATTACATTTACAGCGCATGATAATGCTGATTTGGCTGTTGATGCGAAGGGTGCGTTGTTGCAGATATCAACCTCTACTCTCAAGGGCGAGTGGCTATCTGTGGTTGCAGGATCTGGGGTCTTAAGCAATGCCGGGAACGGTAGCGCAACGTACCGCTTTCCCGATAACGGTGAGGGTAGCGTAACGTTACAATTCTCCTATCCGGATCTTGCTTCTGATCCTGAAGAGGTTAATTTTAATGTGACGGATGGCGCTTTTTCAGATAAGCGTAATGCAGCCAGTCCAGAAGATAGAAGCTTATCGGTTTCTGATTCAGGTTTAGTTTTTTCAATCCCTGATACGGAGTCCTGCCAGTCTTCAGTGTCGGTCACCCTTAAAGCAGTGAAAAAAATTGATGGATCGTTAAGTTGCGGTAGTGCGGTAGCAGGCAGTCAGGCGGTGAGTTTTTATAGCCAGTATCTGGCACCATCAACAGGTGCAAAAGCGCTGCTCTTAACATCTTCCGGTGTTGCTCATTCATTGCCGTCTGCGGGTCCGGGTATTCCGGTTATTGTTAATTTTGATCCGCAGGGCGAGGCGCGGATCTCTGTGAAGTATTCGGATGCAGGTGTGGTCGGATTAAATGCAGCGCTGGCTGTTGGCCAAAAAACGTTGTCTGGATCGGACTCGTTTGTTGCATACCCTGCACAGCTCTCTTTAGCGGCGGAAAATGCTTCAGGTGCGGTGCTGAATAACACAAGTGTATCTGGCGGTACTGTGTGGGCAGCAGCACGACCTTTTACTGTACGTGTGTCCGGGCAGTGTGCAGACGGTGTCGAGACGCTTAATTATCAGCCTTCGAATGCAGAACTTGGTATTAGCTTGCATACGCCAACGGTGGCGACAGGAGGTGTCGGTGGTAATTTTTCTGTTTCTACAGGTGCTCGAGTGGCCGGTGATAGTGTGGGCTGGATAAGTATCTCGCCGGGCTTTAGTTCCGGGGTGTTTGAAGACGCGTCTGCAAGTTATTCGGAAGTCGGTATTATCAATTTACACGCTCGGGATTTAAACTATTACGGACATGCTATTAATCAGTCAGATAAAACAGTAGGGCGTTTTACACCTTGGTATTTTGATGTGACAGCAAACTCACCTGAGTGGGGCGCGCATTGTTCATCGGGTGATTTTTCCTATATGGGTGAAAATATAGAGTATCAAACACCACCTGAATTGGTTGTTACTAGCTTCAATGCAGTTGGAGGGCGTGTTTATAATTATGGAGGGTCATTATGGCAGTTGGCGGCTCAGCGTAGCAGTCGCTTCTACACAGACCAGAGTGCGGCTGTTTCAGCAACCTTGAGCAGTACCGTTAATCTATCGTTAGATACCTGGAGTGGAACTGAGTCAGATTATGACGGAGCGGCAGTCAATACTCTGACGGCTGACTCGATTGCTTATACCCGGAATGCCTTGGAAGATCCGTTTAATGGGCTAACGGATCTGACATTTTCGATTGCTGATTTGACGGATAGTGACGGAGCCTGTTACCGGGTTGATTCGGACAGTGATGGAAACTGGCTGGAGGAGGGCTGTGGTGCTTTTGCGATCAGTAATATTCCAGCAAAAGAACTGCGTTTTGGTCGGCTCAAACTGACGGATGCCTATGGTCCGGAAACTGAGCCTTTATCTTTGTCTTGGGTGGTTGAATATTACAGCGGATCAGATTTCATTATTAATACCACTGATAGCTGTAGTGCATGGCTAACATCTGAAGTGGGTTATTCCGATAATGAAGGAGCGCTAATCGCCTTAGGCCAGACTGCAGCCTCATATGCATATCCTGGCGTGGATTTTAGAGTTGAAGCTGGCGATGCTGGTGTTACCATGAGCGCTCCGGGAGCAGGGAGTACCGGCGTTGTGGGAGTCGTAGTTGATCTAACGCGTACGCCTTACTTTTTCTTTGATTGGGATGGCGATGGTAGTTTTGATAACGCACCTTCTGCAAATCTGATATTCGGCCAATACAGAGGCAATGACAGAGTGATTTTTCAGCGTCAGTGGTGATAATTCTTCTTGACATAGGTCGTTGGAATCAATAAGATTTGCGCCTCTTTGATGAGCTACGCTCTCATTGAAAAGTCCCATTCGTCTAGTGGTCTAGGACACCGCCCTTTCACGGCGGTAACAGGGGTTCGAACCCCCTATGGGACGCCATTTTAGTTATCAATAAGTGTTGCTAACTAAAATAATGTTGCGGGAATAGCTCAGTTGGTAGAGCACGACCTTGCCAAGGTCGGGGTCGCGAGTTCGAATCTCGTTTCCCGCTCCAA
>JBLWXO010000006.1:0-220238 GCA_048267385.1 Neptunomonas sp. | reverse complement strand
GACCAGCGCAACAGCTTCTTCTTTGAACTCTTTCGGGTATTGCTTGTAACTACGTTTCTGTCCCATTCCTACACCTCAATGTTTGACGTTTATAGTCTCTCATTAAAGTGTCCGGTGTCATTAGACCATTACAGGAGCGTCCCAGCTTGCGATGAGCCTATTGCCCTCCACGATGAAAATTTTGGTAACTATAAACCCTCAACCATCGCCTGCTTTTTCGTTCAGGGTCATCTTATGGGTCCAAACGTAAAAGTTCACGATACAGTCGACTACTTACTCTGGCTTCTTTCAGACGCCAGTGCTTGGCTACCCACCAAAACACGGAATTTTTTGTTCGACGGAATAAAAAAATGGGCAGTATGGCCATGGTCAGACTACAGCAACGACACTGACTTCCCGTCCAACCAATATACCGGAGCCCTATCTAGAGCATTGCAAAAAGCAAAAACATATAAAAGCTTCAAGTTAAACACCAAAGCCGTAAAAGACATTGAAACAAGGCTTGAATTTTCCATTGAAACTTTGCATTTACCAAATTCAAGAGAACAAATTATGCAGTTATTTTTGGAGTCTGGTGCTATTGAAGAATGGTTCCGACAAAGAAAGAAAAAAGCCTAATCGGGTAGCCGAGGGTCTCTAACCCTCAGCCCCCACAACACCCTTCATGCGGGTCCGCACAGGGCGTTTCATTTGCCATAGTGAAGCTTGATCCATCCATCACGTAACTCATACAACCCCTGAGATTTTAAATAGGCATTGGATAATGCCTGATTTATCCCTGGTGTTTTTGAGCTGCGCCATGGGCCTTTGCTGGTAATGCCACACGCAACTGCTGCCTGAACTCGAACGCCCAGCCTCATCAGGTTTCTGACTTTGGTGCGTGGTTTTCGCCACTGTCGCCAGTAAGCTATTCTGACTCTGCGCCGTATTCAGTGATCCAGGTCGACACAGAGTTGATAGCAATTGGCGATTCCAAAGGAATTGATCCAGCGCTTTTTCCGTCGCAGTATCTTCAGCACTTTCTGACGGTGTGCCTGCATTCACTGATGCAGGGCATCGGTATGGAGCGCGGTTGTGTTGCCCGCAGATGCTGTCGGGCTTCAGGAGTCAGAAACTATGTTTCTCTTTCAACCTCATAGTGCTGCCCGATGTACTCCACTGCTCGTCCGGCGATCTGATTCTTGTCCGCTACATGCAGATCCACTTGCCACGGATATGTCGCTCGACGGTGAATGCGCCGGGCGTATAGTCCAGCTTCTCACTGATATCTTCTCCGATCCTACGCAGCTGACACTCACAGGGGCAGTGGTTATGCTCCGGTTCATGATGGATCTCGGTCCGCGGGAGTTCCGAGGGACGTTGTGCGCGTTTGGGATGTTTCTTAGTCGCTGGTGTTGTTTTCAACTGCTCCAGTTCTACTTCGATACTCGCAATGTCGACCTCGACCATGTCGTCCGGCAGGCTGATCTGCAACATATTGAGGTGTTCGCTGCGCTGGCCGTACGTGTGGCGCTTCAGCAATGCAAGTTCCTGCGTCAGCTGCTGATTGCAGCCACTACAGTCGGAAACATATATCTACTAAGCTTCATTTGTTAGCTTATTAAATTAACGACACTATCGGAGTGGTTGTAAATATCTAGTTGTTCTCACTTGTAAGGATCTACATGATTTTTACTATGACCGCCGCATTGGCTGCTACTTCTTTAGTTAATACAGCCTCAAAATTGCGCATTCCTCCCATCTTGACACTTTAGTTCTATGAATTGAGCAATTTGTGTAATTTGTACCGTGACCAGTTGCTTGTGGTGAAAGATTGCTGTTGCGGGATAGTAAAATATCTATAACGTTTATCTGAGCCAAGGCAACGTTGCAGTTGTTTTTTTATCCTTCCTACCAATAGTCTGTGCTCGTAGTTTGAGTCAGGAAAGCACTTTCTAAGTGATCCAAGAACAAGGATGTTCTTGTAGCCATCCGCGCTTTTTGTTGGTAAACGGCAAAGATATCAGCGGGTGGTGTCTCATACTCAGGCAACACAAGTTCGAGTTGTCCCTGGCGTAGATAATTCGCCAAGTCCCATTGAGCGCGCATTAAAAGACCATGACCTTCAATAGCCCATTGCAAAGCGACTTGACCATCATTAGAACTCAGTATCACCGGAACACGAATCGAGTGGCTTTGATTATCTTTGGATAAACGCCATAGGCTTGCTGTTTCTTCATTTTGCCTCAAGGCTATTACTGTATGCAGCAACAAGTCCCCAGGTACTTTAGGTCGCCCTACACGGTCAAGATATGACGGGCTGGCACATATAAACCGCCGGTTTGGTGCTATCTTTCGGGCAACGAGTCTTGAATCAGGAAGCTCCCCGAACCTAATCAGTATGTCGATAGCGTCATCCGGGGGTAACACATTCTTATCACTGAGCGTTAAACGAATAGCAAGATCAGGATACTCTCTGGAAAACTCGGAAATTAAGGGAGCAATATATTTCCTGCCAAAGCCGAGCGGGGCATGAATATTCAACTGTCCTGTGGGAGTGGAGCTTTGGTCTCGGATTACCTCCTGCATCTGCTCCATGTCAGCGACAATCTTATTTGCATACTGAAGATATATTTCTCCTTCTGGGGTAAGAGAAATATTTCGAGTCGTCCTATTTACCAGTTTCACTCCTAGCTGATCCTCAATAGCAACCAATCGTTTAGTCGCTGCAGATGGAGTTATATCAAGCTCTTGAGCAGCACCAGATAGTGACCGTTTCTGGCATAGCGAAATAAAAAACCGCATAGCTAATGCACTATCCATTTATTCCTCCAGGGAATTTCTATTGTGAAATACTTTATAGGTTTCGGGTATTTTATGTCGTTACCATGCCTTTAACAAATTTAAAAACGGCCTCAGGACAGCAATTCTGTTCTAGACGCACGGTAAGTGGGTCTCAGGTTATTAATACATCCATAGATAATGTTGTGCACCAATGGGCTTCAGGTAACCCAGAAAACCTGAGAAAAAATAAAAGCAATCCATCAATCAAGTGGAGAAATCGATGAAGAAAGTAGCTCTGACTACTGCAATTGCGTCAGCGATACTGGCCGGTTCCGTTCAGGCGGCAACCATCTATGAAGGCAACGGCCTGAAGTATGACCTTAAAGGTGATCTGCAGGTCCAGTTGCGGCAGAAGATCGGTGATAACCAGGATCAGGATCTAGAGTTTGATGATCTTGAACTGAAAAACCGCGTGACCTATAACCTGAATGAGGGGATGAGTGCATTCGCTCAGCTGGATTAGAGTTTTGATAAGCGGGCTAACGATCAGAGCAGCGATGCTCAGGATGGTGGCAAGCTGGAAGAAGCGTATCTGGGACTGAGCTTTGATAATATCGACCTGCGTTTTGGTAAGCAGAACTATTCCACCGATGAGTTCAGCGTTGAAAAGGCTTATGAAACGGTAGTTGAGGATGATATTTTCGACCTCAACGATGATGCGGGTGATGATGTTATCCGTGTGGATGCGCAGTTCGAAAACCTGTTTGTGTCAGTCTCTACCGACCTTAAAGCAGAAGGCAATGGGGACAGTGATGGTACTAAATCCACCGATCTGTTTGTCTCTACCGCGGTGGGTGATCTGGGCTTGATGGCGGCCTATCAGAACTATCAGGCGCTGGGTTCAGACTCGGTCTCTTCATGGGGCGTGGGTGTGACCTTTGATGCAGGCTTTGCCAAGTTTGGTGCGGACTACGGTTCTATGGAAGATACTGCCGATGTCTATAATCTGGTGGCATCGTTTCCGGTTGCAGCAACCACGACCGTTGCGGTAGGCGTCCAGAACCGCGATGAGGATGCGGGTGATGATGTGACCGGCTGGTATGCAAACGCCACCTATAAGTTCCCCGATCAGAAAGGCGTTAGTCTGTTTGCAGAGATTGGTGATACCGATGCGGATAATACCGATCCGGGTTATCTGATGGGTATGCGTATAGTGTTCTAATGATCTTGATTTGTTGTATCAAACCTCTAGGAAACCTCCCCCCTTCAGGAATCGTAGGGGCTTGATCGCACTTATTATTCAGTAAAAGGTCCAGATTAGAAATCTGGACCTTTTTTACTACTTTAATCTGAAAGTTTCAGGATCACGCCCACCCATTTTTTGGCTCGATGTCTAACCTCCTATAATGACTACGTCCAGCCGAGTGCTGTAGTGGTAAACTAATCCCGGACATAAATTTATGTCGTTTCTTCTGCCACCGCAGGTGGCAAGCCATTGTTGTACTGATGCGGTCTTTCCCAGTTGTAATACCGCATCAGATAATCTCCGATATCCCGCTGAGCTTCTGCTTTTGATAAATACCCTAATACAGGTATCTGTAGATTCAAATGATCATTGCAACAGTTCAACTAATATACTGATTTGTATGAGTACTTTTGATGAAACGACCAAAGCGGACTGAATCGATCAGCCTTCAGTAGACACCTTATTGCGTTAAAATAACGCCACTAGGAGGTGTCATGAGTACCAAGCGTTTTCCCGAAGAGTTCAAGATTGAAGCCGTTAAGCAAGTCACAGAACGGGGTCATCCTGTTGCGGAAGTTGCTCGTCGTTTAGGTGTTTCGACCAATAGTATGTACCACTGGCTTAAACGCTACGGCAGCAACAGTGAACATCACCAGGAAGTGAACGAGAAGGATGTTGAGATTAAGCGGCTCCAGAAAGAGCTGCGTCGGGTTACCGAAGAACGTGACATCTTAAAAAAAGCCGCGTACTTTGCCAGAGAGTCCGAGTAAGGTACGCCTTTATTCAACAGCATCGAGACCAGCACTCGGTCAGGACTCTGTGTAAGCTGCTTGAAGTTCATCATAGCGGTTTCTATGCCTGGCGGCATGATCCAGTATCGCCGCGCGCCAAAGAGGATCAGCGGTTACTGGGTTTGATCAAGCAGTCATGGCTTGAAAGCGGTTGTGTCTATGGTTACCGTAAAATCCATCATGACCTTAAGGATCTGGGTGAGCGATGCAGTAAGCATCGAGTATCAAGGTTAATGAGGCTTGATGGATTATCAGCCCAAGTCGGTTACAAGAAGTACCGAGGTAAAACCTCAGGGCGTCCATCACATGTGGCTGATAATATTCTACAACGCCAGTTTCAGGTAACTGAACCAAATAAGTTCTGGGTAACCGATATAACCTACAGTGTGCCCGGAGTTCAGGGCAAGCATGGATGCTTAAATGTACCACGAGTCTATCTGAAATACATAAACATAAAGGCAGAACCCAACGTGTTTGTGACTAAGCCAGGTTGTGCTGGTTTGGGAGTCTGAGCGGCAGTGATTTACCGTATGCTGGTAAGGTGATGTAACCCGCTGACAACGGGAAGTGAGGCGAACTCGTTACGCCAAGTTGTACTTAATCATTGATCGGGACAATGCCTAGGTATTTTTTCATCGCATTATCGTAGAGCGGTTGATTGCAATGTTTTCGCATCAACTCAGAATAGCTTAGATCAGAAACCGAGGTATCTATCCCCGCTAGCTCCCTTAACGCGTCGTAGCTGGCTCGCATAGCACTTTCAAATGGAGTATGTCCGGTGAGTAATAGCTTTACAGAGTTCCGTATCAAGAACTCATCATTAAATGTATGTGATTGCCCGTAGGTAATCATCATAATGGGTCTTTGGGCCGCTTCTGATATTATTTCCAGTTCGGGTCCAGAAACTTGCCCTGCGATGCAAATCATATCAGCCCCCGCGCTAGCGTAGCTCGATACTCGTGAACGCAAAGAATCACTTGATTCCGAATGAAGGACCTGCGTGCGTGCTATGATACCGAAGCTATCACTACACCTAACATCTAAAGCAGCCTTTAGCTTATCTACCTGTTCTGTGACGGAGATTAGCTGTGCTCCTCTTTGCTGATATGATATTGGAAGCGATGTATCTTCCAAAGTAACTGCAGCGGCACCAGCCATTTCAAGGTCTCGAACGGTACGCATTACATTCAAAGCATTTCCGTATCCACCATCGCCGTCAACTACCACTTGTAAATCAGATGCCTGACAAGTACGCCTTACTAGATCACAAAGTTCCGACGAAGTTAGAAGCATTAAATCAGGAGACGCAATTGTGCTCATAGAGGCGACTGATCCGCCTATCATTCCGTACTTAAATCCGAGATCTCGGGCCATGCGCCCTATGACAGGCGAATAAGTTGAAGCTAAAATTTGAGTACCTTCGAAGCTATTCAGCTTTTTAACAAACGTCGACATACAGAGCGGCTTCCTTGTTTCATTGGCTATGTTTAGTAATCAGTGCGTCAAGCACTTATTTCGCTTCGATCGTCCGATCATCACATATCGCCAAAATCTTATGACTATTCCGCGATTCTCTTAGATACGTAGTGCGTAGTCTCAACCAGTGTCGTGGGATTGCCCTATCATCGCTCGACACTAAGAAATCAAATACCTTGTTCGTTCTGGTAAGTTCGCTAGTGAAAGTAGATTGAAGTGGTTGATCCAGTTCGAGAATAAGATCATAAAGGTTTAAGCTAAACTCCTCTCCCACAGCAGTCCCTAATAGGTGCACTGCACCGAGACTTAAATCGACATCCAGAATATTCGAACAATCCTTTCTGAGATTCTTTGATAAGGTCAACCAGTTAGTTTTGTTGTGAAGGTTTATCATCAGGCGCTTTCCTTTTCTAAAGTGATGTATGCGCCCCCACGATTGGGGGCTAGAATCCATCTAGCAGTGTTAACTCAAATGCGTAACCCTGAATCCAATCTACCCCTAACCCACAGAAGACAGCTTCCTGTATGACATCTCACTTGAGATGTGCCTTATAAATATGCCTGAATATCAGACATATCTATTCTAGTGGGCGATGATGAAGTCAATATCACTACCTTTGTTCCCCGCTAGCTGAGTGTTAATTCCTGGCATCAGCCGTACTGGATGCAGACAAGCATGTTTATCAAACCCACTCCTAAACTTCAGAAAAGAGCCCCACAATGGAATATGGTCGAGAACGACTTCAGGCATACCTTGCGCTGTAACCTCTAGCTCTCGAATACCTTCAGGAACGACATCTTTGCAAGCAATCATCTGTAATTACTGCGATGTTATTTTGTTTCATACCTATCACTGATTGATTGCCAGAAAAACACTTATCAACGAGTGGTAATCAAGAGTGTGAATTAGCTAAAAATTTGAGGAGGGCTTTGGTTAGCCCTGCTCGCTACGGTAGTTTAAAGACGTTGTGGTTAAACACTGTCTGCCGCAGCGTGTCTGTGAATCCCTTTACGGATCAGGTATAGCCCAGCAGCGATTACAAGCCCCGCCAGGTCAGTCACCAGACCACCAGATATCATCAGAAAAGCCGCAAAGACAAGCGCAACACGCGTTACATTATTGGCTGTAGCACCCATGTACCAGCCTTGAACCGCAGCCGTTAGAAGGAAGATTCCAACAACCGCAGTGGTTCCTGATAGTAATACCGCTAGCGTTTCACCTTCCATCAACAGTGTCGAATTGTAGAAGAACATGAAAGGCACTACGAAAGCCGCTATACCAATCTTGAATGAGGCTACCGATGTTTCCAGCGGATTTGATCCAGAAATGCCCGCCGCCGCAAACGATGCCAGGGCTACAGGAGGGGTTATCGCAGAGACCACTGCAAAGTAAAAGACAAAGAAATGTGCCGTTAGTAGTGGGACTCCCAGATCAACCAGACCCGGTGCGACAACTGATGCGGCTACTGCATAGGCGGCGGTAGTAGGCATGCCCATTCCGAGCAGAATAGCGATACACATTGCGAAGAACAATGCTAACAACTGTGAAGTATCAGCTAGGCCTAACAGCAAGTTAGAGAATCGCGCACCTACTCCTGTGAGAGAGATCACACCAACGATAATTCCCGCGCAAGCACATACTGCGATTATTTGAATCGACATATGTCCCGCAATCTCAAAAGCATTATAGATACGCTTTAGATCCATTCTGTATGGGGAGAACCAACTAACGACTGCTGCTGCACCCGTAGCTAAGGTTCCTGCACGAATTACAGAGTACCCCATAAACAGGGCGATAATCAGGATGAATATGGGGATGAAGAGGTATGCTTGCTTAGCCAGCGTTGCAACGCGTGGAAGCTCATCATCGCGCATGCCTTTCATGCCAAGTTTCGCAGCTTCTAAGTCCACCATGAAGAAAATTGAAACGAAGTACAGAATCGCAGGAATAACTGCTGCAATGGCGATTTCTGAGTACGGAATACCCGTAACTTCAGCCATGATAAATGCACCAGCGCCCATGATAGGAGGCATGATTTGTCCGCCGGTAGATGCGCCGGCCTCAATGGCTCCTGCAGTATTCTTGTGGTATCCCACTTTTTTCATTAGCGGGATAGTTAGCGATCCGGTCGCAACAACATTGCCCGCCGACGTACCGTTGATCATACCCATCAAACCCGATGCGAAGATCGCCACTTTAGCAGGGCCTCCTCGTGTACGACCCGCCGCAGCGAAAGCAAAGTTTACGAAATAATCTCCAACTTTTGAGGCCTGCAAAAAAGCGGCGAAGATAATAAATAGAATGATATAGGTAGAGGAAACTGATGTTGTTGGACCAAGTATACCCGCATCAGTATAAACCTGGCTAAAGAAACGCTCCCAAGTTATTGGTGGTGATGTCAGAAATCCTGGCATGAATTCACCAACAAAAACATAGCCGAGGAATACGACTGCAATGATTACCAGTGCAAGTCCTGCAACCCGACGAGTCATCTCCATAATCAGTGCTGTTCCAGCAACTGCTGCTATCGAGATACCGATAGGGGCAAAAGAAGTACCAGTTGAATTGCGCATCAGTGTTCCATAGATCGCAATCAAGTATGTTGCTACCGCTAATGAAGCCACTACTAGAACGAAATCATGAGGTGCGAAGCGTCCACGACACTGCTTATCAAACCAAGATAAGATAATTGAGCCTGCTGTAGCTATCCATAAAGGCATGCCGTAGAGCCAAATCTCATTGAATTGAATACCTTTATCTATACCATTCCACATTTTCCCCGAAGCAATTTCCCAAGCAAAATAAATAGCCATTCCTAATGAAAGTAGGGCGCAGGCAAGTAATGGATAGGCAGCCCATCGAATGGGTTTTGATTGTGGCTCACTGGACTCAGAGAACTCTGTTGAAGAGAACATCAAAAAGCCTAGTATTAATGCTCCCGCTACGTGAGCGATACGGTAATTCCACGTTTCAATTGGAAAGTCCGGAAGAAAGTCTAGATTGAGTAATCCGCCTGTGAGAGCAGTTAATCCTATTCCGTTGAGAGCGAACATGTGAAACGCAGCATAAATTACTGCTGCAAACGTAATCAGTTGGAACGATCGTCCCGTATATATGCGTCGATTTGACTCAACTGGTTCATCATCTACACCGTGGGCAATTAGATGATCTGCGTCTTGCGCCGATTTATTTGTATCGTTCATGTCAAAACCTTTGCGTCGAGGCGGTCGATGAATAATGTTAACTTGATAGCGCGGTTTTGACGCGACCGGAGTCAAAACCGCACATTTATACCTTATTCGTGGATCAAGCTAGCTGGGATATTCCCACCATTTTCGTTGAACCATTTAGCTGCACCGGCGTGCCAAGGCATAAATGAGTTTTTATCCCAATGTTCCGCCAACGAGCTGCGAGCCGCTTTGTGCGCTTTAACCATACGTTCGTTGTCGCCCATCACTGCTTTTACCGCTTCGTAAACAAACGACTCAGGTAGGTCGCAGTTAGCAATTGCGAAGTTCCACATTGAAACTGAGCGTGCCGGCTTTTCTAACGACTTGTAACTACCTGGCGCGATATCGTAATTAGAAACTGGGAAAGCTGCTGTGATCCTTGCCTGCTCCTCTTCAGTAAACTCAAGAATATTGATCTCCGTTTGTACTTCTAGCTGACTTACAGCGGGGACTGGAACACCTGCTGCAAACGCTACGACATCCAAAAGGCCGTCCTGAAGTTGACCTCCGAGGTCAGACCAGCCGCCATTTCGGCGTTCAAATTTCACACCGAGCGCCTCACTCATCATGAGAGGGAAATAGGTATCAGAAGTAGAGCCAGCAGGACCAAAGCCAATTTTCGCTCCATCAGGAATATCAGCTATAGATGTGATACCTGAAGATTTTAGCGTGGTGATAGAGAATGGGGTCTGGTACATCGGAAACATCGCGCATGCGTTGTTCATTAGAAGGCCTGGAGCAATAGCATTTTTTCCGTCGATAGATTCACGTGCAGGACCCATAGTGGTCATACCGAAGGAATTATCGCCAGTATGAACCAAAGCCATGTTCTGCATTGGGCCTCCCGTAACTTCAGCTCCGCCCGGCACACCGGTTTCTTCAGAAACGATGTTCGCCCACGCAGTACCGTATCCAAAATAGGTACCGCCTTGTGAACCTGTGCCGACAGTAAAACTATCTGGCCAACCTGCTTTATCTACAGCAAGAGCTGATGTTGATGCAACAGCTAAGGCTACGACAACATTAAGAGTTTTCATTGTTTTCATTATTTTCATATATCTCTCCATGCGAGTTTTTTAATTGATGTATCTCGCCAGCTGGGCTAAAAACAATCTAATGCGAGGATCCAATGGCATCCTCGATCAAATTATTTAATGAACTTAACCTTCTCGCTGATCTTCGCGAGAACATCGGTTTTGCGTTCGTTATAGGTTTTCTTGTTGATCTCAAAGAGGTTATTTCCATGCGTGTCTATAGAAATAATTAACGGACCAAAGTTTTTAACTCTGTTTACCCAGAGTGTTTCTGGCATACCGAGGTCTTTCCATTCTGCTCCCTCGATAGCTTCAACTTTGGTCGCTGCCACCACGGCACACCCTCCGGGAAATACTGCATGTATAGCTTTATTCTCTTCACAGCCAGCCGCAGTTTCTGATCCCATGCCTCCTTTGCCAATAATTAATTTGACGCCTGTTTTTGCGATAAACTCACGCTCAAACTTTTCCATGCGCATGCTAGTAGTTGGTCCTATCGAAACCATTTCGTAACTGCCATCATCCTTTGCTTTGACGATAGGGCCAGCATGAAAAATAGCACCACCTTCGATGTTAACGGGCAGCTCCTGCCCTAGTTCTATTAATCGTCGGTGTGCAACGTCGCGACAAGTAACCAAAGTCCCGTCGAGATAAACAACGTCGCCAACTTTCAAGTCTGTTAAATCTTCAGAAGAGATTGGGGTCTTTAAAACCTTCTTCATAGTGTTACGCCTTCATGAGATAGAATTTCATAAGATAAATCTGAGTTGATCTTGATACGGCCGCGACGATGGGCCCAGCAGCCAGTGGATACAGCTACCCCGATTGTTGACGGGTGACGTGCAGATGACTCAATATTTACGCCCATTACGGTGTTGTCGCCAGTAAGCCCTTGAGGACCGATACCGAGATCATTGATCCCATCAGTCAATAGTTCTTCCATTAATGCGGCTTGTTCGTTAGGGTTTTTTGCATTAACAGGCTTAAGAATTGCTTTCTTTGACAGGCGCGCAGCGGTTTCTGCGGAAGTGGACACACCGATACCGACTAATAGAGGTGGACAGGCATTCAAACCTCGGGCAGTCATTACATCAAGGACGAATTCTGCTACCCCTTCATACCCTTGTCCGGGCATTAATACGGTTGCAGCGCCTGGCAGAGTACAGCCACCGCCTGCCATATAAACATCAATGTAAGCAACATCTTCACCAGGAAGGATTTCCCAATCGAGCCAGGGAATCTTAGAACCAGTGTTTGTACCAGTATTTTTCTCAATGAAGGTTTCTACAGCATTGTGTCGCAGAGGACCGATCTCAGTAGCCCCCTTGGTTGCTCCCTCTAGAATGGATTCCAGCTCCCCAAGCAGCGGAAAATTTGATCCTGCTTGTATAAAGTACTGAATAACACCTGTATCTTGGCAGCTGGGTCGGTCGAGCTTGTCTGCTTGATCTTGGTTCTCAGCCATGACATCAAAAATTTCAATGGCCATTGGATTAGTTTCTTTGGCTCTAAGTTCAGCCTGTTTTTGTTTTACGTCTGTTGGAAGACGTTTGCCGATGTAGGCAGTAAATTTCGCCATAGTGTCTGTCAAAGACTCGACTGCAGTCGTTTTATCCACACCTATCTCCTTTTGTTGGTTTGCCTTAGGACATAATTACCGTCCTGAAACCGTTCTTGAATTTGTTAAAGGCATAGTAACGACATAAAATGCCCGGCACTGATAATAAAATTCACAATAGAATTTCTTTTTAGGAAAAACTGAATGGTGCGTTATCTATGCGGTTTTTTATTTCGCTATGCCAGAAATGATCACTATCTGATGCTGCTCAATAGCTTGATATAACTCCATCTGCAGCGACTAAACGATTAGTTGTTTGAATCCGCCAGACTATCGTAGACACTTTATTCTTGTGAAAATCTATATCATTGAATGTCCGCTTCTGGCACTAACCTGCCTAAATGATTGATCTTATTTGGCCCTGAGGTCGCTGAGCCATAGCACAAAGCAGTCTTGCTACCGAACCAAATCCAATATTAGATTAGGCACTATGTCTGCTGATTTTTATCTTTCTATTTTATGCAATCTTTCGCTGCATTTTTATGCAAACTTATGCTGTATATTTCCCCGTAACTCATTGTTTTAATATTCGCGCTTATGCAGACTCACGGTGCAAACAACAAATTTGCTAAATCATCAGTTCAAAGTAGGTGTCTAATAGCTATCTGTTCTGTATCGTTGAAAGGCGCCTTCAGTTTATAAACCCTGTGTGTAAAGTCACAGTAGGTTATGTGGATAGGTGAGGCGAGAAAGCTAAATTAGTATGCATAACCAGTACGATAGGTATTAATAATGATGGTTAGCTCACGTATGTTGAATAGATTTTTTTATGCACTTCTTTTTTCTTTAGTGGGATTCATTGGTGGGTGCGGTGATAGTGAGCCGAAAGTCGATGGACGTTGGTATACTCAACCTCAAGTTGATAATGGCAAGCAATTATTCCTTACCCAATGTGCTAATTGTCATGGCGTGTTAGCCCAAGGAACGGCTGATTGGAAAAAGCCATTGGCTGATGGTAAGTACCCACCGCCTCCGCTAGACGGTACGGCCCATGCCTGGCACCATCCTTTGAAGGGTCTGAAACTGACTATTCAGAATGGTGGAATAGCGTTAGGCGGCACGATGCCAGCGTTTGGTGATAAGCTTTCAGAAGAGGAACAAAATGCAGTGATCAGCTTCTTTCAGAGTAAATGGCCCACAGAGATATACAATGCTTGGGTAGAAAGGGGTGGCCTAAAGTAAATGTAGATAATTTGATACAGAGCAAAGTACTTAGAGGTGTTTTTGAGAACAATTGCTAGTATTATGTTGCGTGTCTGTGAATTTATGTTTGAAGTCACATCAAAACTAGGTGTTAGATGAGAGTAGTGGCAAGGAAGGTTTTATTAGTGTTATGTATGCTGGTGGTCACGACCGCACAGCTATACAGTCACGCCTTTGCTATGCCAATCAATATGAACTCGTCATCATCTGCCCAAATGCATTCACTTCATATAATGGAAATCAATGAAGGTGTAAGTGCTGCGGCAGAAAGCTGTGGTGAACAACAAACAGCAGACGCGCTGAGTGATAAACATTGCTCACATATGGAAAAAAGCAGCGCTCATGGCTGTGCAGAGATGAGTGACTGCACTCAGTCCCAGTGTGTAAGCCCTATTGACTGCGGCCTTTCAAACTATCTGTTTTATTTGAAAACATCTGTTACAACTCAAGTTTATAATAACCATTTATTGATTGATTCGAATGGTGCTTCACTATATCGCCCCCCCATTTTCCGTTGATTAACTAAGCCGACAGTTCGGCCGTTTTCCAACGGGAGACTTAGATAAATCTCCCGCCTTTTATTGAACATGTCAGAAATCATGCAAATGGTTTTGGCCTGAGTGGGTGTGTTTATGTCACCAGTACAATTTTTTAGAGGGTACCGCTATGCCGGTCAGCCCATCGTAAAGTTTGCCGCATATTTTAAAAGTGCATTACATCCTTTGAGTCGCAACTATAAACACGTTGAAAGTTGTCTTTCATTGGTTGCTTCGATGGTCATTCTAAGCGCTGTTGTACTTCCTTCTCTGGTTATTGCTTCAGACGTGAATAAGCCGCTAACACTTGATCAAGCCATTAGCGTTGCGATTGAAAATGATGCGTGGTTATCAGGTAGCAGTTATACCCAGAAAGCTGCGGCGGCTATGGCTGAATCGGCCTATCAATTACCTGATCCGACACTATCATTGAAGATAGCTAATTTACCCACCGATACGCTGGATTTTAATCAAGAAGCGATGACGCAGTTAGTGGCGGGGGTATCGCAGATGTTTCCTCGCGGCGATAGTCGCCACCTTAAGCGTCAGCAATTGCAACAGCAAAGTGAGCGGGAGCCTTTGTTGCGCTCTGAGCGGCAAGCACAGCTGAGATTAACTATTACTCAGCTGTGGTTAGACGCTTATCAGGCTCGACAGAGTATAAAGTTGATTAAGCAGGACCTGGTATTATTTGATCAACTGGTTGATGTCTCTCTTGCGGATTATTCTTCTGCGCTTGGGCGTACTCGACAGCAGGATTTGATTAAAGCGCAGCTTGAACAAACCCGGATAGAAGATCGGCTAACCCGGCTGTTACAGATGCAGGAGATGGCTGAACAGAGGTTGCTTGAGTGGTTGTTACCTTCGGGTAATGACGTAACGCCACTCGGGGCTAGTCTATCGCCGGGTTACTCTACTGAATGGCCGAAAATCCGCTCATTCTATACTGAGCGTTGGCAGGATACGCTTCCCAGTGACAATCAACTGGCAAGCAGTTTTGTACGCCACCCCTCGATTCAAAAAATCGATCAGAGTATTGCGGTAGCGGGTACCTCAGTGCGTCTGGCGGAGCAAAAATATGAGCCGGAATGGGGCGTTAATGCGAGTTATGGTTTTCGTGGAGAGGATGCGAGCGGTAGAGATCGAGCAGACCTGTTTAGCGTAGGAATAACCGTCAGTATGCCGTTATTTTCCGCTATCAAACAAGACCGTGAGGTTGACGCGGCCACTGCTAGCCAAGAAAAAATCCGTACAGATCGCAGCTTGATGATACGGCAGATGATTGCATCTTTTCATACTGCGCGCACTCAGTTAGAGCGCTTAGAGCAACGACGAAAATTATTTGAACGCAAGCTAATTCCCCAGATAAAACAGCAGGCACAAGCCTCTCTGAGAGCGTATGAATCGGATAACGCCAGTTTTATTGAAGTGCTGCGCCCGCGCATTGATGAGCTGAATGCTCAGATTGAATATCTGGAGATTAACGTCGCTAAACAGAAGCAAGTTGCTCAACTTAATTATTTTCTCACTTCAATAGATTCAGTCTCAGCCAATACCTCTCTTAGCACTGCAGGAGCAAATTAATGAGTATTACTGTTAAAAACATCGGGTTAATTGTGCTGGGTGCAGTGATCGGAGCGGCTGGTTTGGGGGCAGTAATGACCGGAACCAGCTTTCCTCACATCGTAGGTATTGAATCCGGTGCGGATTCAATACCTGAGCAGGCTTCAAAAGCCAGTAATGAACCGCTTTATTGGGTTGCTCCTATGGATCCGAACTACCAAAGAGATAAGCCTGGTAAGTCCCCGATGGGGATGGATCTTATACCTGTCTATAAAGAAGCTGGATCCGCTGCTGATGCTGGCCCGGGTACGATAAGCGTATCGCCGGAAGTGGTTAATAATCTGGGGGTCAGAACCGCTGTGTCGATGATGACTTACATGCACTTTGAAGCTCGTACGGTTGGATATGTCGACTATAACCAGGATGAAATTGTTCATGTGCATCCGCGTGTAGAAGGCTGGATTGAAAAAATATATATCAAAGCTGAAGGTGAGCCGGTTGAACAAGGGGATCCTCTTTATGAATTGTATTCTCCTGCATTAGTTAATGCTCAGGAGGAGTACCTGTTTGCGTTGGCCCGAGGGAATCAGGATTTGATTAGGGGGGCTAAAACCCGGTTGCGTGCTTTGCAGGTTCCGCAGCGGACGTTGGATGAGCTGATGGCGACTCGTAAAGTGAAACAGGCTGTTATTTTTTACGCTCCGCAAAGCGGCGTGGTGGATGATTTCAATATTCGTGAAGGGATGTATGTAAAACCGGGTATGACCTTGATGTCGATCGGCGCCTTAGACGAGATCTGGGTAGAAGCCGAAGTGTTTGAGCGACAGGCGAGCATGGTTCGGGCTGGGCTACCTGTCTCTATCCAATTAGATTTCCTACCGGGTGAGCATCGCGAAGGAGTTGTCGACTATGTCTATCCGGTGCTGGACCCGGTTACGCGCACATTGAAGGTAAGAATGCGCTTTGATAACAAGGACCAGTTGTTAAAGCCGAACATGTTTGCTGAAGTGGTGATTCATAAGGATGAAACCGAAGCCTCTCTTACTGTGCCTAAAGAAGCTGTCATTCGTGGAGCTGGATCCAATCGGGTGGTATTGGCACTGGGTGATGGGCGGTTTAAATCTATTGAAGTTAAGACGGGTCGTAGTGATGGGACGTTGATTGAGGTTCTGCAGGGCGTGAGTGCTGGTGAAGAGGTGGTTACTTCAGCTCAGTTCCTGTTGGACTCAGAGTCGAGTAAAACGTCCGACTTCAAACGTATGCATCTCGAACAGCAAGTGAGTACTGATGATGATATGAATATGGATGCTCTTGATATGGATGCTCTTGATATGGAGAGCTTGGACATGGAAAGCATGGATATGGATAGCATGAGTCTGGATGGTGCTGATAGCGAAATGAGTCGCGGCGAGAAGGTGGCTCTATGATCGAGTCGATTATTAGATGGTCAGTGGGCAATCGATTCTTCGTCCTGCTGGTCACTGCGATCTTGGTTGGGGGAGGTCTGTTTTCCCTGAAGAATACGCCAGTGGATGCGATTCCGGATCTGTCCGATGTGCAGGTGATCATTAAAACGAGTTATCCGGGTCAGGCTCCTCAAGTTGTAGAAGATCAGGTTACTTATCCGTTGACCACGGCGATGCTGTCGGTACCTGGTGCTGAAACGGTGCGGGGCTACTCGTTCTTTGGTGATTCCTATGTGTATGTAATCTTCAATGAAGATACTGATATGTACTGGGCACGCAGCCGAGTGCTGGAATACCTGAGTCAGGTAGCTCCTTCCTTACCTGAGAATGCAAGACCTCAGCTGGGGCCGGATGCCACCGGTGTTGGATGGGTCTATCTTTATGCGTTGGTGGATAAAACCGGTCAGCATGATATTAGCCAGCTACGCAGTTTGCAGGACTGGTTTCTTAAATATGAGTTGCAGACGGTGCCCGGTGTCTCTGAAGTGGCACCCATCGGCGGTATGGTTAAGCAGTATCAGGTACGGGTTAATCCGGAAAAGTTGCGGGCGTTTAACATACCTTTATCGCATATCCAGACGGCCATTCGACGAGGTAATCAGGAAGTGGGTGCTTCTGTTGTAGAAATGGCCGAAGCGGAATACATGGTACGTGCTACCGGTTATATACAGGGCGAGGAGGATCTTAAGAATATACCTCTGGGTATAAATAAGAATGGTACGCCGGTGCTTTTGCAACATGTTGCTGATGTCGCTACCGGACCACAAATGCGGCGTGGGGTGGCAGAGCTTAACGGTGAAGGCGAAGTGGTCGGTGGTGTGGTGGTCATGCGTTTCGGAGAGAATGCGCAGAAAACCATCGATGGCGTAAAAGCGAAGCTTGAAACTCTGAAGCTGGGGCTACCGGAAGGCGTTGAAGTGGTCACGGTGTATGATCGTTCCGGCCTGATTGATAGTGCAATAGAGAACCTTTGGCACAAGCTTCTGGAAGAATTCATCGTCGTAGCGCTAGTGTGCATCGCGTTTCTCTTTCACGTTCGCTCATCTCTGGTTGCAATTGTTAGCCTGCCAGTGGGTATTTTGACCGCCTTTATGGTGATGAATGCGCAGGGAATAAACGCCAATATCATGTCATTGGGCGGTATTGCGATAGCGATTGGGGCAATGATCGATGGCGCGATCGTTATGATTGAGAATATGCATAAGCATATGGAGCGTACACCGCTAACCAAACAGAATCGCTGGCAGATTGTTGCAGACTCCGCCAGTGAAGTGGGACCGGCATTGTTTTTCAGTTTGTTGATAATCACCGTCAGTTTTGTTCCGGTATTTACTTTGGAGGCACAGGAAGGGCGAATGTTTGCGCCACTGGCGTTCACTAAAACCTACGCGATGGCGGCCTCAGCGGCCTTGGCTATTACGCTTGTTCCGGTGCTGATGGGTTATTTCATCCGCGGAAAAGTATTACCGGAACATAAAAACCCGGTAAACCGGTTACTCACCGCTGTTTATATGCCGACCTTACGTAAAGTGCTGGCCTTTCCAAAAGTGACTTTGGGTTTTGCCTTGTTGGTTTTACTGGTGGGCTTTTGGCCATTAGATAAGCTAGGCAGTGAATTTATGCCGCCATTGGATGAAGGTGATCTGATGTATATGCCGACGACTTATCCCGGTATCTCTATTGGTCAGGCTCGGCAATTATTACAGCAGACCGATAAATTGATTAAGACAGTACCGGAAGTTGAAACGGTATTTGGCAAAGTGGGGAGGGCAGACAGTGCTACTGATCCAGCTCCGTTGACTATGATCGAAACCTTTATTCAGCTTAAACCGAAAGATCAGTGGCGTGCCGGACTGACGACCGATGATCTGCGAAAGGAGCTGGATAATTTGGTGAAAGTGCCCGGGGTGACGAATGCGTGGGTGATGCCGATCAAGACCCGTATCGATATGCTGGCCACCGGTATCAAAACCCCCGTCGGGATTAAGGTCGCAGGCCCAGAGTTAGCGCAAATTCAGCAGATAGGTCAGCAGCTGGAAACTATTTTGAAGGATGTCCCCGGTACCGCATCGGTGTATTCCGAACGGGTAGCCGGTGGACGGTATATCAAAGTGGATATTCAACGTCAGAGCGCCGCCCGATACGGCTTGAACATTGCCGATATCCAGCAAGTTGTTGCAACGGCTATTGGCGGCATGAACGTGTCACAAACTATCGAAGGGTTGGAGCGCTATCCGATCAATGTGCGTTATCCACAGGACTACCGGGATTCTCCAGAGCAATTAGCGTTGTTACCTATCGTCACGCCTATGGGGCAACGGATTCCACTGGGTGATGTCGCTAATGTTTATATTGAAGATGGCCCACCGGGTATCAAAAGTGAAAATGCTCGCCTTAACGGCTGGACCTTTATCGACATAGACGGTATGGATATTGGCAGTTATGTAGAGCATGCACAGCAGGTTGTGGCTGAACAGTTACAGCTGCCGCCTGGTTATTCGGTGAGCTGGGCTGGTCAATATGAGTATATGCAGCGGGCGAAAGAGAAGCTGACTTATGTGGTGCCTCTGACTCTGGGGATTATCGTGATTCTGCTGTTCCTTAACTTTCGCAACTTTGTTGAGGTGAGCATCATCATGGGTACGTTACCTCTGGCAATGGTCGGCAGTGTCTGGTTGATGTATCTGCAGGGCTATAACTTCTCGGTAGCGGTGGGTGTCGGTTTTATCGCTCTGGCTGGGGTTGCGGTGGAGATCGGTGTGATCATGTTGGTCTACCTAAATCAGGCCTATCAACAGATGCTGGATCGTTGTCAGAAGCAGAATCTTATTCCCCGGGAAGAGACGCTTCGCCATGCGGTGTTACAGGGCGCAGGTTTACGGGTCCGGCCGGTAATGATGACCGCTGCGGCAATTATCGTTGGTTTGCTCCCTATCTTATACGGTACAGGAACCGGATCTGAAGTAATGAGCCGTATTGCCGCACCGATGGTAGGCGGGATGGTCAGCGCTGTCATTCTCACGTTGTTGGTATTGCCTGCCGTGTATTTTCTCTGGCGTAAGCGATGTATTGCCCAGTTGGAAATTGAACAGTAACCGGATGCTAGGGTTGGCTGATAACGATAGCAGTCCAATCCTTGCTCTATTTGTGTAAGGAGGAATTTTATGTACAGCGCTCAAGCAGTACTAAAGCCAGTGCTAAAACCAGTGCTTAAGTTGACGGGGAGTTGGGTTGTATTGTTACTGGCCGGGTGTGGTATGGGGATGGATGATGCAACCGATTACACAAGCCGTACGTTTTCAGGTAATGGCGAACAAATTTACTATACCGGCAGAAGTCAGCTGGGTAATGCGATTACTTATCAGGGCGGTACGATGCATGCTCAGATGCATGGCACCTCTTGTGCCAGTTGCCATGGCGATGATCGACAGGGGCAACGACTCTATCCGAAGTTCTGGCTTGTTGCCCCGGCTCTCACCAAACATGCGCTTACCGAAGAACATGATGATGGTCACGGTGACCATGAGCGTTATGACAAAAATAGTCTGAAGGTGGCTATCAGGCAAGGGCTTGATCCTGCTGGAAAGCCATTGAATACAGCGATGCCTCGGTGGCAGATAAGTGATGAGGATATGCATGATCTGGTCAGTTTCTTAATAACTGATAGCCACTGATTGTATAGATCCTGATAGGGCGGCTGTAGCTGTAGCTTAAGCAGAGGCGTCATCGTCAGACGTTAACGTTGCCAAAGTATGTAAAAACAATCATAAAACGCTTTAATCAACATAGTAATGGAGAAATTAAAATGAAACTCAATAAGATTCTGATTGTAGGTGGTTTGAGTGCAGTGATGCTTAGTACTTTAGTGAGTACGACTGCTAGCGCTGGAAATACAGGAAGTAGCCATAGCCACGATAATGAATCAATGCCTGCGCAGTCGATGTCACAGGGAGCCAAATTACAAGGTGATATGTCCCATGACTCTATGGGCGGTAATATGACCCAGAACAAGATGTTTTTAGAAAAGAAGGATATTGATGGCTACACGGTTAGCTTCCATGTGATGAAAGCCGATGAAGGAATGGGTCATGGCGGGTCACATAATGTTATGATTAAAGTAGAGCAGCAGGGGGCTATGGTAGAAAACCTCAAGATCAATTCTAAAGTTATTTACCCGGATGGTTCTGATGAAAGCAAACCCCTTATGGCTATGGGAGACTGGCAGATGGCAGGGTATGACCTTAAAGAAAGCGGTAAGCATCAACTGATGGTGTTGTTCAAAACTGCGGATGGCAAAAAGCACTTTGGCGGGTTGTATTACGGTGAATAAGTTTTAAGCCACTGAAAGTTCCAGCGTGCCGCTACCTTTTGATGGGTTCAATTCTCAGCTAATGATCGGTTATGCCCAAGCTTCAGGCGTGTAGGGCCTTTAGTAGTCATTGGCAGTATGGCAATAGCGATTGTATTGAGCCCCTTACCCCGCGCTCCTGTTGCTTTGGCAGCAGGGGCTATATACGGGCATGACGAAGGAGCTGTTTACGTTTTTTATTCTGAGCGCTATTTTTTACCCGGCGGGAGCTTATGACAACTCCAGGGTTCATGGGCCGCATTATCTTTTACGTTCTGATCAACATACCGGTAGTAGCCTTCTTTAAAGTGTGTCCACCAATCATGCGCGACATCAGCGCCATGTTGTCTGATAATCTCTTCAATTCCGTCTAAGTTGCAACGTGATGCATCATAAGCAATGTTCAATATCGCTGCTTTATCATCAAATGAAACATTGTCGATACCATAAATCGCATCGATTTCTGTCAGTATCAGATCCTTATTGGTCTCCGTTATTTTTTCTAACCGTAAATGTCTGACAACTAAGTTGACCTCGCTAACGCCGAGTCTATGTTGTGAATTATTCATGATTTTTCTCCCTGGTTATCTGTTTCACTTACAGATGGGTTTGGTATGTGGAGTAGTGGAAACCAGCCAGGCGTAACGTGCATATACTGTAGGTACTCATCACCAAATTCTGATAATGCTACTTGCTCCTCACGTTTAGCTAAACGGATATAAACAAAGAGCAGAATAGGGAACATAACCAGTGTTATGACTGTGGGCCACTGCAGTAAAAAACCAAACATGATTAAGATAAAAGCAACATATTGTGGGTGGCGACAGCGTGCATAAAGACCCGTAGACGCCAGTGTTTTATTTTTTTGTGCCTGATGTAATACGTTCCATGCGGAAGAGAGCGTAAAGAAACCAACAACGATGAAAATATTACTCGCTATATGTAAAGGATCCCAATGCGGATTCCCGTCAAATCCTAATAGGGTATGCAACAGGTGACCATTGTCATGTGCAAAAAAATCAACAGCCGGATAGTTGTCAGTTAACCAACCGGAAAACAGGTAAATGGTTAATGGGAACCCATACATTTCTGTAAACAGAGCGACTACGAAGGCGGAGAACGCACTAAGGCTTCGCCAATCTGTTTTAGTTTTGGGTTTAATAAAGCTAAAAGCAAAAAAGATAAATATTGCTGAATTTGCAATCACCAGCCACCAAAGGCCATATGAAACTTCTTCGGTCACTGTGATTCTCCTTCCTTGTTACTAGTAAGTGACCGACGTTTACCTTCTTCAATGTCTTGCTGAAAAATGTCTTTGCTCTCTTCATTTTCTTCATGCTTGCTGTGTCCATGTTTACCATGCATAAACAGGTGCATTAATGGGCACGCCAGAAAAATCAAGAAAGGTAAAAAGGCAAAAACATGTTGCTGATGTTCGATCACTAAAAAGTAAGTGGCTGCGCCAATTAAGCCTAATGTCGCTAATCCTGAGGGTGTTTTCCAAAAACTAAACATACAATCAATCCTTATTCAGATTTAATAACACCGCGATACATTTGCATCGGACAATGAAATGGGTATTCTCCTGCCGCTAGAGGTGGCAAAGTAATTACAGTCTCTTTATTGAGTGGAATTTCCTCGCTCATCTCTAAACCGGGAATGAGCAGCGTAGCTGCGCAGGGAGAGTTGTCAGCTCTGATGAATGTCAGAAAGGTACTTTGATTCGCTTTCACTTTTATATGAGCGGGGGTGTAAACGCCGTTTTCGATTCGGATAATCATATTATTGTTGGTGACTTCTGTTTCTTGTGGCTTATAAAGCCAGAACCACCAAACGATAAGAGCTATCAGCAGAACGCCACTAATATTAATTAACAACATCGTATCGATTCCTTAATGATCTTTGGCTTTAAAAAGACGTAGGCGGTTCGCATTCATGACGACGGTCAGAGATGAAAAGGCCATGGCGGCGCCGGCAATCACTGGGCTTAAGAGCAACCCAAAGAAGGGGTACAGTACGCCTGCGGCGAAAGGTACACCCGCTACGTTATAGATAAAGGCGCCAAAGAGATTTTGTTTAATGTTACGTAATGTTGCTTTGCTAACAGCTATCGCATCAGCTAAGCCGTGTAATGAACCGCGCATTAACGTAATATCCGCACTTTCTATAGCGACATCGGTGCCGGTTCCTATCGCAAACCCGACGTTGGCCAGTGCCAGTGCAGGGGCATCATTAATCCCGTCCCCCGTCATGCCGACTACTTCACCTTGTTGTTGTAATTCAGCTACTTTTTGTGCTTTATCTTCGGGTAAAACTTCAGCGAAAAACTCCGTTATCCCTACTTTTTCGGCAACCGCTTTAGCTGTCAGTCTGTTATCGCCCGTGAGCATAACAACACGAATACCATTAGATTGGAGGCGCTTAATGGCAGCAACAGAATCGTGTTTGATCGGATCTGATACCGCAATAACAGCGGCAAGTTGTTCATCAATGGCAAAATAGACAGGTGTTTTTGCTTCACTGGCCAGCTGTTGAGCTGTCTCGATATAACCACTGATATCAATATTACGGTCACGCATTAATTTTTCATTACCCAGTAGCAATCGTTGGTTCTGAATAGTGGCTGTCGCACCGTGACCGGCAATAGCATTGAAATTTTCTGCTCGATTGAGTGGTAAGCCTTTGGCTGTTGCTGATTCAACAATCGCCATCGCTAATGGGTGCTCTGAGCTTGACTCCATACTGGCGGCTAACTGCAGGATGCTGTCCTCATTGGATGCATTAGCCACAACAATATCGGTCACCATTGGCGCGCCTTCAGTAATGGTGCCGGTTTTATCAAGAATCATGGCGGTAATTTTAGAGGCTGTTTGTAATGCGGCTCCGTTTCTAATCAACACGCCCGCTTCTGCGGCTTTACCTACGCCGACCATGACGGACATAGGTGTGGCCAAACCTAATGCGCAAGGGCAGGCAATAATCAGTACAGTTGTTGCGGAAACGATGGCAAAGGCTAAGGCTGGTTCTGGCCCGAAGTTCAACCACGCCAGTGCGCTGATCACTGCAGTGATCATAACAACAGGAACAAAATAGGCCGAGATAATATCGGCTAGGCGGCCAATGGGAGGTTTAGAGTTCTGAGCGCGCTTAACCATCTTGATGATTTGCGCTAACGCTGTATCTTTACCGACGCGAGTGGCTTTAAATAAGATGGAGCCTGTTTTATTTAAGGTGCCGGTGACCACTTCATCGCCGGTGTTCTTGACAACCGGCATTGGTTCGCCTGTCAGCATGGATTCATCAATGGCTGTTTGGCCTTCTTGTATGACGCCATCCACAGGGATTTTTTCACCGGGCCTGACACGGACAATATCGTGGAGCTGCACTTGTTCGATAGGAATGTCTGACTCAATACCGTCTCTCAGCACACGGGCTGTTTTAGGTTGTAAGCCGATCAGTCGTTTGATCGCTTCAGATGTTCGGCCGCGTGCTTTTACTTCAAGGGCTAACCCGAGGTTGATCAGACCGATAATCATTGCAGTCGCTTCGAAGTATACGTGCCTTGCCATGTCAGGTATCAGTTCAGGAACTGCGATAACGGCAATCGAATAGACCCAGGCGGTACCTGTACCCAGAGCGATTAGTGTATCCATGTTTGCTGAGTGGTTTTTAAATGATTGCCACGCGCCAACAAAAAAATGTTTTCCGGCAAAAAACATGACGCTAAACGTTAATGCACCCACGAATAACCAAGCGAGCCGCTCGGTTGTTGTGGTCACAGTCATTTCACCGCCAACAAGGCTGTAAATCATCAGTGGAAGGCCTAAGGCAAGTCCTATCCACATTTTCCACATGAGTGTTTTGTAATAGGCCAGATCAGCTTGTTCTTTTTCATCAAGCAATTCTTCTTCTGAGCTGCTTTGTACCACCTTGGCGCTATATCCTGCCTGCTTAACCGCCTGAATTAATGCTGAAGGTTCGGCCTGGCCTGATACTGAAACTGTACGAGCTGCAAAATTCATTTCTGCTTGCTGAACACCTTTTACTGATGTCAGCGCACCCTCAATTTTGCCGACACAACTGGCACAACCTGCGCCATCAATGATTAGCTCAATAGAACCCGACGGTTGCTTTAATGACGTTTTTTCCTGAGTGCTATCAGTACCCGAATAGCCCATGATTTTCTCCTGAATGCTAGTTGAAACGTGTAAATAAAATCATTGCGCTAAACTATATTGATGCCGGAATAACACTGGAATTCAGCACGCCACTCATGATTGTTATTAACCATGAGTGGCCGTAAAGTTAATAGGTAGGGTGATCCTTGCCTTCCATCCAGTAGCCCTGAGGACCGTCACCGGAGTTCATCATATAGTGTTTGTTTTTAGTGCTACTTGTTGGCGAATTAGTGGCTAGTTGTGTTTGGTGCTCTGTTGCTTGGTTACCTGCATGTTTGGTTCCCTCCATTAAATGCCCTTGTTCACCTTGACCGCCATGCATCATGTAATGCGTGTTTGTAGCAGATGCTTTATCTGTATGAGGAGTGATCACTTTGTGTTCTTGACTCTGGTCTGCAGTGTGTTTGCTACCTTCCATCTGATGTCCTTGTGGGCCGTTCCCACCATGCATCATGTAATGTGTCTTGGCATCCTGATCGGCAGCGGCAGGTAAGGCAGCGCTGATAATTAATACACTGCTTAAGCTGATAATAATTTTTTTAACTTTCATTGTGGTGGTACTCCAGACTCGTAAAAGAAAATGTTTTTACTCTTTGGAAGCTATAATAAACACTGCTCCTTTCACGAAGCTGACATGAAGATTACATTTTTGTAATTTCGATTGAATACTGCCTATATGCTTTATACTCACCCAAAACGTCTAGGAGTCTTATGAAAATACTGGTGGTGGAAGATGAAGAGAAAACAGGAATATTTCTTCAGCAGGGGCTTAATGAAGCCGGGTTTAACACGGATCTTGCGTGTAACGGGATAGATGGTCTTCATTTGGCGCTTACACAAGTTGACGCTTATGATTTGATTATTCTTGATGTCATGTTACCCGGGCTCGATGGTTGGAAAGTTTTAGAAACATTACGCCTGAGCGGCAGAGATATGCCTGTATTATTTTTAACCGCACGCGACCAGGTAGCAGATCGTGTAAAGGGATTTGAATTAGGTGCTGATGATTATTTAGTAAAGCCTTTTGCTTTTTCAGAGCTCCTGGCGCGTATACGTTCTTTATTAAAACGCACTCGCATCACGCCAGAAGCGACAGTATTGACTGTTGCCGATTTAGAACTTGATCTGTTACGCCGACGGGTTAGCAGAGCGGGTATACGAATAGAGCTCACGGCTAAAGAGTTTTCGTTATTGGAATTGCTCATGAGGCGAGAAGGTGAGGTATTGTCACGATCTTTGATTGCATCTCAGGTATGGGACATGAATTTTGACAGTGATACTAATGTGATAGAAGTCGCTATTAGGCGTCTTCGCAGAAAAGTAGATGAGCCTTATGGTCTTAAACTCATACATACGCTTCGGGGAATGGGTTACGTGTTAGAGGTTTCTGACAAAATATGAAACGTAAGTTATCTTTAATTTGGCGGCTGACGGGCTTATATGCATTCGTATCAGGTTTTGTTTTGCTAGGGCTTAGTTTTGTGATTGTCTTCTCTATAAAGCAGCACTTCTTTGAGCAGGATAAAGAAACACTGCAAGGGAAAATACAGCTAGTCAGTAGTATTGTTTCTGAGGGTGTTGGTGCGGGTACACTGCCTGTGTTCGCAGACAAGCTAAAATCAGGATTAATTGGGCATAAAGAGCTGTTGGTTTTAGTGATGAATGAGCAGGGTGTGCCACTGTATAGCTCTGGAGGAGTAACATTTCCTCTTAATCTCATAAAAGGAAAATCAAGTGCGTCTTCTCCTCACGCTATAACTTGGAGTGCTGAGGGGCAATCTTATCGAGGGCTGGTTGTCACTAAAAGTACAAGAGCTCAGCCGAAACAGCCGATTAGTATATTGGTAGCGTTGAATATTAATCATCATGACCTTTTTATGTCACGCTTTCAGGGTGCCCTGTTACTCTATGTTGTTATTGCTGCATTAGTCAGTGGCTTTCTTGGGTGGTTAGCGGCAAAGCGAGGGTTATTGCCCCTATATCTAATGAGAAGTCGTGCATTATCGGTTACAGCAAACCAGTTAGATAAGCGTATGCCTGTTGAAAATGTGCCAGAAGAAATCTCAGAGTTGGCTAATGCGCTTAACCAAATGTTAGGGCGATTAGAAGATGCATTCAGGCGTTTATCGGAATTTTCATCGGATATTGCTCATGAGCTCAGAACCCCTGTCAGTAACCTCATGACGCAAACACATGTGGCATTGAGTCTTCCTAGAGATGTGCGGACTTATCAAGCAATTCTTGCTTCTAATGCAGAAGAGTATGAACGATTATCTCGTATGGTTTCTGACATGCTTTTTCTTGCTAAAGCGGATCATGGATTAGCGCTGCCCTCAAATGAAGTTATCGAACTCGAAAAAGAAGTGGCTGATCTGTTTGAGTTTTATGATGCTTTAGCAGAGGACCTTAAAATTCACCTTTATATATTGGGAGAAGGCCGGATTAATGGGGATCGTTTAATGATACGACGAGCTATTAATAACTTATTATCTAATGCAATACGTTACACGCCTGCTAATGGCGCCGTTGATGTCCAGATTAAATCTGGTACTGAGTCCGTTTTACTGATCGTTAATAATAAAGGTGTTCCTATACCGGAAGCGCATATCCCTCATCTTTTTGAGCGTTTTTACAGAGTTGATAAAAACCGGACGAAAAGTGATTCGGAAGGGACTGGCTTAGGTTTAGCCATCACTCGTGCAATTGTCGTAGCTCATAATGGTGAAATATCAGTTACTTCGACAATTGAAGGCACGAGCTTTCGAATTTCGTTTCCAAAAACTGATTAAGCACACATTATATATGCGATAAACCTGACGCCGTGTTGCGTTTGCGGCATAACAGAGAGCTTAACTTTTCTGCTGCCCCCTTATCTCGCGGACAGCCGGGTGGATGATGGTAGTAGCATGAAGATGGGTATGAATGTCGATGCTGTGTGTTTTTACCGTGACCGTTATTGTCGTAAAGGGATGTTCACAACAAGATGTCCTGTAGATTACAAAATTGTAATCTACAGGACATCTTGTTGTCAGGGATGGCGCTTTAGAGTGATGCTCTTGATATATGACAAGTGAAAGCCGCTATTTTTTAATAAGTTAGCAGTCACTTAATATAAATGTGATGAACGGTATCATCGGAGTAACAGTTAGAATGAAACAAGACGAACCTAGGTTAATTCCCCGCCAACTCTTGTCACGACGGCTTTTTGTAAAAGGCCTTGCCGCGGGGGGTGTCTTATCGGCGATACCAAGACTGTTGTATGCCAACACAAATGATACTCGCTTGGGATCAGCGCCGGTATTGAGCGGCAAGGTCATCACGTTGGTGATTGCTGAAACACCGGTCAATTTTACTGGTGTTAGTCGCATGGCGACCACTATCAATGGCTCTATTCCTGCACCGACTCTACGTTTGCGCGAAGGGGATGAGGTGACTATACGTGTTAGTAACCGTCTCTCCGTTTCTACCTCGATACATTGGCATGGGATTATCCTTCCTTATCAGATGGATGGTGTACCGGGCATCAGCTTTCGTGGTATAGCGCCGGGAGAAACTTTTGAATATCGCTTCACGTTAAAGCAAAGCGGTACATACTGGTACCATTCGCATAGTGGCTTCCAAGAGATGACCGGCATGTATGGCGCACTTATTGTTGAGCCGCGTGAAGGTGAATCGATTCAAGCAGATCAAGACCATGTAATACAGTTGTCTGATTGGACTGATGAAAAACCTATGTCTGTGTTTTCTAAGCTGAAGGTGCAAAGCGATGTATACAACTTCAACCAGCCGGTAGTCAGTGACTTTTTAGAAGATGCGTCATCGATGGGAATGAGCGGCGCATTTGAAAAGCGCAAAATGTGGAATCAGATGCGCATGAATCCAACCGATTTAGCGGATCTTTCAGCAGCAACCTTTACTTATCTGATGAATGGAAAAACGCCTGCGGGTGACTGGAACGGATTGTTCAACAAAGGAGAGCGGGTGCGTCTCCGCTTTATTAATGGATCGAGTAATACTTTTTATGATGTGCGCATTCCGGGTTTACAGTTGAGTGTTGTGCAGGCTGATGGACAAAATGTGAAGCCAGTGAGCGTAGACGAGTTCCGTTTTGGTCCCGGTGAAACGTACGATGTGCTGGTCGAGCCTACTGAAGATGCCTATACCATTTTTGCGCAAAGTATGGATCGATCCGGCTACGCGAGCGGTACCTTGTCTGTTCGTCCGGGGCTTGTTGCTCCTGTGCCAGAACTTGACCCCGTTGAATGGCTGACAATGACGGATATGATGGGAGCGATGGACCACAGTGCTATGGGAGGCTCTATGGATCACAGCGCAATGGGGCATAATATGGCCGCTGCTGCGAAACCGGCAATGAAGTCAGGTATGGATCATAGCACCATGAATCACGGTGCTATGAATCACGGTGCCATGAATCATGGTTCCATGGATCACAGTGCAATGGGACATAGCATGGAGAAAAACCCTCTGGCGATACCTTCACACACTGTTCGGCATGCAAGTACAGAGTATGGCCCCTCTGTCGATATGCGTGTTGATACACCGCGTACGAACTTGGATGACCCCGGTATTGGGTTGCGTAATAATGGTCGTCGTGTATTAACGCAGGCTGATTTACGTTCAGTGAGAGGAGTGCTGGATGATGACCGTGCACCGACGCGGGAGATAGAGCTGCATCTGACCGGCAATATGGAACGTTATAGCTGGTCAATTGATGGGCTTGAGTTTGGTAAGAGCACACCGGTTTCGATGCGCCAGGGCGAGCGGATACGGGTTATTTTGCAGAACGACACTATGATGACGCACCCCATGCATTTACATGGTATGTGGAGCGATCTGGAGTCTGCAGAGGGCGATTTATTGGTGCGCCGTCATACTATTTCGGTACAACCGGCACAGCGTGTGAGCTTTTTGACAACACCGCATGACTTCGGGCGTTGGGCCTGGCATTGTCATCTTCTTTTTCATATGGATGCGGGCATGTTCCGTGAAGTGGTGGTTTCATGAAACGATTAATGAATGTTGACGTGATAAAGCCGCTGGCAGTGGTCGCCGTGTTTGGAATGAGTACGAGCTCTTTGCTGGTTCATGCTGAAATGGATCACTCTAACATGGTTCAGGCTAAAACAGCTCAACCTGAAATTCGCGATCCTCATGCCTACTCAGATGGCTATACATTAGAAGAGGGACCGTATGCACTCGGTGGGCCGCGTCAGCTGAAGTTGGCTGATGAACATAAGTTCTGGTCGATCCAGGGGGATCGTATTGAATACGATGCTGACAGTGAGACAGGTGTATTTGATATCCGTGGCTGGTATGGTTCCACTTACAATCGCGTTTATATTAAATTTGAAGGTGAAGTCTCTGATGGGCGGGTGGAGGAAAGCCAGACAGATATCGTTTGGAGCCGTGCATACAATGCTTATTTCGACACGCAATGGGGCGTCCGGTTCGATCAATACGATGAGGGTGTTAATCGGCAGTGGCTAGCCGTTGGGCTACAGGGGTTAGCACCTTATTGGTTTGAAGTGGATATGACTGCTTATGTGGGCGAAAGTGGCCGTACGGCTATTTCTCTTGAGGCAGAATATGAGATCTTGCTTAGTCAGCAATGGATATTACAACCGCACGCCGAACTGAGTATTTATGGTCAGGATGATATCGAGAACGGAATAGGTGATGGGTTTTCAGATGTCGTACTTGGATTAAGGCTGCGCTACGAAATTACGCGGCAATTTGCCCCTTATATGGGTGTCGAGTGGACAAATAAGCTGGGTCAAACGGCAGATATCGCCAGGGTCTCTGATGAATCTGTTCGTGATACACGTTATGTCGTAGGTGTGAAGTTTTGGTTCTAACAATGATGTAAACAAAAAAACGTATTATTAAAAATAATCAGGAGTTAAGAGTGATGAAGATACAACTTGGCGTATTGCTTGCTGTACCTGCACTTATGCTGGCATTTTCTGTGCAGGCACATAGCGAAAAAGAGCACATGAAAACAGCAGAGAACCCAGATTGTGCGGCTATGAGTACGATGGATCATAGTAAAATGGATATGAATGATCCTGTTTTAATGGCGATGATGCAGCAGTGTATGAGTAGCATGCAGCATGGTTCAGTAGAAGCAGGAAGTGCTTCTCATGGACACGACTCAGCCGAAGCAGAGAATGCATCTCATGGGCATGGACAGCAGATGAAGGCGCCCTCTCAGTAATAAATGCAAGCAGTAGCCAAACAAATACAGAAATAAAATAATAAGTAACGGCTAGAATGAATCCTTACCAAAAGAGCGGTAAGGGTTTCTTTCAGCGGAGATAACCTGATGACAGTTGTTAAAAAAGGCGCTTGTGTGAAGCGACTGATAGCAGTGCTGGGAACCATAGTCATAGGTGGTGTGGCGTTTCTCTATTCGGGTTTGTACTCGATGGGAGCTGATGACCCTCATTATGATATTACTACCTGGGCGTTAGAGACACTGCGTGAGAATTCGATCGCGAGTGCCTCTAAGAATATTAAAGTGCCGCCGGACCTGGATTCTGCGGATCGCTTACTTAAAGGTGGAGCCGACTACAATGATATGTGTGCGGGCTGTCACCTTAAACCGGGTAAAACTGAAAGTGACTTTACATTGGGCTTGTATCCGTCCCCCCCAAATTTAGCAGATATTTCCCGAGCGGGTGAGAATGTACAAGCCGCTGATCAGCGAAATTTCTGGATTATAAAGCACGGGATTAAAGCATCAGGAATGCCCGCTTGGGCTCCCGGACATGATGATGTGCGTATCTGGAATATGGTGGCATTTCTCAAGCGTCTGCCTGACCTGACGGCAGCACAATATCAGATTCTGACCGCACGTGGCCAAAATGACGCAGGGCATCATTAACCCGGATGTTATTAACAAAATCAGTCTTCAGAGCCAGGATAGAAGGTTAACGAAAATGAATAAGCGACAATGGCACTCAGAATATCAGTGCAACATCCGTCTATGCCAACTGTCAGAGTTCATCAATAATCTTCTTCTGTAACTACTTTTCATCGCCCTTATGGGAGTGACGGTGATGAAGATCCGGCCAGTGGGGATGTTTGTGCTCTACATGTGGATGTTCATGGTGGTGTGTATGTCGAACGGAAGCAGGCATATCTGGGTGATAGTGATTATGGTGACCATCGTCATGTCGGTGTGCGTGGTTATGACTCATTTCTTCATGCACATGAGTATGAGAGTGACTATCGCGCAATAGGAGGGTAATAGCGACAACAAATATTGCTGCGGCTAGCAGATGAGCGCCTGATACCGATTCACCTAAATACAAAACTGACAATGCGACACCGAAAAATGGCGCACTCGAAAAAATCACTTGTGCACGTGTCGCGCCCATTCCCTGTGCTGATCGTATATATAAAACAATGCTTGCCCCATATGACAGGGCCCCGACCAGTAGGGCGGCCACGATTGTTTTTGCATCAAGGCTAAGCGGATCCAGTGCAATGCCTATCGATAGATTGACACTTCCTGCAATTAAACCTTTCCAAAAAGTACTTTGGCTGGGGGTTATTCCATCAATCAGTGCGGTAAGGTGATTATCCAGCCCCCAGCAAATGCAGGCAAGAAAAACCAAGACTCCAGCAGCAATACTCGCGCTGCCTTGTGACCAAGAGAGGAGCGATGCTGCCAGAATCGCTGCCAACACACCTACCCATCCGTTAATACTCAAATGATCACGAAAGAAAAGCACACCGATGACGGCTGTTGCTGCAAGCTCAAGGTTGAGCCAGAGAGAAACTGACCCAGCTTCTGCAAGGCTTAACCCAAACAATAATAGAACCGGGCCAAAAATTCCGCCAAAAGCCACTGCGCCAAGTAGCCTTAATCGATTAGGTTTATCGCTAATTAAAGGGAGGGGTAATGTCTCTTTGTTGAAAAAGGCAGGGGCAACTGCAAGCGCTGCCCCTAGATATAAAAAACCAGCCAATTGAAATGGCGTTAATCCAGCCAAAAGCCATTTACTGGCTGGGGTTGCGGCTCCAAATAGAGCCGCAGATAGTAGTGCTAGTATAATGGTATGTTTTTGCATTCAACAAATTATCTAAATATTAATGATAGGGCTTGGTAGCCATCAATTTTGACTATGGCTATGACCATGCTCTTTCTTTTCTTCAGTGCTATCTTCGTGACTGTGGTCTCCACAAGCGACCAGTAGCCCTAAAAAGCTAGTGAGGACTAATACTTTCCCTACATTAATAAGGTAATTCATATCTATTCCGTGCGACTTAAATATTTGCGTTAATTCTTCAGCAAGTGATGGGTCTACTTGATGCCTATCATTTCATAGTTCCCTTCGATTTTCAGGGATACCGTAATAGGTGAGCTTCCTTTGTTCTCCCAATACCAGCCGTGTGATCCATCAAAGGAGGCGGTGAAAGAACCTCTCACAGTATCGGAAGTACTTACCGTATAGCTTTCAAAATAACCCGTTGTGTCGCCTTTGGGCTCACCGTGAAAATCAAAAAACAGCACTTTACCTGCTGAATTCCAAGAATAACGGATGGCTTCACCTTTCAACATATTAAGTTTATATTCCACCCCCGCACCTGCTGGGACAGTCACGTCCGTACTGTGCTCTTTAAACCCGCCAGTTTGTCCTGCTACTGTCTGTTTAGTCGGTTCAAGAGGGGTAGCATTCGCCAATGCAGTTAACCCAAGAGAGGCCCCTATGCCGGTAGGATCAATATTATATTCGGCAGGTAATATCGCTACTGTTAATATAAAAGCCCCAAAAAGCCCGGCAAAGACACTGGCTTTTACTAATGTTTTCGTGGATTGCACTGCATGCTCCAGCTCATGCTGAGCAGGACCGGTTTGTTCTAATTGAGTCATGTTGTCACCTTAAACCGTTGTAAAAAAACCAGTGAGTTGGAAGCCAACCAGCATCACTCCGCTACTCATCAGAAGCGCATTCGTTGCCGTTGAAAAGCGTAAAAAGCTAGGGTGTCGTCGCCAAAAGCTCAGCGCTATCAGCACTAAAATTAAGGCTGAAAACTGTCCTAATTCAACGCCTACATTAAAGGCGATAAGGTTTTCAAATAAGCCATCCTGTGGGATTTCGAACTCCTGTATTTTGGTCGCTAAACCGAAACCATGGAATAAGCCAAAAATTATCACGGCTGCTTTGGTATTCGGCTGAAAGCCAAATAGCCGCTTAAAGCCTCCCAGGTTATCGAAACCTTTATAGATGATAGAAAATCCAATAATCGCATCGATTAAATAAGGATTCATCGCAATGTCATACAGGACACCGAACATCAGCGTTAAACTATGGCCGATGGTAAAGAGTGTTACATACACCATGACGTCTTTTGATCTATAAAGGAAAAAGATAACCCCTATAAGAAAGAGTAAATGATCGTAACCTGTCACCATGTGCTTAGCGCCAATATACATATAAGGAATGATTGAAACGCCTTGATTCGCCAGTAAAAATTGCTTGGTACTGTCATCAACCCCGTGGGCAAAAAGCGTTGCCGAAAAGCCGAAAGCGCAGATCAGTACAAAAAATCGAGTTAATGATAGTGGTTTAGACCGCATAACGGATAGTTTCCTCGTTAATCTTAACGGTTGCATAAACATCAACACGCCTGTGTTGTATTTTGGATTAAGCGAGGGAAGTATGCCTTTATTAAAACCGATTGTCGATTGGTTTTATGTTGCGGAGCATGCAAAAGGTGGGCGGTCAGCTATCGTGTGATTAAAGCCTCAACGGTGTTGTGAAGAGGTACCGACCCACAAACAGAGAGAATAAGAACGAAAATAATGCTCAGCAGCAAGGTGTGCCTAGGTAACGTATTATCGGCAGTGGGCGCTAATAAATAGTGAACACGCTGCTCCAGCTCAGTCCCCAAAAATTGGCATAACGGCCCTTCATTCTTGATAGGGCTCATGAGCCGTTGCACTTTGACAATAGCTTCTGCGACGGCAACATTACATTGGGTGCTGCGGGCTACTTGCTGGTCGGCGCGAAGTTCTAATGAGAGAGCGTGTTCTTGTAATATGCCCCGCTTGACGTTGGGACAATGAAACGTGCACATAAACCGCAACATCCACTTATAGAATCCGTCTCTATAGTGTGCGTGCACCTTTTCATGAGTGCACACTATATGCAATTGCTGGGATGATAGGTTATTGACAAGCCCGGTCGAAAGTACGCCAGTGGGCCTGAATATTCCTAAAGAAAAGGCAAGAGGCCGTTCAGTTTCAATTAGTTGCACATTCGATGTCAGCATGGAACATGATGTTGCATCGAGACGCTCTAGTAGCGTGCGAGAGCGCCGCCATTGCATAAAGGCGATTAGAGTTGCCCAACAGAAAAGGCATAATGCCGCACTAATGATGGCGAGCTCACTTATTGTTACCATATGGGGTGCAGGAGGGCCCATACAATTAGTAGAAACGTGGCAATGATCTATTGGCAATGCCGAGCTATGATTAAGGGCGGGTATCGAAATCATGGCCCCTATCACTAATGCACCAACTAAAGGTAATGAGCCAAACGAACGAAGTAGAATTAGCCTGGATTGAGGGTTGAATTTTGTTACCCACTTAATGAAAAAAGGGTTAATCAGCCAACATAACGCACCTAATATAAGCGTGGTAATTGAAATAATATAAAGCAAATGCAACATTAAACTGAGGCTTTCACCTGTCATTTGTCCTTACCCGTATTGTTTTTTCTAGTGGCGATTAAATCTTCGAGTCGTTGCAAGCTTTTTTCATCTAGCTGAGTTGAGATGTCTATAAAGGCTTCTAATATGGCATCAGAGTCATTTTTTGCCAGCTCTTGAGTTATATCCGTAATCAGTGAGCCTAAAAGTTCTTTGCGTTCGACAGCAGGGGAATATGAGTACGCATATCCACACTTTGTTCGACTTAAAAGCCCTTTTTTATAGAGTCTGTCCAAAGTCGATTGAATAGTGTTGAGACTACCGCCTCGGGTTTGTTCAAAATGACTATGCACCTGCTTGGCGTCAGCGAGCTTTTCTTTCCATAGGTAGTTAAGGAGTAACTTTTCTAATTCACCTAAGCGCATTGAGTGCGTACCTTTTAACAGACATTCTGGTTGATATGATGGCACATCATAAACATGTTTCTAGAGCCCATAATCGTATAATACTGATAAGTGATGTTTTTTACGAATACCCATGTAATTGGGGTGAAATTACAGAGTAACGATTTAGCCTTTGTACAAGGTGTGCGTTATGCAGACTCACCGATGCAAATATAAAATGCATATTTTGATCCACCTCTCGCTTGCTTGCACCGCTATTGATAGATTGTTAAGAGTGAGTTTACTATGGTTATGAAACACGGCTTATAAAGTATGAGCTACGGGCTACGGGCTACGGGCTACGGGCTACGGACTACGGGCTACGGGCAGGCGGTGTTTCTTTGATGCGCCATAAAAAGAACAACAAGATAGCGGCACAGCATATCAACATGATTTGTAAATAAGGACGACCCGACAAGATAAGTACCGATATTGAAAAGGTAGCAATAATCATGAGTGTTGAGCGTTTTTTGGTCTGACGTGACATACGATGGGTTGCTTCCCACTCTTTCAATGCGGGGCCAAACCAGCGGTTATTCAATAACATTTGGTGAAAGCGTGGCGAGCTTTTAGCAAAGCAGCCAAGTGCTAAGATAAGAAAGGGTGTAGTGGGTAAAATAGGCAAGACAACGCCGATGGCACCTAATGCGATAAAAAACCAACCGCAGCTAATCAATACGCCTTTCTTTACACGAGCACGGGTTCTTTTGTTCAACTCAGCAAGCCTGTATCAAAATCGTTATTTTTTATAGTGCTAAAGCCTAACACAGATAGCCGCACCTTTATCGAGAGGCAATGACGTGTTGTTGCTTTTTCCCTGAAGACACAGGGTAAACTTCTTTTTAGCTAAAAATAAACTGCTTTCAATCTCCGTCACGTTATAAGATTCAGTAAAGGCCTGTCGTTTATTGTGCATAGGTAGAGTTTAAGTAGCGCTGGTATTTAGAGCTAAGCACTTATTATCTGAAATCACGGAGTCGTTTGATGAGTATGACAAACAAGCCGAGTAAAGATGAGTTGTGTCAGTTATTTCGTGGTTTTATTGCACCACAAGATGTGATTTCTGATGATGAAACGCTCAAGCCTTATGAGTGTGATGGTTTGTCTATGTACTGCGAGATGCCGCTGATTGTTGTGTTACCTGAGACAGTTGAGCAGGTACAAGAAGTGCTTCGTATTTGTCACCGTTTTTCGATTCCGGTGGTGGCTCGCGGCGCGGGTAAAGGTCTGTGTGCCGGTGCAATGCCGAATGCTGAGGGTGTTGTGCTCTCGTTAGCTAAGTTTAAACATATTCTTGAAATTAACCCGCAAACACGTACGGCAAGGTTGCAGCCCGGTGTGCGTAATCTGGCAATTAGCGAAGCGGCGGCTGAATATGGGTTGTACTACGGCCCTGATCCATCTTCCCAGATCGCCTGCACCATTGGTGGTAATGTGGCTGAAAACTCCGGCGGTGTGCATTGCCTGAAATATGGCCTGACGGTACACAATGTGTTGAGTGTGGACATGCTGACGGTTGAAGGTGAAAAGGTCACTTTAGGCAGTTATGGACTGGATAGCTGCGGCTTAGATCTGTTAGCGCTGATCAATGGTTCCGAAGGTTTACTCGGTGTAATTACCGAGATTCAGGTTAAGTTGCTGCCTGTTCCTGAAAAAGCCCGCGTGGTGATGGCAGGGTTCGATACTGTTCAGCAAGCCGGTGATTCAGTCGGTGGCATTATTGCCAGCGGTATTATCCCCGCTGGGTTAGAAATGATGGATTCCTATGCGATCACGGCGGCAGAAGACTTTGCTAAAGCGGGCTATCCCAAAGAAGCTAAAGCTTTGTTGCTGTGTGAAGTGGATGGCACTGCAGAGGAGGTACAGGAGCATATCGAGCAAGTTGAAAAACTGTTCCACTCCTTTGGCGCAACCTCTGTCAGAACGTCGCAGACAGAAGCGGAGCGTGCGTTGTTATGGAAAGGCCGTAAATCAGCTTTTCCGGCGGTTGGGCGTATTTCTCCTGATTATTACTGTATGGATGGCACTATTCCGCGTGGTCAATTAGCGCATGTTCTGACTGAGATGCAGCGCTTATCTGAGCATTATCAATTACGTGTGGCGAACGTATTCCATGCGGGCGATGGTAATCTACATCCGCTAATTCTGTTTGATGCGAACATCCCCGGTGAGTTTGAAAAGACCGAAGAGTTTGGCGGTAAGATTCTCGAACTTTGCGTTGCAGTGGGTGGCTGTATTACCGGTGAGCATGGTGTCGGAATCGAGAAAATCCGCCAAATGTCGGTGCAGTTTACTGAACCGGAATTACTTCAGTTCAATGCTATTAAAGATGCTTTTGATCCTGTGGGTACACTAAACCCAGGCAAAGGCATACCGGCGTTACGTCGTTGTCAGGAGTACCGTTCGATTGAGCCTAAGGCGTCAACGAGCATGGATAGAGATAGAGATAGAGATAGAGATAGAGATAGAGATAGAGATAGAGAGAGCACTGCTCATGGCTGATATTTCTACTGAGTTACAACAGCAGGTCCTCGCTGCCTGTCATGAGAAACAGCCATTGAATATTGTCGGCGGTGGCAGTAAATCATTTATGGGTCGCGTGGCGGTTGGAGATGTGTTGGACGTTTCCGGGCACTGTGGAATTGTTAATTATCAATCTGTTGAGTTGGTTCTGACTGCCCGTGCAGGCACGCCATTAACTGAAATCGAAGCGGCGCTCGCTGAAAATAATCAAATGCTGGCGTTTGAACCGCCTTGCTTCTCTGGTGTGGCGACAATCGGCGGCACACTCGCGTGTAACCAATCAGGCCCCGGCCGACCTTGGGCAGGCTCAGTGCGCGACCATGTATTGGGTATTCGCTTAATTAATGGCCTTGGAGAGCATCTGAAGTTTGGTGGCCAGGTGATGAAAAACGTCGCCGGTTATGATGTGTCGCGCTTACAAGCTGGCGCGATGGGTTCGTTGGGTGTTATCACAGAGATCAGTTTAAAAGTGCTGCCCAAACCTGCTGCTAGCCGCACATTAGTGTGGGATATGGAGGCAAAGGATGCTATCGCCTTCATGAATCAGCTTGCAGCACGGCCTAAACCCTTAACAGCTGCATGTTGGTTGCAGGGGCGTTTATATATACGCTTATCCGGTGCACTTTCAGCGGTCGAAGCCACGGTTAAAGAGTGGAAAGGTGCAGAGTTAGCGCAGAATCAGGCAGATCAGTTTTGGCGACAACTAGGCCAGCAGGCGTTACCGTTTTTTGAGAAGGGTGCTGGTTTGGATAAAGATGCGGGTCTGGAAAAGCACACTAAAAAACCCTTGTGGCGTTTTTCGGTTAATTCAGCGGCGAGTATTCCATTACTGGATGAGCACTCTTTAATTGATTGGGGTGGAGCGCAGCGCTGGTTTTATGGCGAGCAGGATAAACTCAATATGGAATCATTGGCGTCCAATGCCGGGGGGCAGGTCAGTCTCTATTCGGGTGGAGATCGTCGCGCTGAGGTTATGCATTCTACACCTATCGTGCTTCAGTCAATCCAGAAGCGGATAAAAGCATCGTTTGACCCTGAGGGTATTTTTAATCCCGGGCGTTTATATCACTGGATGTAAAGCAGGTTTTTATGAAAACGGATCTGATTCCACATTATCAAAATTCCCCGCAGGGGCAAGACGCCGAAAAGATTCTCAGAAGTTGTGTGCACTGCGGCTTTTGCAACGCCACCTGTCCGACTTATCAAGAACTCAATGATGAGCGAGATGGCCCGCGTGGACGAATTTACCTGATCAAGCAGCTGCTGGAAGGCGGTGAGGTTACGGAGAAAACACAGACACATTTAGACCGTTGTTTGACCTGTCGTAGTTGTGAAACGACCTGCCCTTCAGGTGTTCAATATGGCCGCTTGATTGATTTTGCTCGTGCAGAAGTGGAGAAAAAAATCGAACGCCCGTTTAATCAAAAAGCCATGCGCTGGGCGCTTCGTCAGGTGCTGCCTTACTCCAAACGTTTTGGAGCCTTGTTAAAAGCGGGTCAGGTGTTGCGGCCATTAATGCCCGTATCGATTAAAACCAAGATACCGCCTAAGCGACAGACGAATAGACCGTGGCCTGCCAAGCGGCATTCTCGGGTGATGTTAGCACTGGCAGGTTGTGCTCAATCCAGTGCAGCACCTAATACCAACCTTGCCACAGCACGGGTACTCGATAAGTTGGGTATTACATTGGTGGAAGAGTCTGAGGCCGGTTGTTGTGGAGCGGTGAGTTATCACTTAGGTGCGCACGACGAAGGCTTGGACTTTATGCGGCGTAATATCGATGCCTGGTGGCCGGCGGTAGAAGCGGGCATTGAAACGGGCATTGAAATGGGAGTTGAGGCTATCGTGATGACCGCCTCGGGATGCGGCGCGATGGTGCAGGACTATGGTTATGCATTAAAGCATGACACTAGGTATGCTAAAAAAGCACAAAAAATTAGTGAGCTGGCCAAAGATATCAGTGAAATATTGCAAGCTGAAGATCTCACTCCGCTTTCTATCAATGCAGATGATTCTCCCGGTAAAGTGGCGGTTCATTGCCCCTGTACCTTGCAACACGCGATGCAGAAAACGGGTATGGTTGAGGATATTTTACAGCAAGTAGGCTTTAATCTGGTCAGCACTAAGGATAAGCATCTTTGCTGTGGTTCGGCGGGAACATATTCAATCTTACAACCTGAAATGAGCCAAAAGCTGCTAAGTAATAAGCTAAAAGCATTAACCGGAGAGAACCCAGAGCGCATAGTGACCTCAAACCTGGGTTGTCAGTTACATCTGGAAAGCAAAGCGAAAGTGCCGGTACATCACTGGATAGAATTGTTGGATCGCTAAGGGGTGATAAAGCTCGGAAACTGTTTTTTCATAGGCCCGTAGATACGATTGATCTTTGGGCCTGTTGCTGACTTGTATCTGTTTTATGAGACGTCGTATCTTAGTAAGTCATCATATTGAGCGCGCCTGCGTATAAGTCGACTTTCTTGCTTGTCATTTAACATGATAGCGGCCGCGGATTGTCGTCCACAGTATTCGTTCATCATTTCTAAGGCGTAAGCGCCTGTGTCTAATAATGCAATCACATCGCCGGTTTGCGTGTCGATGGGCAATTCACGCATATTGGGTTGGTGTATCAATACCTGTTTTAGTATTTCCTGATGGGCTTGTAGCGCCGGCTCTGCCTGGAGAAGAGAGTTAACTGCGCTTTCACCTTCGATATCATAATAAGTATCACTGCTGTCACATAAAGGCCCCACCATACGGCACAATTTAGTGTTTGTATCATCAGTGCGGGATGCATTGATCATATGAAAATACCAGCCATTGTAAATATCAAACAACACGCTATAACCCGCGTCTAAATAATATACCGGGTGTTGGTTGCGGTTTTTCTCCGCTTCGATGCGAGTCAATAATATAGCGGTATCACTGACCATACTGCGTCCAGGCTCAACAATGATCTCGATTTCGCAGCCTAAGGCGTCAGTGATAGGCTTGATTAAAATTTCGGATAAAACACTAAAATCAATATGCGTACGATAGTTTTGTTTGTAGTGCTCTGCAACGCTGTTGAGGTTCTCCGGGTGGCTCGTATAGTTTTTAGGGTAACCTCCGCCTAAGTTAATATGTTCCAATGGATAAGGTAATAACGCTTTGATCTCGCTAGCATGTGCGATTAAAAAGTCAGCTTCTGCCTGAAATGCACTAATCGTATTTACCTGTGTTCCTATGTGAGCATGTATGCCACGCATTCTTAATGAGTCGGGATGGCTGTTAATCAGCTGGATCGCTTGCAACTGCTCATCGCGTGTCATACCAAATTTAGACGCAGATGTCCCTGTTTCCCAACCGGCGGTCGCCCCACCTTTGATTTCTGGAATGATACGGAGGGCAACATTGGCTTGTTTATTAAGGGATAATGCAATATCCAGAATGCGTTGCAGCTCTGAAAGAGAATCTACATTGATGGCTTTAATCCCTGCGTTTATGACGTCACGCAGTTCGTTATGTTGTTTGGCAACGCCATTAAACACCATATCTGCTGGTAAATAACCGGCAGCCGATGCTTTGAAAAACTCCCCTCCAGAATTCACTTCGATGGAGAGGCCTGCCTCTTTAAATACGTTTAAAACAGAAAGGTTAGCGCAAGCTTTACTGGCAAAACACACACGTGTGTTTTCGTGTACGTTGCGAAAGTTACTCAGAATATCGAAGGCATTTTCGCGTAATTTAGTCTCAGAATAGACAAACAGGGGAGAGCCATATTCTTTTATTAATTGATTGGCATTTACACCGTCGATTATTAATACATTATCTTCACTGTTAAGGTGATGCTGTCTTTTCCATGGGTGCAGGGCAACGGCTTGATTCATAATATCTTCTCGTATCTGTAAAAGTAAATTAGCTGCAAAAATTAATACTGCGTCGATAAAAAACGCTGCAGATGTTCAGATTGGGGATTGTTAAATAATTGCTCAGGAGGGCCTTGTTCTTCTATTTTTCCTTGATGTAGATAGATAACGTGAGAGGAAACGTCGCGCGCAAAACGCATCTCATGAGTCACCATGATCATGGTGCGCCCTTCTTCGGCAAGTTCGCGAATTACCAGTAGTACTTCGTTTACCAGTTCAGGGTCGAGTGCCGAGGTAGGCTCATCAAAAAGCATGACATCAGGCTCCATGGCCAAGGCTCTCGCAATGGCTACTCTTTGCTTCTGGCCGCCGGAAAGATGATCCGGATACATATGACATTTTTCTAGCATGCCCACACGGTTGAGTAATGCTTTAGCTTGAATTTCAACTGCATCACGGTTGCGTTTAAGCACAGTACAGGGGCCGAGCATGACATTTTCAAGCACGCTCATGTGTGACCATAGATTGAAAGATTGAAAGACCATGCCTAAACGCGAACGAATACGTTCAATTTGGCTTTGGCGGTTTGTTGAGTCTACTTGAGAAAGGTCGAGTTGTTCACCGTGTACTCTGATCCTTCCTGCATTAGGAAACTCTAACAAATTCATGCAACGTAGAAAGGTGCTTTTGCCAGAACCACTAGAGCCAATAATACTGATGACATCATGCTTATTGGCGGTGAGGGAAACGCCTTTCAGCACTTTTATTTCACCAAAGGATTTGTACAGTTCTTCTACGTGCAATGCGGGTTCAGAATCTGGATTAGTTAACATGGCATGTTTCCTTAGGAGTACGGAGTGCTCCGGATGTCGATAGAGGTTTGCTATTTACTGAATAGCACAGATGTCGGGTGAGTCGTTTTTCTAATAGCCGCCATGCGAAAACGAACAGGGTGGTAATCATTAAGTAAATTATTGCAGCCCAGAAATACACCGATATGTCGAATGTTTGCGAGAAAACCCGGCGGGTATGTCCCATCACATCCAGTAACGTTATGACACTGGCGATAGCGCTACCTTTGAGCATAAGAATAATCTCGTTGCCGAGTGCGGGTAACGCAATCCTATAAGTGTGAGGCAGGATGATTTTGCGATAGAGCAGCGTGCGGGGCATGCCCAGAGCAACACCTGCTTCAACTTCGCCGTAAGGAACTGCTTGTAGTCCACCGCGTAATATTTCCAGCTGATAGGCTGTTGAGTTCAAAGCAAAGGTGAAAAGTGCACAATAAAATGGGTCTCTGAAAAACCACCAAATACCTATGTCGGTTAATTCTGCGCGAAATTGCCCCGAACCGTAATAAACCAGAAACAGTTGAGCTAATAAGGGAGTACCGCGAAAAAAAGAGACGTATAGCCTTATTGGCCATTGGTATGTTTTATTCTGACTACGGCGCAAAATAGCGAGGGGGAGCGATAACAATCCCGCAATAACCACTGATATAAAGGTTAGCTTCAGGGTCGTGGCCATCCCATCAAGTAACTTTGGCCCATAATCGATCAATATTTCAAACATAGGATCGGTCCTCTCTTATATTATGAGGTTCGTATTCCGCGATTTGCTCTTTTTTCCAGTTGAGCTATACACCATTCAAAAAAGATGCAAATGACCCAATAAGTTAGGCAAACGGTGAGAAAAAACAGAAAGGGCTTTTTGGTAGAGCCTACGGCAATATTAGCCATTCGCATTAGGTCATTTAAGGCGATTACCGAAACCAAGGCGGTATCTTTGAGCAAGTTGATCCATAGATTGCCTAATCCGGGTAGGGCTAAACGAAGCATGTGCGGTAATTCAATGAGGCGAAATATTTGTAGATTGTTCATGCCGGTAGCAAGAGCCGCTTCTCGTTGTCCTTTGTCCAACGCTTGCCAAGCGCCGCGTAATATTTCGCCGGAATACCCTCCGAATACTAATCCAAGTGCAATAATCCCTGCGACAAAAGGGCTTAACTCAAAGAAACCTGCATCGGGGTTAAGCCACTTCATCGTATTGCTAAGTAATAGCCCTACCCCATGGTAGATAATAAATAAGGTTAATAGCTCAGGAAGGCCCCGAATCATTGTTGTGAAAGTAAAGGCAATTAAGCGCAGGTAAGTTTTTTTTGCTACTGAAGCCGCTGCCACGCTCAAGCCTAATAGTAATCCAATAGGTAGGGTGATGAGGGCTAGCGATAGGGTAATACCCAAGCCGCTAGCCAGTTCGTCGCCCCAACCGTCATTACCAAAACTAAGGTACTCAAACCACTCCATATGAAACCCTCGGAGTTAATACGTGATGAGTTCGTACAATTTAAATGGGGAGGTGTTATTTCAGCGTGAGAATGTTCACGGTGAAAAATTTATCGTTAATGGTTTTGTAGGTACCATCGGAAACGATTTCATCCAGTGCTACGTTTAATTTTTGACGTAAAGCGTCATCTTCTTGGCGTAGTGCGATGCCAACGCCATCGCCGACATATTTTGGGTCAGTGATAGGGGCTCCTGCTATTTTGCAACAGCTGCCATCTTCAGATTTTTGAGTCCAGTCGAGCATAGGGATCATATCGCCCACTTGTGCATCAAGGCGCCCTGAAATCAAATCCAGATTAACGGCATCTTGAGTGGGATATAAGCGGATATCAGAATTAGGGTAGGCAGCAGAAAGGAATTCTCCTTGAGTCGTTGAAGCCTGTGCGCCTATGGTTTTTCCGGCAAGCGCCTCAGGAGAGAAGTCAGTCATGCTGGATGACTTCTCGACCACAAAGGTCATGGCTGACTTTTGATAGGGCTGGGTGAAGTCCACTTGTTGTTTGCGTTTATCAGTAATAAACATTGAGGCAATTATTACGTCGTATTTACCTGCCAGTAATGCGGGAATAATGCCGCCCCAGTCTTGTGCAACGAAATTACATTGTGCTTTGATTTTTTCACAAAGCGCCTTACCAATTTCGATGTCAAAACCCGCTAATTCACCATCTGAAGTGAAGTAGTTGAAAGGAGGGTAAGCGCCTTCGGTTCCTATACGAAGGGTCATTGCTTCTTCTGCTTGTATGGCTGAAAAAGGAATAGCAGTGAACATTATAGAAAGTGCCAACGAACATAGGTTTTTATTCATTTTATTTTCCCTTGGAGTCTGGCTCCGCTCATAGATGGCAACCCTGAAAAGTTTCTTTCTGTTTGATTAAACAGTTCAGGAGCAACAGGGACAGTGTCTGGAATCAGTTCATATTTGTAAAATGTATTATTATTATGCTATTCATAGGCTGTCGCTATGTGTTGGTTGTGCTTATTCAGGGTAGGAATATAAAAATGTTATCACCGCGTGAACGCTTACTACGTAATCTCGATTGGAATCTCCTGTATACCTTTCTTGTTATTGTTGAGGAGAGCAGCATTACAGGCGCGGCACGAAAGCTCTCGCTGAGTCAGCCGAGCGTTAGCAATGCTCTGAAGAGACTTGAAGAGCACCTTGGTATGCGCCTTATTTTAAGAAAGAAAGGTGTTTTTTCTCTGACATATCAAGGCTTGAGGATGTATGAATATGCCTCATCAGCTAGTAGCATTATTTCTCATATGGCGGAGCAATTTGCAGAGGAAGAGGGTTCCGTACAGGGAGAAATTAACATACAGATCGCAAGCCATATTCATTGTCCCTCTTTCGACCAAACGCTAGCGAACTACCATGCCCAATATCCGAAAGTACTGTTAAGTATAAATGCTCAGCCAAGCGCCGATATTGTTAGTGCAGTGGCAGAAGGCGACCTACATATTGGCTTAAGCAATAAGAAGATAGCGCGTACAGGACTACGCTTTGATTTGTTGGGGTATGAGCAAATGGCTTTTTATTGTGGATATAATCATTCACTGTATGGCAAAAAGAACCTTACTTTACGCGACTTGAGTGGGTTGTCTTATGTGTCGTTTGAAAGTGACCAGCCAGGTGAGGGCTTAAATGATGTATCTAAATTACGAGCCGAGAATGAGTGTTGGGGAAAACTCGTTGCTGTTTCATCTAATGAAGAGGAGGTGCGGCGACTAATTCTTGCGGGTGTCGGTTTTGGTGCATTAACAGTAGAGGGAGCGAAACCTTTTGTGGAACAAAAAATGTTATACCAGTTGCCGCCTTATGATCAGTTGCCGATAAATGATGTGTACTTAGTTACGCCGGAAAACACTCCGTTGACAGAGGTGGAACAGCTATTTGTATCTATGTTGAGAAAAGCTTCATTAGGTGCGATACGGGACACGTATTTTTAATTATAACGGCCATAGAAAATACGAAGTATGAAACGTATCGTTCGTTACATCTGGAAAGCAAAGCGAAACTGCCGGTACATCACTGGATAGAATTGTTGGATAGCTGATCTTCTCATTGAAGCGAGTAGCAGGTAGGATTCGGAATTCAAATTATCAGCGGGAACCGAGCCAATGCAACGCAACGACACGCCTGTCTATATCCGGGTTCGAGATCAGCTCTGGCAGTGGATTAAGGAAGAGCAGCTGGGTAGTCAGGAGCGCTTACCCGCAGAACGTGAGTTGGCGGCTCGCTTCAGTACGACACGAGTCACTCTCCGTCAGGCTCTGGGGCAGTTAGAAGCTCAAGGGCGGATCTTTCGTTCCAACCGGCGTGGATGGTATCTAACCCCGCAGCGTCTTATTTATAACCCTAGTTTGGATATCGGCTTCTACAATACGGTCACTGAGCAGGGGTTTACTCCTGGTACAGAAACCTTGAGTAAGCACCTTATTGAAGTGCCTGCTTGGCTGGCTGATATCAGTGGCTTGGCGGCAGGCTCACCAATTTACCATATATTACGGCGTCGCTCTGTTGATAACCGCTTTGTGCTGGTGGAGCATAACTATATCAATCCGACAGCTTGTCCGGGTTTGCTTGATCAGGATACCGACCTTTCAATCTGGCAGTTGCTGCGTGAGCGCTATAACCTTTTTCCGGGGCAACGAAATATCGAGATCTTTCCTCAGGCGCTAAGCGGCGTTGAGGCTGAAGCATTGGGTGTTAATTCCGGCAGTGCAGGCCTTTATATGCAGCGTCTTACCTTAGATAAGAGCGGTGCATTTTTAGAGTATGATCGGGAATATTGGGTGCATGATGCCCTTAAAGTTACTGTCTCAGTAATAAATAGTTGAGCTCACTGGATCCTCTTTTCTGAGACCTACGTCAGTTATTTCATTCGCTTATCTCGCAAGTATTTTTGGTCTATACCAGATAGAGTCTTTTCTTTATACTAGCTTATTTCTATCTCAATAAACTGAAGCCTGATCGTTAGGCTGCATTATCGGATACTTAGTCTTGTGAGTGCTTCACCGTTATGACAACAACAGCGTTTGCTCTGATCATGGTATCGGCAATACTACATATTAGCTGGAACCTGATAGGTAAAAAGAGCTCACAAACGGTTCTTTTCTATGCATGGACAATGGCGTGCGGAGGAATAATATTCAGTCCTTTATTGCTGCTGAGCCAAGACTTACTGATAACATTACCGCTTCGGTTCTGGGAGCTTCTGCTTGCTTCAGCCCTGTGTCAGACATTTTATATGACCGGCTTGGCGAGGGCTTATCGAAGTGGAAACCTAAGCTTGGTATATCCTCTGGCTCGCGCATTACCGGTATTGTTAGTGCCGGTATTGGTTTTTTTGATCTACCAGCGCAGTGAACTTGAAACAGAAGATCTTATCGGCATGCTGTTGATTGTTTTGGGGGCGGTATTGATACCCTTGCGGCATTGGCACAGTGTAAAGATACGGGATTATATTAATCCGTCGATGGGGTGGGTGCTGGTGGCTGCATTGGCAACAACGGGTTATTCCATACTGGATAGTATGGCTATCAGCTTGATGCTCGATAATGGCTTGAGCCCACTGCAGGCAGGGAGTAGTTTTGTCGTACTGCAGGCTGTTGTTTCGTTTTGCTGGATGTTGCCTTTTATTGCATTCGTTCTGCGTGAACCATTGAGCGGGCTACCGGATAAACGTTGGGCTGTGCTTGCCGGAATTTTTATTATTGTGACTTATATGCTGGTGTTGGTGAGCATGTCACTGGTGACTGAAGTCAGTTATGTCGTGGCGCTACGTCAGGTGAGTATTCCGCTGGGGGTGATCATTGGTATGCTCTGGTTAAAAGAGTCTTTTTCACTGCCACGTATTCAGGGTGTTGTGATTATGCTGGGTGGACTGATGCTTGTTGCGCTTTGATATACAAATCCGCTATCAACAAACCCGTATGAAACGGGCTTGTTGATATTATTATCTCAGTCAGATAGCGAGTTACAGAACACGCTTACTATGTGCTGTCGGTGTAGCAATGTGAAATTTAGGGTTGTCGAATTCCCGATGTTTCATTTCATAGTAAGCCTCGTAAAAATCTCCATCACTGAGCGCGTTAAAGGTAAAGAACATCGCTCTGCGTGGGAGTAGCGATTCATTCTTTTTAGAATAATGCGGCACATACGAATCGAACAGTACTACGTCGCCAGCCTGCGCTGTTATCGGTATCCAATTAAGCTGATCGCAGATCTCTTGTCGGATATTACCGTGAGTTGCTCCTCCCTCATAACTCTGTAGTACCGGAAGATCGCCGACCGGCGTGGTTACCTTACGGGTTTCCAATCCTTGCAGATCCCTTTGGTAGTTTTCAGGGAAAAACAGGCAGCCATTTTCTAGTGTGGCATTATCGAGGAAGATAGCCGCTGTCACATGATAAGCCGGTTTGAACTGATCGTAGGCAATAATATCCTGATGCGGCTCGAAGGCACCGCCACCCGGGTTTTTCGCGTTACACTTGTCTTTGAATAGTACAAAATCGGTATCTGTCAGCTGACGGATCATCTGCTGTAGTTTGGGTACGATTATCTCTTTAATCGGCTGGCTATAGCCGTTGATATATTCATATCGGCAGACTTTTTCATCGTTATCAAACTCAGGAACGGCAATGAGTTCCGATAGATTCTCCCGATAGAAATCACTCAGGTTTTGATCATTATTCTTAACGGATTTTAACAGTTCCTGAGAACGCTTGTTGAGCGCTTGGCTTACCTGCTCCAGGGTTGTTATATCAGTGCTGCTTAAGGCTTGTGGAAGCGCTATATAACCTTGCTGAATAAAGCTGCTTTTCAGCTCATCGATCTGATTGTTTTTCATAATAAGAGTGTGGTCCAGAATTAGAGTTGCCTAAAATAAGAGTTGCCTAAAATAAGAGTTATTCAAAATCAGAGCCTGCGCGTTAAACAACGCGTGGGGTCTCAATGAAAGAGGCTTTGAGGTGCGACAGGTAATGATCGAATGGTTGTAGGCTCAGTTCTTGTATTTTTCCTTCATCATCCCAGCGGCGCAGTTTAAGTGCTTGTTCTGCATAAGCTTCAGCGATAAATTGCTGCTGCTCTGTTTCACTCATCAGACCGCCCTGATGATGAAATGAATCCAGCGATGCAGCGGATAAATTTTCCAGATAGCCGGGCTCAACACTGCACAAGTAGCGTTTGGCCTGCGCGTGAAGACGGATAGGTTCAGTAACGCCTGGGCTGAAATGACGACTCAGAAACTCAGCACCAACGGAATCATGTTTGTAATTGCCAAAAGCAATATCCGTAGTAGCTACGAGGTGGCCGATGTCGTGCAGTAAGGCTGCACTGATCAGCTCGTCGGACTCACCCGCCCGAATGGCTAACTCTGCGCACTGTACTGCGTGTTCTGTTTGGGTGATATCTTCACCATAGGAATGGTTGCCCTGTGCTAAAAACAGCGCGTTGATTTGCTGGATAAAAGGATGCATTGTTTTTGTCTCTGGTAATTGACGGCTAATCATTTATTGGTATATACCAGATTATAATGCAATTTTATTGTTTCAGTTTTATGAAAGAAACAAGTCATTCTTGCGCTTATTCACAGTGTTGCAGCTTTGCTCAACGTAGTATTGCTAAACAAAAGAGGGGCGGGTATCTGAAGCAGCAGAGCTCAAAATGAGTTTGCTGCTTCAGATATCGTGTTTAGTTTAGAGTTTTCAGATATGAATTAAGACTGACTTCAACTCAGTGTAGTGTTCAATGACTGCCGCCCCCATCTCTCTTCCAAGGCCGGACTGTTTATAGCCGCCAAACGGTAATGCTGAATCAAGTGCAGTATGGCAATTAACCCATACGCTGCCTGATTTGATGCGTGGGATCATCCGATGTACTTGTGATAAGTTATTCGACCAGATACTGGCACCCAACCCGTACGGAGAATCGTTAGCGGCTTTAATTACTTCTTCAATGTCATCAAAAGGCCGGGCAACCAAGACTGGACCAAAAATCTCTTCTTGTACCAGTTTTGAGTTTTGCTCAAGATCGACCATCACTGTCGGTTTTACGAAGTATCCCGGTCGGTCGGCTACACCGCCGCCGGCAGTAATAGTGGCACCGTCTTGGCGTCCTTGCTCAATGTAACCATTGACTCGGTCATACTGTTTAGCTGAAACCAAGGGCCCCATTTGTGAACTGGGATCCAGACCGTGACCGAGTGTGATACCGTTTGCAATATCAGAGATATCGGCGACTACATTTTCAAAGTGTTTTTTATGTACATAGAGACGTGACCCTGCACAACAGACTTGGCCCTGATTGAAGAAGATTGCATTAGCGGCACCTTGTGCTGCCATATTCAGATCGGCATCTTCTAAAACGATAGTGGGGGACTTACCACCAAGCTCTAGTGTAACCCGTGTCATACTGTCCATGGCGGCTTTACCGATCATTTTCCCGACAGGCGTTGAACCGGTAAATGTTAGTTTATCAACATCAGGATGAGAAGAGAGCGCTGAGCCTGCTTCATGTCCATAGCCGGTTACGACGTTCAAAACTCCTGCAGGGTAACCTGCTTCCATTACCAGCTCAGCTAAGCGCAATGCCGTGAGTGGTGTATCTTCGGCAGGTTTTAAAACGACAGTACAGCCAGTTGCTAACGCAGGGCCTAATTTCCAGCAGGCTAGCAATAGCGGGAAGTTCCACGCGACAATTGCACCAACAACACCGACAGCCTCACGACGTGTATAGCCATGAAACTGAGATCCCGGCATAAAGGGAACAGAGACATCAACAGTGCTCCCTTCTATCTTTGTCGCAAAACCGGCCATGTAGCGTAAGAAATCAATGGCTAATCGAATATCTACGCCTTTAGCAATGCCAGCGCTTTTACCATTATCGATAGACTCGATTTCTGATAACTCATCACTATTAGCTTCAATCAGGTCAGCTAAGCGCCATAGCAGGCGTTCTCTGTCTGATGGAAGGGCCCGGCTCCAATCAGAGTCCTCAAAAGTCTGGCGGGCAACCGCAACAGCGCGATTAATATCTTCTTGGCCGCCGGCTTGTATGGTTGTGATTTTTTCAGCGGTAGCCGGATTATAAACATCAATGGTTTGCTCAGAAGCACTGGCTACAGGTTCGCCATTGATGAACAGCTTGTGGTTTCTGTTAATAAAGTTCTGGGTTGTTGCGCTGGGAGTATAGGTAGTCATAACACGCCTTTTTATTGTTGTTTGATGTTACTTAAAGAAAAGCAAAGGCTGTGCCATGAGCATGTTGTTGATTTAAGTTGTTGTTATAAAAGAATTTTAATTTTATTAATGAGGTGGTTGATGAGATGGTTCCTGTTGCAGAGTGCGACAACAGTTTACTTGTCTGAGGGCTGGATGCGTGAGCGAGAGCAGCGTTATAGGCTGGTTTGTAGCAAGGTGTATCAGTTTTGCACAGGTGTCTCATTTTAAAACAGTTTTGGAAGCTATTTTTTTAAGTACAAAAGTACATGTTCTTATCGTAACTAATTGTTAACAAAAGATTTAGCAGGCAATGGCACACCATGTGCTTTGTCATAAGTGTGAAACAAATAAATCCATCTTAAAATAATCATAATAACTCAGGAGGTCTTGTTTTGAAAAAGACACCCCCTATCGTTTCCTTAATGAGTGGACTGTTAACAGCCGCTTCACTTTCATTTATTCCACCGGCATATGCTTCGGATGCCGGTGCTGAAAGCATAGTCAAACAAAAATGTCTGGCATGTCATACAGAGGAAGGCAAAACTTCCTGGAGCCGTATCAGCCATCAGCGAAAAACACCGGAAGGTTGGTTGATGAGTATTGCGCGCATGCAAATTATGCATGGGCTAAAAATCAGTGATGATGAGCGTCATACTTTAGTTAAATATTTAGCAGATCGCCAAGGCCTTGCGCCTTCTGAAACTGAAGGTGCACGTTATGCACTGGAACGCCGCTTAAATACATCTGAAAGTTTTGAATCACAAGCGTTTACAGAAACCTGTGCGCGTTGTCATTCTGGTGCACGAGTATTGTTGCAACGTCGTCCTGCTAGTGAGTGGGAGCACTTGATTCATTTTCATTTAGGTCAATGGCCTACTACTGAATATCAGGCGATGGCACGCGACCGTGATTGGCTGGATTTGGCTCTCAATGAGATGGTGCCGGAATTAGCAAAAATGCTGCCGTTACAAAATAAATCCTGGGATCAGTGGCAGAAAAGCGTAAAACCCATTGTGGCAGGTAATTGGACGTTTGCTGGAAAAATGCCGGGCAAAGGTGAAATGCACGGTGTTATGCAGGTAGTTGAAGACAATAAAGATCGGTTTAGCATCACGCTGACAGGCCACTATGCTGATGGAAGTGCCTTTAAAGGTTCGGGTGAAGCCATACTTTATACCGGCTATGAGTGGCGAGCTAATCTTACGGTTGATGGAACACCGATGAGACAGGTCTTTTCAGCAGCGAAAGCAGGAGAAATGCAGGGTCGGATGTTCGAGCGTGAACATGATGAGCGTGGGTTTGATTTTTCTGCCATGAAACAGGGAAGCACTCAGCCTGCTATTTTAGCCGTTCAGCCTGAATATATTAAAGCGGGTGAGACGGTTGAGCTAGCCATTGTTGGAGCGGGTTTGCAGGGTGATGTCGTATTAGGCAAAGGGTTAACGCTGCTCAAAGAAATTTCTTCTGACAACCACAAGCGTGTATTACAGGTTAAAGCGAGTAGGACACTTGCTACTGGCATGCAGGTAATCAACATAGGTAAAGCCACTTCTGAGATTACGGTTTATGACCAGGTGGCTAGTCTCAAAGTTATTCCTGCATTCCAGGTTGCACGTGTGGGTGGCAACAATAGCTCTACGCCGAAAATTGAAGCGGCTTTTGAGGCAGAAGCGTGGGCTGCCGGTACTGATGGCGTTGCAGGTACAGAGGATGATGTACGTATTGGCTTTATGCCAGCGACGTGGTCTGTTGCGCCTTTCGATGATGCTTCAGCCGCAGACAATGATGTGCACTTTAGTGGCCGAATGAATGCGGCTTCAGGTGTGTTTACTCCTGCGTTGGCCGGGCCAAATCCAGAGCGGCGTATGAGTACCAATAATGCGGGCAACCTTAAAGTGATCGCCCACGTTGATGATGATGGCAGGACGGTCACAGCTGATGGACAGCTTATCGTAACGATTCAGCGCTGGAATAACCCTCCGATTCCATAATGCTCAGCTTGTTAGTAGAAGCCACATAATAATAAGTAAAACGAGGAACTGAATCATGAGTGCTGTACTTAACCTTGTTGAGAACAATCTACATGAAGTTCGGGTGAGCGATCGGCAAATGATGTTTCATATCCCGACCAATTCGTTGTTTGAGTTGGACTCGATGACACAAGATGTTTTTGGGTTGTTACGTAGCGGGAGCTTATCGGTAGAAGAGATTAGCCAGCAGCTTAATAGTCGCTATAAAAGCGGTGATGTCCATGAACTAGTGCATAACTTATGTGCATTAGAAGTGGTGAGTGATGGCTCTGGTTTGACACCTGAAATTAGCGCCAAAACGGTGGATAGATTCCCGTTAACAACGGTCGTTTTAAATGTAAATACGGGCTGCAATCTCAGCTGTACTTACTGTTATAAAGAGGACTTAGATAAGCCTTCAGCGGGCAAGAAAATGGATTTTGAAACCGCTAAAGCGTCGGTTGAAATGCTGCTGAAAGAATCACCAGATGAAGAGACCTATACGGTTGTATTCTTTGGTGGTGAGCCTATGAGTAACCTGCCGCTGATCAAAGAGATGGTCGCCTATTGCGAGCAGCGCTTTGCTGAAGCGGGTAAACGAGTCAATTTTGTCACGACGACGAATGCGACTTTGCTGAATGAAGATCTGGTGGACTGGCTTGATGAACACCGCTTTGGTATTTCGATCAGTATGGATGGCCCCGAAGCCATACATGATAAAAACCGCATCACTGTGGGTGGACAAGGTACTTATGCCGTCGTTAGGCGTAAAGCTGAAATGCTCTTGTCCCGCTATCGTTCACGTCCTGTTGGTGCCCGAGTCACGCTCACAAAAGGCGTAACAGATGTTGAAGCCATTTGGGATCATCTGTTTAACGACCTGGGGTTTTCTGAAGTGGGTTTTGCACCGGTAACGTCGGGTGATATATCTGAATTTAACCTTTCCGATAAAGAGGTTAAGCAGGTCTTCGATAATATGAAAGCACTCGGGCAGCGTTATTTAGAAGCCGCATTGCAGAACCGAAATATAGGTTTTAGCAATATGCATCAGATGATAACAGACATCCACGAAGGTAATAAAAAAGCATTGCCCTGTGGTGCCGGTTTGAAAATGTTAGCCGTGGATCATAAAGGCGATCTGAATTTATGCCATCGCTTTACCGGTTCTGACCTGAATACCTTTGGTGATGTGCATCAGGGGATTGATAAAGAGCGTTTGGGTGGGTTTCTTGCACAGCGCCTGGATCGAACTAATACCGGGTGCGAGACCTGTCATATTCGTAACTTATGTTCAGGTGGTTGCTATCACGAAAGCTACGCTCGCTATGAAGACCCGACGCGTCCTACTTATCACTATTGCGATTTGATGCGTGATTGGGTTGATTTTGTCATCGAAACCTATAGCCGCATCATGGCCGATAATCCGGCCTTTATCGACACCTACATTACACCTCGGAGGGCTCTCTGACATGAAATTTCTTAAACCCATCAATAACAAAGCGCAACTGCTCGATCAGGCTGTCACCGATAATCAGGTAGAAGAGGTCGTGGCCATGAGCAGTTTGGCAGGTTGTACTGCGACAACAGACCCCGGTTGGGAGATCGATGCTTTTGGCTCGGTAACCTCTCTTTGCCAGCCAATGGAATCAGACCTTTATGGATGTGCTGATCCTTGCTGGTGGCCTGCTCAGGTTCCAGACATGATGAACACTTATCAAGACTGGAATAAAGATGCCCAGAACTCTAAAGACGACTGGCGGAATCTGGGTACTGTTTTCCCCGCAGATAAAAAGTAAAGGCAGGATGAGCACAATGAATATAACAAAAACAAAGCCATCGCTGGCTATGAATATGAGTACAGTTTTACTGACTATGGTGACGGGTATGTTGTCACCGGTTGCTTTGGCCGCTGATACGGCACTGAAGCCCGGCAACGAATATATGATCGTTGCTAATTACCCGAATCAAATCAATGTGATTGACTTGAGTACGGATGCGCTGGTTAAGACATGCAAAGTGCCCGGTGCTTATGGTCCTGGTGTAATGCAGGTTGCGCCGGATAAAAAGACCGCCTACATACTCTCTAATCACTACGAAGATATCTACGGTATTAACCTGGATACATGCGGTGTGAGTTTTCACACGCGCTTCTCAAGTGATCCGACGGTCCGCACTAAGTCTATTTTCTCCATGGCGGTCAGCCCGGATGGAAAAGAGATTTACGCGATGCATAACCCCACTAAGCTCAATAAAGATCACTATCGAATACAGCCGACGCAATTGGCAGTATATAGTGCCGATGGGGGATTGGATGCCAGGCCGATTCGTACATTTCCTGCGCCAAGACAAGTAACAGTAATGACCACCGGCGATGATGGCGGGCTGTATATGGCCGGAGCGGATATCTATAAATTTGATGTGCACTCTGGCAAATACACAACTGCTATTGCTAGCAGAAGTTGGCAGCGTCCTTTGTATGCGCCACCGGATGTACTGAATGCCTGGCCGATCCAGACACCGTCAAAGGATTTCACGATTCTCTATACCACCGCTAAGTTTCAGGATGATTCGTACAATCTGGATACAGCAGATTGGATCTATGGTTTTATGAATGTGAACTTAGAAACCGGGGAAACCCAAACGACTGATTTTGGACCGATTACTGAGATCTACTTCACGGGCATGATGTCTCCTAAGGATCCTAATATTGTGTTTGGTGTACTTAACCGTTTAGCTAAATATGATGTTAAAGAGAAAAAGCTGATTAAAGCGGCTGCTCTTGATCACTCTTATTATTGCATTGCGATGAATCATGATGGCAGCAAAATATATCTGGGCGGCACATTTAATGATGTGGCTATTTATGATGCCGATTCTTTAGAAAAACTTGGCAATATTCAGTTGCCGGGCGGTGATATGGCAATAAGTACTTCGCAGATCTTTATCCGTTAATACCTGAACATCCTCTGGTTATTCCCCTAATAGAGACCGTTCTCGGTCTTCTAGGGGCTTTTTTGCCTGAAATAATATAAATGGTGCATAAAAATGATGATTCAAAAAAGAATTTTAGCAGGGGTGGTGGCGTCGATAATGGCCGCCACGGCTCAATCTGCTGTTTTAAATTCATCCGATGAAACTCAAATTGAATTAAATGTTGAAGCAATGGCAGGTGTGTTTTCAACATCAGAAGATTATGTCGGTGATGGTGGACGTAACTGGCAGGAAGGCTTTATTAAACCGACCTTTGTTGTTTCTCATAAGCTACCTAATGGTGTACAGACCTACGCCGGACTCGGTGCTATTGCGCTCGGTACTGCGGGTGATGGAGATGCTGCCGGGTTAACCAATGGTAATGAAGGGCAGGTTGATCTTGAGAATGCTTACTTGGGGTTTAGATCTTCAAGTAACCTGGTAGATCTGTCAGTAGGGCAGCAAACCTTTCAGTTAGGTGATGGCTTTCTGATTGCGGGTGATGCTATCAGTTTAGGTGATTTAGGCGCTCCGGGTGTCGATGTTGATCGGGGTGGTGCTTATTACCTGGCGGGTAAGAAAAGCTTTAGTAATACCGCTATTTTAAAACTCAACCCTGAAGGTAACTTCAGAGGGGATCTATTCTGGCTACAATCGAATAATCCGTATCATCAAGATACTTCACTGGCTGGTGTTAATCTTGAATATGTTGATGAAACACTCGGCACCTTGGGTGCAAGCTATCTTTCTGTACTGGATGTTGACCAGGGTACAGGTCTGGGGTTGTGGGATCAGCGCGAAGGTATGGATGTTGTCAGTGTTCGTGGTCAAGGTTCGTTAGGTGTCGAAAATCTTTTCTTATCATTTGAGTATGTTAAGGAAAGTGGCGGAGACTCTGCGGTTAAAAATGCAGGTAATGCCTGGTATGTAGAAGCGGGTTGGACTTTTGCTGATGTGGCATGGTCGCCTAACGTCAATTATCGTTATGCGAAATTCTCGGGTGATAAAACGGCAACCACTAAAAACGAAGCGTTTGATCCATTGTTCTTTGGCTTTACACGAGGTTTTGGTACTTGGTTTCAGGGAGAAGTCGCTTCAAATTATGCTGGCCCAGCTAACAGTGGCAATGATGTTAGCCGTATAGAAATATCCGCTTCCCCACGAGCTGATCTGCAAGTTGGCGCACAATATTGGAAATTTTCACCGCAAGGTGATGCCCCTGATTTAGCCGGTAGCGAAGTGGATCTGTATGCACTCTGGAGCATCAATGATAATTGGGTATTCAGCCCGCTACTTGGCGTTTACATGCCTGATGGCGATGCGGTTGTTGCTGCTCAAGGTAATGATGATAGTAATATTTATGCGCAAGCCGTTGTGATGTATTTCTTTTAAGCAGTAAAGGGAAGCCAGCCACTTTAATATCCCCTTCATTGAGGTGGCTGCTTTTTTCTAATGCGCGCCGATATTGCATTTTGCTTTCTAGTCGGTTTAGAGTGGTAGTGATACGCGTTTTATTCAAAGACATTCAGCCCAATAACAATAATGAAGAGGCCATGTTCTATGTCTTATAAGTTAGAGCAGAGAGTTTACAGCGATCCTCTTCATGATGCGCAGCGTGCCCGTGAAAGGCTTCTTTTAGAAGGTGAGTTGCCGAGTGGTTTTTTGCGTGCGCAAATCGAAGCCTCATGGCAGCGCAGCCTCAAGGCTGGTGTTAGTTTCAAAGATCCATTAATTGCTGCGCACAGCCCCGCTTGCGACGTGCTTGAATTAAAAGAAAATCACCAAATACTACTATCGATGGCTGCTCCGGAAATGGATCATCTTTCGCGTCAGTTTAACCGCGATAAAGGGATGGTGATTCTTGCTAATGATCAGGCAACGATTCTCTCATTGCTGGGAGACAGGCGTTCCCTTAAAAAAGCCGGGAGTTATGCATTGGATCCCGGTACTTGCTGGTCAGAAGATACACGAGGTACTAACGCATTAGGTACCGCCGTCGTTGATGCTAAGCCGGTAATGATCAACGGTACTGAGCATTTTCTGGATGGCGTGTCGTGTTTTTCTTGTACCTCATCACCAATAATGGGAGTTAATGGCAAGTTGTTGGGGGTGCTGGATTTAACCACTGAGGCCAATGCACAGCATATCCAAGGTAATATGAGTGCTGTTCAGCTGGCTGCACGTAATATTGAAAACCGGCTATTCATCTCCCATTTTCAAGAGCATGTCATTATTGCTTTTCATAGTCGTACTGAATATTTGCATTCAGCTTGGCAAGGGCTTATTGCCATTGATTTTGAAGGACATATTCTGGCGCTTAACGAACAAGCTTGCCAGCTGTTAAAAAAATCACGTGAAAACTTACAGCATCAGCCGATTGAAGCGATTACAGGTCAGGCGCCCACAGCATTACTCAACCAGTTACTACGCAATAACGCTGTGACATTACATCTGAGAGATGTTGTTCTTTATTGTGAGTTATTACACTTCCCTCGCCAACTGACTGGTCTGCCTGCAAAAAATGAGTCTTTCAGTAAGGAAAAGATAAAGTCAAAATACCAATCGAACCATCCTTCACTACAAAAAATAGGCGCCGAGAACCCTCGACTCGCTAAAGCCCTGCGGATGGCGTTAAAGGGGATTAATCATGATCTCCCGGTTTTGCTTAATGGTGAAACCGGCACCGGAAAAGAGGTCGTTGCTCGAGCGCTGCATTGCCAGAGCTTGCGGGGTGATAAACCTTTTATAGCCGTGAACTGTGCCGCTATTCCAGAAGGTTTGATTGAATCAGAACTGTTTGGTTATCGCGAGGGTGCATTTACCGGCTCACGCAAAGGAGGTATGGTCGGGCGCTTTCAGCAGGCGAATAGCGGGACTTTATTTCTTGATGAAATTGGTGATATGCCGCTGGCGCTTCAAGCACGATTATTGCGTGTGCTACAGGAGCGTAGAGTCGCTCCGCTTGGTGGAGGTGAAGAAGTTGATCTTGATATCGCTTTGATTTGTGCAACGCATCGGGATATCAAAACCTTGGTAAAAGAAGATACGTTTCGTGAAGATCTTTATTATCGTTTAAACGGTGTCGGAGTGCAGCTACCAGCACTACGGGCACGATCTGATGTAGACACACTGATTACTGACTTGCTAATACGTATGGGTGCTTCACATGTAAAAGTTCATGATGAAGTTCTGGGTCTGTTTCATCAATACGCTTGGCCGGGCAATATTCGTCAGCTAGAGATGGTGATGAAAGCAGCTGTCGCGTTTTTGGATGATGGAGAAAAACAGATCACTATTGACCACTTAACGGACGACTTTATTGATGAGTTGCACGCTAATAGTTCATCCGGCCGTACTGGGACGATTAAAGTCACTGAATTAGAGTTGATCCGCACTACGCTAGATCAATGTGAGGGAAATGTCTCCGCAACGGCCAACGCATTAGGCATTAGTCGGGCAACGATCTATCGCAAGCTACGTGAGAGTGAACACTGACTCATTGGGCGCGTTACATCTGATTACATTTAAGAACAACTTCAAACATTTATCTCAAAGCTGGTTTACACCACGGCAGTATGCTTAGCGTTATAAAGTAATCCATAACGAATAAGAATAGCGACTGTTTCCGTGGAGGAACCATCCTGATGAAGACCCCTTTCAAAATCCGTACATCCTACTTGCTGAGTGCCGCCGTAGCAGCCGTAATTACGCTGCCTGCGCATGCTTATAACTTACATAGCAGTGATGCAGGTGAAGTGAACCTCGATATTGAAGCAATGCTAGGCACATTTCATAGTGAGGAAAGCTATGATGTCACCGGAGCGGCTGTGAATAAAGAGGGCAGTTCTAACTGGCAGGAGACATCGATCAAGTATGGTCTGAGCGCCACACGTAATCTGGATCAGGGAGCAACGCTTTATGGCGCGGTTAACCTGTTGAGTTCAGGCACATTTGGTGATGGTGATGCGGGTGGTTTTACCAGTGGAGATGAGCGTAAAACCAAGATTGAAGATGCTTATCTTGGCTGGCGTTCAGGCAACAAGATTGCATCACTGGGTGAGAACGGGTTGGATATCTCATTTGGGCGCCAGAACCTGACGATTGGTGATGGTTTTCTGATTAATGGTGATGCGCTTAATTTTGGTGATGCTTTAGGTGATGAGCTGAACCGTGGTGGTGCCTATTGGTTGGCAGGTCGTAAAGCCTTTGATCAAACCGCAGTTGTAAAGATCGATAATGGTAATGGATTACGCTCTGATCTTTTCTGGATCGCTTCTGATAATAAGGCTCAGGCAGAAACAAAGTTAGCGGGTATTAATGTTGAATACACGACAGACAACGGAACATTCGGAGCGATGTATCTTAAAGGTCTGGATGTAAACGAGGACTTTGGCTACGCACATCGTGATGGCCAAGATACCTTTAGCATTCGCTTTCAGGGAAATGCAGGCGTAGAAAATCTCTTTTTATCCTCTGAATTCGTGACTCAGAATCAAGGCGATGACTCTCAAAAAGATGCCAATGCCTGGTATGCCGAAGCGGGTTGGACATTCGCAGATGTTGCCTGGTCTCCAAGCGTTACCTATCGTTACAGCACCTTTGAAGAGGGCTTTGATCCGTTGTTCTTCGGCTTTAATCGTGGTTACGGCACATGGTTCCAAGGTGAAGTTGCTGCAAATTATGCAGGGCCATTTAACAGCGAAGCCGACGTACACCATGTGGCAATAAAAGCATCACCTACCGAGATGTTGTCGATAGGTGCTCTGTTCTTTGACTTTAGCGATACGGCGGGCAATGGCGCTTTAGATGGCCAGGAAATCGACCTTTATGCTGAGTGGGTGGTTAATGAACATCTTATTCTTAGCCCTCTCTTAGGCTTCTACACGCCAGAAAATGCGGGTGTGCAAATCGGCAATACTGATACCAATACTTATTTTCAGATGATTGCGATTGTACCTTTCTGATCCTTTCCGGAAAGCGAACGCTTCTGAATGCCGGGCTCAATGAGCCCGGTTATATTTATTTTGATAAGCAGGTTCCTCTATGAAAAATGACTATTCAATGATGATTAACGGACAGGCAGTAGCCGGTGAAAACGCCCCTTTTACTGTGATCAATCCAGCAACGGCAACTGCTCTGGCCGAATGCCCTGCGGCGTCATTAGAGCAACTTGATTTGGCGGTGGATGCTGCTGAAAAGGCGTTTATTACATGGCAGAAGACCAGCCATGAAGACCGTAAGGTCATGTTGCATAAAATTGCAGACAAGATTGAAGAGCATGCTGCAGAACTGGCCGAAATTATTACCAGTGAACAGGGTAAGCCTCAGGCGTTAGCGCAAATGGAAGTAGGGGGCGCGGTTGCATGGACTCGTTATACGGCTGATTTGGAGATCCCCGTTGAAGTCATTGAAGATAGTCCAAATAAACGTATCGAACTGCACCGTAAGCCGCTAGGTGTGGTGGGCTCGATCTTGCCGTGGAATTGGCCATTGATGATTGCTGTTTGGCATATCATGCCTGCTCTACGTTCAGGAAATACCATTGTTGTTAAACCTTCATCGATGACACCCTTTAATACAATGCGGCTGGTTGAGCTAATTAACGAAGTTGTACCGGCGGGGGTTGCAAATATTGTGACGGGCGAAGGTGGTTTGGGGCGTGCGATGAGTGGTCACGGAAAAATCCGTAAAATCGTGTTTACAGGTTCCACGCCTACTGGCCAGAATATCATGCGTAATGCTGCTGATAATTTGAAGCGCTTAACTCTCGAATTGGGCGGGAACGATGCTGCTGTTGTCTTGCCGGATGCTGATGTTAAATCGATCGCTCAGGGTATTTTCCAAACGGCATTTTTGAACATGGGGCAAACGTGTGCGGCGCTTAAACGTCTGTATGTGCATGAATCTCTTTATGATGAGTTAAGTCAGGAATTAATAGCGATTGCGCAGCAGCAAATTGTGGGTGATGGCGCTACGTCTGGCGTTACTTTTGGCCCAGTGCAAAACAAAGATCAATACGACTTGGTAACCGAGTTGATTGCTGATGCAAAAGCCAGCGGTGGAGTTGTCCACCCGAGTGCTGCTGTTCCGGAAGGCGCCGGGTATTTTATTGCACCCACAATCATTACACATGTGACGGATGGCGTACGTGTGGTTGATGAGGAGCAATTTGGCCCGGTGCTTCCTCTGATTAAATACCGTGATATTGATGATGCTATAGCTCGCGCCAACGCCAGTGAAAATGGATTGGGTGGTTCGGTCTGGGGAACCGACCTTGTGCTGGCGCAGTCGGTTGCTTCGCAGTTAGAGTGTGGTACTGCATGGATCAACGGGCATGCAGAGGTGTTGCCTCATGCGCCATTCGGCGGCTGCAAAATGTCCGGTTTTGGTGTTGAGTTTGGCTTGGAGGGCTTATTGGAATATACCGTGCCGCAACTTTTAAATATCAATCGTTAATCTTTTACCCCAAAAGCTTGTAGGTTTACCTTTACCAAATGCCATTCAGTATTCTCTCCGTGGCATTTGGTTTTTTTGTTTCCGGCTTCTTTGTTTTAAGCCTCATCAAACTGGAGTGACAGTGCGCATCTGCTTTCCTTGTAGAGAGTAGGTAGTTCTGATACCCGTGTTTTAATCTCCTCTTTGGTTTCTTCTCTTTGTGCTGCTTGTTCAATTTGTTGGCAATGGGTATGTAAACGTTGAAACCCAAAGTTTGCGGCTGCGCCCGCAAGTGTATGCGTTGCAATAGCTACTTGCTTGAGTTGATGATCTCTGGCCGCACTTTCTATCTCAGGAATTAACGTATCTGCCATCGAGTAGAACTGTTCAAGTAACTGCTGAAAACGTTCATTACCCAAGAGTTGCTGATGCTGTTGTAGCAATGTTGCGTTGAGTAATTTCTCTTTTGCCGGTATCGCTGTTTCCGCCAGAGCAACTGGGCTAACGTCTGTGCCACCCGTTGAGATCTCATGTAAGAGTTGTTGCATGGATTCAAATTGGATAGGTTTGGCAAGAACGCCATCCATTCCCGCTTGTTTATATTGCTCAATCTCAGACGGTGATACAGAGGCCGTCAAGGCGATGACTCTAATGGATGCCCGCTCAGGGTCCTTATGGGCCCGGATTTTTTGCGTAGTCGTCACGCCGTCCATATCTGGCAAGTGAATATCCATCAGGATCACGTCATAGAGATGGTCGTTGTGCATCGATAGTGCCGTATATCCATCTTCAGCAATACTGACGTTATGACCGTCGCTTTCCAATAAGCCTTTGGCGACTTGCTGATTCACTGGCGTATCTTCAACCAGCAGGATATCGAGGGGGATTGTCTGTTTCGCCGGGGGATCTTGCGTTGCTGGATTGGTCTCTATCTTCATACAAATGGGGTAATCCAGTTCAAACCAGAATGTAGAGCCTCGACCTTCTTGGCTGGAAAAGCCAATCTGCCCTTTTTGTTGTTCAACCATCTGTTTGGTAATAGCCAGCCCTAAGCCTGTACCGCCATATCGACGGGTAATGGTGTTATCTGCCTGTATAAAGTGCTGGAAAATTTTAGCCTGTGAAGCCTCGGCGATACCAATCCCGGTATCTTCAACTTCAATGCGTATTTTAATCTTTTCGGCTGTTTGCTCCAGTAAACATGTCTTTAAGGTAATGTAGCCTTCGTGAGTAAACTTTAATGCGTTAGAACAGAGATTCATTAATATCTGAGTCAGCGCACGGCGGTCGCCCATGACTGACGGTAAATGACGATCTACCTGAGGGACGATGTGTAAGGATTTTTCTTGAGCAAGCGGCATAAACAGACAGTAAACTTCATCGAACACATCATCGATATTGAAAGGGTTTGATTCGAGCCCGAGTTGGCCTGACTCCGCTTTCGAGAAGTCGAGGATGTCATTTAAAATGGTAAGCAAGGATTTTCCCGCTTTGAAAATGGTGTCGACCTGCTCAATCTGTTTGGGGGTTAAATCACTTTTCTTGAGTAATTGTGTCATACCCAGGATACCATTCATGGGCGTGCGAATTTCGTGACTCATCGTTGCGAGAAAACGGGACTTCTCTTCGTTTTCGGTTTCTGCTTTATGGCGTGCCTGTTCTGCAGCTTCTTTCGCTTTACGCTCACTGATGTCGGTTAGTGAACCTTCGTAATAGGCCAGGCTGCCGTGTGCGTCGCTGACCTTACGTGCAGAAATAGCAACGGAGACAACGACGCCTGATTTTTTTTGCCAGCGTGTTTCGAAATTAATGATTTGTTGTTGAGTGTTTAATGTTTCCATAAAGGTGTGCAAATCATGATCATCAATAAAACACTGGCTGGCAATATCCGTGATTTCATTAAGAAAATCGTCTGGTGTGGCATATCCCAATAATGTGGCTAAAGCAGGGTTGGCAGAGATGAAGCGCCCTTCGGGAGCGGCTCTGAAAATTCCCTCTACGGCATTAATAAAGAGCGATTTGTAGTTGTATTCTGATTGCTCAAGGCTCTGATACAGCTTTGCATTTTCAATAGAGATAGCAGCCTGCGCGGATAAAATTTGCAGCGCTTCGAGTCGGCTTCTGTCAAATACATCACGGCTTTGGCTGTTTTCCAGATAAAGAATAGCAGTCAATTCACCATGATAAATGATGGGCAGACAGAGCAAAGAGAGTGGCTGCTGATGCTGAATATAGGGATCCTGTTGAAACATCTCATGCTGGCTGGCATGTCCTAATACAACGGTCTCTTTCGTGCGAGCTACATAGTGAATAATACTAACCGGGAGCAGGCGTGCGCTTTCTTCTAACGAGAGCGCTTCATAAAACTGCGTATCCCCTTCAATGCTGGCTTCAGCGGCGATGAACAGTGTTTGACGGTTGAGCAGTAATACGGCTCGCTGAGCGCCCGCATTTTCAATCGCTAGTGTAATCAGACGACTCAGTAGTGGTTCAAGCACAATCTCATCAGAAATGGCTTGCGAGGCTTTGATGACAGAGGTGACATCGTAAGCCTTACTGGGTAGCTCAGTGATCTCATTAGATGTGTGTGACGCTATACTCTCTGGTTGTTTTACGCTGCTGTTGGTTGAATGTAGCCTGTGATATTTAGCTTCAAGCTGGCGAACTTTGTTGTCTGCACCTAAGCGATTATAGGCTTGATGTGCTTCTAGTAAGTAGTGATCTGCAATGGCCTGCTTTCCCCAGCTTCTATAGCAAAGGCTGGCTAGTTCGTTACCTATTGCATAATCAAGATGGAAACTATGTTTCTGCGCGAGTGTTATTGCCTGATCAAAAAGATCTATCGCTTCACTATAGGCTTGTTCATAGGTCAGCAGTGAGGCTTTGACCAGTAAGCGGTGATGCGCATGATTCTGTGGGCAATGCTCTGCCAGTTTTTCAACGGATTTTAGATAAAGGTTAATCTCTTTTACACGTTGCATCTGTTCTGCATCGCGTAATGAGGGAAGTAATGCTATTGAGTTAAGTGCATGAATATAATGTAAAAATGGTTCAGTATAAGTGCCGCTAATGTAAGGGCTAAACCTTTGAGCCTGATGGCTGAAAGTATCGGCTTGTGCGTGCTCATGAAAGATAAAAGCAAGCAGAGACTGGTAGAAAAAATGCAGACACGTGGCTGTTTTATGATTGTTTTCATGGTGCTCTGCCAGCATCTTTTCTTCGTTGTAATATTCACCGTTGAGCGATATTTGCTCTGATGGGCGCCTGAGTATCTCCACAAATTGAAGCACCATTAAGGAATATTGTAGTGATTGCTTCTGCCCTGATTCCTGTAGTTGTAGTGTGTATTCCCGAAGCTTAATCGAAAGCTGATCCAGATTGTCATTTAACGGAAGCGCGTATTGAATATGTGCAGCTAAAGAGTATGCACTCCATTCTATGTCACCGGTTTCCATGCCTTTGTGGTAGGCGGTTAAGAGCGCGTCTGAACAGCGTTGCAGAGGCTCTTTATAGTGACGAATATAGGTATTAAACAAGGATTGTGCTTTGTGGCCAGCTCGGTTGTTATCCGTTTGAGCTGCTAACTTTAAGGCGAGTGAACCTAAACGGTAACCTAGGTCAATTTGCTGATATTTTCCACAGAGTACGCCACCGTATCCGGCAAACGCCATCGCTGATTCGTTGCTAAGGCCGTAACGTAAGGTTAATTCGACCTCTTTTGCCATCACTAAGGGGCGCAAACCTGAGCTGGAAAATTTCACGACCCCGAACATACTGGCGAGAATTGGCATGGCAGCAAGAGCATGTGGATGAGTCATCTGAGGTAGGTTAAGGATTTGATTATCAGAAAAACGATAAAGCCTTATCAGTGAGCTGAGTCGAATACGATGGATAGCGAGAGCCCCGGGCATTTTTGGTAAAGGGATGCGTAAATGCTTGAGTAAACCCAGTGCGACTTTGAGGGCATCATCGAAATGGTTTGTTGCGACCAGTGCCTGAATCTGTAACTCCTGAAGCTGTACCTGCTCTGATAATTGATGACAGTGTGGAAGTGCAACTTCAATCAACTGATACAAGGTGGTGAAATCTGCTTTGATGTAGGCCGCTTCAGCCGCGTGTTGATACAGTGATAAAGCAAGGGAGTTTTGCGCTTCCCAGCAGTTGTTGCCTAACAGCTCTATGCCTTTTTGAAAGTAATCAAAAGCAGATTCAAAAGCAGCGGCTTCTTTTGCACGTAGCCCTGCTTGCAGGTTGAGATGCGCGAGTTCCTCTTTTTCGATGCCGGATTGAATGAGCGTCTGAGCTTGGTTGAGGTTATTGGTGATGTCAAATATACGCCGTCCCAGATGCTGTTCGGGGGCTTGCTTTTGTAGGATTTTTCCAATTCGGTAATGCAGTTCCTGGATAGCGCCGCTGGGGATAAGTGAGTATGCCGCTTGTTGCACCCGGTCGTGCACAAAACGATAGCGTATTTGCTCAGTGAGTTCGTCTTGGATATTTGGATTTGATGGGTGGTTAGAGGCAAGCGGAAACATCAGGCCTTCATTGAAAGCCTGCCAGAGATCCGTAGCCGTTTTTTCTGCTGACTGTTTACAGACTGCAGCAAGCGTTGTTAAAGCAACCGGATTACCGATACAGGCAGCTATTTGAATCACCGATTGAGTTTGGGGAGACAATCGGCGGATCTTATCGACCATGAAGTCAATAACGTTATCGGTGATCTCACAGCTACGGATTTCACTTTCGTTCCATGTCCAGCGGTTGCCCTGAAAATGGATGAGTCGCTTTTCATAGAGATCAAGTAGGAACTGGTTTAAAAAAAAGGGATTGCCTTGGGTTTTTTCAAAACAGATAGTAGCCAGTGGCTCACTCTCATGCATGGAATGGCTCAAGGTATCAGCAATTAAGTGCTGGATATCTTCAAGGGTGAGGGCTTTAATTTCAAATAAAGAGAGGCAGAGAGGCGCACTTTTTAAACGTTGTAGCGATAGCTGAAAAGGGTGGTTTTGATTAAATTCCTGATCCCGGTAGCTGCCGATAATCAATAAGTGAGGATGCTGTGGGTGGTGGGCAAGCTTTTCCAGTAGCGTTAAAGACGATAAGTCTGCCCAGTGAAGGTCATCAAAAAAAAGTACCAGCGGGTGCTCCGCTGTGGCAAAAACTCGCAGCATCTGACGGAAAATATGTGAAAAACGATGCTGTTCCTCTGATGGTGATAAACGCGGCGCATCCGGTTGTTCGCCGATAATGAGTTCTAGTTCGGGAATTAGCTTCAGAAGTACCTGAGCATTACTTCCAAACGCTTGTTGAAGATTGCTGCGCCAATGTTTAATCCGCTCATCTGATTCGGTGAGCAGTTGTCGAATCAGGGTCTGCATCGCCTGATAAATAGCGGTGTAGGGCCGGTTGCGGTGATATTGGTCGAATTTTCCGCTGGCGAAGAGTCCATGTTGTTGTGAAATATAATGGCGTAATTCGTGAACCACGCTGGATTTACCGACACCGGCATAGCCGGTAATTAACGCCATTGACTGCTCACCCTTCACTACATTGTCAAAACAAACTTTTAATTCAGCAACGGTTGATGAGCGGCCGTAAAGTGATTGGGGAAGCTCGAAACGTTCAGACAGATCTTTTAAGCCGACCGGGAAGTCGGTGTTATCAGTGGATGATATCGATAAACAGGTGTTCAGATCGTGATAAAGCCCGTAGCTTGATTGGTAGCGTTGAGCAGCATCTTTAGCGAGTAGTTTGAGGATGATGCCCGATAATGCTTTGGGTAACTCCGGATTGATCAGGTGTGGCGCCGTTGGTTGACGAGCAATATGACAGTGTAGCAGCGCTTGGTTATCTCGCTGAGTAAAGGGCAGTCGACCGGTAAACATTTCGTACAGGGTGACCCCTAAGCTGTAGTAATCAGTACGATAATCGATATAACGATTGATCCGGCCAGTTTGCTCGGGTGCAATATATGGCAAGTTCTCCGGATGGGATTGTGCATCGCCCGAGGCCGGGTGCTCGCGGCTGAGTCGGGTACTGATCGAAAAATCGATAATAAAAACGGCCCCAGACGTTGGATTGATAAGAATATTATCCGGTGTTATCTGCTTATGGGTGATGCGGGCTTCATGAACCTGTCCCAGAATCTGGCTGAGCTTGAGCGCTACCTGTAACCGGGTTTGATAGGTAGGACGTTTTGATACCAGCCAATCACGCAGGCTAATAGCCGTCATGTCGGGAAAAGTCAGGTAATGTCCGGTGTCAGTTTGCTGGTGATTCAGTGGTTGAATGACACCGTTGATATTAAGTGTGTTAAGAATCTCGTACTCATGTAATAAGCGCCGGTTTGCGGCGAGTGGGTGTGCCTGCTGGCTAGCTTGTTTGATAATAACGCGTTGATATTTTTCTGATGACCCCAGAGAGATCCGGCTATGTTTTCCCTGATGAATTAACTCTATTGCTTTGATGATTCCAGGGGGCTGCATCGTTTAACTAACCTCTCCGGCAAATACGTATCCAGCGCCGTGTGCGGTTAAAATAAAATGCGGGTTGGACGGGTTATCACCGAGTTTTCGGCGTAAACGCCCCACCATTACATCGATTGAGCGATCATTGGGCGTCCACTCACGATCATGAATAGCGTCCATCAACTGGTCTCTGGATAAAATAGCGCCAGGGGTATACAGCAAGGCGCTGAGTAACTTGAATTCACCTTCGGGCAGTCGCTCGCTGACATTCTCAGGAGAGACCAGTAAGCGTTTGTTTGCATCCAGTAACCAGCCTTCAAAAGACCATTTCTGATGGCTTTCGTGCTGTCTTGCATGCTGGCTGTCTTTTACTCTCCATAAGAGGTTCTTTGCTCGTACAAGTAGCTCTCGTGGGTTGAATGGCTTAGTGACATAGTCATCTGCGCCGAGTTCCAGCCCCACAATACGGTCAATTTCGTCACCTTTACTGGTCACAAGAATAATACCAACGCTCGAGACAGAGCGAAGTTCGCGCGTCAGCGTCAGCCCATCTTTACCGGGTAAATTAATGTCCAGAAGTACCAGATCAATCTGTTCCTGGTGTACGCGTTCACAGAGATTGTCAGCTTGTTCTGTCTGACTGACAAAGTAGCCCTCTTTCTCCAGATAACTGGAGAGCAGTGACCGCGAGGCAAAATCATCCTCAACAATCAGGATACGGTATTTATTATTCGTGTGACTGGCCATAGAGGATCATTCATCTGAAGATTTAACCTGAGTCTAACAACCGGAATGCGTAATGAAAAGCGAGTTTTTCTTAGTGCTGTTTTTGTTATTAATTATTATGTATCAATAGTTTAGCGGTTATATTTCTTTGGTTGTTACACCCTGTTACATTTAACAACAAAAGACTACAACTGGGCGGTACTTTATTTACATGAAAAGCGTACTTTAGCTAGACCCCATCCTTGATAGCTTAAAGCTTGAGCTGTATGAATGGATAACTATAAAAATATCACCGAAAGCCAGGAGTGATAGTCTTGAAAAAACCAATGATGAAGCGAGCACTATATGTTAGTGGCGCGATAGCTTTTATGGGTCTTTCCAGCGCGGTTGTTGCGATGGATGGTGAGAGCGTAATACAAGAGAAGTGTTTGCTGTGTCATACCCAGACCGGAAATCCTGAAGCGCCGTACTCCCGTATCAGCCAGCAGCGTAAAACCCCGGAAGGGTGGCAGATGACTATTAACCGTATGCAGCGCTTGAACGGTTTAGTGATCTCGGCAGATGAGGTTCAAGCCGTGATTAAGTATTTGTCTGATACACAAGGGTTGGCTCCCTCTGAGTCAGCCCCGCACCGTTATGTATTAGAGCAGAAGCCAAATGTAGTGGAAAACGTCGATCCTGCTTATGCAGAGATGTGTGCCCGTTGCCATTCCAATGCACGTTTTGGTTTACAGCGTCGTACCGAAGAGGAGTGGAAACTACATGTGAACACTCATATGGCGATTAACCCGACGACTGAGCTGCATGCACTGGCGCGAGATCGCTCTTGGTACGACATCGCTTATAACGATGTTACGCCTAAGTTAGCAACAGACTATGCCTTTAATGATCCCGCCTGGAAAAAGTGGCAGCAGATGGCCAAGCCAGAGCTGCCAGGAAGCTGGAGTGTTGCTGGTTTTATGCCAGGCAAAGGCGACTACAGCGCTACGTTGACGATCACTCAAACGTCTACAGATAATTTCTCACTGACAATGAACGGTCATTATGTTGATGGTAGCCCTCTGAAAGGCAGCGGTAACGCGAAAGTCTTTTCCGGCTACGAGTGGCGAGCAAGCTTAACGCTTGATGGCGTGAAAATGCGCCAGGTAATGGCCGCTTCAGAAGACGGCTCAACGCTAACCGGTCGTATGTACCAAGCCGCACATGATGAGATAGGGGGTGAGCTTAAAGCAATAACGGGTAATGCGATTGTTGCATTGTCTCCTTCTGCTATTAAGCAAGGTGGGCAGCAGGAAATTACTATTATCGGTAGTGGCCTGAAGGGTGATATCTCTCTGGGCAAGGGTGTTGAGGTTGTGAAGGTATTGTCGCGTGACGCTGATCGAGTCGTCGTGTTGGCAAAAGCTGCATCGGATGCATCTGTTGGCACGCGTGATATTGCGGTCGGTGCGACAAAAGCAACAGCGCAATTAGCGGTATATGACACGGTTGCTAGCGTGCAAGTGACGCCTGATGAATCGATTGCGCGTATTGGCGGTAATGGTGGTAAGTTGCCGAAAGTTCAGTCGACTTATCGTGCTGTGGCATTCAGTGCCGGCAGCGATGGCAAGCCGGGTACCGAAGATGATCTGCGCTTAGGCTATATGCCAGCCCAGTGGTCGTTACTGCCATTTGATGAAGTTGCCGCGCATGATAATGACCTGAAATATGCGGGCATTATTGATGCTAACGGTATCTTTACACCCGGTGATGCGGGCCTCAACCCTGAACGTAAATTCTCCACTAATAACGTGGGTAACCTCAAAGTGGTTGCTCAGGTAGCAGATGGGGATAACAAGGTTGAAGGGGAGGCGCACCTGCTGGTCACCGTTCCTACCTTTATTAAACGAGCCATTCAGTAATTAATCTAGTGATAGCTACTGCTGAAACAAACCGACCGCCAACAACCGCTATAACCAATAAAAAGAAGCGAGGCTGACATGGGATCTTTAACCCTGGTAAAACCAAACTTACATCTGGTAGATGTAGAGGAGCGGCGAATGCTGTTCCATGTGCCTACCAGCAGTCTGTTCGAACTGGATGATCTGAGCAGGGAGATGATTGAGCTTTTCTCAGGTCAGCAGGAGGTTTCTGCCCCGCAACTCAGAGAACGCTTTGATGGCCGCTTCACGGTTGCTGATGTTATCGACACACTGGAAGAGTTTAAAACCCTTAAAATTGTTGCGGACTCCGAGAGGGTTGCTGCCAATAAGGCGCAGATTAATATCGAACCCAAACCGGTGACACAGTTCCCATTGACCACCATCGTATTAAATACCAATACGGGTTGTAACCTGAGCTGTACTTACTGTTACAAAGAAGATCTGACCACCCCCTCAAAGGGTGACAAGATGAGCTACGAAACAGCGGTGCAATCGGTAGAGATGATGCTGAAGGAGTCGCCTGATCAACGCCAGTATAACGTAGTGTTTTTTGGCGGCGAGCCACTCAGCAACCTGCCATTAATTCGTAATGTTGTGGCGTACTGTGAAGAGCGCTTTGCCAGCTTAGAAGCCGATGTCAGTTTTACTATGACGACCAATGCAACCTTGCTTAACGAGAAGCTGGTGGACTGGTTGAACGAGCATCGTTTTGGTTTGACCATTTCGATGGACGGGCCTAAAGCGATGCACGATAAAAACCGCATCACTGTCGGTGGTCAGGGCACTTATGAGGTTGTAAAGCAGAAAGCACAAATGCTGCTGTCCCGATATAACGCGCGCCCGGTCGGTTGTCGGGTGACGCTGACGCGCGGAATCACCGATGTTGAAGCGATTTTTGAACATCTGTATTTCGATCTGGGCTTTTCTGAAGTCGGCTTCGGGCCGGTAACATCCGGCGATATCACCTCGTTCAACCTGACCAGTGATGAGATGGCTGAGGTATTTGCAGGTATGAAACGACTTGGCCAGAAATATCTGGAAGCTGCTCTGGAAAACCGCAACATGGGTTTTGGCAATATGCACATGCTGATGACCGATATCCACGAAGGCAATAAGAAACAGCTGCCTTGTGGAGCGGGTGTTGGTTTGCTCGCAGTGGATACGAAAGGCGGTATTAATCTTTGCCACCGTTTTACCGGATCTGATCAGGCACTATTTGGCGATGTCAGTGATGGTTTGGATAAACCTGCATTAGCAAAGTTTGTTGAAACCCGGCTAGACCGTACTGAAACCGGCTGTGAAACCTGTCGTATCCGCAATATTTGTTCTGGCGGTTGCTATCACGAAAGTTACGCAAAATACGGTGATGCGACCGTACCTTCATACCACTACTGTGACCTGTTACGTGATTGGGTCGACTTCGGTGTAGAGGCGTACACGCGCATCATGCTAGAGAATCCAGGGTTTTTTGAAGCCCATGTCTCTCCAAGAAGGAGTGCTTAAATGAAACACCTTAAATCTTTCAATAAGAAAGCGAAAATGCTCGATCGGGCAACGTCACCGAACGACGTAGAAGAAGTAGTAGCGATGCAGTCTGTGGTGGGCTGTACATCCACGAATGACCCGGGTTGGGAAGTTGATCCTTTTGGCGGATTGGGCTCATTGTGCCAGCCAATGGAATCTGATCTGTACGGTTGTGCTGATGCTTGCTGGTGGCCTGCTCAGGTGCCGGATACGATCAGCCAATATCCTGATTGGTCGCAAGATGTATCCAAAGCCAATGAAGACTGGCGTAAATTGGATGGCATTTTTCCAGAAGAACAGAAGTAACGGAGGCGCAGATGAAATTTTCTAAAATGTTAAAAGCGGCAGCGTTACTGGGTGCTGCAGCTAGTACGGCGTTGTTGTCTGGTTATGCAGTTGGCCAAACGGCAGAAGTGAATGGTATGAAGGCCGAGGGTCATGAGTATCTACTGACGATGAGCCGTCCAAATCAATTACATGTTATTGATACTGAAACAAAAAAATTAATTCGTAGTTGTGATGTGCCGGGTACTTTTGGTGCGGGTGCGGTTTTACCTTCGCCGGATGGCCGTATCGCTTATGTATTATCAAATAAAGTAGAAGATGTTTACGGGTTTGATATTACGGATTGCAAAATGGTGTTCTCTGCTAAGCAATCCCAGAATGGGGAGAGGGTTAAAACCTTCGTTTCTTTAGCCATTAGTGGTGATGGTAAGGAGTTGTACACAGTACAAAACCCGACACGCAAACTAAATGACCGTTATGAAGTACTCGCGCCTCGCTTGGCCGTGTTTAATACCGAAGATGGGTTGGATGCTAAGTCAGTACGTACCTTCCCTGTCGATCGTCGTATTACCAAAATCATGACGATGAAAAATGGTGAAGTGATTCTCGGTGGTGCAGATATAAAAGCGATTAATCCGGCTAATGGGGAAACCCGGGTACTAAGTGCTTTGCAGAATTGGGCGCGTGGTGCTGACTGGATACCACCGGATGCTTTTGCCATGTTTACGCAAGGTGAACATATCGGTGAATACATCATGCCGTACTTCACCATTAAGTGGAATGCTGAGCCGGGTGACATGGACAACGCCGAGTTTTGGTGGGGCATGAGCCGCATAGATGTTGCTACCGGTGAAGTGGACGAGCGCGAAACCGTACCGTTTGAGTTTATTGTGTTTAACTGGATTACAGACCCAGCTGACAGCAATATTTTATACGGCTCGTTTAACCAGCTGTCTAAGCACGATATCAGCAAAAATAAGACCGTCGCAGTGAAAGATCTGGATCATACTTTCTATAGCATCAATATGGATCGTGATCGTACTATCTATATCGGCGGGACTTCCAGCGACATCTCTATTCATAACCCTGATACATTAGAGAAGATTGGCTCGATCCAATTGCCAGGTGATATGACAACCTCTGATCTGCGTATTGCCCGCTTGTTGTAGGGCGCACAGCTTAGGATATAGTATAGGGTTAACCCCTTCTTTTAGAAGTAAGTCTGGGTCCACTAGACGAGTGTAAAAAGGGCTGTCTGATGACAGCCCTTTTGTGTTTTAACGCCGTATTGGCGTGATGCGATGGCTCTTTCAATCTACAAAAGTGGAGATAACATGTTCAGATGGTTAAGCGCCGCCATTGACGGTCAGGGCGGCGACCGTTTAGAAGAGGCGTTTCGCTGGCTATATACCTTTGTTAAGCCACAGACAAAAGCCATCATGGGTTTGATGCTGTTATCAGTATTTGCATCAGGCATGGTGCTATTTCAACCCTGGCTAACAAAAACGCTCATTGATGACGGCTTGATTGCCAAAGATTATGGCACTTTAGTCAGTGTGGCGTTACTGATGATCTCGGTGGGTATTGTTAGTACAGCTTTATCTGGTGTGACCCGCTACTTACACACGCGCTTATCCGGTCGCATTCTTTTCTCTTTGCGCGATAACCTTTACCACCACTTACAAACTTTATCGCCCAGCTTTTACGGCAAGCGGCGTATCGGTGATCTTCTTTCAAGGCTGGATGGTGATGTGGCCGAAATCCAGCGCTTTGCTGTAGACAGTATGTTTTCAGCTGTGAGCAGTGTTTTGGGTTTGGTGGGTTCTGTCGTGATGCTGCTGGCATTATCGTGGAAATTGTCGCTGTTAGTCCTGATTATGATTCCGCTAGAAGTACTTTGGTTGCGTTGGATGCGGCGTAAAGTTGAAGTGCGGGTGCGCACTATTCGTGAGCGGTCTGCCGACCTATCGAGCTTTCTGATAGAAACCCTGCCCGCCATGAAATTTATCCAATCGGTAGGGCAGGAGCATCGCGAGCGAGAAAAGCTGAGTAACCTGAATGAAAATTATCTGAGTGATCTGCTTAAGCTGCAGGTGACAGAATTTTTCACTCAGGCGATTCCGGGTACGTTAACATCGTTAACACGCGCATCCGCTTTTTTAATTGGTGGTTATTGGGTGATAGAGGGTAGCTGGCAGCTCGGCTCGCTCATTGCCTTCTCTACTTACTTGGGAATGGCGGTTGGCCCGGTCAACAGTTTGTTAGGCTTGTATGTAGCGATTCAGCGCATGAGTGTCAGTTTAGGGCGTGTTAACGAGTTGCGAATAGAACAGCCGGAAATTCCATTTGATGCTAATTGGAAGCCTTTACCAGAAAACGTTAAAGGTGAACTGCGCTTTAATGATCTTAACTTTGCATACCCCGGGCGTGAGCAACTGATTTTATCTGAAGCATCGGCTTATTTACCCGCAGGTAGCAAGATTGCATTAAGTGGCCCGTCGGGTGTGGGCAAATCCACTTTGATCGACCTGATGCAGCGTTACTATGATCCACAGTCGGGTAGTATTTTGCTAGACGGTATCGATATTCGTACCATTAACCCGCTTGAGTTGCGTAAAACAATAGCGGTAGTCAGCCAGGATATTATTTTGTTCAGAGGCTCATTACGTGAAAATATCCGTTATGCCAGCCCTCAAGCAAGTGAGCAGCAAGTCGAAGCGGCGGCTGAACAGGCCCAGCTACAAAGCTTAATCGCAGAGTTACCACAAGGTATCGACAGTATGATTGGTGAGAGAGGCCAGCAGCTTTCCGGTGGGCAGCGGCAACGTATTGCCATTGCCAGAGCCTTACTACAAAACCCCACTATTCTGGTATTAGATGAAGCCACTGCAGCCGTTGATGAAGTGACCGAAGCACAAGTGATTGATGCGGTTGATCAGTTATTTGCGGGCCGCACACGTATATTGATTAGTCATCGGGCTTCCACCCTGGCGGGAGCGGATCAGCGTATCACTCTGAAAGATGGAAAGCTGTTTGTTGATGAGGCACTAACGGCATGACTAAAGATATGCGTGTAGGGATAGTGGATAGCGGCTTTCGGGCGGACCAACAGGCGTGGATCGAAGATGCAGCCGCTTTTATCCTGCACGACGGTGGATTGTGGATGGATGAGCCGAGTGAAGATCCGATCAACCACGGCTCGCGTCTCTTAGATATTATTCATCATCATGCACCGCACTCCCGTTTTTATATTGCGCAGGTGTTTAATCAGCGAAGCACAACAACGGCTGCTCAGGTAGCGGCGGCGCTTGACTGGCTGGTTGATCAGGACGTGAACCTCATCAACCTCAGCCTTGGTTTAAGAGATGACCGTTCGGTTTTAAAAGAAGCGGTTGACAGGGCGATATCAGCCGGGGTTATCTTGTGTGCTTCATCGCCAGCCAGAGGTGAACCGGTTTATCCTTCTGCTTATGAAGGGGTATTACGTATGACCGGTGATGCTCGCTGCGCTTTAGGTGAGATCTCTTGGCTTAATACTCAATACGCAGATTTTGGTGGGCATGTTTTAGGCTTTGATCAACAGCAGCAGGCCGCAGGTGCTAGTTTAGGGTGTGCGCATATGACAGGCCATATTGCGCGATTATTACAGACCTCGCCGGATGTGAGTACAGAGACAATTGTTAAAACATTACAACAGAAGGCGGCTTACAGAGGCCCGGAGCGTCGGTTTTCGTAAGCGTACGATGTTAAAGCCTGATTCAATCAATCCTTATTTATTAGGAGCCATCGGTACATGACAACAGTAGAAGCCACTTTTATTGTAGAAGATACCCCCATTGTGATTCTTGGTGCAGGACCTGCAGGTGGAGCGGTTGCCCTTGGCTTAAAAAAGCTGGGTTATACAAACATCACTATTGTTGGAGAGCCGCGTCCTTTTTGTGCAATGGAGGGTGTATCTGAACGTGTTGTAGATGGCTTACGCGGTGCTGGTTTTAGTCATGCATTGAAAAAATTCCCGCCAGCCTCTGCACGCTTTGTTACCTGGAATGGTGTTACCAGCCAAGCGAATACCGAACGATTGATTGACCGTGCCGCATTTGATGCCGCCATATTAATGGATCTTGCAATGCAAGGTATCCATGTTATCCAAGGCCGTGCGGGTGAGTTAGTATCTACACCAACAGGGCATACCATCAGTGTTGAGTCGTCGGGCCAAAACATACAACTGACTGCGGATTTTCTGGTAGAAGCCCGTGGCAGAGCAGCCCCATCCGCAAAGCTTAAGCGATTACGTGGCGCAGAAACGGTTTCAATTTTACAGTATTGGGACGGTGAACCCGGAGAGCGGCAATCGGCAGTACAAAGCTTTGAAGATGGCTGGGCATGGATGGCAGCGGATGAAAAAGGCAGACGCTACTTGCAGCTGACGTTTGATGTGGCCTCATCGATATTGCCTGAAAAATCCCGCTTAGCGGAGTTCTGCATTGAAAAACTAAAAACGCTAGAACAAGCACAACCCTACCTCGCCAATGCAACATCAACCGGCGAAATGCATGCGCGTACCAGCACACCGATTCTTTGCCAAGAAGCGGTCGGCGATAACTGGATCAGAGTAGGCGATGCAGCGATGGCGGTTGATCCGTTATCCGGAAATGGCATCTTTCAAACGCTCTCTTCATCACTCCAAGCGCCAGCAGTGATCAATACGCTATTGAGGGAACCGGAAAAAGCACAGTTAGCGCAACGGTTTCACCAATTACGTGTGACGGAGCTCTTCTTTCGTTTTGCCCGTATAGGGCGTGATTTTTATGCCATGGAAGAGCAATGGCAGGAGAAGCCTTTTTGGGAAACGCGTGCCCAATGGCCGGATAAACAACCCATGCACCAACAACCTGATATCACCCAGTTGCGCGTAAAAACATTGCCAGTGGTTAATCAGGGTTTGATTGAGGCAGTTGACGTAGTTACGACGCCAGATCAGCCATTAGGTATCTGGCATCTCCGCGGTATTCCACTTGCGCCCATCGTACTGGCATACCAAAGCAGCCCTGATGAACTAGCCGTCATACAAGAACAATGCTTAGCTATGCAGTTAAACGAGCAACAAAAAAGTCAGGTGCTGCAATGGTTGGTGGGGCAGGGAGCATGTTTTAAATAAGCTCGTACAATAAAAATGTCATTATTTATGCTTCTGTTAGACAAATAGCCGCAGCACAAAGGCTTGTATTGCTTAACGTGCTGAGTTAAAAGTATAAGTAAATCAGACAGATGGATGTCTGGCGTGGGTCGATACACGGAGCACTTAAAAAAGCTTATGTGTATCAACTGTTAACGCATGCACGGTTTGCCACGGAAGGTGCCTCTATTCTCTAAAGATTTTCCTTCCTTTTCAAACGAATATATCTGTTTTTAATTAATGACGGTGTGGGTAAATACACGGACCCCGTACATTTACATGTTAGCTCCTACTTCAGACGTCACGATTTACTAAGGATGCAATAACTTGACACAATACTTAAAGTTAGGCGATGACCAATCTCCAGTGCAGTTAGTCCCGAATGGTGATAATGGTACTTTTAAAGTTCTGGGCGACTGTGTTTGGGCAAAAACTGAAGATGAAATTACCCCAGATTTTTTACGCTCAAGAATAGAGCCTTGGTTAACTGCACTCTTTCAATCAGAGCACCTCAATTTACTTGTCGGTGCAGGTCTTAGTACTGCTGTTCAACAATCTGCAACAGGGCAACCCCCACAAGGTATGGGGTGGATTAAAGACTTAAAGATATGTAAATCTGAAATTAACGCTTATGTTGAAAAAACAGCAGCAGCTGCTGGTAGAAAGAAAGGGAATATTGAAGATCAAATACGATCACTTAATGAGTTGATTAAAGGTATAGAAGTTCTAACAGCATTGGATCAACCAAATAAAAATCTATTAGGGGGGCTTAAGCAGCTACGGGAAGAGTTATCTCGGGCTTTAAAAGAGTTTTCGCATTCCATAAGTCATGGTGAAAATCTTATTAGAAACTCAGATGTGGCCTTAAAAACAGAAACATTCCATTATTTAGTTAATTTTCTGATGAGCTTCTCAAGCCGGACAGCAACACGCGATAGATTACACATTTTTACAACAAACTATGACCGGATAATTGAAACTGGAGCTGAAATCGCAGGCCTTAGGTTGGTGGATCGTTTTGTTGGAAGCATAGCGCCAATTTTTCGTTCTTCACGTTTAGAGGTGGATTATCATTACAATCCGCCGGGGATTCGTGGCGAGCCAAGGTATTTAGAAGGTGTGGCACGTTTTACTAAGCTACATGGGTCATTGGATTGGTATGCTAATGAGGGAGCTATAAGGCGTTTTGGCCTACCTTTTGGAGCAGCATCTGTAGAACCGTTTTTACAAGTTGAAGGGGCTGGCACAGCTAACTACCAACAATTAATGATTTATCCAAACTCAGTCAAAGATCGCGAAACGTCAGAGTACCCCTATGTTGAGTTATTTAGAGACTTAGCGTCGGCCACGTGTCGGCCCAATAGTACCCTCGTAACCTATGGCTACAGTTTTGGTGATGAACATATAAATCGTGTACTTACCGATATGCTAACAATACCCTCAACTCATATCGTGATAATTGCTTATGGAGACCCACTTGGAAGAATCATGAGCTTTATAAACGATAGTGGGCGTCAGGCACAAATATCTTTATTACTTGGTGATCATTTCGGAGACCTAAAAATACTAGTCGATTACTACCTTCCTAAAGCTGCAATAGATCGCACGTCAATTCGTATGGCTGAGCTTTTGAAATCAAGAGGCTTATATCCAGCAGCAATTCAAAGCAAAATTGGTGGTGAAGAATGAGCTCGCTACCCATTGAGCAAGGAGAACAATTAAGAGTTGGTACTGTAGATTTTGTTTCGCCAAATGAAATTAGAGCAGTCCTCGATATCGGTTCGCCAGATTCTGTTGCCTTAAATGCTGGAACACCAAGAAACTTCCCAAGAGTAAACAGTTATGTTTTAGTCTCTTGTGATAATGGTTATTTGGTTGGACAAATTGAGTGGCTTGCCGTTGAGCGTTCGCCTTATCCTAAACAAAGGGATATCCAAGATTTTGGTTTAGTTAATCTACCTTTCCCACAGAAAAAAATCAGTTTAAATCCGGTCGGGACTCTCAAACGAATTTCAAAAAAAGGTGTTGATTCTTTCAAGTTTCAACGAGGCTCGGAATCATTTCCTTCAATTGGTTCTGCTATCTTGCTGCCGACAGATTTACAGCTTAGATCTATTGTTGAATCAGGCAACAATCGTAGAGTTATCATCGGTCAAAGTCCGCTTGCAAATAACGCTAATGTTGCAATAGATCCAGATCGATTATTTGGTAGACATATTGCTGTACTTGGCAATACTGGTAGTGGCAAATCCTGTTCAGTGGCAGGGCTTATTCAATGGTCGTTAGAAGCGGCAATGGAAGCAGAAACTAGACCAAATGCCAGATTTATTGTGCTTGATCCAAATGGTGAATATACCCGAGCTTTAGGCCCAGCTACAAAATTTAAAGGCCGAGTATTTAAAGTTGAAGCGGGGAAAGACGAAAACCAATTACAAGTTCCTTCGTGGTTTTGGAATAGCGCTGAATGGGCATCTTTCACGCAAGCAAGCCCGAAAGCACAACTACCATTACTAAAACGCTCTTTGAGAGCAATGAGAAATGAAGAGTTTGAGCTTGAGACTGATCTAGATATTGAAATAAAGAGGTTTTTAGGAAACATTCTCATAACGTTGAAACACGATAAAAGTTCTGGCCGACCATATAAAAGTGGGCCAGCTTTCGGTTTTTGGGAAACTTTAAAAAAATGGAAGGAAAGCTTAGAACAGTACCGTGAAAAAGGAATGAAAACAGAGTTGAATTTACCCATTTCTAAAATGGGTAAATATATTGATGATAGAACAAGTGAAAAATTTGTAAATATGATAGCTAGTGTCAATGAAATTGATGAGTTAATTGAGTCAGTTAAAACTCCTTTTTCTAGCTTCGGTGGGAATGAACAAGATCTATTGCCGAAGAGTGAAGATATTCCATTACGATTTGAAGGAAATAACCTAGTAGCCTATTTAGAGGCATTAGCGCAAGAAAACGGTAGTGAGCAATATGTTGAATATTTGGTAGCACGCATACGCACAATGCTCTCAGATACAAGAATGAAGCCTATCACTAATGATGCGGAGAAGAGAGTCGATTTAGCTGAGTGGTTAGAAAATTATATAGGTAAGGATGGGGCTAGTGAGGATGACAGCTGTGTTTCGATCATTGATCTTTCTCTCGTGCCAAATGAAATTACCCATCTTGTAACTGCTGTTATTTCTAGGATTATCTTCGAATCATTGCAACGATATAGGCGACTATATAATAAATCCTTACCAACAGTACTTGTGGCAGAAGAAGCGCATACATTTATTAAGCGCTATCGTGATGACACTGAAAATCAAGATGTTGCAGCTGTTTGTTGTCAAGTGTTTGAAAAAATCGCACGTGAAGGCAGAAAATTTGGTCTTGGTATGGTGGTTTCTTCGCAACGACCTTCGGAGTTATCACCTACGGTTTTATCTCAATGTAATACCTTTCTACTGCACCGGATTAGTAACGATAGAGATCAAGAGCAAGTGCATAAAATGGTACCAGATAATTTACGCGGATTGCTTCGCGAGTTGCCTTCTCTACCATCCCAACATGCAATCCTTATGGGCTGGGCATCAGAACTTCCCATTTTGGTTAAAATGAAAAGCTTAACAAAAGAGCAGCAACCACATTCAGACGACCCTGACTTCTGGGATGTTTGGACAAGAAAAGATGAAGATGGGAATGCAGTTGAGCGAAATGCAGATTGGGATGGTGTTGTTAAGGAGTGGCAGCAGAGCTAATACATACTGCCTTCTCAAGTAAATAGCCCAAAGTAACGCTTATCGGCCGCTGACGCGGCCAATTATAAAAGCATTAGCAAGGGCGTTTACTTCATCTGTGTTTGTCGCCTGTTATGTGTACTTACAGCAGCAAACATACCACGGGTACTGCTTCGGGCGCATTTAGGCACTCTTACTGCGGTGTTTTACCGTTGTCTGACTACCGACCTTTCAGCCATATCAGTGCTCTACAAATCACTTCCCTTTTATTACAAAACATAACTAACGCTTATACATGAAAGCCATGATAAGGCGTTGTCATAAAAATATCTTTTAGTTGTCTCTTTCTGTTCATAATGCCTGTTTATCCTTTTTGCCAATGATTTGAATAATTGTTTATCGGTATGCAGTACCGGTAACTGATCTGGCAGGAAGATATGTCGAATAAAGTAATACTGGTGATTCTGGATGGGCTTGAGTACAGCACGGCTGAGCAATGCATGGGTTTTTTGCATGCGTTGAAAGAGCAGGGCAAGGCGACCTTGTATAAGGTGCAGTGTGAGCTTCCGTCGATGTCACGGCCCTTGTATGAAACTATCCTGACCGGCGCTACGCCGATTCAAAGCGGTATTGTGCATAATCAGGTGGTGCGTAATTCCAACCAGACCAGTGTTTTTAGTCTGGCCCGCCATCAGAATTTAGTCACCGCGGCCGCTGCTTATCATTGGTTTAGCGAGTTGTATAACCGCGCTCCCTATGATGCGGTTCGGGATCGTTATACCGATGCGCCTGAGCAGCTCATCCAGTACGGCTGTTTTTACCATCAGGACCATTACCCCGATAGCCATTTGTATCTGGATGCTGAATGGTTGCGCCGTCAATACGATCCGGATTTCCTCTTAGTACACCCAATGAACATTGATGATGCAGGCCATCGCGCCGGATTTGATAGTGCGCATTATCGTAATACTGCCCGCCACTCAGATATGTCGTTGTCTGATCATCTGCCCGGATGGATAGCGGCGGGATACCAGATTCTGATTACCTCTGATCATGGCATGAATGGCGATAAAAGCCATGGCGGAACCCTGCCTGAAGAGCGCGATGTTCCCCTGTTTGTTATCGGCGAGCGATTCTCCCATCAAACTGACTGCTCACCTGCGCAAACTGAAATTTGCGGTGTGGTGTGTGATCTTTTAGGAATACAAAACCACGCTAAGCCGGTGACTCATGGTCTGTTACGTGAAGCGTTCTCTAAAGATCAGTGTAAAGAGCCATGTGTAGGCGGCTCTTATCAAGGAGCTGCGTAATGGCGTTAGCAATTTTTGATTTGGATGAAACCTTGGTGGCAGGCGACAGTTGCTCACTGTTTTGCGAGTTTATGCTGGCGGAGGGGTTGGTCGACGCTGGTTTTGTCGAACGTGACCAGCAGATGATGGCGCTGTATAACGCTGAAACATTAGTGCTGGATGACTATATACGCTTTTTTATTGCGCCGCTGAGTCACTTAAGCATGGCTGAAATTGACGCGATGATGCCGCGCTTTGTTGAGCAGTATATTGCTCCGCGTATCTATTCTGAAGCAGATCAGATTTTAGATATTCAAAGAGCGTTGGGTAATCGTCTCTTGATCATTTCCGCAACGTCTGAGTTTATCGTCTCTGCCGTCGCCAAGTACCTGAATATAAAAGATGTTTTGGCGATCCGACTTGCCAGTGAAGAGGGTTATTACACGGGGAAAATCGACGGCGTTCCGACCTTTCGACAGGGCAAGGTGACCCGGTTACAGAGTTGGCTAATCGAGCATGATGAAACCTTAGAAGCCGCGCAATTTTACAGTGATTCTATCAATGACCTTCCGTTGCTGGAGCAGGTCGATTATCCCATCGCCACCAATCCCGATTCACAACTGATACAGATTGCAGCGCAGCGAAATTGGTCTGTCCTGCATTGGTCAGCGCCGCAAATAGAATTAATACCGTTTCAACCTAATGACTCATTTAACGAACAATTTAACGATCCACTCAATGAACCACTCAATGAACAGTCCGTTCAACCTTTAATCATTCAGGAAATCACTCATGTCTAAATTTCTGATCGCCGGTGCTGTTGCACTTATCTCAGGTAATGCAGTGGCAGCGTGCCCTGCCGTCGTCGGGGCTGATGCTGGTGGCACTTACCCTCATCTATTTGAAAAAGCTGAATTTGAAAGTAAGCATACTTGCCAGTTGAGCTTCAGTGACAACCCAGTGATGAAAGCGTTGAACAGCCGTATTGCGGGTAACCCGACGCTGTTGCCTTTGGAGCAGCGTTTGCCACAAGAGCCTCTGGTGGTTGTGCCTTATCAGCAGATTGGCCAATACGGCGGCGTGTTGGACGGGATTTCTAAAGCAACTGAATCGGGTACCTCTGATCTGTTGTCGGTACGCCATGTAAATCTGGTACGTTTTAGTGATGATCTGGCGACAGTTGTACCTAATGTTGCTAAGTCGTGGGAATGGAACAGCGATTTTACGGTATTGAAAGTGAACCTGCGTAAGGGGCACAAGTGGTCCGACGGTAGTGCCTTCACCGCTGAAGATGTCGCTTTCTGGTACAACAATATGGTGATGGACAGCAACATTATCGAAAAACCAAAAGATCGCTTCTTGTCTGATGGTAAGGCGATAAAGGTTGATGTACTCGATGAAACGACGGTGCAGTTCACGATGAACGCACCTGCGCCGGGCTTTCTGGATAACTTTGCGCAGGATTACGCTCAGCCATTTCAGCCAAAACACCTGCTGGCTCAGTTCCACCCTGAGTTGAATAAAGATGCCGATAAAAAAGCCAAAGCACTCGGTTTTGATAATGGCTATGCGGTGATCAATTTTTACTACGGCCAGTCTGATTGGAAAGATATACCAACGCCACTGTTGAAAGACAAAGTCGCTTCTGATCGTTTGGTCAGCGCGGGCTTAACGGCGACTTTACCGACTCTGGAATCTCACTTGGTGGTAGAGGAATCCCTGGAAGGCCGTCGTCTGGTGGCTAATCCATACTTTTTCCAGGTAGATACGGCGGGCAATCAGTTGCCATACATCAACGAGATCAAAGAAGTATTTATCGGTGACGAAGATATTCAGACGGCCAAGCTGATTTCCGGCGAAGTCGATTACAAGGCGCAGGCGGTTAACCTGCCACAGACGCCAGTGCTGCTGGAGAATAAGGCTCAGGGTAAGTATGAGATCGCGCTACGCCCGACGATCGCACAGACGACGTTTGCCTTCAACCTGACGGACAAAGACGAAGAGAAGCGTGCGGTATTCAACGACATCAACTTCCGTCGTGCTATGTCAGTAGCGATGAACCGTGATCAGATCAATCAAATTGCTTACTTTGGTTTGGGGCAACCCACGCAATACACGGCTTTCGATGCTGATACGACACCGTTCATCACCGAAGAACTGAAAAACAGCTGGGCTCAGTTTGATTCGAAAATGGCGGCTGAATTGCTGGATAAAGCAGGCGTCGTTGATAAAGATAATGACGGTATGCGTGACCTGCCTTCAGGCAAGAAGTTTGAGTTGAATATCCAGTATGCAACTCAGGGTACGCCGACTGAGCTGGTTGAGATCATCGCTAACAACTGGACTGAAGTGGGTGTGAAAACCACGATCAAGGAAGTCACTTCAGACGAATACCGTAACTCTCAGACGGCTAACGATCTTAGTGTGCTTAGCTGGGTGATGGGTCGTCCGCTGTCAAATATCGCCAGTAACACAGAAACACTGGTTCCGCCTTATGGTGGTTTTTTCGATCTGCGTACCGGCATGTTATGGGCACAGTCTCTGGACACTAACGGTGCTGAAGGTATCGCGCCGCCAGCAACCGTGGCCGAGATGAAAAAGTTGACCGATCGCTTTGTGACGCTGAAAGCGGGCACGCCGGAGTCTGACACGCTGGGGTTGGAGATCGCCAAACGTGTGGTTGATGATCTGTTCATCATTGGCACGGTGAAGGCGGTATCTCCGGTTTACCGTAGCCGTTCGTTGGGCAACTTCGAAGTGCCTAAAACCTCTTCATACGAGTTCTATCGTATGTATCCATATCTGGCTACCCAGTGGTTCCTGGGCAACGAAGATATGGTCAACAACTAATAGTTAAGAGCTGATAACGTTAGTGCATAAAAGGGAGGGGCACTGCTCCTCTCTTTTTAATTATTGCTCTTTATTGATTACTTTTGTCTTTTGGTTAACCGCTTCTGTTTGTGGAGTTTGCGTGTGATTTTCGAATTTTTTGCCAATACCTGGCTGTTTTGGATACTACTTAGTATCGCCGGGCTGCTGTTCTGGCGAAGCCGTGATAGTCAGTATTTCAACTACGTGTTGAACCGCTACTTGTTAGCGTTGCTGACGTTGTTGATTGTCAGCGGTATTGTTTTCTCCCTGATGGAAGTATTACCCGGTGATTGTGCTGAAAAGTATATTGCTTACAAAAATACACAGGGTGAAATTATCACGCAGGCGGATATCGCTGCTGAAAGGTCACGGATGGGGCTGGATCGCTCATTAGTCGTGCGTTGGAGTAGCTGGATTACGGATCTGACTTTACGTGGGGATCTGGGTTTTAGCTGTGCCAAGCGTCAGTCCGTTAATATCGCTTTGGGCGATCGTTTCTGGATGAGCTTTGGTTTTTGTATTGCCGGTTTAGTGTTTGCTTATTTGATAGCGGTGCCGTTCGGTATTCTCTCGGCTTATATGATTAACAAGCCTTGGTTAGATACGAATCCACAGCATAGCCAGAAACAGCGCCTGATTAATTCTATCGGTTTGAGCTTTAACAAGTTACTTGATCTTAAGTTGCGGGTGATCAGCTACCTTGGGCTGGCGTTACCTAATTTCTTATTAGCGCTGAGTATTATTCTGCTCTACGTATTTGCCGGTGAACCTGTACCTACCGGTTTGTTTTCTGATCAATGGCGTGATGAGCCTTGGTTCGGTGTGAATGGTTTTCAGTACGACAAACTATCCGATTTTTTAAGTCATATCTGGCTGCCGATTTTCGTCATCGGCTGGGCCGCTACCGCTCTGCAATTACAAACAGTGCGAGCGCTGGTAGTGGATGAGTCGAATAAGCTTTATGTCGATGCGGCGCGTGCGCGTGGAGTGCATGGTATGAGGCTGTGGGCGGGGTATCCGGTACGCCATTCGATCAGCCCTTTGTTTAACAGTGTCGGCTTTGACTTTCAGCGCGTGTTTAACGACCTGCCGATTGTTGCTGTGGTTATTGGTCTGACAGATTCTGCTGCTTTGCTAATAGAAGCGCTGGCCATGACCAATGATCAGGAGATGGCTGCCGCGATTTTGTTTCTGGTAGCGCTGGTAGTTATTTCGATGAATTTTATTACCGATATTGTTCTGGCGGCGATTGATCCGCGAGTCCGTAAGAGTGTACTTGGGTAATTTATGATGAGTAGCGTATTGGCCCGTTTCGGGCAAAAAGTTAAAACATCGCCAGATGAGTCTTACTACACCGCGGGCCAGCTGGCACTGATTAAAGCGCGCTTTAAGCGCAAGGCCAGTGGCGTAGTGGCAGCCTGGGTGTTGATTTCAATCGTCTTAATCGGTTTTTTTGCGGCGTTTTTCTCGCCAGTCGATCCAACGATCAGTGGTGCTGATGCTGAATATCGTCGTGGCGGCCCTCAGGTTATCTACTTTTGGGATGAAAATGGAGCGTCGTTACGTCCTTTCACTTATACATATAGCAAGAGCAAACCTAAAATTGATTTTATGGCGCTGGCAGGCAGTGGTGGACTGGATGCGCTGGATGCGCTTACCTCCAGCGGTGCGCTGAGTTCTTCTGCACAGAATAAATACCATGTAGATAAAGAGCAGCGTCGTTATGTGCAGTTTTTTGTCAAAGGCTGGGAATACAGCCTGATTGATTTAAGTATTGCTGGTTTGGATCTTGATCTTCGCTGGGATCGGCACTTGTTTGGCGTGGAAGAGGGTGAAATCCACCTGATGGGCACCGATGAAGATGGTAAGGATGTCTTTAGCCGCACACTGCATGCCGTCTGGGTTACGGTGAGTATCGCCATAGTCGCGTTGATCGTGAAATTGTTTACCTCATTACTCGTAGGCGGTATCAGCGGCTATTTTGGCGGGCGAGTGGATGCGGTATTAATGAGTTTTACTGAAGCGGTTCGGGTAATCCCGTCGATCCCTGTGTATCTGGCCTGTGCAGTGGCGTTATCGAGTATGGATCTTACCTCGGTACAGCGCTACTTTGCGATTGCCGTGGTGATCGGTGCACTGGACTTCGCAACCCTGGGGCGGCGCTTACGCACGCATATTCTTACCGAGCGTAATCAGGATTATGTATTGGCTGCGCAGCTGTGCGGATCAAGTAGCTGGCGGATCATCTGGCGTCATCTTATCCCGAGCTTCACCAGCTATATCATCGTCGATACCTTGATCAACTTTCCTTATGTCATTTTGGCAGAAACCAGCCTGAGCTTTTTGGGGCTAGGCCTGACTGAGCCGGTGAATAGTCTGGGCGTTTTACTGCAAAAAGCACAAGATCCGGATATTCAACAGAATATGATCTGGCAGTTTTTCCCGGTGGTTGTTTTTGTTGCACTTATTATGGCGTTTGTTTTTGTCGGCGACGCATTGCGCGATGCGGCTGACCCTTATTCGGAGAAAAAATAATGATGATCAGTCCGAGCATGCATACAAATTTGTTAGAGATCCGCGACCTGAGTATCGATTTCAATACGGATGAGGGCTTAGTGCGCGCTGTTGATAACATCAGCCTTAATATTCGCCCAGGTGAAGTGATGGGGCTGGTGGGGGAGAGCGGCTCAGGTAAGTCGATCACCGCGAAAAGCATTATGCAATTAATGCCGGGTAACGCCATTATTCAATCGCCAAGCCAGTTACGGATACGACAGGATAATCAGGATATCGATATCCTTAAGCTACGTGGTCGGGATCTGCGCAAAGTCCGTGGTGATCTGGTTTCAATGATATTTCAGGAACCGATGGCCAGTTTTGCGCCGGCGATTCGTATCGGTGATCAAATCGTTGAAACCATGCAGATTCATCTTGGTTATAGTCGTGAACAGGCCCGCCGCGCAGGAATCGAACTGTTTGAGCGGGTAGGCATTGTTGATCCTGCCCGACGCTTTGATCAGTATGTGTTTGAACTATCAGGCGGTATGCGCCAACGCGCCATGATTGCGATGGCGTTATCGACTAAACCTAAACTATTGATCGCTGATGAGCCGACGACAGCACTGGATGTGACGATACAGGCGCAAGTTTTGGAGCTGATGTTAGAGCTACGCGAGCAGATGGGCATGGCGATGCTGTTTATTACGCATGATCTGGGCGTGATTTCCAAGATTGCTGATAATGTTACTGTGATGCGTAAAGGTCAAGTCGTCGAAGCGGGTAACGCGGATCAGGTGTTATTCCGGCCTCAGCATCATTACACGCAGCGTTTGCTCGAGGCGCTGCCTAATCTGGATAACTTACCAGAAGCCCCAAAAGTAAAACCACAGCCGCTTGTCAGTATAAATGATCTGTCAGTCAGCTACCCCGTGGCAGGAAGCAGCCGTAAACAGGAGATGTTTACCGCCGTTAAAAATATCTCGTTGGACCTGCCTGAAGGGCAAATTATTGGTTTGGTCGGCGAGAGTGGTTCTGGCAAGACCTCTTTGGGTAAGGCGCTCTTGGGTGCTGCGCCGATGAGTAGCGGCAGTGTCGAATATCATGGCACTAAAAAGAAAGTGCACTTTGGCGCTAACAAGCGTCTTAAACGTAAGCGTCTGTCTAAAACGGCGCAGATGGTGTTCCAGGATCCGCACAGTTCACTCAATCCAAGAATGACGATACGGGATATTATTGCCGAACCGCTTGAGGCTATGAAGCTGACCTCAAGTAGAGAAGAGACCGATCAGCGTGTGATCGAAGTCGCCAAACGTTGCCATGTTGATGTTGAGCATTTACGCCGTTTTCCTCATGCATTTTCCGGTGGGCAACGACAGCGTATCAGCATTGCTCGCGCACTGGTGTGTAATCCTAAGTTTATTGTTGCGGATGAATCAGTAGCGGCCCTGGATGTATCGATTCAGGCAGAAATTCTGGCGCTTTTAAAAGAGCTGCGGGCCGAACTGGGGCTAACAATTTTGTTTATCTCTCATGACCTGAGCGTGATCGCTAACTTGTGTGATTGGGTGTGCGTTATGAAAGATGGCTCGATGGTTGAGCAGGGCACGGTACGCGAGATTTTCCTTACTCCACAGCAGCCTTATACTCAAAAGTTAATCAGCTCCATTCCATTACTGGAGTCACCGGAGAAGCGCCTGGCAAAATTACCCGCATTTGTACCCGTTTCTGAGTCTCCTCAGGCAGAAATCAGATGTTAAAGCATCATTTAGTGGTGGTTGTATGGATTATTCTTTAGCCGAGGTGCGTGCGTTTAATGCCGCCATTCAGTGCGGTAATTTTACGCGGGCTGCTCAGCAGTTATCTGTTAGCCAACCAGCGATTACTGCACAAATCCGAAAGTTGGAGTCGCGCTTTGAATCTCCTTTACTGGAGCGTTTCAGCCGGGGGTTGCGGCCGACGGAGCTGGGAAAAAAGCTGTATAAAATCACGTGCCAGTATAGCGATTTGCAAGGGGCGATAGAGGCGCTGGCTAACCCTCAGACAACGCCGGGGAAAATGACATTACGTGTGGCTACCGCTTCGCCATTGGTATTTATGCCATTAATTGCCCAATTCAATCAGCGTTTCCCTGAGGTGACTTTAAAAATAACCTCGGTAACAACATTGCTGTGTAAAAAAATGGTGCTCAATCGAGAGGTGGATATTGGTCTGTTTCCTTCGGATGAGCTAGAAGCCGGTCTCTCAAGGTTGGCTTTTTCTTCTCATCGGCTGATGGCTATTGTGCAGGCCGAACATCCCTTTGCCGCATTAGAGGCACTTAGCGTTGCTCAGCTGAGAAATGAACCTCTGATCTTCTATAAGCCGGAGGCGTGTACACAACAACTGCTGAATAATCTTTTTAGTCGTTATCAGGTTAATAGCAGCGCACATGTGATGGTCGATGGGCGTCTTGATATGTGTGAGGCAGTGGCTTATGGCTTAGGTATCGGCTTTGCACTAGAACAGGATATTCGTCCTGATATGCGTTTACGCGCATTGCCGGTTATCGAGGCATCTGAGAATGTACTGGAGCATGTCGTCTGGCAGAAAAATCGTAGCTCATTACCTGGTATCAGAGACTTTATTCAGCTGACGTTAGAACAGCGTAGCGATGCCTGAACTCTCATAAATCTGAAGTCTTCGCTGAGTGTGCTTTAGGTAAAATTTGTTTTAAGCCCTGCGCTAGGTATATGCTTGAGACAAGCTGGTGATTTGAATTAGAGGCTTGTTGACAGAGCTAAAGAAGATGAAAACACTATTAATCGTTGCACATGCCCCCTCTGAAAATACACGCCTGATGGCCGAAGCGGTGTTGAAAGGCGCACAGCACCCCGATATTGAACAGGTACAAACCCGCTGGGTGCAGCCATTAGACGCTACCCCTGACGATGTTTTGGGGTGTGACGCTATCATTATGGGCACGACCGAAAATCTGGCGTACATGAGTGGCGCGCTGAAGGATTTTTTTGATCGCTGTTATTACCCCTGTCTGGAGGTAAAGCAGGGATTGCCTTGTGCGTTGTACGTACGTGCGGGTAATGATGGAACCGGTACCTGCCGGGCTGTTGAAACCATCTGCACCGGGTTGCGTTGGAACTGGATTCAGGTGCCGCTGGTGTGTCGTGGTGATTGGCAGCCAGAGTTTTTGGAGCAATGCGAAGAATTGGGAATGACGATGGCTGCCGGTTTAGATGTAGGTATTTACTAACCTAATACCGGTAAGATAATTGCAGTGTTGGCTATTATTCAAAACCTTCGGTTGCCAGTAGCGTACGGCTAGGGCTTAACAGGTGTTCGCTAATGAGCTTTTTAGCCTGATCGGCATCATTATTGAGCAAGGCTTCTATTAGCTTTTCATGTTCTTTTTGGTTGGCATCAAAAATCTCAGTGTCCAGCATGTTCTTTTTCAGCCAGAGGTTGCGATAGCGAGAAGCTTTTTCATACAGTGAGCGGCGCACCTGTAATAAAGTCGGTGATTGGCAGCCCTCTGCGATAGCAGAGTGAAACGCCTGATGGCGACGCTCCCATTCGTGTGGTTCTTTTTCCAGCTGAGTGTTGAATTTTCGCATCTTATGGGCGGCAGCTAAAATGCCGGCTTCCCATTCATCATCACCTCGTTCAATTGCTAAGCTAATACATAAGGCTTCAATAGAGGCGCGGGTTTCATAGATATCCAACATCTCTGCTTTTGAGATCGGATGTACCCGAAAACCGCGTTGGTTTTCAACAACAACCAGTTGCTCAATCAGCAGTTGCGACAGCGCTTCCCTTAAGGGGCTGATGCCGACGTTGTAGCGCTCTTTTAAACGCGCCATACGCAATTTTTCTCCCGGTTTGAAAAAACCAGTCAAAATATCCTGCTTCAATTGCCCCATCACCTGAGATGCAAAATTATCCTTGTTGTCGGTTTTGTTGGTGTCTGCTTCTTGCATCCGTTGTGCGCCTTTTGGAGGAGTGGCTATGCCTTTCTGGTTGTGCCGATTAATCATGACAATTTCTAAGTGTCTGATTCGCAAAGAGAGTGACATATTTTAAGTGAAGGGGTAGCAATAGTTAAGCAAGAAGCTGTAAATAATTGTTGACGAAATATAATAATGTCGACATTATTGCATTGCGTCGACGTTATTTGTCGATCTGAAGCAGCATCATTAATAAAAAATACATTCAGTTTTGGAGAGTAAGTAAATGACAGCTCTATTGCGTGCAGTTGAATTACCGTTGGTGCCTACCGGTTTTACCGTTAAACCTCACGAAGCCAGCGAGCGTTTGCAGGTTGTTACGTTAAGCAGTGATGTTATTCATGGGTTTGCTGATGCGATGTCTGAATGGCCGGTACAGGCATTGGAATACAAGCCTTTTCTGCGATTTGCTGCTGCTGATAAACTGAATGCATTAACTGAATTGACGCTGGGTCGATGCCTCAACGACATCATGCAAAATCGCGATACGGCAGCCTTCTTGCTGCAGTATGAAGGTGAGCCGAATATCGAGCCGGGCGAGCTGCGCACCGAGTTTGAAATCAAGCTGTCTACTGCTATCTCTCATCTGATCGGTTTGCCAAACCATGATTCAATGTATGGTAAATACTACGCCCGCTTCACCGTGCTGAATGAAGATAATTCAGATAGTTACTTGCGTCAGGCGCATCGTCGTATGGAACTGCATACCGATGGTACTTATGTAAACGAGCGCACTGATTTTGTCATTATGCAGAAGCTGGGTGAGTCCAATATGGAAGGGGGCGACTCCTTACTATTGCATATCGATGACTGGGCTGATCTGGATAAATTCTATAACCATCCGCTGGCTAAAAAAGATCTCGTTTGGGGCGCTCCTAAGTCTAAAAACGTTGATTCAAAAATTACTCACCCGATTTTCTTTGAAGAAGATAAAAACGGCAAACCGAATATGTCGTTTATTGATCAATTTGTTGAGCCACAGAACATGGCGGAAGGGATGTATCTTTATCAGATGGGTGAGTCTATCGAAGCTGATCCTAACTATATTGCTGTTCCACTGCCGGTGGGTTCTATGCTGGTTGTTCAGAACCTTTGCTGGTTGCATGGTCGTGATAAGTTTGTCGCGCATCCAGATCTGAGCCGCGAACTGTTACGTCAGCGTGGACACTTTACCCGATAGTTTTTTTACAGGTAATGTCACAAGCAGTTTCGCAGATTGTTTTATAGAAAGTTGTATAGATAGCTTCACCCGTTAAGTACTTATCCTCATTAGGTGCTTACATCCCTAGGTACAGTGCTACATAGGCACTGGTATACTTTGGCGGGCTAACGCAGGTTAGCCCGTCTTTTTTATAATTTACTTCAGTAGCAGCAGGAAAAGTGTGATGACATACGATTATATTATTATCGGTGGTGGCATTGTGGGTATGTCTACCGCATGGCAACTACAGCAACGTTTTCCGGAAAAAAAAGTGCTGTTGCTGGAAAAAGAATCGGTTTATTCAAAGCATCAAACCGGTCATAACAGCGGTGTTATCCATGCGGGTGTGTATTACGCACCGGGCAGCCTTAAATCGCAATTTTGTAAGGCGGGCGTGGCTGCCACGATAGAGTTTTGTCAGCAAAATGATGTGCCTTATGATCAATGTGGCAAGCTGCTGGTCGCTACTAATATGTTGGAACTGGAGCGCATGCATGCGTTGTTTGAGCGCTGCCAGCAGAATGATATCAATGTTGAATTACTCGATGCAGAACAACTTAAAGCCCGTGAACCTAACATTGTGGGTGTGGGTGGTATATTGGTTAAAGACACCGCGATCGTGAATTATCAGGAAGTGACGACTAAGATGGCGGGGCGCTTTATCGATATGGGTGGTGATGCTCGTTTGAACCATAAGGTCGTTGGGTTAAACGAAACAAAGGATGAGATTACCGTTGAGGCTATTCATAATGATGAAAAAGTCACATTCAAAGGTAAGTTCCTGATTACCTGCTCGGGCCTGATGGCGGATCGCACCACTAAAATGTTAGGTATCCCGACTGATTTCCAAATCATCCCTTTTCGCGGTGAGTATTATCAGCTACCGACAAAATACAATCAGATCGTTAATCACCTGATCTACCCGATTCCTGATCCTGAACTGCCTTTCCTTGGTGTACATTTAACCCGCATGATTGATGGTAGCGTGACTGTAGGGCCAAACGCTGTGCAGGGCTGGAAACGGGAAGGTTACGCTCGTATCAATTTCAGTCTGCGTGATGTTTGGGATATGGTGACCTTTGTGGGTTTCTGGCGTGTACTGAAAAGCCATATAAAGACCGGTATCGTTGAGACTAAAAACTCTCTGTGGAAACCGGGCTACCTTAAGCTGGTTCAGAAGTATTGCCCACAATTGAAAGTAGAAGATCTTAAGCCTTACCCAGCCGGGATTCGCGCACAAGCGGTGATGAAAGATGGCTCGTTGGTTCACGATTTCCTGTTTGCTGAAAGTCCACGCAGCTTGCATGTGTGCAATGCACCGTCACCTGCGGCGACATCGGCCATCCCTATCGGCGCTTATATTTGTGACAAAATAGGTGAGCGCACCGCTTAGCAGCATCTGCTCAATATCGAGAAGTGCCGCTGATAGGTTTATGTCGGCAGCACTTCTTTTTACGGCACTTTTATTCACGAAGCTTTTATTCACGAAGCTTTTGTTTACGTCGATTGGATTTCACGCTGTTGTTGCTGCACTTGCCATAACTGAGCGTAACGGCCGTTCTCGGCAAGAAGTTGCTGGTGGCTGCCCTGTTCGACAAGCTCTCCATGATCCAGCACAACGATTTTGTCGGCATCGACAATGGTTGACAGGCGATGGGCGATTACCAAACTGGTATGGTCGGTTGCTATCTCCTTGATGGCGGCCAAAATGGACTGCTCAGAGCGGCTATCCAGCGAAGAAGTCGCTTCATCAAATACCATGATAGGCGGGCGCTTTAGGATCGCACGGGCAATCGCAACCCGTTGCTTTTCACCGCCAGATAGTTTTAATCCTCTTTCACCGACAATCGTTCCAGCTCCCTGAGGAAGTTCTTTAATAAAGTTTTCCAGATAAGCCATTCGAATCGCTTCACTCACCTCAGTATCACTCGCATCAGGACGACCATAGCGTACATTTTCAAAGATAGAGTCGTTGAACAGTACCGTGTCTTGCGGAACGATACCGATTGCTTTACGCAAAGAGAGCTGGCTGGCGTTATGAATATCCTGGCCATCAATACTGATGCGGCCTGAGCTGGGGTCATAAAAACGAAACAGCAATTTAACCAGTGTCGATTTACCCGCACCACTGGCACCCACAACCGCCACTTTTTGGCCCGGCTCGACAGTGAAGCTGATGTTTTTAAGGATAGGGCGCTCTTTTGAGTAGCAGAAAGAAATGTCGTTGAAGGTTATTTTACCGCTACTCAATACGAGTTCAGTGGCGTTCTCGACATCGGTCACCTTAGGTTTAACGTTTAATAGCTCAAACATTTTTTCAATGCTGGCCATTGATCCTTTAATTTCGCGATACACAAAACCGAGAAAATTCAGCGGCATAAATAACTGGATCATAAAGGCGTTGACCAGAACAAAGTCACCCAGTGTCATCTCTGCGGTGCTGACCTTAATGGCGGCCAACCACATCATGCTGGTCGTAGCAGTGGCAATGATCAGCGCTTGTCCGGCGTTCAGTGTAAAGAGTGACAGTCGGTTTTTGCGGCGCGCCTGTTCCCAATTTTTTAGTTCGCGGTCGTAACGGTTGGCCTCGAACGCTTCGTTAGTAAAGTATTTGACCGTTTCGTAGTTGAGCAAGCTGTCAATGGCACGCGTACTTGATGCGGAGTCCGCCATGTTGGCTTCGCGTACAAACTTAGTGCGCCACTCAGTCGTAACAATCGAGAAAGCAATATAGACAATGATGGATAACAGGGTGATTAGCGCAAAACTGATACCGTAGTTGTAAAAAAGGATACCGATCACCATGATAATTTCGAGCAGTGTCGGGCCAATATTGAAGATAAAAAAGCGCATCAGAAAGCTGATGCCATTGGTGCCTCTATCGATATCCCGTGAAATCCCGCCGGTCTGGCGATTCAGGTGAAAATCCAGATCCAGTGCATGCATATGCTGAAAAACCTGCAGGCCGAGGCGGCGCATTGCTCTTTCGGTGACGCGACCAAACACGGTATCGCGTATCTCGCCAAGTAACACATTTAATAAACGCGCCAGACCATAAGCGAGCAGCAAGCCCACGGGCACAAGAATCAATCGGGTGTCTGGCGATGCTGAGCCTTCGAGCGTATCAACAATATGCTTGAGCAAGAATGGCCCGGCAACACTGGCAATTTTGGCCAGCACCAAACACCCCAATGCAATGAAGATACGTTGCTTATATTCCAGCAGGTAAGGCCAGATGACTTTCAGAACATGCCAGTTTAGCGGAGTGTTGGGTTGGTCAGAAAATCGGCCGTGTCGCATAGAAAGTCTCGTCCGGTAGGTACTTAATAGGTGCTTAAGAAGCTCATCAATAGCTGCTTAAGCAAAAGCAGGAACATCAGATATGAAATAGGCGGTGCTATTTATCCATTACACCATGCAATCCGCTTGGCTGAAAGTGCTGTGGTGTGATGTTCCGGTATAACAAACGAGTTATCAAGGCAGCTTGGCCTTAATCTTAACTTTGACTTTAGCCTTAACTGTGATCTTAACCTCTTGGCTCACGTGCCATGGTGTAAAACTCTGTATTTGCCTGCATATTTGTCACAATAGCCATTCGATTTGATAATCCGAAAAAGGCGGTAATGCCGGTGATATCTAAAATATCTTCGTCATCATATCCGTGCGCTTGCAGATCAGCATAATCTGAATCCTGAATAAGCTCTGGGGTTCGGGATAGCTTCAGGGAGAATGCCAGCATGGCTTTCTGCCGAGCAGTGATAGGCGCATGTAAATAATTAACCGCTATCTGATCTGCCAGCAAAGGTTTTTTAGCGAATACGCGAAGCAGAGCACCGTGAGCGACAACACAATACTGGCAGCCGTTGGCGGCGCTGGTGGCGACAATAATCATCTCTTTTTCTGCCGGGGTTAGTGTACTGCCTTCTCTTTCCATGATGGCATCGTGGTAGGCGAAAAAGGCTCTGAACTCAGCCGGGCGGTGTGCCAGAGTCAAAAAGACATTAGGGATGAACTTTGCTTTTTCCTGAACGGCTAAAATGCGTTCGCGAATGTCATCAGGCAAGCTGTCTACGCTTGGCACGGGGTATCGGCTGATGGGTGAATTGCTCATGGTTAGTCTCCACTGACTTTATTCTATTGTGTTATTTGATTAGTCTATCTTTATAGATCCATAATAATCAGCCAGAAATGGGTCATTAATCATGCAAGATCGGCCAATATGTACAAAATAATCGGATTAGCCTTTGATGGCTGTCAGGCATCAGGGCTGACATCTCCCTTTGACGTTTTTAATGTCATCAATACGTTGTGGCAGCAACAGTGTGGTGATTCCAATCTCTATGAGTGCCGTCTGGTCTCCCATAAAGGAGAGTTTGTTACCTGCTCTAACGGCATGCGTTTGCAGGTTGATGATGCACTGGAGGAGGTGCTCGATGCTGATCTTATCATTGTGCCGGGTATTCATCATTACGATGTGCAAACACTGATCAAAAAACTCCAAAGCCTCGATAAAGAGTGTTTGTGGTTAAAACAGCAACTTAAAAAAGGCATTACGGTGACAGCAAACTGCAGTGGTGTCTTTATGTTGGCTGAAACGGGGGTATTGGCTAATCATGAAGCAACCACGGCCTGGTGGTTGGCTGAGCTGTTTCGCAAACGCTATCCTGCCATTAAGTTGCGGGGGGATCAGTTGTTGGTAAAGAATGCGAATACATTCACGACCGGTTCCATGACGGCGAATATGGGTGTGATGTTACAAGTTGTTGAGCAACAAGTCGGTCGGCAGCTGGCTCAAAGTTGTGCGCGTACGATGCTAATTGACGGATCGCAAAATTTTGCATCCCCCTATTTTTTTATGCAAAATCAAACAGACCATCAGGATAGTTTAGTATTAGCAGTAGAAAGCCGGTTACAACAGGAAATAGCATTGCCGCTGGATATGGAGAGGTTGGCAGGATTGCACTCGGTCAGTGTACGCACTTTATCGAGGCGGTTTAAAAAGGCGAATGGAATGAGCTTATCGGATTATTTTCAGCATTTACGTCTGGAGTATACAAAACTGTTACTTGAGACGACGAGTCTGAGTATTGAAAAAGTTGTTGAGCGGGTTGGATATAGCAGCCAGAGTTCGCTGCTGCGGTTGTTTAAGCAACGCTTGGGTATTTCACCGAGTCAATACAGAAAAGCTTTTCAGCAGCGGGTTGCAAACTGATGTTATCCCGTTCGCGAACTATTAAAAATAGTGTTGCGAATGTCGTGCTTGCCAAAAATCCGGATGGTGTCATCACATTCACAAGTAGCGGCAACTGGACCGTTAACGCGTTGGGTAATGTGGCGGTTTTTCTTGAGTCGAGTGTTAAAAAGTATAGTCATCAAGATATTCGATGGGATCTGTCAGCGATTGAGGGTTATGACTCGGCAGGCATGACGCTTTTTATTCATTGTTATGATCAGCTAATATCGCAACAGTGCAAAGTAGAGCTTATCGGTGCTACTGCGCAACACCAACGCATGTATCGTTTATTGCGCCGGTATGTTCAGGACGATCCTGCACCAGCGCCAGCGCTATCTTTACGGATATTAAAACCCTTACGTGAAATTGGCAAAGTAAGTAGCGATTTTGCGCAGGATATAATGGCTTTTCTGGCGTTTGTTGGTGAAAGTTTTATTAGTTTCTTGTATTCGGTCAGGCATCCGGGATCAATTCGTGGCGGAGCCATTGTTAAGCATATCGAAGAGGCAGGGGTGCGCGCCTTGCCTATTGTGGCTCTCACCAGTTTTTTAATTGGGGTGGTGATCGCTTATCAGGGTGCGGTTCAATTAGAAAAATTCGGCGCCAATATTTTTATCGTCGATATGATCGGTTTATCGATCACCCGCGAACTAGCACCTCTGATTACCGCGATTGTTGTGGCGGGTCGAACCGGATCTTCTTATACCGCTCAGCTTGGCGTGATGAAGATGACAGACGAAATTGATGCGATGCGTACGATGGGGTTTGAGCCACATCGCTTTTTGGTGCTGCCGCGGATGTTTGCGTTAATGATTACCTTGCCTTTGCTGATTTTTTTCGCTGATCTGATCGGTATTCTTGCCGGTATGTTTATCTCCCATCTGCATCTTCATCTCTCGTATGCTGAGTTTTTTAATCGCTTACAACATGTGTTGGAAGTAAAGCATGTCTGGATTGGGATTTTGAAAGGACCTTTTTTTGCCTGGTTGATTGCAGCAGTAGGTTGTTTTCGAGGATTTCAGGTTTCTAAGAGTACCGACAGCATTGGTCGTTATACGACAATGAGTGTGGTGAATGCTATTTTTCTGGTCATCGCTTGTGATGCACTATTTTCAGTCATCTTTACGGAGCTAGGCATTTGAGTAACACCGTTATCAATGTATCCAAGCTGGTGACAAGGTTTGGTGACAGTGTGATTCACGATGGCGTAAACCTGAGTGTGCAGCGGGGGGAGATCTATGGCCTGCTGGGAGGCAGTGGCTCGGGGAAATCGACGTTGCTCAAAGAGATGATTATGTTGCAGCGCCCTGTATCCGGTGAAATCAAGGTGTTAGGCCAAGACGTATCGACGGCGAGTGCTGACGAAGCAGCTCAGTTGCGGCGTAAATGGGGTGTTTTATTTCAGGGTGGTGCGCTTTATTCGTCGTTAACAGTAGAAGAAAATATTGGTATTGCACTCAAAGAATACACGGATCTTCCTGCTTCTTTGATTCGTAAAATAGTGCGCATCAAAATCGATATGGTGGGGTTGCCGGCTAAGGCCGCACTTTTGTATCCTGCTGAATTAAGTGGCGGTATGATTAAGCGAGCAGGGTTAGCACGTGCGTTATCGATGGATCCCGAACTGTTATTTTTGGACGAGCCAACATCGGGGCTCGATCCTGTCGGTGCAGAAGCTTTTGATAAATTGATTCTGGAGTTACGGGATATTTTGGGACTGACTATTGTGATGATAACGCATGATCTGGATTCAATTTGGACAGTGGTTGATCGCTTAGCGGTGTTGGGTGAAAAGAAAGTGGTGGCAGAGGGTTCATTGAAGGATATGCTGGGCAATGAGCATCCTATTGTGGCGCAGTTTTTTGAGGGTGCTCGCGGGCGGATACGGAGTCAACATGGAAAGTAGGATCAATTATACGCTGGTGGGTTTGTTTGTTGTCCTTTTATTTAGTGGGTTGATTACCTTTGCTTTTTGGTTAGGTAAAAACGGTGGCCAACAAGAGGCAAATTATTATCATGTGTATATGAAAGAATCAGTGGCAGGCTTGAGTGCTGATTCAGCGGTTAAATACCGGGGCGTTGATGTTGGAGTGGTTGAAAAGATCGGCTTGAATCCAGACAACTCCGAACAGGTTTTTTTGTTGCTAAGAGTGGAGCGGGGCACACCGATTAAAGTCGATACGGTTGCTACTCTTAAATCATTCGGTTTAACCGGGTTGGTATACGTCGAGCTGGAAGGTGGAAGTAAGAATGCGCCTTTGTTGAAAGCGGAAGGTAATGTCATAGCAGAAATTCCTGCTCGTACCTCCACATTTGAACGTTTTTCTGAGTCCTTAACGCAACTAACCGACAAAACTGTACTCGCGTTAGATAAATTTGACCGCTTGTTAAGTGATGAAAATCTTAATCATATCAATAGCATTCTGTTGGCAACGAAAGACGCGGTTGAAGAGTTTGAAACGCAGCTACACGGTTTTTCTGCTCTGGTTGAGGGTGGGAGGCAGGCGGAGCACAGTGCTTCTCGGGCATTTGATCAGCTCGCTTTAGCGTCAGATCAGGTTAAAAAAATGGCAGCGGGGGTAGAGAAAAGTTCTGCCCAGTTAAGTTCTGGTATTCGTGTGGATGTGCATAAGAGCCTGGAGTCATTCAATCAACTTTTATACGAGTTGAATATTCTTACTGGTTCTTTGCAAAGAACGACGCAGGCGATAGAGGCCAGCCCCGGTGATCTTTTATTCAAACACTCTACTCCAAAACCAGGGCCGGGAGAGCAGGGTTACAATGCAAAATAGTCGCATTTTCATCTCAATATTATTGGTTTTACTATTGCAGGGATGTGCGCTTAAACAGCTTCCCGTGACCGACGTCTATACGGTTGCTCATTCACTGGATGAAGTCCCTAATCCAACAATAAGCGGAGTTACAGCAAAAAAACAGCGTCGTCCCATCACCCTGAAACTTGCCCCGATGCAGGGTGTCAGTTCTTTCAGCGTAACGGATCTGATTTATAGAGATGCGCGTTTTGGTCAAAATAAATATGCTTATAGTCGCTGGAGTGATGCGCCTGTCAGGTTAATGCAAACCTATATTCAAGTTGCGTTAGAGCAAAGTCAGCTGTTCCTGGCAGTTGTGCCACCTACCTCTGTTTCTGAGAGCGATTATTTACTAGAAAGCGTGCTATTAGATTTCAGCCAACACTTTAAAAAAGTCAGTGACTCGCAAGAGTGGTACTCCGAAGGTGTCGTAAGAATGCATGTTTACTTGATCGACATTAGCACTAAAAAAATAATAACGGGGAAGGAGTTTATAACGCATGTGCGAGCCTCTAGTAACAATGCTGCGGGCGCTGCACTGGCGCTAAATCAGGGAACTGCTAATATTGTTCGGGATCTTGTTTCATGGCTAGTTGAGCAGGACTTGCAGTAAGATGAAGGGTGAATAAAATGCTATCTGTCGGTATTTGGTAACATAAATGTATTTTTTATCGTTTGTCGACTAGAGTTAAGCAAAATATTGTAAACAAAACAGATGCATAGATGCAGTGGGTATAAAGTGGAAGTTTACTCGTCAGGTAAAAGTTAGGGGTAGTTATGGTAGGTGCGAGTCGTTTTTCGATATTACTGATTACAGATGAAGTTGAAGAATTACGGTCAGTCTGTAATCTGATCAAACGCCACTTTCCGCGGTTCTATATCGCAAAAAATGAAGAGGAGGCGCTCTCCATTATTGTCGAGAAAAATATCGATGTGCTTCTAATGGGCCTTAAAGGCTTACGTGAAAATGAAGTATGTTATTTGCACTTACTCAGCTCAAAAAAGAATGTGGATAAGATTCTCTATCGAAAGATGGTGTTTTGTAGTCGTGAGGAGATAAAAGAGGCTTTTTCCACCTGTAACAAGGATGTGTTTGACGATTACTTTATTGTCCGTCCCTTATATGACCCCTACCATATATTACTACGTTTACGCGGTATCCGTCGTATCAGAGACAATCGGGATGCAAGAGATATAAATGCCTTTAGTTTAGATGACCTGTGTAACTATTTTGATCAGGTGATGAATTGCCAGAATGTGCTTGATGAACTCAATCAGGACAGTTATGAAAAGCTGTTAACCGTCGTTTCCTTTTCTATGGAAAAAATGAAAGAGAATATCTTAAGTGACAGCACGCTGCCCGGAGAACAGCAAAGCAAGATTAGTTCTATGATCGATCACCATACCGAAAATGAACTGATCAAAGATGTTAGCGAACAACAGAAAAGTACACAGCAGCAGCTTCATGCTGCCGTACAGGATGTGGCTGATATCGCACAATTGAAAAAAGACAGATTGGAGCATCCGGAAGCCGCAACATTTCCCGAAAGCAATATTCTGCTAATCGAAAGTGATGCGTTAACACGTGATAATATTAAAGAAAACCTCGAATCCGCTGGTTATAGTGCTCAGGTTTCAGGCAGTGCTGCACATGCTATCCAGTTAATGCGAAACTGGAAGCCGGACATAGTCATGATTGATTTAAAATTGCCGGACATGAGCCCTTTGTATGTCATTAATACCATCAAAAATGATCCTGATATGAGCCGCGCAAGAATCATGGTATTGGCAAAAGCAGGTGACAAGGAAAATGCGCAGGAAGCGATGAAACTCGGCGTTCATGAAGTGATGCGTTTGCCGGTTGATCGGGATATGTTGATTTATAAGATTAATTATAATCTTAAATTGCTTAAAGCCTCTGACTAGTCTTGATCAGCCTGCGTTAATAGATAAGGTCTTTGTATTCAGCTGTAGTTGTTAAACAGTGGAATCATAGGTGTGTATCTTGGATTTGATACGTGTGCACGTTTTATCTTTTAAAAGCCGGTTTGCTTCCCTTCCTCGATTGAAAATAACCTTTGTCTGCCTCTGCGATTGAATACCCATCGCAGTAGTGGTAAACCTGTATATATAATAAACATGCGATATATAAGAGGACGTTTAAGTATGCGAGACTTGCAGAAATTCTATATTAATGGCCAGTGGATGGATCCAAAAGGTACTGAGTCGTTAGCCGTTATTAACCCTGCTACCGAGGAGGCAGTTGCAACCATTCGGCTGGGTAATAGTGATGATGTAGAGTTAGCAGTGGCTGCCGCATGTAAAGCTTTTCCTGACTTTAGCCAAACCAGCCGTGAAGAGCGTATCGCGTTGCTGGAGCGTATTATCAGCGTCTATAAAAAACATAGTGATGCACTCGCTGAGGCGATTACCAGTGAGATGGGTGCGCCTGAAATGTTGGCTAAAAAAGCTCAGGTTGCAGCGGGTTTAGGGCACTTCTATGTGGCCCTGAACGTATTGAAAAGTTACGCTTTTGAAGAAGAGATGGGCACCACAAAGGTGGTTAAAGAGCCAATAGGTGTCTGTGCTTTGATCACACCGTGGAACTGGCCGCTAAATCAGATCGCTTGTAAAGTCGCACCCGCCATTGCTGCAGGCTGCACTATGGTGTTGAAGCCCAGTGAGGTCGCTCCGCTTTCGGCACATATATTTGCAGATATTATGGATGAGGCGGGTGTGTCTGCGGGGGTTTTCAACCTGATTGATGGTGACGGAGTGGGCGTTGGGTCGGTGCTAACGCACCATAAAGATGTGGATATGGTTTCATTTACCGGCTCAACACGTGCCGGCACATTAGTATCGCAAGCGGCAGCCTTGACCGTTAAACGCGTGGCTCTGGAATTGGGTGGTAAATCAGCGAATATTATTCTTGATGATGCCGATTTTGAAAAAGCGGTGAGTCGCGGTGTTAAAGGAGTGATGAGCAACAGTGGTCAATCCTGTAACGCCCTGACACGCATGTTGGTTCCTGCTAACAAGCTAGATGACGTGATTGATATTGCGCGTCGTACAGCTGCTTCTGTCATTGCAGGCGACCCGATGGAAGCGACAACAGTTATTGGCCCTGTGGTAAGCGAAACTCAATGGCAGAAAATTCAGGGCTTGATCGCTCAAGGCATAGAGGAGGGTGCAGAGCTGGTATGTGGTGGGCTCGGTAAACCGAAAGGGATAGACAAAGGCTACTATGTGAAGCCGACGGTGTTTGCGCGTGTGACAAACGACATGACTATTGCGCGTGAAGAGGTTTTCGGCCCGGTTCTGAGTATTATCGCTTATCAGAATGAAGATGAAGCGGTTGCTATAGCTAACGACTCACCGTATGGGTTGTCAGGTGGTGTCTGGTCGGCAGATCTGAATCGTGCCCGTTCTGTTGCCACACGTTTACGCACGGGGATGGTTCATATTAATGGCGCTGCTGTTGATGCTAAAGCGCCTTTCGGGGGCTATAAGCAGTCGGGTATTGGTCGGGAATGGGGCGCATATGGACTGGAAGAGTTTCTCGAAACAAAAGCATTGTTTGGTTATGATGAGGCCTGAAGAATAATCGGATCATACGATGTCATCACCTCTAAAGCGCTATCAGGAACGGATTGAGCAGCATGGCTTTGTGTCTGATTCAAAACAGTCAGAGGCGATTGAACAGCTAGATCAACTCTATTGGCAACTTCAAGAGAGGCGTTCTCTCTTGAATCGCAGGAAAGGGCCTGTTAAAGGGCTCTATCTGTGGGGTGATGTAGGACGTGGCAAAACATTTCTTATGGATCTGTTTTACGAAAGTCTGCCGAATGAGCGAAAACTACGCTTACATTTTCACCGTTTTATGGCGCGAATACACCGGGATCTGAATGCAGAATCCGGTCATGCTGACCCGTTACGACGTATCGCAAAGCAGTTAGCGAAAGAGTGTAACGTGCTCTGTTTCGATGAATTTTTTGTTTCCGATATTGGCGATGCGATGATATTGGGACGCTTGTTCAAGGCGCTGTTTGAGAACGGGCTGACGCTGGTGACAACATCTAACATCCCGATTGAACGCTTGTATTGGAATGGGTTGCAGCGACAGCGATTTGAACCGGCTATTCAGCTGTTATCCCAGCATACCCAAGAGATTCATCTTAATGGCGAGGACGATCACCGGCTGCGTCATTTACAGCATCAGCAAACCTATTTTTTAGCGTCTGAAGCGCAATTCAAAATACTTTTTCAACAGTTAACTGATTTTGCATTTTTAAGTCAGCCTGGTGCAGAGTCTACATTGCTGGTATGCAATAGGCCGATAGCGGTGATCGGTATGGGCGCTCATGTTGCATGGTTTAGCTTTGCGGCTTTGTGTAGTGGCCCTCGGTCACAGTTGGATTATATTGAGTTAGCGAGTCGTTTTAGCTGTATTTTACTGAGTGATATTCCGATACTGGGAGGAGAGTGCCGGGGCTGGATCAAAGCACGAGGCACCGAAGATGGTAGTTTTGGGATCACCGATACGGGTGAACGCAAGCTCTCATATGCTCGTCAGGATGATCAGGCAAGACGCTTTATCAGCTTAGTTGATGAGCTTTATGATCGGCGGGTCAACTTGTACCTTTCGGCTGATGTGCCGTTGGAATACCTGTATAGCGGTGGATCGCTCAGTTTTGAGTTTAAACGGACCTATAGTCGTTTGGTTGAAATGCAATCTAGCGAATATCTATCAAGTTCAGCGCTGAGTGCTTCCCATCAAAAGTCTGAATAGATGACATGTGTTGAGCAGTCTACCCCCCCCTGTCTTTTTGCTTGATGACTATCAAGTACTTCTCTGGTTGTCGTTGCTAGGCTAGCGTTTCTGAAACTGTTGGAGATGCTATCGTGGAATTGGTTTGTCCTGCGGGAAGTTATCCTGCATTGAAAGCGGCGGTTGATAATGGTGCCAGTGCTGTCTATTTCGGCTTTAAAGATGCGACCAATGCACGTCATTTTGCGGGTCTGAATTTTGATCGTCGCAAGGCCGAGAAGGGTATAGATTATGCCCGTCAACATGGTGTAAAAGTGCTCTGTGCTGTTAATACCTATCCGCAGCCCTCTGGCTGGAAAGCGTGGCAGGGTGCGGTAGATATGGCAGCTGATATGAGGGTGGATGCTTTGATCGCCGCCGATATGGGGGTGTTGGGATATGCATCAGATACTCATGCTGCGCTTAATCTGCATCTCTCCGTACAAGGCTCAGCAACTAATTACGAAGCATTGGCCTATTACCAACAACAGTTTGGTATTAAGCGTGCTGTATTACCGCGCGTGTTGTCCTTGGCACAGGTTGAACATTTAGCGCAGCATAGTCCGGTCGAGTTGGAAGTCTTTGCCTTTGGAAGCCTGTGCATTATGGTTGAAGGACGCTGTTATCTTTCCTCTTATATCACCGATGAATCCCCGAATACCTGTGGTGCATGCTCTCCGGCAAAAGCAGTGCGCTGGCAGGAGACAGCATCTGGCCTCGAATCACGTTTAAATGATGTATTAATTGATCGCTATCAAGCAGATGAAAAAGCCGGTTATCCGACGCTGTGTAAAGGTCGGTTTGACGTGGAGGGCGCGATTTATCACGCAATGGAAGAACCTACCAGTTTAAATACCTTGAATTTGATTCCTGAGTTAAAGCGTATGGGTATTAAGGCGTTGAAAATTGAGGGGCGTCAGAGAAGTCCCGCTTATGTCGCCAAGGTAGTACGGATCTGGCGGGAGGCGCTGGATACGGCAGCGCGTAATCCAGATCACTTCGATATCAATCCGGAATGGAATAATGGCCTGTTGGAACTTTCTGAAGGCTCAACGACAACGATCGGTGCTTACCATCGTAGCTGGCAGTAACGGGGGAGAGCATGATGAGTCAGATAAATAACCAAGAATATCAACAAGCAGATGAGCTGATGAAGCTTTCCTTAGGGCCGATTTTATATTTTTGGCCGAAACAGGATGTTTATAATTTTTATGCTGAAGTAGCAGAGTTGCCATTGAATACTGTTTATCTGGGTGAAACGGTGTGCTCTAAACGGCGTGAATTAAAGCTATCCGACTGGTTAGGGTTGGCGCAGGAGTTATCGCAGTGTGGTAAAAAAGTGGTGCTCTCTACGTTGGCTTTGCTTGAGGCAGAATCTGAGTTGAAAATGTTACGACGCATCTGTCAGAACGGCGACCTGATGGTCGAGGCTAATGATATTGCCGCCGTCCAACTGTTAAGCCAGCAAGAAATCCCTTTCGTTACCGGCCCTTCTATTAACGTTTATAATTTACCTGTTCTGAAGCAGCTGTATAACAGTGGTATGCGTCGTTGGGTTATGCCGGTGGAGTTAGGGGCGCAAACTCTTGAAGCGTTGTTGCAGCAAGCCGCTGCAGATGGTGGCTTGCCTGAGCTTGAAACCGAGGTGTTTGCATATGGTTGTTTACCGCTGGCGTATGCAGCTCGTTGTTTTACCGCACGCTTTAAGAATTTACCTAAAGATAACTGCAACTTTTGTTGTATCGAATATCCTGATGGTATTGCGATGAAATCGCAGGAAGAGGACAGTCTGTTTATCATCAATGGAATCCAGACGTTATCGGGCGAACACTATAATCTTGAGAATGAACTGCAACGGATGCGTCAAATAGGTGTGAACCTGGTTCGTCTGAGCCCGCAGAGAGAGGGTATGGCTGAAGTGATACAGCGTTTTTCTGATCGATTAGATGAGTCATCACCAGCAATGATTCCGCTGCTGAATCAGTCGCAATGTAATGGCTATTGGTATGGTCAGCCTGGTATGAAGTGGGTAGATTAAGCGTCTTTTGTCAGAGAATAAGCAGGCTTTCAGCTGTAGTAGCTCTGCTTACTCTCATTTATCTTTATCTTACAGCCTGCTGTGCCCATCGGATACTGCGTTGGAAGAGTGCGGGCATCTCGCTCCAGTCAACACCATCCATTAAGTTTTTAATTGCCAGGCTGAGTTCGGTATTACCCTCAATCACTAATCGGCGCTGGAAAAAAAGCGTGTCGGGATCAACCTCCTGAGAGGCCATCTGTATAAAATCGGCGGCATCTCCTCTTATCCAGGCATCAGGTTGTTGTGCTGGCAGTACGATGAGTTTTTCGTTTTTGCAGGTAAAAGCGACCTGTATACCTAAATCTCGTACCTCTAATCCCAGTTCTTGTCCTTCGAGAAAATAGAATTCATCGTCCTGAAGTTGTTCTTTAAATAAGAGATTGAGAAGCTGCTCCGCCACCTTTTTTCTGATGGGGAAAGGGAGTTTGGGTTCTGTAAATTGAATAATTTTAGAAATACTGGGTGTGGGTAGTGATTTTAGCAGCCGCAATGGTGGCAACTTAGGTAAAAAAGCAGGTAAGGCGAAAGAGATCATGAGGGGGCTCCTTAATCGATGTTTAATAGTAGAGGAAAGGTCCCTTTTCCCCTTTGATATCTATCAAGTAGCTGGTCCGGCTTTTCGCGCGTTACCTATTTGCCCCCGTATAATTTTTATAGTCGGTATAGCCTTTTCCATCGCCACCAAACAGCGTGCTTTTATCCGATATATCATCTAATGGCCATTGATTGGCAAAGCGCGATGGCAGGTCGGGATTTGCTATAAATTTACGTCCGAATGCAACAGCGTCTGCTAATCCTTGTTCTATTAACTGAGCTCCAGATTCCGCCGTGTAGTTTCCCGCTACGATGATGGATCCACTAAAAACGGATCGTAAATCATGGCGAAACTTCTCAGGAACGACAGGCGCTTCAGCCCAATCAGCTTCAGATAAATGAATATAAGCAACACCTAGCGTATTTAATTTTTTTGCTACGGCGAGAATGGTGTCTGTAATCTCGGTATCATTCATTCCGCGTTGAGTAATGAAGGGCGCTAATCGAATACCGACTTTATCAGGGCCGATGGCAGTGCAAACGGCTTCAACAACATCAATGGCAAAGCGAATACGATTATCAATGCTGCCGCCAAATTCGTCATCTCGTTGATTAGAACTGCGTCGTAAAAATTGATCAATCAGGTAGCCGTTAGCCGCATGGATTTCTACTCCATCAAACCCGGCTAGCATCGCATTTTTTGCGGCTTGTTGGTAATCCTCTATGATAGACTTAATCTCTGCATGTTTTAACGGTCGGGGTGTTGGGCAATCAAGCATTCTGCCTTCGCCATCCTCGCCAACAATCCAAACCTGTGCATCAGGTGCAATCGCGGACGGTGCAACGGGGAGGCCATCTTCATGAAATACAGCGTGTGACATGCGGCCAACATGCCACAGCTGAGAGAAGATCTTTCCTTTGGCGGCATGTACTTTATGAGTCACCTTTTTCCAGCCTGCAATCTGTTCTGTTGTGTATATACCTGGCGTAAATGAATACCCCTTGCCTTGAGCAGATATTTGGGTGGCTTCACTAATAATTAAGCCCGCAGTGGCGCGTTGGGCGTAGTAGTCAGCCATCAAATCAGTGGGGATGTCACCTGGTTGCGCGGTGCGTGCGCGTGTCATCGGTGCCATCAGAACTCGATTGGCAATACTGATAGAACCGACTTGATATGGTGTAAATAAAGTGGTGGTTTTCATGTTGTCTCCTAAGCAAACGGCAAGTGCTGATGAATAGTTACACCTATTTTAAATACTGGTGTATATTTTGATAATTGGTTAGTTTTTTAAAACTTTATTCAGAAAAACCAAATAATATGAACAAATCTGATGATATGGCGCTGTTTGTGCGAGTCGTTAAAGCAGGCGGCTTGGCGGTTGCAGGCAGACAGTTAGGCATCTCTGCTGCCACTATGACGGCGCGGATTAAAGCATTGGAAGATCGCTACGGTGCCCGCCTATTGAATCGCACTACGCGTAGCATTGCGCTCACATCTGCAGGGCAGTATTTCTATGAAACAAGCTTGCGGGTTCTCGCTGAAATAGAGATGTTAGAAATACGCCTGCAGCAGGGTAGAACGAGTTTTTGTGGCGCATTACGAGTGACGGCGCCTTCTGATTTTGGTCGTCAGTACGTGGCGCCAGCGCTCACTGCATTTGTAGAAGAGCACCAAGAAGTACAGCCTTATCTTCATTTAACCGACGGTATCATTAATCTTGTCAATCAAGGATTTGATCTGGGAGTGCGTTTTGGCAACTTGCCTGATAGTAATCTGGTGGTCAGGTCATTAATTGAAAACCGTAGAGTTCTTTGCGCTGCTCCTGAGTACTTGCGCCGTAACGGCACACCGCAAACACCTCAAGAGTTGTTACAGCACCGGTGTTTAGTGATGGAGCGTTTAGGTGAGCCGCTCAATGAATGGCGCTTTACCTTGTCTGATGCCACGCACCTGATAAAAGTACATCCAGCTCAAATGAGTAATGACGGAGGTATTATCCGCGAATGGGCGATTGCGGGGGCGGGTATTGCTTTGAAGTCGTGGTGGGATATTAAAAATGACATTGACCGAGGCGCACTCGTCACTCTATTGGATGATTCGGTAAAAGGTTTTCAGGTTACGGATGATGAGAACGTTGGTTTGCAGTTGGTTTACCCTAGTCGTCAATATATGCCATTGCAAGTAACTGCTTTTATTGAGTTTTTTAAAAAATATATGCTGGATATAGCGTACTAATGTTTCTATGAAAGGTTATCGGGAGTGCTTGGATGCCGGAAACATATTATTCATTCCGCTAAATCGTACTGCTCTATATTATTGATAATAATTCATAGCGTGAAACAAACGTTGGCGGGTATTGTATAAGCGGCGTTACTGGTTTGTTGTCATTAAAACAAACGTTTGTACTTCTGCGTGTAATCTTTTACACAAACAACGGAATTCACTCTTAATAGCACTTGAAAAGGAGTACAGCTATGAATCCGCTGTTTATCAAAGGCACACATTTTTTTGAAGATATACAACCGGTTTTCAGGCCGGAGCTGCATCTGGCCGTTGTAACGCATCTGTTAGACCAACCACAGATATATCTGGATTGCTTACAGCAGTTAGGAACTCTGGCAATGATATTGCCTAAACCAAAAAGTGTCTGTAGGGGAACATTGGAGCAGATAGAGAAGCGTTTTCAGGTTGTGATTAAGAGCCGCTCTCAGGTCGCCTCTGTGGATGTGATAGCAGCCATCTTGAATGACTTTGTTCCTGCTCAGGATCTAGTTTTGGTTGATATCGGAGGGTATTTCTCAGCCTCGTTATCAGAACTGGTTCCGCGCCTTAAATCGAGGCTTATCGGCGTGGTTGAGGTTACTGAAAATGGGCATCAACGCTACGCCGCATTGTCAGATCTGCCGGTGCCGGTTATCTCATTGGCACGAAGCCCCTTGAAAGGCCCGGAGGATTATCTGACCGGCCAGTCTATCGTGTATTCCGCTGAAGCCTTGATGAGAGAGTGTCATCACATTATGAACGGGGGGAATGCGGTGGTTTTCGGTTATGGGAAAATAGGCAGTTCAATAGCGAAGGCGCTGCACGCTAAAAACATAAATACTAAAATCGTTGAGATTGATCCGATACGAGGAATTGCGGCACGATCCCGAGGCTTTGATCTGATTAGTAAAGAGGAAGCGTTACAGACCAGTGATGCGATTTTTTGTGCAACAGGTAATCAGTCTTTGAGTCATCATGATTTCAATAGGGTGAAAAATGGTGCTTTTATCTTTTCGGTTACCTCCTCTGATGATGAGCTTAACCTGACGCAAGTGAAAAATAGTTTTAGTGTGAGTCGGATTACCGATCACGTTTCACGGTACGAGCGTCTAGGTCAGTATTTTTATTTAGCGAACAAGGGTGATGCCATCAACTTTATTCATAATGCAGAAGTAGGGCCGTATATCTATCTTGTCCAAGGGGAGATCATCATGGCGATCGATTACTTATGTAAACATGAGGCTGCAAATGAGGTGGGAGAATTACCCATTGCCATACGAAAAGATATTGCTGCCCGCTGGCTAACGTATTTTTCATAAAATTTGTCTGGCGACTTAAGAGATGATTGGATTGGGTGCGGTCCTTACGCACTATCCAATTGTTTCTTTTCAATAATTTGTAAAGAGCAAACAAGTGAAGAAGATGTGCGAATAGCTGTTGACAGCAAAAGAAAGGGGTATATAATGACTGCAGCTTGAAAGTACGTCCTATATTTATGCATGCCAATTTGATGTTAGATTTTTAAATTTACGTCCTGTTTTCATAAGTAATAGCAACACTTCCAGCATAACCGCCTTATTTTAAGGCTTTAATTACTCTTGATCTAATAGGATATTAATATGTCTAATACAACTACTGGTACTGTAAAATGGTTCAACGAATCTAAAGGTTTTGGCTTTATCGAGCAAGAATCTGGTCCAGACGTTTTCGCTCATTTCAGCGCTATCTCTACTTCAGGCTTCAAAACTCTAGCTGAAGGCCAGAAAGTTCAGTTCACAGTTACTCAGGGTCAGAAAGGTCCTCAGGCTGAGAACATCGTTCCTCTATAAGTAGAGCAGCGAATAACCAGTCCTCAGGGGCTAGGTTATAACTGAGTCCCTCAAAGGGGATTAAAAAGGGTGAAATCTAACGGTTTCGCCCTTTTTTAATGTGCCAACCAAAAACAAAATAGTCTGTTTTCAGATTAACCCGTTTCAATGGATTTATGGCATAATATGCGCCATTTTTTCGTCTGCGTTTCGTTTCGTTCGTTTATACGGCGAAACCGGTCTTATTAGTTTTTATTAATTCGGAATAGAACATTGCTTACAACCGCGAACATCACCATTCAATTTGGCGCCAAGCCGCTTTTCGAAAATATTTCTGTAAAATTTGGCGAAGGTAACCGTTATGGTTTAATCGGTGCCAATGGTTGCGGTAAATCTACCTTTATGAAAATTCTGGGTAATGACCTTGAAGCTTCCTCCGGTACGGTATCAAAAGAGCCTGGCGAGCGTATCGGTAAGTTGGCGCAGGATCAATTTGCATACGAAGCGTTTAGTGTCATTGATACTGTGATAATGGGGCATAAAGAGCTCTGGGAGGTTAAGTCCGAGCGCGATGCTATCTATGCAAATCCGGAGATGAGTGAAGAAGATGGTATGCGTGCAGGTGAACTTGAAGCTGAGTTCGCAGAGATGGATGGTTATACCGCAGAGTCTCGTGCTGGCGAATTATTGTTGGGTGTTGGCATTGCTATTGAGCAGCACTATGGTCCGATGAGTGAAGTTGCGCCGGGTTGGAAATTACGTGTACTGCTTGCGCAGGTTCTGTTTTCTGAGCCGGATATTATGTTGCTGGATGAGCCTACCAACAACCTGGATATCAATACTATCCGTTGGTTAGAAAATGTATTGAACGAACGTAACTGCACTATGATTATCATCTCGCATGACCGTCACTTTCTTAATAGTGTGTGTACGCATATGGCGGATCTGGATTACGGAACTCTGCGCCTTTATCCTGGTTCTTATGATGAATATATGACAGCAGCGACTCAGGCGCGTGAACGCTTATTGTCTGATAATGCGAAGAAAAAAGCACAAATATCTGACCTTAAGGCGTTTGTTAGTCGTTTCTCTGCAAACGCTTCTAAATCTAAGCAAGCAACCTCTCGTGCCAAGCAGATTGATAAGATTCAGTTGGAAGATGTAAAACCATCCAGCCGTCAGAACCCTTTTATCCGCTTTGAGCAAAGTAAAAAACTACACCGCTTGGCACTTGAAGTCGAAGGTCTCGAGAAGCGTTACGATACAGAGCTGTTTTCAGGTCTTAACCTCATGGTCGAAGTCGGTGAGCGCGTGGCCATTATCGGGCCAAATGGTATCGGTAAAACAACATTGCTGAAGTGTCTGGTCGGTGATGCACAGCCAACAGCAGGCGAGATTAAATGGTCTGAAAACTCAGAGTTGGGCTACTACGCTCAGGATCATGCTGCAGACTTTAAAGAAGAGAAGTCGCTTATTGAATGGATGGGCGATTGGGGGCAGGAAGGCGATGATGAGCAGGTGATTCGTGGCACTTTGGGTCGTTTATTGTTTTCCCAGAAAGAGATCGATAAATCCGTTAAAGTCATTTCGGGTGGAGAGCAGGGGCGCATGCTGTTCGGTAAGCTGATGCTGACTCGTCCTAATATTATGTTAATGGATGAGCCAACTAACCACTTGGATATGGAGTCGATTGAGTCATTAAACCTGGCGCTAGAGAACTACCCGGGCACCTTGATTTTTGTGAGTCACGATCGTGAATTTGTTTCTTCACTGGCAACGCGTATTCTTGAATTAACCCCGACGGGTATTGTTGATTTTCGTGGTACCTATGATGACTATTTGCGCAGTCAGGAAGTTTGATTGGTAGAAATACGTCGGCTGTATCGTAAACCCGCTTTGGCGGGTTTTATTTTGCTTGCTGTTTCAGTGGTTCATTATATTAGTAAATCAGATCGTCAAAGGAATGCAGTGACAAATCGGACTGGGAAGGAAAGTAATCTTCCAGAATGTAGGATATTTTGTCAAAAGTGCTTTCAAGATCAATAAAAGCATCAACTACGATGGGGTCAAAGAACGTCCCTTTACCTTTTTTAATAATGGCGCTGGCAGTGTCGTGTTCTAATGCATCTTTGTAAGGGCGCTTAGAAATAATCGCATCATACACATCGGCAACCGCCATTAATCGGGCGACAACAGGGATGGATTGTTGCTTCAGCCCGTGTGGATAGCCAGTTCCATCCCATTTTTCATGATGACTAAGTGTTACTTGCTGAGCGATTTTCAAAAAACTGGCAGCTTTTCCTTTGACTTCGCGCGCTAATAAAAGCTCGGCAGTATGAATAGCATTGAAACCATGGATAGGGTGTTTCTTCATGATTTCGTATTCTTCTGGGTTTAGTTTGCCGGGCTTTTGTAAAATGGCATCAGGGATGCCTACTTTTCCGATATCGTGCAAGGAGGCCGTTTTATAAAAAATTTCAATCGTGTCATCGTTATCCAGCTCTGCTGAATAAGCAGGATGATATCTGAGATGCTCGGCCAATGCCTTTACATAATGCTGCGTGCGTAGAATATGGTTTCCGGTGGAGTGATCGCGGACTCTGGCTACCGCTGCCAGACAAAGAATGGCAGCATCTTGCGCTGCCAGTAGCTCTTGTTCATGTGTGTCGGGTGGGATTGTTTGGGCATCAAAGGAGCGAATCATCTCGGCAAGATTAATATGTGTTTTAATTTTGGCCTGATTGACCGGGTGATTAAAGGGCGGCTGCAAAAAGTCAGAGAAGCCAGTGTTTAAAATGATTGATTTTAGGTCGTGACTGGCGTTTGTGGAACCTAAAAAACAGGGAATTTTTTGGTCATTACATGCCTCAATCAGAGGCTGGGCATTTTCAATTAAGGAAAAATCTATAATGACTAGAGAGGTATCAGTGTCTAGCTGTAAAGCATTCGGCTGATCATGATAAATAGCCCGGTAATCTTGCAGCATATCCCGGGTCGCCTCGGTGCAAGCTTCCTTGTGACTGAAAATCAGGATCTTTTTCACGTGCATTTCCTTTTGTGCTGAAATAGCGCTAGAGCATTAAGTATAAGACAAAATGCGGTTTCTGTTTTTGGGGGCTGAATACTACCTTAATCTATGATGTGTGATATTGATGTCAGACATCTATTCTGCATGCCACAACCATTATTCAGAGCGCCTCTCCAGTAGAGTGGGCTATTCGACTGATCCCACTCTTAATGAAATCTACGGTATAATATTCCTCCACAAAAAAATCGATAAGCAGGTAGGGTATGACGACGTTAACGATACAAACTCCGGATGATTGGCATTTACATCTGCGTGATGGAGATATGTTGGCAGAAACGGTTGCTGCAACAGCCCGATGTTTTCATCGGGCAATTGTAATGCCTAATTTAGTACCGCCAGTCACTAACGCAAGCATGCTAATCGCGTATCGTCAGCGTATTCTTGATGCTCGCCCTCAGGGGAGCGATTTTCAACCCCTGATGACTCTGTTCCTTACCAATCAGACTTCTGCTCAAGATATCATTGCGGCGAAAGCGGCGGGTGCTGTGGCTGCTAAAATGTACCCTGCAGGCGCTACTACTAACTCAGATGCTGCGGTTAGCCAGTTGGAAGCCTTGTATCCTGTTTTTGAAGTGATGCAGCAGCAGGGTATGTTACTCTTGGTGCACGGTGAAGTTACCGATCATCACATTGATATCTTTGATCGTGAAAAAGAGTTTATTGATCAGAAGATGGTGCATATTGTTGAGCGCTTCCCTGATCTGAAAGTGGTGTTTGAGCATATTACTACCTCTGAAGCCGCGCAGTTTGTATCGCAAGCTTCAGATAATGTGGCAGCTACGATTACCCCACAACACTTGCTGCTTAATCGTAATGATCTGTTAGTAGGTGGCGTGCGTCCACATAACTTCTGTTTGCCGGTGTTAAAACGTAATACCCACCAGGCGGCATTGCGGGCCGTAGTAAAATCAGGCTCACCTAAGTTCTTCTTAGGGACTGATTCGGCTCCGCATGCAAAAGAAGCTAAAGAAAATGCGTGCGGATGTGCTGGTTGTTACAGTGCCTGGAGCGCAATAGAGCTCTATGCTCATGTGTTCGAAGAGCTGGGTGTGCTGGACAAACTGGAGGGTTTTGCCAGCCATTATGGTGCTGACTTCTATGGCTTGCCACGCAATGCTGGCAGTGTAACCCTGGTGCGAGAAGACTGGACTATTCCCTCTGAGATTATCCTGCCAAACGGAAAGCCGATTGTGCCTTTCTTTGCGGGTGAAACTGTGCACTGGAAAGTTCAGACGGGTATCTGATCTATCTGTGTGGATAACTAAGCTGAAGTGGCCCTTTATCTTAAGGTGCCAGCTTCAGCTGGCTTTTATTACTTCAGAATCATCCTGCGGTCCGCAACGCGTTCAACATCCTCGTCCTGATGGGTGACGAGCAACACCGTTTTACCTGCCGATTTTGCTTGTGCTCTCGTCCATAATGCGGCTTTCTCACGAGTTGCCGGGTCTAGCTCTGCAAAAGGCTCGTCAAGCAATACAATGGGTTCTGGGCGCAACAGTGTGCGAATCAAAGCAATACGCTGGCGTTGGCCGCCAGACAGCGTTGCCGGCTTCTTTTCAAGCTGCTGATTAACACTCAAATGTCGGGCTGCATTTGTAATGGCATCGATTGGTGCTGAGGTTGTAAATCCAAGAGACAGATTATCCAACACGCTGATATGCTCAAACAGATTGTGGTCTTGAAACAACATGCTTACCGGGCGTTGTTCTACTGCTAGGTTATTGATGCTTTTTTGGTTCCATTTAATCGCTCCGGAATCGGCCTGCAGATATCCGCCGATCAGGTTGAGTAAGGTGGTTTTGCCGACACCACTGATGCCTTGAATTGCGACGATCTCGCCTGTTTCTATCTGCATATCATAACGAAGTGGCCAGCCGTCTAATGTAAGCTGTAAATTTTCAATGTTAAGCATGAGTATTGCCTTCATATTGAGGCTGACGGCCTGATGTTTTACTTTTCACAGGTGCGGACTGAGCGCCAGTGTACCTTTCTAACAGAAACAGAAATGAGGCGCATAATCCCAGCAGGATAAATGATGCGGTACTGGCTTCTGTTATTTGATAGCTGCTGGCATACCCATAAATTAACCAAGGTAACGTCGTCCATTCCGTTGTGCCGAAGATAGAAAAAATGGCGACATCCCCCATAGCCAGCACCAGCACTAATCCCAGTGTGGCAAGATAGATCTCTTGAATGAATGGCCACTCAATTTGCCAGCGGGCACTTCGTGTTAGTTTCAGCGAACGCGCCAGTCGGTTGTACTGTTGGTCAAATTGCAGCAGGCGAGGCTTGAGTTTTTGCACGGCAAAGGGGATTACTAATGCTGTGTTGAGTATGACCACAAAAAAAATACCCCATCTTTCCATATCTATACGGGGCAGCAGATACACAAACAGACCGACAGAAAGCACCATCGCAGGAGCAACCAGTGCATGTGTCGCCATGCTCTCATAAAGCCACATACGTTTAACCTGTGAGCCTAGTGCGGCTTGTCTTATGGGTTGGAGTAAGGCAAAGGCAAGCCCCATGGCGAGAAGTGCGGCGATAACGGCTAATGCCACACTAATAAGTGCAGCCTGCCCAATAGCTTGTAAATCTTGTCCTGAAAGTTCGCTATCAAATAATCCGGGAAGAAGCGACAGATAAGGCAGCAATAAAACACACCAGAATAAAGCGTAAACGCAAATTGACTGACGTTTGAAGGTTGAGCTGAGTCTTGGACGCCATAGATTATGGCCGGATTCAACATTCTGCCACGAAAGACCGCCTGCGCGGGTAATCAGCCAATAAAGTCCGCCAGCGACAAGCAGCTGTGTCCAGGCCAGTGTCAGGGCTTCAGGAATATTAAAATCATATTTAAGCGCCTGATAGATGGCGACCTCTAATGTTGTCGATTGTGGCCCACCGCCAAGTGCTAAGACCACAGCAAAGCTGTTAAAACAGAGTACAAAAATAAAACAGAGCAGCAGAAGTCCGCTGCTTCTTAGTACGGGCCACTCAATTAAGCGAAAGCGCTGCCTTTGATTGAGTTTTAACTGACTGGCTAGTTTCCAGCTGTTATCAGGAATGGTCTGCAGTTGCAGATAGATAATGCGGATAGCGAGGGGCATATTCATGAAAATATGCGCAATCAAAATGCCGGATAAGCCGTAAAGATTCCAAGTGCTGCCCATAAAGGTGTTAAAGAAGTTATCCAGCCAAGGCGTCATGAAACCAGAACGGCCCAGTAATGCCACCAAGCCGGTAATCACAATGAGTGTCGGTGTTACGAAACAGAGTAGGCAAAATGTCAGGAATAGCTTTTTGCCGGGTAGATCAGGAAGAAAGTATAGCGCCCGGGCGATAGGGATAGCCAGGCCGACAGACAAAAGGGCGCTCAGTAGAGCTTGTTTTAATGTAAATCCGAGAATTGCATAAAAGTAGCTGTCTTGGAGTAGTGCAGTATCAAGCCCTTCTTCTCCAAAACTCATCAGCCCGTAAAATGAGAGGATTGTTAAGGAGAAGATAAGCGGGTAGGCGAGCCAGTGTAAATGCATTAGTTTGCAGCAGAGCGCCATTCACGCAGCCAAACCTTACGCTGCTGAGCAATCTTCTTGGGCGTAAATCCGATACGTGTCGGTTGAATTAAGTGATCAAAAGCGTCAGGCAGCTCAATATTCTCGACGACGGGTAGCATCCAGTTAGTAACCGGAATAATTGTTTGAGCTTGAGGTGAGATTAGAAAGCTGAGGAACTCTCGTGCAAGTTCAGGATTTTCTGAGTATTTCGATATGGCGGCTACTTCTATCTGGGCTATATGGCCTTCAGAAAAGAGTGCAGCTTTATATTGTGACTTCTCTTCAGCGACCCTATGGTAGGCAGGTGAGGTGTTATAACTGAGAACGTAATCTGCATCACCTTCCAAAAACATACTGTACGCTTCCCACCAGCCTTTGGTGACAGTAACGGTATGGGGCGCGAGTTGTTTCCACGCCGTGGGAGCTTGGTTACCGTACACGGCTTTAACCCACAGCATTAATCCTTGCCCGGGTGTGCTAGTACGCGGGTCCTGATAAATAACGGAGGCGTCAGATTCGATTAATTCTTTTAAAGAGGTAACCGGGTCAGCTGTGTTCTCGGTATTATAAATGAAGGAGAAAAAACCGTAATCGTACGGAACAAACTCCTGATCCTGCCATTCTAACTCTTCCTTTAGTCCATCAAGCGCTATGCCGTGCGGTTGCACAAGAGATTCGCGGCGAGTGACTTCTGTGAGAGAATCATCAAGACCCAGTAACACATCTGCCTTGGTTTTATCTTTCTCGATACGCAGGCGATTTAGAATGCTGACGCCATCATCAACCGCAATAAATTCCAGATCACACTGGCATTGCTCCTCAAATGCTGATTCGAGCTGTGGGCCGGGGCCCCACTCAGAGACAAAAGAGTCGTAGGTATAGACGGTAAGATCGGCAGCACTTGCCGTCGTTGCTAAACTGCAAGCAGCGAGTAGCGAGAATAGTTTGTTCATATTTTCCTTTATTCCCAATGCCAGTATTAACTGGATCAGGTTCGACGGGTACACTTATAGTTCAGGCTACGTTAGGTGATTAGGCCAACGTGCCGAGAACAGGCGCTAATATAACATATCTCCAACATCTCGCTAATGACCAAGGTGGCTTTTGAAACAGAACCAGTTACTTGAAAGTGTGAACGTTCAATTGTCCGCAGATGTGCGGTGGCAGCCTTTGATGCATACCGGTACAACCAATCAGCTTTATTCAGGGTCTTATCAAGGGCAGCAGGTTGTATTGCGCCTGAATACTGAAAAGCAGGTCTTGGGTGTTTGCAGGCAGCGAGAGGAAGCAATACTTGATCTGATCCGTGATAAAGCCTGGGTTCCTGATGTTATACAACTCAAGACGCCAGATCAAAACCAGCCAGGTTGGTTGCTTTTGAAACGCTATGCGGCACTAGAGAGCACGTCCATAGCCGATCTTCATGGCCAGATATTGGCCCGCGTTGCTGAGTGCCAGCACATTAAAGATCTACCGTTGTTTGATTACCTCGCGCTATGGAGTGCGTATCAGCAAAAAATTGATGATTTGGGTGATACTCCTAAAGCACAGGTGTTACTCGATTCTATACGTGCGCTTATGGTTGAACTCAGCAACACCGCTCGGGTTGAATTTTGCCTTGTGCATCATGATCTACATCCGGGCAACTTGTTGAGCAATGAGGGGCAGTTGATAGTTATCGATTGGGAGTACGCAGGGGGAGGCGTCCCATGGCTGGATGCTGCGGCATTGGTAACAGAGTTTTCGATCCCATCACAGGCTGTAGCGACATTACCTGCGTTTAGGCACACTGACTCAGAATCGTTTGAGCGCGGCATCAATATCGCGCAACAGATCAATCTGCAGTTATGTCAGCTCTGGTATGAATTTAGATAGTAGATACGGCTTTGTCGTTTAAGTAGAAATGGGATCTCAACGTAATTGTTGTGATTGATAAGTGAAGGTTTTCGAATGAGTGCATAAGGTATATGAAGGGGACTGGGAGCCGAGACGTATAGTCATATTAGAGTTTCCATCGGTGACTGCGTGGGAGCAGTTTTATGAAGGTCCTGTTTATCAAGGTTTGAAATCAATTAGAGATAGGTGTAGTTCCGCCAGACTTGTCTCTATCGAAGGATTATGAGTATTTAATACTAATCATACGAGCCTGTTTGACTTAATGTTTTCCTGTCGTTTAATGTTTTTTTGTGGTGCGGGATTGGGCGGGTATCTCTTTTCAGGGTGGTGTATTAGCATTAGAAAAAAGGAGGTCGATATGAAAACCATGATCTGTAAGCAGTTAGGTGGGGCGTGCGATAAAGAGTTCCGTGCTAATTCGTTTGAAGAAATTGTAGAGATGAGCAAGCATCATGGAATGGAGATGTTTAAGCAGCAAGATGCCGCCCATCTCAAAGCAATGGATGAAATGCGGCATTTGATGCAGAAGTCAGAGGCGATGACGGCATGGTTTGAGAGTAAAAGGAAAGAGTTTGAAGCGCTACCTGACAGCGACTAATTGACTCTGTTTCAATTTGTACAAATGAAATTGATTCACGCATTTTGTAGTATCGCCGGAAAAATTAGCGTTAGGACTTTATAAAAATTTAGCTATACTGAATTCAGTTGCTCAAAAACTAAAAAAGGAGATTTAGCTGTTTTACTTACGTAGAGATTTACGTAGCTTCATGTACATCCTTTTGCCTTAGGGCTATATAGCCGGAATCATTTCGGTTTTGAAGGGGCGGCCTGACTGGCGGCCCCTATCTCGTTTTACCCTCTGTCTTTTTTCTCTTTTTAAAACGTCTCAAAATATCATCGGTTTTACTTCGACAATCCTGCATCTTCTCGTAAACTAGACACTTTTATATCAACATGAAATGGCAAGCGACGGATGTCCGATTTATTGACACACTCTATTGTAGAAGCGGGGCGCTGGATTGATTCGCAGGGCTGGTGTCCGGCGACCGGTGGAAACTTCTCGGCGCGTATTGATGGTATATCAGCGTGGGTAACGGCATCGGGGCGTCATAAAGGTGAGTTGACCCCGTATGATTTGCTAAAAGTGAATCTTGAAGGGCAGCCAATTGACTCTGTACTAAAGCCTTCTGCTGAAACACTATTGCATATGGCTCTTTATGCACTCGATGAAAGTATCGGGGCTGTGTTACATACCCACTCTGTGGCATCAACGGTGCTATCTCGTCTGGAAACGTCTGATTCTCTGTTATTGAGTGGATATGAGATGCAGAAGTCCCTATCGGGCAACCAGACGCATGACACTACGATTGCCATCCGTGTTTTTGACAACACTCAGGATATGCATGTGTTGGCGCAACAATTAAGAGCCGATTGGGCTCAATCTCCTTTGACGTGGGGTTTTTTGGTACGTGGACATGGTTTATATGCCTGGGGGCGGGATATGACAGAGGCGAGAAGGCACCTTGAAGGGCTGGAGTTTTTGTTTACTTGTGAGCGCGACATGAGGTTGCTAAATAGATAAGGAAAATAGATAAGGCAATAAGATGACCATAAAAGTAATACTGACCGATATAGAAGGCACAACTACGGACATCAGTTTTGTGCATGATGTACTGTTTCCTTATGCCCGCCAACAGTTGCCTGCGTTTGTTCAGGAGCATTGGCAAGAGCCAGCCGTACAGGAAATTATGCAGCAAGCCCGATTGGAACTCAGTGAAGCGGGTGCGGATCAAGTAACTCTGATTCAAGCCTTTATAAACTGGATTGATCAGGATAAAAAAGTCACTGCTTTAAAAACGCTGCAAGGCCTGATCTGGGTTGAGGGGTATAAAAGTGGTGATTTTACCGGGCATGTGTATCAGGATGCCTACGATTGTCTTAAAAAGTGGCATGCTCAGGGTGTCGAATTAAGTATTTTTTCATCAGGCTCGGTTAAGGCTCAGCAGCTATTATTTGGCTATAGCGATTTTGGTGATCTTACCCCGCTGTTTAGCGATTACTTTGATACCACTACTGGCCACAAAAGAGAGAAGGCCGCCTATGTTGCGATTGCCGACTCGTTAAAGCAGGCGCCTGAAAATATTCTATTTTTGTCGGATATCGTTGAAGAGTTGGATGCGGCACAATCGGCGGGAATGAAAACGTGCCTGTTGGCCCGGGATCAGATGCCAGATAATTCGACGCACGCTGTCGTCAGCACATTTGAGTCTATTACACTCTGAAAAGACAAATATGCGGCGCTATACTCAGCGTTTTGAGTCAAAGGCTGTATCAAAGGTGATATCAAGAGATGAGTCAAAAACTCTGAGTTAGACTCCTCTTTAAAAACTTATAGACAGCGTCAGGCTGGGAGTAAGTAATGAGTGCAATAACTGTTTATCAAGACAACGACACTAGTCAGCCGATACTGCACAGTGAAGAAGGTGATGTGATTAAAAACACCCTAAGCGGCGTAGGGATTCGCTTTGAGCGCTGGATGATTAACTGTCCGATTACGCCGGAAATGTCTAATGAAGAGATTTTGCAGGCATATGATCAGGAAATTAATAAATTGGTAGCGCTGGAAGGTTACAAAACCGTCGATATCGCTGCGATGACGCCTGATAATCCGCAAAAGGAGGAATTTCGTAAAAAGTTTCTGAATGAGCATACTCACTCTGAAGATGAAGTGCGCTTTTTTGTCGCGGGTGAAGGGATGTTCTATCTTCATATCGACGATAAAGTCTATATGATCCACTGTTGTAAAGATGACTTGTTGTCTGTTCCGGATCAGACTAAACACTGGTTTGATATGGGCCCTGAGCCGCACTTTACCGCGATACGTTTTTTTAATAATCCAGATGGCTGGGTCGCTGACTTTACCGGTGATGATATTGCCACACGCTTTCCACTATTTGATGAGTAACGAACACTATGTCAAAAGGACGTGATAAACATCAAGAACGCCACCACAACCTTTCTATGTTTGGAAAGGATCTGGTGCGTCGTTGTGCAGCCCATTGTGAGTTGTGTAATGCCAGCGGTGAATCGCTGAGTATTTATGAAGTACCACCTGTCGCGGTTGAGCCCGTATATGAGCACTGTTTAATGGTGTGCGAAACCTGCAAAGAGCAAATTGACCGACCTAAACGCGTAGATGCGAACCATTGGCGTTGTTTAGGAACCACGATGTGGAGTGAAGTGATGGCGGCTAAAGTCACCGCGATTGTTATACTTAACCATCTGGCCAAAAAAGAGCCATGGGCACAGGAGTTGTTGGAACAAGCCTACCTTGAGCCTGAAGAGTCGGAGTGGGTTGAGTTGTGGACCCTAGGGGCTAAGTAAGCTTAGTGAGTTGATACAGGCTGTGTTCACGCTTGGCGCTTTACCCTGTTCCGATGGTGACAATGAGAATAGCAGGCGTACTTTATGGGAAATGATATTCAACCGGCAGCAGTACAAAAGAGACGGTTTCCGCTTTTTTTAACGGTCTTTCTGGCAGTTTTCTTAGCCATTGTGCTGGGTGGTCTCTTTGTTAAGTGGGTGTACTTTCCGGCCTCCTTTAGTCCGGTGAGCCTGTCTTCATATGAACAAAAAGAGCTGAATAAAAAGCTGACATTTTTTGGTATTCAAGCTGAGGAATCGGCCTCTCATGACCCCTCTAAGCCACTAAAACCGGAAGCTTATAGTGAAACTAACGCTAACCGTGAAGTTCGGTTTTCCGAGAAAGAACTTAATAGCCTGATCGCTAAAAACCCGGATCTGGCGAGCCGTTTTGCTATCGACCTTTCGGAAAATCTCGCTAGCGCCAAATTATTGATTCCTGTTGATCCGGATTTTCCGATCCTGGGCGGTGAAACTGTCAGAATCAATGCGGGTGTAGAGATAGCTTTCAATAACAACCGCCCGAGCATCAAGCTCAGGGGAGTTAGCTTGTGGGGTGTAGCCTTACCAAACGCTTGGATGGGGAGTTTGAAAAATATTGATTTAGTGGAGCAGTATGGCGGCGAAGATGGTTTCTGGAAGAACTTTGCAGACGGTGTTGCCTTTGTCAAAGTTGTAGATGATCAGCTGGTTGTAAAACTAAACGAATAGTGTGCTAACGCAGCACGGGTGCTCAGAGCAGCAAAGTAAAAGAAAAAAGCTAAGCCATAAAAAGCTATGTTGGGCGTGACATGAGTTTATGCCCGAATACATTAATCAGTAAGCCACCCATAATCAGTAAAATACCCAATACCTGAATCAGACTCAGGGTTTCATCTAAAACCACCCAAGCAACTACCAGCCCAATCACAGGCACGAGTAGTGTGAGAGGTGCAACTTGTGAGGCGGGGTATTGCTTAAGTAGATGTGCCCAGGTGCTATAGCCAAAAATGGTCGCAATGGCGGCGAGATAAAAAACAGTAGCGATCGATTTGAGCCCGATGTTCTGTAAACTGGACAATATCAGCTCTGGCCCTTCAAAGCCGTAAGATAACAGCAAGAACGGGATAGGGGGGATCAATGCGCTCCAGACCACTAAGCCCATTAAGTTAACATTGCCTAATTGGCCTATTTTACGGTTAATGATATTTCCCATGCCCCAGCTAGCTGCCGCAGCAATGGTTAACACGAAACCGATTAAAGTCATTTGGCTGGAAGGCGTTTGAGTGGCCAGCAGCCCTAATCCGGTGGCAGCAACAATCAAAGATACGACCTGAGGGAGCTTCCAGCGTTCGCCTAAAAACATAAAAGCAAAGACCATGGTAAACAGCATCTGTGCCTGAAGGACTAAAGAGGCTAAACCGGCAGGCATGCCCAAGTGCATAGCACTAAAGAGCAAGGCGAATTGACCAAAGCTGATAGTGATGCCATAGGCGAATAACCATTTTAATGGCACGTTGGGCGCTTTGATAAAAAACACAGCAGGAAAGGCAACCAGCATAAAGCGCAGTGCGCCTAATAGCAGGGGGGGGAGTTCATCCAACCCCCACTTGATAACTACGAAGTTGACGCCCCAGGCTAACACAACGAGTAATGCCAGACCCCAGTCTTTCAAACTCATGCTGTTCTCCCGGTGGCGCCTTTTTGCGGTTACAGATTGACGAGTGAACTAGTCGCTGACGACTGCCACGCGAACTGCGTCCATTTTTAATTTAGCGTTACCCAGAAGCTCCAGAATACTGGCGCGATCTGCCCGTAGCTGTGTAATCTCTTCGGCACGAATAGAGGGGTTGACCTTGCTGAGTGCTTCGAGTCGGTCAACCTCTTCATCCAGTGCTGATGTTGCTTTGCTTACCGCTGCTTTAACCAGCTTGTCCTGTTGGCTTTGGGCAACATCTTCAGCTTTGCTGAGCACTCCGCTGATCTGTTCACGGCCATGTCTGATCAGGTTCTGAGCTGCATGACGTTTAACCCGTTCACCGAGTTTATTCAGGTGATCAGGTGTGATGATGGCACTGAGGTTATTTCCGTTATTGTCCAGCACTACACGCACAGTCGCTTGCGGTTGATAGCGCTGCAGGTTCAGGTGACGAGGGGCAGCACAATAAAGAACGAACACTGCTTCAATCAGCAGTGTGCCGGGTGCCAGTGGTGGTAGTTTTACCGTACAGATAGCCGTATTACCAAACTCGCTACCAATGATCATCTCCATTGCGCCGGTGACCATCGGATGTTCCCAGCTAAGAAATTGCATATCTTCGCGACCGAGTGCTTCATCCCGCGAGAAGGTTGCAGTGCAGCCCTCATCAGGTAGTCCGGGCACACGGTGGTAGATCATCTGGTCGGTTGGTTGCAAGATGACAGAGTGCAGACCGTTGGTTTGCTGATCAACACCAAACTGATCAAAGACACGTTCCATGTAATCGACGAGTTGATGTTTGTTTTGGGTATCTTCAACGGACTCAATTAACCTAGCGGCTTGCGCAGGGCGACATGAACTCATCTCCAGTAGTCGGTCGCGCCCTTGTTGCATTTCGTGCAGAATCTTTTGCGACGCTTGCTGTGACTCTGTAATCAGGTTTTCAAAGACTTCTTCGTCGGCGCCATCAAGTAGCAGCCCTACCAGGGTATCTTCAAACTGGGTAAACAGAGCCTGACCGGCCGGGCAGGTGTGGCGAAAAGCATTAATGCCTTCGTCAAACCAGCGTAGCAATATCGCCTGGGCGCTGTCTTCGTAATACGGGATATGAATCTGCACATCATTTTTCTGGCCGATACGGTCTAAGCGGCCAATACGCTGCTCTAGCAGATCAGGATTTAGTGGCAGGTCGAACATAATCAGATGTTGTGCAAACTGGAAGTTACGGCCTTCACTACCGATTTCTGAACAGACCAATACCTGAGCGTATTCTTCGGTATCAGCAAAATAAGCAGCAGCACGGTCACGGTTGATCAGGGTCATTTTCTCGTGGAAAACAGCCGAGCGAACACCCTTACGTAAGCGGATGTGCTCTTCGAGTGCTTGAGCCGTTTCAGCCCGTGCACAGATCAGCAGGGTTTTTTCCAGCCGGTGAGATTTAAGCCAATTGTCCAGCCATTCAACACGCGGATCAAATTCGAGCCAATCCTCTCCCAGAGCCAATTCGGGCAGTAGAATTTCATCCAAGGAGTAATCGATCATTTCAGACGATAGCTCATCGGGCATAGGGAGGGGGTGTGGAGTCAAAACTCTTTTTGGGAAACCATGCACGGCGTCACGTGTATTACGAAACAGTACGCGGCCTGTGCCATGACGATCCAGCAGATGATTAATGCACTGTTGAATCGCTTCTTCAGCGTTTTCCTCTTGCGCGTCGTTTATCAGCTTAGCGGCGGTTGTTTCACCGAGGAAGCTATTCAGTTCGGATTGGAACTGGGTATCGGAACTGAGTTGCTCAATGCCATTATCAGCGAGTAGTTTCTGAGTCAGGGTATTGACTTCGCTGTAGTGGGCCTGCTCTTCCCGGAACTGTTCCAAGGAGCTATAACGGTCTGGATCGAGTAAGCGTAAGCGAGCGAAGTGGCTTTCCAGGCCGAGCTGTTCAGGCGTTGCTGTGAGCAGCAGCAAACTAGGAATCACATTCGCCAATGTTTCAATTGTGGTATACAGCGGGCTGGGTGCATCCTCGCTCCACACAAGGTGGTGGGCTTCATCAACAATCAACATATCCCAGTCGCATGCCAGAATCTGCTCAACGCGCGTAGTGTTATTATCGATAAATGACTGACCACATAATATTAATTGAGCCGTATCGAAAGGGTTTTCGGAGCCCGACATCTCCAAGGCGGTGCAGCGCAGTTCATCCATAATGCTGAAATGCAGATTGAAACGTCGCATCATTTCGATCAGCCATTGATAGATAAGGCTATCGGGCACGGTAATCAATACGCGTTTGGCACGGCCGCTGATCAGCTGTTGGTGTAAAATCAAACCTGCTTCAATGGTTTTGCCCAAGCCGACTTCATCCGCTAGCAAAACACGCGGTGCATAGCGGTTGGCCACTTCATGGGCAATATAAAACTGGTGTGGCAGCAATTGAACGCGTCCGCCTGATAGACCGTAGGTATCGGATTTCTGCTGAGTGTGTTGGTGTTCGAGTGTTTCGAGGCGCAACTTGTAACGGCTTAACTTATCGACCTGACCGGCAAAAAGGCGATCTTGCGGGCGGTTAAACTGAACATGACTGTCCAGGTCGATTTCATGAATGATGTGCTCTTCGCCATCCGCATCAAGGCCGATATAGATAAAGCAGCCATTTTTCTCAATGCGCTCGGAAATTTTGATTTTGATACCCGCTGCATTACTTATAGTGTCATCAACAGGATATTCGACCCGACTGACCGGGGCATTATCGGTAGCGTAAGTACGCTCATCTTCAGCCGCAGGATAAAGAATGGTGACGCGACGGTCTGCGTTGGATGTGACTAAGCCCAAACCTAATTCTGCTTCGGTATTACTGATCCAGCGCTGGCCGGGAATAAACTCTGTGACTGCCAAACTGATTACTCTCGCTTTACTCGTTAAAAAAACCATGCATCATAGGAGTTTACCCCAAATGTTTAAAGATGCTGGCAAGAATTAAAGTGTTTTTAATACGCCTTCGTTAATCTGGGCTTGGTTAAACACTCCTTTATCAAGAATCCAGCCGCTTATGAGGGCTGCAGGTGTTACATCAAACGCGGGATTAAATACCGGAGTGTCGTTCGGGCTCCAGCAGACCTCGCCAAAACTGCCGCTTACGCCACGCACTTCGTCTCCGGCACGCTCTTCAATAGGAATTTGTTCGCCATTCTGGCACTCAACATCAACGGTTGTATTAGGAGCGACGACATAAAAAGGTACATTATGGTGATGGGCATTCACCGCTAATGAATAGGTGCCCACCTTATTAGCGAAATCACCGTTCACGGCGATCCTGTCAGCACCGACTAAAATACAATCCACTTTGCCATCACGCATCAGCAGGGCGGCCATGTTATCGCAGATCAAGGTATGTGGCACACCAAGCTGTTTCATCTCCCATGCGGTTAGGCGACCTCCTTGTAAAAGGGGGCGGGTTTCATCGACATACACATGAATCTTCTTACCCTGTTGGTGAGCTGCATTGATTACGCCAATAGCTGTACCTACGCCTGCAGTAGCAAGGCTGCCGGTATTGCAGTGAGTCAGGATATTCGCATTGGCAGGTATCAGCTCAGCCCCGAGTGTAGCAAGGGTGTTGCACAAGGTCACATCTTCATGAAACAGTCGCTCCGCTTCAGCCGGTAATGCTGCTGTGCCACCTGAATGTAAAGCCGCTAACATGCTGTCCATGTTGTTCATCAGGTTGACGGCAGTTGGGCGAGCCGCCCGTAAAATTTCTGCTGAGTGTTGTAGCGTTGTGGCGGATGCTCCTTTAGTCGCCAAATCGCCTAACAATAAGCTGGCACCAATACCGATGAGCGGCGCACCACGAATCTGCAGTTTTTGAATCATGGCAACCATCGCATCCACGGACTCACAAGGAAGCCAGTTTTCTATATGGGGTAGCTGGTGCTGATCGAGCACATAGAGGGTGTTGTCTTGGTATTTGATGCTGGTCGCTTGAAGATCGTGCATTACAGGCTCTCAAGTAAGCCTGTATGAGAATACAGGCTCGATGAATTATGTATGAGATTATAACGTACTTATTATCTGGGTTCTGCTGATATTACTTTTTAAAATAGCGCTATTTGACGGCAGTTCTTTGAAAATGTTGGTGCAGAAAATGGGAAGTGAAATGCCTGCTTGTTACCAGCCGGGCTCACCGGGTTGGAAAAAGCGGGAGTTGATTTGACAGATAATATTGCAAATAAAAAAGAAAACCTAAAAATCTTAGACTCTCTTTGTCGATATCTGTGATATTGCCTGTATTTGCAATGGAGCCTTTATCAACATAGATGAATCCAAGGATAAACAAACCAGCTACGGTGATCCCTGTCGCCAGTGGCCATTTGTGTGCTGCGGAACAATATATTCACAATCTTCAATATAAGATAAACTTTTTGATTCGATATCTCGTGATTTCTGTCAAAATTTATATTGAATATCGATATGAAATATAGTCTTAACTTGTCAGTGATGTTGGTTTTTGCGAGTAGGTTAATAACAGTGTTAGGCAAAGGTGTGGTTGATTTTTATTGCCAGCCCAAAGCTTAGGGGTAAAATCTTGATCACAAAAAATGAGCAGATTAGTCTGCTAGTTCTGGGAGCCTCTGGTGGGGCTGGCCACGTGTATCATGGAAGTTGTAGTAGCAGCTTCCTGATTCTGAAAAACGATAAGCCGATTTGCCTTGTTGATCTTGGCTTGGGGGTTACTCGGGCATTGAAATGTTATGGTTACCCGTTGCCTGATACGGTGGTTATTACCCATAATCACACAGATCATTCAGGAGAGTTGCCTGTTGTATTGAGAGTTGAAGAGTCAATGGGAAGGCTCCTTAATATCATTGCCGCCGCACCTGTTTCAGAAAGGCTTCAGTGGCATCGTATGGCCGAGCACGCTGAGCTATATCAGCCAACTGAATTAGCCAACTGGATAGCACCGGAACCAGAGACTGATATTCCTCTGATAGATGATCTCTGTATAACATTTCATGCTGCAAAGCACTCTGAGCTTTGTTTTGGCTTCGTTATTAGTCGTTTCAGTAATCACTCTAATAGAGTAAAAAAGATCCCACTGATTGGTTATACCGGAGACAGTGGCTATTCTCCTTCGTTGTATAAAAAAATATCCCATTGTCTTGTTTCAGTATTTGATGCACGCCCAGAAGGAAATCAGTGGCATGCAGGCATTGATGAGGTGCAGCCATTTTTAGGGGATCACGCTTACATTATTGGTCATGGCCTTGATGAGCAAAGTATCCATGAGAATCTCAATATGATGCGACCAGGCCAGTTAATTAATATTCCTGAGCACGATTAACATGCAGTTTGCAGATACGGTTAAATTAACAATTCAAGGCATCTATATGCTCTCTCCCTATTTCTGGGTTGATAGTTATCTGAAGAAGCGTGAATTGAGTTTTTTTGAGGGTAGCGAACAGCAGAAGATGTGGCGAACCCGTCGACTGATGCTGTCTGAAAGATATATCGTTTACTGGTTGTTTGCTGCTATTGCGCTTTATATCTTAACACCGGTCTTGCCCGGATGGATTGCCGTTCCACTACTGTTAAGGGCACTGGGAATTCTGAATAAAGAACTGGGAGTGATACTTTTCGGTACCTGCAAAATTACAGAAGGAACAATGGTTGCTGCTTCGGGTAGGGTTATCGTATTGGGGTTGGTAAACTACCTTACTGCGATGTTCTTGTTTGCTTCATCCTATGCGTTGATCTGTACATTTGAAAATATCCCTGAATACACTCAACTAGCGCTTCCTGTGTGGGCGTTAATTCAAGCGATGAATGTTCAGTTTACGCTATCTGTCGCATTCCCTCCCGCCAACCTTTTGACCTGGTTTGTTAACCTGTTTCACAGTGGTTTCTGTTTTATGTTCGGTACCATCGTGATATCGATGTTTGTTTCTCTATTAAATATAAAACCCATAAATAAGTGATGTGATAGTAGTATGGGGCTAGCAATACTCCGGCAGTTAGTGTTTTCAAAGGGTGATGAAAAATTGAAAAACCATCAGTGCTGCAAAATAAGATGAACTACCTGGCGCATCTGTTTTTGGCACAGATAACGGTAGAGTCTCGTGTGGGTAACCTCTTGGGCGATTTTGCCAAGGGGGTTGTGGTTACCGAGTTACCTGAAGCAGTAAAAAATGGATTATTAAATCACCGTGCTGTCGATCGGTTTACCGACACTCACCCTGTCGTGAAACAGCTTAAAAGTTTGGTGGGTGCAGATCGACAACGCTTTGCGGGCATTATGTTGGACATGGTATTTGATCATTATCTGATTAAACATTGGCATCTTTACAGCCCCCACTCGTTTGAAGAGCGATGTGGCATTTATTATCAAGCCTTGGACGATGGGCAAATACTCATGCCGCCACCTATGCAGCGTGTTACCCGGCGAATCATTCAGCAACAATGGTTCAGCTCCTATCAAACGCTGGAAGGTATTGGTTTTGCGTTGGATCGTATCGCAGGCCGGATACGTTTCAAGCATACGTTTTATGGATCGGTAGAAGAGTTGATAACGCATCAAGACGAGATTGAGCACGGCTTTTTACTGTTTTTTCCTGAGTTATTACAGCATGTATCAGAACTTAAATTAGAGCAGCCGTCCTGAGTAAACGCTTATATTAAAAGGGCACAAAAAGATGAGATTTAAACTGACCATAGTTGATCAATCACCCGTACAGCTGGGCACGGCAGGGCCGGAGCACGCGCCGCATCTATCTGCTCAGTTAGCGCAGGCATGCGATCAGTGGGGTTATTCACGTTATTGGTTAGCAGAGCATCACAACAGCAACAGTTTTGCCGGGCCATGTCCGGAAGTGCTGATCAGTCATATCGCCAGCATCACCAATAAGATCCGTGTGGGCAGTGGCGGGGTGATGTTAGCCAACCACAACCCTTATAAAGTCGCCGAACAGTTTCGCATGCTCGAAACCCTTTTCCCCGGGCGCATTGATTTGGGCATTGGCCGGGCACCGGGCGGTGATGGCATCGCCAGTCAGGCGCTGGCTTATCCCTACAAACCAACACACGGCGAACGTTATGCCGATCAAGCCCAACTCTTGAGTGGCTTTTTACGTGATGGCTTCCCGCAAGGTCATGCTTTTAATGACCTGAAAGTCATGCCCAGTGATGCTCCCTGTCCCGAACTCTGGATGCTAGGCACCAGTGGCGGCAGCGCAGCCTTTGCCGGACAGATGGGCTTTAACATGTCCTTGGGTTTATTCATCAGCCCAGACGACCAAACCATCGCTATCATGGATGAGTATAAACGCGCCTACCAAGAATCCGGCCATAGCGGATCACCACACACCATGATCACTATTGCCGCGTTATGCGCACCAACAAGAGAAGAAGCACTCTACCTCGCCGCCTCGCAAGCCTACTGGAAAGTCATGGCGTTTCGCCACGGTATTCGCAACCCGTGGATAAACCCGGAAGCCGCACTGGATAAAGTAAAACAGCTATCCATCTCTGATCAAAGCTACTACCAAAGCCTGATCAACTCCGTGACGCTAGGCTCCCCGCAAGAGTGTGCCGATCAACTCGAGCAAATATCAGACTACTGGCAAACCGATGAGATAGGGTTAGTCACCGTGACCCACGATTTTGAATCCAGAAAACGTAGTTTTGAGTTACTGGCAAAAGCCGTATTGGTTTAATCTATCTGTTGAGTCGGCTCTAGGCTCCTTGTTCAGTGGACCTCAAGGCTCACATAATCACAGCATAACGTGGTGGTTAGCTGCAGCTTCGTTTGGCACTAGAGGACAAGGTGCACCTAAAAAGGTGCTTGCAACGCAACCGGAAGGTCATGCCTCTTTTTAGTATGCCCCTTCGCTATAAACAAGCTCGTAACTATGGCTGTATATTTCTAAGATATTTCCAAATGGGTCTTCCATATAAATCATACGGTATGGTTTGCTTCCTGGGTAATAGTAACGGGGTTTTGGCATACGTTTCTTGCCGCCTGCAGCTACAATCTTTTCGGCTAACTCTTCTACATTCGGGTCTTGAACACAAAAGTGAAACACGCCTGTTTTCCAGTATTCGAAATTATCCTCGGGATTAACTTGTCCCTTAAACTCGAAAAGCTCAACGCCTATACGATCCCCCGTTGAAAGGTGTGCAATTCGGAACCTCTCCCAGTTGCTGCCAAACACGTCTGTGCACATTTTACCAATTGGGCTGTCGTCTTCTGTTACTTCAGTTGGTTTCATAATCAAATACCAACCCATGACCTCGGTATAAAACTTTACTGCTGCTTCTAAGTTGGGAACGGATATACCTATGTGTGAAAAACTGCGTGGATATGTATTGCTCATAATCTATGGCTCTTCGATTGATGTTTTAAATAGATTACAAAGCAGGAATAATTAAGTAAAATTATCATTATTAATATATATGAGTAATAAATGTAATGATTAATCCTGTTTGGCTGCGTAGCTTTTGCACACTTGTAGAAGTTGGTCATTTCACTCGTACAGCCGAAAACCTTAACATGACACAGTCAGGGGTTAGTCAGCATGTGCGTAAGCTCGAAGAGCGTTTAGGCCAGCCGTTGCTTATTAGGCAAGGCAAAAGCTTCACCCTTACAAGTACCGGCGACCGCTTATATGAAGAAGGCCAGAAGTTAATTCTTTCTTTAACTGATCTGGAGAAGCGGGTAGGCCTAGACCCTGCCTATGAGGGGATTGTAAAGGTAGCGTCACCGGGGAGTGTAGGCCTTAAACTTTATCCCCATTTCTTGGGGTTGCAAAAGCTTTATCCGAAGCTGGTTGTCGAATATCGATTTGCACCTAACAGTGAGGTAGAAAGATTGATTGCCGAGCATAAGGTGGATATCGGCTTTATGACCTGCTTATCAACTCTGGAGGAGGTGAGTCTTAAGCCTATTGCAGAAGAGGAGCTCTTGTTGGTTACGCCGTCGGGTATCGTAGAGCCTGGCTGGGATCAATTAACTGAGTTAGGGTTTATTGATCACCCGGATGGTGCTCATCAGGCGAGTCAGCTACTGAGCGTGAATTTCCCTGAGTTTCAGAATAGTAGCCAATTTAAAAGGTCTGGTTTTTCAAATCAGATTAATTTAATTCTAGAGCCTGTGAGCATGGGGTTAGGGTTTACTATATTACCGCGTCACGCAGTAGGAGCTTTTAAAGAGAGTGAAAAAGTGAAGGTACATCGACTGACAAATAAAGTCAGCGAGACTCTATATACGGGGCTTCATACGAATAAATTCATACCTAATAGAGTAAACACAGTAATATCTGAAGCAGTGAACTGTCTCGATAATATTTGAATCTAACAAGCGGCTGCAGCGGCTCAGTTGCCGCTATCATTGTTGATGAAAATGCACATAAAAACCGCTATCAGAAACGTGTTTGATAACCGATTACTTTAAAGCATTTGAGTCATAGTTATGATTCGGTGTTTCTTGAAGAATGCGTACTTCGCGTTGCGGGAAGGGTATTTCGAAGCCGTTTTCTCGCATCGCTTCAAAGATCGATAACAATAGATCCCCGCCAACGCGGTTTTTACCGTCATCAATGCCTTCCATCCAGAACTCGACAAACATGTTAACGCCTGAGTCTCCAAAGCTGGCGATTTCACAATCTGGGCGCTCTTCTACAGGAAGGTTGTCGCCGCTCATGACTTGAGGGTGTTTTGAAACCGTCTCTTTTATAATCTCAACAAGTTTGCGGATGTCGGAGTGGTAGGCAACTGAGAAATCAACGCGATAACGTTGCTGTTTATTTTTATGCGTCCAATTAATAAATGTCGAGGAGATAAATTTTTCATTAGGCACCATGATATCTTTGCCATCAAAGGTCTCTAATGTCGTTGAACGTAAGTTAAGTTCGCGAACGGTACCGCTTTTGCCGTCTTCCATTTCGATGTAGTCACCGAGAGACAGTGAGTTGTCCAGTAGAATGATAACGCCTGAGATGAAATTGGACGCAATCGATTGTAAACCGAACCCTAGACCGACACCTATTGCGCCGCCCAAAACGGCTAGGGCTGTCAGATTAATCCCCATTACTTGTAACAGCAGCAGGAATACAATGACATAGACGGCAACTTCGAAGATTTTTGCCGCGAGTTCGCGAGTGCGAAAATCTAACTGTTCCTGCCGGCGTATCAGTTCTTTACCTGTGCTGTTGGACGCGCGTCCCATCCAAAAGAGTAGTGTTCCGAATAATGTGACTCTTAATACCCCAAAAGCCGTCACGTTAATGTTGCCGACGGTTATTGAGATGGACTCTAGTATCAAAATAACATGATCTAATAACCCTGTTAGGTGCAGAAACAGGATAGGTAAACCGATGAACCTGAGTAGTCGGGCTGCAATTTTGTTTTTAACAAAATTTCCGATGACTGAGTTAAAGAGCAATAGCAGCGCTATGGTCAGTGCTGTTTCAAGGAGCCAGCCTTCTTGTAAAGCCGTTTGTCCTAAATCGACAGATAGACGGAGTAGTAAAATTGCCAGTAGTGGAAATAGTAAATCTCCTAATTTGAATAAAAGGGTGCGGTGTGGCAGCGCGCTGACCGGGTCTGGGGTTTTACCGAAAAAAGAGATATATCGGCGCAGCCGGTTATCGATCACATAGGCGGCAGCATAAACGGTTAAAATTATACCCAGCTGTATATAAGTTTCTGATTTAGCCAGTATATTTAAGATCTGTTGGCTGTAGGTAGTAAATAGACTTTGCAGGTATTCAGGAGACATGCCTTGTTTCTCTTTATCACAATAGTCAGGTATAGAGTATTATTGTAAGTCAGGCGTAAAGCAACGATTTACGCATGATCTAACTCATCATTGTCAGGTAGAGTTTGAGCAACTCCCTCTCAATATATAAACAAGCTACTTGTTTAGTTAGCTGACAGTAGGCGCTTGGAGTTGAGACTGTTTTTGCCTTTGGCACAGGAGTGGTATGAAAACAATTGGATTGATAGGAGGAATGAGTTGGGAGAGTACGGCTGGTTATTACCGTGAAGTTAACGAACGGGTAAAAACCTCTCTTGGTGGTTTGCATTCTGCAAAAGTGATTCTTTATAGCGTTGATTTTGATCCTATAGAAAAGCTACAGCATCGTGGTGACTGGAGCGGTACGGCTGATATTCTCATTGAGGCGGCAAAAAGTGTTGAGCGTGCAGGCGCTGATTTCTTAGTGATTTGCACCAACACTATGCATAAAGTGGCTCCTGAGATAGAGAGGAGTATCAATATTCCTCTGCTGCATATTGCCGATGCGACTGCTGAAGCGCTTGTTGAAGAGGGTATAAAAAAGGTTGGGCTCTTAGGTACTGCATTCACGATGGAGCAGGATTTTTATAAAGGTCGCCTCTCTGAAAAATATGCGCTTGATGTTGTTGTGCCAAATGAAACAGATCGAAAGCTGGTGCATGAGATTATCTATAATGAGCTGTGTTTGGGTGATATCAATGACGCTTCCCGGCAAGAGTATCTTCGCATTGTGAATGAATTGGCCGAATCTGGCGCCGAGGCTGTCATATTGGGGTGTACTGAAATAGGTATGTTAATCCAACAGGCGCAGACGGGCGTACGTTTATACGATACCACTGCCATTCATGCGGCAAAAGCGGTTGATTGGGCAATAGGTGATCAGGTTAATTCGTAGTGATTCCGGTCAATAATTTCTGGTCTTGTATGAGCTGCTGCTTTAACCAGTCGATAAATACGCGTATGCGTGTCAGTTGTCGAAGGTCCGGGTGTTGTAACAGCCATAACTCGCGCATCGGAAACGCTTCTGTTAATGGGCTCAGGTGATAGTGGCTGGCCAGATAACAGGGTAAACACGCAATGCCTATGCCTTGTCTGATAGCTTCTACTGAGCCTAAGCCAACATTGGTTCGTAATACTGATTTAGCTGCGGGTATATGTTGTTGTACCCACATGGCTTCTGGTAGGTTGGCATATTTTTCGTCCAGCAAGACCCAGGGGTTCTCTGATAATGTTGGATGGGTGTGCGCGCCTGTCTCGCTGTAAACGGCGTAGGCGATATCCGTTAGTTTGCTGATGATCAGTTGGCCGGCTGCGGGGCGTCCCATTCGGATCGCCAGATCGGCTTCGCGTTGGCTCAGGCTGAGCTGGCTGGCATCTGCGATTAATTCCAGCTGGATATCAGGGTATTGACGCTGAAAGTCAGGAAGTCTTGTTAGCAGGTAGCCGTTAATAAAGGTACTGACAGAGGTGACACGTACGACCCCCGACAGGTTTTTGTCTCTGCTGTTGAGTCGTTGTTCTATCAGGTTGAATTGTTGTTCAAGCTGTGTCGCTGTTCGTAATATCTCCTCGGCTTCTGCCGTAACAAGGTAGCGTCCGTCAGGGCGGTCAAAAAGCCGGCATCCTAAATCCTCTTCTAATTGCTGAATACGACGCGCAACCGTCGTGCTGTTTACCTTTAAGGTTTTGGCAGCGGAGCTGAGTGTTTTGCCGCGATACAGGGCAAGAAAGTATTTAAGATCATTCCAGTTCATGCTGCAATTTTGCATTATTAATCTGCATATTAACAGGTTTTATAACTATTTATGCAGGGCTAAACTGAGGGTTCATTAGCCAATTGAACAGGTAATCATCATGTTAACTCTCTATACACATCCTATGTCACCCTGTGCGCAGAAGGTACGAATTGTATTGGCGGAGAAGGGGCAGGACTGGCAACCCCGCTTAATTAATCTTCAGCAGAAAGAAAACCTACAGCCGTGGTATCTGGAGCTTAACCCGCTGGGTGTTGTACCTACATTGGTTGAGGATGGACAGGCGGTGATAGAGTCTTCGGTTATCTGTGAGTATCTTGAAGATCGTTATCCTGTGCCGTCATTACGTCAGGGCACGCCTTATCAGGTTGCTCAATTGCGGCTTTGGTTAAAGCATATTGATATCAAGCTACATCCTTCATGCGGAGCCTTGCAATGGCCGTTGATTATGCGTCCTGCACTGTTAGAAAAAACAGCTGAAGAACAACAGAGTCTTATTAACCAGGTTGTCGAAAAACCGCGTCGTGAGCGCCAGAGAAGGCTTCTGGAAATGGGGTTGAATGCTCCTGATGTAGTGGATGCGGTAAAAACCTATGTGTTAACTGTTGATAAAATGGAGAAGGTGCTAACGCAGCAGGCATGGCTGGCTGGCGATCAGTTTTCGTTGGCAGATTGCGCTATGGCGCCCTATTTTCAAACATTATTGCAGTTTGGCTGGTCTGATTTTTTTGCCGATGCGCCTCATGTTTCTGCTTGGTTTAAGCGGATTTGTCAGCGTCAATCTTTTATCAGTGCCGTCAGTGCTGATTTTTCTGAAGAGACCTGTCGGGACCTTTTGTTAGCCGGAGCACAGGCTTGGCCGACCATTGAGCAGCACTTGAAAAAGGATTGAGTGAGCAGGGCTGGATGCACTTGGCTTTTTAATTGAGCATCTATTATCGATTTTACAATATCCGGGAAGGGAGTATTCTGGAGTCTGTTGAGCCTTTTCTTTTTTGAGTTTGAGTACTTTCTGGCTAACCGTAACAGGCTATGCTGCTGGAGAAGGCTCTGAAAAAGAGAGCGTTATATGAAAGCCTTCGAAATGCGGCACCCGTTTAAGAAAACATCTAAATACATGTGCACTCTGGCAAGTGATAAGTGCTAGAGCAGCACATGTCCGATTATTGGCCCCATTGACGGACCGCGCCTACATCCAGATGTATGAAGTCACTGTGGGTATATAGGCCAACGCCGCCGCCTTTTAATGATAAGGCGGCCCGGTGCACGTCCTTGAGGTCAATGCCGGGTAGCCGAAAATCGATGGCTTTTCCCTGCATGTGTAAGCTTTTTTTCGCCACCTTGCTGCTTTGCTTGCTTAGCATGGCATTAGTTTCTGGTGATCGATAGCCCGAAATTACATGAAAGGGGTCTGTTATACCCAGTACTTTTTTTAGGTCATGCATCAGTGTCAGTAAGCGTGGATCCATTTCACAAACCTGATTATTCCGGTGATCGCGTAACAGGTAGTTAATGCTGCTCAGACTCTCCTGGATGTAATCACCACCGGCAAAGAAAGTACTGGTAAGTGATTCACCTGTATGCATATTTCTAAACGTCAGTGTTTTTTCAAATACGGAAGGCTGGAGTTTGCCAAGCGCAGAGGTTGAAACTGCTAAACCTGCAGTAAGACTGCCCATGTGACGCAAAAAAGAGCGGCGAGAGTGATGGTGCTTATTTGGCATAGGTCAAATACTGGCTGTTATTGATTTTTGATGTGCCCAATTATGCCTAAATTTACTCAGCCTGTATATTAATTAACCGTATGCTTTAATGTGTAACTACCTGAAATGGTGCCTTTGTTTTATGAGCGGCGTGTTCCATTTTTTCCAGATCGCTGGTATCACGGTTATAAATGTCCTCTCGAAAGTTTATAACACCCTCCGTATCGAGCCAGGCTGTCCAATACACAACAGAGAGCGGAATCGGGGCACGTAATGGAATGTTACGGGTTTCATCTGATCTGATCAGCCTGCCTAGTTGCCCCTGCTCAGGGCGTTTAGTCAGTGTTAATAAAGCATCGGCCAAATCCTGTGCTTTTTCTAACCGAATACATCCTGAGCTGAAAGCGCGTTGTGTTTTGTTAAATAGTTGTTTTGCGGGTGTGTCATGCAAGTAGATAGCATAATTACTATGTGAGAGAAACTTGAACTGTCCCAATGTGTTTTTTGCGTTAGGGGGTTCATAGAAGCGCAGATATTCTGAGCCTTGATACAAACTGGAAGGGGCAACTTGATCGGCGGGAATGATAGCGCTGTTTGGCCCCCAGCCTGCACGGATCTGCAGGTTATGTTTGGCAAGATAGTCTGGATCTTCAGCCCATTTTGGTAGGATATCTTTAAAGGCGATGCTTTTAGGAACATTCCAGGAGGGGTTAACAACCAGCGTATTGATAAGAGTATCAAAAACGGGTGTTTGGCGTTTTTTGCGGCCAATGATGGTTTTCATATCGAGGGTGACACGGCCCTGCTCATACAATCTGAGCTTGTATTCCGGAATATTTACCTGAATATAATGGGGCGCAGCAGGTATGCCAAAGCGTTGTTGGCGTGCCATATTAACTTTGATTTGTTGTACTCTTTCAGCGGGGGAGATATTGAGTAGGCGACGGCTTTGTCGCCCTAATATGCCGTCCACTTCGATACCATGACGTTTTTGGAAACGTAAAAGTGCTTTATGCAACGCAGCGTCAAACTGCTCTGGTTCTTCTAAGATAACGGCGCTAGAGTTTAAGTCTCCCAGAAGTTGGAGTTGGTGGCGCAGTAGTAGAATGTGCGGATGGGTATCGTTCAAGCGAAGCGATGGCCCTGCGGGAATATCTCTTAGCTCTTCAGAGGCTTGTAGAGCTTCATAAAAATTCAGAGCGTCTGTTAGTGTACTAAAGATAGACTCTTTTGGTACTGTGCTTTCTTGTTGCAGGTCTGGCGCGAAAGTCTGCGTATCAGATGTGTTGGCTTTTGCTGAACAGGGAAATATCAGAAGAGATAAAGAGAGTGTGTACGACAACATAGCATTGAGCGACATAGTTTTTCACCTGTCTAAGTGCCATTAAACGCAGAAGTTAATATTGTAGTCTCCTTTTGCGTTGCACGTACAATCCAGCATATACCTGATTGTTAAAAAAAACACTGAGCTTTAATGAAATTAAGTACGACGCTTTTCTAATTTAGGAACGGATTTCAGTGTTTTCATATAAGGCTTTATTTTATTCGCATGCAAAGCTACTTTGCCCCAAAGCACCAGCTCTTTAAAGACTCTCTTTAAAAGATCGGAGGGTTTGGTTTCGTAAGGTGTTTTAATCATCTCTTGATAACGCCAGTTAATTTTCAAATAACCAGGTAACAGGGCATTAAGTTTATGAAACAGGGTGCGAACAAAGGTGAAGCGATGCTTTACGAAATAGCTGTGTATCAGGTATCGCTCCAGATCCCGTTTTAAGGATTTTGAAGAGATATTTGTCTGTTTTTTGGTAAATATCCAGTTCAAATTGATATTTTCTTTGTCTAAAGAAATGACTTTATGGAACCAAAGGTGTGGGATAAATACCATATCCCCTTCATTCAGTATGAACCTTGTGTGGATTTTGTGATGGAGAGTTTCCTCTTCTTTTCCATCGATAATGGCGTAACTAGTGAAAGGGTAGCAGTCTAAAGGGGTGTGTGGAGAGACTAATAACCACTCTTTTCGCCCTTTGACCTGAGCATTGAAAACATTGACCATACCGCCATCATAATGCCAGTTTGAGACGCTACCTTCTTGATGAAGCCATACGCGCATTGTTTGAGTTCTTGGAAAAACATTAGAAGAATCAAGACAGGAATTAACTATGTCGGGGGTATTATATTCATCACCTAATACATCTCTATTCATCCAATACCATAGAGAAGCGGCAGATGCTGAAGGCTCATGAGATAGTTTTTCTCGGATGTACTCTTCATTCCAGCGATCTTTTGCGACCCAGTCAGATCCGATACCTTCAATGATGACTGGCGTTTCGGTATCAAAATATTTCTGATTAAATTCTGCGAATGAGAGATCTGAAGTTTCACGTGATATTTCAAAATAGCCGTTTTTAATACCCCGTGTTTCTTTCATATAATTCCTTATTTTGTGTGTGTTTTATTTAGTTGGGTTGTTAATTATTAAAAAAGTACAAGGCCAGTTACTTACATAAGCCTGTTTTTACAATGCGAGTGAAGTAACAAAAGTAGTAAAACCAGATGCAGTATGCTTATTTTGCAAATGAATAATACATAAAAACAGATGGGTTAACTATACGTTTATTAGGGAAAAACTATTAACGTAGCGCTACGCGTATCCCGTCATCGACTTCATCACTAGGGTGGTTTATTACCTTTTCGTTCTCTTCCAGGCCTTCGAGAACCTGAGCCATTAATCCATTGCGTTGCCCAATACGTATTTCACGGCGCTTAGCGAAACCGTTTTCAAGTACAAACAGGGCCCAGCCGTTCTGATGGCGGAATAGGCTACTCGTAGGCACTTGTAAAACATTATCTTGCTGCCACACAATAAAACTCGCTTCAACCCGGTAGCCATCTCCCAGTCGTTGCCACATGCTAATGGGGGAGGTGAAATCAGAGATAATCAGCACGCGTTGCTCTTCAACCCCTAAGGCTGAGGTTTTAGTAAAACCGACCGGTTCAATAATGCGGACGATACCGGTGAGCGGTTGTTCACCGCCCCAGCGATCAAAGGTAACCTTCATCCCTGGTGAAATGCGAACGGCATCAGCGGATAGAACATCGACTTCAATTTCTAAGGCAGCAGGATCACCTATCTCCAACAGAGGCTCTCCGGTCACGACTGGTCCTTCACATTGGCGGGCAATCTTAAGGATTCTACCATCAATAGGAGAGTGAACCCGTACGCTTTCCTCATTCGTAGCCTCTTCTGCATTAATTGATTCATTTTGGTTTGATGCTGAATATTGCAGGGTTGTCTGAGCTGCTTCTCGATCATATTTTGCAACGTCAACATTGAAGTCTGCTGAGCGTTTGGTTGCGGCACTGGTTTGTACGGTCGTTTTGGCTTTATCCAAGGCTTCTCGGGAGATCAGCCCTTTTTCGGCAAGCCGTTGTATGCGTTTATACTCAGTTTCGGCTAATTGAGCCATCGCCTTGGCCGCACTGGCTTGTTCTTTAGCGGCATGTAAAGTCGATTCTGCAGCGGCTAAACGTGCTTGTGCCTGTGCTCGGCTGCGTGGATCCAAAACCTGAGATGCCAGAGGGGTAATGGTTAAAAGGACCTGTCCTTGTGTAACGCTATCACCTACCTTGAGTTGTTGATGACAGGTGACGCCATTTACTGGTGCTGCAATGCTGTATCGGTCAATGACTCGAGTACGGCCTTCCTCTTCAATGGTGATACTCAGGGGAGCATAGCTGGCCGGGACAGCGTCGACGAGTATTGGTTTTGGCCAGAACCCCCATATCATTGTGCCGGTTAGCAGAATAATGATCAGTGCAATTAGCGGGTGCTCGCGTAACAGAGGAGGCATCATTTACTCCTTACTCTTCAATACAGCTACCATATCCAGATGCGCTAAATTGCGCCATATCATGATGGCAGAAATCAATGCAGACATAAGCACCACCAGTACGGCAAAGGCAAACACATCCCGATCCAGTACCAAGGGAATGCGATACAGGTCACTGTCGAACCGAAAGGCCAGAAAAGCACACAACCCATAACCGATGAGTAGCCCGAGCGGGATAGCAAGCAGAGTTAATAATCCGAGTTCGCCCAGAAGGATATAGGCAACTTCACTACGCCTAAACCCTAGTACTCTCAAACTGGCAAGCTCACGGTTGCGCTCAGATAAGGCAATACGCATGCTGTTGTAGATCACGCCAAAGGCAATGCTTGAACCGAGTAAGGTTGTGATAAAAGTAAAAAACAGAATAGTCTCGGCCATAGTGTCATAAAATGAATTAATAGCTGATCGCTGTTCGATTACACCGGCAATACGGGGCATTTTTTTTAGCGCGCCATACAATTCTTTTTGATACAAAGGATCGACTTTTAACCATGCGCCTGAGATAGTATTTCCCTCTTTTAAAAGGCGGTTCAGCGCTTTTTGTTGCATATATATATTAACCCCCAGGTATTCTTTGGCGGTACCGACCACAAGTGCTTGTACGATTGGACGATTACCTTCTAAGACCTGAATGCCGAGCATGTCTCCGGGTTTGATGTTCAGTAGTTCTGCCAGGTACTCGGTAAGAACTACCCCTTGCTCTGGCAAGTCTATTGGCTCTAAATTAGAATCTAGCAGGCGCAAAAGGTCTCCGTCAGGCTGAATGCCTTGAACGCTGGTACGATAGAACCGGTGTTCAAATGTGAGCTTAGCGGGTACCGCCCTAAAGCCTTCTACCTGTTCTATGCCTTGTAAGCTGCGTAACGAGTAGAGTGATTTTTCAGAGGCCGGTTCGGTATAAACAGCCGTCAGGTCGCTACGTTGGCTCATGCCAAATTGCACATCTACCATATGCTTGATCGCACCTTCCTGAAAACCACCAATCATCATGGTGCCACACGCCATACTGATCCCTAAGGTGGTTAGAAATGACTTAAGCGGGTGACGTTCAATATGGCGGATAATCATGCGGGTTGGCTGTGAGAACCAGTGTTGCAGTCCCCAGCGTTCAATCAGCAGAGGGCGATAGATAGCCGGTGGTTCAGGTCGCATTCCTTGAGCTGGCGGTAATGCGGATGCTGTGCGCAACGCATATAATGTACCCAAAATGGCGACAGTGGTGCTGATCAGTGTGGCGGCAATAACAACCTGTGGTTTGAGTAGATAAATCATAAAGGGCAGGCTGTAGAACTCCATATAGATGTTGCTCATCCCTTTGCCCATCCATATACCGATGCCGATACCCAGAATAATTCCTATGCAGACGATCATCAGTACCAGCTTGCTGTAATGCCAGCCGATGGCAAAATTGCTGTAACCAAAAGCCTTGAGAACGGCAATTTGCTCACGTTCAAGGCTGATCAAGCGGCTGGTGACAACATTCAATAGAAAAGCGGCTACACCAAAAAAGATGATAGGAAATACCGTGGCGATGGTTTTTTGTTGTTTCAGCTCTTCGGATAAGAAGCGATGCGAGAGTTGGTCCTTGCGGCCAAAGGCGCCGGTTCCACCGTAGGGTTTTAAGAGGGCATCAAGCTGATCAATTACTTCTTGTTCGATGCTGCCTTTGTTCAGGGTAAGGGTTACGTTATTAAAAGCGCCCTCCATATCGTAAGCGCTAGCGAGTGGTTTGCGTGCCATCCAGACAATGCCGTAACGCATAAAATCGGGAAACATGGCGCCGGGAGAAATCTGGTAGATATACTCCGGTGAGAGTGCATGCCCGACGACAGTGAGTGATTTGCGCCTTCCATTAATGGTCGCGCTTAATGTTGCGCCCGAGTTAAGTTGATGAGCACGGGCAAACTCTTCACTGAGGATTATTTCGTTATCACTACCTGTTTCCAGAAGGCGCCCCGAGCGCAAATGGATCTGGTTTAATAGCCCTGCACTACTATCGGGTAAAGAGATAAGGTGAGCACTTATCGGGTCACTAAAGCCGGCAACATCAATATTGACGTAAGCGATGACCCGATGCTCGACTTTTTCAACGCCGGGTATTTCCTCGATGCTTTTAATCAGTGATAGCGGGGCGCGTTTGAGGGATACAAACAGGTGCGCAAAGTGGTTGTTTCGATAATAGGATTCGCGGGTCTCAAATAAAGAGTCCACTGTACTTAACGACATGATGAAGATACTCACACCACCGACAATGACCATCGCAATGGCGAGAGCTTGCATACGCATGCCCCACAATTCACGCCAAAGTTTTTTGTCGAGTGCTTTCATCTTTGTATAACCTTGTTGCTTTTACCATGTCAATTCATGCGGTGCTAAGCAGCTTTTATTAATCTTTATATTGCTGATCAGTCCATCGGTTAAGTTGATGACCCGATTGGCCATCTGAGCAATACCTGCATTATGTGTAATCACGGCGGTGGTGGTGCCCAGTTCACGATTGACACGCTGGAGTGCTTCAAGCACAACAATCCCCGTTTGGGAGTCGAGAGCACCGGTTGGCTCATCGCATAGCAATACATCGGGTTGCTTTGCTATGGCGCGGGCTATGGCAACACGTTGCTGTTCTCCTCCTGACAGCTGTGCCGGGAAGTGGTCGAGCCGGTCACCGAGCCCCACCAGCTGTAGTGCTTCGTCGGGTTGTATGGGCGCCCGCGCAATTTCGGTTACAACAGCAACATTCTCACGCGCGGTCAGACTGGGTATTAAATTATAAAACTGGAAAACGAAACCAACATGGTAACGTCGGTAATCGGTGAGTTCGCTTTCTGTGGCACGTGTTAGATTACGTTGGCCGTAAAAAACATCACCCGTGGTGGGCGTATCCAGCCCGCCGAGAATATTTAAAAGCGTTGATTTTCCGCTGCCCGAAGCGCCCAGTAATACGACAAACTCTCCTTGGTAAAGATCCAGATCAATTCCGCGTAGCGCATGAACCTGAACTTCTCCCATCTGATACACCTTAGTCACTCCATTTACATGAAATACACTGTTAAGGGTGGGTTGGGTATCAAGACTCGACATAGTGTGAGGCATATCATCACTCCCGTAGGCCTGACTCCAGTATAAGCAAGAAACCAGTCTGAGGCTTTTGACACGAATCATCGATAGTCGATAATATTGCTTAAATTTTGATCAATAAAAGATGAGGTGTTGTGAAGGCGGGGGGATCAGTAAAGCTAAAAGCCTATTAAACAGGAGGGAATAGATATTTGCCCATACTCTGTTTTACTAAGTATGGGCAGAACAAAACTATTACAGCTCTGCGCTATGATAGATGTTTTGTACATCATCCAGATCATTCAGCATATGTAAGAACTTTTCAAACATCGGAAGGTCTTCTTCGCTGATAGGCGAGGTGTTCTGTGGGATGAATTGGATTTCGGCAACCTCAAAATCGATCTCACCAAAGGCATCGGTTAGGGCCGTTTTTGCTTTGAAGTAGTCGGTATGAGGAGCAAATACTGAGATTGTTCCCTCTTCAGACTCAATGTCGGTGACGTCCACGTCGCCCATCATTAAGGCTTCCAGTGCGGCTTCTTCGTCATCACCTTTAAAAACCAGAATGGCACTGTGGTCAAACATATGAGCGACGCTACCCGAGGTGCCGATTTTACATTTGGTTTTGGTAAAGCAGTTGCGCACATCGCCAAAGGTACGGTTTGGGTTGTCGGTCAGGCAGTCAATAATTACCATGCAGTTACCAGGACCAAATCCTTCATAACGGGCAGGAGAGAAGTCTTCGCCACCACCGCCTTTCGCTTTATCGATTGCTTTATCAATAACGTGGCTAGGAACTTGATCTTTTTTAGCGCGTTCAATTAAGCCGCGTAATGTTAGGTTTCCGTCTGGATCAAGACCGCCCGCTTTGGCGCATACATAAATCTCACGACCATATTTACTGTAGACCTTGGCTTTGTTATCCGATGTTTTCGCCATGGATTCTTTACGGTTTTGGTAGGCTCTGCCCATTACGATGTCTCATTAAAAGTGTTAAAAAAGAACAAATATTACAGATAAGTCATGGTATAGGGAACTGCAATTAGGATGAAAGCGTGGTTGTGCTATATCTTTATGCAGTGCCAGTTATGCTTTTTAGCGGATGCCTTACCCTTGATAAAGAAAATTGCCAGAAAATGTGAGAGAAGAGTAAAGTAAAGTCATCAACCCTCGTAGGTATTAACCCGCGCTATCTGGAGATAGATAATGAAAACACTTCATAAGAGTAATTTTTATTGCTGGAGTGACTTTGATCAAGACAGAAATATCGACTTTCACAGTTATGTCTGGGTAGCAGAGAGTGGCACTATTGTATTTGATCCGCTTCCGCTTTCTGAGCATGATAAACAGCATCTGTTATCGTTAGGCAATATCAGCCATATCCTGATTTCTAACTCCGACCATGTGCGTAATGCACAAGCCTTAGCGAAAGAAACCGGTGCTCAGATCTGGGGGCCGGAAGCAGAGAAAGGTAGCTTTCCTCTTGCGTGCTCGCGTTGGTTAACCGCCGGTGAAAACGTACTGCCAGGATTAGATGTTTACAGCCTTGATGGCTCAAAAACAGATGGAGAATTAGCGTTTGTGCTGGAAGGCGATACGCTGATAACCGGTGATCTTGTGCGTGCTCACGCAGGTGGCAAACTTTGCATGCTTCCTGATGCTAAGTTACAGGATAAAAGTAAAGCGGTTGCTTCAGTGAAAATACTGGCGACCATTCATGGCATAACGGCGGTATTGGTGGGTGATGGCTGGCCTGTTTTCAGAGAAGGCGAGCGTGTTTTGGCAGAGCTTTCCGCTTCTTTATCGTAAATCAGGTTTTTCAGGTTTTAAATCCAATACCTTAAACGCCTTACTCCAATCAATAGTAAGGCTATTTAAGGTGGCGGCCTCCATCGACATGCAGTGTTCTGCCGGTGACATATCGGCTGTTGAGTAAATATTGAATGGCTTCGACTACTTCCTGAACACCGGGTTCTATCTCCATTAGCGACTTTTTCAGGGTTTTACTGCGGTACTCGGCATCATCGTCTGGGTTGAACAGTATCATTGCCGGTGCAATTGAGTTTACCTTAACTTTAGGTGCGAGCAGCGTAGAGAAAGAGAGCGTCATATTACTCAGTGCCGCTTTGCTGGCAGCGTACGCGATATGTTTTTTACTGCCTTTTTCTACGACGTAATCCGTTAAGTGAATAATATCGCTGAATTCAGCTGAATTCGCATTGAGCAGATCCGCTAATTCCAGATTGATCTGATAGGGTGTGCTGACATGAATCTGCATCATTTTTTGTAGCGTGGTTGCAGGCGAAAGCGCAGTGTTGTCGGGTAGCCAGTCAGATGCATTATGAATAATGGCGCGTAAGCTCGTGTGCTTTTCTTTAATAGCGTTAAGTAGTGTACGAATCTGTGCATCGTCGTAAAGGTCGCAAGGATAGAGTTCTGCGCCACGTTGGCGTAACTCGGTTATTGATTCGTATTCGGTACGGTACGTGCCGATGATGGGCTGGTTAGCATCCAGGAATTGCTTGGCTACAGCATAACCAATGCGTTTGCCAACGCCGGTAATAAAAATAGGTGGATTCATAGTGCTACCTTAATCACAGTATTTTTCCAGCGTAAGAGAAACAGAATCAGCAAAGCGTAAGGCGTGCGGCTTGTCGACGGTCACTGATGCGTATTTTACCCACGTGTGTTGCGTGCAAATGTCGAGGACGTCCGCCACCAGTTTCTCCAGTAACAAAAATCGTCCCTCTTCGACATGATGGATTATCTCCTTGGTAATCACCTTATAGTTCAGGGCCTCCTCAACATTGTCGGTTTGATAGGCTTTTTCAGCGGGGTAGTGGATTTTGATATTAATGACCACATCCTGTTGTTTCTCCATCTCGTCCTGATTGAAGCCGATATAAGTGCGAAGCCTTAAATTGGTAATGCGAATGATGGCATCACTGATATTCATAGTGTTGTCCGTAATCAAGTCTATAAGAATCAAGCGTGTTTTATCGATCTTAGTCTGTAAAGTGTGTCCGTTCGATGGTTTTTCTAGTCTACCATAGCTGTATACAACCGCATTATTGACCTATGCGTTCAATTTCGAGTCTGAAATTAAGAATAATGTTGTTAATTTTTCTATTCATTTTATGTAAATGTACTACACTTTTTAACTTAATATTCTACCTTCTATGTATGTTGATGCTGGTATCTTCGAAGTGAAGCAGGATAGGGCTTTATTAACGTCCGCACTACCATAGCTCTTGATAAAACTATTACGGAACTTGGGATTAATGAATAAAGGAAGTAAGGGATTAAGTATATGAAAAACCTGAGTTTTAAGTACAAACTGCTGATGTTGATAACGCTACCGGTGCTGATCAGTACGGTGCTGTTAGTAAAACAAGTGATCAATAGTTATACGGTAAATCAGCAAACGGGTGAGCTCTCTATATATACAGCTTTGGTAACAGTTAATAGTGCGCTAGTACATGAGGTGCAGAAAGAACGAGGCGCTACGGCTGGCTTTCTTGGATCAAAGGGGCAGCAGTTTTCTGATGTATTACGTGAGCAAAGAGTAAAGACTAAGCAACTAGAGCAAAAATGGACTGATTTCATTCATCAGAATGAGATAGAAAACAGCTCGCTGAAGCGCTTAGTACAAGAGGTGAAACAGCAATTAAAAGGTATTTCTGATGTAAGAGGACGTGTTGACTCTTTGCAGATTCCGCTAGCAGAAGCCTTAAAGTATTACACCGGCTTAAATGCAAAATTACTCTCGGCAGGAGCGCTTACCGCAAATCTGAGCGAAGATGTTCGTCTGATGCGGGCATCATTAGCGTATTACAATTTTTTACAAGCGAAAGAGAGGGCTGGTATAGAGCGTGCTGTTTTGAGTAATACCTTTGCGGGTGATCAGTTTGCTCCGGGTATGTATGAGAAGTTTGTTACGTTAGTCACTGAGCAAAAAACCTATAGCCGCATTTTTATGAATCTGGCGTTAGATAAACACTTGGCGCTTTTTACTGATTTTTCAAATTCTGCTGCTTCGCAAGAGGTCGAAAAACTGAGAAGTGCAGCATCAGAAAAGGCCAGTATTGGTGGCTTTAATATTGAATCTAAATACTGGTTTGGTGAATCGACTAAGCGCATTAATTTACTTAAAAAGCTGGAAGATACGCTGGCTGAGGATCTGATTTTTGAAGCTCGCTCTGAGCAGGAACAGGCTAAACTGGCGCTGATGTTTTATACCGTTTTGCTGCTGGTTTCACTGATCGTCGTTACCTTTATTGCTTATAATATTATCCGCGGTTTGAATCGGCAGGTGAACGCTTTGTCCACGGTGATGAATAGCGTGTGTAAGGAGCATGATTTACGTTTACGGGCCGAGGTTTTTAGTCAGGATGAATTAGGGCAGGTGGCGGAAGGTTTGAATGCTACGCTTGAGAATTTTTCGCGTGCCATTCATCTATTGTCAGATAATTGCAATACGCTGGTCACTATTGCTGATGAGACAGCCGGTGTGGTTGGGCACAGTGTTCAAAAACTGCATGTACAACGAGAGCGGACGACGCAAGTAGCTGCGGCTGTTGAAGAGTTATCGGCCGCTGTTCAGGAAGTTGCCGGTAATACTGCCAGAACGGCGGATCAGGCTAATGCTGCCAATCAGATTGCGCATGAAGGGCATGATGTAGTGCGCGCTTCGGTGCAGTCAGTCAATCAGTTGGCAGATGATGTCAGCCTGTTAAGCAAGCTGATTAACAAGCTACATGCCAGCAGTACCAATATCTCAAATGTGGTCGAGGTGATTCATCATGTCTCCGATCAAACCGGCTTACTGGCTTTAAATGCAGCGATTGAAGCCGCGCGCGCAGGCGAACAGGGACGGGGTTTTGCGGTGGTGGCCGATGAAGTTCGAACACTGGCACACCGTACGCAAAAATCGACCGCTGAAATTGCTGCCATTATTCAAGATCTTCAGGGAGAAGTAGAAGAAGCTTTTGCCTTGGTTGAAAATAATCATACGAAGATGCGTGAAACGGTAGAAAGCACGCATAATGTAGAGAACTCTTTGGAAACGATCGTGAATGCTGTTAATGGCATTATGGATATGTCTGGTCAGATAGCGACTGCTTCTGAAGAGCAGGCTGCTGTTATTCAGGATGTTAGCCAGAATTTGGCAGTGATCGATGACAACTCTGACGAAGTGGCGATAGCTGCAGGCCAGATAGCGAACTCTGCGCAAAGTTTATCGGGCATGGCTCATCAGCTAAAAGAGCTGGTGCGCAGTTTTAAAGTGTAATGTCAATTTATGGGTAAACCGTAGTGCTGAGTAGCAGGCTTGTGTATATGGATAAGCAGGCCTGCGTTCTACCAACCTTAATGTTGCTCTGGTTGTGTTTGCTCAGCAAAGGGCTCGGCTAATTCAATGATGATTTGCTGGTGCTTGATTGGGCAGCGAAAAATCAGCTTGTAAGCAATCAGTTGTAATCCTTGTCGGTTTTTGTTGCCCGCTCCATATTTGGGGTCACCTATTATCGGGTGGCCTATGCTGTCACAGTGTCGTCGAATTTGATGAGTTCTGCCGGTTTCAAGGCGAATGTCGATCAGGCTGCAGTTGGTTTCTTGATTAAAGCTTATGCGCTTAAAATGAGTGACAGCCTTCTTTTTATCCAACGCTTGGTCAATAGTGCCGCTTTCCTTTGTTTCTCCTAAGACAATAGCTTGGTAGTTCTTTTCAATTTGTTGTGTTTGGAATAAAGAAGATAAAGTAGCTGCCATTTTTTTGTTATGAGCGACGATAATCAGCCCACTTGTTTCACGGTCGAGGCGATGAACAGGAAATACTTCACGTTTGTTGTTGAGTTGTTTTTCAATAATGCGCAATATCGACATATGGTCGCCATATTGGTTTCCTTGCGACATGATGCCCGCCGGTTTGTGCCAGACGCTATAGTTGCTGCGGTCTTCAAGACAGTCAATGACGGGGGGCTTCAGTGCTAGCAAGTGGTCATCATAGTGTAGTTGTAAAGTGTCACCGCTTTTAACGGCCGTATCGATGCGACGTATGCGTTTCGTGTGTTTTCCCCGTTTGAGAGAGACGGCACCTTTTGCCATGGCATCTTTTATCCGTTGCTTTGGCAGTCCGCTGAGTGTTGTCAGGATGGATGAGACGTTTGCGGAAGTTTCTGTGACGGTATGTGACAGCTCAAGCTTCATGGTGAAATTTGTATCCGGTATCGTGTTGAGATAGTTAAATATCATTAAAGGTTAAAAATCTTTTGTGAATCTAACCGTTCTGTTAAGCAGGTACCGGTATGCTGAATGCTTCTTTGACCTCCTCCATAACAATATAACTTTTGGAGTTTTTGACACCGGGTAGCGTGAGCAGCATATCACCTAATAATGCGCGGTACTCTGACATATCTTTGATGCGTGCTTTTAACAGGTAGTCTGAATCGCCCGAGACTAAATGGCATTCCATAATATAAGGCAGCTGATTGACGGCCAGGTTGAAGCGTTCGAAGGCATCCGGAGATTGGTAAGAAAGAGAGATCTCAACGAATACCAGCATGCTATATCCGAGAGCTTCCGGATTCAGCCTGGCGTGATATCCTTGGATAAAGCCATCCTTTTCTAAGCGCTTTACCCGCTCAATACAAGGGGTAGTGGATAGTCCTACTTTGTCTGCAAGGTCGGTGTAGGAGATGCGTCCATCTTTTTGCAGTTTGGTGAGAATGTTTTTATCAATTCTATCTAGTTTTTTCATTTTTATAAAATTCTGTTTATTTGTTATATGTTGGTAAAAATAACTATTTTTACTGAATAAAACAATAAAAAATTATTGTTAATTTCATTTATTCTAGACTTAAATCTTGTATTAACTCTGAGAATAAAAATGAAAATAGTGGTGTTAGGCAGTGGTGTTATCGGTGTGACAAATGCTTATTTTCTGGCAAAAGCAGGTCATGAAGTAACCGTTGTTGATCGTCAGCCTGCAGCGGCATTAGAAACCAGTTATGCAAATGCCGGGCAGATCTCTCCTGGTTACTCTTCTCCATGGTCGGCACCGGGTGTTCCGTTGAAAGCGGTGAAGTGGATGATGCAGGATCTTGCGCCTTTGCGTATTCAGCCCGCTTTGGATCCCGTCTTGTTTAAGTGGATGACTAAAATGCTGGGCAACTGTACCGAGTCTGCTTATCGTGTTAACAAATCTCGCATGTTGCGCATTGCTGAATACAGCCGTGACAGTATGAATGAACTCAACGATGAAGTATCTATTGATTATGACCAGCGTTTTGGTGGAACTTTGCAGGTTTTTCGTACCGAGAAACAAGTGGCTGCATCAAAAGCAGATATTGCCATTCTTCAAGAGTGTGGTGTTCGGCATGAAATACTGGATCGTCAGGGCTGCATAGAAAAAGAACCAGCGCTGGCACATGTAAAAGAGAAAATAATTGGTGGTCTGCGCTTGCCTGGTGATGGTACAGGTGATTGCTTTAAATTTACTCAGGGCTTAGTAACAGAGTGCGAAAAATTAGGTGTTACTTTTATGTATAACACCGATATCAAAGGGTTGGTTCTGGATGCGGGTAAAATTGAAGGTGTCCAGTTAGCGTCTGAAGTGCTTAAAGCAGATAGCTATGTGATGGCATTAGGTAGTTATAGTCCACTTATGCTGGCAAAGGTTGGCATTAAAATACCGGTTTATCCGGTTAAAGGTTACTCTCTGACTTTACCGATTATCGATGAAAGCCGTGCGCCGGTTTCTACGGTGATGGATGAGACCTATAAAATTGCAGTGACCCGTTTTAATGATCGTATTCGTGTTGGAGGTACGGCTGAACTAACCGGTTATGATATGAGCCTTAAAGAAAAACGCAGAAATAATGTTGATTTTGTGGTTGGAGATCTGTTTTCGGGTGGTGGCGATCTGTCAAAAGCGGAATTCTGGACAGGGCTTCGGCCAATGACGCCAGACGGTACGCCGGTGTTGGGTGCGACTAAGTATGCGAACCTATTTTTGAATACGGGGCACGGTACTTTAGGTTGGACAATGGCGGCAGGCTCAGCACGTTATGTTAGTGATATTATTTCGGGGCGTAAGCCTGACATTGACCCGTCGGGTCTGGGTATTGAAAGATATGTTTAAAAAAAGCGCCTGACCTATTATTGTTATGCTCTTTTAGTGAAACGACTTTTTATCATTTTTTGAAGAGAATTTATTATGAATCGCAGCATTATTTCTACAGATAAAGCCCCTGCGGCTATCGGCACTTACTCACAGGCTGTTAAAGCAGGCAATACTGTCTATATCTCTGGCCAGATTCCATTGGATCCAGAAACGATGGAGATGGTGACTGAGTCTTTTGAAGCGCAGGCTGTGCGTGTATTTGAAAATATGAAAGCCATTGCAGAAGCAGCCGGTGGTTCATTTTCTGATGTGGTGAAGCTGACTATTCTGCTGTCTGATCTGAAATACTTCGCTCAGGTAAATGAAGTGATGGCTCGTTATTTTTCTGAACCATATCCGGCTCGTGCCGCTTTTGCCGTGAAAGCATTACCAAAAGATGCGGATATTGAAGTTGAATCAATCATGGTTATCGCAGAGTAATTCTGACGTAAACAGTTAAGGGGTTTTCTATGGGGCGTGCAACACGGGCGATCATTGATTTATCGGCGATCAGTCATAATTATCATTTGGCGAAAACATTAGCATCCCATTCAAATGCGGTAGCTGTGATAAAGGCCGATGCTTACGGGCATGGTGCTGTGCGTGTTGCGTTAGCTATGGAGTCTGAGGTGCCGGCGTTTGGTGTTGCCTGTATTGAGGAGGCGCTTGAGCTACGAGAAGGTGGCGTGAAAAAGCCTATTCTTTTACTGGAAGGCTTTTTCACAGCCGATGAGTTGTCGCTTATCGCGGAGAATGACTTCTGGACTGCCATTCATCGTATGGAACAGGTCGCGATGCTGGAAGATGCTCAGATGACAGCACCGGTGAACGTTTGGCTTAAGCTGGATTCGGGGATGCACCGTTTAGGTGTCGATGCGAAGGATTATCGTCTGGCTTATGATCGTTTAAAGGCGTGTAACAATGTTGCGGATGTTGTCTTAATGAGCCATCTGGCCTGCGCTGATGAGCTTGATAAGCCTTATACATTGCAACAGGCTGAGCTATTTGATCAGACGGTTGCTGGGTTGGGTGCAAAGCAGAGTATTGCTAACTCTCCGGCAACGCTGGCTTGGCCGATGTTACATCGTGACTGGATTCGTCCGGGTTTGATGCTGTATGGAGCATCACCTTTTGAAGAGGCTCATGTGAATGCTGATCGGTTGATGGCGGCGATGACGCTGGAAAGCGAAGTGATCGCTATTCATGACTTGCAGGCCGGGGATGCAGTTGGATATGCGGCATCGTATGTGTGTGATAAGGATACTCGCGTTGGTACGGTGGCTATTGGTTATGGGGATGGTTATTCACGTTCTGCCGGAACGGGTACGCCAGTGATTGTCAACGGGCAGCGAGCACGTATTATTGGACGGGTATCAATGGATATGTGTGCAGTTGATTTGACAGGACTAACGGATGTCGATGTGGGTTCAAAGGTAGAGCTTTGGGGGCGCCAGTTAAGTGTTAACGAGGTTGCACGCCATTGCGGTACTATTCCCTATACGTTGTTTACCGGCGTCACGAAAAGGGTTCCCAGACATTACATTTAAGTGAGTATGACGAGTGAAAATAAGCACCCTTGGCGATAAGCTGCGGGTGCTTTTTTATTAGCAGCGGTAGGCTGGCTTATTTTTCAGGTGCGTGGTACAGCAGGAAGAGGTCAACCAGAATATCCGGTATTTCATTAGCCATTTGTTCAGTGGCTATTTTGTTTCTACGAATCTCTTTGAACTCTTTTTCGTCAAATAGGTTGGATATAACCATGATCGGGAGCATCAGCTCTGCTACCACTTCCTCTTTGTCTGTGCCTTCAGAGAACCATTCATCTTCATTGAGGAAGACGCCTTCCATAAAGGCCTGAGCCCAAATTTCCAGTTCGGATTCTTCATTTCTGGTTTCAAGTGTTAGCTCGCATGGCATGCCAAGTTCACGGTCATTGCTGAGGTCACTGTAGATCGAGCTTTTCCAGCGATTGAGCATGGAGGTGATCTCTGTTTCCTGTTCCGCGGATGACCAGTTAGGCTTGCCGTCGAATAATACGTCCATCCACTCTTCTTCATCAGCCGGAACCGGGCTGATATTCAGCGCGCAGAGGAATCCATGGATTCCGATCAGATCAAGAGAGTCTTCTGAAACGACATCTGAAAAAATAAAAGTTTCCAGACGATCTAGTTCATCATCGGATAACGGAGCGCTGTTGAGTGTGCTTTGCATGTTTGGTTTTCCTGAAAGAAAGGCGTTTGCGCTATTCTACTCCGAGAAGAAAGCGTAGTCAGCGATAATTTGGGGTGACAGTAGTATGGCCTTTCCGGATAATTGCATAATGATGAATCAAACCCTCCATGTGTTAAAAGAAGTATTTGGTTATGACCAGTTCAGAGAACCTCAGAGTGAGGTGATTGAGAGCGTCTTAGATAGCCGTGATGTGTTGGTTATTATGCCGACAGGTGGTGGTAAATCGCTTTGCTATCAGCTACCTGCTTTGCTGCGTCAGGGTACTGCGCTGGTTGTTTCTCCTTTGATTGCTTTAATGTATGACCAAGTCGCTGCATTGTCACAATTAGGTGTCAGAGTCGCCTGTCTTAACTCATCTTTAGATTATGTAATTCAGACAGAGGTGGAGCAGGCGCTGTTAAATGGTCAGCTGGATCTGCTTTATATCGCTCCGGAGCGTTTAGTTCAGCCTAAAACCTTGGCGTTGCTTCAGCAATGTAATATTTCACTGTTTGCGATCGATGAAGCGCATTGTGTTTCCCAGTGGGGGCATGACTTCAGGCCGGAATATTTAAAGCTGGCTTCGCTGGCGGACTATTTTCCCGATGTTCCGCGTATCGCACTGACCGCTACCGCCGATGCCCGCACTCAGCAAGAAATTGTAGATCGCTTAGGACTGCGTGATGCAAGACGGTTTATTCAGGGCTTTGATCGACCTAATATCCGTTATCGGATTAGCCAGAAAAACCGAGCACGAGAACAATTACTCTCTTTTCTGAAGCAGGAACACCCAAACGATGCGGGCATTGTATATTGCCTGTCGCGTAAGAGTGTCGAGGAAACCGCCGGCTGGCTGGCGGAGCGTGGTTTTAATGCGTTGCCGTATCATGCAGGGCTGTCGACAGATTTAAGACGTCATAATCAACACCGCTTTCTGACAGAAGAATCGATTATTGTGGTGGCCACGATTGCATTTGGTATGGGGATTGATAAACCGAATGTGCGGTTTGTCGCGCATCTTGATCTGCCCAAAAGTATCGAGGCTTATTATCAGGAAACCGGCAGAGGCGGTAGAGATGGTCTGCCCGCCGATGCCTGGATGGTTTATGGCTTGCAGGATGTTATTTTTTTACGGCAAATGTTGGAAGGCTCGCAGGCGGCAGAACAGTTTAAGCAAATAGAGCGTCAGAAACTTGAGGCGATGCTGGGTTTTTGTGAGATTACTAGCTGTCGTCGCCAAGTATTGCTGGGGTATTTTGGTGAGCATGATCATGCGCCTTGCGGAAATTGCGATACGTGCCTCGAACCGGTGCCTCAATGGGATGGCACCGAAGCCGCACGCAAGGCGTTGTCTTCTGTGTATCGTACAGGGCAGCGCTATGGTGTGAACCATGTCATTGATGTGTTGTTGGGTAATCTGACCGATAAGGTGAAATCTGAGCAGCATGAAAAGGTCTCAACCTGGGGAATCGGTGTTGGGCTGAATAGAAATCAATGGCGGTCTGTGTTTCGGCAGTTGGTAGCAAGAGGGTATCTGAATGTTGATCCTGATGGCTACGGTGTATTGCATTTGAGTGACCGTTGTCGATCTCTGTTAAAAGGTCAGGAGACCTTATTGCTCAGAGAGGATAAGCGTGAGCGTAGTAGCGGTTATCAAAAGAATAGAGCCCCTCAAAATCAACTGGATGCGGTTGATCGTAATCTTTGGGAGGCGCTAAAGCAGTTGCGTAAGCGTTTGGCAGATGAACAGGATGTTCCTCCTTATGTCATTTTTCATGATGCAACCTTGATGGAGATGGTGATGTATCGTCCGGCAACCCGTCAACAGTTACATAAGATCAGTGGGGTGGGTGAGCGTAAGTTGGAGCTATATGGAGAAGTGTTTTTGGAGGTGATTGCTCAGCAACCCTCGATTGATCAACATGAAAATCTTCAGGGGCATGAATCCGTCGCCTTATTTAAAGCGGGTATGACAATAGATCAGGTAGCTAAAATGCAAAAGCTCTCTACAAAAGTGATCTATATCCATTTGGCAGCCGGAATTAGGGCTGGTGAATTATCCGTCGAGGAAGTTGTCGAATTACCCGCTGCAGAGTTGCAGCATATTCAGCAGGTGATTCTTGATTGTCAGCAGCGATTCGGGCAAGCACTGAAGCCTGTTTATGAAGCGCTTGCCGGTGTTTATGAGATGGGTGTGCTGAGTTGTATCCGTCAGGGGTTGGAGCGTTAGTGGACAGCGAGCTGTATGCTTTGTTTTTTAGTAGTCTGATTTCGTCTACATTATTGCCGGGCGGCTCCGAAGCTTATCTTGCCTGGTTGGTAAGTGATGCTCAAACGTCATTGTGGCTACTGATCGGCGTGGCGACCTTGGGTAATACGTTGGGTGGTGTAATCACATTCGGTATGGGGCGGCTGGTGGCCGTGCGTTACCCGTTTCGTGTGCTGGATAAGCCGCAGCATCAGCGAGCCAGGCGCTGGGTTGAGCACGCTGGTAGTAGTGTGCTGTTGCTGTCCTGGTTACCCGTTGTAGGAGATCCGCTGTGTTTTGTGGCGGGCTGGCTTAAGTTAAATGCCATCACGGGCATCCTTTTTATTGCTCTTGGTAAAGCGGTTAGGTATATGCTGGTGGCAGGCTTGTTTGTTTCGTAGAAAAAGCAGGAGTGTACTAGGCATATCAGGCGCGTAAAAAGGAATAAGCTATGTATAAAAAAATCCGCTTATTGTTGTTAGTGCTTCTGTTATTTGTGGTCAGTCTGAATACACTATTGTCAAAAATTCGTTCTACGGATTGGGATAAATCGCTGTGGGTGGTTGTTTATCCGGTGAATGCAGACGATAGAGAGGATACGCAGGATTATATTAATAAATTAAAAGAGACTGACTTTGATGATATTGAGGATTTTTTTAGCAAAGAAGCGCGTCGTTACCAGATAAAAATTGAAAAACCTTTCGAAGTGATGTTGGCTCCTCAGCTGCATGATCATCCACCAGAACCTCCTGTTAATCCAAGCTTGGTTGAAAATGTTATCTGGAGTTTGCAGATGAGATATTGGTCGTGGCGTCAGGATAGTTGGGAGGGTCCTGATCCGGACATAAAAATATATATGCGATTTTTTTCACCTAATGGCCGGCAATTATTACGCCATTCGTTAGGGTTGCAAAAAGGCCTGATTGGCTTGGTTAATGGGTATGCGGGTGCAGAGTATCAGGGCCAGAATAATTTGATTGCAGCACATGAGTTGTTACATACGTTGGGCGCAAATGATAAATATGATCCTGAAACCAGCTGGCCGCTATGGCCTGATGGGTATGCTGATCCTATTAAAGTTCCTCTCTTGCCGCAATCGGAAGCTGAAATAATGGGAGGGCGAGTGCAAATATCGCCATCAGTTGCCATTATTCCTCCTGGTTTAGAGCATGTGGTAGTCGGGTCGGCGACAGCGATAGAGATAAATTGGAGGGCGGCAGAGTAAGCTCGCGATCTTTATTTTCATCAGATACAAAAAAAACCCGCGAGAGAGCGGGTTTTTTATAGCCTTGCAATTATTCTGGGTAGTCGCGCTTGACTGGGCCCATATAAAGCTGGCGAGGACGGCCGATTTTATTCGGACTGCTATGGAACTCGCTCCAATGAGAAATCCAGCCGATGGTACGAGACAAAGCAAAGATAACTGTAAACATATTGGTTGGAATACCAATTGCTTTCAGAATGATGCCGGAGTAGAAGTCGACGTTCGGATACAGTTTACGCTGTACGAAGTATTCATCTTCCAGAGCGATCTGCTCAAGGCGTTTGGCGATTTTCAGCAATGGATCGTTTTCAATGCCTAGTTCAGCCAGTACTTCGTCGCATGTTTGTTTCATCACTTTGGCGCGAGGATCGAAGTTGCGATAGACGCGATGTCCGAAGCCCATTAGGCGGAAACCATCGTCTGGATCTTTAGCGCGTTGGATGAACTCAGGGATGTTGGCTTCATCACCGATCTCTTCCAGCATTTGCAATACAGCTTCGTTAGCACCGCCGTGAGCTGGCCCCCAAAGTGCAGCGACACCTGATGCAATACATGCAAATGGATTCGCGCCTGAAGAACCTGCAAGACGTACAGTAGAAGTAGAAGCGTTTTGCTCATGGTCGGCGTGTAAAAGAAAGATGCGATCCATTGCTTTTGCTAAAACTGGATTTGGTACGTAGGTAGCGCAAGGGGTGCCGAACATCATGTGTAGGAAGTTATCTGCATAGTCCAGATCGTTACGCGGATACTGGAACGGCTGGCCAATGCTGTATTTATAACACATGGAAGCGATAGTTGGCATTTTGGCAATCAGACGGTATGCGCAGACTTCGCGGTGGTGCGGATCATCAATATCAAGAGAGTCGTGATAGAAAGCAGATAGTGCGCCAACAACAGCAACCATGATTGCCATCGGGTGAGCGTCACGACGGAAACCATTGAAGAAATGAGTCATTTGCTGATGCACCATGGTGTGGTTCTTGATAGTGCTTACAAATTTTTCTTTCTGTTCTGGTGTTGGTAGCTCTCCGTTTAATAGCAAGTAACACGTTTCCAGATAGTCGGAGTGTTTAGCCAGCTGTTCTATCGGGTAGCCACCATGGAGTAATATGCCTTTATCACCGTCGATATAAGTAATGCTGGACTCGCAGGCAGCGGTAGAAACAAAGCCAGGGTCATAGGTAAAAAGACCGCGACCGGTCAGAGGGCGTACGTCAATAACGTCTGGCCCTAAAGTGCCGGAATAAACAGATAGTTCAATTACTTCTTCAACACCATCGATTGTCAAACGTGCTTTTTTATCAGCCATTAGAGGCTCCTATCATTTTATTCGTTATATTAGACTACCGTGATATATAGGTTATATCCAGAGTCTTAGTCCGCTTGGGATATGCCCAATATAAAGATTGATTCAGGATTGTCAATCTGGACACCAGATGCTTTTTCTGCATTGCAGCAATCGAGGGTAATTTTTACCAATATTAGGGCGGAGACAGAATACTCTTTTAGTTGTATAACCTAATGGTGACAACCATTTGTGTTCACTAGACGTTAGGCTTAGGGCTTGATCTGGCGCGTTGTATTCTGATTTTTAACTGTCTATAATCTCGTTCCGAAGTACGTGTAGGGTAAGTGTTGGCGCGTACTTTAGTCTGAGGATCTACTCTCTGAACACTACCTAGCAACCTTGCCCCATGATGGGCAGCAAAGTGTGAATAAGAGCCGTGAACAAAAAAAGACCTGTAAATTTAGACCTAAGAACTATCAAGCAGCCGCTTCCTGCGATTACATCCATATTGCATCGTGCTACTGGTGTTGTGTTGTTTTTTGGCACACTCTTTATGACATATGCATTAGGGATGTCTCTCGAATCTGAAGCTGGCTTTAACGAAGCAATTACCATGTTAGAAGAGGGCTTCTTCGCGAGGCTGATTACATGGGGATTAGTATCCGCATTACTGTACCACCTTCTTGCGGGTGTTAAGCATCTGATAATGGATGCCGGACATCTTGAAGAGTTGGAAAGTGGAACAATGGCAGCGAAAGCTACCTTGATCGCTGGTGCAGTTGCAATTCTACTGGCAGGAGTCTGGGTATGGTAACAAGTATCACTAGCTTTGGCCGAAGTGGCTTATACGACTGGATGATTCAGCGTGTCACAGCAGTAGTATTGCTGGCCTATGCGATCTTCATGATCGGTTATCTGCTGTTTAATTCAGATATGGATTATATGCAGTGGAAATCATTATTTGAGTGCACTTCGATGCGCATCTTCACCCTGCTGGCTTTACTGTCTATGGCTGCACATGCCTGGATCGGTTTATGGTCGGTAACTACAGATTACATTAAACCTACTGGGCTTCGTTTTGTTGTTCAGTCTGGGTGTGGTTTGTTGACGTTTATCTACGTCGTTTGGGGTATTCAGATTCTGTGGGGTGTCTAAGAGATGAATGAACTGCGCACGTTAACTTTTGACGCGATTGTAGTAGGCGGCGGTGGTGCGGGCATGCGTGCCGCGTTGCAGTTGGCGCAATCCGGGCTGAATACTGCTTGTGTGACTAAAGTGTTTCCAACACGTTCACACACCGTATCTGCTCAGGGTGGTATTACTTGTGCAATCGCAAGTGCTGATCCGAATGACGATTGGCGCTGGCATATGTATGACACAGTAAAGGGATCTGATTATATCGGTGACCAGGATGCAATTGAGTACATGTGCTCTGTTGGTCCGCAGGCTGTGTTTGAATTAGATCATATGGGTTTGCCTTTCTCTCGTACTGAAACAGGGCGTATTTACCAGCGTCCGTTTGGTGGTCAGTCAAAAGGCCCTGATAATCCTACTCAGGCTGCACGTACATGCGCTGCAGCTGACCGTACAGGGCATGCGTTATTGCATACTCTTTATCAGGCTAACCTGAAAGCAGGTACTACCTTTCTTAATGAATGGTTTGCCGTTGATCTGGTTAAAAATGAAGATGGCGCTGTTGTAGGTTGTATCGCAATTTGTATAGAGACAGGCGAGACAGTTTATATCAAGGCTAAAGCGACAGTACTGGCTACGGGCGGTGCGGGTCGTATCTTTGCTTCAACTACCAATGCTCTGATCAATACCGGTGACGGTATGGGTATGTCTTTGCGTGCAGGTGTTCCGGCGCAAGATATGGAGATGTGGCAGTTCCACCCAACCGGTATTGCGGGTGCGGGTGTGCTTGTGACAGAAGGTTGTCGTGGTGAAGGTGGTTACCTGATCAACAAAGACGGCGAACGCTTCATGGAACGTTATGCGCCAAACGCAAAAGACCTTGCTGGTCGTGATGTGGTTGCGCGTTCGATGATACTCGAAATTCTTGACGGCCGTGGCTGTGGCCCTGATGGCGATCATGTGTATTTGAAGCTTGATCATCTCGGTGAAGAGGTGCTGCACTCTCGTCTGCCTGGTATTTGTGAGCTGTCAAAAACATTTGCTCATGCAGATCCGGTTAAAGAGCCGGTTCCTGTAGTGCCGACTTGTCATTATCAGATGGGTGGCGTGGCGACTAATATTGGTGGCCAGGCGTTGGCTCCTAATAAAGATGGTGGCCATGAAGTTATCGATGGTCTGTTTGCGTGTGGTGAAGTGGCCTGTGTGTCAGTTCATGGTGCAAACCGTCTGGGTGGTAACTCTCTGCTTGATTTGGTGGTATTTGGCCGTGCGGCGGGTATCCAGATTGAGAAGCAGATGCGTGAAGGCTACGAAGTAAAAGACGCTACTGAAGCGGATCTTCAGCGTGCAATGGCGCGTTTGAATCGCTTGAATGGTTCGTCTGAAGGTTCTGATGTGGCTGCTGTTCGTAAAGAGTTGCAAGCGACAATGCAGTTGTACTTCGGTGTATTCCGTGATGGCGAAAGCATGCAGAAAGGTCTTAAGCTGCTGGCTGAGATTCGTGCGAAAGCTGATAACTTATATCTTGAAGATAAGAGTCATGCTTTTAATACTGCACGTATCGAAGCGCTTGAACTGCAGAATTTGATGGAAGTTGCAGAAGCGACAGCGATCGCTGCTGAAGAGCGCAAAGAGTCTCGTGGTGCGCATGCTCGTAATGACTTTACAGAGCGTGATGATGAGAACTGGTTGTGTCACTCTGTGTTCTTCCCTCAAGATAAAACAGTGGGTAAGCGTGCAGTAAACTTCTCGCCGAAAACTGTTGAAGCTTTCCCACCTAAAGTTCGTACATACTAAGGAGTTATTACAGTGTTAGTAAGCGTATATCGTTACAATCCTGAGACTGATGATGCTCCTTACATGCAGGATATCCATATCGATATCCCTGGTGGTAAAGACATCATGGTTCTGGATCTTCTTCAGTTACTGAAGGATAAGGATACCACTCTTGGATATCGTCGTTCATGCCGTGAAGGTGTGTGTGGTTCTGACGGTATGAACATGAACGGAAAAAATGGTCTGGCTTGTATTACTGCGCTTTCAGAAGTGGTAGTAGATGATAAGCTGGTTCTTCGTCCTCTGCCGGGGCTGCCTGTTATTCGCGACCTGGTTGTGGATATGTCTCAGTTCTACAAGCAGTATGAGAAGATCAAGCCATTTTTGATTAACGACACGCCTGCACCAACGATGGAGCGCCTTCAGTCACCTGAAGAGCGTGAAGAGTTGGATGGTTTGTACGAGTGTATCTTGTGTGCATGTTGTACAACGGCTTGTCCTTCGTTCTGGTGGAATCCTGATAAGTTTATCGGGCCGTCTGGTTTGTTGCAGGCGTATCGATTCCTTGCGGATAGTCGTGATACTGCAACGCGTGAGCGCTTAGCGGAGTTAGATGATCCGTTTAGTGTTTTCCGTTGCCATGGCATCATGAACTGCGTAAACGTTTGCCCGAAAGGATTGAATCCTACCAAGGCAATCGGAAAAATACGTAACATGCTGATCCAGCAAGCGACCTAAGAAGAATAAACGGCACCTCAGGTGCCGTTTTTTTTGTCCGTTTAGCCGAAAGGCTTATGCTTCAATGCGTTAACTTTCTGTAGAATCAGACTTTGTTTGATATATAAAGCCAGTATTAAAAGGCGTACAATATTGCCCGCATTTCCATGCCACATCGTGGGATGCAGGGTTAAGACAACGGAAACACAAGAAGGGGCATTTGCGTGATCTATTGCCAGATGGTTGGTGTAATCTGACAGCGCGGACAGTCCCTCGAGCCAGGGTGAACAACTAATGCAAGAAGGCGTAATGGAGTTGCTGTGGAAGAATGCTCACCTTTATGGTGGTAACCTCTCCTACATTGAGCAGCTATATGAAACTTACCTTATGGACCCCAATGCCGTTCCTCAGGAATGGAGAGAAGAGTTTGACCGCTTGCCAAAAGTGGGAGAAAGCATTTCTCTGGATGTCCCTCATTCACCAGTGCGTGAGCACTTCCTTTATATCGCTAAAAATAAGAAGCGTTCCCAGCCTGCAGCTGTAAGCAGTGTTTCTTCTGAACATGAGAAGAAGCAGATTAGGGTTCTGCGAATGATCAATGCTTATCGTGTGCGTGGACATCAGGTCGCTAAAATTGATCCTCTGGGATTGATGGAGCGTGAAGACGTCCCCGATTTAGATTTGCGTTATCATGAGCTTTCAGAAGCTGATTTTGATACGAAATTCCAGTTAGGTTCATTGTTTTTTGGGCCTGAAGAAGCGCCGCTGAAAGATATTCTGGCTGATCTTAAAAAGACTTACTGTACTACAGTAGGTGCTGAGTACATGCATATCGTTGATACGCAGGAAAAGCGTTGGATTCAGTCCCGCCTTGAGCCCGTGCGTTCTCATCCGCAGGTCGAGCTCGGTAAGAAAAAAATGATTCTGGAGCGTTTAACCGCTGCAGAAGGCTTAGAGAAATATCTGGGTTCACGCTATGCCGGTGCTAAGCGCTTTGGTGTAGAGGGTGGTGAATCACTGATTGTTTCATTGAATACTTTGATTCAACGTGCGGGTAAACAGGGCGCCAAAGAAGTTGTTATTGGTATGGCCCACCGTGGACGTTTGAATACGCTGGTTAATATCTTTGGTAAAAATCCAGCTGAATTGTTTAGTGAGTTTGAAGGTAAGAAGACGCTGGAAACATCGGGTGATGTGAAGTATCACCAAGGTTTTTCCTCTAATGTCATGACTGCGGGCGGTGAAGTTCATATCGCGATGGCGTTTAACCCATCACACCTGGAAATCTCAGCTCCTGTTGTTGAAGGTTCGGTACGTGCTCGTCAGGATCGCCGTAATGATCCGGTAGGTACAACCGTTGTTCCTGTGAATATTCATGGTGATCAGGCATTTGCTGGTCAGGGTGTGGTCATGGAGACATTCCAGATGTCTCAGACTCGCGCCTATAAAACCGGTGGTACGATCCATATTGTGATCAATAACCAGGTTGGTTTTACCACGAATAAAAAAGAAGATTCGCGTTCGACTGAATACGCAACGGATGTTGCTAAAATGATTCAGGCGCCAATCTTTCATGTCAATGGTGATGACCCGGAAGCAGTGCGTTTTGTAACGCAGGTAGCTTTGGATTACCGTAATGAATTTAAAAAAGACGTGGTTATTGATCTGTTCTGCTACCGTCGTCGCGGTCATAACGAAGCTGATGAGCCATCTGGTACACAGCCTCTTATGTATGCTCAGATTAAAAAGCAAAAGACTACGCGTGAACTCTATGCTCAGAAGTTGATTGATGAAGGTGTGCTAACAGCAGAAGAAAGTAAAAAGCAAGAAGTTGAGTATCGCAAATTACTTGAAGATGGCGAGCATGTTGTTAAGGCATTAGTGCAGCAGCCTAACTCTGAGCTGTTTGTAGACTGGCGTCCTTACTTAGGTCATCAGTGGACTTTCGAGTGCGATACCCGGGTTGATATAAAACTCCTTCAGGAAATAGGTGCGCAGATTTGTGAAACACCTGAAGGATTTTCCGTTCAGCGTCAGGTTCAGAAAATCTATGATGACCGTAAGCGTATGGCTGCCGGAGCAATGGAACTGAACTGGGGAATGGCTGAGTCGCTTGCTTATGCCACCATTCTGGCTGAAGGCCATCCTGTGCGTATAACGGGACAGGATGTGGGGCGTGGTACTTTCTCGCATCGTCATGCGGTACTGCATGACCAGAAGACGCAGGATACTTACCTGCCATTAGAGAACTTATCGGCTGATCAACCTCGACTTACTTTGCATGACTCCTACTTGTCTGAAGAAGCTGTCCTGGCGTTTGAGTATGGTTACTCAACAACAATGCCAAATGCATTAGTCATCTGGGAAGCTCAGTTTGGTGACTTTGCAAACGGTGCTCAAGTTGTTATAGACCAGTTTATCACCAGTGGTGAACATAAGTGGCAGCGTCTTTGTGGGTTGACATTATTGCTGCCGCACGGTTTTGAAGGGCAGGGCCCTGAGCACTCTTCAGCACGTCTGGAGCGATTCCTGCAATTATCCGCTGAGCATAATATTCAGGTATGTACACCGACTACGCCTGCGCAGATTTTCCATCTGTTGCGTCGTCAGGTGGTACGCCCATTGCGTAAGCCGTTGGTGGTTATGTCGCCTAAGAGCTTGCTTCGTCATAAGCAGGCTACCTCTACTTTGGAAGAGCTGGCAGAAGGCACGTTCCTACCAGTGATTGGTGAAGTGGACGCCCTGGAACCGAAAAAAGTAAAACGTTTGGTTCTGTGTGGTGGCAAGGTTTATTACGATCTTTACAATCGTCGTGCAGAACTTGAAAAAGAGAATGTTGCGATTGTACGTATTGAGCAATTGTATCCGTTCCCTGAGCATGACCTAGCTGAAACCATCAAAGAATATACTAATCTTGACTCTGTGGTTTGGTGTCAGGAAGAGCCTATGAACCAAGGAGCATGGTATTGCACGCAACATCATATGCGCCACGTGATTCATAAGCATGACTCTTCTCTTGCGCTAGAGGGTGTTGGTCGTCCTGCATCTGCTGCGCCAGCGGTTGGGTATATCTCTGTACATGTTGAACAGCAAGAAACTCTGGTAAACGAAGCAATCAACGGTTAATGACAAAGCTGCCGATACTAAAAAGGCAGCTTTTTGAGCATATAAGGAATAGAAATGTCCATTGAAATTAAAGCCCCTACATTTCCTGAATCGGTTGCCGACGGTACAGTTGCAACTTGGCATAAACAACCAGGCGAAGCATGTGCTGCTGATGACCTGATTGTAGATATTGAAACGGATAAAGTTGTACTTGAAGTTGTAGCGCCACAAGACGGTGTACTGAAAGAAATTATTAAAGGCGAAGGCGACACGGTACTCAGCGATGAAATCATTGCTATTTTTGAAGCCGGTGCTGCGGCATCTGCCGCCGCTCCTGTTGCTGAAGCGGCATCCGCTGAAGCAGGCGATTCTGATAAAGTGGGCCCTGCCGCACGCAAACTGATTGATGAAAACAATCTGGATGTGAATCAGATTCCTGGTTCAGGCAAGAATGGTGGTATTACTAAGGAAGACGTTCTTAGTTTCATGAAGAGTGGCGCTCCTGTCGCTGCTACGACCTCAGCCCCAGCCCCTGCAAAAGCAGCAGCTCCTGCCGCGGTAGCGGTTAATGTTGCCGAAGGTGAGCGAGTTGAGAAACGTGTGCCTATGACGCGTCTGCGTGCCACTATCGCTAAGCGCCTTGTTGAAGCTCAGCAAACAGCTGCCATGTTAACAACGTATAACGAAGTTAATATGAAGCCGGTGATGGAGTTGCGTAAACAGTATAAAGATCTGTTTGAGAAAACGCATAATGGCACGCGTCTTGGCTTTATGTCTTTCTTCGTAAAAGCGGTAACTGAAGCGCTGAAACGCTTCCCGGCTGTGAATGCTTCAATCGATGGTAATGACATGGTATATCATGGTTACCAGGATATCGGTGTTGCTGTATCAACAGACCGTGGACTGATGGTGCCTGTTTTGCGTGATACAGACAGCATGGGTCTTGCTGAAATTGAAGCGACTATTGCTGATTTTGGCAAGCGTGGTCGTGATGGCAAGTTGGGAATGGCTGATATGCAGGGCGGTACTTTTACCATTACAAACGGTGGTACTTTCGGATCGCTGATGTCTACTCCAATTCTGAATCCGCCGCAGACAGCTATCCTTGGAATGCATAAAATCCAGGATCGCCCGATGGCAGAAAATGGTCAGGTTGTTATTCTTCCGATGATGTATCTCGCATTGTCATACGACCATCGTATGATTGATGGCAAAGAGGCGGTACAATTCCTCGTTACTGTTAAGAGCCTGCTGGAAGATCCAGCTCGCATTCTTCTTGATGTGTAATTTCAACCCTGTAACGAACCTTAGAATAGGAAAGACACATGTCACAAAAATTTGATGTAATCGTAATCGGTGCCGGTCCTGGTGGATATGTTGCTGCAATACGTGCTGCCCAGCTAGGGCTGAATACTGCATGTGTTGAGAAATGGGTTGATGACAAAGGCGCCACTGTTTTAGGTGGTACTTGCTTGAATGTAGGCTGTATCCCTTCAAAAGCACTATTGGAATCAACTCATAAATTTCATGAAGCTGCGCATGATTTTGCCGTACATGGAATTCAGACATCTGATGTTCAGATGGATGTTAAAAAAATGGTATCGCGTAAAGATACTATTGTTAAAAACCTCACAGGTGGTATTACCGGTCTGTTCAAAGCTAATGGCGTAACTACCCTGTCAGGTATGGGTAAATTGTTGGCCAATAAGCAAGTTGAAGTAACCGCTGCTGACGGCACTGTGACAGTATATGATGCAGAAAATGTTATTTTGGCATCAGGTTCTGTTCCGGTAGAGATTCCGCCAGCGCCACTGACGGAAGGTTTGATCCTTGATAATGCCGGCGCATTGCAAATCAACGAAACGCCTAAGCGCTTAGGTGTTATCGGAGCAGGCGTTATCGGTCTGGAAATGGGTTCTATCTGGGCGCGTTTAGGTTCTCAGGTGACTGTGCTTGAAGCAATGGATGGTTTCTTGTCTCTTGCTGATAAAGATGTTGCTAAAGAAGCTCAGAAATTGCTTGGTAAGCAAGGTTTAGATATTAAACTGAGTGCACGATGCACCGGTACCGAGATCATTAACGACGGTAAAGAAGTTAAGGTTAAATATACCGATGCTGCTGGCGAGCAAGAGCTTATCGTTGATAAGTTGATTGTTGCTGTAGGCCGTCGTCCTCAGACTCAAGGTCTGTTGGCCGGTGATAGCGGTGTTAAGCTGGATGAGCGTGGGTTCATTTTTGTTGATGAATCTTGTCGCACGGGTGTCCCTGGTGTATTCGCCATTGGTGACTCTGTGCGTGGACCAATGTTGGCACATAAGGCTTCAGAAGAAGGTGTTATGGTTGCAGATATCATTGCTGGTCATAAAGCAGCGATGAATTATGATGTTATCCCTAACATTATTTACACATACCCTGAGTTAGCATGGGTTGGTAAAACTGAGCAGGAGCTCAAAGCGGAAGGCGTTAAAATTAAGGTCGGTAAATTCCCATTTGCGGCTTCTGGTCGTGCAATGGCTTCTAATGCAACAGATGGTTTTGTAAAAATCATTGCTGATGAAGAAACGGACCGGATTTTGGGTGTTCATATGGTGGGCGCGATTGCATCTGAGCTTATCGCTCAAGGTGGTATTGCTATGGAGTTCTGCTCAAGTGCAGAAGATCTGCAGTTAATGGTTTTTGCTCACCCAACGGTGAGTGAGGCTGTGCATGAAGCAGCGCTGGCTGTAGACAACCATGCAATACATATTGCTAATCGCAAAAAGCGCTAATTTAGTTCACTATATAAGACGTTTTATGATTTTGGTCGGGTGTAAGCTCGGCCAAATTAGCGAGAGCTTGTCGTAAGCCCTGTGGGCTGGGTAGGTAATCACTTATCCAGATTTATCAGAGACAACACAACGGACTAGAGCATGAATCTTCACGAGTACCAAGGCAAACAACTGTTTGCTCAATATGGTCTGCCTGTATCCAAAGGTTACGCGGTAGATACACCGGAAGCTGCAGTAGAAGCAGTGAATAAAATCGGCGGTGATAAATGGGTTGTTAAAGCTCAGGTTCACGCCGGTGGTCGCGGTAAAGCGGGCGGTGTAAAGCTGGTTGAAACACCAGAAGCGGCAAAGGAATTTGCAGCGCATTGGTTAGGCAAAAATCTGGTAACTTACCAGACTGATGCTAATGGCCAGCCTGTTACAAAAATTTTAGTAGAAACATGCACTGATATCGCTCAAGAGCTTTATCTGGGTGCTGTTGTGGATCGTTCTTCTCGTCGTATCGTTTTCATGGCTTCAACTGAAGGCGGCGTTGAGATTGAAAAAGTTGCACATGAGACACCAGAAAAAATTCTTAAAGCAACCATTGATCCTTTGACAGGTGCACAGCCTTACCAGGCTCGTGAACTGGCTTTCCAGCTGGGCCTGAATGGCGACCAGATCAAACAATTCACTAAGATCTTCTTGGGTCTTGCTAAAATGTTTGAAGAGAAAGATCTTGCTTTGCTTGAGATCAATCCTCTGGTTATTACTGATGCCGGTAACCTGCATTGCCTGGATGCAAAAATTGTGATCGATGGTAACGCTGTTTATCGTCACAAAGACATCCAGGAAATGCACGATCCTTCGCAGGAAGATGCTCGTGAAGCTCATGCTGCTACTTGGGATCTGAACTATGTTGCACTGGATGGTACTATCGGCTGCATGGTAAACGGTGCTGGTTTGGCAATGGGAACAATGGATATCGTTGCTACGCACGGTGGCTTCCCGGCTAACTTCCTTGATGTTGGCGGTGGTGCAACGAAAGAGCGTGTTACTGAAGCGTTCAAAATCATCCTCGCTGATGACAAAGTTAAAGCGGTTCTGGTTAATATCTTTGGTGGTATCGTACGTTGCGACCTGATTGCTGAAGGTATCATCGGTGCTGTTAAAGAAGTCGGCGTGACCGTACCTGTTGTTGTACGTTTAGAAGGTAACAATGCTGAGTTGGGTGCACAGCGCCTGGCTGAGTCTGGTTTGGATATCATTGCTGCTACCAGTCTGACAGATGCTGCTCAGCAAGCAGTTAAAGCTGCGGGGGGTAAGTAATAATGTCCATTCTGATTAATAAAGATACCAAAGTAATCTGTCAGGGTTTCACTGGCGGTCAGGGTACTTTTCACTCTGAGCAAGCCATTGCTTACGGTACTAAAATGGTCGGTGGTGTTACACCGGGTAAAGGCGGTACTGAGCATTTAGGTCTTCCTGTATTTAATACAGTTAAAGAAGCAGTGGATGCGACAGGTGCTGATGCATCTGTTATTTATGTACCTGCAGCATTTTGTAAAGACTCAATCCTGGAAGCTGCAAATTCAGGCATTAAACTGATCGTTTGTATTACTGAACATATTCCGGTTATGGATATGCTGCAGTGTAAAGTCAAGTGTGATGAGCTGGGTGTTCGTCTGATCGGTCCTAACTGCCCTGGTGTTATCACTCCGGGTGAATGTAAGATCGGCATTATGCCAGGTCATATCCATTTGCCAGGTAAGGTGGGCATCGTTTCCCGCTCTGGTACATTGACATATGAAGCTGTTAAGCAGACTACAGATGCAGGTTTCGGCCAATCTACTTGTGTAGGTATTGGTGGTGATCCTATTCCAGGCGCTAACTTCATCGATATTCTGGAAATGTTCCAGAATGACCCACAGACTGAAGCGATTGTAATGATCGGTGAAATCGGTGGTTCTGCTGAAGAAGAAGCGGCTGCTTACATCAAAGCTAATGTGACTAAGCCTGTTGTTTCTTACATTGCAGGTGTTACTGCACCTGTAGGTAAACGTATGGGTCATGCTGGTGCAATCATCTCTGGCGGTAAAGGTACTGCTGATGAGAAGTTTGCAGCACTGGAAGATGCTGGTGTTAAAACAGTACGTTCTTTGGCGGATATCGGCAAAGCACTGTCTGAAGTAACTGGTTGGTAAGTTAGTCTTCACCCTTATAAAAGGCAGCTTCGGCTGCCTTTTTGCGTTTTGTTGCTACAATTTCTCTGTTACAGGTTTCTCATGATTAGTCCATTAGGAATAATTGTTATCGCTCAGCTATTCGGTACTTCACTTTGGTTCACGCCAAATGGTGTTGCTGATGCGTTAATGTCTGATTGGAAGTTGACATTAGAGCAACTGGGGTATTTGACGAGTGCAGTCCAGTTAGGATTTATCATTGGGACTCTTTCTGTTGCGTTTAGTGGGTTTGCTGACCGATATCGTGCCAGTCGGGTTTTTGCTATGAGTGCTCTTTCAGGTGCCTTATGCAATGCGCTGTTTTTGTTCTCTGAAAGCAGTTTTGCCTCCGCTCTCTTATGGCGATTTCTGACAGGTATGTGTCTGGCGGGTATTTACCCATTAGGTATGAAGCTTGTTGTCAGTTGGGTACCGAATAAGACGGGCCATGCATTAGGCTGGTTGGTGGGCATGTTAACTTTGGGTAGCAGCTTGCCGCATGCGATGAGAGGTATCAGTGATGGTGCTCATTGGCAGTGGGTTGTCCTCGGGGCATCGGTATTTGCGATAATCTCAGCAATGATGATTTTTCGACTGGGGGATGGGGAGCACTTACCGGCACGTACTCATGTGATGTTGAGAGGTAAAGCATTACAGGCATTTAAAATCCCCGGGTTTCGCGCAGCAGCTATAGCGTATTTTGGTCACTGCTGGGAGCTTTATGCTTTCTGGACACTCGTGCCTGTGATTGTGTTAGCGATATTGCAGGAGGCCGCTTGGTCAGCATCTTTAGTGCCTTGGGTTTCCTTTATTGTTGTCGCGGTGGGTATGCCTGCTTGCTTAATAGCAGGACTGGCAAGTCGTGAGTGGGGAAGTGCTATTACTGCTTATGTGATGCTGCTGATATCCGGAGTGATCTGTTTGATCTGGCCTTTCGTTTCACAAGGTCCGATAATGTTAGTCTTGGTTGTTTTGTTGTTATGGGGGATGACAGTTATTGCAGATTCGGCGCAATACTCGGCGCTGGCTGCAGCCGCCTGTCCAAAAGAGTATTTAGGAAGCGCGTTAGCCTTGATGAATAGTATCGGTTTCTTAATGACGGTATTTTCGATATCGTTCACGACGCTCCTCTATTCTTATATTGGTAATTATGTTGCTTGGATAATGTTGCTGGGCCCGCTCGTCGGCTTGTGGAGCATGAGAGCGTTATTAGTCAGTGACCCAACCCGTTAGTCCCGATCAGTCTTTGATATTTCAACCTTGCTTGCTTAGCTAGGTGCTTTTAGCTGTAAGGTATTACCGCTCTGCTTTAATTCAAGATGTTTCAGAAAACTCATACCTAGCAGGGCAGTATCGCCTTTCATGAACGGGTTGATATGCCCTTCAACATTAATTAACTTAATATTTCCAAGCTGGACGCTATTTATCCGGGTTGAGTACACAGAGATCGATCCATTTGCGGTATTTACCCTGATCGCTTTACCTTTAATCAGCCCTAGCTTATTAGCAATATTTTCCGGAACACTGATGACGGTAGCGCCGGTATCTAATAAAAAAACCACGGGTTGATCGTTAATGAGTCCGGATGCTACATAGTGCCCTTGCCTGTTTCGTTGAAGCACGACAGGGCTATTCGCGTCCAAGCCTGCTGCAGACACAACCAGTGAATTAGGGTTGTGCTGTTTGTCGAGCCAGTTATTAAAAAGCATGGTTAAAAGAAGGAGAGCAATCAACCACGTTAAATGACGCATAATTCCAGACACTTTATCTATCGTATTAATATATATACTCCTCTTGCTGTTCCATTCGTTAGAAATCTATCCTATCGTAAAGTTCAGGGCAAAGTTCATTCAACCTGTATCGACCGGCTATACTTATTGTAAATAGAAGGATACTTGCGTCCAGTTATGCAGCAGGTGAAATGTAGAAAGGTTTTAAACGGCAGTAATGTAAGTGGAGATATTGATGCGGGCAATGTTAGAAAATATCGGATCTTCCCTCGCGGAATATTTATCTGCTCCCAGGGATGAGATTACTTTCGTTGCTACCAGCTCGCCTGAGATGCTTGCCGCCTGTATTAAAAAGGGTGATGTGTTGTTGGTCGAGGGCACCAGTAGGGTAAGCACTGCTATTAAGTATCTGACGCAATCAACGTGGTCTCATGCCGCTATTTATATAGGGGATAGCATGGATTCAATGAATCAGCCTAAGGAAGCGCGTACGTTAATAGAGGCAGACATTGTTGAGGGCGTTAGGGCGATACCTTTGAGTGCCTATTATGATCAGCATACGCGTATCTGCCGGCCTGTCGGTTTGTCCGATGAAGAAATAAATAGTGTGATCAGTCATCTTATTTCACGCTTAGGTGATCAATATGACAGAAAAAATATTTTTGATCTGGCTCGTTATCTTTTTCCAATCCCGCCGGTACCCACAAGTTGGCGGCGGAAATTGTTGCACCTCGGCAGTGGTGATCCTACACGTGCAATCTGTTCATCCCTGATTGCTGAAGCTTTTCAATCTATTCATTATCCGATATTACCTTCAGTTGTTCATGGAGAGGAGATTGGTAAACGGGAGCGCATGTTGTTCAGTCGGCATTCAAGCCTCTTTACGCCTCGTGACTTTGATGTTTCTCCCTATTTTAAGGTGATCAAGCCTATGCTTGAAAAGGGCTTTAATTACCATAATATTGTTTGTTGGGGAGATCCTCTATTGAGTCAGGAAGCCCCTCAGGATTTCACTCCAGAGGGATAGGTTGTAGAGAGTGAAGAAAACAACAAAAAACTTTGAATGGCCCGAGCAGCCGATGCTACAGAGATATTTTTTACAAACCCGCCGATGTTTTTTGCTTAACTAGTAGCGTAGAAATATAAATCGTTTCATAATAGCGCCGCATACATTAACTGTGTACAGAGTTAGCCATCCTCTGGCTTTGTGTCCACACTGGGCACCTACTGTAAGCACAGAATCTCTGTTTGTTTTTTGCATACATACTGTTTAGGACACCTAGTTGAAAACACGGTTACTGGAATTTGATTATCTGCGTGCGCTCGCCATTATGCTGATCGTGCTTGGCCACTCTGTCTATAATTCAGAAAAAGGTTTCCCTATTCTATTGGAAAGTTTAGTGCGCGGTGGCACGGCTGTTTTTGTATTCATTTCTGGGTTCTTTTTGCATGCAGTGTTTGCTAAAAATTTCGAACTGCAATCGTTTTTAGTTAAAAAGCTGAAAAATGTCTACATACCTTTTCTGGTTGTCTCGGTTGTTGGTTTGGCTTTTCGTATATTCGGCTGGGGAGTGATTGAAGGCTTACCTCTGACTAATATCGGGTTAAATGTTTTTTATACAGTTAAAAATTTTTATGTGCTTTATCCCCATTGGTATATCCCCTTTATTATGGTGGTATTCATCTTATCGCCGTTTTATCTCGGGTTTCTTCGATTACCCGTATGGCGACAATTACTCATGCTTTTCATGTTCTCGTTATTAGCCGTGTTTTTACACCGCCCACACGGGAATGCCAGCGTTATACAGTCAATACTGTACTACACCCCTTTTTATTTATTAGGCATGCTGTATTCGCAGCATAGGCTTTGGTTTGAGCAAAAGCATCAGCAGATTCTGGTAATTGCCATCGCTCTGGTGGCAGGTGCGATGTACTTGCAAACTTACGTGTGGGTTTGGGTTGGGAATTATCACAAATCGTTTTTTGGGTTTCGCGGTGTTGATCTGCAGTTTATCCAGAAGGTTGGTTTATGTTTTATTTTGCTGGCCATTTGCCAAATGTTCGCCCGTCGCGAGAAAACATACCTATGGCTAAAAGAGGCGGGAGATTTGAGCTTTGCGATATTTTTTCTACATCCTCTATTTACTCTGGCTATGGGGAATATCTTTCCGCAACTCGGTTGGAAAAATGTTTCAGGCGGTGCTTGGTTTAGTGTAGGAATGACATTTATGGTGTTCAGTATTCATTTTTTTGGCAGTTTCTATACGGCGCGTGTGGTTAAGTCATTGCTGCCAACAAAAAGTCGCTGGCTAATTGGTGCTTAGCGTTTTTGGTAGTGTTTTCGTTGATTTTTTTGTCTATGAGGTGCGACTAATACCTTTGGATTTATGATTGCATTCACGTAAAAAAAGTGTAAATTTGCGCGATTCTATGACAGTTAAAAGTCAATATGCCCTCTTGTGAGAACGCTTGGCTTCTGAACAGTTTTGTCATTGTCGCTTGCTCTAAGCCATAACTGAAGAATTTAAACATGTACTTATTAACGAAAGCTATACGCTCGTTTTGTTCGAAAAAACTGACCGCAATTGGCCTCTTGGTCCCTGGGTTGGCGTTTGTATCGATTATGCCTCAGACTCTACACGCGGCGCCTGCAAAAGCGGCTACTTCAGAGGTTCTATACGCAGTGAGCGGAAAATTCAACCGAAACACGGTAGCTGATTTAGCACGCAAACTGGCTAAAAAACCGTATAAAGAGCCCAGTACTATCCTGCCTGTTAGTTTGCAAGGTCTTAATTATGACCAATATAGGGATATTCGCTTTAATCCAGCGTCCTCTATCTGGGCTGATGAAGCGTTGCCATTTCAGATGCAGTTATTTCATCGCGGTTTTTATTTTAAAGAAACAGTTGAGATTGCAATTGTCGAAGAAGGTCAGTCTCGTCATCTGAGCTACAGTCCCGACCTGTTTACTACGGGTGAAGTAATGCAGCAGCCATTACCGACGGAAGATGTTGGTTTTGCAGGTTTTCGTTTACATAACCCTTTAAATCGTCCTGATTATTTTGATGAAATGGCTGTTTTCCAAGGGGCCAGCTATTTTCGTTCTTTAGGGAAAAACCAGGCGTATGGACTTTCATCTCGTGGCTTAGCGTTAAAAACAGCAGACCCTGAGGGAGAACAGTTTCCGACATTCCGTGCATTCTGGATAGAAAAGCCTTCTAAAGACAGTAGCTCGGTAGTGGTCTACGCTTTGCTGGATAGCCCAAGTACCACAGGCGCGTATCGTTTCACATTGCGCCCAGGCAAAAATACAGTAATGGATATAGAGGCTACGCTTTTTCCACGTGAAGACCTGAATAAAGTGGGACTGGGTACGGGCACGAGTATGTTTATGTTCTCATCTCATGAAAGGGATAAGGTTGATGATTTTCGTCCACGGGTTCATGACTCTGATGGGCTGTTGATGCTGAATGGACGTGGTGAGCGTTTGTGGCGCCCGCTGGGTAACCCGGCTAACTTGCAGATTAGTGCGTTTATGGATAATGGGCCGCTGGGGTTTGGCTTGTTGCAGCGTAATCGCGACTTTAATAACTTTCAGGATCTGGAAGCGCGTTATGAACGTCGCCCAAGTCTGTGGGTCGAGCCAGTAGGTAACTGGGGACGAGGTGCTGTGGTGTTGGTTGAGATTCCAACTGAATCTGAAATCCACGATAATATTGTTGCTTACTGGTCACCTAAAGAAACGATTCCTGCGGGCTCAGAATATCATTTTGCATACCGTTTAGTCTGGGGGACTGCACCGCTAGCCGGACAAGGTGAAGCTGTGGTCGATGCTACACGTAGTGGACGAGCCGGTATCAGTGGTCCGACACCAAAACGTTTATTCGTTATAGATTATCGCTTTCCCAATCCGTTACAAGATATTGAAATTCAACAGCCTAAAGCAAAAATTAAAAACTCTGCGGGCAATATAGCGAATGTTGTTGTCAATGAAAATGTGCTGAACGGTGGCTATCGGGTTACTTTCGAACTAGATCCATTGGATGAAAAATTGATTGAGTTACGCTTGGATCTAGAGTTCACAGATGGACGGAAGGCGGAAAGCTGGATGTATCAGTGGACAAAATAACTTCCCATACTGATCAGCCGTATGAGGTAGTAATGCCACCGATTGAATCCGGGATGCCTGTTGAGCATCCTGGAGAGATGCCGGCACAATCCTTACCAACATTCAGTGACGACAGCAGGCGCTTGCCGGTTAATCCGGGGGGGTGTGATTCGCATTCTTGGCGGCGTTGGCTAGTATTAGGCTCCGCTTTTCTGCTCTCGGTTTGGGGCATTAATGAGATGCGGGCGGTACTTGCTGTAGGTGAAATGACCTTTGTCGAGTACCTTGTTCTGCTTCTTTTCAGTTTGACCTTTAGTTGGATTACGGTTGCTTTTAGCGGCTCAATCATTGGCTTTTTTTATGTCTTAGCTCAGCATCGCTCTGCGCCTTCACGTTTAAAAACGCCATTAAGTGGCCGTACTGCTGTACTAATGCCTACTTACAATGAAGCACCCGAGCGGATATTTGCATCAATTGAAGCGATGGCATGTGCTGTTGGTGAAACAGGGGAGGGGAAGGCTTTTGACTGGTTTGTTATTAGTGATACGACCGATCCTGATATAGCCCTAACAGAAGAAGCTGGTTTTCATGCTTTGCGTGAACGCATTGGTAAGACGGTTAATGTTTATTACCGTCGTCGCAGACAGAATACGGCAAGAAAAGCCGGCAACGTGGCTGATTTTTGTCGACGTTGGGGCGCGCGTTATGATCACCTCCTTGTGTTGGATGCTGATAGCCTAATGGAAGCCGATACGATGGTGGAGTTAGCGCGTCGTATGGAGGCAGACCCCGATGCCGGTTTGATTCAAACAATCCCACAGCTTATCAATGGCACAACATTGATGGCACGTTTGCAACAGTTTGCCACTCGTGTTTATGGGCCTGTTGTCGGAACAGGTTTGGCCTGGTGGACAGATAAAGAGGGCAACTTCTGGGGGCATAATGCCATTATCCGTACCACGGCATTTATGTCGGCTGCTGGATTGCCGGATCTTAAAGGAGCTCCTCCTTTTGGTGGACATATCCTTAGCCATGATTTTGTCGAAGCAGCACTGATTCGACGTGCGGGTTGGAGTGTAATTATTGCGGCTGATCTGAGCGGTTCATATGAAGAGTGTCCACCCTCGATGATTGATCTGGCTATTCGTGATCGCCGTTGGTGTCAGGGCAACTTACAGCATAGCCGTGTCGTGACTGCGAAAGGGTTACACTGGGTGAGCCGCACACACTTGCTCACGGGTATTATGTCGTATTTGTCATCACCGTTATGGTTGATGCTGATAATGGTTGGTCTTGTATTAGCATTACAGGCCCAGTTTATCCGTCCCGAATATTTTACTGATGAGTTCTCTCTCTTCCCTTCCTGGCCGCGTATGGATGCTGCCCGTGCATTAACATTGTTCTTTTTTACTATGATTATCTTGTTTACTCCAAAAGTACTGGGGTTCATTTCCTATCTGATGAATGGAACGCTAAGAAAGCAGTCCGGCGGTTTTTTTCGCTTGATTATCAGCTTCATTCTTGAGGTGATACTGTCGGCACTTATTGCTCCCATTATGATGCTGATCCACAGTGGTGCTGTAATGTCTATTCTGCTGGGGCACGATTCTGGTTGGAATCCGCAGCGACGAGATGATGGCAGTTTGCCGCTTACCGCATTGATTTACAGGCATCGCTGGCATATGACAGTCGGAATCTTTTTAACCGTGGCAGCTTATTTTAACTCGCTTGCATTGCTGGCTTGGTTATCACCGGCTATTGCGGGGATGTTGTTGTCGGTGCCTCTGTCAATGCTGACCAGTTCTTGGACAGTCGGGGCCCGAGTCAAAAAATGGGGTCTGCTACGCACGCCAGATGAGGCTCAAAGGCCTGCTATTCGACAAGCGATGGATGATACACGCGGGGCATATGAAGAGGCTGTTAGGCACTCTCCTGATTTAGTTGAGATGGCGAGTAACCCGCGTTGGTATGCTGTGCATTTAGCACTGATTGACCGTATGCCATCGCGTCCTCGCGGCAAAGTGGATGCTGTTGAGGCGACAGCTGCGATGAAAATACGTGAAGCAACCAGTGTTGTTGAAGCTGTTGGCTATTTGACTCAGAGAGAACAAGCTTTAGTGTTAGCAACCCCTGAGTTGTTTACAGCACTCTCTCATTTGTCTCAGTTAACGCCTGTTGATACTCGCTGATACCTGTTCAGCGAGCCGCTTAATCCAGATGGTATGTCTTAGTCGTTACATCGGCAATAAATGGGTCAGGGCGTCTTCACCCTGATCTATTTTCAAGCCTTTTTTAATCTCAGAATAATTATTCTTTATTGATATAGTTAGTTAATTTTTTAATGGCTGATTCATCCAGGCACAATCCCAGTTTTGTTCTGCGCCAGATAATATCTTCAACCGTCACTGCCCACTCATTTTTTATTAAGTAATCAACTTCCGCTGCATATAAATCAGGACTAAAACGCATGCCCAGATCATCCATTCTGGTGGCATTAGCTAATAGTTGGTAGATGAGAGTGCCGTAGGTCCGCATATAACGTGCTCGTAGCGGTGTGGGTAGCCATGGATAGAGGAGTTTCAGTTCGGTAGAGAGTGTTGCATGGTTTTTAAAGTCACCACCGGGGAGCGGCGCGTCAGCTGTCCAGGCAGGGCCTGGGCTTACGCTATTGTTTTCATTTGAATTTCGGCGAAGCTCACATAATTGATCGACAGCAGCTTCTGCTAATTTTCGGTATGTTGTTATTTTCCCTCCAAACACAGAGAGTAAGGGAGCGGAGTTTACTGGGGCATCAATTTCAAAGCGGTAATCACGGCTCACGGCCTGAGCTGAATCTGAATTGTTATCATCCAGCAATGGGCGAACTCCTGAATAAGACCAGATGATATCTGCCGCCTTTATCGGGTGTTTGAAATGCTCATTGGTCACGGCAATTAAATAATCAATTTCATCCTGACTAATCGCAACATCAGCAGGATCGCCTTGATACTCGACATCGGTCGTGCCAATCAGTGAATATTTTTCTTCATAAGGAATGACAAAAACGATTCGCTCATCCTTGTTTTGCAGAATAAAAGCTTCAGGGCCAATATGTATGCGCGGCACAATAATATGGCTGCCTTTGACTAAGCGTAATCGTTTAGGAGCCGGGAGTTTTAAAACATCAGGAAAAAGATGGCTAACCCAAGGGCCCGTTGCATTGACTAGCATGCGTGTCTGGATGATTTCTGTTTTATTCTTTGAAATGTCTTGTAGGGTCACGTTCCAGAGAGTGCTTGAGCGTGAGGCATTCACGCAGCGAGTGCGTGTTTTGATGGTGGCGCCGGCTTGCTTAGCTGCCATTGCATTCAATATGACTAAACGTGCATCATCTACCCAGCCATCAGAGTATTCAAAACCTTCAGTTATCTCTGCTAAAAGAGGGCTGTCAGGCCCAAAATCAACGCGCTTTGATGCGCCTAGTGTGGTGCGTGTTGCCAAATGATCATAAAGAAATAGCCCGGCCCGTATCATCCAGGCTGGGCGTAGATGTGGCTGGTGAGGCAGTAAGAAGCGCAGTGGCCAGATAATATGCGGTGCTTTTCTTAATAACACTTCCCGTTCTGCCAGTGCTTCTTTGACTAATCGAAATTCGTAATGTTCAAGATAGCGTAAACCACCATGAATCAGCTTGCTACTGCTGGAGGAGGTCGCAGCAGCTAGGTCATTCATTTCGCAGAGCATTACGTTCAAGCCTCTGCCCGCGGCATCTGCAGCTATGCCTGCGCCGTTGATACCGCCACCAATAACCACTAAGTCAACTATCGGCTGTTGTTCATTCATGTATGAACTTCCTTTTGCTTTAAGGAGGATTATGATTATTAATAGTCTGTTTTATCTTAAAAAAACAGAGCTATCCTAACAACTCTTACTAGGATCTGTTGCGATGTGCTGGTTAGTGCATAATCGACCCGTTAAAATGAGGGAATCAAACAACTCGGAGTGTAAGTATTAATATTGCAGATTGCTTTCCGGCACAGTCTCGTCGTCTACAGATATTATTGGTCGTTACTTTTGCCGTATTTATTGTGGGTTTAGTGACGCCAATCATCACCATGACAAAGTTCGTACTATTGGAGAACACCTTTTCTGTGTTGAGTGGTGCGCTAGGATTACTGCAAGAAGGGCAGCTTTTCCTGTTTGTATTGATTACAGGGTTTAGTATTGTAATACCGCTGTTAAAAATGGCGGTTTTGTATAGGCTACTCAGTGCAAAGCAATCCACTTCAGTGCAGTTAGATCGATATTTATACTGGATGCATCTGTTTGGTAAGTGGTCGATGTTGGATGTTTTTGTAGTGGCTGTACTGGTGGTTGCCGTTAAATTAGGAGCGATAGCGAGTGTGGAGATGCGTCTTGGGTTGTATGCTTTTACAGCGGCGGTCGTGCTGACTATGTATATAACCTCGCGGGTGGTAAGTTTGGCGGATAGTTTACCAACAGATACACAAAAAAAGACGGTTCTGTAGCTGTGGTTTTGGCGAGTGTTTTATTAACTTGTGCCACCAAAGCCGATGTTCTCGGCTTTGGTTGATACGGGTAAGCTATACCCTTTGGCTTTGTATCATTTTCTTTGGTTTTGAAAGGTTTGTATGGTGTTAATGATGTTTTGTGTCGCCAGCGACTTTATCCATGTAAGCAAAGATGAGCCCGGAGAACACAAAGGTCAGGTGGATGATAACTTTCCACATGATAAAATTTGATTGTTCATCGGAAAGGTTTACCGGAAGGTTCATAAAGGTTTTTAGTAAATCTATGGCCGAGATGGCGACAATCGCGCCAATAACTTTCAATTTAAGCCCTGAGAAGTTGACCTTACCCATCCACTCGGGCCGGTCTTCATGATTATTCAAATTAATTTTCGAGATGAAAATTTCGTAGCCACTAAAGATGATCATCAGTAGCAAGCTACCCACAAGTGATAAATCTACTAATGCTAAAATGCCGATGACAACGTCACTTTCGGGCATAGAGACAACATGGCTGGCAATATGCCAAAATTCTTGAATGAATTTTACAAATAGTAAGCCAATGCTAAGCACTAAACCAACGTAAAACGGTGCTAATAACCAACGACTTTTGAAGATGGTTGATTCTAATGCAATTTCAAGTTTATTTGACATGTGTTCCTCGGTTATAACGCACTTAGTATTGGTGATTACTGCATTATATAGATATAAAAGTATTGTTAGATGACGTTATTTATCTGTAGTCGTCTATTCTACAGGTTTCATTGTAAATATAGGCAAATAGATTAATTACAAGCAGTTCTCCTGTCTTTTATTCTGGAGGGCATGTGAGTAGTATTTGCGTGACTTTCACTCTTTGGTGCAAGTAAAGAGTTCAGGTGAAGAGTTCAGGTGAAGAGTTCAGGTAAAGAGGTTTGACCAAGAGTCTGAGAAAGAGTTTTAGCAAGAGTGTCGTTTCATCATATTCAGAGAGCCGTGTCTTATTGTTACCCATCACTGATTTTTTACCACAGATTGCTAGCCTTCTCGCTAGTGGAAATAATCTCATCTTGCAAGCCGAACCCGGAGCAGGTAAGTCCACGGCCTTGCCTCTGAGTTTGCTTGATGCCAGTTGGCTTAAGGGAAAAAAGATTCTAATGCTTGAGCCACGTCGTGTGGCTGCAAAATCGATTGCTCATTATTTGGCCCGCCAACTGGGTGAAACGGTGGGTCAACGAATTGGTTACCAAATAAAAAACGATAGAAGAATATCCCAAGACACTGTTTTGGAGATTGTAACCGAAGGGATATTAACGCGGCGCCTACAAAGTGATCCGGAAATATCAGATATAGGGCTCATCATTTTTGATGAGTTTCATGAACGCTCTATCCATGCAGACTTATCTTTGCTGCTTTCTCTCGAAATACAACAAACGATTCGGGATGATATTAAGCTTCTGGTTATGTCGGCGACTATCGATACGGGTCTGATTTCGGAATATATGGGGAGTGCTGAGGTGATCGAGTGTCCGGGCAGAACATTCCCGGTATCGGTTGAGTATGTCAAAACCAGTCAGGAACCTTTGTCCGGGCAAGTAACGCGTGTATTAAGTACTTTGCTGACTGCTGCTGATTCTAATACAAGTAGTTCATGTGATACCCACGGAGATATTTTAATATTTCTTCCCGGGCAGGCTGATATAAAGCGCTGTATTGCTGAGTCTTCAGCACTATTTGGGTCGGACTCTGATCTCATTCTGTTGCCGCTTTATGGTGGGCTGGCTTTATCAAAGCAAGAGCAAGCCTTAATGCCCGATCCCAATGGTAAAAGGCGGCTGGTGTTTACCACCAATATTGCTGAAACCAGTGTAACTATCGAAGGCGTGACCTTCGTTATTGATAGTGGTTTGGAAAAATCGCTTATCTATGACCCTGTCAGTGGAATGACACGTCTTGAAACAGGTTACATTTCAAAGGCATCTGCGACGCAACGAACAGGAAGGGCAGGTCGTACGCAAGCGGGTTCTTGTATCCGCCTATGGGATGAGCAAAAGCAAAGGTCACTTCGCGAATACCAGAGCGAAGAGATTTTGTCAGCAGACCTTACGGGGTTTGTGTTGGAACTGTTTATTTGGGGCTACTCCGAATACAACGACATTCATTGGTTAACGCCACCACCGCTGCCACACTTTCTTTCTGCAAAAGCAACGCTTGCCTCTCTGGGGCTAATTGATGCGAAAGGGAGAGTGACTTCTTTGGGGGATAAGGCAGCAGGTATTGGTGTTCCTCCAAGGCTGGCGGCAATGCTCCTTAAGGCAGAAAGTGTTGTTGAAAAAGGTATTGCATGTGAATTAGCTGCTTTATTGTCTGACAGAGATATTTTTTACTCCAGCAAGGGAGTCGATGTTGTAGAGCGATTACTTGCGGTGCAAGATTATAAGGTTAACCGTGCAGAGGCATTAAAAGCCTACCCGATCAATCGTTCTGGTATTGAGCAGTTGTTGATGAGTGCTACTTCATTAAAAAGAGTTGTTCATATTGAACAGTCAGCTGTTATCTATTCGCTGCTAGAGTTACAGAATGTTATTGGGAAGCTACTCTTGTATGCCTACCCAGAACGTTTGGCCAAAAGGCGCTCAGATAAGGGAGGCCGTTATCAGCTAGCCAATGGAAGAGGTGTTTTTCTGTTTGATGATGATCCTCTGTTTGGTAGTCAGTGGCTTGTTGTTGTTGATTGTGATGCTATTAAAAAAGAAGGGCGGGTTTATAGTGCTGCTCATATCACTGGAGAATCGGTGTTGGACTGCCTCAATGATAGCATTGTCGAAAAAACTCACTATGAGTATGACAGTGCAAAACAAAAAATCATTGGGCGAAGTATCACTGAGTATGGCGCGTTAGAAATAAGGCGATCCTCATTATCCGATATTCCTCCTGATAAGTTTCAAGAGTGCTTACGTGGTGTTTTAAAAAGCAGTGAACTGAATATTCTTAACTGGACAAATCCTTGTCAGGAGTGGTTAGCCAGAGCGGAATGGCTCGGAGGATACGTTGAAACATTTCCTAAGATATCCAAGGCTAGGCTTGTTGATACACTGGATGAATGGCTGCTGCCGTATTTAGCAGGAGTTAAATCGATATCTGGGCTAAAAAAGATCAATTTATTCGAGTTGCTTCTGGGTATTGTGTCTTGGGAGGATCAGAAGCTGCTGGAGAGAGAGGCCCCGCTCATTTACAAAACCCCTGGTCATAAAGCAGTGCCTATTATTTACGACAAAGATCAGGGACCCACGGTATCGGTTCCGTTACAGGAGATGTTTGGGGAGCTAGAGACTCCAAAGATCGCAGGAGGTAAGGTATCAATTAGGTTTGAATTGCTTTCGCCGGCGCGAAGACCTATTCAGACAACAAGTGACTTAGGTAATTTTTGGAGAACATCATATTTTGAAGTGGCAAAGGAGATGAGGGGGCGTTATCCAAAGCATCGTTGGCCAGAGTTCCCCCTTCAGGAAAAAGCCGGAAAGTCATTAAAGCGGTTTTCATAATAGCTACCACAGGAAACAATAGTCGCCAGAGATGCTTAGAGGTGCCGTTCGGTTTTTGAGTTCGCCTACTGTTTTTTCGCGCTACTTTACGGATGAGCTTTAAGGCGACTGATCGCTTCATCGATTGACTGATCGAGATAGTAGCCATAAAACTCAGGGGTATTAACACCGATCATATTTGCTACTAAAGCTTGGCCTTTATTATCAAGAAAGAGAAGGGTGGGCGTAAACGTAGAGTGATACCTTTGTGCAAACTGCTTAGGCGTTATTTTTTGACCGTTGAAATCAAGAATGGCGTTATCTGAATCTATTTTAAGTTCACGGAACAAGGCTCTTTTCTGGTATTTCCCTCCCCGATGCATCGGTGCCAGAAAGTCATCATGAATTAACTGGCAGTAGCTGCAGCCGCGCTGACTGATCATTACTAACAGTATTCTGTTATCTCCGAGTTGTTCCCCATCGAGCTTAAAGTTAATTCCCGCGGGTAGACTGCTTGCCTGCGCAATGTTAAGCAGAATATTTAAGAAGAAACCTGAGAGAACCAGGCTGAGAGGGCGCGCTTTCATTGCTGTTTTTCCATGAACTCAACGATATGTTCGACTACCTCATCAGCATAAAGATCTCTGAAATAGTGATCAGCCCCTTCAATTGAGATGTGCTCTACTTGTGAGTTTGTTATGCCGGTCATTTTTTCAGGAAGGTTAGTAACGGTTTTATCTTCAGATCCGCTAATGACCAAACTAGGTGTGATAGTTTTCTCCAATAGATAAGGAGTATCGAGCTTTGAATCTGGCGAGTAGTAATTTAAAAATGACATTGCTTTAACACGACTGCCCGTACAGTAGATAAAGTCCGTTGCATCCATCCAGGCATTCTCATCAGCTTGTTCTGCTTGACTGAGTATATCTGTTAATGATTTTCCGTAACGGGCTTTATAGTCATTTCTTTCTGCGGATTCACTCCATGTGGCCGGTGCCAGTAAAATTTGAGATTTAACCTGGTCAGGGAAAACTTCAGTAAACCATGCGGTCTGATTTCCACCGCGAGAATGCCCCATCAGGCTAATATCTCCGGCTCCTTGACTCTTTAACCAGGCTGTCCAGGTACTAATCTCATCAATTGCATCGGTGTGTCTATGCTGGTGGGGAACCTGACAATCATACATGCCGTGTCGGTTATTGATGCTTAAGCTTAAGTTGATCGCCAGGGTGTTAATGCCCGCATCTGTGAGTAACTCTTGCAGCGTTGCAATCACTTCCATCTTATTGTGTGCGAGTGTGCCGTGAGTGATGAGCAAAACGCCATCAGCCAGTGTGCTGTTCTCGGCTAGTTTTAGCTCTGCATTAATGGCTAAATTATTGTGTGAAGTGGTCACTTCTTGGGCGAATAAAGGTTGGCACGTAAGCAGCAGAAGCAATGATGAGGCTTTAAATAGGGAGTTTGGCATCTTTACCTCTGATATTGTTATAAGCTTAGATTGCTCAACAATATCAGAGGTTTCTAATTTTATCTACAGACCTTCGTAAGCGAGCATCGTATAAACAGGAATTCCTGTTTCTTGGATACGAACAGAACCATCCAGATCAGGTAGGTCAATCAATGCAGCGCATTCAGTTACTTCAGCACCGAGCTTTTTAATCAGTGTGCAGGCAGCCAAAATTGTTCCGCCAGTCGCAATCAGGTCATCGAAGACTAAAACCCGGTCACCAGGACCGACGGAGTCTAACTGCATTTCTACGGCTGAGGTGCCATATTCCAGCTCATATTCCTGATGGATTGTTTTACCGGGGAGTTTGCCTTTTTTACGAACCAATACCAGTGGTTTTTGCATCTGATAAGCCATAATTGAAGCAATCAGAAAACCGCGAGCATCGATACAAGCGATATGTGTCAGGTCAGAACCCATATAACGTTGAATAAAAGCATCTGCCACCATGCGTAACGCTTTGGGATCTTTGAAAAGAGGGGTAATATCGCGGAACATAACCCCAGGTTCTGGCCAGTCAGGAAGTGAACGTATTACTGACTTGACGTAAAATTCATCGTATGACATGTACTAATGGCTCCTCAATCAGGCCGGAACGTAAACGATTGATATGGCTCAATGTTTAAATAAAGAATATGCGTTTTAATAATCGCGTTGGGTTACACATAGAGATGGCTACTTCTTTGTGCAACAATATTTTAACGCCGTTCAATTAATTGGACGGCGTTTTTTTTCGGCTTATTTTCTCTACTATTTTTATTACCGCAAAGTCAGCCAGCTTATTGATTCAGACTATAAAGAAAGCTGTTGAACATCTGTTTCTTTAGATATGCTTTTACCATCGCACTCGCCAGAAACTTCATACAGGCTTTCTAAGTCGAGAAGATCGACCTCTTTTCCTTCCACCTGTATCAGTTTGTTTTTCTGGAAGCGGGTAAAAATACGACTAACTGTTTCAACGGCGAGGCCTAAATAGTTACCAATCTCATTGCGTGACATGGATAATCTGAATTTGTGAGATGAGTATCCGCGTGCCTGAAAACGTTGTGAAAGCTTAACTAAAAAAGTAGCTACGCGCTCTTCTGCATTCTTTTTAGAAAGCAATAGCATCATCTGTTGATCGTCTCTGATCTCTTTGCTCATGGTGCGCATGACCTGGCGGCGTAATTCGGGCAGTTGTCCACATAAAGAGTCTAAATGCTCGAAGGGTATTTCGCACACCGTTGTGGTTTCCATAATTTTTGTGGAGACTGGGTAGTGCTTTTCATCAAAGCCACTTAAGCCGACCACTTCACCAGGAAAATAAAAACCGGTAATCTGCTCTTCCCCTTCATTGGTGATGGTGTAGCTTTTTACACTGCCTGCGCGGATAGCAAATACAGATTCAAAAACATCGCCCTGATGAAATAGGTGGTCTCCCTTTTTCAGAGGTCTGCTTTTCTCGATGATGTTATCCAGACTCTCCATCTCCGAGTTGTTCAATGACACCGGAAGGCAGAGCGAGCTCAGGCTGCATGTATTACAATGCGCTTGTTGCAGGCTATGTAGTTTCCCTTCTTTTTTTATATCGCTCATGGCCGGTTCCTGTGATTGTTATACATAGTGAGGCTACTCAGCCGTCAATTATGTCGTATTTCGCATGAACCGTGAAGTGCCTATTAGATGATGCGTGAAAAACCTTGTGTTGTTTGTTGTTTCGGAATGTAGCGATCAAAGGCCATACAGATGCGCCTGATCAATAAACGGCCGGCTGCTGTAACAGTAATTCGTTGGCCATCCAGCTGGATGAGTCCATCTTTTGTAAAGTGCTGCAGTTCTGCCTGTTCTTGAGAAAAATACTCTTTAAAATCAATGTTGAACTCTTGTTCTATGAGTGTCGGATCAAGTTCAAAATGGCAGATTAGTTGGGTAATAACGGCGCGACGAATATGGTCATCTGTGCTGAGTTTTACACCACGACGAATGGCGCTGGCGCGTGATTCAACGGCTTCTGTATAGGCTGTCATATCATGTTCATTTTGGTAATAAACATCACCAATTTGACTGATAGCAGAGACTCCCATGGCGACCAGATCACAATCCGAGTGAGTTGTATAGCCTTGGAAGTTACGATGCAGATGCCCACTTTGCTGTGCCAGAGCCAGTTCATCATCGGGTTTTGCGAAATGGTCCATGCCAATATAGACATAGCCGGCAGCAAGCAGCTTATTGATGGTTGACTCATGAATAGCCAGTTTGCTTTCCGGGCTTGGCAGGTCGGCTGCATTAATATGTTTTTGAGAGCGGAAGCGATCTGGCATATGTGCATAGTTGAAAACGGATAAGCGATCAGGGCTCATGGCTATGACAGTATCGAGTGTTGCGTTAAAGCTCTCGAAAGTCTGATGCGGGAGTCCGTAGATCAGATCCATGTTAATCGATTTAAAACCGAGTTCTCGTGCTGATTTGAGTACGGCCGCGGTTTGTTCTGTGGGTTGAATGCGATTTACCGCTTCCTGTACAGCGGGGTTGACATCTTGTACACCTAAACTGATACGGTTGAAACCTACTTTTCTGAGGGTTTGCATGGTTTCGTATGAGGCTTCGCGAGGGTCAATCTCAATCGAATAGTCACCACTGTCATCATCAAGCAGGTTGAACTCCTGTTTGATTTTATCCATCAGTTCCTCCATCTGTTCGTCGCTGATAAAGGTAGGTGTGCCGCCGCCCCAATGTAGCTGGTTTACAACTCTTTTATCGCTGTACCATTTAGCGACTTGTTCAATCTCTTTATAGAGTGTATCAAGGTAGGGCTGAGCTTTTTTGCGATTGCGGGTAATGACCTTGTTACAGGCACAAAAATAACAAACATGAGCGCAAAAGGGGATATGAATATAAAGCGATAGTGGTGCAGTTTTATCGGTGGTTGATTGTCCGCTTTGAACTAATTGTACTTCAGACAGAGAGGTATCAAACTGAATGGCTGTCGGATAAGAGGTGTACCGGGGACCGGAAAGATCATAGCGTTTAATAAGATCCAGATCCCATGAAATGGTTTTGTCCAGGCTCACGATAGTTTCCTCATTATTTTAAGCGCAGCAGTATAGCATCTGATCAGAAGAATGATTTGACGCGTATCAAATATCGACGATTGCAGCGAATGGAATGGTGTATAGACCAAAAATCAGTATTAGCAGGCCTGCAACATGCTGGACGTTGCGGTTTGCCAATAATGTCTGTACTTGTTTGGCTAACAGGCCTGTGGTTAGCATAGCGGGGAGTGTACCGATGCCAAAAGCAAACATTAAACTACTGCTATGTAATGCATTTTGTGCGGTCGCTGCCCATATTAGTGTGCTGTAAACCAGACCACAGGGTAGCCAACCCCAGAAAAAACCTAACAGAAGAGCTTGTTTTACGTTTTTAACCGGCAAGAGCTTACTGGCTGTTGGGCGGATAAAAGACCAGAGTTTATTGCCTAGCCTTTCAATATGAACAAGCCCTTTCCACCACTGGGCAACATATAAACCCATAGCGATTAACAGGATGCCTGCTAATGTACGCAATACAATAGCAGATGTACTGTCTTTAATAATAACCCCAAGGGAGCCCACTAGTGCACCCGCCAGTGCATAACTGCAGAGTCTGCCGAGGTTATAACCTAAAAGGTTGGGGAGTCGTGTGCTTTTTTGTCCCATCGATATTGTGGCAGCAATACCACCGCACATGCCAATGCAGTGTGCACTGCCGAGCAAGCCTAGTAATAACGCCGTTGTTAGCGAAAGAGACTCAGTCACGAGAGGAGTTTGCCTTTGCCTGTTTTGCCTCGTCCGGGATTAACTCATCATCGTCATCAAATAATATGCTGTGGGCCGGGGACTCAAGGTCATCATATTGTCCTGTGTTCACACTCCAGAAAAAAGCCCAAATAGCGAACCCAAGCAAGATGATAGCGATGGGTATTAGTATAAAAAGAATTTCCATGGAGCATTATCTCGATAATTGATTTAACTATTTTACAGGGTTGCGACGAACAAGTTTAGTTAGACGAAGCGCATTACCAACAACGATCAATGAACTGAGGGACATACCAATTGCGGCCATATAGGGAGCAATAAAGCCCATTGCGGCCAACGGCAACGCAACAAGGTTATACATAAGTGCCCAGCTCAGATTTTGGCGAATAATAATCTGGGTTTTTCGTGAAAGCAGAATAGCGTCGGTCAAGCGTTCGATATCACTACTGATGAGCACTGCATCCGCGTTGGTTTTAGCAAGATCGGTTGCGCTGCCCATGGCGATGGATGTTTGCGCACCTGCAAGTACAGGAATATCGTTGATACCGTCACCAATCATGACTACTTTCGCGCCTTGATTTTGCAGCTTTTGTATATAGGCCAGCTTGTCTTTAGGTGAAACGTTGGCAATGACTTGGTTAATACCCAGGTCATTGGCCACCTCCTGAACCGCTGCAGAGTTGTCACCGGTCAGCATTTGGATATTAAGGCCAAGGCGTTTCAGGGTCGCAAGTGTTTCTTGAGTGCCTTTGCGGATCTGGTCATTTAGGCAGAACCATGCAAGGGGTGTTTCGGTATTGCAAAGTAGCAACCATTGGCCATTCTGGTCAGGAGCATCATGATACGTCAGTTGCTGTTGGCAGAGGGCAGATGCAAATTCGGGTTTGCCGATACGATAAATAATATCGTTAACACGGCCTTCTAGGCCTTGGCCTAGCTCTACCTTGAGTGATTCTGCCGTATGGAGCTGGTATTTGCGGAACGCTTTTGCAATAGGGTGTTCAGAATGAGCTTCTAATGCAGCGGCAATTTCCAGTACTGTTTGTGCATCTGTATTGCTGCATAAGCGGGTACTTTTAAGTGACAGGTTGCCCTCGGTGAGCGTGCCGGTTTTGTCGAAAACGATATGGGAGGCAGTAGAAAGGCTTTCCAGGACGTGGCCACGCGTAATGAGCAGACCATTTTGTCTTAATGTGCCGGTAGCTGCAGTGAGTGCTGTGGGTGTCGCTAATGACAGTGCGCAAGGGCAGGTAACAACCAGAACGGAAAGAGTAATCCAAAAAGCGTTTTGCGGGTCGATGTTCCACCAAGTAAGACTGACAACAGCAGACGTTAAGAGAACCGCGGCAACAAAATAACTGGCGACCTTATCGGCAACTTTAGCAAGGGCGGGTTTCTCTTCCTGCGCACGATCCAGTAGTCTGACGATCGCTGATAGTTTAGTGTCTGCTCCGACTTCAGTAATCTGCAACTGAAGGGGGCTTTCTACATTAATGGTTCCGCCGACAACGTGTTCGTTAACTGTTTTACTGATGGGGAGGTATTCACCGGTTAGTGCAGACTCATCTACAGAGGAGTAGCCGGCAATGATAATGCCATCTGCAGGAATGGTATGGCCTGGTTTGACCAGAACAATATCATTAATCTTTAAATCGTTTGCCGGAACCAGTACTTCTTGTTTATCCACTAATTTTATGGCGCTGGCAGGGATGAGGTTTAATAATGCATTTCCTGCTCGTCCGGTCCGGTGCCTTGCTTGCATCTCCAGATACCGTCCGATTAACAAAAAGAAAGTAAACATGGTAACGGAGTCGAAATAAACCTCGCCACTTTGAGTATAGGTTGCCCAGGCACTTGCCAGATAGGCACCACCAATAGCGATAGATACCGGAACATCCATGCTTAGGTGTCGTGCTTTGATGTCTCTTATTGCTGCGGTAAAGAAGGGTCTGGCAGAGTAAAGTAGTACAGGTGTGGCAATGATGAGGCTGGTCCAGCGAATAAAGGTTTCAAATTTTCCCTCTATTCCTTGTAGCGCGCCAGCATATAAAGCAACGGACATCATCATGATCTGCATCATGCCAAGTCCGGCTAAGCCAAGGCGGCGGAAAGCACGCTTTTTTTCAAGCCCAAGCAACTGCTCTTCTTTATCCGGATGGTATGGGTGGCCTTGATATCCAATGTGATATATTGCCGCCATGATGCTGCTTAATGATGTTTCATTATTATGCCAGCGAATACGTGCTCTATGGTTGGTGAGGTTAACAGATGCTTGCTCAATGCCCGTTTGTTTCACCAAGTGATGCTCTAATAACCAGACACAAGCGGCACAGGTAATACCCTCAATGACCAGAGTCGCTTCTTTCACATCATTTTCTAATGTAATGACGAAATTTTTCTGAATCGACTCATTATCGTAGAGCTTTAACTCGTCCTGAATAATGCTCGGGAGTTCAGTGCCAGAGAGCTCAGGCGTAAAGATTGAGTCTCCCTGACGGTATTTGTAGTAGTGCTCAAGTCCGCTGGCAACTATGGTTTCTGCTACCGCTTTGCATCCGGGACAACACATAGGTTGCGGGGAGCCTTTAATATCGGCAACGAACTGTACCCCTGTAGGTACATCCTGACCGCAATGGAAGCACTTTATAAGGCAATGCTGACTATTATGACTACTACTCATACTTCTTGGAGCCTTATAAATTTGGCTTTAGTTCAATGCGACGTTGTTGATAAGGTGGCAGAATTTCTTTGCGAAGGTGCCAGTTGTCATCAGGAGGCGTAAGAAAAAGATAACGTTTTCCCTTCAGCGGGTTAGCCAGTGATCCGGAATAGAGTTGCCCGGAACCAATGGCTTTAAGAGTGATGGCCTGATCATATTTTTGATGTGTTGGATGAACTATATCCAATGTCAGAAATTCAGGAGTATTGGTTAATTGGCCATTCAATTTGATCATGATATCGCCAGTCATATCGTCCAGATTCAGTTCTGCTGTGATTTTCTGATCAATGGCGCTTTGGTTCTTTTTAGTTTTGAGTTCATACCCTTTAGCGATACGGTAGTAATCATCTTTTACCACGCCGTCCATTGTTACAATAGACAGGTAAAGAAAGCTGAAACCGTAAATTGCTACGGCAAAAAGTGGTGCCAGGATAAAAAGAAGCCAAGGTTGTTTGTACCAAGGCTTTGCTGCTTGAATTTCATCTTCAGTCATATTTGCTTCTGTCATAAAAATAGCTGCTGTCTTTGCAGAGAGCAGCTATTGTACCTTAATTTAATGCGCAGGTCGGTTATCGACGTGGCGCAGGGCCAATAAATCGGTTCTCTTCAGTAATGGAAATACTGTTGTTATCTAATGCCTCAACCTTGATCTGTATATCATAATTGGGTCGCTTGATATGAACTTTATCCAAATGAATGCGTATGTTGTAATCAAGGAGCTCACCGGCTTTGATAGTGACCACCGGTTCTGTTATTAGTTTCAGTCCTTCAATACCACTAACGCTAATCCGGTAATCATGGTCGCGTTGCTCCTTATTAGCGAGTTTAAGTTTGTAAACATTTTCTATCAGGCCGCTGGGTGTTTCGTTATATAGTTGGCCACGATCACGCAAAATATCTACTTCTAGTGGTACGCGGCTGAAGATGGTGTAACCAAACGCGATACACATCGCTATCAGTACTAAGAAATAACCCATCAAGCGAGGACGTAATAGATGAGTAGTATTTCCTTCTAGTTGATGCTCTGTGGTGTAGCGGACTAAACCTCTTTCGTATCCCATACGATCCATGATGTCATCGCAGGCATCAACGCAAGCGCCGCATGCGACACATTCGTATTGTAAGCCATCACGGATATCGATTCCGACTGGGCATACATTAACGCAGAAGCCGCAGTCAATACAGTCACCCAAATCTTCTGCTTTGTAGTCACTGCCTTTTTTGCGCTTACCGCGATTCTCTCCCCGTTTTTCATCATATGAAATGACCAGTGTATCTTGGTCAAACATCACACTTTGAAAGCGGGCATATGGGCACATGTAAATACATACCTGTTCACGCAACCAGCCAGCATTTGCGTAAGTGGCAACGGCAATAAAGCCGATCCACCAGGTTTCCCAAGGACCAAGTGAGAAAGCGGCAAGGTCAACGACCAGTTCACGGATAGGAGAAAAATAGCCGACAAAAGCAACGGCAGAAGTAATGGCAATAAATAACCATAAGCCATGCTTGATGGCTTTTTTCCTTATTTTTTCGGCGCTCCAGGCTGCTTTATCAAGCTTTATGCGCTGGTTGCGGTCGCCTTCGGCAACTCTTTCAGCCCATATGAATAGCCAGGTCCAGACAAACTGTGGGCAGGCATAACCACACCAAAGTCGTCCTGCAAAAACGGTAACGAAGAATAAGGTGAAAGCAAGGATGATTAGAAGCCAGGACAGAAGCATGAAGTCTTGCGGCCAAAATGTCATTCCGAACACATGAAACTGACGGTTTGGAAGATCGAAGAGTATGGCTTGCCTGCCATTCCACTCGATTAGCGGAAATACATAAAACATGAGTAGCATTATACTTCCGGAAATAATACGAAAGTTCTTAAACAGTCCTTTATAAAACTTTACATAAATGTGTTCACGGCTAGCATAGAGTTCGAAGGCCTCTTTTTTGCTATTCGTTGGAGGAGTGACATCTTTGACAGGTATCTGATTCATGTCTTTGCTCGCAAGCTTAATTGTTGGGGATTAGCCTACTGGGCCAACTTGTCCATTAGAGAAGTTGCATATTATAATCTTGACTATAAAAAAAAGGCGATATGAATCTCTTCACATCGCCTTTTTATTGATAGTTGTCAATTACTTGTTAGACAAACTATACACGTAAGCTGCAATTAGCTGGACTTTGTCTTGGCTAAGCAGGTCTTTATGGGCAGGCATCACGCCGTTACGCCCAGAGCGGATAGTATGAGTGATTTCCTCAAAAGATCCGCCGTATAGCCATGTGTTGTCAGTTAGGTTTGGAGCACCGAGTGCCAGCATCCCTTTGCCATCAACACCGTGACACGCTGTGCAAAGTGCCTGGAACTGAGTTTTGCCGCGTGCTGCTGCATCGCTATCAGCTTCCTGAGCACTTAATGTTTGCACATAACTTGACACATCACGTACGCCTTCTTCCCCGAGGACTGCTCCCCATGCAGGCATAGCGCCTTGACGACCATTGAGAATAGTCTGGGTCAGTGCTTCAGGAGATCCGCCGTATAACCAGTCATTATCTGTCAGGTTAGGGAAGCCGTGTGCCCCTGTAGCTGCTGTGCCGTGACAGACAGAACAGTTGTTAGCGAACATACGCTGACCCATTTTAAGGCCTGCTTCGTTCTCTGGCTTTTGCAGATCTTCTACGGACAGTGTGGCGTATTTGGCGAAGACTGGCTTGTACACTTCATCAGCGTGAGCCATCTCTTCTTCCCACTGGTTCGTGGAGGTCCAGCCTAATAGTCCTTTGAAGTTACCCAGACCTGGATATAGCGCCAAGTATGCCAAACCAAAAATAACAGTACCAATAAACATCTGGAACCACCATTTTGGTAGCGGGTTATCTAATTCCGCAATGCCGTCAAACTCATGTCCGACAGTTTCTTCAGTTTCTTCTTTATAGGTTTCACCCTTACGCGTCTGTAAAAGTAACCAAGTACAGCCAAAAATTACTGCTAGGGTAATAATTGTTACCCATGCGCTCCAGAAAGCACTCATTTTTCCACTCTCCTGTTCGGGGTCGATTCATCCGAATTAACCAACGGTTCATCACCGAAAGGTAGTTGAGATGCATCATCAAATCGTTTTTTATTGCTGGGCAGCAATACCCAGATAAAAAGTCCGATAAAGGTGATGAGCATAATTACCGGTATGAACGGGCCGTAAACATCGTAACTCACTAGTGATTACCGCTTATTGTTATAGACAGAATGCGTTTTACCCAGAGCTTGTAAATATGTAACCAGAGCTTCGATTTCATATTTTCCAGCTACATCGTCCTGCGCAGTAGCGATCTGGTCATCAGTGTAAGGCACGCCTAATGTGCGCATAACGCTTAACTTAGCAGCTGTATCCTTACCTGTCAGCTTGTCTTCAAACAACCATGGATAGGATGGCATCTTAGACTCTGGTACCACATCACGAGGATTGTATAAATGAGCACGGTGCCAGTCATCAGAGTAACGGCCGCCTACACGTGCCAAGTCTGGACCGGTACGCTTAGAACCCCACAGGAACGGATGCTCCCATACTTGCTCATTTGCGGTAGAGAATTGTCCATAGCGCTCTGTTTCAGCACGGAATGGGCGAATCATCTGTGAATGGCAGACATTACATCCTTCGCGGATATAAATGTCACGACCTTCTAGCTCAAGAGCGCTGTAGGGACGTAAGCCGTCTATCGGTTTTGTGGTTGATGCCTGGAAGAATAAAGGTACGATTTCAGCTAAACCACCACCGCTAATTACGATGATGATCAATAAAACCATTAGGCCGATATTCTTTTCTATTGTTTCATGCTTAATCATTATTCTGCTCCTCAGCCTTATGCAGCCTGCGCAGTAGCATCAGCTACTGGGGCTTTGCTGTCCTTACGAACAGTTTGCCAAGTGTTGTAAGCCATCAGCAGCATACCTGTCAGCCAGAATGCACCACCTAACCAGCGAACGAAGTAACCTGGGTGAGATGCTTCCAGAGCTTCAACGAAGCTGTATGTTAGCGTGCCGTCTTCATTAACTGCGCGCCACATCAGACCCTGTAAAATACCGTTAACCCACATTGCGCAGATGTAAAGCACAGTACCAACAGTAGCTAGCCAGAAGTGAGTGTTGATCAGTCCAACGCTCCACATTTGAGCTTTACCAAATAGTTTAGGAATCATGTGGTAGGTGGCACCCACTGAAATCATTGCAACCCAGCCTAGTGCGCCGGCATGTACATGACCAACAGTCCAGTCGGTATAATGAGATAGTGCGTTCACAGTTTTGATTGCCATCATTGGGCCTTCGAAGGTAGACATACCGTAGAAGGATAGAGAAACAACCAGGAAACGAAGTACAGGGTCGGTACGTAATTTATGCCATGCACCAGACAGTGTCATCATACCATTGATCATACCACCCCATGATGGTGCTAATAGGATCAAAGACATAACCATTGATACAGACTGGGTCCAGTCCGGCAACGCAGTGTAGTGAAGGTGATGACCACCTGCCCACATGTAAGTGGCAATCAGTGCCCAGAAATGCACGATTGATAGGCGGTAAGAGTAGATTGGACGCTCTGCCTGCTTAGGTACGAAGTAGTACATCATGCCCAAGAAACCAGCTGTCAGAAAGAAGCCTACTGCGTTATGCCCGTACCACCACTGAACCATGGCATCAACGGCACCAGGGTAAACAGAGTAGGATTTCCACATAGTTACCGGGATAACAGCACTGTTTACAATGTGTAGAACCGCTACGGTAATGATGAACGCCATATAGAACCAGTTACCTACATAGATATGTGAGGTTTTACGGTTTTTGACAGTGCCAAGGAATACGACTGCATAGGAGACCCATACAACGGCAATCAGAATGTCAATTGGCCATTCCAGCTCAGCGTATTCTTTAGAAGACGTTAAACCCAGAGGAAGGGTGATAGCTGCCGAAAGAATAACTGCTTGCCATCCCCAGAATGTGAAGGCTGCTAAGCCGTCTGAGAATAAGCGAGTCTGGCAGGTACGTTGAACTACATAATAAGATGTAGCAAACAACGCTGATCCACCAAATGCGAATATAACCGCATTGGTGTGTAGCGGACGTATACGCCCGTAGGATAACCATGATGTGTCAAAGTTTAGTGCCGGCCATACCAGTTGTGCGGCAATTAAGACGCCAACTGTCATTCCGACGATACCCCATATCACCGTCATAATGGCGAACTGGCGCACAACCTTGTAATTATAAGTTGGGTGTTCAGTTACAGTGCTCATGTCAGGCTCTCATCCAAAAGCTTGGTTTGATAGTACAGTTCCACAGGCAATTATCTTGGAATAGCCTTGTGTTTACAACGCAGTTTAGGCGTTGAGTGTGGCGCATTGTCGCATAAAATGGTTGGTAAATATATTGTATATGGATATTAGTTTTTGACTGGCTTTCTTTCTATCTTATTGATTTTATTTAAAATAAATTCATGTCTAAGCGTCCTTCTACAATCGTCTACACTCTCATTCGCTCTTTGGTTTGATATTCTTGTGCTACTTTAGGCGTGTTTATTTCGGTGGTTAACTAGCATTTGCTTGATATAGATCAAGCCCTACAATAGCCCTTTTTATCATTTTCTTTATGAGGTGAATTTTTGGACCTGTTAATTGAAGGGGAGCCGCTGTTTGGTCGCGTTATATTGGCTCATGGAGCAGGGGCGGGAATGGATAGTGACTTCATGGCCTTAGTAAGTCACTATCTGGCTGAGCATGGATTGCAAGTGATCCGGTTTGAATTTCCGTATATGGCGCAACGCCGCCTGAGTGGAAATAAACGTCCGCCTGATCGTGCGGACAGGTTGTCGGATGCTTTTAAGAAAGTAGTCGGGCAATACCCGGGCGATGTGCCGATTTGCCTTGCCGGTAAATCAATGGGAGGGCGGATAGCTACAATGGTGTTGGAAAGTACTGATGCGAAAAGTTGTTTTGTTTTTGGGTATCCTTTTCATCCTATCGGTAAGGCGCTGACTACTCGTACAGAGCACTTTCAAATGCTGACCAAGCCTGTATATATATTTCAGGGAGACAGAGACTTGATGGGAAATAAAGAGGAGGTGGTAAGCTATTCATTACCGTCGACAGTCCACGTCCACTGGCTGCCTGATGGTAATCATGATTTGAAGCCTCGAAAAGCGTCAGGTTTTACTCAACAAGAGCATATTTATTCAGCGCTAGACCAAATGTTGGTGCAAATTAAACGAGGCGCTTTGGATAGTGCCTCTAATGCTCAAGCAACATGAATTTTTCTTCACGATCCAGCATTGGTCTTATCTGCTCCATCATCTCTTTTCGCTCGTTAGAGGAGAGCCAACGATACCAGTCATCGATGGTGCGATAAGTGGCGATGACAATCCGGTGGTTAGAATCGTCAACATTCATTAATGCTTCCCCGGAAATGAAGCCGTGTGCCTGCATGGCTTTTTGTAATGTTGTTTTTGCTGCATTCTCATAATGTGCGCCTAATTCGTCAGCGATATGCCGCTCAATTATTACTTTGATCATGATAATCTCCTATGTTTATCGCTCATGTATTAAGCATAAACCTAGTCTTAGAAATCATAAACTCATACTTTGGCAAGTGTCTGCTTTCGCAACTGGATTTTATTTGAGACAATAGGGGCGTTTTTGGAAAGAGATGTGTAATGGTGGGTATTAAAGAAGATCATTTACTGGATGCAATAGGTTTATATTGTCCAGAACCCGTAATGATGCTGCATAATAAGGTTCGAGAAATTGACAGCGGCGATGTTTTGCTGGTGTTGGCCTCTGATCCGTCTACGCAGCGGGATATACCTAAGTTCTGCGCATTTCTGGGGCATGAACTCGTTAAACAGATCAATGAAAGCGAAAAAGAAATATTTAGCTATTATATTCGAAAAGGTAGCTGAGATAAGTGTTCAGTGATATAGAAGCTTCAGTGAATAAAACATTGCAGCAAGTTGAAGAGTGCGAACGGTTATTAGGCAATTTAGAGCTGAAGAAAAACCGTTCGAATATCAAAGTGATCGAGAGAAATGTTGTGAACGACGTAGTGATACCAAAAAGTAAAAGTAAAGCGAAGAACCGGGCGGCAAATCAGGCGGCGCTTCAGCTTTTGATGGAAACCTATCCACAGGTCTTTAATCGTGACAACGTACGACCTCTCAAAATTGGTATTCAGGACGATTTGATCGCTGATGAGAAAGTTGCGAAAAATAAAATAAAGAGAGCGTTGGCCTCTTATGTTCGTTCTCCCCAGTACTTCCGATCTCTACAAGAAGGTGCAGACAGAGTCAATTTGCAGGGAGAGGGTCAAGGCCAGGTAACCGCTGAAGAAGCTGAGCATGCTAAAGGGAAATTGAAAGAGTTCCATCAGCATAGACGTGACCTCCAACGTGAAAAAGAAAAGCAACAGCGCGAAATAGAGAAAGCTGATCGTATCCATTCTAAGTTGGATCAGCTGGTCGCTTTGAATAAGCGCTAATAGATCTTGAATTATTCATAGAACGCCTTATATTGTACTTGGCTTATATATAAGGTGTTTTATGTCTGAATTAAAATTAGTATCTTGTCCTTCCTGTCAAACGCCGAATCGAGTTCCTGCTCAAAAATTAAATAACAACCCTGTTTGTGGGCGTTGCCGTGACCTCCTTTTTCAGGGAAAGGCTGCTGATTTAACGAGCGCGCAATTTGATAAATTCATTAAAATAAGTGATATCCCGATAGTCGTCGATTTTTGGGCCTCTTGGTGTGGTCCTTGTAAAATGATGGCTCCTGTTTTTGAACAGGCTGCTAAGCAGTTAGAACCCCGTATGCGGTTTGTTAAGGTGAACACGGAAGTAGAGCAGGCGTTGGCTGCACGTTTTTCAATCCGCAGTATTCCAACACTTATCGTTATAAAAGAGGGTAAAGAAGTAGCTAGGCAAGCAGGGGCTATGGATGCGTCAAGTTTATCGAACTGGTTGACGTCATTTGTTTAGCCACTGCCCTGATTACGATCTGCTATACGCTCAAATGAGTGCTTCAGGCCTGCCATGCAAAAAGCCTTGAGTTCCATCAATATTTAATTCTTTCAGGCGCTCCGCCTGGCTTTTTCGCTCGATACGCTCGGCATAGGTTTTAATCCCTAAGCTATGGGCTGCTGTGATAAGACTGCTGATAAAGAAGCAGTCTTCATTACTTTGGTCGATCTCTTGGCAAAGGGAGCCATCAATTTTTATGTAGTCGGGTTGTACCGCATAGAGGTAGCTGAATCCGCTCGGATGGGTGCCAAAATTATCGACGCCAAACCCGATACCATTTTCTTTCAACAGATCCCTGAATGTCACAATATGATCAATATCGTTGAGTATTGCTGTTTCATTAATCTCGATATTTAATCGACCGCGTAAATTGCGTTTACTCAACTGCTTTTCGATCCACGCTTTGAAATTAGCGGTGTGAATAGCTTGCTGGCTTAGATTTACCGTTAAAGGTGGGCAGGTTTGATTTAACGAGAGATGTTCTATGGCGCGCTCTAATACGGCTTTATCCAGAGTATCTATTAGCCCAAGTTCTTTTACTACTTGTATAAAATCGGTTGCTGAACATGGCATATTGTCGCGATTCAAAATTCGCGCTAATAATTCATACTGCAATGTTGTTTCATTATGAGTAGATATGACTTTCTGGAATTGCAGAAAAACTTGTTTATTGTTGATAGCGTTGGCCACATGTTCCTGCCAAGAGGCTGATGTGGCTTTGCTTCCGCTGAATTCTGTGGGGTATTGGATATCTTTTTTCTCAGTGATCGCTTGTTTAATAAGAAGGCGTGCCTCTGAGAGAAGTTGTGCTGCGGAGGTATTATGATCGGTTTGTGTAATAGCTATATGAACGGCAGGCAGCTCATTGGGTGATATTTTTTCAAAATCGGCCAAGATATTGAGTGATTCATTCAGCTTGCTTACTTCCCGCTTAATGATCTCTTCGTTAGTTTCAGGAATAAAAGCTAGGAAATCTGAACCGGATAGGCGCCCTACAATAGCTGGCTGGTATTTGGCGCATAGTTCGGCCAGCTGTTTGGCGGAGTATTTCAAAAAATTATTAGTAGCTTCCTCTCCTTGTACTTCGTTGAGTGCCTGGAGGTTGGGGATATGCAGGTAGATACAAGTACCGTGACCGAATTCATTACGATAGTCGAGCCAGTCAGATAGTTGCGCATGTGTAGAGCGTTGGTTAGTGAGTCCTGTCAGGTTGTCTAGATAAGCCGTTTTGCGTAGTTCTTCGATGTGGCGGGTCTGCTCATCGAACATCCGTTGTACTCGCTGAACCATTCGGTTCATCGCTTCGACAACCAATTTTAATTCTATGGTTTTAGGGATGTGTGTTTGTTCAATATATTTGCGTTCAGACAGAGCAAAGGCTTGTTCGGCAACCCCTTTAAGAGGACGTAAGATCATTCTTATTAAATAGCTTAGCGAGAAAACAGCAACTAATGAGAGCGATATAAACCAGATTAGCGTTTTTTCGGTACCTTTCCATAATTGTTCATAAGCGTATCCGGCGCGACTTTGTACGCTTACCTTGCCAACTTTTCGCCATTGATAGCTGATTTCTCTTTCCATTGACGGTGGGGTGAATTGAATAAATGATAAGAACCATTTTGGCACCGTTTCCGGTGCTACAGAGCTGTTTGTTGAAACAAAGAGAGAGTCACCACTATTGTTGGTGATTTCTATTGTTTGATAGAAGCCGCTATCAAAAATTGCATTAACTGTGGTTTCGATAGTTGCTTTATCTTCTGCTGCTATATAAGGCGCAAGATAAAGGCCTAAATGCGTGGCGGTGTCTTGCCCATGAGATTCAAGTTGATGAATCAGCATCTCTTTTGAGCTGTCGGACATAATGTAAAGAGTGCCTGAGACCAAGCCAATCAATACGGCAAACACCGCAGCGATGAGCTGATTTAGTAAAGACATTTTTCACTCCTTGGCACTAAATTAATTAACATTAACACGTTTGTTTTCCAGTCTCGATTTAAGTTGCACCCATGGACCAAGCCGGTCTGAGGTTCCTACGAGCGTTGTTCTGCGTCCCTTTTTAGAAAGCCACAAGTTATCACCATTAAAACTATATACATGAAGCAGGTCGGGACGTTCAGAGGCGGGTTTTATCTCTGCGATCAAATTATCCAGTACCACTGGTATCGACGTGGGCTTCTCGTAATAGGTAAGCACCATATGTGCCTGATTAAGCTTTAGTGCCTTTACATAGGAGATGCTCAGTTTGCTCATGTCTACACCGACTTCTTTCAGTGTGTAATATTTTGCGATTGAAAAATCTTCACAGTCACCGCCGTTACTGATAAGAAATTCAACGGGAGTGGCCCAGTAATCTTTTTGCCCCCAGTGTGTTGAGTCGTCCAAGAACCTGACTTGGTTAAAAAAATCATTAACCTGCTTTAGTTTTTCTTTTTCAGGCTTGTTTGCAATTTCATCCATTAAGTCTTGCCACGCTTGTAATCTGAGTATTGCTTGGGGGCCATATTTCTGGCCTAGTTGCTGGATATAAGCATGGCTGAGTTTGACGCTGATTTCACTTAATGCGAACAGAGATAAGGTTAATGAAACCAGGGCGATGAGCAGATAAACAGCGCTATTGACCTTGAAAGATCTGGGTTGTTTATTTTTAGCATAGAAAATGCGTTTTCTTTGCACGCCGTTCCCTGTCATACAGATTAAGTGCATGAAGCATGGTAGAAGAATGTGGTTTTTTCAAGGGAGATGGCATTTAGTTGGGCTCGCCTGGCATTAAATTACATTGTTTAAGAATTTTCTGCCATGCAGAGGTATGTTTATCACGCGCATTGATATAGCGCCCCCAAATGCTTGTTTTGCTGTTTTGTATGAACACCTGTTCTGTATATGTTGTGACCTCCGTTGGGGTCGGTAGTAGTGCTAATGTTTTTGTATGAATGCTGAACCATTCATCACCTATTCGATGCACATAAGCCATATATGGCTGTATTTGGCGTGCGTAATATTCCACAAAAATATTTTTTAATATGTTGGCTTTTGGGTTTTTCATGGATGTAAAGCACATGGGTCTTCTCGCCAGGCGGGTATTGATCAGATTTGTGACATTATTCATCGTCGCTTCTAGCAACAATAATGATTTTAAAAGAGGGGTTCCCAGTGTTTGGTGGTAGATCGCTTCATAATCTTGCTCGATCTTTGTTAAAGAAGGTGGCGTGAAACTCGCCTGATTTTGTAGTGTGGAGGTTGTGATAAAAGACAGAGAATTTAACGCGTTTAGTGTTGTTCTGTAATCTGTTTGTAAGAGAGGAAGAGGTGCTTGATTCATAGCCATTGAGGCTTCAACTTCTTGGCCTGTATAGAGTGCGTTCCAAAATATAAAAGGTAGGTTAGTTTTTTTAATCTGGTAGATGCTCTGGATGCGTTCTTTCACTTCAGCATCAATTGTAGGGTCGGTCTCTATGAGAGGTAGGCAGTCGCTGATCTGGTGTAAGAATTCAATTTCATAAATAAGTCTCTGAGAAGGGCGGGCCAACTTGCCTAACGAGCTATTGCGCGATGCTATTAAGGGTAAAAGATTGCACTTAGCTAAATCCAGAACATCAATTACCCCCTCATTCTGATCAGCAATGGTTTGAAGGCGTAAGCGTTGAGAAGGTAGAGAGGGAGGGGAGTCCGGCTGCTGCCATTGATACTCCTCATCTAATACATTCGCAACTCGGCTGACATAGGTTTGCATAAGCGCTTGTTCCGGTGCTTCTTTACTGCAGCCGCTCAGGAAGAGGAGTATAGCAATGCAGATAGATGTTTTAAAAACGCTCATGATGTGCCACTCGGCGTAATCGTTTTAACAGTAATAACGCTGAAACAGATAGACCGATAACTAGGCCATACCAGAAACCAGCAGCGCCCAAGGCAGGAATGATCAAGTCCGTTAGCCCCAGAATATAGCCTAATGGCAGCCCAATTATCCAATAGGCAATAAAAACTATCAGTAACGGTATGCTGGTATCTTTATAACCGCGCAGTGCTCCTGCTGCGGTGACTTGTAGGGCGTCGGATATTCCGAATAAAGCTGCAATAAGCAGTAAGTTTGCAGCTAATTCAATCAAATACTGTTCAGAAGTGAATATATAGGCAATTTGTTTGGAAAATAACAAGATGCTAATGCTGGTCAGAACAGCAATGCTGGTAGTAATTAACAGAGATGACTTCGCACTAAACCACGCTTTTTTATGTTCGGATGCTCCGGATAGCTGGCCGATGCGGATAGTGCAAGCCATCGCTATGCTGAGTGGAATCATGAAAATGAGACCTGAAAACGTCATCGTTATCTGATGCGCAGCCACCACAAGTGTACCTAATGGCGCCAGTAGCAGTGCAATAACACAAAACATGCTGGTCTCAATAAGAATGGCAAACCCCATGGGAACGCCAAGTTTAAGATAGCTGAGTAATGCTGCTGCATCAAACCAACGGGAGTGCAGAGCATCAGGGAGACGTAGTTGAGGATTTTTTTTCAGAGTGATCCAGCCACAGCCCAGCATAACCCACATGACTAAAGCGCTGGCCCAGCCGCACCCTGCAGCGCCTAGTTCGGGGAGTCCGAACTTGCCGAAAACAAATAGGTAGTTAAGTGGTATGTTCAAGAGGAGTGCAAGAAAGGCAATGTGCATGGCCGGACGTGTCTTACCTAGCCCTTCAAAATAACTCCGGTGTAGTTGGTAAATCATCAGCGCAGGAAAGCCCCAGGAGATAGCATAGAGATATTCATTAGCTTTCAGGGCTAAATGCGTTTCCACTTTCATTAGCTCAAATATCCATGTAGCTGAATTCAGTAAAGTAACGCTTAATACTCCAAGGACTATGGCAACCCATATGCCCTGTTTGAAAATGCTTAGCACGGTTTCAGGTTGCTTGGATCCCATGGCAAAAGCAACCAGTGGCGTGGTTGCCATAAGAATACCGGTGGCTGCTAGGTAAATAGGGAGCCATATGCTTGAACCGAGCGCGACTGCGGCCAGATCCAGCGTGCTATATTGACCAGCAACCAGCGTGTCGACAAACCCCATTGATGCTTGCGCTATTTGCGTAAGCATTATAGGGAAGCCTAACGAAAGAAGGGCTTTGGTTTCCTGCCAGAGGTGATGCTGTATCAACGGATATTTCTCAAAGGCTAGTAGCTAAAGTGGAGTGTCGTAGATATGAGTATATCTTATAGTAGAAAACAAAAAGCCTCTGCAGTGCAGAGGCTTTTTTTAGTTCGAGGGGCTCTTATTCGATGCGTACGCTTACGTAACGACCTGGAGCTGCCTCAATGGCTTTATTGTCTGCATTGCCATAATCCGTTGGAGCGGCAACTTTTTTACCACCACGTTTTTTCTGCCATTCAGACCAGTTTGGCCACCATGAGCCTTCAACACGCTCTGCGGTTTCAAGCCAGTGGTCAGACCCTTTTCCTAATTCGCCTTTGATCCAGTAGTTACGACGGTTTTTCGAAGCTGGGTTAATGACCCCGGCAACGTGACCGCTGGCACCAAGAACAAACTCAACGTTACTGAAGTTTTCAGCGCCAGTGAAAGTGCCTTTCCAGGGAGCGATGTGATCTTCAATAGTAGACAGGAAGTAGCACGGAGTTTTGATGCGACCCAGATCAATAGGGGACCCGCAGATTGTCAGTGCGTCTTTTTCTACCAGTTTATTTTCCAGATACATGTTGTTGATGTAGAAAGTGTACATCTCAGCTGGCAGGTTAGTAGAATCGCCATTCCAGTAGAGAATATCGAATGGAGGCGGTGTCTGACCTTTCAGGTAGTTGTTGACAACATATGACCAGATAAGGTCGTTAGAACGTAACATGTTGAACGACGTTGCTAGCTCCTTACCAGATAAATAGCCTTGGTTATTTACCTTGTTTTCAAGCTTTTTGACTTGCTGCTCATCGAGGAACACGCACAGATCGCCTGGATCACGGAAATCAGTTAGCGTCGTCAGGAATGTGGCAGATGAAACGCTGGTGTCTTTGCGGTGCGCTAAAACGGCTAAAGCTGAAGCAAGCAGCGTACCACCTATACACCAAGCGACTGCGTTGACTTTTGCTGATCCTGAGATCTCTTTAACCTTGTCAATGGCAGTGATAACACCTTTTCCAACATAGTCATCCCAGCTGATGTTGCCCTGCTCAATGCTTGGGTTTGTCCAAGATACTAAGAAGACTGTCTGCCCTTCATCGACACAGTATTTAACGTATGAGTTATGTTCTTGGAGATCAAGAATATAAAACTTATTGATACATGGAGGTACAATAAGTGTTGGCTTTTCAAAAACCTGCTCTGTGGTTGGCTTGTATTGAATAAGCTGGAACATGTCGTTTTCGAAAACAACAGCCCCTTCTGTAGTAGCGATGTTTTCGCCTAATACGAAAGCGCTTTCATCTGTCATCGAGATGCGGCCTTTCTCGATATCGCCCATCAGGTTTTGCAGGCCATCTACCAGACTTTTTCCTTTTGTTTCTAAGGCCTGCTGTAAAACTTCAGGGTTAGTAATGGCAAAGTTAGTCGGTGACATCGCATCAATATACTGTTGCGTGTAAAACTCAAGTTTACGTTGTTCATGTTCTGAAAGATTGGCATTGGATGCCATGTTCTGAAGCATGCCAGAACCGAGCAGGTAAGACTGTTTAATGTAACTGAAGATTGGGTTGGTCGACCATTCATCAGCGTTAAAGCGTCGATCACCTTGAGCTGGTGTAGCAATCGGAGCTGCTCCGCTCTGGCCAGTTAGCAGGCCTTTCCACAGGTTCATCTGAGCCTGTTGGTAATCGGTAATGGCTTTTATCCAAACCGTAGGATCTTCAAGCGAACGTGTTGCAAGCTCTGACCAGGATTGAGTGAATTGAGAAAATACGTCATCGCCACCCGCTGTCTTATAATTTTCGAGAAGCTTTTGGGTTTCCTGGTTGACGTAGTTGATGAACTCTTGAGGATTCGTAAGCTTGTCGTTACTATTTTTTTCCATGAAACTACCTTTTTGCTGAAAATCTGTTAGTTGCCCAGCTGTTACCTAGGTGTCGATTTGACGTTTTTCAGATTATTGTTAACAGTTTGCTACATTCGGTTTCTGAACCACTTTTGTATTATGCTTCAGCATATCTCTGCCGCTACAGCGCATGCAAGTATTATGGGGCTGTTCATAATAGAACTTTAGCCTTGCTTCTCTGCATGATGCTGGTCGAGCATAGCATCGATATATTGCAGAATTTTGTAACTTTCATCTTCTGCACGAGCCATCGCATCAACGATCTCTCGCTTGATGGTTTGATTGTTGCCCCAGTCAGCATCTCGCAATGATACTGCATTTTGTATCGCAAGGTGAACGGCCGTATGAGGCGCTTCTAGTTTTGTATAGGCCGCAGTATTACTGAAGTGCTCTACGCCTAAGCCTTCATAGTACCATTTTCCAAGGCGACATTCATGATGGCTGACTGATGTAGCTGTGATTTCATTTTGACGATCCTTAGAGTGATCGAGTGCAAGATATCCATTTTGCTTGAAAATAACGTGATCAGCTTTCATTAATGAACCAAAGGCTCTGTCTTTTGTATGGACTATTGCGCGCAATGTTTCTTCTGAGCCAACGGCAAATGTATCAAACTGCTCTTTAAACCCCGATACGATGACGCCCACTTCTGTCGACAATTCGTTGGAATGATGTGCCTGAGTAATCATTTCGTCAACGTGTAGTCCAAAGTCCGTAATAGTTGAGGTGACCTCTATAGCGGCCGCTTTGGTTCGATGTGAAAGTGCTTTGACTTCATCTGCCACGACGGCAAATCCCCGCCCTTGCTCGCCAGCTCTGGCGGCTTCAATAGCGGCATTGAGTGCGAGAAGATTGGTTTGGTCGGCAATATCTGTAATTATCGAAAGTGACTCGGTTATTTTGGTGCTGTCATCGCCGAGCTTGCCTACGACTTGTGCAATTGAGTTGATGGTAGAGGAAATTTTATCTAGTGCACTGATCATCTGGCGGACCGATTGTTGGCTGTTTTGTGCCGCTTCCCCGTTCTCCTTAACAATGGACTCAACCTGGATCATCTCTTCGCTGATCCGCATTAAATCGTTTTGTGTTTGCCGTAGGTTATTAATTAAATGCTTACCGTTGAGGGAATGTAGCTCTGAATGTAAGGCGTTTGCGGCGATCATTTCAGTGCCTTTTTGCATCTCTTCTAGCGCTGAGTTGATATTGTTAAGTGATTGTTTAAGAAGGCCCGGGAGTCCTTGGTGTAGTGCAGGACGTCCATAATCGCCACGAGAGACATGGCTGAAGCAGGAGTCTACTTCTTTAAAATAGGACTCCACTTTGTCAAGAAAGTCGTTAACTTCCCATGCAACCTTACCTACTTCTCCTAGCTTTTCGGTAGAGGTGATACGTATATGAAACTCCCCGTTGTTCGCTTTCTTGAGCGTATCGTGGATGCGCTGCAGTGCATTAAATACACTGTTTGTTTTAACCATTAGGCGATAGGCAATGTAACTCGTTATAAGCGGAGGAATCAGCCAGATAGCATTCATGTCATAGGCAATCGTGACGTACAAAGAGCTCAATACTGAAATCGTAATAAAACTTAAGCAGTAACTTTTAATACGTGTATCTAAAAAAGGAGTTCCTGCACTGACCCCTGACTGTTGAGGTTTATGGATGTTCATGCAGGCTCCTTCGTTTGATTCAAACTCAGTATCAGATGAGGGTAGCTCGTATTGAGGGTGTGCAGTGTTTCGTTAAGGTAGGCCATCGAATGAGTGATGGCCTCTTTTGTGCTACTGCTTTGTTCTATCTGTAGCATTTTCTGATAGACCGGCTTTATGGTGTTGATGGCGATTCGGGTAGGTTTCCTTCTGACAGAGTAGTACCCTCTTAGTTGTCCATGTATGTCAAAATCAGGAGTTACATTAGCAAAAACCCAATAGTAACTGCCGTCTTTACACATGTTTTTGACATAGCCGAAAAACTCCTCACCTTGCTGTAAGGTGTCCCAAAGTAGTTGAAAAGCACCTCTGGGCATGTCCGGATGTCTTATGATGTTGTGTTGTTTGCCCAGCAATTCAGCTTCTGCATACCCGGCGATTGCCATGAATGTGCGATTGACGTAAGTGATAACCCCTTTCGTGTCTGTTTTACTGACAATAAACTCATCATCTGCCAGCACTACTTCATGATCGATGGGTGTGATTTTTGGCTTCATAGATATGGTCTCTATAAAGAGAAAGGTTAAGTGGCTGATTGGCTTGATTATTTAAGAATCAATCTATGCTTAAGGGTAGCAGAAGTGCCATAATCTGCATGAAAATATCTGAAAAAGAGATGGTAAAATAGCTTCCTATGCAAAAATTTATATTTTTCACGACCCAAGGCTGCCATCTCTGTGAATTGGCAGAAGCATTGCTTGTCACTCATATGAATCCTGATGTTCACCAGGTTGACCTGCTTGATATTGCTTATGATGATCAGTTGTTGGCATTGTATGGTGAGCGAATTCCTGTATTAAAAAACGAAATAACCGAGGCTGAGTTGGGTTGGCCTTTTGATGCACCTCAGTTGCTGGATTTTATTGGCCGTTGATCTGTTTTATCTGCGCTAGCTCAAATGTTGAAAAGCTGCCGGGTGTTTTCAGTTGTCTGCAGGGATAGTTCTTCCGTCGAAATATTGCGAAGCTGGGCGATGGTCATTGCAATGTGCTGCAGGCAGGCAGGTTCGTTGCGCCCTTTTTTAGGTTTAATCGGGAGGTCTCTGGGTAGCAGGTAGGGTGCATCGGTTTCAAGTAATAAACGTTCAGCTGGTATCTCTGTTACTAGCTTTTTCAGAGCCAGGCCTCTTCTTTCATCGCAAATCCAGCCGGTGATTCCAATATAAAATCCTAAGTCAAGGTAGCTGAATAAGGCGTTCTTATCCCCGGTAAAACAGTGCAGCACTGCGCCTTTGAGTTGTTGGGCATGTGGCTTAAGTATTTGAATCTGTTTTTCAGTGGCATCACGCTCATGAAGAAATAAAGGGAGTTGGGTCGATTTTGCGAGTGTTACTTGCTGCTCAAATGCGATGATTTGTTCTTCAGGGGTAGAAAAATTCCTATTGAAATCGAGCCCTGTTTCTCCAATAGCCACGATACAGGCTTGTTCGCTTAATGACGCCAACTCTTCCAGAGCAATATCTGTCATCGATGATGCGTCATGTGGATGGATTCCGCTTGTTGCATAGAGGTAGCCGGGATGCTGTTGGCACAGAGCAATGGCTTTCTGGGATGATGCCAGTGATGTGCCGGTGATCAGCATCGCACTAATGTGCGATGCTTTGGCTCTGTTGATAACCTCGTCAATGTCGTTTTGAAAACGCTTGTCTGTTAGGTTTACGCCAATATCGATGAGTTCACTCATGCGGGTCAAAGGGTTGGTTGCCCACTTGCTTTCGTGCCATTAATAAGCGCGAGAGATGCTGACTCTCGTTTATTAAAAAGACTGGTTCTTTTTGAGGCCATCACATCGTAGATAACACTGAAAGCTAGTACATTTTGTACATAATTACGGGTTTCATCGAAAGGGATTGTTTCAATCCAGGCATCAAGTGGTAAGTCGCCTCTGGCCTTTAGCCATGTTTTTACACGATGTGGGCCTGCGTTATAAGCCGCAGTGGCATAAGCGCGGTTTCCTTCGAATGTTGCTAATACTTCAGCCAGGTAAGCAGTACCTAAGGCAATATTGGTGCGTGCAGTGAAAAGCTCATTTACTCCACTATATTTAACATCATATCTTTTGGCTGTCATTTTGGCCGTGGCTGGCATCAACTGCATCAACCCGCGAGCACCGACTCGTGAGCGTGCTTGTTGATGAAAAGCACTTTCTTGGCGGGCAATGGCTATGGCCCATGTTTGATAAATGCCTCTTTCGCTGGTCATTTCTTCAAACAGTGAGTTATGAGGATTAGGGAATCTTATGTCCAGATCATCCCAGGCTTTGATTCTGGCAGCACCACGTATCGCTTGATCATACCAGCCCCAGTCATAGGCTATATGAGCCATCGCTAACTGATCATTTTCTGAAAGTTGTTTGCTGAGAAGGTTCCATTCAACACGAGCGGCATATTGATAATCAAAAGCCAAAAGCTCTTTAATACGCTGGACAGCGGGAAGTTCACTGATTTTCTTCTTGTGAGCAGTCGTGATGCCTGAAGGGCGGTGATTCAGATAAAACGGGTCGTTTGTTAGCTCGGATGCCAGAAAGCCGTAGAAGCTTCTCTCTTTAGCAACATCTGCATAATCGGGCTTCTGCTTGCCTGGATTGAGACGTTGTTGAGATGTTACTTTCCAGTAAGCCCAGCGGCCTTCTTTTTTAAGGGCGTCAGGTAGTTTATCAATGAGTGAGAGTACGGCTCGCCAGTCCTGTTTGGCAAGTTCAAGGCGAATGCGCCACTCTGTCAATTTTTCATAATTGAATTCAGGGTCGAGTTTGGCAAGCATCTCTTCGGCGTTTTCTCTGAATCCTTTCGCATAACGCATACCAAAATATTCGTTGGTTTTATCGATGATTGTTTGGTCAATAGAAAGACGGGAACGATCACGTAGCCATAGATCTGCGGCTTTATTAATATCAGAGCGCGCAATTTGGCGAATCGCGTAGCTTGCCATGATTCCATGATGTGCATTGCTTGTTGAGAGTAGCGTGGCATCTGTGATTAAATTCGGTTGATCTTTAACGCGCCACCATAATTCGCTATCTTTTTTATGTGCCGGTGTGGTTAGAAAGCGCTCCAGATACTTTGCTAGCGCAAACTCTTTTTGCTCGACGGCATTCCAGAATCGCAGATTCGCGATGTCTGAGGTTAGGTGTCCATTTCGGATCCACTCTGCAAATAACGGATCACAGGCTTTATCTTGAGAATAGCCCACTTGCCAAAGTTGCTCTGCTGAGGCGAAGGCCTCTTCTTTGTTTCCGAGCTGGTATTGGGCATTAGCGAGTTCGCACTGATAACGGTTGCTTTTAATAGGGTATTCAGCGTAAGCCTGTGTGAACTGTTGCCACTTTTTTTGCTCTAACAGATGGTTCAGCCGTGACGATTGAGTATCTTTGGCGAAAGGGGTTGCTTGGTTGCTTTTGATAAATCGGCTGATCGTGCTGTCATCAAGTTGAGCAATGTCACGTGTCATCTGACGTGCGTGTAGGTAAGGAACGAGAGGGTAATTTTTAAGTTTTGAAGTCAAATTGTCAGCTAAAGCAGAGTCGTTTTGCTCGAAAGCGGTTTTGGCTTTTAAATATAGCTGTTGGTCAGGGGTGTTGGCCTGTACTGAAGGGAGATAAACAGAGAGGCAGAAAAAGGTGCTAATAAGAGTGACCGCAGATAACCGTTTTTTTGTTTTTAACATTTTGCAATGCGCCTACGATTGAATCATTTATACCTAAGTGTAAAGCAGGTTTAGTAAAAAAGGTAATGGATTAAATGGTTTTTATAGGTATTTATTGATTGTGTGTTTGTTTGGGTTTTTTTGTTGCTTAAAAAGCAATCGATCTTGCTCGGTTTTTAAAGTGATAAAAAAACAACTGAAAAATATTCAGCTGTGTTCTGAAAAAACGGGCAGATAACGTTATGTTTTATGAAGAAGCGCTTCAGCTAAGTGCTGGCGTAATATTCTATTTTGAAAAGAATCATTAAACCGACTATTAATAATGATAACGAATCAATCAAGAGAGTTTCATTATTTCCTGGTTGAATCTTTGTAGTATTATGAATGATTTATTTATCTCTAATATGTATTACTTAGAGATTTAAGATAATAAGTTTATATGATCCGGATCATCAATATAAAGCCAAGAGATACGTTTCAAGCGAGTATTAGCGTAAGGATCTTTTGATAAATTTTTTAAATAGATGATGGTTTAAAAAAACAAATATTGAGTAAATATCTATAGAGTGTAAATAGTTTTTCGCTCTTGTCGGTGGAGATGTGTGTAGAATTGCCGATTTCGTATTGCTTTTTGAAACTACTTTGGTGTGAGCACACTCTTAGTGCGTCTCCCCACTATTGTTTAGCCTGAAATTTGATCAAGAGGATTGATGATGCGAGCAGCATTTTTTGAGCTGTGCAGAGATATTTTTCAAGTATCCGTTACTTTATTTCGTTTAATGATCCCTGTCATTATCGTGGTTAAAATATTGGAAGAGCTCGGCGGGATTGAGTATCTGGGGATTTTTCTTGGGCCTGTGATGCAAAGTGTCGGCTTGCCCGAGTCGATGGGGTTAGTCTGGGCAACGACCATAGTGACGAATATATATGGCGGTATGTTGGTTTTTTTCTATATCCAGCAAACCGAAGTGCTAACGGTGGCTCAGATAACGGTATTGTCAATGATGATGCTATTTGTACTGGTCAACTCCAACCGGACACCTTTTTTTGTAAATTTTCAAAGTTGACCGGAGATAAACTTCCGTTCGCCGT
>JBLWXO010000005.1:0-254785 GCA_048267385.1 Neptunomonas sp. | reverse complement strand
TGCGAATCAGTGAACATCCCGCCAGCCGGGTGGAAGAGCTGACACCCCGGGTATGGAAAGAGAAGTTTGCAGATCAGCCGTTGCGTTCCGACTTGTATCGGGATATCAACTACGCCTCAGAATGAACGGTTACATATCAGAACCGCTGCGGTAGTTGCCCATCGCCCGGGATCCATAGAGTATCGCTCGTTCAATTTGAGGGTTGGCCGCAAGCACTGCGCGTATTTTTTCAATATGTTGATCGTTTAGTCCATATGGCATGTTTATTCTACCAAAGTGGCGAAACGGGTTTGTAGCTGTTGAAACTGCGTTATGTATTGTTGGCAGATTTCATTGACAATCGCTTCAGCTGTCGCCTTGTTATAGGTATGCGAAGTGCGGTATCGACTAGCGATCATTGCCATCCAGATTTCTCCTTCTTCTATCAACCCTACTTCAAATGCTTTTCTTGTGGCGTCTCTGGAACCGAAAATATCCTGCGTTCCTTGATAGGTTAAAAAGTCTTTCAGGCAGTTCCATGCAAGTTCATGAGTATATTCAAACGCTTGGATTAAACCTTGCTTTTCTAAGTCTGAAAGGGGGCGTGTTTCGCTTAGTTCGACCGCATCTGTTAGTTGCGCTAAAGCGCGTTGAAAGTTTTGGAAGCGCTGTTGCCAGCGGATATCGTCAGGCATGTTCTTGCTCCTGTTGAGATGATTCCATTTTAATACGGGCTCAGCAGTTTATAAGGTCCGTGAAGAACAATAATGACATAAAAAAAGACGCCCTAGGACGTCTTCGTTTATATATTTGGTGGAGGTGGCGGGTTTCGAACCCGCGTCCGCCAATCCGCTGCCTTAAGGTCTACATGCGTAGACACCTCTATTGAGTTAACCCACCACGGCCCGAGGGTCAGGGCGTTTAGGGCGAGCCTTTTTAGTTTTAACCGTTCAGCTTAAGGCGAAGCATCCGGGCGATTCTGTCTCATATGACACCGCGAACCTCTAAGTTACAGACACCTTTGAGTGCGGCGCTAGCGGCCCTTAGGCTGCTAGAGCGTAGTTATCGTCGTTAGCAACTATAACTGTGTAGTAATTGATTTACGTGATTCACTACACTCACGGCATGCACTCAAGGTTTTGTAACCGGCGTCGAAGCCATGTCACCCCCAAGTAGCGGCGATTATAGCGGTTTGGTGGTATGAAATGAAAGTAGTTTCGTCGGTGTTTTTATCGTTCAGCCATTATGCGTTGCTTTTGACGGTCCCAATCCCGGTTCTTTTCGGTTTCACGTTTATCGTGAAGTTGTTTGCCTTTCACCAGTGCGATTTCGCATTTTACGCGGCCACTCTTCCAATAGAGGGCCAGTGCTACGCAGGTGTAACCTTTCGCTTCGATCTGCTCAGTGAGCTTATCAATCTGACGGCGGTGTAAGAGTAGCTTGCGATCGCGGCGGGGCTCGGTAACAAAATGGGTGCACGCTTGAGCTAAGGGAGTCATGTTGGCGCCAACCAGCCACGCCTCTCCATCCTTAACCAGGATGTATGAGTCTACTAGCTGTCCGCGGCCTTCGCGGAGGCTTTTTACTTCCCAGCCGGCAAGCGATAGGCCTGCTTCAATTTTGTCCTCGATATGGTATTCGTATCGGGCTCTTTTATTGAGACAGATGGTGCTGCTGGTGTTTTTTGTTTTCTTCTGTTTAGCCATAGCTCGGGATTATAGCGATGGAGTTGACCGGGCGGAAGCTGCCTGGCCTTTATTTGTTGATTATTTAATGAATCAATTTTAAAAATTTGCTGCGACTAAAGTTGTCTTCGTCGCCGAGAAAGGGAACAATGCGCGTTTATTACACTAACTAGAATCAAAATATAATCAGAGACACGTATGCAAGAGAAATTATCCATTCATGGGGCTTGGACAAACCGTTGGGTTTTTATTTTGGCGGCGACAGGGTCGGCAGTCGGTTTAGGTAATATTTGGAAGTTCCCTTATATCACCGGTGAAAATGGTGGTGGTGCGTTCGTTCTGGTGTATTTGGTGTGTATTTTAATGGTCGGAATTCCGATCATGCTGTCAGAAGTGCTGATTGGGCGCCGTGGGCGGCAGAGCCCTATTAATTCGATGAAAGACCTTGCCGTTGAGTCAGGCCTTAGTCCAAAGTGGTCGCTGGCGGGCTGGATGGGTGCTGTGGCGGGCGTGATGATCTTCTCTTTTTACTCGGTTGTCGCGGGCTGGGTGCTTTACTATGTGGCGGGTATGGCCAATGGTGATTTCATTGATATTGGCAGTGAAATGGCCGGTAAGCGCTTTGAGACTCTGTTGGGTGATAGCGAAACGTTGCTGATCTGGCATAGTGTGTTTGTTGTCATGGTGATGACAGTGGTTGCGGGAGGCGTTAATAAAGGACTGGAGCGGGCGACGCGCATTATGATGCCGGCGTTGTTTGTGCTGCTTTTTATCTTGCTGGCCTACTCTATGACATCCGGTGCTTTTGGTCAGGGCTTCGATTTCCTGTTTCATTTTGATCCATCTCAATTAACATGGAATGCGGTGCTGGTTGCTTTAGGTCACTCTTTCTTTACCTTGTCTTTGGGGATGGGATCTATTATGGCTTACGGTTCTTATATGCCGAAAAAAGCGAGTATTGGTGGCACAGTGATGATGATTGCTTTGTTGGATACTCTGGTTGCTTTGGTGGCGGGTCTGGCTATTTTTCCGATTGTTTTTGCTAATCAATTAGATCCTGGGGCGGGTCCTGGTTTGATGTTTATCACCTTGCCGGTTGCTTTTGGTCAGATGCCTGGCGGGCATATTTTTGGTTTTCTCTTCTTTGTTCTGATTGCAGTAGCTGCATGGACATCGGCCATCTCTCTGATGGAACCAGCTGTTGCTTGGATTGTTGAGAAGTTTGGTATTAAGCGCTTACCTGCCTGTACTGCTTTGGGTGCGTTGGTGTGGCTGCTCGGTATAGCCTGTTTGGGGTCATTTAACTTTATGTCTGACTTTAAAGTAGGCAGTATGACGTTTTTTGATCTGATGGATTTTGCGACAGCTAACATCATGTTGCCTTTAGGTGGTTTGTTTATCGCTATTTTTGCTGGTTGGAAAGTCAAGCGTTATGCTTTGCAAGATGAGTTATCTTTCCAGCAAGATTTTTGGTTTACAGCCTGGTATTTTGCGATTCGCTATATTGCGCCGGTTGCTGTTGCAGCAATATTCGCTCTGAATTTGTACAATAAGTTTGCAGGGTAGAGTCGGATAAGGGTGGAAAGAGATTAATGACGCAAGTTAACCGCAGTGCGCTGGTGCTTCATAGTGCTCAAGAGATGTTCGAAATTGTGAATGATGTGCTGGCATATCCGGATTTTTTGCCTTGGTGTGCCAAAACTCAGCTGCTATATGAAGATGAGCATAAGATGGAGGCAACACTTCATCTGGCTAAAGCGGGTTTAAAATACAGCTTTACAACGCGCAACCGGTTGGCAAGGTATGAGCGAATTGAGCTTGAGCTTGTTGAGGGGCCTTTTTCTAAGTTGTCTGGCGTATGGACTTTTGAGCCGTTGAATGATGAGGCGTGCAAGGTTAGCTTGAGTTTAGGTTTTGAGTTTGAAGGAAAGCTCAAAAGTATAGCGATGGGTAAAGTGTTTAATCAGGTGGCAACAACGCTGGTGGATGCTTTTGTACAACGGGCTGATAAAGTATATGAATGAACCGATGATCAGTGTAGAAGTAGCATATGCGCTCCCGAAAGAGCAGAAGATTATTGCACTTAAGGTAGAGGAAGGCACGACTGCCTATGAGGCGGTTAAATTGTCTGGAATTGAACGGATTTATCCTCAGATAAATATCGAGTCTGATCCGATGGGGATCTTTGGTAAAGCGATTAAAGACCCTAAAACAGCTGTGTTAAAAGAGATGCAGCGGGTAGAGATCTACCGCCCGTTAATTGCCGACCCAAAAGAGGCCAGGGCTAAACGAGCAGCTAAGATCAAAGCACAGCAGGCAGCTCAGCAGTAGTTATTGAGCTGCTGCGTCCGTGGGTTTGTAGTCTCCTGAAAAGCTTGTCAGCTGTCCATCGGTGAAAAACAGTGATAAATGCTCTTGGGTTCTTGTGTTTCCACCTTTTTTGAACGTGAAGATGTAATCCCAGCGTTCACCGTTAAATGTATCCACCACTAAGGGGGTTCCCAATACATAACGGACTTGGCTGTAGTTCATGCCAGGCTTGAGTTTATCCACCATTTCCTGTGAAATGATATTCCCTTGAGGAATGTCAATTTTGTATACGCCAGGAAATTCAGAACAACCTGACAATAAAGTAATCGCGATAATGCTAATAAGAAACTTTCGCATCTGTAAATGACTTCCACTTTTGCGTGTAAATAAAGATAATACAGTCTAACATTCAGTTGTTGGAATCAATAGAGTAAAGATAATGTCCCTCGAAAATCAAGAGTTAAGGAAGGCAGGCCTTAAAGTTACTTTGCCGCGCGTTAAGATTTACCAGATTCTCGAGAAAGCGGGTGAGGGTGATCATTTTAGTGCTGAAGATATTTATAAGTTGTTGATGGAGATTGGTGAAGATGTCGGCTTAGCCACGGTTTACCGAGTACTGACGCAGTTTGAAACGGCCGGTTTGGTGACGCGCCACCATTTTGAGGGTGGGCACTCCGTTTTTGAATTGGCGAGTGCAGAAGAGCATGATCACATTGTGTGTATTAAGTGCGGTAAGGTGAGAGAGTTTGTTGATCAGCAACTGATTGACCGTCAATACCAGATTGCAAAAGATCTTGGTTTTACGATTACCGACCGAACACTCTACCTTTACGGTGTTTGCGCAGATGGTTGCTCCGAGAAGTAATAGATTAAGCGCGTAAGAAGCCGGCGATGTGTCGGTTTTTTGCTTTTAATAGCCCAGCATCTCTTTGGCATGATCGAGAGAGCGCTTAGTGACATCGATGCCGCCTAGCATGCGAGCAATTTCCTGTACGCGATCTTTTTTGGCCAGAGAGTTGATCTGTGTATGGGTGTTCTCTTGATCAGCCTGTTTGCTCACAAACAGATGTTGGTGTCCTTGAGACGCGACTTGTGGTTGGTGGGTAACGCACATGATTTGCGCTCGCTCTCCCAGTTGTTTCAGCATGCGACCTACGACTTCTGCAATCGCGCCACCAATGCCGACATCGACTTCATCAAATATCAGCGTAGGAGTGGTGGAGCTTTGAGCGGTGATTACTTGAATGGCTAGGCTGATGCGAGAGAGTTCTCCGCCGGATGCTATTTTAGCTAACGGCCGCGCTGGTTGGCCTTTGTTAGTCGAGATTAGAAACTCTATCTCTTCTAGACCGTTGGTCTGGGGTTTATCGGTTTTAGTGAGTGATGCGATAAAGCACGCTGATGTCATGCCGAGAAGATGGAGCTGCTCATTGATCTGATGGTTGATTTTGCTGGCTGCTTTTTGACGTGACAGGCTGAGCAGCTTGGCTGCACTTTCATATTCTGCATACAGTTGCTCCAGCTCTTTATTAAGTTGTGCTAATGTTTCATCTGAGTGTTGTAATGAATCAAGCTCGCTTTTTAGCTGCTGATGAAAATCAGGCAGCGCTTCAGGGGATACTCTGTGCTTGCGGGCAATGTCGTAAATACAGGACAGCCGCTCTTCTGTTTCGGTTAAGCGCTCTGGATTGATCTCGACACGGTCGAGGTAATGGCGTAGTTCCTGGCTTGCTTCATCAATCTGGATCTGTGCGCTGTTGAGTAACTCAGAGGCTTGCGCGATGGCAGGCGTCTGCTCTTTCAGTTCAGCAAGAATCTGTATGGCGTGGTGTAGTAGTTGTACGCAGTTTTCCTGTTCGCCTTCTGTTGTCAGCTCCAGGGCGCGGTGCCCGTTAGAGAGAATGCTCCCCGCCTGGCTCAGGGTTTTTTGTTCTTCTTCCAGATGATCTAGCTCACCTTCTGTCATGCTGAGTTGGTTAAGTTCGTCCAGCTGGTAGCTGAGTAGCTGGATTTTTGCCTGCTGCTCATCATCCCGATTTAATAGCTCTTCTAGGTGCTTGTGCTTTTTTTGCCAGGTTTGATATAGGTTTTTAACGGTTTGCGCTTGTTGAGTATTCGAAGCGTATTGGTCGAGAAGTTCGCGGTGATGTTCTTTTTTTAACAAGCGCTGATGTTCGTGTTGTCCATGGATGGCAATGAGGTACTCGCCCAGTTCTTTTAACGCATTGAGTGGACAAGGTTGGCCATTAATATAGCTACGCGAACGGCCTTCACGGGTGATGACGCGTCTGATGATGCATTCATTGTCTTGGTCAAGATCCTGCTCTTTCAGCCAGTTTTGTGCCTCTTGCAATGTATCTATATTGAAGCTGGCAATAATTTCAGCGCGTTCTGCGCCTTGTCTGACGCTGCCGCTATCGGCTCTATAACCTAAAGCAAGCCCGAGTGCATCTAGCATGATGGATTTGCCTGCTCCGGTCTCACCGCTGACCACCGTCATCCCTTTATTGAGCTCCAGGTCTAGTGATTCAACGATAGCGTAATTGCGGATAGTCAATTGTGTCAGCATAACCAGAGATCCATGTATGTGTTTTTATACAGTAGTTTATTTATAAGTGATTTTTGTTTCAGGCGCAATCGTGTCTCGGCAGTTATGTAAAAAAAATTCTGCTTAGGGTTGAGTTTACGGGGGTGAATCCCCATAAAGATCGCATTCGATTTTTTAGTATTTCAAGGCTGCTTGAGTTGGAGAGCCCCAATGGTAAATGACCAGACGACAAAAAATGAACAGAGCGCAAGTGACGATATTGATGCCGTGACAGGAGATGTCGAGCAAATTCTGGAAGCGGATGCTGAAAACGTTGCTGATGCAGAAGCAGGCGCGAGTGAAGAGCAGGTTTTAAGTGCTGATGAGTTATCAAAACAGTTGATAGCCGCCCAGCAAGAATCAGCAGATATGAAAGAGCAGGTTCTACGTGCGGCGGCTGATGTACAAAATGTGCGTCGTCGTGCTGAACAGGATGTTGAAAAAGCACATAAGTTTGCATTAGAGAAATTTGTGAACGAGATGTTACCGATCGTGGATAGCCTTGAGCGCACGTTAGACGCTTGTAATGCAGATGAGGAAGCGACTAAAGGATTGCGTGAAGGTGTAGAGATGACACGCAGCATGTTTATTAGCGGATTGGCTAAATTTAAAGTGGAGCAGATTGACCCGCAAGGTCAGGCATTTGATCCGATTCTGCATCAGGCGATGTCATTGGTCGATGCTCCTGATGCTGCGCCAAATACCGTCGTTGCTGTTATGCAAAAAGGTTATAGCTTGAATGGACGCTTGATTCGTCCTGCGATGGTGATGGTTTCAAAAAGTTAAAAAATCCTTATTTAGTACCTTGAAATTGTACAAAACGTATCCATATAAAGGGCATACAGTTTTTAACAGATTTATAGCTCACGCAAATGAGCAGAGAATATCGGAGAGAATGACATGGGCAAAATTATTGGTATAGATTTGGGTACGACCAACTCTTGTGTGGCGGTTATGGATGGCGGCAAAACTCGCGTGATCGAAAACGCTGAGGGTGATCGTACAACCCCTTCTATTATTGCCTATACCGAAGACGAAATTTTGGTGGGTGCTTCTGCTAAGCGTCAGGCAGTGACAAATCCGCATAACACGCTTAATGCTATTAAACGTCTGATCGGGCGTCGTTTTAAAGATGATGTTGTACAAAAAGATATCAGCATGGTGCCGTACAAAATTATCGAAGCTGATAATGGCGATGCATGGGTGCAGGTAAGAGATAAAAAAATGGCGCCGCCACAGATCTCTGCTGAAATCCTGAAAAAAATGAAGAAAACTGCTGAAGATTATCTGGGTGAAGAAGTAACAGGTGCTGTTATCACGGTTCCGGCTTACTTTAATGACTCTCAGCGTCAGGCAACAAAAGATGCGGGTAAGATTGCAGGTCTGGATGTTAAACGTATTATCAACGAGCCAACAGCAGCAGCGCTGGCTTACGGTATGGACCAGTCTAAAGGTGATAAAACTATCGCTGTTTATGACTTGGGTGGTGGTACATTCGATATCTCTATCATCGAGATCGCTGATGTAGATGGCGAGCACCAGTTCGAAGTATTGGCAACTAATGGTGATACTTTCCTGGGTGGTGAAGATTTCGATATGCGTTTGATCGAATACCTGGCTGCTGAGTTTAAGAAAGAGTCTGGTATTGATCTGCACAATGATCCATTAGCGTTACAGCGTTTGAAAGAAGGTGCTGAAAAAGCCAAAGTTGAGCTGTCTACTTCTCAGTCGACTGACGTTAACCTGCCTTATATTACGGCTGACTCAACCGGTCCTAAGCACCTTAACGTTAAGATTACGCGTTCTAAGCTGGAGTCTTTGGTAGAAGAGCTGGTGACTAACTCTATCAACCCTTGCCGTACTGCATTAAAAGATGCGGGATTGAGTGCTTCAGATATTGATGAAGTCATCTTGGTAGGTGGTCAGACACGTATGCCTTTGGTGCAGCAGGTTGTTGCTGAGTTCTTTGGCAAAGAAGCACGTAAAGATGTTAACCCGGATGAAGCAGTGGCCGTAGGTGCAGCGATTCAGGGTGCGGTATTGTCTGGTGATGTTAAAGACGTTCTGTTGTTGGATGTAACTCCGCTAACGCTGGGTATCGAGACAATGGGTGGTATCGCTACCTCATTGATCGACAAGAACACGACTATCCCGACTAAAAAGTCTCAGATTTTCTCTACAGCAGATGATAACCAGAATGCGGTAACCATCCATGTTGTACAGGGTGAGCGTAAACAAGCCGCACAGAACAAGTCTCTGGGCCGTTTTGACCTGGCTGATATTCCGCCAGCGCCACGTGGTATTCCGCAGATTGAAGTGACTTTCGATCTGGATGCTAACGGTATCCTGAACGTATCTGCTAAAGACAAAGCGACCGGTAAGGAACAGTCGATTATCATCAAGGCTTCTTCAGGTTTGACTGATGAAGAAGTTGAACAGATGGTGCGTGATGCAGAAGCGAATGCTGATGCGGATAAGCTGTTTGAAGAGCTGACACAGGCACGTAACCATGGTGATGCAATGGTTCACTCTGCTAAGAAGACGTTAAAAGAAGCGGGTGATAAAGCAACAGCTGACGAGAAAGAAGCGATTGAAACTGCAATCACTGATTTGGAAGCGGCGCTGAAGACAGATGATAAAGCTGAAATTGACAGCAAAACTGAAGCGCTGACGGCTGTTGTTTCTGGTTTAGCAGAAAAAATGTATGCAGAAGCGGCTCAACAAGGCGGAGAAGGTGCTGAGCAAGCCAGCACTGAAAAAGACGCTGGTGATGACGCTGTTGATGCTGAGTTTGAAGAAGTAAAGGATGACAAGAAGTAAGATTTTCTTGCCCTTGTGATTACTGAAGTGCAGCAGCGCGGGCCATAGCCCGCGTTGTTGTGTCCGGCTCCCGGCGGGAGCTAACCGCTGCAAGAGACTTTATCCGGATATGTCTAAGCAAGATTATTATGAAATTTTAGGCGTTGATCGTAACGCGAATGATCGGGATATTAAAAAGGCATTTCGTCGTCAGGCGATGAAGCATCATCCCGATCGTAATCCTGATGACGCATCGGCAGAAGCAAAGTTCAAAGAGCTGAACGAAGCCTATGAAGTGCTTTCGGATGCGCAGAAAAAAGCCGCTTATGATCAATATGGTCACGCGGGTGTTGATCCTAACATGCGCGGTGGCGGTGGTTTTGATGGCGGCTTCTCTGATGTTTTTGGTGATGTTTTTGGTGATATCTTTGGCGGAGGCGGCGGTGGCCGTCGTAGCTCCGTACAACGCGGTGCCGATCTTCGCTACACCATGGATCTGTCGCTTGAAGAGGCTGTCCGTGGTGTAGAGAAAACCATCAAAGTGCCGACGCTGGTTGCATGTGAAGTATGTGATGGCAGTGGTGCTAAAAAAGGCACATCGGCTAAAACATGTGGTACCTGTGGTGGTGTAGGTCAGGTGCGTATGCAGCAGGGATTTTTCTCTGTTCAGCAAACCTGCCCAACGTGTCGTGGCGAAGGCAAGGTCGTCAGTGATCCTTGTAATAGCTGTCATGGACATGGTCGTGTTGAGAAAACTAAAACCCTGTCTGTTAAAATTCCTGCGGGTGTGGATACGGGCGATCGTATTCGTTTGTCAGGTGAAGGTGAGGCGGGGGGGCATGGTGGACCGTCCGGTGATCTGTATGTTCAGGTGAGTGTGCGTGAGCATGCTATCTTTGAGCGTGATGGTCGACATCTTTATTGTGAAGTCCCTATCAGCTTTATTGATGCTGCGTTGGGCGGTGAACTGGAAGTGCCGACATTGGATGGCCGTGTTAAGCTGAAAGTTCCGGCAGAAACCCAGACAGGCAAACTTTTCCGCTTGCGCGGTAAGGGTGTTGCTCCTGTTCGTGGTGGTGGTGCCGGTGATCTGATGGTTAAAGTGGTCGTCGAAACGCCTGTAAACCTGAATAGTCGTCAAAAAGAACTGCTTCGTGAGTTTCAGGAAACGACGGAAGAAGGGCATAGAAAGCATAGTCCAAAGAGGCACTCCTTTTTTGACTCTGTGAAAAAGTTTTTCGAAGATTGATCTGTATCGGGCCGCCTAGCGGCCCGAGTTGTCTGGAGTGTTACGAATGACGAAATTAAGTACAGAGCCTGCTGAGTTATGGCTTAGCATTCAGGAAGAAGCGAAAACTGAAGTTGTTAAAGAACCTTGCCTGGCCAGCTTTTACCACTCTTGTATTATTAATCATTCTGATCTGAAGTCAGCGTTATCTTATCTTTTAGCCAGTAAACTAGCGGATGATGTGATGTCATCATTATTACTGCGCGAGCTGTTTGAGAAGGCGATGGAGTCCGATCCTGAAATAATTATCGCGGCATGTCACGATATTATTGCTGTCAGAATGCGTGACCCTGCGGTAGTGCATTGCTCTACTGTATTGCTTTATTTGAAGGGCTTTCATGCCTTGCAGGCGCATCGTGTAGCGCATTGGTTCTGGCATCAGAACCGTCGGTCAATGGCGTTGTATATTCAAAGCCGTGTTAGCACTATGTGTCAGGTAGATATACATCCTGCTGCCAGAATTGGTCAGGGAGTGATGTTTGATCATGCGACAGGTATTGTGGTCGGTGAGACCTGTGTTATTGAGAACGATGTGTCTATTTTGCAGTCTGTTACATTGGGTGGTACAGGCAACGAAAGTGGAGACCGCCATCCGAAGATTCGCGAAGGGGTATTGATCGGCGCAGGTGCTAAGATTTTAGGTAATATTGAAGTCGGCAAGGGCGCTAAAGTCGGTGGTGGTAGTGTTGTGCTGGAGGATGTGCCATGTCATACCACAGTGGTGGGTGTTCCTGCTCGTGTGGTCGGTACGTCCGGATGCGACAAACCTGCATTCAATATGAACCAGCGCATAGAGCTTGAAAAAGAATAGAAACGGCGCTCAGGATAGAGAGATAAAATGATGAGAATTGCAGTAATGGGTGCCGCCGGGCGTATGGGTAAAGCCTTAATCGAAGCGGTGTGTCAGGCTGAAGGTGTCAGTTTGACAGCGGCCGTTGTGCAATCGGGCAGCTCGTTAGTTGGTGCTGATGCAGGCGAGTTGGCGGGTGTGGGTAAGCTGAATGTCCGCCTTGTTGATAAATTGTCCTTAGTGAAAGACGACTTTGATCTGTTGATCGACTTTACGTCGCCTGAGGCAACAATGACTAATCTGGATTTTTGTGCGGCGCACGATAAAAAAATCGTTATTGGTACGACAGGTTTAACCGATAATCAGAAACAACATCTGGCCGAACGTGCTAAGCAAACGGCGGTTGTGTTTGCACCGAATATGAGTGTGGGCGTGAATGTTTGTTTTAAGGTTCTGGACCTGGTGGCGCGTACGTTAGGTGATGATTACGATATTGAAGTGATTGAAACTCATCATCGTCATAAAGTTGACTCTCCATCAGGAACAGCGCTGCGTTTAGGGGAAGTGGTGGCAGATGCTTTAGGGCGAGACCTTAAAGAGTGTGCGGTTTATGGTCGTGAGGGCAATACCGGCGCGCGTACTCAGAAAGAGATTGGTTTTGAAACGATTCGTGCTGGTGATGTAGTCGGTGACCATACAGTATTGTTTGCCACTGAAGGTGAACGCGTTGAGATAACCCATAAAGCGAGTAGTCGAATGACTTTTGCTAAGGGGGCTGTTCGTGCCGCTGCTTGGTTAGAGGCACAACCAACAGGGCAGTTTGATATGCAGGATGTCTTGGGGCTGCGTTAATCTTTGTGTGGTCTGGATTGTTTTTAAAGCCGCTAATGAGCGGCTTTTTTTATATGAGCTAAAATAATACTTTTAATGCAGATTTTTGTTTCCTTCAGTGAATTTTTTTCTTATGGTGTTTTATACTTTGGTATTGATAAGAAAAACAGTGGAGTGGTAGGGATATGTCAGCTGAGAAGTTTCCAACATTAACAGAAATGGGTATTGATGAGCCTTCTGATATCGAGCGCTATACTTCTCGTATTGAAGGGGATGTGGATATTCTGAAAATCTATTTCCATCGTCATCAGGGCGACTGGATGACAAAAAGCAAAAAGTTTAAGTTCAAGCGTATGCATAAGAATATGCGTGTCAATGAAGGTCGCGTGCCTTATATTGCTACGACTGAATCATCGCCGTACTTTTTACGTGCTGTGGCCGAACTGGATCAGCTGGTGAGTGCCGATAAAACAACCCAATCACGCAAAGCTAAACTGCTGGATGATATTGAGCATCTGGAAAAAGTGGTTGCACGTAAAATCGAAGATATCCGTCGTCAAATCGACGAGATCTGATTCGTTACTCAACACTGCGCTTTTATTGCACTTAAGGTTTATGTTAATAGGAGTCTGGGAGTACATCTATGTGTGTTGTATAGATGATTTCACAGGCTCCTGCTCCTGTATCTTCACGGCTCATTGACGTACGCCAGAAGAACCCGTCCTGACTCTCTACATCAACCAGTTGGCCCGATAGCTGAATGATGTCCCCTTTTTCAATGCGAGATAATTGTTTTTCAACCGTTTGGTTGGCCGGAATAATATGGATGTTTGACGCCTGTGTTTCTATCTGACGGCGAGGAATGGGTAGCGTGTCTGTTTTCCAGTGAAACCAGCGGCCACTTTGCGATATTTTTATCTGCTGGGTTACCTGAGGGTTTGCCATCTCGCCCCAACCAAGCGCAAGGTCCATAGGTGATAAATCAGATTCTCTGCCTAATCGATAACGTTCTTTACTCAGTAAACGTGCGGCAAGATGAATTTCTGCTTTTGGCAGCAGTGTATATTCTTTTATCTGAAATGGTTGCGAGTTTTGAGCGGTTTTCTGAATAGGTGAAGTCAGTGATACAGCAATCGGCAGTACATCGGGTGTGTGTTCTGCCGTGGTTCTATTTTCTGAGCTATTGTCAGAGCTATCTTCCGGAGCCAGCCAAATAAAAAATAAAACTATGCCTAGCAGAACGCTTATAAGTCTGAACATGCCCGATCCAGATGCAAAGTAAGCCTTCATTATAGTTCAAATATTTACGCTCAATTCGCTAAATAAAAACATTTTAAATCTTTGTAATGATGCACTTGCACAATAGATCAATAATGTCTTATGTTGTATCCCTATGCCGTTATTGTTTCTGTGAGTTAGCTTATGTACCAGCTTGGGTTTTATGTGCCAGGGTCCCATCTTGATGCGGTGAAATCAGCTTTGTTTGATATGGGCGCTGGCCGTATTGGTGATTACGAGGCTTGTTGCTGGCAAGTATTGGGGGAGGGGCAGTTTTGCCCGGTCGCCGGAAGTCAGCCGTTTATCGGGGTGCATAATCAGTTAGAAAAACTGGACGAATGGAAAGTAGAAATGGTGTGTGAAGACCATCTGATTAAGGAAGTGGTAGCGACCCTTAAAGCTACCCATCCGTATGAGGAAGTAGCTTATACCGTTTATAGACTGGTTGATGTGTAAGCAAGGTTTATGCTTTGAATTAAAACAGTTAGTGGCGGAAAATGAGGCTTATTTATTAACGCTTTGTTGCCGGAATAGCTATGTGGTGGTGTCTTGATTCGGCCACTGAATTTCTTAATTTCAGAAAGCAAGAGGATGGATAGATAAATGGACTTAGGGTTCACTTACTATAAAGGCATAGCTAGCATTGTCGGAGATATCATCAACTTGCGAGTTTCTGATGTGGCGTCTATGAGTACACCGCCACGCAACCGTGACCTTGCAATTATTGAACAAAACGGCGAGTTCTTCTCTTTAGCCCAAATCATAAAGCTGTCTGATAACTTAGTTTCATTGCAGGCGTTCTCCGGAACCAAAGGACTGTCAAATGATGCATCGGTGCGTTTCTTAGGTGAAACCATGCAGGCCATTTATTCTGAAAATATTTTCGGTCGTATTTTTAATGGCTCCGGTGTACCTATCGATAACGGACCGAGCTTGATTCAGGAGCCTAAGGTTGCCATTAATGGTCCTACGGTAAACCCGGTATCGCGTGTACTTGCTTCCCGGATGATTCGCACCAACGTGCCGATGATTGATGTATTTAACTGCCTTGTAGAAAGCCAGAAAATCCCGATTTTCTCGGTGGCCGGTGAGCCGTTTAATAAGTTCCTGGGACGTATTGGTGTTCAGGCTGATGCCGATGTTGTTATTTTTGCAGGCCTTGGTTTGATTTTTGATGATTACTACGGCTTTAAAAAAATGTTCGAAGATGCGGGTGTTATGTCTCGAACGGTTATGTATGTCAATCTCGCTTCTGATCCTGTTGTTGAGCGATTAATGGTGCCTGATCTCGCATTAGCGGTAGCCGAAAAACTGGCTGTCGAAGAGGGTAAGCGAGTATTGGTGTTAATGACTGATATGACCGCTTACGCTGATGCCATGAAAGAGGTTGGTATTGCGATGGAGCACATACCATCAAATCGTGGCTATATGGGAGATTTATACTCCCAACTGGCGCGTCGTTATGAGAAAGCCTGCGATTTCAGAGGAGCAGGTTCAGTAACCATCTTATCTGTTACGACTATGCCGGGTAATGATGTGACGCATCCTGTGCCCGATAACACGGGGTACATTACAGAAGGCCAGTTTTATCTTCATGACGGTGTGATTGATCCATTTGGTTCATTATCTCGTTTGAAGCAGCATGTTATTGGTAAGCAAACACGCGATGACCATGGTCAAATAATGAACACTATGATTCGTTATTACTCTGAAGGTGTTGAAGCGGAACAAAAACAGGCGATGGCATTTGATTTAAGTGAGTTCGATCATAAATTATTGAAGTTTAGCCGCTTGTTTAAGCAGCAGTTTATGCGACTTGATATCTCAATGGAGCTAGAACCCGCGCTTGATGCGTGCTGGGTATTGCTTGCTGAATGTTTTGATAAAGAAGAGGTTGTTATCAAGCAGGTGTTAAAGGACAAGTATTGGGCAGGATCTGATGGCAAAGTTAGCGCTTAATAAAAGTGCTTTAAGTAAAGAGAAGCAGCGTAAAGCGTCTTATGGTCGTTATTTGCCATCGCTTGAGATGAAACAGAAGCAGCTGTTGCTTGAGCGAAAAAAAGCAGAAGAAGCTTTGTTGCAGCATGAGTACGATATTGAGTCTTTGGAGGCTACTGTATATCAGAAGCTGCCGATGTTAGCGGTCATGAATATCCAAATGGATGGCTTGGTCGCTGTCGAAAGTTTTCAACTTAAGGAAGAAAACCTGCTAGGGACCAAAGTGCCTGTTTTAGAAAGTATTGTCTTCAAAAGAGCTGAATATGGCTACCTGATTCGTCCACACTGGTTTGAAGAGCTTGCCACTTCTCTTGAGCAAGTCATGCATCTGAAAATGGAAGAGCAGGTGCTGCGAATAAGGCTTGAAAAATTAAAATTGGCGGCGCGCACGATTGTTCAGCGGGTTAATCTGTTTTCTAAGGTGCTCATTCCTGAAGCTGACGAGAATATAAAGAAAATCGGGCTTTTTTTATCGGATCAGGAAAGGGCAGGAGTTGTTCGCTCAAAGCTGGCTAAGCAGAAAAAGCTGGTTGATTCAGGGGAAGAGCAGCGATGAGTATAGCAGCGTTAAAAAAACTAACTCTGATTGGCGAAATAGGTAACAAAAACGCCATTATGGATCAGTTTCAGACATTTGGATTGGCTCACCTCATTCCGTTGTCAGAGCAGGCTTTAGATCACTCGACAGATGCCACCATCCGTTTACGCGAGGCGTTAACTTATTTAATCAGCGCTCCTCATAAAAGAAGGATGCAGATTCCAACTGAGCAAGTTGAATTATCAGATGTGATTGAGCGTGTCATAAAAAACAAAATTGCCCGCGAAGATCTCATTGATGAAATTGAATTAATCACAGTACGGCAAAAAGAGTTAAGCGTATGGGGTGATTTTGAGTTCCCTCCTCTGGATGAGCTTAATCAATATCGCGTTTGGTTGTATTTAGTCCCCCTTAGTCAATTGCCGCTGTTGGATAATGTTGAGCTTCCCTGGAAAATTATTAATCGAGACCATAAAAGTATTTATTTGGTAGTGGTTTCTATTGATGAGCCCAACGCAGAGCAGGTGCCATTTCCGCGAGCGCATATCGGGCCGAATTCTCTTTCCTGCCTCGCTAAATTAAAAAACGATGTGTTAGTGCGCTTAGAAGATTTGAATGCGGAAAGGCAGTTGTTAACTCGCTGGATAATGTCGCTTACGCTATCGTTGAATGACACTATCAATACACATGAGTTGTCGTTGGCTGAGCAGCTCGTTTTGGATGTAGATGATTTTTTTGTTTTACAGTCCTGGCTTCCTGAAGAGGAGCTGTCTGCTTTTAAAACGTGGGCAGAGGGGTTGCCGGTTGCTTATCAGCTTGAGGAACCTGGAGTAGATGAGTTTCCACCTACACTATTGAAGAATGCCAGTATTATGGGAGGAGGAGAGGAGGCTGTCTCTTTCTTTCAGTTGCCTGGATATCGCTCCTGGGATCCTTCAATTGTTATCTTTTTTTCTTTTTCATTATTTTTTTCAATGATTATGTCCGATGCAGGTTATGCACTGGTATTGGGTGGCATTTTGTTGATCTCCTGGCGGAAGCTGAGTAATGGTGGTGAAACCCGAGTGCGAATTCGTAACTTGTGGTTTGCGCTCGTTGCAGCGGCGTTTGTTTATGGCGTGTTAGTGGGTAGTTACTTTGGTGTTAAACCTTCTGACGGTACGTTTTTGAGTGCCTTGCATCTGATTAATATGGATGATTTTTCATCGATGATGAGGTTATCCATTGGTGTTGGTGTTTTGCATTTGGTTATCGCCAATAGCATGGTTGCGTGGGGAAGGCGAGCCTCGTTAGTCGCACTGTCGTCTGTTGGTTGGGTGCTCAGTATTGCCGGCTCTTTTACGTTATGGCTTAACTATATGCGTGTCGCTAACCTTGATGTGACCGGCACTTTTTCTCTGAAAGTGATTATGGTTGGCATTGTGCTTATTTTATTGTTTTCAGGTGAACGTAAACCGGATGGTGTAAAGAGCTCGTTCTTGCAGTTGTTTGACGGCTTTGCGGCTTTATATGGGTTGTCTAAGGCATTTGGTGATGTACTGAGTTATATGCGCTTATTTGCCTTGGGTTTATCCAGTGCTTCATTGGCCGTTACTTTTAATGATCTTGCGGTTGAGGCGAGAGATTCAGTATCAGCGGGCGGGTTTATTCTGTTTGCGTTAATTATTCTTTTGGGGCACGGATTAAATTTTGTGCTCGGTGTGATGAGTGGAGTGATTCATGGCTTGCGCTTGAATTTACTTGAATTTTACAACTGGGGTGTAAAAGGCGAAGGCTATCCCTTTAAAGCTTTTAAGAAACGAGGAGAGTAAACATGGAGCAACTCATCATTGCTTTAGGGTGGTTGGGTATATTTGCTCCCACAGCATTGGGTGCAATAGGCAGTAGTTATGGTTGTTCGCGTGCAGGGCAGGCAGCAGCAGGTGCTTTGCTCGATACAGAAAGCGGCTATGGTAAATATATTGGCTTATCTGCCATGCCTTCGACTCAGGTTATTCTGGGTATTGTTGTGATGTTCACGCTTAATCGAGAACTGACACTGGGAAACTCGCCCGGTATTTTTGCGATTGGAATGCTAACCGGCTTAGCGTTAATGATGAGTGCTATTTATCAGGGACAGGCACTTGTTGCTGCCATTAACGCCGCTAAAAACAAACCGGAAATATTTGGTCTGGCGATTGCACCCGCCGCTATTGTTGAGGGTTTCGCAGTATTTGCATTTGTTTTTGCGTTAGTGCTTGCAGGTTCTCTGCCTGCTTAAATAGTTACTCTGTAGGTCTGCTTCCTGAATAAGGGACAGTGGGTAGTTCAGTTTACGCGTAATGTTCAGGAGTAAGAGGTCGTTATGTCACAGTCTTTAGATACTAAGCAGTCTGCCAGTGGCGTGCAGGAACTTATTGATCAAATTCGGGAGAAAGGGGTCAGTGAAGGTAAAACCCAAGGCTCTCGAATTGTTGAAGATGCTGAGCAGCGAGCAGAGTGGATTATTAAGCAGGCCAAAGAAGAGGCTGAAGCAATTAAGAGAAAAGCCGATGAGAATTACCGTTTTGTCACCGAAGCAGGTAATGATGCACTGGCTTTAGCCTTCAGGGATGTAAAGTTAAAACTTAAAGATGAGTTGTCCCTGCAGTTTTCGGAACAGTTGCGTAAATTGGTCGAGAAAGAGTTACAAGATCCGGAAACACTAAAATTGTTACTGGTTTCTGCCGTCTCTAAAATATCCATACCTGAAGAGCCGCAAACCATTTTTTTGCCTGAAAAGGCATTAGGCATCAATGAGCTGCGTGAAGATCCTAGTTCTCTTGAGCGAGGGCCTTTGGTTGAACTGGTCTCAGACACCGCCCGAAAAATGCTATCAAAAGGTGTTGTTATTCGTCTTGATAGTAATATAAGTAGTGGGCTTATATTTTTGTTAAATGATGGAAAAATGGCAGTCGAGGTGACGGATAAATCACTGTCAAATATGCTGCTTAAGCATTTGCAGCCTCGCTTTAGAGCAATTCTTGAAGGAGTGGTGAGTTAGTGGCCGAAGCATATGATAAATCCTAATGTTAATGCAGACTATGTAGAACTTCTGTGCTCACTACCTTATTTGCAAAACCCTTTTGTTCGTCAGCGGCCTCCTATTTCTGTTGTGCAGTTTAGCAAAAGGTTAAAGATGCTCGACTTTGAGGCCCGTCAGTTAGTAGATGAGCTGGCGGGAACCTTTTATTGGGCGCGACTTAAATTGGATGATAGTGACGCAGAGCTTGTTCGCAAAGCGACCCGGATTATTGAGAATTTAGAATTTCAGGATATGAAAACGTGGCAGATGTGGCGAATGGATTTTCGTACTGTTATCACAGCCCTAAGGCGCAGAAAACAAGGGCTGGCAGCTCCGGATAGCAAAACATTATGGGGATATGGTCATTATGTGGGCCATATTCGGCGTCATTGGAACCACCCTACCTTTAAGTTGGAGACACGCTTTCCTTGGTTGCCTGAAGCTAAAGATTTATTGGAAGCGGGTGATAGTTATGGGCTGGAGCGACACCTGATGACAACGGCGTGGGACTATTATTCACGTCAGGAAGCCGATAAACCCTATTCACTTTCCGATGTCTGGCTTTACGCTGTGAAATGGGATCTTGTTGATCGTTGGTGCTGTTATAACGCCGATCTTGCAAAACAACACTTTGAAGAGCTTGTACAGGCTGGGCTGAAGCAGCCAATGGAAGAACTGAGGGCAATGGTATGAGCCAGGATACGTTGGAGTTAAAGACTATTAATGCCACGGCGCGGGTTGTGTCGGTTAGTGATGATGTCGTTACCATTGAGACGATAGCCAAAAGCACAGCAGAAGCGGTTACTCCTCTGGTTAAAAATGAGGTTGTGTTTATTTGCCCGCAGACAAAATCTGGAGATAAACAAGAAAAACTGAAAGCAGAGGTTCTTCGCGTAAGAGGAGGTCGGGCCGACGTTCAGGTCTATGAAGATACGACCGGGGTGGCAGTTGGCGACCTGGTAGAGCAAACTGGAGAGATGCTCTCGGTAGAGCTTGGGCCGGGTATTCTGAGCCAGGTATATGATGGGTTACAAAACCCGTTACACCGGTTAGAGGTGATGAACGGGCGATTTCTTCTGCGTGGTGAAGTGGCTGCAGCGCTGGACCGAAATGCTAAATGGGCTTTTGTGGCCAAAGGTCGTGTAAAAGATCAGCTTAAACCCGGTGATCTCTTAGGTACGGTACAAGAAGGGCGTTTTACCCACAAGATTATGGTGCCGTTTTTGCTTAGGGGAGTACTGACCATTGAGTGGATTCAGGAGGGCACATTTTCGGTTGAAACCGTTGTGGCAAGATTACGTGATGAAAAAGGCAGGATTCACGAGGTTTCAATGCTGCAGCGCTGGCCTGTGCGTATTCCTTTGCCGGTTAATCTGATTAAAAATGGCAGCAGTGAACGTAAATTTCCAACGCAGCCAATCATAACGACTCTGCGTCTTATTGATACGTTTTTTCCTATCGCTAAAGGCGGGACAGGGTGCATTCCCGGGCCATTTGGTGCGGGTAAAACAGTCTTGCAAAACCTGATCTCCCGTTACTCTGATGTTGATATTGTTATTGTTGTAGCTTGCGGTGAGCGTGCCGGTGAGGTGGTTGAAACCATTACCGAATTTCCGACGCTGCAGGACCCCCATACCGGGGGGACATTAATGGATCGTACTATTATTATTTGTAATACATCGTCGATGCCTGTTGCTGCAAGAGAAGCCTCTATTTATACCGGCGTTACCCTTGGCGAATACTATCGTCAAATGGGATATGAAGTGTTGCTGATTGCTGACTCTACTTCACGCTGGGCGCAAGCCATGCGTGAAACGTCCGGTCGCTTAGAAGAGATTCCTGGTGAAGAAGCGTTTCCGGCGTATCTGGAGTCTTCTATCCGTAACTTGTACGAGCGAGCAGGCGTTATACGTACCAATGACAATAGCGAAGGCTCATTAACCTTGATTGGCACTGTTTCTCCAGCTGGAGGTAACTTCGAAGAGCCTGTTACGCAGGGAACCCTGAACACGGTTAAGACCTTCTTGGGGCTGAGTTATGATCGTGCCTACAAGCGTTTTTATCCTGCCGTAGATCCATTGCAGTCCTGGAGTCGTTATACAGAGCAGCTTGCTCCTTGGTTTTTAGAAAATATGGGGGCATCTTGGTTGGATGGTGTAGCTCATATCAATCAGCTGCTGATCAGAGGCGACGAAATATCGAGAATGATGCAGGTGACGGGTGAAGAGGGGGTCAGTCAGGATGATTTTATCACCGAGCAAAAATCAACCTTAGTCGATATGGTCTACTTGCAGCAAGACGCTTTCGATAATGTGGATGTTTCAACGAATATAGAGCGCCAGAAACACAGTTTCTCATTACTGATTAATATCGTTGATACCCCGATGGTATTTCAATCAAAAGCGGACGCACGTCGTTGGTTTAGTCGTATGACGGACACCTTTAAGAATTTAAACTATTCCCAAATGAACAGTGAAGATCATAAAAAGTATTTGGATCAGATTGATTCACTCTTGAAAGAGTCTGTTGGGCAGAACACTGTCACAGAAAAGCATTAATGCGAGTGGAGGAGGTAATACTAAATAAAACAACATGTTGTTAAGCCGGATTTAAGTTAAAACTGATTGCTTTTCAACGCTGTATCTTGCTCTATTCAGAGTACTTTGAGCTGAAGCCTGTTAAGCTTTCGTTCATTTTGGCTATTCTGCTCTTTAAAGCTGTTATACAATTGCTGCTCATCATAGGTCGGCGGTTGTACCGGCCTTTACCGATAACTGAACGGACATCGGTTTTTAATTTCTGGATTGACCTTAAATTTATGTCATTGCGTATAGATGCTCATTCCATACCTAAGTATCAGACTTGGGGAATGATGGGTATTGTGTTGCTATTACTCATTAGTATCTTCGGCTTCTTTGTTTCACGCGAATATATTACAGATGATAAGCGTGCAGCGCTGCTGTATCAGGAAGTTCTTGAGAGCCAGAAGATGCGCCTGAAAACGGAACTTGCTTCTGCTCAGGATTATATCCGATTTATGAGTCAGCAGGCGGATGCTGTGCTGATGAAAAATACAAAAGATCAGGTCGATCAGGCTTATAGTGTTGCCTCCTCTATTTACCAGAGCTTAAGCGGATCACGTTCTGCAGAGGAAATTCAGCAGTTGGTTCGGGAAACGTTACGCGACGTACGTTTTTTTAATGGGCGTGGTTATCTGTTTATTGATGATATGAATGGTAAGTGCATTTTATTACCGACGGCACCACAACTTGAAGGGCAGTCTCTATGGGATAATCGAGATGATAACGGGCTTTATATTATGCGCTCGTTGGTTGATGCTGTAAAAAACCCAAGCGGTGCGGGTTATAGTCGTTATCGCTGGTACCCGCCTGGCGATACTCTTGAGATGAAAGATAAAATTACTTACGTTCGCTATTTTGAGCCCTTTGATTGGGTAATAGGCGCTGGTGATTATATTTTTCAGACAGAAAATGATTTAAAGAATGATGCGTTAGAACGGATCTCTTCACAGCGGTTTGGGCGGCGTGGTTATATCTCCGTACTGGATATGGATGGCAATGTTCTTTACACGCCACAAACCAGTGCATCTACACTTCCTGCGCATTACAGTACTTTTTCCGATCCATACGAGCGCAGTGTGGTCGAGAGTATAATGTCCATTGCTGTGCAAGGCGGTGGCTTTACTGAGTATGAGTGGTTGATGCCTCATACAGCCAATGAGAAGAGTAAGTTAGCGACTAAGCTCTCACTGGTTGAGTTGGTGCCTTTGTGGAATTGGGTGCTGGTGGCGGGAGTGTACCCAGAAGAGTTGCAGGAGGTATTTGAACTTCAACAACAAGAGTTGCAGGATCAGTTGGCTAAGGATGGTTGGCTATTACTGTTAACTCTTTCCTGTGTTGGTGTGTTCGTGATGCTGGTTGTTTGGGGGTATGGACAGTGGCTTAAAAGATTGTTCCTGCGTTATCAGGCGGATATCGAAGCAAAGCAGATTCGAATAGAGGACGATGCTCGTTCGCTTAAAATAGCGTCGCGGGTGTTTGAGACCGCTCATGAAGGGATAATGGTCACTGATCCGGATAATAAAATAGTCGCTGTAAACAGTTCCTTTACAGAAATTACAGGCTACACAGAAGAGGATGTGCTGGGCGAAACACCTAAGATAATCTCCTCAGGTCGACATACAGCCAGTTTCTATCAGGCTATTTGGGACTCACTGGCAAAGACAGATCAATGGAGTGGTGAAATTTGGAATAAAACTAAATCAGGTCATGTTTATCCTGAGCAGTTGTCTATTGCCGTTTCAAGAGGTGAGCAGGGTGAGGTGGTTAATTATATCGCCACATTTAGTGATGTAACCGATAAGAAGCGTACGGAAGAAAAGTTGCGCTACTTGGCTGAATACGATGATCTGACCGGTTTGCCGAATCGGCGTTTGTTGATGGATCGTGTTGTGCAAGCTATTGCGAGGGCCAGGCGTCATGAGCAGCGTCGTTTCTCACTTATGTTTATTGATATCGATCGGTTTAAAAATATTAATGACTCATTAGGCCATAGTGTTGGCGATCTTGTGCTGCAGGAGGTTGCACAGCGGTTGCAAGGTGCCGTGCGCGAAGTCGATACCGTCAGCCGAATTGGTGGGGATGAGTTCGTTATTCTGGTATCGGGTAAGGGAGATGATGTTGTTAATTCTGCGGTAAATTTAGCACACCGTATACTTAAAATGGTGTCAGAACCTATTCAGGATAATGATCTGGATTTAGTGGTGACATCAAGTGTCGGAATTGTTTCCTATCCGGCGGATGGGGATGATTTTGAAACTCTATTGCGTAATGCTGATGCTGCTTTGTATCACGCTAAATCTTCGGGGCGTAATAATTTTCAATTTTATGATTGTAAGATGAATGAAAAAGCATCGACTCGGTTGAAGCTTGAGAATGCATTACGTCAGGTGGTAGAGAAGGGTGGGCTTCAGTTGTATTACCAACCCCAGTATCGTTTAGGGAGTGGTGAGATCAGCGGCTGTGAGGTGCTACTCCGCTGGTGTCATGAGGGTACCTTTATCTCTCCTGATGTGTTTATTCCTTTAGCGGAAGAGACCGGGCTGATATTGCCTTTGGGTAAATGGGTGTTGGAAGAAGGCTGTCGCCAAGGGGCTGAATGGCGACGGTTGGGTATGTGTGTTCCGAGTATTGCTATTAATGTATCGGTATATCAGTTCAGACAGGGGTTTTATCGGACGGTCGATGATGTGCTACGAAAAACGGCCTACCCACCTGAATTATTAGTGCTTGAGGTGACAGAAAGCGCATTGATGAGTGATGTCGTCAGAACAGAGCGTCTGTTGAATAAGCTCAGAAAGAGGGGGATTCGTATTGCGTTGGATGACTTCGGAACGGGCTACTCCAGTTTGGCATATCTGAAAAAGTTTTCACTGGATAAACTGAAAATTGATCGGGCTTTTATTGACGGCTTGCCTAACGATAAGGATGATGTGGCATTAACTTCGTCTATTCTTGATGTGGCCAGGCATCTGGGGTTGGAAACGGTTGCTGAAGGTGTCGAGACACGGGAACAGCTTGATTTCCTTGAAGCCTACGGATGTGATCAGGTTCAGGGTTTCTATTTTTCGAAGCCGGTACCTGCCAGAGAGTTTGAGCAACTGATTAGTTCTGCTAATGACCCGTCATAATTTCTGATAAATAACCGTCAGTAAGTAGTTGATAACACCTCTGATAAGAGAGTAACGTGCAACATTTTGCATTGGGGTTGTTATGTTGGGTCGTTGGGTGCCTGTTGTCAGTCTTTTCTTAGCTATGATTTTGTGGGCTAGTTCATTTATTGCGCTAAAAATTGCGTTTTCTTTTTATGATCCCATGGTTGTTATCTTTGGGCGCATGCTGATTGCTGCTTTTTGTTTTGTGTTTTTTCTTAAGTATCTACTACGCTTTACCTACCATAAAGGAGACTGGCGATTTCTTTTGTTGATGGTGGTATGCGAGCCTTGTTTATATTTCTTATTTGAAGCGCATGCATTGCAAAATACCAGTGCCGCACAAGCGGGGATGATTACCTCATTGGCTCCGCTGTTAGTCGGTATAGGGGCATTCTATTTTCTTCGTGAAAAACTGTCACGTGAAGCTTGGTTTGGCTTTTCGCTAGCGGTTGTTGGTGCTATCTGGTTGAGTCTTGCCGGATCGCAGACAGAAAATGCTCCTAATCCGCTGTTAGGTAACTTTCTTGAGCTTTGTGCGATGGTATGTGCGACGGGTTATACTTTATCACTTAAGCACTTGTCGCAACGCTACTCTACGTGGTTTCTCACTGCGCTGCAGGCATTTTGCGGAACAGTTTTCTTTCTGCCTTTCTTGCCTTTTTCAGGCGATGCCGCTGTGTGGAACCTGTCGTGGAAATGGGAAGGTATATGGGCGGTGCTTTATCTGGGTATCATCATTAATATTGGGGCATATGGGCTCTATAACTTAGGTGTTTCAAAGGTGAAAGCAGCGGAGGCTTCAGCATATATTAATCTTATTCCTGTATTTACATTATTAATGGCTTATTTGGTGCTTAACGAAACCTTTAACCTACAGCAGATGTGTGCATCGGTTTTGGTGTTAGGGGGCGTGCTGTTTAGTCAGTGGAAAGTACCTGTTAAGGTTAAAGACCTTGATTCATCTGTAAATGCATCTGCCTGTCAGCGCTTGCTATAAGCTATAGTGTAATGATCGACATTGATGACGAGCAGTATGCAGGGCGTTGGTCGTGTCGCGGTTATTTTAATGAGTTTAGCGGAGTATCCTAAAACAAGAGAGTTATTGGTAAAGGTATTATGTTAGATCAATTACGAGAAAGATTAAGTCAGTATCAGGCCCGGCGTTTTGATAGTCGGGTGCCGCAAGCAAGTGTATTGATTGCATTGACTGATAGGGAAGATCCGCATGTCATATTAACAAAACGCGCATCGAACTTATCAACACATGGTGGTGAGATAGCTTTTCCGGGAGGGCGGCACGATTTAACTGACCCTGACCTTTTGTTTACAGCGTTACGAGAGGCTAATGAAGAGATTGGATTGCTGCCTGAGGACGTGGAGGTATTGGCTCCTTTAGGGCAGGTAATGTCTAAGCATCAATTACAGGTGACGCCTTGGGTGGGTATTGTGCCCGCATCTATACAGTTAACGCCGAGTCCGGATGAAATAGAGAGTATCTTTACAGTGCCGTTGAGCTTTTTTCTGGAGGATCAGCGCCACCATACTGATCAGATACGTTTTAAAGGAATGACGCATTTTGTACCGGCCTATGAATATGATGGCCATATCATTTGGGGGCTGACGGCTTATATGTTGATTGAGCTACTGAATATTGGGTTTGATGCGGATATTCCGATGAAGCCGCGACCAGAGCATCATAATGAGTGTTAATGAAAAAATGAGTGGACAAAATAATCAGGTGCGTAATCCTTGCATGGGCGTGTGTGCATTAGATAAAGATGATCTTTGTATTGCTTGTCGCCGTAGCGGAATGGAGATTGCTGAGTGGGGTGTGCTGAGTAATGAACAGCGTCGAGAAGTGATTAAAAAGATAGAGCGGCGTTATCAGGGTGAAATTTGTTAATGGTATAGCACCACAACACAACGCGGGGCTGTGTTGTGGTTGCGAGTGCGGCCCGCTCTAACGGGGTAGTTCAGTCAGGCGTGCTGTTTTAATCAAGTTGTCAGTCATTTGCAGGGTTTCGATGCGATAGCCGTTGATGCTCAGGCAGACATTGGCATCAGGAATAGACTCTAAGGTTTCAATAATCAGACCGTTCAGGGTTTTGGGTCCGCTTGTAGGCAGATCCCATGATAATGATTTATTGATATCTCGTATAAAGGCTGATGCTTCAATAAAGTAACTGCCATCCTCCTGTGGATGTATGTCTGCGTTTTCTTCGCGGTGATTGGCGGATAGCTCGCCGACAATCTCTTCAAGAATATCTTCCAGAGTGGCAATGCCCAGTACGTCGCCATATTCATCAACAACGAGGCCGATACGGCGACTCTCTTTCTGGAAATTCAGAAGCTGAGTTTGAAGCGGCGTGCTTTCTGGAATGAAATAAGGTTCACGTATTACTTGGAGGATCGATGCTTTTGTAACATTGCCCTGCTGAATTAGCTGCGCGAGGTTACGCATGTGTAATATACCCACCACTTTATTGATATCGCCGTTGTAAACCGGAAGGCGTGTATGATTTGTGGTGGATAAGCGGATGAGAATGTCATCGAGATCGAGATCGAGATCGATGCCCTGTATATCATTTTTAGGAATCATAATGTCATCGACGGTCACATCATTTAATTCTAAAACGCCGAGTAACATGGATTGTTTGCGCTGGGGTAATAGTGCTCCAGCTTCATGAACCAGAGTTCTGAGTTCTTCTGTGCTGAGGTTATGATTGCTATTGCCGTCAGGGCTGATACCTAAAATCTTAAGTAAGCCGTTAGTAATACCATTGACAACCCAGACTAGCGGGTAGGTTAGCGTTAATAGCGGAGTGAGTACGAACGCGGCAGGAAAGGCAATTTTCTCCGGATATAATGCGGCGACGGTTTTTGGCGATACTTCAGCAAAAATAAGAATAATAATGGTTAAGCCCGCTGTGGCGATGACAATACCCGCATCACCCCATAATCGCACAGCAATCACAGTGGCAATGGCTGATGCAAGTATATTGACGAAGTTGTTGCCTATCAGAATAACGCCGATTAACCGATCGGGTCGTTCGAGTAGTTTGCTGGCTTTGCGTGCGCCACTGTGGTGTTGTTTGACGAGATGTTTTAATCGATAACGATTAAGGGACATCATGCCTGTTTCTGAGCTGGAAAAAAAAGCCGAGCATAGAATCAGGAAGCAAAGTACCCCCAAAAGAAAACTTATTGATGCGTCTTCCAAAACTGTCGCCTAACATTGCTAATTGGACGTATATTCTCAGTGTGCACCGAGGGCGTGTCAAGCGGTTGCTGTCGTCTAAAAGTCAATAATGTCCAGAACTAGCTTGGAACCAAAAAAACCGAGCATTAGCAGGAAGAAGCCACTCACTGTCCATCGGACTGCCCGATGGCTTCGCCAACCAAGTACGGTACGTCCCCAGAGTAATATTGCGTATAGAATCCAGGCCAAAATGGATAGTAACGTTTTGTGCACGAGCTGTTGTGCGAACAGGTTGTCGAGAAATAGAAAGCCAGTGACCAGAGAGGCGGTCAGTAAAATCATACCAATCCAGATCATTTCAAAAAGTAGCCGCTCCATAGTTTGCAGAGGGGGAAGAGAGGCGACTAATCCACGGGTATGATGTTGTTTGAGTGCCTGATCCTGTTTTGATAATAAGAAAGCTTGAAAGGTTGCTATCGTGAAGACGCTGTAAGCAAGGATCGATAACAGGATATGGACGATTAATCCACCTTCATAAAGCTTGGCAATTCCCAGATTAGGCCCCCACACAGAAAGAGCAGCGTTGAGGGCTGCCATCGGCAATATGCCAATAAAAAGGTTCTCAATGGGGTGGCGGAGACTACTGATAATAACAACGACAGCCACCAGCCAAGCGACTAAAGAGCCGGCGATAAAGAATCCAAGATTGATGCCGTTTGGCTGGTGCAGCACTGAGTAAACAGAAAATGTATGTAAAATAACACCAGCGGCCGTAATCAGTTTAACGAGGGCAGGTCTTTTCGTTTGTGTCTTTAATGCCTGAAACTGCAGTGTTGCTGCTATCAAGTATAAAAATACCGCAAATAATGTAGACAGGGTAAGCATCTTTTTCTCCTAAAGAAGAGTAGTTTGGCATAAATGTGCGGTGGTTGAAATATGGGGTGTGGCCTGGAACGTCACTGCGCTATAATGTCGCCAAAGTTTTAAGAATTCAGGGTTTGGCCTTATTCAGTGATTTAAATGCCGGATGGTGTTTTTGTCGGGGTAGGGCTTGGTCTTTTTAGAGGCGACTATGTTTGAGAATCTGTCAGAACGTTTAACGAAAACGCTGCGCGCGGTGACTGGGCAGGCAAAGCTCACAGAAGATAATATCAAGGAAACTTTACGTGAAGTACGTATGGCGTTACTTGAAGCCGATGTCGCGTTGCCAGTAGTTAAAGAGTTTGTTAACTGTGTCAAAGAGCGTGCGGTTGGTCTGGAAGTTTCAAAAAGTCTGACGCCGGGTCAGGTCTTCGTCAAAATTGTTAACGAAGAACTGGTACGTGTGATGGGTGAGGCCAATGAAGGTCTAAACCTGGCAGCAGTGCCTCCAGCGGTTGTATTAATGGCGGGTCTTCAGGGGGCGGGTAAAACCACTTCTGTTGCGAAACTGTCGTTATTACTGAAAAATAGGGAAAAGAAAAAAGTGCTGGTGGTATCGGCAGACGTTTATCGTCCTGCTGCTATTAAGCAGTTGCAGGTATTGGCAGAAGAGGTGGGTGTTGATTTCTTTCCATCTTCAGCTGACCAGGATCCTGTTGCTATTGCTCAGGCGGCCATTCAGCACGCTAAGATTCAACATTACGATGTATTACTCGTAGATACCGCCGGTCGTTTGCATGTTGATAATGACATGATGGGCGAAATTAAGCGTCTGCACAGTGCGATCAACCCCGTTGAAACCTTGTTTGTTGTAGATGCAATGACAGGTCAGGATGCCGCTAATACAGCGCGTGCTTTTAATGAAGTACTGCCTTTAACGGGCGTTATTCTTACCAAAGCTGATGGCGATGCGCGTGGTGGTGCTGCTTTATCAGTGCGCTATATTACGGGTAAGCCGATTAAATTTATTGGTATGGGTGAAAAGGTAGACGCACTTGAGCCCTTCCACCCTGATCGTCTCGCATCACGTATTTTAGGTATGGGCGATGTGCTTTCTCTGATTGAGGAAGCTGAGCGTAAGATTGATAAAGATAAAGCGGAAAAATTTGCGGCGAAGATCAAAAAAGGTAAAGGCTTTGATCTGGAAGATTTCCGTGAGCAGCTGCAGCAGATGAAAAACATGGGCGGCATGATGGGCATGCTGGATAAGATGCCCGGTATGGGGCAGTTGGCGCAAGCTGCAGATGCGACGAAAGCTGAAAAAGGCATGGGACAGATGGAGGTTATTATCAACTCTATGACCGGGGCTGAGCGCCGTAATCCGGATATTATCAGCGGATCGCGGAAAAAACGCATAGCGATGGGCTCGGGTACGCAGATTCAGGATGTGAACCGTTTGCTGAAACAGCATAAGCAAATGTCTAAAATGATGAAGAAGTTTTCCGGCAAAGGCGGCATGACGAAAATGATGCGCGGCATGAAGGGAATGTTGCCTCCAGGTATGGGTCGCGGTCCGGGTGGATTTCCACGGATGTAGTGCTGGATAAAGAATAAACAGATTTTCTTTCCAAAGGGGGCGCATTCACGTAGAATGCGCCCCTGAATTTATTTTGGCCCGACTGGAACAATATTCAGTTGGTAATGCAACGCTGGGCGATATCAAAACCCACGCAATATAAAGGGATTAACGTATGGTTACTATTCGTTTGTCACGTGGCGGCGCTAAAAAGCGTCCTTTCTATCAATTAACAGTTGCTGATTCACGCAATGCGCGCGATGGTCGCTTTATTGAGCGTATCGGTTTCTTCAACCCAACGGCTCGTGGTCAGGAAGAGCGTTTGCGCTTAGACCTGGAACGCGTTGAATACTGGACTGGTAAAGGCGCACAGTTATCTGAGCGTGTTGCACAGTTAGTAAAAGAAGCTAAAAAAGCTGCTCAGTAATTTTTATAGTAGCTGGATAGGTCAATGAGCCGTAATACAAATAATGATGTCACTGTTATCGGCCAGATTACCTCGGTTTATGGTGTGAAAGGTTGGGTAAAAATCTTTTCGCACACTGAACCGATGGATAGCATTCTCACCTATTCACCGTGGTTGACCAAAGTTGATGGTCAATGGAAGCCTCTTAAAGTAGAGGCTACAAAGCAACACGGTAAAGGCTTTATAGCTAAGCTGGTTGGTATTAATGATCGTGATGTTGCCCGTAAATTCTGCGGCGTTGATATTGCGATTGAAACTTCACTCTTGCCGTCATTGGAAGAAGGGGAGTTTTACTGGAGCCAGCTGGAAAATCTGACAGTTTATACACTTTCTGGCCAATTGCTGGGGCGTGTGAGTCATCTGATGGAAACCGGTGCTAACGATGTCATCATCGTTAAAGGTGATGCAGAAAGTATAGATCGTCGAGAACGGATGATCCCTTACCTGCCCGATCAGGTGATAAAAGAAATTGACCTGGAATCAGGTACGATGCGGATCGATTGGGATCCGGAGTTCTAAACCATGTGGTTTGGCGTTATAACGCTATTTCCTGAAATGTTTGATGCGATTACTCAGCATGGCGTGACAGGAAGGGCGGTTCGTAGTGAGTTGCTATCTATTCAGTGTTGGAGTCCGAGGGACTTTGCACATGATAAGCATAGAACTGTGGATGATCGGCCTTATGGCGGAGGTCCCGGGATGCTGATGAAAGTGCAGCCATTACGAGATGCGATTCATGCTGCTAAGGCAGAAGCGGGTGAAGAGGTTAAAGTAATTTATCTCTCGCCTCAGGGTCGTAAGCTGGATCACAAGGGTGTGCAGGAACTGGTTTCTTGCAAGAAGTTGATTTTGGTAGCTGGGCGCTATGAAGGTATAGATGAACGCCTGATAGGTTCGGAGATTGATGAAGAGTGGTCGCTGGGAGATTTTGTTCTCAGTGGAGGCGAGTTGCCTGCAATGACTATGATCGATGCAATCTCCCGACTGGTGCCCGGTGTGTTAGGTCATCAAGACTCGGCAGGAGAAGATTCTTTTGTGGAGGGCTTGTTAGATTGTCCGCACTATACGCGACCAGAATCAATCGAAGGACGACATGTACCTGATGTGCTGTTAAGCGGCAATCATGAGAATATCAGGCGCTGGCGCCTGAAGCAGCAGTTAGGCAGAACTTGGCAACGCCGTTCTGATCTGCTGGAGAAACTCAAATTGACGGCTGAGCAGCAAACGTTGTTAACCGATTATATCCATGAGACCGATGTGTCTGGTGGTGGAATATTAGGAGCGAGCGATGAGCAGCAAAAACTTAATCATTCAGCAGATTGAAGCTGAACAGATGACAAAAGAAATCCCAACTTTTTCTCCTGGCGACACTGTTGTTGTTCAGGTAAGAGTTGTTGAAGGTACCCGTAGCCGTTTGCAGGCATTTGAAGGTGTAGTAATCGGTAAGCGTAATCGCGGTCTGAATTCTGCATTTACTGTGCGTAAAATTTCTCACGGTGTAGGTGTTGAACGTACTTTTCAGACATACAGCGCAGCGGTTGAAGAGATTATTCTGAAACGTCGTGGTGATGTTCGCCAAGCTAAAATTTACTACTTGCGTGAGCGTAGTGGTAAATCTGCACGTATCAAGGAAAAACTCGGCTGAGTTAACCCTGATTCGCTGCTTTGAAAAAAAGGTGACCTGTGGTCACCTTTTTTTGTTTTGAAATAGTAAATTGAGTTAAAGGTCTCTAGAATCATTGTAAGCATATTTTTTTGTAGGGTATTGATGAGGTTGTAAATGCGGCGTTGGCTGAAGTGGTTATTAATACCGTTGATTCTCATACTGCTCGTAGTAGGTGTGCAAGGGTATTATTGGTACCAAGTGAAGTCTGAAATTGATAGTTTTATTGCTTCAGTCAGGCCTTTTGCGAAAGTTGAGTATGGTGATATTTCGGTCTCTTTTCTGGGGCAGGTTTCGCTTGAGAGCATCACTATCCAGCCTAATAGTTATAAAGAAAAGATTTCTATTCAAAATGCTTTGTTGGCATCTAGCTCCCGCACTTTTTTTCTGACGGCGCATGAACAGCTGCGCACAGGTGTTTTGGATGATCCTGTCTCTTTGGCGCTTTCTGGGCTGAGTTATGACATTAATGCTGATTATGCAGAAAATATTGTATTGTTCTCGAGTGAGTCACAAAAGACATCATTAGATACACTTCTTTGCGGTGAAAATCGCGTTATCGACCAAACAGCTTTGCAGGCAATGGGCTATCGTTATCTGCAGGGTGATTTGAATTTGATGCTGGAATCCTCTGCAAACAAAAAGCTTATGAAAGTTCGTCTAGGCGCTGAACTAGCTCAGTTTATGAAAGGTGAGATGAACTTGTGGTTGGCTTTGCATCAGGGAGGAACGTTGAGGCGCGATGATCTGGCCAAAACCGCTATTCAGATGTTTGGTATGACCGTTACTGATTTGGGTTACAACCAGCGTTGGAAAACCTTTTGTGCCCAGCAGGAAGGTGTTTTGGTTGCCGATTATCTTGAGCGTTATCGATCCGCATTGACGGAGAAACTGGGGGATGGCAGTGCTGAGTATCGAGGTGCTCGTTTATTAGATGCACTTGCCAGTGCGCGGACTGAGCGGTCGCTTGTGGCGGCACGCTGGGAGCCTGCGATTCCGTTAGAAATACAGAAGTTGGCTAGCCCTAAGAGTGTCAATTCTCTCTTCTCCAGTGCCGAATTTGCATTACAGGTGAATGGAAAGGTTTTGGAGCTTCCTGATCAGGAATGGCAAGTGATGCATGACTTATTTGGCGGTGACCTGCGTCGTGCGGCTTTGGCCGTGGTTGAGACTAAAAAAGCAAGTGCTCAGCCAGTAGCGTTGCCAGAAGTGAAGGTGATGAAAGAGATAATCCCTGGCGTGATGCCAATACGTCCGCCAGAAGTGAAAAAGTCATTTCTGGAAACGCCTGTTGCTGATTTGGATGGATATGTGGGGAGCGAGGTTAAGTTAAGGACTTTTTTCGGGCGCGACATGGAGGGGGTGCTGGTTGATGTGGCAGCGGGCTCTATCAGTATCCGTCATCAGGTTGAGCAGGGGCGGGCCACCTTCCCTGTTGCTAAAGATAAGATTGCGCTGATAGAAGTGTATCGTTAAACGTGTCTGTATCGTTAAGCCAGTCTGGGTCGTTAACTAGCGGCGATAAGCGTTTTACCCGTCGTGAGCCGCAAGCAGATGATGCTAAGTTAATTCGACTCTTCATTGATGCTATATGGCTGGAAGAGGGCTTAAGCAAAAACACTCAAGCGTCGTATCAGCGTGATCTTTCAATTTTCGCTTGTTGGCTGAATGAGCAAAACTGCTTGTTGGCCGATGTGGATGCTTTAATGGTGCGGCAGTATCTTTTATGGCGATTCGAACAGCGCTTAAGGCCTGGCTCAACGGCTCGCTTTCTTTCATCGGCACGTCGTTTTTTTCGCTATCTGTTGCGTGAGTCGATTATATCAGCAGATCCAATGTTGTTGATTGCAATGCCTAAAAAAGGGCGCTCTTTACCGAAGACCTTGACTGAAGCTGATGTCGAAAGCATTCTTCAGGCACCGGATGTAAGCAGTATTTTGGGGTTGAGAGACAGAGCTATGCTGGAAACCTTGTATGCATCAGGGCTTCGGGTTTCTGAATTGATTTCGCTTCAGTTGGGGCAGGTTAATCTTGAGTTGGGTGTGATACGAGTTGTTGGTAAAGGGGCTAAAGAGCGACTAGTGCCGCTGGGGGATGAAGCGGTAAGTTGGATTAAAAAGTATCTGGGTGGAGCGCGTGAGGTATTATTGAGTGATATCTCTGATGAGACGATTTTTCCCAGTCAGCGTGGCAAAGTGATGACCCGGCAGACGTTTTGGCACCGGATTAAGCGCTATGCACTCGCGTCGGGTATTGAAAAAAATATCTCACCGCATGTGCTTCGGCATGCCTTTGCGACTCACCTGTTAAATCATGGTGCGGATTTACGGGTTGTACAAATGATGCTTGGACATAGTGATCTCTCTTCAACTCAAATATATACACACGTTGCCCAGCAGCGTTTACAATCCTTGCATCAGCATCATCATCCCCGAGGGTAATTGAACTTTACGGGTTTTATATCATCTGAAATGAACCACTATTTTTGTTATTGAGGGAAATATGCGAATTAATATTTTGATGGCAGGCGTTCTGTTGTTGGCAAGCACATTAGCTGTGGCAGAGGATGCAAAAGATGTCATCATCAAGCAGCTGCAGAAAATAGATCAGAGTATCCCGGTGGTTTCTGTGAAAGCTGCGCAGTTGGAAGGGATGTATGAAGTTGAATTGGGGTCTGGAGAGGTGATCTATTCGGATGCCAAAGGTGAGTATTTTTTATTAGGCCAGTTATATCAGCTATCAGATGAGAAGGGTTTTGTGAATCTGACAGAGGGTAAGATGAATGCGCAGCGTGCGACTCTGCTAAAGGAAATTCCTGGGGCTGAAAAGGTTTCCTTTAAAGCAGAGGGTGCAGAAAAAACCTCGGTTTATGTCTTTACGGATGTTGATTGTCCATATTGCCGCAAACTGCATGATGAAGTGCCTAAGTTGCAGGCAATGGGTGTTAGTGTTGAGTATTTGGCGTTTCCACGTCAGGGCCCCTCTTCGGCCACCTTCAAGAAAATGACCAATATCTGGTGTGCTAAAGATAAAGTAAAAGCAATGACGTTATCTAAACAAGGAAAGTCTTTAGATAATATTGAATGTAGTAATCCGGTGCTGGCTCAGTATAAACTGGGTCAAAAGATTGGTGTGACTGGTACGCCGGCTATTATTACAGCGGATGGTCAATTGATTCCCGGCTATATGCCAGCAGAGCAGTTAGCTGCAAGATTGGGTATCAAGCCATAATTGCCTGATGAGTTAGCTAAAAAAGGAGCCGGTGGCTCCTTTTTTAGTGATGTTTGTTAAGTGTCGAATAGAGTCTGGAAGAGTTATTCGCTATACTATTTCCCCATTTTTGTTCGTTAATTCGGCTTGCGCTTGGCATGCGATTGACTTGTAAACTGCGAGGTATTGGTTTGAAACCGGTAAAAGTTGGAATATGTGGTCTGGGTACTGTCGGTAGCGGTACGTTTAATGTCCTGCATCGCAATGCAGATGAAATCTCTCGTAGAGCTGGGCGTCGAATTATTGTTGAGCAGATTGGTTCGCGTCGTGATAACCCAAATTGCGATACAAAAGGAACACAGGTCAGCCGCGATATTTTTGATATAGCGACCAATCCGGAAATTGATATTGTCGTTGAGTTGATCGGTGGTTATGACATTGCCCGTGAACTGGTAATGACCGCGATTGAAAACGGTAAACATGTTGTTACCGCGAACAAGGCGTTGATTGCTGTGCACGGGAATGAAATTTTCGAAGCTGCTCAGCGGCATAATGTGATGGTTGCATTTGAAGCATCGGTGGCGGGTGGGATTCCTGTTATTAAAGCGATTCGTGAAGGCTTATCCGCTAATAAAATCGAATGGTTGGCCGGTATCATTAATGGTACAGGCAATTTTATTTTGACAGAGATGCGCGATAAAGGTCGTGATTTTTCAGATGTTCTGGCTGAAGCTCAGGCACTGGGTTATGCCGAAGCCGATCCTACATTTGATGTCGAAGGTATTGATGCTGCTCATAAGCTCACTATTCTGGCTTCAATCGCTTTCGGTATTCCATTGCAGTTTGATAAGGCCTATACCGAAGGGATCAGTAACATTACTGCGGCTGATGTTGAGTATGCAGAAGAGTTAGGTTATCGCATTAAGCATTTGGGTATTAGTCGTCGTACAGATCAAGGCATAGAACTGCGTGTTCACCCGACTATGATTCCGGCATCTACATTGTTGGCGAATGTTAATGGTGTAATGAATGCCGTTTTGGTTGATGGTGATGCGGTAGGTCAGACGCTGTATTACGGTGCAGGTGCAGGTGCAGAACCCACCGCATCGGCGGTTGTTGCTGATATTATTGACGTTGTACGTACTTTGACGGGGGATCGGGATAACCGTGTTCCCCATTTGGCTTTTCAGCCAACTGAATTGTCAGATAAGCCGATTCTGCCGATGAGTGAAACCGAAACAGGTTATTACTTACGTATGCAAGCGGCTGAAAAACCAGGTGTTTTGGCAAGTATCACCAAGATTTTGGGTGATAACGGCATCAATATTGAAGCGATTGTGCAAAAAGAGACGGCAGAAGAACAAGTGCCGGTTATTCTACTAACACAGCGTGTTAAAGAACATAAAATGAATGAAGCGATTACCGCCATCGAAGCGCTTGATAATATTATAGGTCAGGTCACGCGGATTCGCGTTGAGCATTTACAAGGTTAAGAGGTATTTGACGTGAAATATATATCAACACGTGGGCAAGCACCAAAGCTTAATTTTGAAGAAGTGCTTTTGGCCGGTTTGGCAAGTGATGGTGGCTTATATGTGCCAGAGAGTCTTCCTGTTTTTACTCAGGAAGAGATCGCTAGCTGGGCCGGACTTTCTTATGCGGAATTAGCGTTTAAGATCATCTCGCCGTTTGTTAATGACTGTATTGATGATGCAGACCTTAAGCAGATGATTGATGAAACTTACGCTGGTTTTAATCATTCGGCGGTAGCACCGCTGAAAGAGCTAGGAACCAACGAATGGGTGTTGGAGTTGTTCCACGGCCCTACGCTAGCGTTTAAAGATTTTGCGTTACAGTTGCTGGGTCGCTTAATGGATCATGTGCTGGTTAAGCGTAATGAGCATCTGGTTATTATGGGGGCAACATCGGGCGATACCGGTTCGGCTGCCATTGAAGGTTGTCGTCACTCTGAACATGTGGATATTTTTATTTTGCATCCGCACAACCGTGTATCAGAAGTGCAGCGTCGCCAGATGACCACCGTTCTTGCAGATAATGTGCACAATGTGGCGCTAGAAGGTAACTTTGACGATTGCCAAGAGATGGTTAAAGCCAGTTTTGCTGATCAGAGTTTTCTTAATGGGATGAAGCTTGGCGCCGTTAATTCGATCAACTGGGCGCGTATTATGGCGCAGATCGTTTATTACTTCTCGGCATCCTTGGCGGTGGGCGGACCGCATCGTCCGGTTGCGTTTTCTGTACCGACGGGGAACTTCGGCGATATATTTGCCGGTTATCTGGCGAAGAAAATGGGTCTGCCTATCTCTCAGTTAGTGGTAGCGACAAACCATAACGATATTCTGCATCGTGCTATCTCTAAAAATGATATGTCGAAAAGTGATCTGGTTCATACCTTGTCACCGTCGATGGATATTATGGTGTCATCTAACTTTGAGCGTATGCTGTTCGATGTATATGATCAGGATGGTGCAGCTATCAACGATCTGATGAAACGCTTTAAAACTGAATCGGTACAGTTGGAGGCTTCACGCTGGAATAAAATGCGTGAACTGTTTGATAGCTGTGCTGTAGACGATGAAGCAACATGCCAGACTATTGCTGATGTACATGCAGAAACGGGTTATTTACTTGATCCGCATACCGCTATTGGTGTGAAAGCAGCAAGAGAATGTAATCGTGATAAAGCCGTGCCGATGATTGTGTTGGCTACGGCGCATCCGGTTAAGTTTCCAGAAGCTGTGTTAAAAGCTAAACTGCAGTCGCCTGAGCTGCCTGTCCATATGACAGGGCTTTTCGAGCGTGAAGAGCGATTGACTGTACTGGATAATGATATCGCTGTTGTGCAGCAATTTATTGCAGAGCATATCCACAACGAATCTTAGTCAGTCTGCCGGCTTGAATGAGCTGGTTTTATTAAAAAGGTCCGACCAACATCGGGCCTTTTTTATTTTGTATAGTGGTTCCCTTTAATCTCAGAGAAGGAAGGTGTATGAAGCAAGTAAGTATTCATCGTCGGAATGTACCTGATGAGCGCTTTCCTATCTTTGATGAAGTACCTGCTGCGCTGGCCAGAATTTACGCAGCCAGAGGGATTCAGAGTAAAGAGCAGTTAGGGCGTAATCTTAAAGAGTTGCTGCCAGACACTAAAATGAAGGGGATGGCTGAAGCGGTAGCCCGTTTGGTTCAGGCGATACGGGCCAACGAGTCGATCATGATTGTCGGTGATTTTGATTGCGATGGAGCGACCAGTACAACGGTCGCTGTATTAGGTTTGCGTATGATGGGTGCTGAAAATGTTGACTATCTGGTACCGAATCGGTTTGAGTATGGATACGGATTGAGCCCTGAAATTGTTGATGTTGCATTCACCCAGTCACCACACCTTTTGGTAACGGTTGATAACGGCATCTCTAGTGTAGAGGGTGTCGCGCGTGCTAATCAGTTGGGTATGGACGTTGTTGTTACCGATCACCATTTGGCGGGTCGGATCATCCCTGATGCTGTTGCGATCGTGAATCCAAATCAGCCAGGATGTGATTTTAGCGCTAAATCGACATGTGGTGTGGGTGTGATTTTTTATGTGATGATCGCATTGCGGCGAGCGTTACAGGCTGAAAATTGGTTTGAAGAGAATGGCATTGTGTTGCCGAATCTGGCGTCTTTGTTGGACTTGGTAGCATTGGGTACTGTCGCTGATGTCGTAGCACTGGAGCATAATAATCGAACACTGGTGTATCAGGGATTGCAGCGGATCAGGGCGGGGCATGCAAGACCGGGCTTGTTGGCGCTGATTGAGATTGCCGGCCGACGAAGAGAGCGTTTAGTGGCAAGTGATTTGGGTTTTGCAATTGCACCACGCTTAAATGCTGCAGGTCGGCTTGAAGATATGTCGATAGGTATTGAGTGTTTATTGTCGGACGATCCTGAATATGCGCGCGAGTTAGCGCAATCGCTGGATCAGTTAAACCTTGATCGGCGTGCTATCGAACAAGATATGCAGCAGCAGGCGTTGAGCTGGTTGGATAGGATGGATTTTGATAACGACTCACTTCCTTTTGGTCTGTGCTTGTTTGAGGAAGGTTGGCATCAAGGTGTTGTCGGCATCTTGGCTTCGCGGATTAAAGAGCGTACTAATCGTCCCGTGATTGCGTTTGCTCCTGGCGATAATGATGAAATCAAAGGGTCCGCGCGCTCAATTCCGGGGTTGCATATTCGTGATGCGCTTGATCAGGTGGCGAGTCGCTTTCCAGGCCTTATCTCAAAATTCGGAGGACATGCAATGGCTGCAGGCTTGACATTGACTGCTTCTGGGCTGGAAGCATTTCGGGCTGCATTTGATCAGGTCGTACGCGAACAGCTAAAAAAGGAAGATCTTGATCAGCGCTTGGAAACCGATGGTAGTTTGCTGGCTGCTGATATGACCCTCGTATTGGCGGAGTATATTCGAGAAGCGGGTCCTTGGGGGCATCACTTCCCTGAACCGATGTTTGATGGTGTTTTTCGTGTGTTGCAACAGCGAATCGTTGGGCAGCGACACCTGAAACTTGTGTTGATGGAGCCGCAATCAGGGCTAGCAATTGATGGTATTCAGTTTAATGCTGACTTATCTATTTGGCCCAATGAAGGGATTAAGAGTGTACGAGCGGTTTATAAGTTAGATGTAAATGAGTTCAGAGGGCAGCAGTCTGTGCAGCTGATGATCGAATACATGGAATGTCTTGTTGAATAAAAATGAGGAAAACAGAATGAATGATTTAACCTTAAGTGAGTTGGCTACTTTAATGGCCGTGTTTAATCGGGCAGGGATATCCAATCTGAATGAAGCAGAGCAGGAGATGTTTACAAGAATTACGCAAGCACATGCTGAGCGAGAAGAGTTAGAAAGTATGGATTTTGATGACTGTTTAGGCGGGGCGTGTAAGCTATAACCCGTGAGTTTATAAGAAGTTCTGGTCCGGGATTATTAATAACTGGGTACAATATGGCTGAGCTAAAACCTTATTATATCGGCGCTCATGTTAGTGCGGCGGGCGGTGTTGAAAATGCACCGCTTAATGCAGAAAAATTAGGCGCGAACGCATTTGCTTTTTTTACAAAGAATCAACGCCGTTGGGACGCTAAACCGTTGACGGCAAAAAGTATCACTTTGTTTAAAGAGCGTTGTGTTGCGCTAGGTTTTTCTCCAGAGCAGATACTGCCTCATGATAGCTATTTGATTAATCTGGGACACCCCGAAAACGATGCGTTGAGTAAATCGCGCGTAGTATTTGTTGATGAGATTCTTCGTTGTCAGCAGTTGGGGCTTAAATATCTCAATTTTCACCCAGGTAGTCATTTGCGGGTGTTATCCGAATCTGAGTGTTTGCAGCGTGTTTCTGAGTCAATTAATTTAGCGATATCAGAAACGGATAATGTTATTGCTGTTATTGAAACAACCGCAGGGCAAGGGAGTAATCTTGGCTATAGCTTTGCCCAGATTGCTCAAATTATTGATGGGGTTGCGGATAAAAGCAGAGTAGGTGTTTGTATAGATACCTGTCATATTTTTGCTGCGGGCTACCCTTTAACAACACAGAATGAATGCGAACAGACTTTCCGCGAGTTCTCGGATCTTGTGGGGTTTGAGTACTTGTGCGGTATGCATTTGAATGACTCAAAGGTAGCTCTGGGCGCGCGGGTTGATCGCCACCATAGTCTGGGGCACGGAGAGATAGGGCTAGAGGTTTTCAGATATATTATGCGGGACGAGCGTTTTCGCGGTGTGCCGCTGGTGCTGGAAACCATTGATGAGACTGTCTGGGCTGAGGAGATACAGATGTTGAGAGGTTTTACTCAACCTTGAATAGCAGTTCTTGAAATAGAAACTATACTAAAGTTAACTTTTGATATTAGTGTTGTCTGATTATGGTGTTGAAAAAATTTGCCAAAAAAGGATGTCGGCGTTTTTTGGCGGTTTTCTGCCTTTTAATAGTTCTATTTCCAGTTTTAACGAACGCTGAGACTGAGTCTGGTTACGGTCCTAACGTTTTAATGCTTAATTCTTACCATCAGGGCTTTCCGTGGTCTGACGGGATCTATAAGGGTTTTAAAGAGACAATAGAACAGACCGGTGTTTCTATCGACCTGCAGGTCGAGTATCTGGATACAAAACGTTATTCAGTCGCTGAGATGTTTCCTCTAATGGCCACTATGTTGGCAGGAAAGGGAATAGGGAATTTTGATGCCATTGTTGTAATGGATAACAATGCATTGAGTTTTTTGATGAAATACCGGCAATCGCACTTTGCCGGTATTCCTGTGATTTTTGTTGGTGTTAATTCATTTTCAAAAGAGATGATTGGTACCGATAAACTGATAACAGGGATTGTTGAGTCAACGGACCCCGATGCGAATTTTGAGTTGCTTCTGAAAATGCATCCTGATCTGAAGGAAGTTGTATTAGTCAGTGACGCGACACCTACCGGGCTTGCAGAGCAGCAAAACTTTTCATTAGCGGCGGCCAAGTACGCCTCCCGTTTTTCCGTCAGATCCCTGAGTCACTGGTCATTGCCTGAGTTAAAAGAGCAACTATCAGCGCTTGGTAGCGGATCGGTTATATTTCGTTTACCTCTGCATAAAGATAAAACAGGTTTTTCAATGAGCCTGAAGGAGAGTGTTGCTTTTTTATTGAACAACGCCTCCGTTCCTATTTATTCGGCTTGGGATACTGCGATAGCGGAAGGGCTCGTGGGTGGTTATGTGGCGACATCAACGTTACAGGGACAGGCTGCGGCTGATTATCTGCTGGAGATCCTAAGAGGAAGAGATGTCAGTCAAATGCCGATTGTATTTGAGAGCCCGACAGAGGCTGTCTTTAACGCGAATGCGTTTGATCGGTTTGCTATTGATAAAGCCTTGATACCTACACGTAGCGTTATTCTTAATGCTGCGCCTATACCTGCATTATCGGTCTATAGTGTCATCGCTATCGTTATTCTTCTTATCGTTTTAATGACGGCTATTCTACAGTGGCGTAGAAAAAAGCATCAGTTGCTTTCGTTAAGTGATGAGTTGGATCAGGTTGTTGACGAAACCTTGTTGCTTAGGACCTTAATGGATTCGAATCCGGATCATATCTATGCGAAAGATGTGAAGGGGCGGTATCTCGATTGTAATCAGGCGTTTGCCGAGCTTTTAGGGCGTTCTAGAGAGGATATTATTGGGCAACGTGTTGAGGATTTTTTTGAAGAAATTAATGCCAATGTGGCCAATGAGCAAGATGCGCTGGTATTAGAAAAGAATGAAGTAGTCATTAAAGATATATGGATTCCTCGTAATGATAGGGCCGATCAACTTATTGAATGTATAAAAACTCCTCTGAGAAATGCCGAAGGGAAAGTGGTTGGGTTGTTAGCGGTGAATCGAGATATCACCAGTCGGTATTTTGAAAATGCCTTGTTAACGCAAAATACACGTGTATTGGATATGTTGATTCGTGGTGCTTCACTTCATAATATTTTGACTGAAATAGTTAAGGGCATTGAAAGCGTTTATGTAAATTGTGTCTGCTCTATATTGTTGCTTGATAAAGAGAAAAAAAATCTTACGTATGAGGTCGCGCCTAGCTTGCCTGCTTTCTTCATTGATGAGATTGAAGGCTTGGCAGTTGGTGATGGTGTCGGTTCTTGTGGAACAGCCGCGACGACCGGAAAGCTGGTTGTTGTAGAAGATATACAGAGCCATCCCTATTGGAAGAGCTTGAAAGAAGTGGCAGCTAAGGCAAATTTGGCCTCCTGCTGGTCACAGCCGATTTTCGGATCGACAAAAGAGATTTTAGGTACGTTTACTATCTATCACCATTATCCTCTCACGCCGAATAATGATCATGTCGCCATGATGGAACAGGCTTCGCAACTGGTTAGTCTGGCGCTGGAGCGTAAGCAGGTTGAAGGCGATTTGCAAAAGCTCTCGCGTGCTGTGGAGCAAAGCCCGACGATGGTTTTGATTACAGATGAGCAAGGCAAAATTGAATATATAAATGAAGAGTTCTCTGATGTGACGGGCTATTCATTAGAGGAGATTAAAGGGAAAACTCCCGGTATTTTGAATGCAGGTGAGACCGAACCGGATTTTTATAAGGAGATGTGGAAAGTTATTTTATCAGGTCATGATTGGCACGGGGAGATCCGCAATAAAACTAAAGCGGGTCAGCCTTATTGGTCCATGTTATCTATCTCTCCTATTTTAGATGAAGAACAAAATATCACTCATTTTATCGGTGTCAGTGAGGATATCTCCGCCAAGAAAAAAACATTAGAGCAGATAGAACAGTTGGCATTTTATGATCCGCTTACCCGTTTAGGGAATCGCCGGCTCTTTAAAGAGCAGCTTGCGGTTGAGTTAAAAAAGGCGGTTCGTAATAATACAATTTTTGCTGTTTTCTATCTTGATCTGGATGATTTCAAACAAATTAATGACACGTTAGGGCATGATGTTGGCGATGCATTACTGCAGGGAATTGCTGATCGTTTACGTAGCGTCTTGCGTGGCTCTGATCTTATTGCGCGTATTGGCGGTGATGAATTTATCGTTATGCTGCCTGATGTCAGTGGGCCTGTTGAAGTGGGTTTAGTGGCTACAAAAATCTTGAAATCTATTAGCCAGCCGATGGTCTTAAATGGTGGAGAAGTCAAAGCTACGATGAGTCTGGGGATTACCATGGCGCCTACCGATGGTGATGATGGGGCTGTTCTAATGAAAAACGCCGATCTTGCCATGTATCGGGCGAAACGTTTAGGGCGTAATAATTTCCAGTTTTTCACTCGCGAGATGAATGATGAAGTTGTCAATCGTGCCAGTATGGAGAAGCAGCTACGTAGTGCTTTAAAGAACCATGAATTTTGTGTTCATTATCAGCCGCAGTGGACAATTCTGGGTGAGTTGCAGCCTGTCTGTTTCGAGGCATTAGTACGTTGGGATCATCCGGAAAGAGGGCGCGTATCTCCTGCTGAATTTATTCCGATTGCCGAAGAGCTCGGGTTAATTGTTGAGTTGGGTGATTGGGTGTTGAATGAGGCGTGTCGTCAGGGGCGTCAGTTACTTGATAATGGTTATTCCATTCGCATGGCTGTAAACCTCTCTATGCGGCAGTTTTTTGATCCGAAGTTACTGGAAAAAATCAAATCTGCGCTAGAAAAGCATAGCTTTCCAGCCTCATTGCTTGAGCTTGAAATTACCGAATCTATGATCATGGAGGAGGTGGGCGTTGTTGTTGATACGCTGCATCAGTTAAAGCATTTAGGTGTTTCGCTGGCGATCGATGATTTTGGTACAGGTTACTCCTCTTTGAGTTATCTGAAGCGTCTCCCTTTTGATCACTTAAAAGTAGACGGTTCTTTCGTACGTGATATTCCGCATGATAAAAGCGATATGGAAATTACATCTGCTGTTATCGCTATGGCTCATAAATTGGGTTTAAAAGTGATCGCAGAAGGAATAGAGACCCATGAGCAGTTAGCATTTTTGCGTGAAAATGGCTGCGAAATGGGACAGGGCTATTTGTTAGCACGTCCGGCTCCCTTAGAAGAGATTATAAAATTCCTTGATGTTGAGATGGACTCCCATAGCGACTAATTTAATCTCTTTGTCATTTGATTTTCATATGATTGCATATTGGTGTTTTTTTCACGGTATTCAATATGCAATCTACTGTAGTACATCTGCCTCTTTTAACAGATGAGCAGTTACTGAGTTCTATTCTTGAGAATGGCGCTATAACGCCTTATTTTCAGCCAATATTTGATCTATTAGACGGATCTGTTTTGGGGCATGAGGCATTATCTCGTGGGCCACAAGGAAGTGTATTGTTTTCACCGGACCAGTTATTTAAAACGGCCATAGCCAGCGATAAGTTGCATGAGCTTGAGTTGCTTTGCCGTGAGAAATCGTTACAGCGCTTCTCGGAGCTGGGCTTGCCGGGCAAATTATTTCTGAATATCAGTGCTTCCCTACTAAGCTCGGCAGACCATCAAAAGGGGATGACACTAGCCCTGCTCGATAAGATGGGGCTGTCGCAAGAGCGGATTGTCATCGAGTTATCTGAGCAGCATCCTTATGACCATTTTGGATTGTCGAAAGCCTGCGTCGAGTATTATCGGCGGATGGGTTTTAATATGGCAATAGATGATCTGGGTGTTGGTTATTCTGGTTTGCGGTTGTGGTCAGAACTGCAACCGGAGTACGTTAAAATTGATAAACATTTTATTAGCGGCGTTGATAAAGACGCAGTAAAGCGAGAGTTTGTCCGTTCAATTGTGGCTATTGCTAATAGCCTTCAATGCAAGATTATTGCTGAAGGAATAGAAACACAAAGTGAATTGGAGTTGTTAATTGAACTCGGCGTTACCCAGGGGCAGGGATACCTTTTGGGGTATCCGGTAGAAGCTCCTGATCAATTTTATAATTCTCTATTAGTAGAGAGGTCTCGGCGTGTAGAACAAGCAGTACCTATCGACGAAGAAGAAACGGTGTTGTTGTTATCTCAACCTGTTCCTGCAGTGAATGAAGATAGTCAGTTAAAAGAGTTAGATCAGATCTTTAAAAATAATCCAGAGATGCATGTCATACCTGTGCTGCACAATAATACCCCTGTAGGCGTTGTCAGAAGGCAGGATCTGCTGGAGTTGTTTTCCACCCAATACGGGAGAGCACTGGATGAATGCAAAACCGTCTCGCGATTATTAAAGAGTGAAATACTTATAGTAGAAAGTGATGTCAGTTTATCAAAAGTATCTCATCTGTTGACAGCTCAAGACTCTGAGCATCTTAATAATGAGATTATTATTGTCCAGAATGGTGTTTATTTAGGGGTAGGTAGTCTCCGTGATTTATTGAAAAGAATTACGGAACTAAAAATTCAAAATGCTACATACTCCAACCCTCTTACATTGCTACCAGGTAATGTGCCTATTAATAATGAAATTAATCGATGCTTGAAACAGGCGGTGGATTTTAGGGTAGCTTACTTTGATGTTAATGATTTCAAACCATTTAATGATCATTATGGTTATGCCAAAGGAGATCAGGTAATACAGTTGTTGGGGCGATTGATAAAGCAGCATGCGAGTCACCCTGAAAATTTCATAGGACATATCGGAGGTGATGACTTCGTTGTTATTTTTGGTTCGGCTGGATGGGAAGAGAGTTGTCATGCAATTCTAGACAGCTTTGCTAAGTCTTCATGTGATCTCTATGCGAAACAAGAGCGTGAGGAAGGGGGTGTATGGGCATTAACGCGGAGTAAAGAAAAGGCTTATCATAGCGTTCTGAGTTTGGCGGTTGGTGTGGTTAACCCCGACACCTTTGCATGCAAAAGTCATCTTGATGTATCTGAGTTGGCGGCAGAAGCAAAAAAAGAGGCAAAAAGTATCGGTGGCAATGCTTTATTCATTTCTCGACGGCGAAAAATTCGAGTGTTTCGCGCTCAGCAAAAATCCTGAACAGAACCCGCGTTTTGCAGGCGGCTTTCATTAAGAAGGCCCCGGCTCACTACTCCGCTTTAAACCTGGTTTGGGCGTTCGGCGTTAATCAGACTATACTGGCCTAATGCTCCTTCTCCTTCTGCGCCTCGATAAGCAGGTTTATTGAACAGAGGTTCATCGATGAAAAAATATTGGAATCCTGAGTTTTCTATTACAGATGTGGATATACAGGAAGATAAAATTATCTGTGATAGCTTCTATCAAATGCGGGAAGTAACGCTACGTCATAAGCGTTTCGAGGGCGGTCACGTTGAGATGAAACGTGATCTGTTTTGGCGACCTGATGCTGTCTGTGTACTTTTGTATGACCCTTGGGTTGATTGTGTCGTTCTGATAGAGCAGTTTCGTATAGGGACGATTGATCATCCACGCAGCCCGTGGTTACTTGAGTTGGTTGCTGGATTGGTTAAGCCAGGTGAAACCACTGAAGCAGTGGCATGTCGTGAGAGTCAGGAAGAGGCCGGTGCTGATATCTTAAAGCTAGAGCATATCAGCCGTTTCACTCCAAGCGCTGGAGGTGCGAGAGAATATGTCGACCTATATTGTGGATGTGTTAGAAGCGATGGACTAGGTGGAGTACATGGGCTGGATGATGAGGGTGAAAACATTAAGGTCCATCTGTTTTCGGCCGATGTGGCTATTGCCATGATACAGACCGGTGACGTGGATAATGCCGCCGCCATTATTGCGTTACAATGGTTGCACATTAATCGTCAAACGATAAAAGAGAAGTGGAGTGTTGGCCCTGTATGAAGCGTAAGTATGTACCTGATTTGACGCGTCAGATGGCAATATGTGAAGTCAACTATGCGCGATTGAATAAACTGCTGCCTGATCTGGAAGAGTGCGATATGCGCGAATTTCAGCTGGTCTGGGGAGCGCATCAGGTACAGATTCGTTTTGAAGTTGAAGAGCGTTTTGTTTATACCACTACACTGCAAATTTCTCAGCAAGAACAGAAAGGAGCATCATGGTTGGAATCTCCGGCTCTGATAGTGCGCTTATATCATGATGCCTGTATGGCGGAAGTTATCTGTATGAAACGTCGTCGGCAGCTTTGCGGCGCATATCCTTATCCAAACCGCGATATGCACCAGCCAGATGAAAAGGTGCAGTTGAACCACTATTTGGGAGAATGGTTAAGCCATTGTCAGCAACATGGGCAGTTAATAGAACCTGTTTTTAGCGCCTGATGGATAAAGTTCGAATTATCCAGGTGACTGATTGTCATCTGCAGGAGCATGCAGATCATGCTTTTAAAGGTACGAACCCTGAGCAGCGCTTACTCAGCACATTACAGCAGTTGCGTTTTGAAGGTGCTGATGTTGATCTATTGCTGCTGAGCGGTGATCTGGTTCATCATGGTTACGAGGGTGCATATCAAAGACTGCAGCAATATACCGATGGCATAGCAAAAGAGACTCGATGGCTTCCCGGTAACCACGACGACGCATTCAAAATGCGCGAGTATCCGTATCTTTCCCAGAAAGTTTTTGTTCAGGGGCGTTGGTGCATCATCATGCTGGATTCAACCTCAGAGCCTGATGGAAAGGGCAGTGGCACGTTGAGTCAGGATGAACTTGCAGACTTGGATCGTGCTGTTTCAGAACATGCAGATAAGCACGTGTTGTTGGCTTTACATCATCCTCCAATGGCTGTGGGAAGCGGCTGGCAAGATAACATTATGTTAGCGAATGCTGAGGCTTTCTGGTTACAGGTTATGCAGTACAACAACCTTAAACTGGTTGTTTGCGGGCATCTGCATCAAGATCATAAGATAGAGAGAGGCCCGGTTAGCGTACTCGTAACACCGGCGACCGCCCCCCAGTTTAAAGCGTTTACTGCTGAGCCTGAGTTAGAATCTGATCCTTGGTTATCGCTACCTGCGTATCGGGTGATAGATCTGTTTGACGATGGAAGTTTTTCAACGTTTGTTAAGCGAGTCCCCGTCTAAGCTTGCATCCCGCGGTAACCTTAGGTAACTTCTCATAAACACTGTAAGGATAACCAGTATGCCGTCCCCGCTTTTTATCTATGTGCATGGCTTTAATAGTTCGCCTGAATCTATAAAAGCACGTTTGCTTGGTGAGTATTTTGCTGAACATGAAGAGGGCCGCAAAGGTAATTACATAGTGCCGGCTTTATCGCACTGGCCAGCAGAAGCGATGAGACAGCTTGAGTCGATAGTGGCTGACAATAGGGAGCGCCCTATTGTTCTGATAGGTAGTTCGTTGGGCGGGTATTATAGTCTTTGGTTGACCGAGCATTACGAAAACTGCAAAGCGGTGATGGTCAATCCGGCTATTTACCCTTATCGGTTATTATCTGAATGGCTGGGCGATAATGAAAACATTTATACCCATGAACGCTATATACTAACGCGCGAACATTTACAGCAGTTGGAAGCGATGGTGGTTGATCAGATAAAAGACCCAACCCGCTATCTGCTGCTGGTGCAGAGCGCTGATGAGACACTGGACTATCGTGAAGCGGTTGATTTTTTTGATCAATCCAGCGCATTTATACAGCCGGGTGGCAGTCATGGTTTTGATCAGTTTGAAAAGCTGATTCCGGCAATCATAGGTTTTTCTCAGGGTCGGTTAGAATTACCCGAGGCAATGCCTTTACCCCCTTTTAGTGAGTGACAGGAAAAAGAAACAGATGTCGAAGCAATATACGGCTGATTCGATAGAAGTATTAAGTGGTTTGGATCCGGTCAGACGGCGTCCTGGTATGTATACCGAAACTGATAGACCTAACCATCTGGCTCAGGAAGTGATCGATAACTCGGTCGATGAGGCGCTTGCCGGACATGCGAAGCAGATCGATGTAGTACTGCATAAGGATGGTTTTTTGTCTGTCAATGATGATGGACGAGGAATGCCTGTTGATCTGCACCCCGAAGAGGGTGTCAGTGGTGTTGAATTGATTTTGACGCGGTTGCATGCAGGGGGAAAGTTTAATAATGAAAATTACAACTACTCCGGTGGATTGCACGGCGTTGGTGTGTCAGTTGTAAATGCGCTGTCCAAATTGCTTGAAGTACAGATTAAGCGTGATGGGCAGGTGTATAAGATCTGTTTTGCCGATGGCAATAAAGTGTCTGACCTAGAAGTGATTGATACTTGTGGCAAGCGTAATACCGGCACAACCGTACGCTTTTTGGCAGATCCGCAATATTTTGATACCCCTAAATACAGTGTTTCTCATCTGAAGCATAATTTGCGTGCAAAAGCGGTGCTCTGCCCTGGCTTAAAAGTGACGTTTACGGACCAGAGCAGTGGTAAGAACGAAAAAGAGGAGTGGTATTATGAAGATGGGCTGAGCGCTTATCTACGTGGAACTACTCAGGTATTTGAAACTTTACCTGCTGAACCCTTTGTAGGTTCTTTACAAGGCGAAGAAGATGCGGTCGAGTGGGCGGTTCAATGGCTGCCGGAGGGTGGTGATTTAACCTGTGAGAGTTTTGTAAACCTGATCCCGACAGTTCAGGGCGGTACACATGTTAATGGCTTTCGGACCGGGTTATTAGATGCGATGCGCGAGTTTTGTGAGTTTCGTAACTTGCTGCCGCGTGGTGTTAAGTTGACGGCAGATGATATTTGGGAACGTTGTGCCTTCATCCTATCGGCTAAAATGCGTGACCCGCAGTTCTCCGGGCAAACCAAGGAGCGCCTTTCTTCGCGCCATATTGCAGCCTTTATCTCAGGTTCGGCGAAAGATGCGTTTTCGCTATGGCTGAATAGTCATGTTGAAGAGGGAGAACAGTTAGCCGAAAGCGTGATCGCTAATGCGCAGAAACGATTACGCTCCAGTAAAAAAGTGATACGTAAAAAAATCACTCAAGGTCCCGCTCTTCCGGGAAAACTAGCGGATTGTTCTGGTTCAGAAACGATGCGATCAGAGCTGTTTCTTGTGGAAGGTGACTCGGCGGGCGGCTCTGCAAAGCAGGCCAGAGATCGTCAGTTTCAGGCCATCATGCCGTTGCGCGGTAAGATCCTCAATACCTGGGAAGTGGACTCGGGTGAGATTCTCTCTTCGCAGGAGATTCATGACATCTCGGTGGCGGTTGGTGTTGAGCCCGGTTCAGATGATTTGGCAGGGCTACGGTATGGAAAGGTTTGTATACTGGCCGATGCCGATTCTGATGGAGCGCATATTGCTACGCTTATCTGTGCCCTCTTTCTGCGTCACTTTAAATCGCTGGTGGATGCCGGGCATATCTATGTTGCTATGCCTCCGCTGTTTCGTATTGATGCCGCCAAGGATGTGTTTTATGCATTGGATGAGTCTGAAAAGAACGGTATTGTCGAGCGGCTTCGTGCGGAACGCAAAAATGTCAAAATCAATGTGCAGCGATTTAAAGGTCTGGGGGAGATGAATCCTCTGCAGTTACGGGAAACCACCATGGATCCGGATACGCGTCGTTTGGTGCAGTTGACCATTGATGCTGAAGACAACGCACATGAAATGTTAGATATGTTGTTGGCTAAGAAACGTGCTGCCGATCGTAAAAGCTGGCTGGAAAGTAAGGGTAACCTGGCTCACCTGTAGTCAGTTGATGGATATAAAAAATGAGTGAAGTAATAACAGACGATAGTATCGAACGTTTATCTCTTAAGAATTTTACCGAAAAAGCGTATCTGGATTACTCCATGTACGTGATTCTGGATCGCGCTTTGCCACATGTGGGTGATGGCATGAAGCCGGTGCAGCGTCGTATCGTTTATGCGATGTCTGAGCTGGGGCTTAAAGCCTCCGCTAAACATAAGAAGTCGGCTCGTACAGTCGGTGACGTGCTGGGTAAATATCACCCGCATGGTGATAGTGCGTGCTATGAGGCGATGGTGTTGATGGCGCAGCCATTCAGTTATCGATATCCATTAATTGATGGGCAAGGAAACTGGGGGTCGCAAGATGATCCTAAATCCTTTGCCGCGATGCGTTATACCGAAGCTAAATTGGCGAAATATGCCGAAGTACTGCTGCGGGAAGTGGGTCAGGGGACGGTAGATTGGCTACCGAACTTCGATGGCACTATGGTTGAGCCTGCTGTGTTGCCCGCACGGTTACCGAATATTCTGCTTAACGGTGGCAGCGGTATTGCGGTTGGCATGGCGACAGATATTCCACCGCATAACCTGCGTGAAGTGACTTCTGCGTGTATCCACCTTCTGGATAACCCCAAAGCAGATATTGCTGAATTGTGTGATTTTATACCGGCGCCGGATATGCCGACCGATGCCGAGATTATATCGCCGCGTGCTGATCTGCAGAAGATTTACGAAACCGGTAAAGGCTCGGTGCGGATGCGTGCCATCTATACGATGGAGCAAGGCGATATTATTGTTACGGCGCTGCCATATCAGGTGTCCGGAGATAAAATTCTGGAGCAGATCGCGCAGCAGATGCAGCAGAAAAAACTGCCGATGGTAGCGGATCTTCGTGATGAGTCGGATCATGAAAACCCTACTCGTTTGGTTATTATTCCACGATCCAATCGTATTGATGTCGAGCAGTTGATGGCGCATCTGTTTGCATCGACAGATCTTGAAAGAACCTATCGTGTCAATATGAACATGATTGGGGTAGATGGTCGTCCGCAGGTTAAAAACTTGCGTATGATTCTGACGGAATGGCTCAGCTGGCGCACCGGTGTTGTAAGACGCCGGCTTGAATATCGTTTATCAAAAGTGCTTGATCGACTGCATATTCTGGAAGGTTTGATGGTTGCTTATCTGAACATTGATGAAGTGATTGCGATCATTCGTTATGAAGAAGATCCAAAGCAGGAGCTAATGAAGCGTTTTAACCTGAGTGATATTCAGGCGGACGCTATTCTCGACTTGAAGTTGCGCCATTTAGCGAAACTTGAAGAGTTTAAGATCACGTCAGAACAAGATGAACTGGATGCCGAGCGTAAGCGTCTTGAGCAGATCTTAGGATCGGATCAGCGTATGCGTACGCTGATCAAGAAAGAACTCAAGGAGGATATGGAGACTTATGGCGATGCACGTCGTTCGCCGATCGTATCGCGTCAGGAAGCGCAGGCGTTTAGTGAGAAAGACCTGCTCTCATCGGATCCTATTACCGCAGTTATTTCTAAGCAGGGTTGGATACGTGCAGCAAAAGGGCATGATATCGACGGTGCAGGCTTGAGCTATAAATCGGGCGATGGATTTAAATTAGCGTGTGCCGGGCGTATGAATCAGCCGCTTATCCTGCTGGATTCAACCGGGCGAAGTTATACACTGGAGTCGCATACCTTACCATCTGCCCGTGGTCAGGGAGAGCCGATTACCGGACGTATAACCTTGCAAAAAGGAGCTGTTATAGAAGCGGCTATCTCGGGTAAAGATGATGATAAGGTTTTACTGGCCTCTGATGCGGGATATGGGTTTATTACCTCAATTGCGGACCTGTCCAGTAAAACGAAAAATGGTAAGGCGGCACTGACTTTGCCGAAGAATGCGCATGTTCTTGGCCCTGTTCGGATTGATGATATGGAACAGGCATTGTTAGCGGCTATTACAAGTGAGGGGCGTCTATTGGTGTTCCCGGTATCCGAATTGCCTGCGTTAGCACGAGGCAAAGGGAACAAAATTATTAATATCCCTTCAGTGAGAGCGGCGACACGCGAAGAGGTTGTCTGTGACGTGGCAATCTTTATGCCTGATGCTACGTTACAAGTGCATGCTGGTCGGCAGCATCTTAAGCTTAAGCCCTCTGATTTAGAGCACTATCGGGGTGAACGAGGTCGCCGTGGGAATAAGTTGCCGCGAGGATACCAGCGTGTCGATAAGCTTGAAGTCATGAGTGCGAAGAATGAAACAGCAGATCAATGATCTGCTGTTTGTTCGTCTGATATTTCTGGTTCTGTGGCAGGCTTGCTGAGCAGATGAGTCGCTTGTTTGTTTAGCAAGGCTTGGTAGGAAGCGGTTAATGAAAGTATTAATACTTTGTCTTCATCTTCGCGTCGAATATCAGCACTGGAGAGTAGGGTTGTTTTAAGTTGACGTGCTTCTGTCAGGGCTGTGTGGCTGATTAACTCATTGCTTTGAGTTGTGCGTGTCAGGAAGAGTGCCTCTTCTTTTATCAAGTTGAATTTTGCGCGGTTACCACGAACAATGGCCATGTGCAGGTTCAGCACGGGTTTGAAGGATTTAATGCGTGCTTGATTGAATGCCCTGTATAGCAGCGTAAACAGTTTTGCTGCGCACAGGGCATGAACACCATGGCCATCCTCTTCATCCTGATCATCAAAGAATAGTTGCAAGTCTCCACTGGCATCGATGGAAACGGCGCCGCCATAGATAGCGGATACTTTATTGATCAGTTTCTCATAGGTTTGCAGTAGATAATTATGCTCTTCCGGCTCGACATAGTCTGCGTGTCCTGTAGTGGCGTCGATATAAAACAGATACGCGGCATCCTGTGGTTGTAGCGATAACTCTAGCTGATGCTCAAGGCTGTAGAGGTCGAGCTGCTCTTCAGTGCGCTCATGAGCACGTAAAGGGTTAAGTTTTGCGGGGGTTGGTGTCGCGGCAGGAGTGTCTTGCTGGCGCTCTTCCAATTCATAAGGTGCATCATGTTGACGGTGTTGTTGCGACTCTCCCTCTTCTTCATCCGGTTGTATCGGTGCAGGGGTGAAGTGCGGCATACGTTGCGTCATATCAGGTTTTAGTAGCGCGACCAGTTCTTCATTGTTGAGGGTTTCTTCTATTGTCTCTTCATGGCCTTGAAGGGGCATTGTGCGGCTTGAGTTGCTCTGGTCTGACGTGTCACTCGCATCTCTTGTTTCATGCGTGTTGCCAGGCTCTGCATTTTTGGCAGGTGTTGGTGATCCGTTTTCTAACGTCTCTTTTAAGGTTTGGATGAATGAGTCAGCATCAACATCCTCAATGTGCTCCGGTTCCTCTTCATTAGCTGGTGAGGTGTCGGCTGTTCCTGTTGTTTTAGTTGTTTCCTTTGTACTGATTTTTAAGGGCTTTAGCGCTAACCATAATGTGACCAATGTGGCTAATAGTGTGATGATGGAGAGTGTGGATACTTGCCACAAGAGTCCGGTAAGCAGTTTTTTTTGTGGATCATAATTGCTATAGAGCTTTAATGTTCCTGTCGGTGTTTGTTGGTTACCCAAAATGACCTGTTGCTCAGTACCGCTGTTTTCACCTGCTCTGGCAATGAGCTTGGATTGATTGTTGTAAATAGCTACACCGTTGATCTGGCGGGCTTCTGTCAGGCTATTCAGATAAAAATTCAGACTAATAATATCTTCAGCCAACATATAGGGCTGGATGGTCATGGCAGCCTGACGGGCCGTGTGTCGGGCGGTGATTTGTGCTTCATTTTTAGCGATGCTGTCGGTTACAAGGTAAAGATAGGATGCGCTAATAATCCAGCCTGATAGCATTACCAGTGCGGTGGCAAATATTAAGCGGTAGTGCGGTTTTTTCAGGATGAATAGCATTTTGCTGTTATGTGTCCGTTGTAAGGTTATTGCCACATGTAAAACTGGATTGATGATAGCAGTTAGTAGTCTTTATGGTCACTCATATAAAGCAGTTCATGACCCGGGAATAATAGCATTGTATAATTACGGGTTCACGTGAACGCGGAAGGGTAAGTGATGAACGTCGAATTATATATGAATACGTTGGGACAAAAGGCCAGAGAGGCCTCCCGATTGATGGCGCGTGCTGATACGGGCCTCAAAAATAAAGCGCTACTGGGAATGGCCGCAGCACTGGATGCTCATCGCGGCGAGCTTATCGACGCGAATAGAAAAGATCTGCAGACTGCTCGCCAGAATGGCCTTGATGCGGCCATGCTGGACAGGCTGGAAATGGGCAATAAAACCATTGATGGTATGATAGAAGGCTTACGTCAAGTGGTCGCCTTGCCCGATCCTGTCGGCAGTATTACTGACATGAATTACCGACCTTCCGGTATTCAGGTGGGTAAAATGCGCGTGCCTTTAGGGGTGATCGGGATTATTTATGAATCGCGTCCAAATGTTACCGTCGAAGCAGCCAGCTTGTGTCTGAAATCGGGCAATGCGACGATTTTACGTGGTGGCTCAGAAGCTATTCATTCTAACCAGGCTGTGGCTGCCTGCATTCGTGTTGGTTTGAAAGAAGCGGGTTTGCCTGTTGAAGCGGTGCAGGTTGTTGAGACAACCGATCGAGAGGCGGTTGGTCAGTTAATTACTATGCCAAAATATGTCGATGTGATTGTTCCTCGGGGTGGTAAAGGGCTGATTGAGCGTATCAGCCGTGATGCCAGAGTGCCGGTGATTAAGCATTTGGATGGTATTTGCCACGTGTATATAGATCTGCAGGCCGATAGAGCGAAAGCGGTGAATATCGCATTGAATGCTAAAACACACCGTTATGGCACCTGTAATACGATGGAAACCTTGCTGATTCATGAAGGCGTAGCGCGCGATATTCTGGATGATTTGATAGATCGTTTTAAAGCGGAAGGCGTTGAACTGCGTGGTTGCGCTCAAACGCGTAAACTGGTGCCGTCAATAAAAGAAGCGACAGAAGCGGATTGGTCTACCGAGTATCTGGCACCGGTTTTGTCGATAAAAATGGTGACTGATATTGATGCCGCTATAAAGCATATTAATCATTATGGATCCCATCATACCGATGCCATCGTGACGGAAAACTATACCTTATCGCGCCGTTTTCTGCGTGAAGTTGATTCAAGTTCTGTCGTTGTTAACGCATCGACACGTTTTGCAGATGGCTTTGAGTACGGATTAGGTGCGGAAATAGGTATCTCGACCGATAAAATACATGCGCGTGGTCCTGTCGGGCTTGAGGGGTTAACTTCTCAGAAATATGTGGTGCTGGGTGACGGTCATACACGCAAATAGTGCGCATGTCTTTATGGGTGGGACTTTTGATCCCATCCATTTTGGTCATCTTAGAACGGCGTTGGAAATACAGCAGTGGTTAGGTGTAGAGCATGTGTGTCTTATGCCTGCCAATGTGCCGGTACACCGCGAAGCGCCGGGGTCTTCAGCAACGGCGCGTTTAGCTATGGTGGAGCATGCCATTGAGGGGGAAATGGCCCTGCGTTGTGATCCTCGGGAGATCTTGTCGGATCGACCCTCATTCACAATTTATACTTTGGAAAGGCTGCGCGAGGAACTTGGCTTAGCGAAGCCGGTCTGTATGGTGGTAGGCATGGATTCTTTTATGTCATTGGATCAATGGTTTCGCTTTTATGAATACTTGAATTATTGCCATATCATTGTGGTGGCACGTCCCGGTTATGACTTTAAACCGAACCAGACATTAAGGCAGTTGTTGGCAAGGCATCAGGTTGAACGAAAAAATGATATCCTGACACAGCCCGCTGGCGGCATTCTTGTTCATGAGTTGACACCCTTGAGCATTTCAGCGACCCATATCCGTGAACTGATTACTAGCGGACAGTCTCCCAGGTATCTGTTACCTGATAGTGTTTGGGATTTTATACAGCAACATAAACTTTATTTTTCAGAAAAAGGGTAGTTAATTGTCGATGCAAACTGAGCAACTTATTACAATAGTACGTGAAGCGCTTGACGATGTGAAAGCGCGAGATGTTGAAGTGATTGATGTCCGTGGTAAATCCAGCATTACTGATTTCATGATGATCGCGAGTGGAACATCTAAGCGACACGTAGTGTCATTAGCTCAGGCAGTATCTGACAAGGTGAAGCAATCAGGTATCGAGCCTATTGGCACCGAAGGTCAGAGCGATGGTGATTGGGTGTTAGTTGATTTGGGTGAATTGGTTGTTCATATTATGATGCCGGATGCCCGTAGTTATTATGATTTGGAACGTCTGTGGCGCTTTGACTCATCGGAAGATGAAGTGGTTGAGGCAAACGTGGGTGTTCAAAAGGGATGAAAATACGTTTGTTGGCTGTTGGTGGGAAAATGCCTGATTGGGTGACTACAGGTTTCCATGAATACAGCAAACGCCTGCCTCATGAAATGACGTTAGAGTTAATTGAATTAGCTTTGGGGCATCGAGGTAAAGGTGCTGATATGGCACGTGCGATTCGTCAGGAAGGCGATGCCATGTTAGCGGCGATTCCCAAAGGGGATCGTATCATTGCCTTGGAAGTGAAAGGTCGCTCATGGTCGACAGAGCAGTTGGCTGGTAAGGTCAGTGAGTGGCAGATGGATGGCCGTAATATCTCCTTGTTGGTCGGTGGCCCTGATGGACTGGATCCGCGCTGTGTCGCGTTGGCTGATCAGAAGTGGTCCTTGTCTGGGTTGACACTTCCCCACCCTTTGGTGCGCGTTATTCTTGCCGAGCAGGTTTATCGGGCTTGGACAATTATTCAAGGTCACCCTTATCATAAATAGCTATGTCCCGATTTGAGCGTTTAAAAGATCACTCTCAGGAAGGCCGGACCTTTAGTTTTCGGGCGCTTCTTGCATTTATCATAGTCCTGTTGCTGATTGCCGTGTTGCTTGGTCGGCTTTATTATCTGCAAGTCCTTCAATATGACCGTTTTGCGGCCATGTCAGAACAAAATCGTGTGCAGCTGCAGCCGGTAGCGCCTACGCGCGGTCTTATTTATGACACAAACGGTGTCTTACTCGCGGATAACCGACCTAGTTACAGTGTGACTCTGCTTAAAGAGGAAGTAGGAAAAGAGCTGGACTCAACCCTTTTGGCGTTGCAGGACATTATTGATATCAGTGACAAAGAAGTTGAAATATTTAAAAAAAGACTGAGTCAGCGTCGTCGTCCCTATGAAACAGTGCCGGTCAGATTTCGTCTCACAGAAGAGGAGATTGCTAAGCTCGCCGTTAATTATCACCGTTTGCCCGGCGTTCAGGTCGAAGCCGATCTTATCCGTTACTACCCTTATGGCGAAAGTCTGGTGCATGCCATGGGGTATGTCGGACGGATCAATGAAAAGGAATTACAAGAAACTGATCCAAAAGAGTATGCGGGAACGCATTACATTGGAAAGCTCGGGGTTGAAAAGTTTTACGAAGATATGTTGCATGGTTCGGTTGGGATGCAAAAGGTGGAGACGAACGCGCGCGGGCGGGTGATGAGAGTGCTTGAGCGAACTGATCCGGTGCCGGGTAAAGACCTTCAGCTGCATATCGATTTGAGGCTGCAGCAGATAACCGAGAAGCTGGTTGCGGGGGAAAAGGCCTCTATAGTAGCGATTGATCCCACAACAGGCGGTATTATTACACTGGTTTCTACCCCCGGGTATGACCCTAATCTGTTTGTTACCGGTATATCTAATAAAGATTACAGTGCCCTGCGTGACTCAGAAGAGTTGCCACTCTTTAACAGAGCTTTACGTGGCCGCTACCCTCCCGGGTCGACTATAAAGCCTATAATAGGACTGGCTGCTATAGATTCTGAATCAGTCCCTCCCAGTCATTCAGTGTGGGATCCTGGATTTTACACCCTAACCAATGGTGGGCGTAAATACCGTGACTGGAAAAGAGGAGGCCATGGGAAGGTTAATATGAAGCTTGCGTTTGCCCAGTCCTGTGATGTTTGGTTTTATGATGCCGGTTATCGTATGGGTGTAGATCCAATGTCGGATTATTTGGGGCGTTTCGGGTTTGGTCAGGTGACCAGTTTAGATCTTCCTGAAGCGTTGGCGGCTATTTTACCCTCTCGCGAGTGGAAGCGTCGTGCGCGTAAGCTCCCTTGGTATCCGGGAGATTCACTTAATTTAAGTATTGGGCAGGGCTTTTTGTTGGCAACACCGTTGCAGCTAGCGACAGCTGCTACCGTTTTAGCAAATCGTGGCAAGTGGGTGCAGCCAAAGTTATTAAAGGGCATCAGAGAAGTAGATTCACAAGGGCAGGTCAGTATCAGTATGCCGGAGACTCCAGACGCTACAACTTACCCCAAAGATATTGAATTAAAACACCCCGAATACTGGAAAATGATTGTTGAAAATATGGTTGAAGTTGTCCATGGAGAGCGCGGAACGGCGAGAAAAATAGGTTTGGATGCTCAATATAAAATTGCTGGGAAAACCGGAACAGCGCAAGTCGTGGGGATTAAACAGGATGAACGTTATGATGCAGATGCGCTATCAAAAAAATACCATGATCACGCTTTATTTATTGCTTTTGCGCCAGCAGAGAACCCAAAGATAGCGTTGGCTGTTATTGTCGAAAATGGTGGCGGTGGATCGAGTACGGCAGCTCCGCTTGCGCGTAAAGTGATGGATGCCTATTTGTTAGGGGTTGATCCAGGCGCGGAAAAATCAGACCTGGCCGGAGTTGAGCATGAGTAGTCGTGATTTTGAACGCTCTATGCCCGAGGCCGGGCATCACCTGCGTCGTAAGAAAGGGTGGTGGAGTTATACGCACCTAGACGCTTGGATGCTGTTTTTTCTGTTTGTTTTGTGCAGCTTTGGCTTGTTTGTGCTGTATAGCGCTTCAGGCCAGGATGTGGGCTACGTTATGAGGCAGGCGATTCGTATAGGTGCTGGCTTTGTCGTGCTGGTCGTCCTTGCGCAGTTCAGTCCGCGTATTTTGATTCGATGGGCACCATGGGTGTATGCGGCGGGAGTTGTGCTCCTCTTAATTGTGATGTTTTTTGGCGTGGGGGCGAAAGGCGCTCAGCGTTGGCTTGCTTTGCCGGGGTTCCGGTTTCAGCCTTCTGAGGTGATGAAGCTAATATTGCCCCTGATGATAGCCTGCTATCTGGCAAGCAGGTCATTACCTCCGAGTTTTAAGCACTCTCTGATCAGTTTGCTTCTTATTGGAGTGCCGACTGTATTAATCATGAAGCAGCCGGATTTAGGAACCTCTTTGCTGATTGCCGCTTCCGGTGTGTTTGTGCTGCTTTTTTCAGGTATTCGTTGGCGTTATATTCTGGGTGCGTTAGGTATAGCTGCTGCTGCATTACCCGGACTATGGATGGTAATGAAAGACTACCAGCGACAACGTGTGCTGACATTTATGGATCCGGAAAGTGACCCGCTTGGCTCTGGATGGAATATTATTCAATCAAAAACAGCGATAGGATCGGGTGGTGTCTGGGGGAAAGGCTGGCTGGGCGGCACACAATCGCAGTTGGATTTTTTGCCTGAATCGCATACCGATTTTATTATTGCCGTCATTGCTGAAGAGTTGGGTTTGATCGGTGTCGCGGCGCTGCTCTTTATATATGTTCTTATTATTGGCCGTGGCTTGTGGATGGCGACAAGAGTACCTGATAGCTTTGGTCGGCTGGTTGCCGGTAGTATCGTGTTAACTTTCTTTGTATATGTGGTTGTGAACATTGGTATGGTAAGTGGATTGTTACCGGTAGTCGGGGTGCCATTGCCCATGGTTAGCTACGGAGGTACGTCCATTGTTACTCTTATGGCAGGTTTTGGTATTCTGATGTCAGTATATAGTCATAAACAGATGGTGATGAGGTGAGTGCGCGGATGATGTTGTGTGGGAAAAGACGATTCATGTTGCTCGCGTTAGCATTTTCCTGCTTGGTAGAAGGGGGTGAAACAGGTGGGTATAGTCAGCATCCCGAAGCTGAAAAGTGGCTCCATAAAATGGAAGCTGAAGCCTTTAGTACCGATTATCTTCGTTCTGTTCTGGCGCAGGCTGAAAAGAAAAACTCGATATTGGATGCCATGAATCGTCCTGCAGAAAAACGTTTGGACTGGGGTGGCTATAGAAAGCTGTTTGTCCAGCCTAAACGAATAACGCGTGGTGTCGCTTTCTGGAATGAGCATGCAGAAACGCTACAACGAGCTGAGCAAGTGTATGGTGTTCCGGCAGAAATCATCGTGTCGATTATCGGTATTGAAACCCACTATGGGCGCAACGTAGGTAGTTACAGAGCGCTTGATGCGCTGGCAACCCTTGGGTTTGACTATCCTCGACGCGCTGAGTTTTTTCAGGAACAGTTGAAAGATCTTTTGGTGCTTGCCCGGGATGAAAGTAGAGATGTTACTGCGTTAAAAAGTTCGTATGCGGGGGCGATGGGTTATGGGCAGTTTATGCCTTCTAGCTTTTTGGCCTATGCGGTGGACTTTGATCGCGATGGTAAGCGGGATATATGGAATAACCCCGTTGATGCGATTGGTAGTGTTGCTAACTATTTTGTGCAGCATGGGTGGCAGCCTCAGGGTGAAGCGGTCATTGAGGTTGTTTTAAGCAAGGGGGTTAAAGAGGCTTTGCCGGAATCAGATCTCAACACAGGTGAGAAGCCACGCCGTTTAGTGTCGGAATGGCGTGCATTTGGGGTTGATGTTGATAAGAGCCATCTTCAACAGCAAGCTGCTGTTTTATTGCGTATGAAAGATAAACAGGATGAAACTTACTGGTTGGGGCTAAACAACTATTACGTTATCACGCGTTATAATCGAAGCCGCCTGTATGCGATGGCTGTAGTCGAACTCAGTCAGGCGATAGTGGCTGAAAAAGTAGCGATTCATGCGGCAGAAAAACGACTAGGTGTGAAGGGGTAACAGAGTATGAAGTTTATCATTTTATCCCTTTCTGTTTTTGCATTCCTGCTTAGTGGGTGCTCCAGTAAAAAAAGCACAAGCCGTTACAGTATTAAGAATGATCATGGACCATCTACGCCCGTTGATGTGTCTAATGTGCCCGATGCAGTGCCTAAAGTAGAGCCGCGTAGTCGGGGGGGGAACAAAAGTACCTACAGTGTTTTTGGTAAGCAATACTCTGTTCTTGATAGTTCAGATGGTTATCGTGAACGTGGAGGTGCTTCTTGGTATGGGAATAAGTTTCACGGGCATTTGACATCAAATGGTGAAACCTACGATATGTATAAGATGACCGCCGCGCATAAGTCATTGCCTATCCCTACCTATGTGAAAGTGACTAATTTGTCTAACGGGCGTCAGGTAATTGTGCGAGTTAATGATCGGGGGCCATTCCATCAGGGAAGAATTATTGATCTCTCGTATGCTGCGGCCTCAAAATTGGGCGTGTTACGTAACGGAACCGCACATGTTGAAGTAGAAGCGATCAACCCTGTCACTTGGAATGCGTCTAAAATGGTTACCGCCCCGGCTCAGAAACCTTTCGCGTCTTCTGCAACGCAAACAGCTTCAGCATCAGGTCAAAACACGCTGGCCGCCGGGCGCTACCTGCAGGTTGGAGCATACTCAGCTGAAACGTCAGCGCGTAATGTCGCCAATCAGTTGGGCGCAGATTTTAACCAGTCAGCTCATGTTGCTAGTCTTGAGCGAGCAAGTGGTAGACTCTACCGAGTTATGCTGGGACCCGTCGTGGGCCAGTATGAAATAGATAATATGCTTGAAAAGCTCACTCAAAGAGGGTTTCTTGGTGCACATCTGGTAAACTTCCCATAATTGAATTTTAATATTCCATTAAAAATGAATTGAGTAGAACTAAATCGATCGATTAGCGTCTATTCACGAAATAAATTAGCCTACCTATTCAGGAATTTACTGTGCAAAGACTGAAGACAGCCTTTTTGACTTTTCTATTCCTTTTTCTTGCAACGGGACACTTGCAAGCTGCGACTTCATTAATACCTTCCGCTCCTCAGATTTCGGCAACGGCCTATCTGGTGATGGATGCTGACACGGGTAAAGTGGTGCTTTCTGATAAAGCAGATGAGCGCTTTGCACCGGCAAGTCTGACGAAAATGATGACCAGCTATATTGTTGAGTATGAGCTTGGCAAAGGAAATATAGGTAAAGATGATCTTGTTCTGGTCAGCGAAAAAGCCTGGAGAACCCAGGGCTCGCGAATGTTTATCAAAGAGGGAACACAGGTAAAGTTAGACGACCTGTTGAAAGGTATTATTATCCAATCAGGAAATGATGCATCCGTTGCTGTTGCTGAGCATATTGCCGGTAGCGAGTCAGCGTTTGCAGATTTGATGAACCAGCATGCCAAGTTGCTGGGGATGAACAATACGCATTTTGCGAATGCAACGGGTTTGCCGGCAGAGGGACACTTCTCGACAGCAGAGGATCTGGCTATTCTTGCAAAAGCTATTATTCAAAAGTTTCCTGAGCACTATGGTATCTATTCGGAAAAGTATTTTACTTATAACCAGATACGCCAGCCTAACCGTAATAAATTGTTGTGGCGTGATCACACTGTGGACGGCATAAAAACCGGGCATACGGAAGAAGCAGGTTACTGTTTGGTTGCATCGGCAAAACGCGATGGCATGCGATTGATTTCGGTTGTCATGGGCACAAATAGCGAAGAGTCCAGAGCTCAGGAAAGCCAGAAAGTATTGGCTTACGCTTTCCGCTATTTCCGCACTCACAAACTTTATGGTTCGGATGAACTCCTTAATACAGCTAAAGTATGGGGTGGTATTGAGGATCAGGTCCGTTTGGGGTTGAACGAAGCGCTGGCTGTTACTATACCTCGTGGGCAGGCTGATCAATTAGAAGCGACCATGGATGTGGATAAAGTCATCAAGGCACCTGTTGTTAAAGGGCAGGAGTATGGTGCTGTTCGTGTAACCCTGAATGGAGAGGATGTGGTCAGAGTTCCTTTGGTCGCCATGGAAAGTGTTGATGAAGGTGGCATACTGAAAAAAATATGGCATACCATTATGTTATTTTTTATGAGCTTGATTAGCTGATAACATCCCATGTCATGGGTTTTACTATGAGCTCACATTTTTTAATGTGAGCTTTTGCGTTTTGGTGATAATGGATAAAGTATATTTAAACGGGCAGTACGTCCCGGCTGATGAAGCGAAGATATCAGTATTTGATCGTGGCTTTCTGTTTAGCGACAGTGTCTATGAGGTTATCCCTTTTTATCAGGGGGTAGGGTTTCGTTTAGATGAGCATTTACAAAGACTGGAGCATAGCCTCCGGGCGCTGCGTATTGACTTGGATTTTGACTGGATTGCCATGCTGAGCCGTTTGGTCGAATTGAATGGCGGCGGTAATCTGTCAGTGTACCTTCAGGTGACGCGTGGGAGTGCAGGTAAGCGAGTGCATGCTATTGATCCTCGGTTAGTGCCAACGGTTTTTGCGTGTTGTCAGCCCATTCGCGATATTTATCAAGAAGGTATTGATCGCGTTGAGGGGATTAAGGTTATTGTCACGGCAGATTTGCGGTGGCATCGCTGTGATATAAAAGCGACCTGTTTGCTGCCTAATATACTGGTGTTACAACAAGCGAAAGAAGCAGGGGCGCAGGAGGCGCTGTTACAGCGTGATGGGGCATTAACAGAAGGTGCCAGCTGTAACTTTTTCATAGTCGAACAAGGTGTGATTTATACACCACCGATCGGTACTGAGATTTTGAGCGGAACAACGCGTGCTTTGATTCTTGAGTTGGCAGATCAGCATGGGATTCCACGTCAGGAGACCGATATCGATTATCAGCGTTTAATCAAGGCTGATGAGGTTTGGATATCCAGCTCGACAAGAGCGATTGTTCCTGTCCTACAGATCGATGATTATAAGGTAGGAGATGGTCAGAAAGGCCCTCTCTGGCAGCGAATGTTTGAAATTTTTACTCGTTATCAGCATCAATTGATGACGGGGGAGTAATAATGAGCAAAGAGCAATCTCAAAAAGTACAACCAGTAACAGAAGCACAGCCACCGAAAATTGAATTTCCTTGTCCTGATTACCCAATAAAAGTGGTCGGTAAAAACTCGGAAGACTTTGAAGCGTTTGTTGTCGAAGTGATGAAGGTGCATGTGCCAGACCTGGATGTCAGCCGAATTACAGTGCGTGACAGCAGCAAAGGAACCTACCGGTCGATTCGGATGTTTATAACAGCCACCGGAGAGGCGCAGCTTAAAAGTTTGCACGAAGAGCTGATTGCTTCAGATCGCGTGCATATCGTTATCTGATGGCTATCGATAATACACTGATTATCCGTAATCTCGGCATTCAGCCTTATCAACCTGTATGGCAAAAAATGCAGGTATTTACGGACCGGCGCACCCCGGAAACGACGGATGAGATCTGGGTGCTTCAGCACGAACCTGTTTTTACCCAAGGGCAGGCGGGTAAAGCAGAACATCTGCTTTTAACCGGCGATATACCGGTTGTGCAGGTCGATCGTGGAGGCCAGGTTACTTATCATGGCCCCGGTCAGTTGGTTGTTTATCTGTTGTTGGACCTGCGTAGAAATAAGCTGGGTGTGCGTGATGTTGTCACCTTAATGGAAACTGCAATTATTGCTACATTGCAACATTACGGTGTTGAAGCGTATGCCAAGCCTGATGCGCCGGGTGTTTATGTCGGTGATGCTAAAATTGCCTCACTCGGTTTGAGAGTACGTCGGGGATGCACCTTTCATGGATTAGCTCTGAATCTTGATATGGATCTTGAGCCATTTTTAAGAATAAATCCGTGTGGCTATGCCGGTATGGCGATGACACAGCTATGTGAGCTGGTTGCTGATGCGGATCCTCAGCAAGCAACGCAATGGTTGGTCAATTACTTGACTAAAGAAATAGGTTATAATTCCGTTATCCATCAAACTTCCTTGGACTCACAATAATATGGCGAACAGTTCCGATAAAGCCTCTTCAGTAGTGAAGGTGGAACAGGGTGTTAAATTACGTGGTGCTGAAAAAATGGCACGCATCCCAATTAAAGTAATCCCGACAGAAAAGGATGAAATGCCTCGCAAGCCAGCGTGGCTTCGTGTTCGCATGGGATCAAATAAGGAAGTAAAAAGAATTAAAGATAAACTACGTCATCATAAATTGTCTTCTGTTTGCGAAGAAGCCAGCTGTCCGAATATCGGTGAGTGCTTCACGAACGGAACTGCTACTTTTATGGTGATGGGAGATATCTGCACACGTCGTTGCCCGTTTTGTGACGTAGCGCATGGACGTCCTAATGCGCTAGCTGAAAATGAGCCAAGAGAGCTGGCTGAAGCGATCACCGATATGGGATTGCGTTATGTTGTTATCACCTCGGTAGATCGTGATGATCTGCGTGATGGCGGTGCACAGCATATTGCTAACTGTATTTCCGAAACCCGTCAGCGTTCTACAACCATTCAGATTGAAACGCTGGTGCCCGATTTCAGGGGACGTATGGATGTTGCGCTGGGTATTCTGAGCGAAACTCCTCCGGATGTTTTTAACCACAATCTGGAAACAGTACCAAGGCTTTACCGTAAAGTTCGACCAGGTGCTGACTATCAGTGGTCTTTGGATCTGCTCAAAGGCTTTAAAGAAAAATGCCCTGATGTGCGTACCAAATCGGGTCTGATGGTCGGTGTCGGTGAGACCAACGAAGAGATCATTGAAGTGTTAAAGGATCTGCGTGCTCACAATGTGAATATGCTAACGATTGGGCAGTACCTGCAGCCCAGCCGAAATCATCTGCCGGTTGATCGATTCGTCACTCCGGAAGAGTTTGATGAGTTTGCCCGCATTGCAAAAGAGTTAGGGTTTAGTCAGGTTGCTAGTGGTCCGTTGGTACGATCTTCTTATCATGCTGATCTGCAGGCAAAAGGCGAAACTGTCGGTTAATTTATATTCGCTTGATCTGAAAAAAGCAGGTACTCCTTGATTGGCGTGCCTGTTTTTTCCTTTCTTCCTTCCTTCCTTCTGTTATTTGTAATCTTCCTCCTCGACTAATAAAGCATGCCAGACAGCTTCTTATAAGTATATTTACTGATATAATTACATTAGATAAATCTTATATTGTCTTCTAGGGAGATGTTATGTCTGTTACTAAAACAGTGCGTGTTGAAACGCTAATGGAAAATTCTTTCCGTGTTGAATCAAATATTCGGGGTCATAAGGTTATTATCGATCAGCCTGCCGCTGGCGGTGGCACCGATGAAGGACCGACACCGCTTGAGTATTTTCTGTTTTCATTGGCAGGATGTGTCGGAACCATTGGTCGTATAGCTGCCAAGCAGAAGAAAATCGAACTACGCCGCTTTGCCGTCTCTGCGGAAGGTGATTATGATCCGGCTGGTTTGCTGGGTAAGCCGACAGAAAACAGATCTGGTTTTCAGGTTGTCAGAATAACAGCAGAAATTGATGCTGATATGAGCTCTGCAGAGAAGCAGGCATTTCTGGATGAAGTATGCGAACGTTGTCCATTGCACAATAATATTAAGCTGGCGACTGATGTGGTGCATACGCTAGCTGAATAATAACGCTGCAGGCCAGAATGCATTCTGGCCTGTTGTTTTTCCTGATACTGATCTCAGGAGAACGAGGTGAGCTGAAGGTGTCTGCCTGATAGGGTAATAGCAATATCAGACAGCATCAGCCAAGGTGAGCCAGTGCCCATTCCTTTGATGACCTTATCAAGATACTGGCTGGTTTTAAGCAAATCTTCTAAAGTAGCGATGCTGAGGCGTTCGGCGCAGCGTTTCAGGGTTTGTTTACGTTTTCCCCAGATCCGCTCTTTCTGGCAGATGGTTTCGTAAGCAAGGCCTCTGTCTATACCTTGGCGAATAGCATATAAAGTCCGGATCTCGCGAGTCAGCGCCCACAATACAATAGGTGGCTCTATTCCTTCCTGACGCAGAACATTGAGTATTTTAATGCAGCGCTCACCTTGTCCTAGTGCGATAGTATCCATTAAGCCATAGACATCGTATCGGGAGCTGTCGGAGACGGCGTTTACAATTTGTTCTGCTGTTAATGTGCCAGTAGGGTGTAGTAGGTGGAGTTTGTCTAATTCTTGCCTGGCGGCCAGTAAGTTTCCTTCAACACGATCGCACAGTAGCTGTACTGCGCTGTCATCCAGTTGCATACCTTTACTCATGGCCCGGTGTCTGATCCAGCCAGGGAGTTGGTGTATCTCAATTGGCCAGATCTCTACACAGACACCCTTTTGCTCAATCGCTTTATACCAAGCAGATTTTTTGGCGCCACTGTCGAGTTTGTCGGCAATAATGAGCAAGATGTTTTCAGGGGGCGCGTGTGCGATATATTCCTGAAGAATGTCGCTTGCCGCTTTATTGATCTTATGGCTCCCCAGCCTTATCTCAATGAGCTTCTGTTCCGCAAATAGTGATAATGCATTGGCGCATTCAAGTAGGTATTCCCATTTAAAATGCCCTTCGACATGCAGGACTTCTCTTTCGCTGAAGCCCTTGTCGCGAAAAGCGCTACGCAACTGGTCGCAGCACTCTGCACTTAAGAGGGGTTCGTCGCCTGAAACCAGATATACAGGGGCATGCGTTTTTTGCAAATGCCCCGTGAGCTGCTCAGCAGATAGCTTCATACACAGGTACTTATTATTGGCTTCATACTAAGAATCAGAAACCTCTATCGTGTTTGTGCTATGTACTGGCGAACAATTCGCTCAGAAATAGACTGCCACATCTCTTCGCGGATCTCTTTTTCCAATGAGTAGCTAGCAGTTGCGGCATCCGCATTGTAGTCGTAAATACGCTCAGTACGGGCGACGAGGGGGCCGGATACGGACTCTCCGTCACTGTTTAGCACTTCGAAGTTAACCAGCAGCAGAAGTTCGTACTCATCCACATTGGCTTTTTGGTCCAGTGTGATTGAACGGCGATTTTCTTCAACTTGTTGAATCGAAAGTTGATAAGGCGCACTCTCCTGAATTGTAATGCCCTGTTGGGAGATGGTGCGTTTGAGTGCTTGCTCAAAAGGTACAGACGTACCGTTCTTTAAAATAAGCGTCACTAATTTCGACGATTCCGGAATATCCATAGCGCCGCGAAGTTTAAAGCCGCAGCCGGATACCAAAATGGCGGCCAAAGTGAAACAGATCAATCTATTCAAAAAACGGTAGTGAGTCATCTGCTTAATAGCTCCTTTGTAACGTGTAACCATCCGCTTGCAGCCATTCGCATGCAAGCAATTGTTTAACCAACAACAATATTGACGAGCTTGCCGGGAACAACAATCTTTTTACGGATCGCTTTGCCGTCCATGAACTTCTGTACATTCTCCATCCCCAGCGCGGTGTGCAAAATGGTGTCCTGATCAGCATCAGCTGCCACATCGATTTTTGCCCGCACTTTGCCATTCACCTGAACTACCATTTCGATGGATGAACGAACCAGCGCAGCTTCATCAACGCTTGGCCAAGGCGAATTTAACAGGTCAGTGGTATGCCCCATTTCTGTCCATAACTGGTGAGTTATGTGCGGAACAATAGGAGACAGCAACTGAGTGGCTGTTTGCAGTGCTTCGCGCATAACAGCACGCCCTTGGTCGCTGGCATCCACAAATTTAGTGATACTGTTGAGCAGCTCCATAACGGCAGCAATAGCCGTGTTGAATGTTTGGCGACGCTCAATATCATCAGATACTTTACTGATCGTTTCGTGAACTTTACGGCGTAACTCTTTTTGCGGTTCAGTCAGTGCGCTGGTGTCCATTGCAACAACATCCTGGCCTGCAAGCAGGTGATCATGAACATGTTTCCATAGACGGCGCAGGAAGCGGTTGGCACCTTCTACACCGGAATCCGACCACTCCAGAGATTGCTCAGGGGGAGCCGCAAACATCATGAACAAACGTACGGTGTCAGCGCCGTACTTATCGATCATGACTTGCGGATCAATCCCGTTGTTTTTCGACTTGGACATTTTGGTGACACCGGCCTGCTCTACCGGGAGTCCGTCATCTTTATGGACAGCGCTGATAATGCGCCCTTTTTCGTCTGTCTCGGTGACGACATCAGTCGGTGCAATCCATACTTTTCCACCTTTCTCATCTTCACGATAATAGGTGTTAGCCAGTACCATTCCCTGGCAGAGCAGGCGAGTGAATGGCTCATCAGAATTAACCAGGCCTTCATCGCGCAACAGCTTATGGAAGAAGCGAGAATAGAGCAGGTGTAGAATAGCGTGCTCAATACCGCCGATATATTGGTCTACCGGCAGCCAGTAATTAGCCTTTTCCGGATCGAGCATGACGTTTTCAGCTGAACGGCTCGCATAACGAGCGTAGTACCAGCTTGATTCCATAAAGGTATCGAAGGTATCAGTTTCACGCTCAGCTGCACCGCCACATGAAGGGCAGGTGGTATTGATGAAACTGTCCATCTTCTTGATCGGTGAACCGCTACCATCAAACTCAACGTCTTCGGGCAATACGACGGGTAACTGATCTTCTGGTACGGGTAACGGGCCACAGGTGGCACAATTAATCACCGGAATTGGCGTGCCCCAATAGCGCTGGCGGGATACACCCCAGTCGCGCAGTCGGTAATTGATAGTGACTTTGCCTTTGCGTTGACGCTCTAGTTCTGAAGCGATCGCTTTGAAGGCAACGTCATATTCCAGGTCGTCAAAGTCACCGGAGTTGATCAGAATGCCTTTGTCTGTAAAGGCTTCTTTCTCGATATCGACTTTGACGTCATTGTTGGTAGAGTCGATCACCTGCTTGATTTGCAGGCCATATTTCTTAGCAAATTCCCAGTCACGTTGATCATGAGCCGGAACCGCCATGACGGCACCAGAGCCGTAATCCATCAATACGAAGTTAGCTGTCCAGACAGGGACTTGTTCACCCGTCAGCGGGTGTGTCGCGTTAATGCCCAGCGCCATACCACGTTTTTCCATGGTCGCCATATCGGCTTCAGCCATTTTGATGTTTTTGCATTCATCAATGAACTGAGCCAGCTCGGGGTTGGATTCAGCCGCTTTGAGTGCCAGCGGGTGTTGTGCTGCAACAGCGACATAGGTCACACCCATCAGGGTATCAGGGCGGGTTGTAAAAACATCCAGATCGCTGCCATCTTCAACGTGGAACGTTAGCTCAACACCTTGCGAACGGCCAATCCAGTTGCGCTGCTGTGTGATAACCTGTTCTGGCCAGTCGCTCAGTTTATCCAGATCGTCGACTAACTGGTCTGCGTAGTCGGTGATTTTCAGGAACCATTGTGGGATTTTCTTACGCTCTACTAATGCGCCAGAACGCCAGCCGCGGCCATCGATCACCTGTTCGTTTGCCAGAACCGTCATGTCGATAGGGTCCCAGTTCACTTCGGCTTCTTTTTTGTAAACAAGCCCTTTTTCCATCAGGCGGGTAAAGAACCACTGTTCCCAACGGTAGTATTCAGGGTGGCAGGTGGCGAGTTCGCGATTCCAGTCATAACCAAAGCCCATCAGCTTAAGCTGGTCGCGCATATAGTCAATATTTTCGAAGGTCCACTTTGCAGGCGGTACATTGTTATTCATCGCCGCGTTTTCCGCGGGTAGGCCAAATGCATCCCAGCCCATAGGCTGTAGGACGTTTTTGCCCTGCATCCGCTGGTAGCGTGAAATCACATCACCGATGGTGTAGTTACGAACATGGCCCATGTGCAGGCGGCCGCTAGGGTAAGGGAACATCGAAAGGCAGTAAAATTTCTCTTTACTGGTATCTTCCGTACATAAGAAACTGTTGTTCTCTTCCCAGTACTGCTGAGTCTGGGTTTCAATCTTTTGGGGTTCGTATTGATCGTTCATCGTAGTATCTTATAGAAATCTCTAACAATAAAACCGGCTTATGTTGATGCCGGTTAAAGAGTCTGCTGGTAAGTTCAGGGTATGCTGCATAGCATACAATATAAGCCCTGCTATCAACAGCAGAATAGGCCGTCTAATTCTGTAGTATCGGAGTTGAAAATGGATAATAAATCTAAAAAATCACCAGAAAACAATCAGCCAGGGCCTGAACAAGATGTGCCGAGCCTTTACAACCGGGTATTGGATCGTCTAACGGACACGCTGGAAAGTGCTGAGCATCACTCGTGGGATTATTTACAGGAAAAAATTGAAGAGGCGGTCGAGTTAGAGTTAGCGGCAGAAGAGATGACGCGTGACGAGATGGATCTGCTCACCGCCTACCTGAAGCGTGATCTTAAACAGTTGGGGTATTATGCCCATGAAACCGGAGAAGGTATCGCTGCTTGGTTACACTTTGATCTGAATGTTTTGGAAAGCACTCTGGTAGAAAAACTAGTGGCGCTGGCAGATCAGACTCGGGTGGGTCAGGAGCGTTTAAGAGAGCAGCTGGCAAACGAAGCAGATGAGTATATGGCTGGCGAGATTGCGGCGGTTGGGACCTTTGAGTGCCAGAGCTGTCAGCAGCAGGTGCAGCTGAAGAAAACGAGCTTAATTCAGCCGTGCGAGGCTTGTGGTGCCGAGCATTTCAGGCGTGTATCGAGTCCGTGGCAGGTATAGCGACCGGAAAACAGATAAATATGAAAGCACTCCGTCAGTGATGCTTTGCCGGAGTGCAGATTTAGCATGTTTTCGGGGTTCTCATTGCTTGCTAGTCGATCAGCCCGTACTGCTGACGTAAAACTTCAATGATATCCGCTTTAGGGTTATCCGAAAGCACCAGTCTTTTTCCGGTGACTTTCTCTGCAATGCCTACATAAGTCGCTGATATGTCCATCATGACCGCTTCGGGTAACGCATTGTCACGTGCCAGTGCTTCCCGCTCCGGCATTCGCTCTTTGTTGAGCAGAATGTCAGGATCCGGGAAATGGTTTAACAACCACTGGCGGAATCCTTCTTTAGAGTTCTCTATAATCTTGCCTTCACGGTAGGCTGCACCGTCCCAGATGCGAGAAGAGTCCGGCGTGCCGACCTCATCCATATAAATGAGCTTTTCATTACCGGCAGCATCACTTACATAACCAAATTCAAACTTGGTATCGACAAATACCTGATCCAGCGCGGCCAGAGCATCGCTGATAACCCCAAAGCCCTCTTTGAGAAGTTTTTCATACTGACTGATATCATTTTGACTGCGCAGATTGAACGCGGCGAAATTATCTTCAAGATTTTTCCGCGTGATATTTACATCATCCGCTTCCGGTACACCCGGAATGCCTTTGAGAATCCCTTTGGTTGAAGGTGTGATCAGTAATTCTGGTAGCTTCTGGTCTTTTTGCAGGCCGTCTGGCAATTGAATGCCACAGAACTCACGCTCGCCTTTAGAATAGGCGCGCCACATAGAACCGGTAATATACTGGCGGCAGATCGCCTCAATCATTACTGGTTTGGCTTTCTGAACAATCCATACAAACGGATGCGGGATATCCAGAATATGACTGTCGGCCAAGCCGTTGTCGCGGAACAGTTTAAACCAGTGGTTAGAGATCGCATTTAACGCTGCGCCTTTACCCGGCACGCCGTTCATGCCGCCTTCGCCATGCCAGATGCAATCGAAAGCAGAGATACGATCACTGATCACCATAATAGCCAGCGGAGCATCCGCTGCAACATCGTACCCTTTCTCTTGAATAAGACGGCGGCTGTCGGCTTCGGTTAACCAATAAACAGAACGCACTTTGCCGCTGTGGACTGGGCTATCGGTACGAATAGGCAGGTCATTATTAACGGCTAGTACTTTATCGGCAAGACTCATGGATAAACTGTCCTGTTCAGGAGTGAATTACGAAGGCTTTTTTAGCATAAATTGATAGCAGCAGAAATTTTACCAGATTCGAAAAGCAGTGACAGATTTTTTGCGATAGCTGCTCAAGCATTGAATGGTTAGCATGCGTGAGCAGCAGAGAAGCCCGCCGCTACTTTTTAAGCTGTTTTTGCTTTTGTTTGGCTTTGCCCTTCGCTTTGGTTTCTGACACCTTATTACGGATGATCTTGGTCTGGCTGGCTTTGTTGGTCCGCGGTTTATGTGCTTTCTGTGAGAGTTGTTTGCGAATGCCGTCGCGGCTGCCTACTTCGTAGCCTTTCTGATAGATGCGTTTAATAGGGCTGCCGATCAGGCGTTCGATATCATCCAGTGCGCGTTCTTCTTCACGGCTAACGAATGAAATGGCATGGCCTTTAGTGCCCGCGCGGCCAGTACGACCAATACGGTGCACATAATCTTCGGCAAGGTAGGGCAGGTTGTAGTTAACGACATACTCAAGCCCTTTGATATCCAAACCGCGAGCGGCCACTTCAGTGGCGATCATCACCTGTACTTTGCCGGCTTTGAAGTCCGCTAATGCGCGTTTGCGTGATCCTTGAGTTTTATCTCCGTGGCAAACGACATAAGAGATTTTGTCCATTTTAAAATCGACAACCAGCTCATCAGCCTGAGCCTTGGTGCTGGTAAACACCAGTACCTGAAACCAGTTATGTTTCTGTATGAGTTCAACAAACAGATCTGCTTTACGGCGCTCTTCAACCGGATAAACCACATGTTCTACAGTATCGGCGGTAGCGTTTTGCTTGGCTGCACGGATAATCTCATGACGAGTCATTAGCTTCTTGGCTAATTCATTAACCGTAGGCGTAACCGTGGCAGAAAACATCAAGGTTTGGTGTTTGTTGGGTGTCTGTTGAATCAGCTTATGCACATCGCTGATAAACCCCATATCCAGCATGCGATCCGCTTCGTCCAGTACGATAAATTCAACTTTAGATAAGCTGATATTACATTGCACAACATGCTCCAGCAGTCGTCCTGGTGTTGCAATAAGTATATCGACGCCAGCTTTTAATTTACCTTTTTGTGAGTCAGTGCTCACGCCGCCGTAAATCCCCTTTACCGTAAACGGCAAAAACTGCGCATAACCTTTTATAGTCGTGGTAAGCTGTTCGGCCAGTTCACGTGTTGGCGCCAGAATCAGCGTGCGTACATGGCCGGGCAGGGTTGTTGCCGGGCGATCATGCATTTGCTGTAAAACAGGCACAGTAAACGCTGCTGTTTTGCCAGTGCCGGTTTGTGCATTGGCCAGCAGATCTTTGCCGCGGCGCGCAGGCACAATCGCCTGTTCTTGGATGGGTGTCATCTGGCTGTAGCCGCAGGCATCCAGAGCACGTTGCAGCTCGGGAGCCAGGTCTAAAGAGGAAAACTTCATTATCTATCCTTTGTGGGCGCAGCCACAGCCAAAAATACAGGGCGACTATTATAAAGGAAAATGATCAATCTAGTCTGTTTTTCGTGCGCTTTGATCTACCGATATGGTTGAGGCTGGCCATTTTCATAATAAAGACTAAATAAATAATATTTCTGTTAGTTACGCACTATAATGTGGCGCTCTGTGGATGCTGGTGCTTCGCAGTTCAGTTTATTTTAGGTGTTAGGGCGGCTTTTATTTATGGTCGTGTCTTAATCAGGAGATTGCGGTGACCTACTGTGTGGGTATAAAAATTGACCAGGCGACGATAATGATTTCGGATTCTCGCACCAGTGCGGGTGTCGATAACATTAGTACTTATAGCAAAATGTGGCGCTATGGTGTTCCTGACGAGCGGCAGTTCGTTTTATGTAGCGCGGGTAATCTGGCAACGACTCAGGCTGTAATTGCAACGTTAGAGAGAGATGCAAAGAGTGGTGCCAGTCGGAGTTTGCTGACCGTAACCGATATGCATGAAGCGGCTGAATATATCGGTAGCGTGAGTGTTGCTGTTCAGGCAAAAGCTGGTAACGGTGGCGTGTTTGAAGCAACGTTCTTGCTGGCAGGTGAAATTCTCGGGTCAGTGAATGCCTTGTATATGATTTACTCGCAAGGTAACTTCATAGAAAGCTCAAGTCAGGTGCCCTATTTACAAATAGGTGAAGCAAAATATGGCAAGCCCATTTTAGATCGGGTTATTCAGGAGAGTACCTCTATTGAGCAGGCGATTGTGTGTGGCCTTATCTCTATGGACGCGACGTTAAGAAGTAATTTGACGGTAGGGCCTCCTATAGAGCTCTATGTGTTGGAAAACGGTAGCCTCAAGTTAGGGCAATACAGGCTTTTCGGAGAAGAAGACGAATATATGCGTAGTTTGCGGCACCTTTGGAATGCCGCGATGGAAAATGCTGTAGATGCCATGCCACCATTAGCGTTGAGCTAGGATGTGCAAGTGAACTTTTTCGGTTGTTGCAATAGCTTTGTGGGAGCGGGTTTTTCTTATGAATAATTCACAATACTTCTATCGTACCGTTGTCTATTCCCGAAAAAATAATGAGATCGGGCTGGTGGATATTAATCAGCCCGATCAGCTCACGCCCCTGGATGAATGGCTGGGGCTCGTTGTTTCACTAGCGGACGGTGCTCACACTATTCAGGAGTTGCTGGATTACGTCAGTAGCCGGTATGCATCTGTTCCCGCCAATCTTGAAAAGACGATTCTCTCTGTAATTGAAAGGCTCCAGGAGGGTAATCTTATCAAGCTGAGTGAAAGCCCGGTGGCATTGCCTTATTATCTTGCCGGGTCTATAGAAACACTTGATATAGAGAAGGCGCGAAAGTTAATTGCTGAAGACGGGTACACAGTTCATTAAGCGAACGGTTTCATCTGGTAATATAATTCAGAAGTAAGGAGCCACCAGATGCCCTACGTAACAGTGAAAGTAGTTGCATCAGGAGCAGGGGCAAATATTGTTAAGCGTGTCATTTCTCCCGCCAGGCCTCTATAAAAAGATGCCTTATCTTCTCATTATGCGAGTCGGCAGCGTTTCTTAGTAGGTAGAAGTCTTTGGTATATCCGCAACAGGGCATGACTTGCATAAACACCTGTCTCTAAAAGAAGACGACTTGTCAGTTTTTTTTACAATTCACTTTGTTTCTTCATTCGAAAATTTTCAATATTTTGATATTTAATGATTATTTTTATATGGCCTGATATTTGCTTTGTTTTTATTAGTCGCAAAAAAGAGACGTAAGCATATGGATACAGCTAGTGGTTTTCAATGCTTGGCTCTAATAAAGCAAAATGAATAAAACTGCTTTGATGTTTGCTTGATATCAGTAGTCCAAAATTAAAATTTGAGGATAGTAAAATGAAAAAAATTCTTGGTTTAACGGCGTGTTTGTTGGCGGGTTCGGCGAATGCCGGCTTGATAACTGCAAATGCCACAATAGATCTAGGTGCAGCAATAACGGGCAGCTCCTGGACGGGAAATGGTCATGCGCTTGATAGCGCTGTTCAAGTTTCAAATGGTGATACTGTAACTATAAATATTGATTTTCAAGGATCTCAAGTTTTAACATGGGATAGCACTGGTTATTTTCAGCCGTGGTTGATGTTGGGGAATTTTCCTGGTGGTTTTGATGGTAATCAAAGTGGTGGTTTTAGTTGGTCTAATTTGACAGCTGGTTTGTTAGATCTTACAACTGGGAGCCAGTTTGCAGCTAGTCAGCTTACGGATGGTTCTAGTTGTTGTATTCATTTAGGCCCTACTTCTAAATTGGGTAATGATAGTATTCTGCGAACTTTTTCAGGAGCGAGTGTTTCATTCTTGGCTAACTGGACTGACGGGGATGTGTATCGTGAGTTTGGGACAATCGGATATTATACTCCTCTTTTCGGTGGCAGTGTTTCATACACAGAATCAGCAAATGTTCCAGAGCCAGCTTCACTAGCATTGCTAGGTCTTGGTCTTGCAGGCCTCGGCTTTTCAAGAAGAAAGAAATCTGCTTGATGTAAAATACTGCTGTTTCAAGAGCCTCGATTTCAATCGGGGCTTTTTTATATCCAGTCGAAATCCTCGGCTAATTCCGCACCCATCTATTGACATATTTCTACATTGCACTAGCATACTAGTACATGAATACAAATAAGCAATATACTCTTGAGTTAATGGATCATCTGCTTGCATTTAAAACGCCGGATGAGATGGAGCAGGCGTTGCGCGCGCTGCTGACTCCGGCTGAGTTCAGCGAGGTTACTAAGCGTTTACAGATTTTTAAGATGCTGGGGCGAGGTGTGCCGCAGCGTCAGATTGCTGAAACGTTGGGTGTTGGTATCGCAACCGTGACACGTGGTTCGCGTGCGTTAAAAGCCGAAGAAAGTTGAATGCGGGTTTAATAAGAGTAATTAAGGGTTAAATGAATATGACATCGCGTAAACCGGATCGTATCGATCTGTCCAGAAAGCCGCACTATGTAACGATAACCGCTGACTGCGATTTTTTTGATCTGTTTAAAAAGATCGAGAAACAGTTCGACACCTGTTTTATGCTGGAGTCGTTAGGTGAAGATAGTTTTATTTCGCGCCATTCAATTATTGGCTTTGATCCTGAAAAGATCATCTGGGCAGAAGAGAAAACCCTTTTTATTCAGGAGCGCGATGGGCAATGTTCACAGTATCCAAGTGAAAATCCCTATTACTTGCTACGAGAACTAGTGCCGCAGGATGTGATCTCGCGTAAGTATGCGGGTGGGTTAACCGGTTATATTGGTTACGACAGTATGAACTATTTTGAGCCGACGCTTAATTTACAGCGCAGTGAAATGTTTGAGGCGTTTAAGTTCGGGCTTTATAAAGATGGCTTGATTCTCGATAAGATGACCGGAGAAGTTATCTACTTCTATTACACCGATAGCCGCTTAGATTTGGTTGAGTCGTTGATTGCACAAGAGTATGCAGGTAATGGTGAGCTGGAAATCACCCCGATGGGTGAGACGATGACGCGCGAAGAGCACGCCGCCGCTGTGATGAAAGTTAAGCAGGATATTATCGATGGTAAGATTTTTCAGACGGAAGTCGGCTTTAAAAAGCGCTTTAAGCTGGATGGCGACACCATCAATATTTACGAGCAATTGCGTGAGGTGAACCCGTCGCCGCAGATGTATTACGTTAAGTTTGGCGAGCAGAAGCTGATTGGTGCGAGCCCTGAGCTGTTGTTCCGCTTGCGCCAAGGCGAGATGGAGACCTTTCCACTTGCAGGTACAGCAAAACGTGGCGTGACCGAAGAGGAGGATCGTGCACTGGCGCGTGCCTTATTAAACGACCCTAAAGAGATTGCAGAACACAATATGATTGTTGATCTGCACCGTAATGATATTGGTCGTGTTGCACAGTTTGGTACAGTGAAAGTGCGTAGCCTGATGGATATTAAGCGCTTTAGTCACGTACAGCATATTTCCAGCGAGATAGTCGGCATTATCGCTGAAAATGAAGATATGTTCTCGGCCTTGGCGAGTAATTTCCCTGCGGGGACATTGACAGGTGCGCCTAAAATTGAAGCGATGAAAGTTATCGATGATCTTGAATTGGATGGTCGTGGGCCTTATGGTGGCGCCGTCGGGCATTTCTCTTTTAATGGTGATTGTGCTTTTGCGATTCCGATTCGCACGGTATTCGCTAATGGAGAAGAAGCTTATGTGCAGACCTGTGGGGGAAATGTATATGACTCTAACCCTGAGGATGAATATGAAGAGATTCGTCGTAAGTTTGCCGGTACTAAAAAGGTACTAGACCAGTTTATTAAGGGGGAGAAGTGAGTATGAAAGTTTATATTATCGATAATTATGACTCCTTCACCTATAACCTTTATCAATTTATTGGCGAGATTCTTACATCCGAAAAAGCTAAGGGGCGGTTAGAGGATTTTGAGATTGTTGTTAAGCGAAATGATCAGGTGACCTTGTCCGAGATTCAGGCAGCTAATCCGGATCGTATCATTATCTCGCCTGGGCCGGGTTCGCCGGATGATGAACACTACTTTGGCGTGTGTGCTCAGGTGATTGCGCAGTTTGGTAAAACGATCCCTTTGCTCGGTGTCTGTTTAGGCATGCAGGGTATTGTGCATCAGTTTGGTGGTAAAGTTGTCAAGGCGCACCTGCCGATGCACGGTAAAATCAGCCCGATTACGCATAATGGCGAAGGGATCTTTCGGGGTATTCCTGATCAGCTCGAAGTGATGCGTTACCATTCATTGATGGCTGAGGCGCAAAGCTTCCCTGAATGCTTAGAGCTGACATCGGTGGTTGGTGATCTGAGGGAGGATCAGTTTGATGATTATGCGAAGGTTCGCCAAGGTGGTGAATTTGAGATCATGGCGGTACGCCATCGTGAATATCCGATAGTGGGTATTCAGTTTCATCCTGAGTCTTTTGCTACAGAAGGTGGAAAAGAGCTAATCAGGAATTTTCTTTTTTCCGACGATTAACGCTGCCAGCTATCAGCAGTAAGCTGAATATCAATACAGGAGCGACACCAAATTTTTGATAGGGTGTCGTGCCACTTCTTTTTTCAATACTGCCTTTCAATACGGCCTGTTGATAAGCAGGTGCTTGTGCGGTTATATCTCCATACGGGTCGATTATTGCTGTTAGTCCGTTATTCGTACTTCTGACCAGCCAGCGTCCATTCTCCAGGGCGCGCATGCGGGCGATTTGCAGGTGTTGGGCAGGTGCTAAGGAGTGGCTGAACCATGTGTCGTTGGAGACTGTAAGGATCCAATCACTCTCGGTGGATAATTGTCTGACCAGTTCCGGGTAGGCGATCTCGTAACAGATAGCGGCGGCAACCTTCATAGTGCCTACTTCTAGCCTTGTTTGTGTTTTTGCCGGGAGGCTGAAGCTCGACATCGGCAGATTAAAAAACTCGATCATGCCTCGCAGGTAGGCTTCCATTGGTACATATTCACCAAAAGGCACCAGTCTTTGTTTATGGTAGATATCAGTTTTTCCTGTGATCAGCGCTAGGCTGTTGTGGGCGCGGTAGCCATCGGGATGTTCGCTATCGGCTTCCAGAGACGGTAGTCCGGTGATCAGGGATCGGTTGTCTTTTTCGAAACGGTAAAGCAGCTCAGACAGATAAGGCTTTGCTGAAGAAAGCAGTGATGGAATGGCAGTTTCGGGCCAAATAACCAGCGGTGCTTGTGTTTTCTGCAGCGTCATTTGGCTGTATATCTTCAGAAATTCTGGCAGATAGTTTTTGTCCCATTTTAATTGCTGTGGGATGTTTGCTTGGACTATATCGATCTGCTGTCTGTGCCCGCTTGTGTGTGTCCAGTTTTTCGGCAGGATAAGCGCTAAGCAAGGTAGGCTGATCATGACTGCCCATGCGATGCGCTGAGTTGTGTTGCGTGCTTTTATTAGTTGAATGATGCCGATAGATATGCACAGTGTAGTCAGTGATAACAACCAGACGCCGCCCAGTGGGGCCCAGAATTTCAGGGGGGTGTCGATCAGGGCGTAGCCCAGGTAGAGCCATGGAAAGCCGGTTAAAAACCAGCTGCGCAACCATTCAAATAGAATCCATATGCCAATAAAGCCGGCTGATGAAAAGCGAGAGGCTGAAAGCCATTTTGCATAGCACCAGCCTTGTATGGCAAATGTCAAAGCCAGTCCCATGGTAAATGTCAGGGTCATGAAGGAGGCTAGCAGTACAGAGGCATTGCCGTAGGTATGAATGCTGACGTAGACCCATGAAACCCCGGTACCAAAAAAACCTGTACCAAAGCACCAGCTGATCCAGGCAGCTTTACGTGGTGACAGATCTTGCAGGAGCAGGTAGAGAATGCCGGGTGTGATTAGAATCAGCAACCATAAATTGAAGGGTGCAAATGCCAGAGGAGTGAGCGCCCCGCAGAAAAGTGATATCAGGGCGCGATATTTTGCTAAGGTCATCTGCTTCATGGAAGGTGGTTTATAGTTTCCGTTTTACCTGCAATAAGCGGATACGCCGGTTATCAGATGACAATACCTTGAAAGTGAACCCCTGTATTGATACCTCTTCATCCTTGCGTGGCAGATGTCCGAAGCGGTGCGTGACAATACCGCCGATCGTATCAAACTCATCATCGGGGAAAGTGGCATTGAAGTACGCATTAAAATCTTCGATCTCTGTGAGTGCTTTGACAATATAGGCATTGTCATCAAATAATCGGATGTTGCCTTCATCATCGTCGATATCGTGTTCATCTTCGATTTCGCCGACGATCTGCTCGAGTACATCTTCGATGGTGATAAGCCCGGCGATGCCACCATACTCATCGATGACAATCGCCATGTGATTACGTGTAGCGCGGAATTCTTTCAGCAGGACGTTGAGCCGCTTGCTTTCAGGAATGAAAGTGGCTTTGCGCAGTTTGCTGTAGATATCAAACTCTTCATCACCATTATCAATAATCAGCGGTAGCAGGTCCTTGGCGAGTAGCACACCAATGACTTCGTCAGGGTTATCGCCTATCACAGGGAAGCGCGAGTGGGCGGTAGAGATAATAAGAGGGAGAAATTCTTTGGGTGTCTGTTCGGCGCTGACAAATGTCATCTGTGATCGCGGGATCATTACATCCCGTACCTGCATCTCTGCAACCTGTATTGCGCCTTCAATGATGGTGAGGGCTTCTTGGTCCAGCACACTCTCTTCTACCGCATCCCGTAAAATGTTCAGTACCTCATCCCGGGTTTTGGGTTCATCAGAAAATGCCTGGGCAAGACGCCCGAACCAACTTCGTGGTTGTCCCGATCGACCTTCGCTCATAATTTGTTTCTCACACTCCTTGCTGCTGATAAGGGTCAGGTATATTTAATGTTGCCAGTAGTGCCACTTCCAGCGTTTCCATCTGTTCGGCGTCAACCTCATTTATATGATCGAAACCGATAAGATGCAAGCTTCCGTGTATGACCATATGTGCCCAATGGTTTATCACTGGTTTGTTTTGTTCGTTTGCTTCATTTGCAACAATCTCTGCGCAGATCGCCAGGTCGCCCAGTAAGTCCATTGGAATGCCTGCGGGTGCTTCGAATGGAAAAGAGAGTACGTTGGTGGGCGCGTCTTTTCCACGATAATCGCTATTGAGTTGCTGACTTTCTGCGGGTTCAACCAGACGTATGCAGATCTCACCGGCCGTTTTGCGTCCCTCCAGTGCTAGCGCCACCCAGCGTTGGAAATCTTCATCGGTAGGGAGATCGGGTCTGTCTACTTCCCGTTGGATCTCTACATAGAAACTCATGCCTGGCTGCCTTTGTTCTGAGCTTTATTCTGCTCTTGTTCCAAGTCGAAGCGGTCATACGCCTCAACAATATGTTGAACTAACGGATGGCGCACTACATCTTTAGACGAAAAGTGAGTAAATCCAATCCCCTTTACCCCATCAAGTACATGAATAGCATGTTTGAGACCGGACGGTGTTCCTTTGGGAAGATCGACCTGGGTAATGTCACCTGTGATAACGGCGGTTGTGCCAAAGCCGATGCGTGTCAGAAACATCTTCATCTGCTCGCGTGTTGTATTCTGGCTTTCATCAAGGATAACAAAAGCACCATTTAGGGTGCGGCCACGCATATAGGCCAGCGGGGCTACTTCAATAATGTTGCGTTCAAGCATTTTGTCGACTTTTTCGAAGCCTAGCATCTCATATAGAGCGTCATATAAAGGACGTAAGTAAGGGTCAACTTTTTGTGATAAGTCGCCAGGTAAAAAGCCTAGCTTTTCACCGGCTTCAACAGCAGGACGAACCAATAAGATACGTTCAATCTCTTCGCGTTCAAGTGCTTCGACAGCACAGGCAACCGCCAGATAGGTTTTGCCGGTTCCTGCCGGACCGATACCAAAATTGATATCGTGTTGCAGAATAGAGCGTACATATTTTTGTTGATTGGGGCCGCGAGGTTTGATCAGTGCTTTGCGGGTGCGGATGCAGATATCATCTTTCGGTAATTTATTTCCGTTGCTGCTACGCTGCTCGATACCCGACTGTTGCAGTAACAAGTGGATGAGTTCGACGTTGATGTTGGTGCCGTCTATCGAATCCTGATAAAGCTGCTTGAGCATCTCCGCCGCTAATTGCGCGCGTTGAGCTTTGCCGGATACCTGAAACTCATTGCTGCGGTTGTGTATCTCTACATCTAAGCGCGACTCAATCAGCTTGAGGTGTTCATTTAGTTGGCCGCAGAGGTTGGTAAGGGCCTCTGCATGAAAAGGCGTGAGTAAAAACTTAACGTCTTGAGTGGTTTGTGAGGTCATACCGGCGTTGTTCAATCCGCAATGGGGTTAGTCGAGCTCAGAGCTGATAAGCTCACCAAGCAAGGAGTTCTGATACGCATCTACAATACGTACATCGGCAAAATGGCCTATCAGATTGGGGTTGTCGCATTTAAAATTGACGACCCGGTTGTTTTCGGTGCGTCCTGATAATAGGCCGGGATCTTTTCTGGAGTACCGGTTGACCAGGATTCTCTGCGTCGAGCCAATCATACGGCGGCTGATCTGCATGGTTTGTTGAATGATCCGTGTTTGCAGAATCTGTAAACGCTCTTTTTTAGTTTCTTCAGTCACTGTGTCAGGCAGATCGGATGCCGGTGTGCCTGGGCGTCGGCTGTAGATGAAGCTGAAAGAGTTATCAAAGCCGATCTCTTGGATCAGGTTCATGGTCGCTTCAAAGTCTGCTTCAGTTTCACCCGGGAAGCCAATAATAAAATCAGATGACATGGTGAGTTCCGGGCGGATCTTCATTAGTCTTCTGATTTTGGATTTGTATTCCAATACGGTATGACCACGCTTCATTGCCATGAGTATACGGTCAGATCCTGATTGAACAGGTAAATGAAGGTGATTTACCAATTCTGGTACATCAGCAAATGCCTGAATCAGTCTGTCTGTAAATTCAACCGGGTGCGAAGTGGTAAAGCGAATTCGATCAATTCCGTCGACGGCGGCAACGCAACGAATCAGTTCGGCCAGATCGGCTGTATCACCATCATGGGTTTCACCGCGATAGGCGTTGACGTTCTGGCCTAATAGGTTGACCTCTCTGACGCCTTGCTCGGCCAGTTCAACGCATTCTGTTATGACATCATCGAGTGGTCGGCTGACTTCTTCGCCGCGGGTATATGGCACTACACAGAAAGAGCAGTATTTGCTGCAACCTTCCATCACGGAGACAAAGGCTTCTGCGCCGTCGGCTTTCGGGGTCGGTAGCGAGTCGAATTTTTCGATTTCAGGGAAGCTGATATCAACAATACCTTTCTTCCCTTGATTGCTCAGGTCAATCATTTCAGGTAGGCGGTGCAGGGTTTGTGGACCGAAAATCATATCTACATAGGGAGCGCGGGTGAGGATATTTTCTCCTTCCTGGCTGGCGACACAACCGCCTACACCAATCACTAAGTCAGGGCGTGCGACTTTAAGTTTGCGCCAGCGACCCAGTTGGTGAAATACCTTCTCCTGCGCTTTTTCCCTGATAGAACAAGTGTTTAATAACAGGACATCGGCGTCATCCGGATTATCGGTTAATTCCAATGCATGGCTTTCTCCGAGCAGGTCTGACATGCGGGCAGAATCGTACTCGTTCATTTGACAGCCATGAGTTTTAATAAATAGCTTTTTCGCCATTACACACCTTGTTCGATCATTTGCAAAAAGACCGGTTATTGTACTGGATAGAGGTTGGTTTTAATAGTTTTTGGCGCGCTTGATAAGATCGATTTTATCCCCATATAAGAGCCGAAAACTAATAGTTGTGGGCGGAGTAAATAAAGGCTATGGCCGAACAAGAGTGTATCTATCGTGTTAAGTTTTTGAATCAGGATCAGGTTTATGAAGTCTTTGTAAAAGAGATTTTTCAAAGTGATATGTGGGGGTTTATTGAGCTTGAAGGGTTTGTCTTCGGACATCGTTCAGAGCTGTTGGTGGATCCGGCAGAAGAGAAGCTTAAGCAGGAGTTCGCCGAAGTTGAGCGTAGTTATATTCCGTTGCAGTCCATTATTCGCATAGATGAAGTAAAAAAAGAGGGCGTTGCTAAAATCAGCCAAGCCAAAGGTAATGTCACGGCGTTTCCTGTTATGCCGCCGCCAGCCAAAAAATAACTTTCCGGGCAGTTGCTGCCCGGAGTGTTTGTTCTTTTTTAACGTACGCAGCTACCTGTTGTGTGCTTAGTCAGGGTGTTTCCTTGTGCTATTTCTACGCTACCGTCACTGAATACAATTTCAATTTGATCAACATCAATACAGCTAACCCCTCTTTTGCTCCAGGTGTTTTTCCATGAGTGCCCCTGGCTGTACTCGCCTGGATAGATAGGACCCGCTACGCGAAGGTATGCATTGTGGTCACGGCTTTTTTTGGCGCGAATAATATTGCCATCTTTATCATAGGCGGTAGTGCGGAATAACACGTATTGGTATGTGCCTGAAGATATATTTGAAAAATGAATGTTAGCGCCGGCGCGGCCGCGCTGCGTTTCTGATTTAGGCTCAGCTAATTCCAGAGCAATAAGCGGAGGCGGCACGTAGACGGGAGCGACGGGTGGTGCTTTGACTACTTTATCCGAACTACAGGCTGATAAAAGTACCAGTATTATAAGTAGAGATGATCGTTTGATGAACTGCATAGATAGATCCTGTAGCTAGGCTTGTGGCAATGTTGAGTAAGTAGACACGCGTTTTGTTGATGAGTTTCCTTTATACATCCCTATATACACCCATAAGCTTAAGGTGAGCTGATCAGCTTAGTTGAATTTAATCAGATTCCTTTGCAAAAAGCAGTGTTTTTGATGGTTGTCCGGGGATTTCTCTGGCCAGTTTGGGGACTAGGTAGCCGGGAAGCTCTGCTTGCAATAATGTGATGAGTTTAATGGCCTCACTGTCGCTGACATCAAAATGGGCGGATCCGTGCACGGGATCCAGTACGAACAGGTAATAAGGTAGCACTTTGTAGCCAAATAGCTTCTCGCTGAGTGCTTTAAGGCTTGCGACTGAGTTGTTGATGCCTTTGAGTAGAACGGCTTGATTCAATACAGTCACGTTCGCCTGCTGCAGTTTTTCAATGGCTTCGGCTACCTGTAAATCAATTTCATTTGCATGATTGATGTGCAGAACGCAGGCTGTATTCAGTCGTGATGATTTTAATATCTCGCACAGCTCGCTGGTGATGCGCTGCGGAATCACTACAGGTAGGCGGCTATGGATTCTCAAACGTTTGATATGCGAAATTTTTTCAAGATCGCAAATCATGTTTCTTAAACGTTTGTCAGGTGTTGCTAATGGGTCTCCGCCCGAAAAAATCACTTCGGTGATGCTGGTGTCTTTATTCAGGTAGGTTAACACTTGTTGCCATTGTTGGCTGCCTAACTGATTTTCATCATAGGGGAAGTGGCGTCTAAAGCAGTAGCGGCAATTAATGGCGCAAGCGCCACTGAGAATAAGCAGAACTCTGCCTTTATATTTATGAATTAATCCGGGAACAGGATTTGTGTCGCGTTCTTCCAGAGGATCGTTAGAATAGCCGGGATAGCGTTCCATTTCGTAGGATTGGGGCAGAACCTGTAAGAGAAGGGGATCTTCAGGGTTGCCCTTTTCTATCCGGTTCAGATAAGGTTCGGGAGCACGGAGCGCAAAATCTTTGGCGGCTTTATCGCATATATTCAGGTTTTCACGGCACAGATTAACCCGCATGAGTAGTTCGTCCAGGCTACCAATAGACTGTCGAAGCGAGGTTTGCCAGTCTGTTTCTAATAGAACAGGTGATATTTGGTTCATTGTAGCCGTGCCCAGTGTAATTCAATTTTGCTCGCATTCTCCTTTCAAGTAGAATGAGTGTCAATTTTGGGGTGTAACCCTTTTTAGTTTGACCATTGTTTAATGAATGTTAGTGAAATTATTTTAGCTTAATTATTGATCAGAGAAAATTATGGCATATTCCGCGAACCAGTTAAAAAACGGCCTTAAAGTTATGCTTGAAGGTGATCCATGTACGATGCAGGATGTTGAGTTTGTTAAACCCGGTAAAGGCCAGGCGTTTACACGCGTAAAAATGCGTAATTTGCTGACCGGTCGTGTTTGGGAGCGTACCTTTAAGTCGAATGAGAGTGTTGAAGGCGCGGATGTTATGGACCGCGATATGGAATATCTTTATTTCGATGGTGAGTTATATCACTTTATGGTTCCGGTTACATTTGAGCAATACGGTGCGGATGCCACGGCCGTGGGTGATGCTGCTAAATGGTTGAAAGAAAATGATGTGTGCATGGTGACACTTTGGAATGATAATCCTATTGCTATCACTGTAGGCAACTTCGTTGAATTGGAAGTGGTTGAAACTGATCCGGGCGTGAAAGGTGATACTGCGCAGGGCGGATCAAAGCCGGCTAAATTATCCACGGGTGCTGTCGTTAAAGTGCCTTTGTTCATCGAGCAGGGCGATATATTGAAAATTGATACGCGCAGTGGCGAATACGTCAGCCGCGCATAAGCCTTTGAGTATTCAGGAAAACGGCAGCTTCGGCTGCCGTTTTTAGTGGGGAATAGTATGTCTGATTGGAAACCAACAACCCGCATTGAAAATTTGCATCGCCGGGCGGCTATTATTGCGGATATACGCCGTTATTTTGCTGAACAACAGGTGCTTGAAGTTGATACGGCGGTGTTATCTCAATGTGCGGTGAGTGATCCATTTATCGACTCTTTGGACGTTGCTTTTCGTGGCTATCCTGATGCTGAAGCAGAGTCCTGTTATTTGCAGACCTCGCCCGAATACGCCATGAAGCGATTGCTGGCGGCTGGAAGCGGCTCTATCTACCAGATGGGAAAGGTGTTTCGTAATGGAGAGGAGGGGCGTTATCACAATCCTGAGTTCACCATGCTTGAATGGTACAGATTAGGCTTTGATGATAATGATTTGATGGATGATGTAGAGCGTCTTGTCCGTCGAGTGTTGGGTGTCGGGCCGATTCGGCGCTGTACCTATGCAGAAATTTTTATGGAAAAACTGGAGGTTGATCTTCAGGAGGTGAGCACTACGGAGTTAGCAGTGCTGATGCGACAGCATGTGGAAGTTAACATGGATCTGGATGATCGGGACGGTTGGTTGAATCTGCTCATGTCGCATGTCATTGAGCCTTTGCTCAAAGATGAGCCTGTTTTTATTACCGATTACCCAGCCAGTCAATCAGCACTGGCGCGTATTAAATCGAATAGTGACGGACAGCTGACAGCATCCCGTTTTGAATTGTTTGTTAACGGTATTGAATTGGCGAATGGTTATCATGAGTTGACCGATGCTAGCGAGCAGCAGCACAGGTTGGAGGCCGATCAACGCTGCAGGGGGCAGTTAGGCTTGCCTCAGCGGCCGTTAGAGCAGCGCTTGGTCTCAGCGCTGACTGACGGCTTGCCGGATTGTGCTGGCGTCGCTTTAGGGGTTGATCGACTCATTATGTTGGCTTTGCAGGTTGAACATATCGAAGAGGTTATTCCTTTTACCTTTCGTAATGCCTGATTTTACTTCCCTCTCATGCGGAGGGAAGATGGTGGAGCAGCGCATTTTTAATGCGCTTTACCGCTTCTGTTAATAAAGGTCTCGGGCAACCGAAATTAAGTCTCATGTAATTGGCATCACCAAAGTCCCGCCCGGGTGACATGCCGATACCTGCTTGTTCAAAGAAATGCGCCGGGTTTTCCAGTTTGGCGGCAGATACATCAATCCATGCGAGATAGGTGGCTTCAATCGGATTGAGTTTTAGACCGGGGATCTGGTTAATCTCTTTTATCAGGTAATCTCTATTTTCGCGTAAATAGCTTAATTGTTTCTGGTTCCAGGCATCCCCCGCCTGATAGGCACCGATGGCCGCTGTATAGCCCAGCAAGTTGACATCCGGCACGATCCCTTTTCTGACATTAATGAATTGCTTGCGTAACTGTTCATCAGGGATGATGGCAAAAGAGCAGCCTAAACCGGCGATGTTATAGGTTTTGCTTGGCGCCATCAGGGTGATAGTGCGTGCGGCAATATCCGGATTAAGGGTTGCCAGCGGGATGTGAGTTAGGCCGGGTTCCAGAATGAGGTCGCAATGAATCTCGTCAGAGCAGATGGTCAACTGATGTTTTTTGGCGATATCTGCCAGTTGTTGCAGCTCCTCTTCGCGGTAGACCGTGCCTCCCGGGTTATGCGGGTTACAAAAAAGTATCAGGTGGGTGTCCGGGGTGATTGAGTTCTCAAGCGTATCCATGTCGAGGATAAAACGCTCTTCTACTTGCTTCATCGGCACCTGAATCACTCTGCGTTTTGATAAGTGGGGGGCTGAAACAAAAGGTGGGTAGATAGGTTTGGGTGAAATGATATCGTCACTCGCTTCGCCAACCGCGCGGCACGCTAAGTTAAGTCCGCAGACTAATCCGGGCAGCCAAACCAGCCAACCGGTTTTTATCTCCCAGTTGTATAGTGACTGCATGCGTTCTATGACTATCTGATTCAGTTCTGCTGGTGTGTTCGTGTAGCCAAAAACACCGTGTTCGATACGTTTCTGTAGTGCTTGGATAACACTAGGAGGCGCCATGAAATCAGTGTCGGCAACCCACATGGGTAAAATTTCAGTGTCCCGATAGCGTTCCCATTTTTGGCTGGCGGTATCACGTCTGTCGATAAAAGTGTCGAAATCTATGGGCGTCATCGTGGTTTCCTGCTTTATTCAGAAGTCGCTACAAATGCCTGCTCCGTCAGAAGTGATATTTGTCGCGGCCGAAGGTTGCAAATCGTTAGCTTCAGGTTATAGTTATCGCTAATTCAAATCAATTCGGTTAGCGGGTGAGTATGCAATTCGTGAACCCCTGTGTGATCAGCAAAACAGGTGTTAATCAAACGATATCTCAGTTTGCTAACCTGATGCGTCTGCAGCTTTTACGTTCTCTGCTTTAGGGCAGTGAAGATCGCGTTACCTCACCCCTAGTAAATACGTTAAAATAATTCTTTTCATTCAATGTCTTTTTTTCGCATTGAGTCACTGATTGGAGCCCCTCCGATGAGCAGTACAAATCAAGTTATAATTTTTGATACAACGTTACGTGACGGTGAGCAGAGTCCTGGTGCATCAATGACCAAAGACGAAAAGTTACGCATTGCCAAGCAGCTGGAAAAAATGCGTGTTGATGTGATAGAGGCTGGTTTTGCTATCGCTTCACCCGGTGACTTTGCCTCTATTAAAGCCATCGCTGATACTATTATGGGTAGTACTGTCTGTTCTTTGTCTCGTGCATTGGATGCAGATATCGACCGTGCTGGGGAAGCACTGAAAAATGCAGCGTCGGGTCGTATTCATACCTTTATAGCGACCTCGCCGATTCATATGAAGTATAAGCTTCAGATGACACCTGATCAGGTGGTTGAGCATGCCGTTCATGCCGTTAAGCGTGCGCACAACCTGATTAGTGATGTTGAGTTTTCTTTAGAAGATGCGAGCCGTTCTGAGCTGGATTTCATGTGCCGTATTATCGAAAAAGTGATTGATGCGGGCGCGCGCACTATCAATATTCCTGACACGGTCGGTTATGCCATTCCTGAAGAGTTTGGTTATACCATCGGGCAGCTGTTGCAACGTATTCCGAATGCAGATAAAGCGATCTTTTCCGTTCATTGTCATAATGATTTAGGCTTGGCGGTAGCTAACTCCTTGGCGGCGGTTACGGCTGGCGCACGTCAGGTCGAGTGTACGATTAATGGACTTGGAGAGCGTGCGGGTAATGCTTCTTTAGAAGAGTTTGTTATGGCGATCCGTACCCGCAAAGACCGGCTGGGTTTGGAAACTAATATCGATACGACGCAGATCGTACCGGCTTCGCGTCTGGTATCCAGTATTACTGGATTTCCGGTTCAGCCTAATAAGGCGATTGTCGGTGCTAACGCGTTTGCGCATGAATCCGGTATTCATCAGGACGGTGTGCTTAAACATCGTGAAACCTACGAGATTATGACGGCTCAGGATGTGGGTTGGCAAACAAACCGGATGGTGATGGGTAAGCATTCCGGGCGTAACGCATTCCGTTCGCGTTTGATCGAGCTGGGCACGACCTTTAGTTCTGATGCGGAACTGAATCATGCTTTTGCCCGCTTTAAAGAGTTGGCAGATAAGAAGCATGAAATTTTTGATGAAGATCTGGTCGCTTTGGTCTCTGACGTACGTGCGGCAGATGCCTATGAGAAATACAAACTGTCTTCTTTGAATGTTACCTCGCAGACGGGTGAAACGCCTGTTGCTCAGGTTAGCTTGATGGTTGACGGTGTTGAACATAAGGCCGAATCAGAAGGCGGTGGCCCGGTAGATGCGGCACTCAAAGCGATTGAAGCGATTGTTCATTCAGACTCCAGTCTTGAGCTCTACTCAGTCAATGCCATTACCAGTGGCACCGATTCTCAGGGCGAAGTAACTGTGCGTCTGGAGAAAGAGGGACGTATAGTTAATGGTATGGGAGCCGATACCGATATCATTATCGCTTCAGCCAAAGCTTATGTGCATGCACTTAACCTGTTGGATGCCAATGTGCAAAAAGCGCACCCGCAGGTGTAATGAACGTGACTGATGAGCAAGCATCTACTGAGCAGCGTCGGCATCAATATCTGGCGGCTATAGGGGTAACCAGTTGGTTTCCCCGGGCAGCGTTGGAGGGGGCACGTCGCTCTCCTGAATATGTCTATGAGTTTTTGTATGGGCATGAAGAGGATGCTTTTGAATCAGACGATCTTGCTGAAGATACGTCTGTACTCAATGAAAAAGGGGCTCATCAATCGCTGAAGGCTCCGGTTACGGCTGCATCACTCGACTTACTGACGCCATCCGACAGATCCGCTACGTCTCGAAGTAAATCGGCTGCGCCCCCTGATGTGGTCCAACATACTGCAGGGCATAGCGAAGCTGCTTCTATCCCTTCTCAAGTTCCTGTTCAGGCTCTGACCACGTCAGAGGATGTGCATCAGAGGAGTGAGGCTGAAGCTCCAATGCCTCGTGTGGACATTGTGCCGCGTTCTGGTAAGGAAAAAGCGCCACGTTTTCGTTTAGGGTTCTGGTTGTATAAGGACCTCTTGGTGGTTGATAGTCTGCCTCTTCTGAGCCGTGGTGGTATAACGCAACGAAAGTATCAAACGCTCTGCGCAAACATGGTGAAAGCAATGGGTCTGGATGCAGAGCTGTTGGCTGCACCTTATGTGTTAGCTTGGCCTATGCTGGCTGGAGACTCTCTGGATCAGGGGAGAGCAGAAGCTTCGCTGGCGGTGAACCATAAGATTAAAAAATTGCTACAACAGACGACACCTCGGTTAGTGCTGTTCTTAGGTGAGTCTGCAGCTCAAATGACGATGCAGCGAGAAGAGAGTATTGATGAGTTGCGGGCTGTTGTTTTTAACTACTCATCTAAGATCAAAGCGATGACTTCGTATAGTCTGACGCAGATGTTGCAGATCCCTGAGTGTAAAAAAGAGGTCTGGAGCGATTTGCAAAAGGTTTTGCCTGTTAATGTGTGAAGTCGTTCCTTTAGATGGCACAGATGCTCCTGTGATTATGCAGATTGAGGAGCAGTGTTTTACCGATGAGCATTGGTCTGAAAAACAGATACTGCAACAGCTTAATAAAACCCATGCTATCAATCTGGGTATTAAGGTTCATGATGCGCTGGTTGGGTATGTTTTGGTTGGGTGGGTATTGGATGAGGCTGAGCTTTATCAAATAGCTTTGCTTCCGGAGTATCGGGGGTGTGGCAGGGCTCAAAAGTTATTGGCACAACTCTGTCAGCAATTACAGCTGGAAAACATACAGCGTTTATTACTGGAAGTGCGTGAGCACAACGTATCGGCTATTCGCTTGTACGAGTCATTTGGCTTTATTCAAGACGGACGGCGCAAAGGTTACTACATCAGTAACTCTGGAGTAGAGGATGCATTGCTGTATAGCTATGATGCTTTTAAAGAATCATGATATATCTGAATAGCTGGTAAATCGATTTCGCCCTGACTCTTTTGATACGTATAACGCCTTATCTGCCAGTTCTATTAACTGGGATGTGTTTTTTGCAGTGCTTTGGCTTGAAGCGATTCCAAAACTGGCGGTAACGTGCGAGCTGGTGGCTGAAAAGGCGTGTGGCAGATTTTCTTCTGCCAGTGCTGCAATAATGCGTTCACATAACAGTTTAGCGCCTTCAATAGGTGTATTTGGTAAGATAAGAATAAATTCTTCGCCGCCATAGCGGGCCAACAAATCGCCTGCCCGAAACAACTGCGCTTGGACGGTTTGGCTGAAAGTTTGCAGGCATACGTCGCCTTGGGGATGGCCGTAATTATCGTTGTAGGCTTTAAAATGGTCGATATCAATCAGGACAAGTGATAAATCTGTTTTTTCGCGTTGGGTAATTCTCCAGGCACGATCTAAAGCTTCGTCCATACCGCGTCGGTTAATCGCCCCTGTTAATGCGTCAAGATGAGTCAGTTTAAGGAGCTGCTGATTGGCCTCGTCCAGCGCGGCTTTCATTTGTGCGATACGGGACATAGCGCGTATTTTTGCACTGAGTACAATATTATTAACCGGTTTGTGCAGGTAGTCATCACCACCGGCATCTATTCCTTCTACTAGGTGCTCTTGGTTGGTTTTTGCTGTGAGGAAAATAATTGGTATCCAGTGTGCTTTTAAACGCTGGCGTATTTGGCGAGTTAATTCAAACCCATCCACATCCGGCATCTCAACGTCCATCAGGATAAGATCTATATCTGTTGTGTCGAGAATTGCATGAGCTTCCTTCGCTCCCACTGCGGTGAAAGGAGTGTAGCCTTCGTGAGCTATGATAGCACTGACCATCTCACATATGAGTCTGCTGTCGTCAATAACCAAGATCTGCATGAAAGTACACTAATCTATTAGTTAAGCGAAGTTCTTAAATCATAAAAAAAGAATAGCTGATTTAAAAAATTCTATTGAAGTACTTAGATTAGTTATAACTCAAAAAATAAAAAAAACCATTAAAAAGTTCATGAGGCGCGAAATTGTTAGGCTAAGTGATGGTGACGAAAAATCGTCACCATCGGGATGAGAATGTTTAAGCGGCTCCTTTTAGAGTATTAGGGTTGCTTTGTGCGAAGGCTGTTAAGACGGCTTGTAATGCTGCGCCGGAGGTATCGCTCGCCACGGCAACAGCAGAAAAACTCATACCATTTATGGTTAAAGCAACGCTGGCTTGCGCCTGTGCTGAGCTGCCTTGTGTGAGTGAATGTTCATCAAATTGAATGATCTCTATTGCCGTGTTATAGCGTTGCGATAGGGCATTACATAATGCGTCGACAGCACCCGTGCCTGTGCCTGTTAAGGTATCGTTGGCACCGATGATGAACTGAGCACTTACTTTCTTGTCTTCAGTATGAAGGTCATAGTCTTGGAGTAACCAAGGCGCTGGAATAACCGTAAAGTGCTTTTTAAACAGTGTGTAAATGCTGGCGGGAGAGATCTCTTCACCGCTGGTTTCCGTCGCATGTTGGACGACTTTGCTCAATTCGCCGTGCATCCATTTGGGCAGGCTAATGCCGTAATCACGCTCTAATACTAAGGCGACACCTCCTTTGCCGCTTTGACTGTTGATGCGGATGACCGCCTCATACTCTCGTCCAATATCTCTGGGATCAATAGGCAAGTAGGCGACCTCCCAGAAAGGTGAGTTGTGCGCTTCGTGATAACTAATTGATTTGCGAATGGCGTCTTGATGACTCCCTGAAAATGCCGTGTAAACCAGCTCGCCAGCCCAGGGGTGGCGAGCTGAAACCGGTAACTCAGTGCAATGCTCTACGACATCAATAATCTCTTTGATGTTAGAAAAATCTAACTCAGGATCAATACCCTGAGAGTACAGATTCATCCCCATCGTGACGATATCCATATTGCCGGTGCGCTCACCATTGCCGATTAGTGTACCTTCAATACGATCTGCACCGGCCATGACGCCTAACTCAGCGGCGGCCACAGCACAGCCCCGGTCATTATGTGTGTGTAAGCTAATGCGTACTCGATCGCGTTGTTTCAAGTGGCGGCAGAACCACTCTATTTGGTCAGCGAATACATTTGGCGTCGACATTTCGACGGTCGCAGGTAGATTGATAATGATGTCGCGAGCAGGCTCGTCTAGCCATTCATCGATGACCGCATCGCAGACCTCGACCGCATAATCCATCTCGGTGCCGGTAAAGCTTTCAGGAGAATACTGAAACTTCCACGTTGTTTGTGGGTATTGGGCAGCATAGTTTTTGACCCATCGTGCGCCTTGTACCGCAATCGCTTTGATGCCGTTGCGATCAAGCCCGAAAACTTGTTCGCGCTGTACTGTTGAGGTGGAGTTGTAAACATGTACGATCGCTTGTTTGACATCTTTTAAGGATTCGTAGGAGCGTTTGATCAGGTCTTCTCGTGCCTGTGTTAACACCTGAATACAGACATCATCCGGAATCAGATCTTCTTCAATCAGTTTGCGCACGAAATCAAAATCAGGTTGCGAAGCAGAAGGGAACCCTACTTCTATCTCTTTAAACCCTAACTTGACCAGCAGTGTAAACATACGGGTTTTTTGTTCGATATTCATCGGGTTGATTAATGCCTGATTACCATCGCGAAGATCAACGCTACACCAGTCCGGTGCTTGGGTTATCTGCTTATCTGGCCATGTGCGGTCAGTTAGGCGAATCGGTGTGAAAGGACGATATTTGCGATGATCAAACATAACCGGTTTCCTGTATCTGTCTGTTGAATCTAAAAAGTATCAGTAGGCTTAATATTTGTTTGGCAAAGCCCTGATTCGCGTTTGAGTTTCGACAGGGCTTGCAGGGTTGCGACGGGGACTGGTCGCTGCACTTATGGTACAAAAGGTTGCTGGGTAAGCGTCAGGTACAGAGAGAAGGTTCGCTTTTGGCTTTTTCTCTTCGGCTTTCTGGTGGATGCCGATCTGTGATTCCGATGATTAAAAGTTTACGTAGATATGAGCGCAATTACCTTGCTAATCTTGCTAGTTGCTGTCTTTTTGCGCAAAATAATGTGATCTATTTGTATTATGTGTAATATTTTATTGCGCTTTGTGAGGGGTTTGTAATGATTGGTGTTGAACTTGATCGTTTTGATATCACAATATTGCGCGAGCTACAGCGTGATGCATCGCTTTCTAATCAGGAGCTGGCCGAGCGAATTGGTTTGACGGCAGCACCCTGCTCGCGCCGTGTCAAACAACTTGAAGAGAGTGGTGTTATTGCTAGCCAGGTTGTTCGTATCAATGAGCGTAGTGTCGGCTTGAACCTGATCGCCTTGTTGCATATTAGTATGGATAAGCATATCCCTGAGCGCTTTGAAGAGTTTGAGAAAGAGATTAGCGCAATATCTGAAGTGATGGAGTGCTATCTGATTACCGGGCATGATGCCGATTATCAGTTGAAAGTAGCTGTACCTGATATGGATAGCTATCACGATATTTTGCTGGGAAAAATTACACGTATTAAAGGCGTAACGGGTGTTAAGTCAGCTTTTATTATGAGAAAGGTCATTGATACGACGGCGGTGCCGTTGCATTACATTCGCAAACAAAGATCATAGAAAGGTAAGAATAGGAGGGGGCATGCAGATTTGATAAAGGTTGAAGCATTCTATCCCAGGAGGATAGGAGTAGAATGGCAGTGTAATAATGTTATTTAACGTAAATGATTGTTGATATGAATATTACAGAGAGTCTTCTTTCAGGTGAGTGGCTTTGGGTGGCCAACTTCTTGTATTTGAGTGCTGTGCTATTGGCTATCTGGAAAAGTCCGTGGCGAATTATTTCTGCTAACCGTGGGCTGCAGCATCTTTTCTTTGGTGCGACAGTTCTGCTCTTGCTTATGTGGAGTATGCGGGCAGGAATCTCGCCCGGTTTAAGTATCCACTTTCTTGGCGTGACTGCTCTGACCTTGATTCTGGGGTGGGATCTGGCGATTCTTTCAGCATCCCTGGTGTTGCTGGGTATGACACTGCTGGGGAAAGAAAGCTGGCAAGGTCTGGGGGTTAATGGATTGTGCTTGGTAATCCTTCCCGCTTTTTTGTCCTATAGCCTTCATCAGTTGGTGGATAAGAAACTACCGAAAAACTTTTTTATCTATCTGTTTCTTTGTGGATTTATCGGATCGTCTTTAGTTATAGCGGCATCAGGGCTGATGATGTCTATCGTGCTATGGATGGACGGCGTTTACCCTTGGAGTAAAATCACTGAGGAGTATGTGAATTACCTACCGTTAATCATGTTCCCGGAAGGACTAATGAACGGTATTTTGATGACCGGTATTATGGTGTTTTATCCCGATTGGATCAGAACCTTTGATGCACGCCTGTATATTGACGAACAATAAGTGATTATTGTCTGACGGGATGCTTTGCCAGCTTTCGCTGTAGCGTCCTGCGGTGCATATCTAGTGCGCGCGCGGTGGCTGATACATTGCCGTCATGCTCATTTAATACCTTTTGGATATGTTCCCACTCCAGCCGGTTAACAGACATTGGTTGGCTGGAAATATCGATCTCTTCATCGGCATCTTTTTGATGAAGAGCCATCAGAATATCGTCTGCATTGGCGGGTTTCGGTAAATACTGTGTCGCGCCTAATTTGATAGCTTCGACGGCAGTGGTAATGCTGGCGTAGCCGGTTAATACAACAATTCGCACCTCTGGATTCGCTACTTTTAAAGGCTGGATGATGGTGAGGCCGGATGCTCCATCCATTTTCAGATCAAGTGAAACGAAATCAGGTAACCACGTTTTTAAGGTTTCTAATGCAGCATCTGCGCTTCTTGCCACTTTTACAGCAAAGTCACGTTTCGTCATAGCGCGAGCCAATACGCGTGTAAAGGTTGCATCATCATCCACAATTAAAAATTTCAGTTGGTCAGCCATGGACGCTCCTTTGGGATAAGCGGACTTCGGTTATGGTGCCTTTGCCTTGCGCTGGGTAAAGCTTAACATCGCCATCATAGTGGGCAAGGGTTGTTGAAGTAAGGAATAAGCCAATACCTAACCCCTTACCTTTTGTCGAGATAAAAGGTTTGCCTAAAGTGCTGGCCTGCTCGGCAGATAATCCCGCGCCATAATCACGAATGGTTAACCAAATAGCGCTTGAATCCCAGCGCAGTGTTATCTCAATGTTTTCCGGACAAGCATCTGCTGCATTATTAAGCAGGTTTAAAACAGCTTGTCTTAATGCGGTTGTATTGTGTAAGTCCGGTGGTAAGTCGTCTTGAATGTTAATGCTGTAAGTAACGTCCGGGCGGGTGATTTTCCATTGATCTAGTACTTCAGAAAGGAAGCTCGTTACTAAGGATGTTTTTTCACTATTTTTTTCTTCAGCGACCGAGCGCGCCATCTGTTGTAATTTTTCTGCACATATTTTTACTTGTTGTTGCAGTGTTTGAATATCTTCCTGATGCTCGGTTGATAAGGATTTATCTGATTGCATCTCATGGAGAATGACGCTCATTGTGCTGAGGGGCGTACCCAGTTCATGTGCTGTTCCAGCTGCTATTGTTCCTAAAGCGAGTACCTGTTGGTGGTGCACTTTGGCTTCTCGATCTTCGATGAGATGCTGCTGTTGACGTTGCAGCGCACGGTTAATGCGAACGATAAAATAGGTAATGACAATAACAGTGAGAATGAAGTTTAACCACATACCTAACATGTGGTAGTTAAAAAGTGAGGTTAATGAATGTTGGTGTTCGGATGATGCAGTCACGACGGGTACATAGTAAATAAGTAACGAGCCATAGATAGCCGTTACCGTAACGGCCATCATCCAGATGTACTGATTATTGAGTGTCATTACGGTAATAATCAGAGGAATCAGTAGCATGAAAATGAAGGGGTTGGTGCCGCCTCCGGACTGATAAAGAATAAAGCCGTAAATAATGGCATCGGCGAGTAATTGGGTGAAAAATTCTGGTTGGGTAACCGGCCAGGGCGAATGTAATCTGGCATATGTCATCAGATTCAAAAGCCCTAAAAGAAGGAGTGCTAATCCTGTTGGCCAAGGCTTTAAATCAATTTTAAGATAGAGCAGCGCAAATGCAACCGCACAACACTGACAAAACAGGATGACAAAACGAATATAAGTCAGTTGTAAAAGTTGTTGATGGTTGCCTGCCACACCTTGCTCCAAAATAAGATGAGAGCGAATTATAACTGAAAAGAGTCATATTGCAGATTGAGACAAATTGTCGCAGCTTAGTGACGAATGGGATGTGATGAAAAGGCAATACATCACAACCCTTTGCAGAGCTGTGATTACCTATGACGAAGAGTGAATTGATTACTGAGGAACAGCGGCGTAAACGACCACTTCGCACAGCATCTCTTCACGAGCAAGTCCGGCTACAATCATGGCAGCACGGTTTGGATACGGCGCTGAGAAGTATTCTGCGTACACTTTATTGAAAACAGGGAGTTGTTCTCGAGCGGTGACATAGATTAATACCTGAGTGACATCATCCATCGTCAGTTTGGCGGCTTCGATGGTGTGCTTCAGGTTATCCATCGTCTGGCGAGCTTGCGCTTCTATTCCGCCGTCAACCACTTTACCCTCTGCATCAATGGGGATCTGTGCAGTATAAAACTGATTGTTAGCAATAATGGCCCACTCAAGTGGTGCTGTTGAAGCAAATAAGTCGGTTTTTACGGCTGTTTTCATATCGATTTACCACTTTGTTAAACGTAAAGTTGAAATGTTTTTCTATTAGGTGGGCCAGATAGGTGGGCCAGAGACATAAAAGGAGCCGGGATTCGACTCCTTTAACATCAATGAACAGATTACAGGCCTTGTTCATCCGCCATCTTTTTGGCGATCTGCGGTGCAGTCCATAAAGAGGGGAGTAAGACCAGCGATACCGGTACGGCAGTAACCACGATGAATGATTGCAGTGCTGAAATACCGCCAGACCCGATAGAGATCAAGAGTGCAGCTACCACCCCCATCATAATCCCCCAGAAGACGCGTACAGAGCTTTTCGGGTGATCAGTTCCTGTCATTACCATAGATACGGCATACGTCATGGAGTCACCTGTAGTGGCGACAAAGATCGTTGTCAGAATCAGGAATAGAACGGAGATCACAAAGCCCATCGGTAGTTGTTCAGTGATCGCCAATAAAGCGGCCGGTAAATTAAATCCTGTGAATGGGCCGGAAATCACGCCAGGGTTTGCTAACTCAAAGGCTAATCCGCTTCCGCCGACAATCGTAAACCAAAAGCAGGTGATAACCGGTGCTACGATAGAGATCAGCAGAATCATTTCACGGATCGTACGCCCACGGGAGATACGTGCTACAAACATTGCCATCAGCGGGCCATACCCCAGGAACCAACCCCAGAAGAACACTGTCCACCAGTCTAACCAGCCCGGGCTGGCGCGGAAGGTTGCCATTGGAATAAATTTATCCAGATAGATGCCAAAAGAGTGCAGGTAACTATCAATGATGAATGCTGTTGGGCCAAAAATCAGAATAAAGGCCATAAGAACTACCGCTAGAATCACATTGGCGCGACTGAGTATCTGTATACCGCGGGTGATACCGCTGACCGCAGACAATGTATAGATAGCGATCAGTCCGACCAGAATCATCACTTGAGTCGTATAGGTATTCGGGATACCGAAAAGCTTCTCTAAACCAAAGCTTACTTGTAGCCCAAGAAAACCAATGGGTCCCACGGTTCCTGCAACGACGGCCAGTACACAGCAAGAGTCAACAATTGCGCCCAAAGGACCTTTCATCACACGATCACCAAAGACCGGGTATAGCAAAGTACGTGGTTTGAGTGGTAGGCCTTTTTCGTAATGCAGGTACATGAACACGATACCTGTCAGGCTGCCGAGTATAGCCCAGGCGAGAAAACCCCAGTGCATGAAGCTTTGTGCTAATGCGTTGTAAGCGGCTTCTGTTGTGCCTGTCTCACCCCCAAATAGTGGTGGTGGGGAGGTGAAGTGAGCCATAGGCTCAGCTGCCGCCCAAAATACACCGCCGCCGGCGAGTAGCGTGCACATGATGATCGAGATCCACTGGAAGGTAGACATTTCAGGCGCTTTTAAGGCACCAAGTACAACCGAGCCTGTACGTCCGATAGTCAGGAAAATACCAATGACAAATGTCAGCAGTAGCAATACCTGCCAATATGCGCCGAAGTATTTTGTGGATGTAGCAAATGCGCTGTTGACCCAGCCGGACATCATATCGATGTCATAGAGTGCCAATATTGCAAACAGGACGATGACACCGCCACTGATAAGGAATACTGGCATATCGACGCCAGCCAGCCATTTACCTTGGCTGTTGTCTGGTGCGCTTGTCGCCAGAGAAGCCTGAGTTGAATTACTCATATTTGTCTCCTGATGGATCTCTTATATTTATTGGTTTATCAGGTTATTGATTGATAATAGAGGGCAGTCGCTCTCTTTATTATCAAACACCTACATTTAAGGGTTTAAGTGCATCGTCCAGAAAGTTCAGCCAGTTGAGTCCCATGACTTTGGCCACCTCTTCAGGGCTAAAACCACGTGCCAGCAATCCATTGGTAATGTTTGGAAAGTCTCTGCTGTCTTTGAACCAAGATAATGGTCGGGGCCAGTCGGCATTAGCCTTGGAGCCTTCGCCGTAATCCATATCCTTTGACCAACGGCCGTTGCGCATCCACTCCAGAATCGATAACGGTTGTTCCTGACACAGGTCGGTTCCAATGCCGATATGATCGATGCCCATGAGTTCAGCTGTACTGGCTACCATGTCGCAAAATTCGTTTAGTGTGCAGTCAGGGCCGTTTTTAAGGTGGAACGGGTACAGGCTGAAGCCCAATAAACCACCTGACTCGCCCAGTGCTTTAAGTACAGTATCTGACTTATTACGTTTGGCTTCATGGAAGCTGGTAGGGTTTGCATGTGAGATCACAATCGGGCGTTGTGAAATCTCAATTGCTTCCAGCGTGCTGCGTTCAGCGCTATGACTCATATCGATAATCATACCGACACGGTTCATCTCTTTAATCGCCTGGCGGCCAAAGCGGGTTACACCGCTGTCTTCGGCTTCATAACAACCGCAGGCCAATAGGCTTTGGTTGTTATAAGTCAGCTGCATGATCATCAGGTTAAGCTCGCGCATCACCTCGATCATGCCGATATCGTCTTCAATCGGGGAGCAGTTCTGCGCGCCAAACATGACGCCTACTTTGCCGAGTTCTTTAGCGCGGCGGATATCCGACGCGCTTTTGACCGGCATGATCAGATCGCTGTTCTGCTCGAAAAGGCGGTTCCATTCTGAAATACGCAATAGTGTTTCACGAATTTGCTCATGGTAAACGATGGTGGCATGCACCATCGTTACGCCACCTTCGTGCAGCTGTTCGAAGATTTTACGGCTCCAGTTTGAATACTGCAGACCGTCAATCACAATCAGATCGTTATGCAATGCATTATTCATGGATCTGCTCCTGTCAGGCGCGGATGTAAGTCGTTTTTACAACGGTGTAAAACTCTTTCGCATAAGTACCCTGCTCACGCGGGCCAAAGCTGGAGTCTTTACGTCCACCGAATGGCACATGGTAGTCAGTGCCTGCGGTTGGCAGGTTAACCATCACACAGCCTGTTTTGGCATTGCGTTTGAAGTCCGTTGCGTATTTAAGCGATTCAGTGCAGATACCACCGGTCAGGCCAAAGTTAGTATCGTTCAGGGTTGCCAGTGCTTCGGCGTAATCTTTGACTTTGATGACACAAGCGATCGGTGCGAATGCTTCTTCACGGTTGATCGTCATCGCATTAGTGGTGTTAGTGAAGAGCGCTGGCTGCATGTAGTAGCCTTCGGTTTCTTCTGTTAATACTTCACCGCCATAAACCAGTGTGCCGCCTTCGTTTTTAGCGATTTCCAAATAGCGTAAGTTCTGTTTCATCTGGCGTGCATCAGCAACCGCGCCAATGTTTACACCGGCTTTAAGCGGGTGGCCCACGACCAGTTTTTTCATGCGCTCAATTACCGCTGCAACGAAACGGTCATGGATGCCTTCAGTCACGATCAAACGCGAAGATGCAGTACATTTCTGACCCGTACCGCCGTAAGCGCCACCCACTGCACATTCAACTGCGTTATCAAGATCGGCATCATCCAGAACGATCAGTGCGTTTTTACTGCCCATCTCTAATTGGCATTTCACCAGGTTAACAGCAGTAGCCGCCGCAACTTTGCGACCGGTTTCTAAAGAACCGGTGAAGGTTAGTGCATTGATGCCACGAGAGTTGATAAGTACATCACCGACTTCTGCACCGGGTCCCATAACCAGGTTGAATGTGCCAGCAGGCAGCCCCTGACGAGAGATGATTTCAGTAAGCGCCCAGGCACTTGCAGGAACCTGATTAGCCGGTTTGAAAACGATAGCGTTACCGAACGCTAATGCAGGCGCAATTTTCCACGCGCCTGTTGCCGTAGGAAAATTCCACGGTGTAATAATGCCGACAACACCGACGGGTTCACGACGTGTTTCAATCTCAACACCGGGACGTACAGAATCTGCTGTTTCGCCCATCTGACGCAGCACTTCGGCGGCGTAGTAATGGAAGAACTGACCTGAGCGGTATGTTTCCCCCACGCCTTCTGCAAGCGTCTTACCTTCTTCGCGTGCCAGTAACTCACCTAGCTCATCTTTACGTGCAATCAGTTCGTCGCCAATCGCCATCAGAACAGAATAGCGTTGTTCTAAACCGCTCTTGGCCCATTCGGCCTGGCCAACAGATGCGGCGGCAATAGCTGCTTCAGTCTGGGCTTTATCTGCTTGTGCATAGTGACCGATCAGATCGCTGGTATCGGCAGGGCTGATGTTTGCGATGCTGCCTTTGCTACCTTCTACCCATTCACCTGCGATGTAATTTTTGAATACTGAATCAGACATATTGACCTCCGGAATGTAGTTGGAATGATCATAAAACTTGTGCTGTAATAATAAAAATTAATAAATAATATCCAGCAATAAGGTTTTCTTATCATGCTTCCAGAGTTAAAAGTGACTCAGTTACGACACTTCGTTTGGGTAGCCGAATTAAAAGGGTTCCATGCCGCTGCAGAAAAAGCACATCGTACGCAACCTGCTATCTCGCTATCTATACGCGACCTTGAGAATAAACTTGGTGAAAGCTTGTTTGAAAAGCGCAATGCGAAAACCGCTAAGACAGAGTTAACGCCTTTCGGGAAATACTTTCTGCCAAAAGCAAAAGAGCTGATCGCCCATCATGATCGTGTGGCTGAAGATATGATGCTGTTGTCAGAGCATAAAACCGGGCACCTGCGACTCGCTTCTGTACCTTCGATTGCCAGCCGGGTGTTGCCAGAGATTTTGCTGAAGTTTGTAACTAATTCTCCGTCACTGCATGTCAGTTTTTTTGATGACAATTCGGATGCGGTTCTGAAAATGGTAGAAAACCAGCAGGTTGATTTTGGTATTTCTCACTTATTCCACGAGCAGGATCATAGCGACAAGGTGTTTACACCTATTTGGGAAGACCGCATTGGCGTAGTGTGCCCAAAAGATCACCCGCTGGCAGGGAAAACGGGTATACATTGGAAAGAGTTGAGAAAGCACCGGCTTATTAGTAACGGGACTTCGCGGTTACTCGAGGATACTGAAGCGCAACCCTTGTTAGGACATTCTAAGTTTTATATATCCAATATGATTTCACTGATCGCTATGCTGGAAGCAGGGTTTGGTATGACAACCTTGCCGTGGTATGCGTTTCCTAAAGAAAGTACTACTTTACAATTTATCCCTTTGGAAACCCCTGAGGTAACGCGTCGTATTGGTATTGTAAAGTTGAGTAACAAGTCACTCACACCTCCGGCTCAGGCGCTTGTGGATTTTATTCTTGAGCAGAGTAAACGTTGATTGAGATCAGCATAGGCTAATTATTTCACAAAAAAAGAAAAGGCAAAAAGGGGCTCTAGCATAGGAAAAATAATGGTTTATGGCTGTTTGATAAGTATTGCTTATCGAGCGATATAACCTTTTGATTTGAGTGGTATTGGTTATTTGGCTGATGATAAGTGGCCCTTGTTGCAAAAATCGTGTGAGTCGATTTTCTTGAAGGTGGGCTTCCTCTGTCAATAATGATTATAGACAAAGCCAGCAGAGGGTTAGAAGTGTCATGGTTTTGAACACATCTATGCTGTCGCTGATTTTATATCAGCATTCTGAAACCAGATGTGAGCAAACAAACGAGGATAAAAATAATGACAACGCCAGCAGCCATCAACGCTGCCCTTAGGGGTGATAACGCACTACCATTACGACCAATAAATCAGGTGATGAACCTTGAACGATTAGGCGCAATGCATCAGAGCCGATTAAGTTTTATGCGTACTCTGGTGCGACGCATCATGCGTGAACGCTGGCAGATTGAGCCTGCACGTTTTGAGTTGGATGCTCAGGGTTACGGTACTGTGATATATGAAATCAAAGCACCTCATGGCCTGTTTAGTTTAGTTTTGTTTTCCAGTTATCTGGCCCCGGAAGACCGGAATGATCGTGTTATTGCGACTCAATGGGATCTCACCATGGCGCTGGTGGATGGTCAGGTCGACGATATCTATCTTGAAAAACTACGTCAAAATGTCCCTAAACAGGAAGCTGGTCGCGTTGATTCTCGTGTGTTTGTATTGTCCCGTGCGAATCGTAGTGCGCGCAACTTTGATTATGTGATCAATCAGCTTGCCCAGGGTGAGCAGCCGGATGTCGCCAAGATTGCAGAAGTAGGTTATCTGTACCGCACTACCGCTGTTTATGGCAGTGGCAAACTAGGGATGGCAGATTGGGAAAAGGTTTCTACCCGTTATCCGGACTTTGCACGTCCTTTTGCGGCTGAAATGTTTGTTTGCTTGATGCTGCGTAATTTTAGTTTGTTGCAGGTAGAGCATATAGCAAAACACCGTTCGCCGGATTCTTTTACACCGATGCAACCTACGATTAAACGTTTCTTCGGCATCGGTAACTCAACCGGTTTGGGAATGGCACCGTATCTGATTAACCATCCTATTTTGATTAATCAGTGGGTAGAGATGCGTGAATTGGCATTGGCGCGCATTCGGGTGTTAGGCGGCATTGATGAGCATATCTGCCAGCAGCTGCAAGAATTGATCGCTCGCTGCTATGTGCATACCGCGGAAACGGTAACGGAAGATGAGTGGCAAACGAATAATAATCAACACGTCCTCAAAGATATGGATGCACTTAAAGAGCGAGTGACTGCAACGTTTGATAGTTGGGATGAGTTGTTGCGCTGGAGTGAGGAACAGTGCTCGTTACAAGGTCAAGAGATGCTTATCTCAATGATGTTGGAACTTTATCCTGAGTTGGTGGATGATCTGGAAGATTACCATACGGCTGAAGAGTTTTTAGATCTTGATCCATTGATGCCGGTTCAGCAGTTAAAAGAGGTGATAGAACAGCGTTATGGCTGGGCGCTGGCAATCGATTTTAATGCTGAAGGAGCCCGCGAAATATTCTGGTATCGTTCAGAAGAGAAGATGGAGCCGCGCTTAGGCGGAACTGAGTTAGAAGAAGGTAGAAAAAAACAGATGGCGCTGGGTGTGGGTTATGCGGTGCGTAAGTGCTACGACCAGCTGTGTGAATATGTCGCGGAATATCCAGAGCATACTACCGCTCGCTTTATGGTAGCGAATCCTAAATTGCGCGGCATTGTGCGTAGGATTCAGACTATGAATAAGTGTGTTTATGGTGATATTCAGGCCAACCTGCTGGATAGAAATGTTCTGCCAATGCACTTATTACGCTGCAAGTTAGCATTTTTCGGGGTTGGTAAGTTTGATCCCCGGTCGCGTTTATGGGTACGTAATACGATGTTTCAGGGGGCTCCGTTACTGGAAGATATCGGCAAAACCTTTAATGATGACTGGTTTATGCCGCTCGCTCCGAAATTGGCTCTAAAAACAGACTCTTCAGAATTATCCACAGCAAAACAGTAGGAGAACGCTATGCATGTATCAATGATAGAGCTTAAAGCTGCGCTGCGTCGCTGTTTTGAAGCAAGTGGTTATTTTGTCGGTAATTATGAAGATGCGGCGAATATGATTTTGTGGCTGGAAAAACATGGCCTTAATGGTTTGGGCGAGTTAGATCGCGCTATTTCGTTTATTCAGCAAGACAGAGATAAATCATTAAGCAGGGTTATTTACGAAGATAACACTTCCGCGATTATCGACACCAATGGACGCAGTGCGCTCAATTGTATCGCCGCCTCTGTAGACTTGGCGCATGCCAAAGCGCTTGAGTGCGGTATAGCAACGGTGACGGTACATAACTGCCATAATCGAATGTTTGTTCTTAAAGCACTCACCGATTGTGGGCGGCGCGGTATCAGTGCGGCGGCTTATTGGCAAAATGGCAGTAAAGTGGTGAGTGAGCATACCGTGGCAATCAAAGCAGGTGATCGCTACCCGAGTTATAGCGAGGCAAGCACTAATTTGGAGGCAGCGGCGGGTGAAAAGCAGGCGCTTACCATTATCTGTAGCTCTCGTGTCGACTTGACTACCTCTTTGCAGCAATCCAAAGGTAACTCTAATAGCCGTTATGTGAGTGCCTTGCAGGTGGCGAAAAATAAAGAGTATAGCGTTGATCATGGTATCGAAATTGATGAGGCGCTGTGGACTGAGATTAACAAGATTGGTGAGGGTATCTTAGTCGAAAATACTGAACGCTCCCGCATGGGTGCCGGAGGAAGATGATTCTGGTTTATGCCGACTCTTAAGCGTCTTTGGGATAAGCGAGTGGATTGATCTGTTATGAGCTACTCTGGCTTAGAGCTGTTGGCATTACTGGTAGTAACGAGTGGGATCATTCTGCAAACCTGGGTAGGGATCGGTTTTGGCTTATTGGCTGCGCCGCTTCTCTACCTGATTGATCCCGCTTATATACCCGTTCCCGCACTGATGCTGGGGTTTAGTCTGTCTTTGTTGTTGGTATTGAACCAGCGTAAATTCCTATCTTGGCGGCGGGTGTTTCCTGCTATTGTTGCGCGCTTTCCGGGGTGTTGGTGTGGGGCGCTTTTATTAGTGGCTGCACCCTCATACCTACTCAGTATTATGTTCGGTTCTGTTTTATTAATGGCCGTTCTATTATCGTTCTATAGCGGTAAAATCACCTTAAGTCCTACCGCATTAAGTATAGGCGGTTTTTTTTCGGGCCTTATCGGTACGGTAACTTCCGTAGGCGGGCCGCCTATCGCTTTGGTGTATCAGAGCGTAGATAGAATGACGGCACGAAATGAGTTGGCTGCATTTTTTCTTATAGGAACGCCTGTTTCAATTGTGTTTTTAGCACTGCAAGGGCGAGTTGATACGAATAGCTTGTTCTTGAGCCTGAAGATGTTGCCCGGCGTGTTGATAGGTTTTGGGATAGCACGTCTGTGTGATAACCGTATTAGTTCCTCATCGACTAAACCTGTACTACTTTTTATTTCAAGCGCCTCCGCTATTATGATCTTGTATAAAGGATTAGGTGGTTGGTGGGCTGCTTAAGCGTCTAATCATGTGAAACAATACCACTTGGATTGTTTCTCTCCTCCAGATCGGCGAAAATAGCGCCAATCCTATTTAATACATGCAGGTTTGTCGTAGCACTTGGTTATACCTATTTTGTGCTACAGCTCTCTGCATCACTCAGAAGATTTTATCTCATGTCGAACGCTGCTATTGCAAAAGAAGTCTCGAAACGCAGGACTTTTGCGATCATATCTCACCCTGATGCGGGTAAAACTACGATTACTGAAAAACTCTTGTTGCTGGGGAACCTGATTCAGAAAGCGGGTACGGTCAAGGGGAAGAAAAGTGACCGTCATGCCACCTCTGACTGGATGACGATGGAGCAGGACCGTGGTATCTCTATTACTTCTTCGGTGATGCAGTTCCATTGGAACGACCGTGTGGTTAACCTTTTGGATACACCGGGGCATGAAGACTTCTCGGAAGATACTTATCGTACACTGACGGCCGTAGATAGTGCTTTAATGATTGTTGATGGTGCGAAGGGTGTTGAAGATCGCACGATTAAACTGATGGATGTGTGTCGCTTACGTGATACGCCGATTTTTTCGTTTGTTAACAAGATGGACCGTGATATTCGCGATCCGATAGAGTTGTTGGACGAAATAGAAGAAGTGTTAAAAATTCAGGCCGCACCGATCAACTGGCCGATTGGTATGAGCAGCTTCTTTAAAGGGGTTTATAACCTCTATACCGATACAATCCATGTGTTCAAATCCGGACAGAATGCTGTGTTGTCTGAAGATATCCGTATTCAGGGTTTAGAGTCAGATGAAGCGCGGGCATTACTGGGCGATGATTATGACGACTTCCTGGAAGAGATTGAGCTGGTGCGTGGTGCCAGCCATGAGTTTGATCGAGATGCTTTTCTTGCCGGAAAGCAGGCCCCTGTGTTTTTTGGCACGGCGCTGGCTAACTTCGGTGTCCGCGAGATGCTAAATGACTTTGTTGAGTGGGCACCACCCCCCATTGCCCGTGAAACGACCTCTCGTGAAGTGTCTGCTGATGAAGAAAAATTCTCAGGGTTTGTTTTTAAAATTCAGGCCAATATGGACCCTAAGCATCGTGACCGTATTGCGTTTATGCGTATCTGTTCCGGTAGCTATACGCGCGGTATGAAAATGAAACATACGCGTATTAATAAAGATGTGCGTATCGCGGATGCAGTCACATTTCTGGCAGGCGATCGGGAGAACGTGGAAGAAGCGTGGTCGGGCGATATTATTGGTTTGCATAACCACGGTACGATTCAGATTGGCGATACATTTACTGAGGGCGAGGATCTGAAATTTACCGGTATTCCGCACTTTGCTCCAGAGATGTTTCAGCGTGTCAGGTCATTGGACCCATTAAAAGCTAAACAGTTGCAAAAAGGCTTGCAGCAGTTAGCTGAAGAGGGCGCGGTTCAGCTGTTTCAGCCGTTAAAAAATAATGATTTGGTACTCGGTGCTGTCGGTCAGCTGCAGTTTGAAGTCGTTATGTTCCGTCTGAAGGATGAGTATAAGGTCGATTGTAAATATGAGCCGGTGGCTGTGCAGACCGCTCGCTGGGTTGAGTGCAAAGACGCTAAAATGCTGGAAGACTTGCGTAAAAAAGGATATGAAAACCTGGCGTTGGATGGCGGAGGTTTATTGACTTATCTGGCGCCTACTCGCGTTAACTTAAGTCTGACACAAGAGCGCTGGCCGGATGTGCAGTTCCGTGCCACTCGTGAGCATTAAATCTGTTATAAAGGCGATTCAAGATGGCGGCGGACATATTATTGATAGTCATTGCCATCTTGATTTTCCTGTATTTGATTCAAACCGCTTTCAGATTGTTGAAAACGCACTAGCCGCAGGCGTGAGTCATATCGTCATCCCCGCTGTGGTCGCGCGCGATTTTAAGCGCGTCATCGACACAGCGTCCGCTTATCCTCAGATCTCTTATGCGCTGGGGTTGCATCCCTGTTTCATGCAGGAACATCAGGCAGAAGATCTGCAAACGTTAATTGATTATGTGGAGACTCACCCGGCGTGTGCTGTCGGTGAGATAGGTCTGGATTTTTATATCGCCGGTTATGATGCTGTTGCGCAAATATCCCTGTTGAAAGCTCAGTTGAAAATAGCCAAAGCGTATCGCTTGCCCGTTTTATTACATGTACGTAAGGCACATGACATCATGCTGAAAACACTCAGGGAAGTGAAGTTTGAGCAGGGTGGTATCGTACATGCGTTTAATGGAAGCTTGCAGCAAGCCGAACAGTTTATAAAAATGGGTTTTAAGTTGGGATTTGGTGGTGCGATTACCTATCCGGGAGCGAATAAGCTAAGGAGGCTGGTGGCTACGCTACCCCTTGAAAGCATTGTTCTGGAAACGGATGCGCCCGATATGCCTCTGTCAGGACGGCAAGGGGAGTATAACCAACCCGCTTATGTGGCGGATGTTCTGCAAGAGATCGCTAGTTTGCGTACAGAGTCGGTGGAATCTATTGCTGCCACAACAACTGCGAGTGCTGAACAACTGCTTTCTTTGCGGAATCCGTAATGGGTTTATAGATCGGCCAGAGCGCTGCTTAGGCGCTCGGGTGGCAAGTATTATTAATTATAATTAGCTTTGTACTGATCATTCAATGCCTGCCACGCGGTGTTGGTTTTATCGTTTTTCGGCAGACTGTATAAGCGACCATTGTTATCAAGTGGAGTTGCTTGATAGCTGTTATCAGCGGGCTTTAACAGAAGGATCATCAGGCTACGAGGATAGTTTGGCCCCGTAATTTTCTGTTGGTAGGCGCTTTCTACAGGCTTCAAGGTGCCGTTTTGGCTGGCAATAATGCTCAAACTGATACAAAAGCGTGTCAGGCCATTACACAGCAAGCCCTCTTTGGTGTCTACAAGGTAGAAGCTGCTATCTTTTTTCTCTGGAATGAAGGAGTCCGCTGAGAAGCAGCCACTCAGAAGCGTTGTCGTCAGAAGGAGTACTACCGGTGCCAACTTGCTCATGAATTTTCTCTCCGGGCCAATGTTTATTTGTCAGTGTATTCGCTAAAAGGGTTAGCTGTGTTCAGGTCTATCCGGTTTTCATAACCCGGTAGACGAATACTGCTTTCTGTAATCTCAAGATCATCACCCGTCAACACATGGTGGTCATAGTGATAGATAGGTTTAGTTAATCCTAGTGTGGCCTGCTGGTCGTACTCATTAGCGCGAGTGAGTACAGCGGCTTTTCTGGTTTCCCATTCAGTCATTTTTTGCGGGCCATGTTTTTTCATTAGCATTTGTTTTGCTATATGCGGTGCTAACATGGGAGCGCTGGCATTGTTTCCGCCAAATCCTTTGGAGTTAAGGATGACACTATCCATTCCTGAAATGCCTACCTCCATATGCTGTTGGGAAAACAGCAGATTTGACTGGTGTACATCTGAGGCAATTTCTTGGGTGGTTTGAATACCGGGGATATAGCCGTAGGCCCAAGTGCCCAATGACGTGGTTAACTGATCACCACCGGCTGTGCCTTGTGAATGCCCCAGGTAACACTTAATCGCTGCCACTGGCCATGATTTAATATCAAATGCTTTTGCGATTTCGTTGATAACATGCGATTCAGTTACACGGTTTTGAGGAGTGCTGGTGCCGTGCGCCTGTACGTAGGAGCGTTGTTGTAATGACTCAGCCCCCAGCATATTTTTCACCAGAGAGGCTGCCTTTCCAAGCGTGATATAGTTGCCGATACCAGGTGCTGAGATGGACTTTTTATGGCCGTCGGCATTAACAAATACCTCGGGGATTGCACCGTAGACTTCAGCGCCTAGCTCAAGTGCCAGATCATCGCTCATTAACAGAATAAATTGGCTGGACTCACCGATGGTGAAGCCGCAATTGTCGCCAAAAGGGCGGCACGCTTTACGATAATCGGCGTCGCTGAGTTCTGCTAGTTTATCTAATGCCAGCAGGTCTTTATCTTCAGCCAGAGCGCCCATAGCTCGAAAGCCTTCAATTATTTCCTGAGTGACGGGTGCATCGCTGCCACCCACTAAAACTACTTTGCGGTTTCCTGAGCGAATATCCTGCACACCATTACGCAGGTTGTACAAGAAAGTAGCACAGGCGCCCAGTGCTCCTCCTGTTGCTCCTACGTTGCCTAAAATATAGGCGTTGACAAAATCCGCGGGCATTTGGGCATAACCGAGCGGCATCTGTTTAGAGCTGGTTCGCTTGCCAATAGATGGGTATTTAGTAAGCCCGCCAAAACCGAAATCATCTAGCTGACCAATTGAATTGCTGGCATAGACGGCAATTTGGTCGGGGGATAAGCGGTTTAAGATCTCTTCGAACGGGATGCCTGAAGACATCAAGGCGTCTGATGCACTGAAAATAGTCATCTGCAGGTTGCGGGGATGGTTCCTTGACTGGTAAAGCTTGCCCGGTTGGAACCCGGAAGGCAGTTGTCCTGCGGCCTGAACCTGAGCTGTTTTGAAGTCAGGTAGGATGGTATCTAGATTGCCACTTACGCTAACTTCTACCTCTTGCCCGCTTTTGGAAACAATGCTCCAGTTTTCCGGGATGACGTTAGGTAGATGACGTTTGCGCAGTGTAAAGCGAATATTGCTGTCTTGAGGGCTTTTTAATGCGGCTGCTTTGTTAAATGTAACATTATTGACATCAAAGCAGTCGGGCTCAATACGGCGTATTAATGTTGAGTTTAATAGCTGATCTTTAATGCTATTCAGGAGGGGCGCTAATGCTAATTCTTCGCCTGCTTTATTGAAATAGCGATCTTCCTGATAACTTGCCAGTCCGGTTAATGTTGCCAGCCCTAGTAAAATATTCTGTTGATTTTGCTGATCTAGTTTGTCAAAAATCAGACGACGGTAAGCGTGATGGAAAGAACTGCGACCTGCGGGATTGATTCCACCGAAACCGACGATAAGAGGTAGATGTGACAAAGAAGACTCCTCGGCTGGAACTATACTGGATAAACATAACTGGATAGGTACTGTAATCCATATATTCTAGCGGCACAGTGGATCTGTGACTAGATGGAATCAGAGCTAATATCAGGAAAATACCTATTAAGTATCCCAGAGGTGGATCGGTTAATGCTAATCCAAGCTATGCAGTTGTAAAGAATCAGTAAATTGCAGGTGATAAACTTTTTTTTGCAGATGGCTTAAATCTGAGTGATTACTCAAACAAAGTAATTTGATCTTTTTGGATAAAGTAGAGTCATACAATGGATGCAGGTTAGAGTCGAAATAATAGAGTGTTCAGGTTTTTTCAGCTACATTGATATTAATATTAAAAAGTGTATGACACGTTTGAGGAATATTTCATGAAAAAATTAGTCGTAGCACTATTGGCAGGCAGTGTGCTGGCTGGGTGTACAACGCTTGATCCTTATACTCGTGAAGAGAAAACGGGAAATGTGGTTAAAGGTGCAGGGATTGGTGTTGTTGCAGGTGCACTGTTGGGTTCTGCTGTGTCTGGAAAAGGTGATAAAACTAAGGGCGCGGTGCTTGGTGCATTGGTTGGTGGCGCTGCGGGCGGTGGGATTGGCTACTATATGGACCAGCAGGAAGCACTGTTGCGTCAACAGTTAGAAGGCACTGGTGTTAGTGTTGAGCGTATTGGCGATGATATTCGTCTGATTATGCCGGGGCATGTGACATTCGGAACGAACTCTTACCAGATAGCGAATAATTTTTATCCTGTCTTGGACTCGGTAATCACGGTGTTGACTAAGTTTGATAAAAGTGTGATCGGGGTGAATGGCTTTACGGATAGTACCGGTTCGTTTGAGTACAATCAGCAGTTGTCTGAAAAGCGTGCTGCAAGTGTAGCTAACTATTTATCGGGTGGTATTAACGCATTGCGCATTAATACTCAGGGTTATGGTGAGCGCTATCCGGTTGCAGATAATGCGACTGAAGCAGGTCGTGCGTTGAATCGTCGTGTTGAAATCAATATTAGAGGGACTCAAAAGTAATCGACTGAGTCCCCTTTAAATAGAGCGTTATTCTGCAGCGTCTACTGAGTCGAATTTGCTCAGTAGGTGTTGCAGGTTCTCCTGCCAAGCTTGCTGTTCCTCTTCCAGTTTTTGCTTCGCTTCACGTAATTCAGTAATTTCCATTCTCAGCAGCTCGACTTCGTCGATCATGCTTTCGATTTTTGTTTCTAACTGGTTGAACAGCTCGGTTTGCATTGGGCACCTATTTTTGTATGACAATAAAGGTGCCGATTATAGAGCGCGGCTGAGCGAAGTAAACCATTACCAGAACATCACGATATCATCTGGCTGAATATTATGCTGCGCGGTTGATCCATTGATATGTCCTTTAACCGTGGTCGCTTGGACATCATCAACAATCATCGTCAAGCGGGTGTTAATCAGCTCTGTCGTGGTTTGGGAGGTCTGATTATAAAACATGGTTTTACGGTAAACCGTGAGTTTGTCGCCTCGCTTTAATCCGCTCTCTTTACCTGCGTTAATCCATAAGTTGCTTTCTTCTGTACGGGTTATTCTTGCTGAAAATGGCAGGCAGCGTAGAGACTTGGAAAGGTCCAGACTGATTTCATCCAGTAGTTTTTTGACGCTTTGACCGTAATCAGTGCTAAAAAAAGCGGAGGTGGCAAAGCCGGTTTTCTCTGTTGGTGCAAGATTCCAGCGCCCTTGCGTTGTGTACTGTTTCTGCTCAAGCAGCGTGCCGCTAAAGCCGTCGTGAATAAAAAGATCTACGCTGAAATTTCTTAAATGTTTTTTGCTTTTGTAATCAAGTTTATTGTATGTGTCTATCAACCAGTTCTTTTCGTTGCTGACTCCAGGATCACGCATAGATACGTCACGAATAATACCGGATAGAATAAACTGGCTATCGAGTTGCTGTGTGTAGGCCATCATAGTGGTGAGTGTTCCATCATCCAATTGTCTGGATGTCGCAGTGCCTAATTCTTTGTGCAGTAATAAGTTTCCTGCATTAAGTGCGGAAATACCGTCGAAGCTGTTTAGTCGTGATGTTAATTGCCGGGCCAGACCGGACTCGACATCTCTGATGTTGCCAAGGTTTGCTTGTGTGGTGTGCTCTAGAGGGAAGGCGGCTATGGCAAGTGTTTTTCGAAAACTATTGCCGCTATTGCCATTGCTACAGGTTGTTTTGGTGTCAATATCGGCACGGATGCGTACCAGCAGTTTGTTGCCGAGCAGCTTTTCTTCGAGAATTTCTATATTTGATAATGAGCTCAGCGTAGAGATGCGCATATTGTCGATTTCCAATATGCCATCTTCAAGTTGTTGTGTGCTGCTGATATAAGCGGCAGCTTGTAGAGATGCTTGTTGTTTAGCATCGTTTATGGCTTGCTCCCGTGCCTTTCCGAGATCACTGTTGTAGATAAAAGCCTGACCTGTTGCTTCAACGGTTGTGGCGTAGGCATGAAAACTGCTTAGCAATAATGCCAGCGCGAGTAAATATTCTTGAAAATGTCTCAACATGAGAGCAACCTGACCGATATATTAAGAAGAGGTGAGCAATAAGTGAAAGGTATGCAATTTATGCCTGACATGCAAACTGTCTATGCTGATGTGTGTGTTGACGCCTGTATTGATCTGTTCTTATAGGTTTTGTTACTGTGCTGTAAATGGAGTGTGAGCGGGCTGTTATGATAAAAAAAATCGGAGCAATCGTACTGGTAAGCCTGATTAGCGTGGGTTGTGGTTATCAACAGCCTGTGCCGGTAAAAATTGAAAAGTTAAGTCCGCAAGCGAGTAAGGCCTTATTAAATGAAGCAAGAAATACCACGTTAGCCGAGCCTGTGCCCTTTGCTGTGGTTGCGGAGAGTAAGGCTGAAGTTGATCCTGTCAGCGAAGCTGTTGAACAGATGGCTGTGCAGTTGGTGAATGGGTTGAATCAAAACAGAGTGAAGCGCTTTCCTATAGCGGTGCTGCCTTTTGCTTCTTTACGACAGAGTGTGCCTGATCCGTTATTTGGCGAGCGCTTATCTGAGAGTTTTATCTTTCCGTTGCAGCAGCGGGGCTATAACCTTGTAGATTACCGGGCAGTCAGTTTGGCAACGACGCTGAAGTCTCCCGTATCTAAGCAAAATATGTCAGCGTTGCGAGATCGTTATAAAATATATTTTGTGCTAACGGGAACCTATGCACACCATCCTGATGGCATTGTGATTAATGCTCGTGTGTTGGATACCACTACTCGTCAGGTATTGGCTGCTGCTCAGACACATATTGTTAATCAGCGTTTAGAGGGTGCGTTGCCTGGATTCGATCCTGTTAAAGCGTTGAATAATGGTTATATTATTGAGAATGGAGCCGCTCCGATGAGGTTGCCTGAATGAAGTATTTGATGCTGGTGTTGTGTGTGCTTTTGAGCGGCTGTGAAACATTTGTAGAAACAGTGAAAGAGGTTGGCAGTGCAATGCCATCTTCTGGCTTTAGCAGTCATCCAGCGCCGGATCCGGTGTGGATTCAGGCGACGGGGTATGCGCCCATCAGTTTGCAGCCGGGAGAAACCCGTCAGCAAAAAGTTGTGATGGCGATGCGGGCCTCTAAGCTCAGGGCCTATCAAGAGCTGGTTGGTGTGGTCCATGGGCAATATATTTATGGCACGACCACAGTTCAGGATATGGTTATGCAAAAGGATTCGTTTAAAGCGGCTGTGGCGGGGTTTGTACGTGGAGCCCGGGTTGTTAAGTCGTACCCAGTGCAGGATGATACTTATGCGACAATTTTGGAAGTGGATATGGCTCAGCTACAGCAGGCCTGGGTTCAGTAGGCCGCTGTAGTATACAAGAGCGAAGAAAATATCGGTTCGTTATTTGCTGTTAGTTGCTTGTGTAAACGCAGCCAGTTGTTCGCTGTTTGCTTCTTTTTGATATTTTTCTTTCCAGTCTGCATAGGGTTCGCCATAGATGACCTCTCTGGCTTGTTCGTAGTCCAGTGTTTCGCCTCGCTCCTCGGCAGCGGCTTTATACCACTTTGATAAGCAGTTACGGCAAAATCCTGCCAGATTCATTAAGTCTATGTTCTGTGCATCTTTGCGTTTATCCAGATGCGCGACCAGTTGGCGAAATGCTGCGGCTTCAATTTCAGTTTTGGTTTGTTGGTCCATAATGCTTCTCTTTATGGTGGTTCGCTTTAGTGGCGTTGTGTCTGTTGTTTACTCGTCGCGTATATGCTCGTCCAGCTCTCTGCAGACCCGTACCTGCAGCTCCTGACAAAGGTCGGGATCACTGATCGGCAACCCTTCATCATTGGTGAGAAAGAAAAAATCTTCAACTCGCTCTCCCACGCTGGCTATTTTTGCTTTGCGTACGGAGATGTTGAGCTCGGCAAATATTTGACCAATCCGGGCGAGCAAGCCTGGACGGTCAGGGCTGCGCACTTCCATGATGGTTAGTTGTAGATTGGGGTCATTGCTAAGACTAACCGTAGTAGGCTGGGCAAACAGCTTCATCTGTCTGGGTACGCGTCTATGGATGATGTCCGGGTAGTCGTCAGGGTCGTCCAGTTCTTCGATCAGACGTTCCTGAATACTTTGAAGGTAGCTGGGGTTTTCGGACAGAGGCTCGTCGTCGTCAGTCAGAACGGTATAGGTATTTAATGAGCGATCATCGTCAGTTAAAATGATGCGCGCGTCCTGAATGTTGAGGTGTAGTTGATCCAGCGTGGCTACAGTTGCTGCGAACAGGTTTGGAAGATCTTCACTGTAGATAAAGATTTCGGTAGCCCCTTCGTGAACTCTGTATGATGTTTTATGTATGAGGACCAGTGGTAGTTCGCTTGAACCGTGTTCGAGGATTGATTGAGTCTGCCAGGCAACATTTTTTGCTTCCTCGCGTAGAAAATAATCCTCACCTAGCATGCTCCAGAACTCTTTGATATCTTCTTCGTTCTGACCAGAGTGAGACATTATGGCCATCGCTTCATGTTGAACCTGAGCGATACGATCATCTTTGTTGATAGGGTTTTCTAGTCCACGCTTCAGCGCTCGCTTGGTTTCCATATACAGCTGTCTTAGCAGCGTGGCGCGCCAGCTGTTCCAGAGAGTATGGTTCGTTGCATTGATGTCCGCAACGGTGAGCACGTAGAGGTAGTCTAGATGCACGGTGTCACGCACTTGCATCGCGAATGTATGAATTACATCTGGGTCAGTAATGTCTTTTCGTTGTGCGGTCATCGACATCAGCAAGTGGCTACGCACAAGCCAGGCCGTTAAGTGACTGTCCCATTTGCCTAAATGATGGCGTTCACAAAAAATCATAACATCCTCTGCACCAAGTTCTGAGTGGTCGCCACCACGTCCTTTGGCAATGTCATGATAAAGGCCGGCAATGTAAAGTAATTCAATTTTAGGGAGGTTGTTAACCACCTTGTGAGCAATCGGGAACTGCTCACGATGATTGGGATGGCGGAATTGGCGCATCATCTGAATGACTTTTAAGGTATGCGCATCGACGGTGTATATATGGAACAGGTCGTGCTGCATCTGGCCGACAATTTTGCCGAACTCAGGCAGGTAGCGTCCAAGAATATCGTAGCGGTTCATTCGTTTAAGTTGGGTGGAAACGCCATTAGGCGAGCGCAGCAGTTCCATAAATAAGCTGGTATTGCGCAGGTCATTACGAAACTCATCATTAATCAGATGGCGGTGATCTCGCAGCAGGCGAATCGTCGATGCACGAACACCCAAAATCTCATCGTGCTGAGCCATTAAGACAAACGCCTCTAAGATGGCGAACGGGTGATGTTCGAAAACTTTGTCGTAGGTGGCTTCGAGGTAATTGTTATGGATCTGAAAGCGTTTATTGATGGAGGTGATCGTTTGTTTGTCATCAATTTTAAGAATGGCTTCATTAAAATACTGTAATAGCATGTCGTTGAATTCTGCCATCGCCATAGCGACCCGGTAATACTTGCTCATGAACTGCTCGACAGCCAGTGCGCCGTGTTGATCCTTGTAGCCGAAAAAGTCGGCCAGTGTCCGCTGATGATCAAATAACAGCCGGTCTTCGCGGCGTCGGCATAGCATGTGTAATGCGTAGCGCACAGTCCAAAGGTAGAGTTCGCCCCGGTTCAGAGTGTCCAGTTCAGACTCAGTTACAAATCCATGCTCAACAAGGTCGCGAATATAAGTCGCACCGAAGTGACGCTTGGCTACCCAGCCGATCGTTTGAAGGTCTCTCAATCCGCCCGGAGATTTTTTTAAGTTGGGCTCGAGATTGTATTCTGTGTCGTTTGTTTTTTCGTGGCGTGCCTTTTGCTCTTTGAGTTTGGCAATGAAGAACTCTTTATCGGTCCAGGCGCCTTCTGAGGTAACGCGGTCATACATGCGCTGATGTAACTCAGGGCTGCCGGTTAGTGGTCGGGATTCGATCAGATTGGTTGCTATTGTTATGTCATCACGAGATTTTTCATAACAATCTTCAATACTGCGCACGCTGGAGCCAATTTCCAGTGCAATATCCCAGAGTAAGGTCAAAAATTTGCTGATGCTTTCTTCGTATAGTGCAGGGTCAATATCGTCGACAAGAATTAAAAGGTCGACATCTGAATGCGGGTGTAGCTCGCCGCGGCCATATCCGCCTACAGCAATTAATGAAATCTTTTTGCTATCAGGCCATTTAAAAAGATTCCATGCAGAGATCAGGATCTTGTCAATGATAGCAGCACGACCATAAACCAACTTGCGTATGTCTTCGCCGGATTTGAAACGGGCATCCATTTCAGCTTGTGCTTTTTTAAGCGTGCTTTTGAATACCTTGATAGGCGATTCGCCGCTTACTAGGCGTGCTTCGAACGCAGCAGTGTCAAAGAAAGTGTCTGTTTCAGCGAGTTGTAATAAGGTCGTGTTCATTACTTAATCCAATATGATTAAAAGCTTTCTTCAGAACGCTGAGTCAGCACTTCGTAGCCTGAATCAGTGACCAGTATAGTGTGTTCCCATTGTGCCGATAACCGACGGTCTTTGGTTTCTACAGTCCAGCCATCTTTTTTGGATAGCTTTACATCTCGCTTGCCCGCATTGATCATTGGTTCAATAGTAAAAATCATGCCTGCTTCGAGTTTTACTCCCGTACCCTGCCGTCCATAGTGAAGCACTTGCGGGTCTTCGTGGAACTCTTTGCCAATACCGTGACCGCAGTATTCTCGGACGACTGTGTAATGGTTGGCTTCGGCATGCTTTTGGATGACATGACCAATATCGCCGAGAAAAGCGCCGGGTTTAACCAGTGCTATTCCTTTATGAAGGCACTCAAGCGTCACTTCGGCAAGTCGGGTGGCGTGCGGTATCGCTTTGCCAACAAAAAACATTTTACTGGTGTCACCATGGTAGCCATCTTTGATGACAGTAATGTCTACGTTAATCATATCGCCGTCTTTTAGCGGTTTGTCATTTGGAATGCCGTGACAGACAACTTGATTGACGGATGTGCAGATAGATTTAGGAAAGCCGTGGTAATTCAGCGGGGCAGGGATGGCTTGCTGTTGCTGAATTATATAGTCGTGACAAATCTGATCCAACTGATTGGTGGTGACGCCAACCTTGATGTGTGGTTCTATCATCTCGAGAACCTCGGCTGCGAGTCGCCCTGCGATGCGCATTTTTTCTATTTCTTCCGGGGTTTTAATAATAATGGACATAGTATTCCTTAAAGTGGTGAATCCCGGACTTGGTGGTTAAATCCGGTTGTTAATTCTTAGTGTTAAGACACAATGGCAGTGATTGTACCGAATTATCCTTGCTGAGCGAAGTCGACCTTCAAATTGACTGTATCTTGTGGTATAAAACGCGCTCCCGAAATGCAGACAGCATTACGAGGAATATCTCACACACATGTCGTCACAGTTTCCGGGTGCCGTTTTACGGTTGGATGCTGGGATATGTGGAGGTTGAACCCAATTTAAAACAGGAAATGCTAAACATGGCACAAGTTACAATGCGCGAACTGCTGAAAGCAGGCGTTCACTTTGGTCACCAGACCCGTTACTGGAATCCAAAAATGTCTCAATACATTTTTGGTGCGCGTAATAAAATTCATATCATCAACCTGGAGCACACATTGCCAGCACTAAACGGTGCTATCAACGTGGTTGAAGGTTTGGCTCAGAACAAAAATAAAGTTTTGTTCGTGGGTACTAAACGCGCTGCAAGCAAAATCATTAAAGAAGAAGCTATGCGTGTAGGTATGCCGTTCGTAAACCATCGCTGGTTGGGCGGAATGTTGACGAACTACAAAACTATTCGTCAGTCTATTCGTCGCTTGCGTGAGCTTGAAAGCGCTTCTTCAGATGGTACTTTCTCACAGTTGACCAAAAAAGAAGCGTTGATGCGTCAACGTGAGATGGAAAAACTGGATCGTGCTATCGGTGGAATTAAAGATATGGGCGGTTTGCCTGATGCACTGTTCGTTGTTGACGTTGATCACGAGCGTATTGCGGTAAACGAAGCTAACAAATTGGGTATTCCGGTTATTGGTATCGTTGATACTAATAGCAACCCTGATGGCATTGATTACATTATCCCGGGTAATGATGATGCTCTTCGTGCAATTCAGATCTATGTTAAGTCTATAGCTGATGCGTGCAACGATGGTGCTGAAGTTGCTGGCGGCGATAAAAGTGAATTTGTTGAAGTAGAAGCGGCTGCAGAATAACTTTCTGTCGCTGCTGAAGATGTTTTCAGCAGCATGAGTCGTATCAGGGGGAGCTATGCTCCCCTTTTTCAAATTTTGATTGAATGCGTAATCAAGGGGTAGTGAGAATGGCAAGTGTATCAGCTAAGTTAGTTAAAGAGCTGCGCGATCGTACAGGTTTGGGCATGATGGAGTGCAAAAAAGCACTCGTAGAAGCAGGCGGTGATGTTGAAGCTGCAATTGATGAAATGCGTAAATCATCAGGCATGAAAGCGGCTAAAAAAGCTGGGCGTACTGCTGCTGATGGTGTGGTTGCTGTGCGTGTTGCTGATGATAACTCTTACGGTGTTATTGTCGAAGTAAACACTGAAACTGATTTCGCAGCACGTGATGCAGGTTTTCTTGGTTTTGTTTCACAAGTTCTTGATGCTGCGTTTGCCGCAAAAAGTGATGATGTTGCTGCGCTAATGGCGGGCGAGCTGGAATCTGCTCGTGAGGCGTTGGTTCAGAAGATAGGTGAGAATATTGGTCTTCGTCGTATCTCTATTCTTGAGGGCGACTTAGTGGCTGCTTATGTTCATAGTAATAGCCGCATTGCGACATTGGTTGCTGTTAAGGGTGCCGATGCTGACGTTGCAAAAGATGTTGCAATGCACGTGGCTGCTGTTAACCCGCAAGTGGTTTCTCAGAGCGATATGCCTGCAGAAGTTATCGCGAAAGAAAAAGAAATTATTATGGCTCAGCCTGACATGGCCAGCAAACCAGCTGCTATTGCAGAAAAAATGGTTGTCGGTCGTATCAATAAGTTTTTGGCAGAAAATAGCCTTGTAGAGCAAGCGTTTGTTAAAAACCCTGAGCAAACTGTCGGCGAAATGGTTAAAGCTGCTGGTGGCGAAGTTGTTTCTTTCCGTCGTTTGGAAGTGGGTGACGGGATTGAAGTTGAGCATGTTGACTTTGCAGCAGAAGTGGCTGCTCAGTTAAATAATAAATAATATCGTTCGCTAGAAAAAAGGTGTGCGTGCTGTGTTACAGTACGCACACTGATTTACGTCCTTCTAACTTCGTTCTGCGGAGATTCTGTAATGCCTGCCGTACATTCTAAACATGCTAAATACAAACGTATTCTTCTTAAATTAAGCGGCGAAGCTTTAATGGGTGAAGAAAACTTTGGTATCGACCCTAAAGTTCTTAACCGGATGGCGCTTGAGATTGGCCAGTTGGTGGGTATTGGTGTTCAGGTTGGGATTGTTATTGGCGGCGGTAACCTTTTTCGCGGTGCCACGTTAAGTGCTGCCGGATTAGACCGGGTGACAGGCGACCACATGGGGATGCTTGCCACGGTGATGAACTCTTTGGCCCTGCGGGATGCATTAGAGCGTTCAAATATTGCGACACGTGTTATGTCTGCTATACCTATGAGCGGTGTTGTTGATCATTATGATCGTCGAAATGCGATGCGTTATTTGAGTCAGGGTGATGTGGTAATTTTCTCGGCGGGTACCGGTAACCCCTTCTTTACTACGGATTCAGCAGCTTGTTTGAGAGGGATAGAGATCGACGCTGATGTTGTTTTGAAGGCAACTAAAGTTGATGGTGTTTATACTGCTGATCCAATGAAAGACCCTGCAGCCAAGCGTTATTTGCGCCTTTCTTATGATGAGGTGCTGGAAAAGCAGCTGGGTGTAATGGACTTGACGGCGATTTGCCTAACCCGTGACCATGATATGCCAGTCCGGGTGTTTAATATGAATCGTCCTGGTGCGCTTGTTAATCTGCTTGGTGGTGGAGATGAGGGCACGTTGATATGTGGCGAGGTAACAGGAGATCAATATGCTGAATGAGATAGCTAAAGAAGCTGAAACACGTATGAAGAAAAGTGTTGAGGCGGTCATCGAGCACTTTAAAAAAATTCGGACAGGACGTGCGCATCCGAGTATTTTAGATTCTGTTCAGGTTATGTATTACGGTGCCCCGGTACCTCTTCAGCAAGTTGCTAATATTAGCGTTGAAGATGCAAGAACATTGATGATTTCCCCTTGGGAAAAGCAAACAGTTTCAGATATCGAAAAAGCTATTTATAAATCTGATCTGGGATTGAATCCTTCTTCTAACGGTGGCGTAATTCGCGTTCCAATGCCTGCACTGACAGAAGAGACGCGTAAGGTTTATATTCGTCAGGCGCGTCAGGAAGCTGAATCAGCCAGAGTATCAGTGCGTAATATCCGCCGCGATGCTAATAATGACCTGAAAGAGCTACTGAAAGAAAAAGAAATAACGGAAGATGACGAGCGCCGTGGTCAAGATGGTGTACAGAAATTGACCGATAAATATGTAGCTGAAATCGATAGTCTGCTTGAGAAAAAAGAAGCAGATTTGATGGAAATCTAAAATTAGAAGGAGGGCTGGTGCAAACCAGCCTGTTTGCCTCTCTATATGCCAGTACATGCTAAATTAAATATTCCGCCCGATAAAGTGTTGCCTAAACATATCGCTATTATTATGGATGGCAATAATCGTTGGGCTAAAGCACGTCGTTTGCCTGGTCTTGCTGGGCATAAAGCAGGCGTGGATAGTGTTCGTAGCGTGATTGAAGGGTGCGTTGAATATGGAATTCAATCACTTACGCTTTTTGCGTTCAGTAGTGAAAACTGGAAACGGCCAGAGCTGGAAGTAGCCGGGCTGATGGAATTGTTTTCGTTGGCGTTGAATAGAGAAGCCAAAAAGCTCCATAAAAATAATATTCGCTTGAATGTTGTCGGGGATAAGTCGCGTTTTAGTGAGTCGCTACAGAAAAAAATCGCAAAAGTAGAGGCGTTGACTGCGGATAATACACTGCTGACGTTAAACGTCGCGGCAAATTATGGTGGTCATTGGGATATCGTTCAGGCTGCTCGACAGCTTGCCGTTGAGTGTGCCGAAGGTGTTCGTAAGCCTGAAGAGATAACAGAAAGCGTTTTTGATCAATATGTGATGCTGCATGAACAACCTAAGCCGGATCTGTGTATCAGAACCGGAGGAGAAAACCGAATCAGTAACTTTTTGGTCTGGCAGATGGCATATACTGAATACTATTTTGTTGATGATTATTGGCCTGATTTCGATAAGCATTCTTTGGCGAACGCGATCCGTGATTTTTGTACACGGGAGCGGCGCTTTGGTAAAACCAGTGCTCAGGTAGAGGCTGAGTCGGGTGCTTAAACAGAGAGTGATTACTGCGTCAGTACTTGCGCCTCTGGTTATATGTGGCGTTTTTTTATTGCCGGTTATGGGATTTGCTATTTTCTTTGCCCTGGTTACTCTGGTTGGCGCGTGGGAGTGGGGTTTATTATCCGGCCTGAAAAAAACTTCCCATCGCATCGCTTTTTCTGTTGTCGTTTTTGTTGCGATCTGCATGAGTGGTTGGCTCTATGAAAAAGGTTTTGGCTACTTTGTGCTATTGCCCGCAGTTGTTGTTTGGCTGGTAGCTTTTCTTTGGATTGGTCGATACCCGGCTGAAGGCTTATGGGAAAAGCCTGCTGTCAGGGCTGTATGCGGTGTTCTGATTCTATCTGCTGCTTGGTTGAGCATGGTTGAGTTAAAGGCGTTGGCATTAGGAAATGCATGGCTTCTTCTGATTCTTATGATTGTTTGGGCCGCTGATATCGGCGCGTATTTTTCCGGAAAGCGTTGGGGAAGTGTTAAGCTTGCGCCGCATGTGAGTCCCGGTAAAACACGTGAAGGTATGTACGGTGGATTAGTGGCCGTTGTGGTGACGGTACTGGTTTTTTCCTGGTGGAATGAACTCGCGTTTAATGCAGCAGTCTACTTAGTGTTATTAAGTATTGTCGTTGGGCTTGTCTCTGTCATGGGTGACTTGTTTGAGAGCTTGCTGAAACGCAATGCAGGCATCAAAGATAGCGGTGCCATTTTGCCGGGGCATGGCGGGGTGCTGGATCGCATAGATAGTATTCTTGCGGCGGCTCCTTTTTATTATCTTGGCTTAACTTTCCTGCCAATTGTGTAAATTATAGATGGAAATTATTCAAACGATTCTGGCAACTATCTTCACTCTCGGGATTTTGATTACTATTCATGAGTGGGGGCATTTCTGGGTAGCTCGTCGTTGCGGTGTTGATGTGCTTCGATTCTCAATAGGGTTTGGGAAATCATTATGGCTGCATAAAGGGAAAGATGGGACGGAATATTCTGTTTCTGCTATTCCTTTGGGTGGTTATGTCAAAATGCTTGATGAGCGAGAGGGAAATGTTCCTGAGCACCTTAAGTCAAGAGCATTTAATAACAAACCTGTGATCCAAAGAATTGCCATTGTCGCTGCCGGACCATTGGTTAACTTACTGTTTGCTGTTCTTGCTTATTGGTTAATGTTTGTTGTCGGTGTGAGTGCCGTTGTTCCGGTGGTAGGCGGCATCGAAGCGAACTCTATTTCTGCAAAAGCCGGCATTCCTGTAGGCGCTGAAATCGTCGCAGTTGATGGCTATTCTGTGCGTTCGTGGGATGATATTAATTTACGTTTCGCCTCTCATATCGGTGAGTCAAAGCAGTTGTCGGTGGCAGTGCTTACTTCCGCTTCAGCTAACCGTAAAGTATTTGAGCTGGAGTTAGATAGCTGGAATGTTGATATTGAAAATGAATCCCCGTTGTCGGCGATGGGTATACGTCCCTTCCGGCCTGAAATTAAGCCTGTACTAGGGCAGATCGTTGCACAAGGCGCTGCTGATCAGGCGGGTCTTCAGGTTGGCGATGTTATACAGAAAATAAATGCCATCCATATTGATAATTGGATGGAATTAGTGGAAATTATTCAGCAGTCGGCGGGCCTGCCTTTGGATGTCACTATTGAACGGAGTGCTTCGGTGCTGCTGTTACGTGTCACACCTGAGAGTCGTGTATTAGAGAACGGAGATGTTCAGGGCGTTATTGGCGCAGGAGTGAAAGCACCTGAATGGCCGGAGTCTATGCTGCGCACTATACAATACGGGCCTGTTGAAGCAGTCGGTGTCGCGTTTAATAAAACTGTCCATATGGTAGGTTTGACGCTGGATTCGATCTGGAAAATGATTGAAGGTGTTATCTCAGTAAAAAACTTGAGTGGCCCGATAACCATTGCTAAAGTGGCGGGCGCTTCAGCGGCATCTGGTTTTGAGCCTTTTATAAGCTTTCTCGCCTATCTGAGTATTAGTTTAGGTGTCTTGAACTTGCTACCCATTCCGGTTTTGGATGGTGGGCATTTACTTTATTACGGTATTGAGCTAATCACCGGTCGGCCGGTGAGCGAAAAAATACAGGTGATTGGATTTAAGTTGGGTATGGCTTTGCTTTTGTCACTTATGACACTGGCCATCGTTAATGATTTTTTGCGCCTGTAGAAAGCAGTGGCTTTTGACTGGGAAGAGGTTTCATGAAAAATAAATTTGGACTCGTGCTTGGTTTGGTTTTGTGGGCTGGCAGTGTGCATGCCGCCTTTGCTCCATTTCAGGTGCAGGATATTCGCCTAGAGGGTGTTCAACGGGTAGAGCCGGGTGTTGTTTTCAGGAATTTTCCTATCGCATCAGGAGATACGGTTAGTGAAGCCAACCTGGCTGAGGCAACTAAACAGCTTTTTAAATCGGGATATTTTGAAGATATAAGTATCGCCAGAGAAAATGGCTATTTGATTTTAACCGTTAAAGAGCGCCCCTCTATTAGCCTTATTAAGCTAGATGGAAATAAGGTGATCAAGGATGAAGATCTGTTAAAAGGGCTGTCTCAGTCAGGCTTGCGTGAGGGTGATGTATTTAAGCGTTCAGCATTGGATCAGATTGAGCAGGATTTGTTGCGTCTTTATGTCGGGCAGGGGCGTTATGGTGCAGCTATATCTACAGCAGTAGAGCCATTATCCGGCAACCGTGTTGCCTTAAATATCGATATCAAAGAAGGCAGTGTTGCATCGATTCAGCATATTAATATTATTGGAAATAGCGTCTTTGAAGACGAAGAGTTAAAAAAACTGTTTTCGCTGAAGTTGCCTAGCTTTTGGTCTTTTTATACCAAGGATGATCGCTATGCTCGGGAAAAATTATCCGGTGATCTGGAGCGCTTGCGTTCACATTATATGGATCGGGGCTATGTGAATTTCACTATAGACTCGACTCAGGTTTCAATCACACCGGATAAAAAGCATGTTTTTATCACCGTTAATATTCATGAAGGTGAGCAATATACCATCCGTGATGTTGACGTTTCAGGGGATCTTGTTGTTGCAGAGGAAGACCTGAAAGGGGCTATTGCGGTTAAGACAGGTGACATCTTCTCGCGTAAGGCTATGATTGATGCCCAAGATGCGATGTCAAAAATGCTGGGTGATAAAGGCTACATGTTTGCGAACATTAACCCTGCTCCGAGTGTTCATGAAGAAGATAAAACCGTTTCTCTTAAATTCTTTCTTGATCCTGGAAAGTTAACGTATGTCAGGCGTATCAATGTCCGCGGTAATAGCCGCACAGCAGATGATGTTGTTCGTCGTGAAATGCAGCAGATGGAAGCAGCGATCGTTTCCACAAGCCATATTGAAAGAACTAAGCAAAAGCTTGAGCGTACCGGGTACTTTCGTTCAGTTAATTTAGAAACAGCACGCGTGGCGGGTACGGATGATCAGGTTGACCTGAATTATACGGTTGAAGAGCAGCAATCAGGGCAGTTTACAGCCAGTGTCGGCTTTTCACAAAGTGACGGGATTATTTTAGACTTTGGCGTTCAGCAGGATAATTTCTTTGGCTCGGGTAAAAAAGTTGGCTTCAATCTGGCGAATAGTTCAACGCGTAAAGAGGCGAGTTTCAACTACTTAGATCCTTTTTATACAGTGGACGGTGTTAGTCGTGGTTTTGATGTTTTTTATCGTAAAAGTGATTTTGAAGAAGATGATGTCAGTAGCTATTCGTTGAATGAGTACGGTGGTGGTGTGACATTCGGATATCCGATTGATGACTACCAGCGCCTGAGTTTCTCGTTGGGTATCGAGAATATTGAGGTCAATACTAATGATAATACCCCGGTAGATGAAATAGGCTCATTCATCGATTCGGCTGGCAGTGAATACTTGAATGTAAAAGGTACCCTTGCCTGGAATAATAACCACTTAAATCGTGCGATTTTTCCTTCTAGTGGCTATTCACATCAAGCAAGCCTGGAAGTGTCGGTACCGGGTAGCGACTTAAGCTACTATAAAGCGCTGTATCAAACAAAATGGTATAAACCGTTCTTTGATGATTCTGGTTGGGTGTTGGGGCTAAAAGGGCGTCTTGGTTATGCTCAGAGTTACGGCGATAATGCGTATCCCTTCTTCAAGCATTTCTTCGCTGGTGGGTTGAGAACAGTGAGAGGTTTTAAGAATAACTCACTGGGTCCGCGTGATTCCAACGACGATCCATTTGGCGGTAATATAATGGCTGTTGGGGGTGCTGAGTTGATTTTTCCATTGCCATTTATTGAAAGTCAGAGTAGCTGGCGTTCACTCTTCTTTGTTGATGGTGGAAATGTATTCACGACAGATTGTTTGAGTTCTACCTCTGCTGCCTCTTTGTGTGAGGAGGGGATTCAGTTTGAAGAGATGAGATATTCAGCAGGCTTAGGTCTCAGCTGGTTATCTCCATTAGGGCCGCTATCTTTCTCAGTTGCTAAAGCGCTGAATGAAAAAGTCACTGATGATACTGAGTTGTTTCAGTTCTCTCTTGGTCAGAGTTTTTAAAGGTTAGCTTCTAAATTAAGGAATAGAACATGAAGTTTTTAAAGATTGTAGCAATTTGTGTGTCGGTCGCTTTTGCGCCGGTTGCTTTTGCGGATAAAGTTGCAGTTTTAGGATATGAAGAGGCTTTGCTGAAATCTAATGCAGCCAGTAGCTTTCGTGATACTTTGAAGAAAGAGCTCCAGGGAGAGGAGAGCCGAGTATTGGAGCTTGAAAAACAAGCTAAGTCCTTGCGGGAAAAGATCCAGAAAAATGGCTCAACGATGAGTCAGGATGCATTGAGGCAGGCTCAGCTCCAGTTCCAGAAAGCCTTTGAAGAGTATCAGCGCAGTGGTCAGGCATTACAGCAGAAAGGTGCTGAACGTCAGCAAGCGTTTATCAACGAAATGCGTCCAAAGATGGATAAGATTATTAAACAGATGATTGATGATAATAAATATGATGTTGTTATTGCTAAAAAAGCCACTGTTTATGTAGCAAAAGGTTTTGATATTACTGACTCTGTAATAAAGCAGCTTAACAAGTAAGAATGCCAAAGTTTGAGATAACGTATTTGTTGTCTGATATAGCCTCCCGTGTCAACGGGAGGTTGTTGGGTGACGGTGATTTGAGCATATCATCTCTCAATACCCTTAGTGCATCTGAATCAGGCCAGTTGAGTTTCTTAGCCAATAAAAAGTATGTCTCTTGTTTAGCCACTACACGTGCTACGGCTGTGTTAGTTACAGATGAGCACGCAAAAAGCTTGCCTTGTGCCGCGATTGTTGTCACTGACCCGTATTTGGCATTCGCACAGCTGACAAAACTGTTCGATTGGCGCTACCCTTGTTCCCCTTTTATTCATCAGTCTGCAGTTATAAGCACTTCTTCCGTCATTAGTTCTGAGGCTTTTATCGGTCCTGGCGTTGTTATCGGCGATAACGTACTGATTGATTCGGACGTTTATATTGGTGCCAATACAGTGATAGGAAATAACTGTATTGTCGCTAAACATACTCGCTTAGAGGCAGGCGTGGTGTTTTATGATGATGTGCACATTGGCGAAGGTTGTCTGATACATTCAGGTGTGGTTTTAGGAGGAGATGGATTCGGATTTGCTCCCACAAAAACGGGTTGGGTGAAAGTTCATCAGCTGGGCGGTGTGCGTATCGGTAGGAATGTGGAGATTGGTGCGGGCACAACAGTTGACCGGGGCGCGTTGGATCATACTTATATACATGATGGCGTGAAGCTCGATAATCAAATTCAGATCGCACATAACGTGGTGATTGGCGAACAAACTGCCATTGCGGGCTGTACGGCAATCGCCGGAAGCACTAGAATTGGCAGCCGCTGTACTATAGCTGGATTAAGCGGCATTGTTGGACACTTGACGATTGCTGATGATACTCATGTGACAGCGATGACCTTGATTAGTAAGTCTGTTACTCAGCCTGGGCAGGTTTTGTCTTCTGGCACGGGTCAGGAGCCGCATCAAGATTGGAAAAAAAACGTCGTCCGCTTTAAGCAACTTAATGAGATGGCGAAACGTATTACCAGGTTAGAACAGCAAGTTAAAAATTTTTCTAGTGAAGGTTAAAACAGATAATGGATGTTAATGAAATCAGGGAGTACCTCCCTCATCGCTACCCGTTTTTATTGGTTGATAGAGTGCTTGAACTCGTGCCGGGTGAGTCCATCGTCGCACTAAAAAATGTGACTGTGAATGAGCCTTTCTTTAATGGCCATTTTCCTGAGCATCCTGTCATGCCTGGTGTGCTTATCGTTGAAGCGATGGCGCAAGCTGCAGGTATACTTGGTTTTAAAACCATGGACAAAAAACCGCAGGATGGATCAATTTACTACTTTGTTGGCTCTGATAAATTGCGTTTTAAGCGTCCGGTCGTGCCTGGAGATCAGCTTAAATTAGAGGCAAGTATCTTGTCTGAAAAACGAGGTATTTGGAAATTTGCGGTGAAAGCGTCGGTTGATGGTGCTATCGTTAGTTCAGCAACTATCCTATGTGCTGATCGAAAGGTATAAGAAGTGATTGATCCACGAGCAATTATTGACCCTAAAGCTAAACTCGCAGATAACGTTCAAGTAGGGCCTTGGTCCTATATTGGGCCGGATGTTGTTATAGGTGAAGGGACAAGCATTGCATCGCATGTGGTTATTAAGGGCCCAACAAAAATAGGCGCTGATAACCGTATCTTTCAGTTTTCATCCATCGGTGAAGATTGTCAGGATAAAAAGTATGCAGGCGAGCTTACCTATCTTGAGATAGGAGACGCGAACGTGTTTCGTGAAGGCTGTACCATTCATCGGGGAACAGTGCAGGACAACTCTCTGACAAAGATTGGTAGTCATAACCTTTTTATGGCTTATGCGCATGTTGCCCATGATTGTATCGTGGGGGATCATGCAATAATGGCTAATAATTCAGCCATTGCAGGTCATGTGCAGCTTGGGAGTCATACCATACTGGGTGGTTTTACGGCGGTTCATCAATTTTGTCGCATTGGCGCTCATGTCATGTGTGGTGCGGGTACGGTTGTGTTAAAAGATATACCCGATTATGTGATGGCGACGGGAAACCCGGCTCAGCCACACGGAATCAACACTGAAGGGCTTAAAAGGCGAGGTTTTACGCCTGAAATGATTAGGCAAATTAAGAAGGCCTATAAGGTTATTTATCGTCAAAAGCTGACGGTAGATCAAGCTTTACAGCAACTATCCGAAATGGCCTTAGAGACGGCCGAAATACTTCCACTTATCCACTCTTTACAAGCCTCATCCCGAGGAGTTATTCGCTAGGAGGCTATAGTGACCAAGCTACGAATTGCGATGGTAGCAGGTGAGGCCTCGGGCGATATCCTTGGAGAAGGCCTGATTCAAGCAATCAAAAGGCATTACCCTGATAGTGAGTTTTATGGTATCGGGGGGGATTTGATGTGTGCTGAAGGCTTTGTCTCTGAAGCTCCAATGGATAAACTTTCTGTTATGGGGTTGGTCGAGGTGTTAGGGCGTTTGCCTGAGCTTCTTACGATCAGAAAAAAACTCTGTCAGACTTTAATCGCTAATCCGCCTGATATTTTTATTGGTATTGATGCTCCCGATTTTAATTTGACCTTAGAGCAGCGCTTAAAAGTCGCTGGCATTCCGACGGTTCATTATGTCAGTCCTTCGGTATGGGCGTGGAAAGCGAAACGAATCTATAAAATCAAAGAATCAGCGGATCTCTTGTTATCGCTATTTCCATTCGAGGCTAAGTACTATGAACCGACGCAACAGCATGTCGTTTGTGTAGGTCATCCTTTAGCGGACCTTATTGCGCGTGATCATGAGCTGATACATGCGCGAACTAACTTGAATATATCTGCTGAAGGCAAAGTGGTTGCCATACTGCCAGGTAGCAGATCCAGTGAATTGAAATATTTGGCTGAACCTTTCTTAGGTGCGGCTGAGTTGTTGCAACAAAAATTCCCGGATATGACGTTCCTTTTACCGGCCGCCAACCTTAAGCGCCGAATATGGTTGCAGCATCTTTTAGATGAAAAATTTCCAGACTTAAATATCCGATTATTGCTCAATCAATCCAGAGAAACGATGGCGGCCGCTGATGCAATTTTAATTGCATCAGGTACAGCAACTCTCGAAGCTACATTGTTAAGAAAGCCGATGGTGGTGGCGTATAAAATGTCTCCGTTAACTTATGCCATCTATTCGCGCATGATAAAAACGCCGTTTATATCATTGCCTAATATTCTCGCTGGAGAGAAATTGGTGCCTGAGATACTACAAAATGATGTAACTCCGAATATGTTGGCAAGTGAAATGGAAAAGGCACTAGAAGACACGGCTTATCAGGGGTATTTAAGTGTTCGGTTTTCTGAAATTAATAAAACTCTTCAGTTAGATGCTGATGAAAGGGCAGCAGATGCTGTGATATCTCTGCTAGAGCAAAAAGGAGTGATCACATGCAACCATCCTTAATGCTCGACTTTTCTCAATATGGGCGGGTAGCTGGTGTTGATGAGGTTGGCCGAGGTCCCTTGGTGGGTAATGTAGTTGCTGCTGCCGTTATTCTTCATCCGGAGAAACCCATCCTTGGATTGACAGATTCAAAAAAGCTTTCCGAAAAAAAGCGTGAAGCCTTGTATGAAGAGATTATGGAAAAATCCCTGTCTTGGGCTGTTGCATCGGCATCACCTGCAGAAATTGATCATATCAACATCTTGCACGCGAGTATGTTGGCTATGAAAAGGGCCGTCATGTCTCTGGATGTTAAGCCTGATTATGTCGTGATTGATGGTAACCGATCTCCGGAACTGCCCTATCCATCAGAAGCTATTATAAAAGGAGATGCAAAAGTCACCGCTATTAGTGCAGCCTCTATTTTGGCGAAAGTAGTGCGTGATCGTGAGATGTATCTGTTGCACGAGCAACATCCAGAATATGCATTTAATAAACATAAAGGTTATCCGACGGCCCAGCATATGAGTGCTTTGAAAAAGTACGGGCCTCTTCCTGAATACAGAAAATCATTTCGACCAGTGGCGCAGCTACTTGAAACATCCCTGAAATAACGAGACAAAGCATGCCAACGACAAAATTTGTACATCTGCGTGTGCATACCGAATTCTCTCTGATTGACGGATTAGTACGTGTAAAAGGTTTAGTCGCTGCGGCTAAAGATGCCGGTATGCCCGCTGTCGCCATGACGGACCAGGTTAACCTATTTGCATTAGTGAAGTTTTTTAAAGCATCGGCAGGCGCAGGTATTAAGCCGATTTGTGGTGCTGATATTCTGGTTCTCAATGAAGTCGATCCTGAAGCGGAGCCCTATCGTGTCACGCTATTAGTGCAAAACGCGCTTGGATACCGGCACCTGATGGAGCTCATCTCAAGAGCTTATGCCGAGGGTCAGGGGTTTATTCTGGATAAAGCGTTAGTGAAAAAGTCCTGGTTGATTGAAAAATCAGAAGGCTTGATTGCGTTGTCTGGTTGCAGAGAGGGTGAAGTCGGTCGTGCGATGTTGTCCGGTAAAGGGATGGCTGATGATCTGGTTGATGAGTGGATGCGACTCTTTCCGGGGCGTTTTTATCTTGAAATACAAAGAACCGGACGTGTTGGTGAAGATGTCATTATTGCTGAAAGTGTACGTTTAGGTTTGGCGAAAAACTGCCCGCTGGTTGCTACCAACGAAGTCATGTTCCTTAAAGAAAGCGATTTTGATGCCCATGAAGCGCGTGTTTGTATCAATCAAAGTCGTACGTTAGAAGATCCGCGTCGCCCTAAGAATTACTCTGCTCAGCAATATTTCCGTACATCCGAAGAGATGGTTGCTCTTTTTTCAGATATCCCCAGCGCCGTTGAAAATACTGTTGAGATCGCTAAACGTTGTAATATTGAGTTGGATTTAGGTACTTACTACCTCCCTAAATATCCGGTACCTGACGGTATGATGATGGATGAGTACTTCTGTCGGGTTTCTCAGGATGGCTTGGAGGAGCGTTTAGAGATACTGCTGGATAAAAATGACCCGGAGTATGCGGAAAAACGTAAAGTATATGACGAGCGCCTGACATTTGAGCTCGACATCATTACTCAAATGGGATTTCCAGGGTACTTTTTGATCGTCATGGACTTTATTCAGTGGGCGAAGGATAACGGCATACCTGTTGGGCCAGGGCGTGGTTCGGGTGCTGGTTCCTTGGTCGCTTATGCACAAAAAATCACCGATTTAGACCCGCTCGAATATGACCTGCTCTTTGAGCGATTTCTTAACCCGGAACGTGTTTCTATGCCGGATTTTGATATCGATTTCTGTATGGATAATCGTGATCAGGTTATTGATTATGTGGCACGAACTTATGGGCGCGATGCGGTCTCGCAGATTATCACCTTCGGTACGATGGCTGCAAAAGCGGTGGTGCGGGATGTTGCGCGTGTGCAGGGTAAAGCGTTTGGTTTAGCGGATAAGTTATCCAAGTTAATTCCTTTTGAAGTAGGGATAACGCTGACCAAAGCGGTGGAACAAGAACCTGCATTGAGTGATTTTATTGCCGCTAGTGAAGAAGCGCAGGAAATTATGGAGATGGCTTATAAGCTGGAAGGGGTAACCCGGAACGTTGGTAAGCACGCGGGTGGTGTTGTTATTGCGCCGACAAAGCTCACTGACTTCTCTGCCACTTATTGTGATGCTGAAGGTCATGGTTTAGTTACGCAATTCGATAAGAATGATGTAGAAGAAGCTGGCCTTGTTAAGTTTGACTTTCTGGGTTTGCGAACGCTCACTATTATTGATTGGGCGATGAAGACGATTAATGCTATTCGGGCTAAGGAAGGTAAAGATTCCCTCGATATTTCATTGATCCCGCTGGAAGATAAAACGGTTTTTGACCTGCTGCAGTCAGCCAATACCACCGCAGTATTTCAGTTAGAGTCCAGCGGTATGAAGGATTTAGTACGCCGTCTGCTTCCTTCTCGTTTTGAAGATATTGTCGCACTCGTGGCGCTGTTTCGTCCCGGCCCCCTGCAGTCGGGCATGGTTGATGACTTTATTAACCGTAAGCATGGGCGAGCTGAGATGGCTTGGCCGCATGCGGATTATCAGTTGCCTAGCTTGCAGCCTGTGCTTGAGCCCACTTATGGCATTATTCTGTATCAAGAACAGGTTATGCAGATTGCTCAGGTAATGGCGGGTTATTCTTTGGGTGGTGCGGATATGTTACGCCGCGCAATGGGTAAGAAAAAACCCGAAGAGATGGCTAAACAGCGAGAAGGCTTTCTGGTGGGTTGCGAGCAAAACAATATTGATCGTGATCTCGCTGGTAACATATTTGATCTGGTAGAGAAGTTTGCCGGATATGGATTCAATAAGTCACACTCAGCCGCGTATGCTCTTGTCTCTTACCAGACCGCCTGGCTGAAAACGCATTACCCTGCGCCTTTTATGGCCTCGGTTATGTCGGCCGATATGCAAAACACCGATAAAGTTGTGATCTTTATTGAAGATTGTCGCGCTATGGGGTTGCCGCCTGCCTTGCCGGATGTCTGTTCTGGTGATTATATGTTCACGGTGAACACCGACGGGCAGATCGTCTATGGTTTGGGGGCAATTAAAGGAGTAGGCGAAGGGCCCATCGAAGCGATTGTTAAAGCGCGTGGTGATGGTGAAGGTGATTTTAAAGACTTTTTCGATTTCTGTAAGCGTGTGGGTTCCAAAAAGCTGAACAAGCGTGTTCTGGAGGCATTGGTAAGATCGGGTGCGCTGGATAAGCTTGGGCCGGATCGTGCTGTGTTATGGGCTGCTATAGGTGATGCTCTGCGGTCGGCTGACCAGAATGAACGGAATCAGGATTCAGGCGTCTTTGATCTGTTTGGTGAGGTGGAATCGGAGCAGCCGCGTGACCCTTATGAAGACTATCTGGGCGTGCGTCGCTGGTCTGATAAAGAGCGGCTAAAAGGAGAAAAAGATACGCTGGGGTTATATCTCACCGGGCACCCCATCGATGAGTATGAAAAAGAGCTGAGCCGCTTCGTTTCGAAAAAAATAGTAGATCTTCAGCCGGCGAGAGGGCGTCAGCAAAAGATAGCCGGCCTGATAGTTGATCTGCGTGTCAAAAAAACTAAGCGTGGCGATTCTCTATGCTTTTTGACATTGGATGACCGTTCTGCGCGTATTGATATTACCGTCTATGGAGAGTTGTATGAGCAGACGCGTGATTGGGCGGTGAAAGATACAATTGTTATTATGGAAGGTGAAGTGACGCAGGATGATTATTCCGGCGGCCTTAAAGTGCGCTGCAATAAACTTTCCAGTATTCCGCAGACAAGGCAGCAATATGCTCAGGTTGTGAGAGTTAAAACCGATGAAAAAATGCTGTCTGCTCGTCAAGTTAAGCAATTTGAAAGCGTTTTGCAAAGCTATCGTTTAGAGGAGGGGCTTCCTGTTGCGGTGGAATATTATCGAAATGATGCTGCAGGCATGATTAAACTGGGCGACGGCTGGAGAGTAAACCCTTCGGATGAGTTGATTTTGGCGCTTAAAGATCACTTTGGCGACGAAAGCATCATGCTAGAGTACTGATCGGGGTGGTTATCCTGTCGGCGTAACGGTAAAATCGGCACATTGAATTAGATTTATTTATTTATTGGTTAAGCGGAAAGAATCGAATGAATCCGAATTATCTGGATTTTGAGCAGCCTATCGCAGAGCTCGAAGCCAAAATTGAAGAGTTACGGCTAGTTGGTGATGGTACAGAAATTAATATTACTGATGAGCTGACCAAGTTATTAGGAAAAAGCCGCAGTTTAACTGAGTCGATCTTTACCAATCTTTCTGCATGGCAAATTTCACAATTATCACGTCATCCGAAGCGTCCATATACGCTGGATTACGTACGCTTGATGTTTGAAGATTTTGAAGAGATTCATGGCGATCGACATTTTTCTGATGATGCGGCTATTGTTGGTGGTATAGCGCGTTTGGAAGGCCGGCCAGTGATGGTGATTGGTCACCAGAAAGGGCGTGAAGTAAAAGAAAAAGTCCGTCGTAATTTTGGTATGCCTCGTCCAGAAGGTTATCGTAAAGCCTTACGTCTTATGGAGATGGCGGAACGCTTTGAAATGCCGATTCTTACCTTTATTGATACACCGGGTGCTTATCCTGGTATTGATGCAGAAGAACGTGGGCAGAGTGAAGCTATTGCATTTAATCTGGCAAAAATGTCTCAATTCAAAACGCCGATTATCTCTACTGTTGTAGGTGAAGGCGGTTCGGGCGGAGCATTGGCAATTGGTGTGTGCGATGAGTTGATGATGCTGCAATACGCTACGTATTCGGTGATCTCTCCAGAAGGTTGTGCCTCTATCTTATGGAAAAGTTCTGAGCGTGCATCTGATGCAGCTAAAGCAATGGGCATAACGTCTACTAGTCTGCATGAGCTTGGCTTGGTGGATAAGGTGGTCGCTGAGCCGTTAGGTGGCGCGCATCGCAATCCGGAAGCTTTGTGCATCAATTTAAAGAAAGCGTTAATTGGTACGCTAGATAAACTGGATGAACTGTCGGTTGATGAGTTATTAGAGCGTCGTTATAAGCGCTTAATGTCATACGGACTTACATCGGCATAGTGCTGTAAAAGTGAATTCTCAGACCTTGGTTGATGCTTTTATAGAATCAATGCAGGCATATCCCGGTAGTCGCTGGGTTATTGCTTTAAGTGGTGGTCTGGATTCAATGGTGATGCTGCATCTGGCGGCATCACACCTTCCTTCCAGCAAGCTTCATGTGCTTCATATTAACCACCATTTGCAGGAAAGTGCGGATGCGTGGTCAGAGTTTTGCCGAAAGCAGGCAGCGTTTCTCTCACTTCCGTTTACGCAAATCAATGTGTTTCCAGCGAATAGTAGCGAAGTCGCAGCACGTGATGCCCGATATGCAGCGTTTGGTGATTTTCTTAAGGTGGGAGACGTTCTGCTCCTGGCGCATCATGCAGATGATCAGGCCGAAACAGTTTTGTTTCGCTTGCTTCGAGGTAGCGGTTTGCATGGCTTGTCGGGAATGCCTCGCAGCAGAATGCTAGGGAAGAATAAAATTGTGCGCCCTTTGCTATCTGTGCCTCGCATTCAGTTGGAGGCGTGGGCAGATCAGCAACAGTTAAGCTGGATAGAAGACCCGAGCAACCAGAGCTCGCTTTATGATAGAAATTTTTTGCGTTTAAAGGTGCTTCCCGCTTTAAAGGAGCGTTGGCCACGGGTGGTTGAGCGACTAGCAGCGACAAGTCAGTTGTTACGAGACGAGCGCCGGATGCTTGATCAGTATCTTGATCAGGAGTTAAGTGGGTTATCACAGGATACATTCATTCTTAACGGTGGTTTGTTAGCCTCCTTTACACCTTATAAGCGGAAAACGCTGATTCGCCGCTGGGTTCATAATCTTCAAGGGGATGCGTTGAATGAAGTCCAGCTTGCTCAGATAGATCAAGACTTTTTTTGCTCGTCACCTGATAAGAATCCTCAATTTGTCCTGAGTTCCGCTTTTCTGCGTCGCTATAAAGGGAGTTTGTACCTTTGCTCTGCTGGGAGTGTCGAATGCACTAAGGAATGCGCTAAGAGTGAGGTGCTGCCGCTTTGCGAAGGGGAGGTCGACTTGAAAGGGGGTATATTAAGGGTAACAGCGAACAACGATGGGGTTGATCGCCTTAAAACTCTGGAAAAAGTTGTCTGTGTCAGAAGGCTCGAAGGGATGAGTTGCCGCCCCGTTGGGCGAGGGAAAAAAACACTCAAAAAGCTCTTTCAGGAGGCTTCAATCCCTCCTTGGCAGAGAGAGAATTGGCCTATCTGTTTGGTGGGAGAGGAGGTTGTCGCCGTGCCTGGTATATGTATCTGTGAGGGGTGGGGTGCGACATCTTCTGAAATGCCGGGATTCTCGCTAAGATGGGAACCTTTCTGATTGTCCCGAGCCCCTTTCTTTGCTACCCTGTAGCCCCATCTTTAGTTAGTTTTTTTTCCTCACTTTCAGCTAAAACAGGTTCCACATGACGCGTTACATTTTCGTCACAGGTGGTGTCGTGTCCTCTTTGGGCAAAGGCATCGCATCCGCTTCTCTTGCAGCTATTTTAGAAGCGCGCGGTTTAAAAGTTACTATGTTGAAACTTGATCCTTATATCAATGTCGATCCTGGTACGATGAGCCCTTTTCAGCATGGAGAAGTGTTTGTTACGGAAGATGGAGCTGAGACGGATCTTGATCTTGGGCATTATGAACGCTTTATTCGTACTACGATGAATAAGCGCAATAACTTTACAACAGGTCGTGTTTATCAACACGTACTGAATAAAGAGCGTCGTGGTGATTACTTGGGAGGAACCGTTCAGGTTATCCCGCATATCACTGATGAAATTAAGCGCCGTGTTGTTGAGGGTGCCGGCGATGTTGATGTTGCGCTCGTCGAAATCGGTGGGACTGTCGGGGATATTGAATCGCAACCCTTTCTGGAGGCTGTGCGCCAGCTGAAAGCAGAGGTTGGTTTTTCGCGTGCGATGTTTATGCACCTGACTCTGGTTCCTTACATCGCTACTGCCGGTGAGATCAAAACTAAGCCATCTCAACATTCGGTAAAAGAGCTACGCTCGATCGGTATTCAGCCGGATATTCTGGTATGCCGTTCAGAGCAAGCTATTCCTGATTCAGCCCGCCGTAAGCTGTCGCTGTTTACCAACGTAGAAGAACGCGCAGTTATCTCAATGCCTGATGCTGATACTATCTACGATATACCTAAGATGCTCTGGGATCAGGGGCTGGATGATATCGTTGTAGAGCGTTTCAATCTGGATGCACCCACGGCAGATTTAAGTGAATGGGCGGCGGTTGCAGACGCGCATCTTCATCCGGATGGTGAAGTGAAAATTGCCATGGTTGGAAAATACATGGAGTTGCTGGATGCGTATAAGTCGTTGATCGAAGCGATTTCACATGCTGGCATTAAGTTACGTAAAAAAGTTCGTATTGAATATATTGATTCCGAGCGGGTTGAGCGTGAGGGCGTTGAAATACTGAAAGATGCCTGTGCGATTCTTGTTCCGGGTGGTTTTGGTGAGCGTGGTGTTGAAGGGAAAATTTCTGCAGTACAGTATGCCCGCGAAAACAAAGTGCCTTATTTGGGTATTTGTCTTGGAATGCAGGTGGCGGTTATTGAGTATGCGCGTCATGTTGCCAACCTTGAAGGGGCAACATCAACAGAGTTTGACAAGCACGCCGAGCACCCTGTTGTTGGTTTGATTACGGAGTGGACAACAGAAGAGGGTGATGTAGAAGTCCGCAGTGCCGAAGCTGATTTAGGTGGCACTATGCGACTGGGTGCGCAGAAATGCCATCTTAAAGAGGGCTCAACTGCTGCTCGTTCATACGGTAGCACTGATATTGTTGAGCGTCACCGTCATCGCTATGAAGTGAATAATAACTACGTTTCGATTCTTGAAGAAGCCGGGTTAAGTATTTCAGGGCGTTCAGTGGATGGTGAACTTGTTGAAGTGGTAGAAGTGCCTGATCACCCATGGTTTGTCGCATGTCAGTTCCACCCTGAGTTTACGTCATCTCCTCGTGATGGACATGGACTCTTTACTGGTTTTATTGAAGCAGCACTAGCTGAGCAGGCGCGTCGTCAATAAGAGTCCGTGCCGGGGTTTATATCGTTTTAGGAAATTGGAGAGAAAGAATGGCTAAGATTGCCGATATTAAAGCACGTGAAGTACTGGACTCCCGTGGTAACCCAACCGTAGAAGCCGATGTTGTTCTGGCCTCCGGAGTTATGGGTTCTGCATGTGCGCCTTCTGGTGCGTCGACTGGTTCCCGTGAAGCACTAGAGTTGCGTGACGGTGATAAGTCCCGCTATCTGGGCAAAGGTGTTCTGAAAGCGGTAGCTGCAGTTAATGGTGTCATTCGCGATGCTTTGTTAGGTATGGATGTGACCGATCAGCGTGCTCTTGACAATGTAATGTTGGCGCTAGATGGCACTGAGAACAAAGAAAACCTGGGCGCAAATGCGATTTTGGCAGTTTCTTTGGCGGCGGCTAAGGCCGCGGCTGTTGAAAAAGGCATTCCTCTGTATGCTCACATCGCTGAAATTAATGGCACTCCGGGGCAGTTCTCATTACCTGTTCCTATGATGAATATTATCAATGGTGGTGAGCACGCCGATAACAATGTTGATATTCAGGAGTTTATGGTTCAACCCGTTAACTTTACTAAATTCTCAGATGGTTTGCGTTGTGGTGCTGAAATTTTTCACTCATTGAAGGCCGTTTTGAAAGCGAAAGGCTTGAGTACATCAGTGGGTGATGAAGGTGGTTTTGCACCTGATCTTGCGTCAAACGAAGAAGCTTTAGTTGTAATTAAAGAAGCTATTTCAAATGCAGGTTATGAATTAGGTAAAGATGTTACTTTAGCATTGGATTGCGCCGCCTCTGAGTTCTATAAAGAGGGAAAATATGATCTCTCTGGTGAGGGTAAAGTGTTTGATGCAGAAGGCTTCAGTGATTTCCTTGCTGACCTGACAAACAATTATCCTATTGTTTCAATTGAAGATGGTCTGGATGAGTCTGATTGGGATGGCTGGGCATACCTGACGAAGAAGATTGGTGATAAAGTACAGTTGGTCGGTGATGATCTGTTTGTTACCAATACTAAAATTCTGAGTCGTGGTATTGAGCAGAATATTGGTAACTCCATCCTGATTAAATTTAACCAGATTGGTTCGCTATCCGAAACGCTGGATGCTATTAAGATGGCAAAAGACGCTGGTTTCACCGTGGTCATATCTCACCGCTCAGGTGAAACAGAAGATACGACAATTGCTGATTTAGCAGTGGGGACAGCGGCCGGGCAGATTAAAACAGGCTCATTGTGCCGTTCGGATCGTGTTGCTAAGTACAATCGCTTGTTGCGAATTGAAGAAGAGCTGGGCGATAAGGCTGTATACAACGGGCTTGCGGAAATAAAAGGTCAGGCGTAACGTCTGTGCTTTTACAGGAGGGGGCTTCGGCCCCCTTTTTAGACTCTGCTTTTAGGCTCTTTTGTTAGCGTCAGGTGAATATTGTGTTTCGCTGGTTTATTGCATTATTACTCGTCATACTTTTGGGGCTTCAGTTTCGTCTTTGGTTTGGTGACGCTAATATTATGCATATATTAAATTTGCAGAAACAGATTGGCGAACAGGTTGAAGAGAACGAACGTCTGCAGATGCGAAACAGACAGCTTGAAGCTGAAGTAACGGATTTAAAGAAAGGTCTTTCTGCTATTGAAGAGCGTGCCCGTAGTGATCAAGGTATGGTGCGTGAAGGTGAAACGTTTTATCAGTTAGTTGAACCTCCTCCCAAAGAATTTGAGAATAAATAATGGATTTGCCAACTCAGTACCGCTATCTGAACAGTCAGCCAGTCAGCCAGGCTACCATTCGTCAATGCCCTGAGGATTTTCAGGTGGTTGAAATCCCTTCTTTTGTTGCGGAAGGAGAAGGTGAGCATGAGTTTCTTCTGATACGTAAAACGGGCGAAAATACCGATTGGGTAGCCAAGCTGCTGGCGAAATTCTGTCAAATTCCCATTAAAGATGTTGGTTATGCAGGGAAGAAGGATCGTCATGCGGTCACTGAGCAGTGGTTTAGTGTTCGTTTGCCACTCACACGTAAAATAAACTGGGCGCTGTTTGGTGGCGATTCCATACAGGTGTTAGAGTCAGTGCGCCATCAGCGAAAGTTAAGGTTAGGTGCGCTGTTAGGAAATCGGTTTACAATCAGGCTCAGAAACCTGACGCATGAGTCTGAATTTCTTCAACGTATTGAAAGTATTAAAGCAGGTGTGCCAAATTACTTTGGTGAACAGCGTTTTGGCCGCGATGGTGGTAACCTGGTTAAAGGTTTGGCAATGATTAATGGCGAGTTTAAAGAGCGCCAGCGTCATAAAAAAGGATTATATATTTCTGCCGTCAGATCCTGGTTATTTAACCACATTGTATCTGAGAGAATAGATCAGGGTTTGTGGAATACCGTTCTGCCGGGCGATGTTATGATGCTGCATGGTTCCCGTAGTCACTTTCTTGCTGAAGTTGCAGATGGTGCACTTATTGAGAGACTGAACGCGTTTGATGTGCACTTGAGTGGGCCTCTGTGGGGGCGGGGAACATCTCTTGTGAAGGATCAGGCCGCCGAGTGGGAGAGTAGTGTTGTTAAACCTTGGGAGAGTGTCACCGAGCGTCTGGAGCACTTAGGATTACAACAAGAGCGCAGAGCGTTAAGATTAGTACCAGAAGGGCTGCGCGCTAGCAAAGAATCGGATGGGCAGTGGGTGTTAAGCTTTTCACTGCCAGCCGGCTCTTTTGCAACGAGCGTACTGCGGGAATTGTGTGAGACTTTACAGGTCGAAACAGAAGAAAAATAATGATGAATATTCTGATCTCTAATGATGATGGTGTATTTTCCCCCGGACTGGATGCGCTGGCAAAAGCATTATCTGAAGTGGCTCAGGTCCAGATTGTAGCGCCTGATCGAAACCGCAGTGGTGCCAGTAATGCGTTAACCTTGACGCGACCGGTCGATGCGCACTTGCATGAAAACAATGGTTTTTATAGTTTGAACGGTACTCCTACTGATTGTGTCCATATGGGCATTTCCGGATTGTTTGGCATGTTGCCTGATATTGTAGTGTCGGGTATCAATGCCGGTGCTAATCTTGGAGACGATGTTATCTATTCTGGTACGGTTGCCGCTGCTATGGAAGGGCGTGCATTGGGCTTGCCTCCAATAGCGATATCATTAGCCAGTCATGACCCTCAGTATTTCACGACGGCGGCCGCCGTCGCTAAAAATATACTGATGAATATAGAAAAACTCAGATTACCTGCGCGGACGGTGCTAAATATTAACGTACCGGATCTTCCCCTTTCTGAAATCAAGGGGATTCATATCACACGCTTAGGTCATAGAGCGGCAGCGGGTAAGCCTGAAGCTGTGGCCGATCCACGTGGCAAAATTCGCTACTGGGTTGCCGGTGCGGGTGATGCGGTAGATAAAGAACCAGGAACCGATTTTTATGCGATTGAACACGGTTTTGTTTCCATTACGCCTTTGCATATCGATATGACCTTATATGCTGGTATGGAAAGCTTAGGAGAGTGGCTGGGGGATCTTCAGTGAATGATATCCGCCTTCAGGGAATAGGAATGACTTCGCGAAGAACCCGTGATCGTCTTATCGCACGGCTTCGTGAGCAAGGTATTGCAGATGAGCAGGTGTTAGCGGTTATTAAAGAAACACCTCGCCATATCTTTATTGATGAAGCGCTATCCCATCGTGCTTATGAAGATACCGCACTCCCTATCGGTTTTAACCAAACGATTTCTCAACCCTATATTGTGGCGAAAATGACAGAGTTATTGCTTGCTGCAGGTCCTTTAAAACGCGTTTTGGAGGTCGGGACTGGTTCTGGTTACCAAACGGCTGTGTTGGCGCAGCTGGTCGAACAAGTGTATTCAGTCGAGCGGATTAAGCAGTTACAAGAGAAGTCAAAACAACGCTTTCAGCAGATGGGTTTGAGAAATATTCATCTTCAACATACAGACGGCGGGATGGGGTGGCCTGCTAAAGCCCCTTTTGATGGAATTATAGTGACTGCAGCACCAGAAAAAATTCCTGATGAGTTGTTGGCTCAGTTGGCAGTTGGCGGACGATTAGTTATTCCCGTTGGTCAGGCTCAGCAACAATTAAAACTAGTGACTCGGATAAATGATATGGCTTTTGATACTCATATTATTGAAAATGTTAAGTTCGTGCCGTTATTGGCCGGAACAATACGATAAGGAGATGGATATTGTGAGCCAGCAGCGCTGCTTAAAAGACTACTTTATCTTGGCTTGCAAAGGCGTATTAATGGGGGCTGCTGATGCAGTACCAGGTGTGTCAGGTGGGACCATTGCGTTTATAACAGGAATTTATGAAGAGCTGATCGGGAGTATCCGTCGCTTTGATCTGGATGCTGTTAGAGTATTATTTTCTCAAGGCCCCTTGGCTTTCTGGAAGCATGTCAATGGAAGTTTCTTGCTGACGTTGCTGAGCGGTATTGTTATTAGTTTGGTAACGCTTGCTAATATCGTTTTATTTATGCTGGCGAGTTACCCTGTGATGCTCTGGTCTTTCTTTTTCGGATTGATTTTAGCGTCAACCTGGGTCGTGTCGAAACATATCTCTGAGTGGGATTCTACCCATATAATATTGTTTTTTATGGGGGCCGCGCTGGCATATCTGGTTACCAGTTTGCCTCCTACTGAAATTCAGGTAAGTTCTTTAACAGTGTTTTTGTCAGGAAGCATTGCTATTTGTGCGATGATTTTACCTGGGATATCGGGTTCGTTTATTTTATTGTTATTAGGTATGTATGCCCCGGTATTACAGGCAATAAAAGATATGGAGCTGTCTATCATCGGGCTGTTTGGTGCGGGATGTGCGGTCGGGATATTAAGTTTTTCCAGATTACTGAACTGGTTGTTTACAACACATAGAATGCCCACACTGGCAGTGATGTCTGGTTTTCTTCTTGGGTCTCTAAATAAAGTATGGCCTTGGAAATATACAACAGCCTATACATTAAATAGCCATGGTAAACAAATCCCACTAGCTCAGAATAATGTTTCCCCTTTTGAATACGAGGCGTTAAGTGGCCAAGACTCTTTCATGCTGGCATCTATTGCTTTATTGATATTGGGTGTAGTAATTGTACTGTGGATCGAAAGAGGTCAGTCAACGAACCGATAAATTGTGTATATCCGACAGAATAAAAAAGAGATCAAACTATTATTCATTCTGATAAGCGTGACGCTTCTGATATTGGAAGGGTGCTCTTCGGGATATGCCCCGGTCAGTGATCGTTCCAGTGCACTTGATAATAAAGTGGAACTGGTGAGATCATCTCGGCATCAGGATGCACCTGCAGTGTATCGTGTAAAACGGGGTGATACGCTTTATTCAATTGCCTGGCGTTATGGATTAGATTATCGTGAGTTAGCACGTGTTAACAATATCGATCAGAGTTTCAGAATTAATGCGGGCCAAAAGCTGAAACTGAAAGGGAGCAGTAACGCCTCACAGCAGATATCTCAGAATGTAGCTGTCCAAAGTGCGAAGCCCATATCCCCAAAAATTAATAAAGCAGATAGTCAGGACAAAGAAGTAACATCGGCTGTAACTAATGTATCTCAAACTGCTTCAGTATCAGTAAAGAGTAAAGATCTGGTTTGGAAGTGGCCTGCACAAGGGCGAATCATTAGTTATTATTCTAATAAGGGTACTGTTAACAAAGGTATCAATTTAGAAGGGAAAAGAGGTGAGCCGGTCTATGCTGCCGCTTCCGGAAAAGTGGTATATGTGGGGAGTGGTTTGCTCGGTTATGGAAATCTCATAATTATTAACCATAATCAGGAATACCTCAGTGCTTATGCCCATAATAGTAATATTTTCGTCAAAGAGAACGAAAATGTTAATGTTGGGGAGAAAGTTGCCGAAATAGGTAATAGTGGTGCTACACGCACGATGCTTCATTTTGAAATCCGCAAGGATGGTAAACCAGTTAATCCGCTACGGTATCTACCGAAAAGGTAGACTATAATAATTAAGATAGCGCTAGATAGGTGATGACGGTGATGACAATTCTCGAAAAAAATAAGCTGAAAAAGGAAGAGCTGTTACTCGATTCTGATGATAGCGACGATTTAGATATGGATATCGAGGCGGAAGACGACGAGCCGGAGTTCCTGAATAGTGGACGGGGAAGGGGAAGTTTAGCGCATAAAGACTTAATGAATGCAAAGTCTTTAGATGCTACTCAGTTGTATCTTAATGAGATTGGTTTTTCACCGTTACTCAGTGCAGAAGAAGAGGTTTACTTCTCCCGGCTGGCCTTAAAAGGTGACATGAAAGCGCGTAAGCGAATGATTGAAAGTAACCTCCGTTTGGTGGTTAAGATTTCACGCCGTTATATTAATCGTGGTTTGACCTTGTTGGATTTGATCGAAGAGGGCAATCTCGGGTTGATTCGGGCCGTCGAAAAATTTGATCCTGAGCGCGGTTTCCGGTTTTCAACATACGCGACCTGGTGGATCAGACAAACCATTGAACGTGCAATCATGAATCAAACACGGACGATTCGATTGCCTATTCATGTGGTTAAAGAGCTAAATGTATATCTGCGTGCAGCGCGTGAGCTTTCGCAGAAACTCGATCATGAGCCAACGGCAGAAGAAATTGCTGAGCTGGTGAGCAAACCTGTCGATAAAGTGCAAAAAGTTCTGAAGTTGAATGAACGGGTAACATCCATTGATATACCTATGGGTGATTCTGAAAAATCTGCGATTGAAACGATTGCTGATACAGAAACCTCGGATCCGGAAGTATTGCTTCAGAATACTAATATTAGCGGTAATCTCGATAAATGGCTGGATATGCTTCCAGATAAGCATGCTGAAGTTTTATCACGACGCTTTGGTTTGCGTAATTATGAAATGAGCACGTTGGAAGAGGTAGGTACAGAAATTGGCCTGACACGTGAGCGTGTCAGACAAATTCAAGTTGAAGCGTTACGTAAGTTGCGTGAAATTGTTGAGAAAAACGGGTTGAGTAGCGAAGATTTACTATCCTAGTTGCTAACAGTAATTAATGATCGCTGATAATTTAGTACACGCTTAATTATTTAATAAGAAGGGCAAGCTTGTTGGGCTTGTCCTTCCACTCTTCTGCATCTTCCATTGGCTCAATACGCTCAGTAATATTTGGCCACTTCTCTGCCAGTTGAGCATTGATCTCAATAAATATCTGCTGGTCTTCCGGTACATCGTCATCCAGAAAAATCGCTTCGGCAGGGCATTCCGGTTCACATAGCCCGCAATCTATGCACTCGTCAGGGTGGATAACAAGAAAGTTCTCTCCTTCGTAAAAGCAATCTACCGGGCAGACTTCCACGCAATCCGTGTATTTACAGCGGATACAGTTTTGCGTTACTACATAGGTCATTATTTACCTCCACGCGTCTTGTTTTTAGGATTGAGATGACACTTGTCAGTGCGTCAAAGCGCCTTATAATTTACTTTTCAATGAATATAGCAGCTCAAGTGCCTGGCGTGGAGAGAGATTATCCACATCGAGTTGTTTTAGTTGTTCGACCGCCGGGTGGGTAGATGAGTTGAACATATCATCTTGAACGGGTGGCGGTGGCGCTGCGCGGTTGCTTGATACCACTGAGTCGGCTTCAAGTTGAAAGAGTTTTTGTTTTGCCTTAACGATTACGTGATTAGGAACGCCAGCCAGCTGCGCCACTTGTAAGCCGTAACTTTGGCTTGCCGGCCCGTCATGGACTTCGTGCATAAATACAATCGTATCCTGGTGTTCTAGCGCATTGAGGTGAACGTTAAAGACGCCTTCTTGCTGCTCAGGGAGGGCGGTAAGCTCGAAGTAATGGGTAGCGAACAGAGTAAAGGCTTTAATATGTGCAGCCAGAAACTCGGCAGCAGACCAGGCGAGTGATAAGCCGTCAAAGGTACTGGTTCCTCTGCCGACCTCGTCCATCAGCACCAAACTTTTTTCAGTGGCATTGTGTAAGATGTTAGCCGTCTCTGTCATCTCCACCATAAAGGTAGATCGCCCACCGGCTAAATCATCCGAAGAACCCATCCTTGTAAAGATGCGATCCATAATACCAATATTGACCTCTTCGGCAGGCACATAACTGCCAATGTGTGACAGTAAGCTGATTAATGCGGCTTGGCGCATGTAAGTAGATTTACCTCCCATGTTGGGGCCGGTAATAATCAGCATGCGCCGCTCAGGATCGAGTAATAGATCGTTGGCCACAAAGGGTGACTCCAATACCGACTCAACGACCGGATGCCGTCCTGCAATGATAGTCAGTTGTGGCGTGTCATGCAGATGAGGGGCATTAAAATTCAGGGTATCAGCCCGTTCGGCCAGGTTGTTAAGCGTATCCAGTTCGGCAAGCGCCTGAGCGCAATCTTGCAGGGCGGGGAGTTGCTCTGCTAAACAGGCTATCAACTCTTCATAGAGTGCTTTTTCGCGCGCAAGAGCCCGGCTTTTAGCACTGAGTGCTTTATCTTCAAAGCTTTTAAGTTCGGGAGTGATAAAACGCTCCGCATTTTTTAGAGTTTGGCGGCGAATGTAGTTTGCTGGAGCTGCATCAGCCTGCCCTTTGCTGATTTCAATGAAGTAGCCATGCACACGATTGTATCCCACTTTGAGTGTAGGTATGCCTGAGCGCTCGCGCTCTTGCTGCTCTAACTTGATCAGGTAGTCGCCAGCATTTTCACTGATATTGCGAAGCTCGTCTAATTCTTCGTCATAACCCTCTGCAATAACACCACCATCCCTGATGACCACAGGCGGATTAGGCATAATGGCTTTTTTCAGTAAGCTGGCCTGCTCCGGGAACTCACTAACCGACTCGGCCAGTGCATTGATATGAGCGGCGCGATGTTCATCAATAAGTGACGCCTGTAATTCAGGCAGGCGTTGTAAAGCATCCTTCAAGCGCTCCAGATCTCGGGGACGTGCAGAACCCAACCCCACCCGCGATAATATCCGCTCGATATCCCCGATCCCTTTGAGGGTTTCTGCTAAGGATTCATAACGATAGTTTTGCTGCAACCAGCGAATAGAGTTCTGGCGCTGTAGCAGCGTATTTTTATCCCTGAGAGGCTGGTTGAGCCAGCGCCGTAAGAGCCGGCTGCCCATCGATGTGGCGGTATTATCCATCACGCTTAATAATGTGTTTTCACGCCCGCCGGCTAAGTTTTGGTCTATTTCAAGATTGCGGCGTGTGGCCGCATCTAAAATAACGGTCTCGGAACGTTGTTCAATCTGTAGTCGGCGGATATGGGGTAAAGCCGAGCGTTGTGTGTCTTTTGCATATTGCAGCAGGCATCCTGCCGCACCAATGGCAATCTGCATCTCTGCACAGCCGAAGCCCTCGAGATCCTGGGTGTTGAACTGTTGGCATAATAAGCGTTGTGCGGTTTCCGATTCAAAATTCCAGGGAGCTTGTGGGCGGACACCTTTACGGCCTTTTAGCAGCAAGTTGAGGTTACTGTCATCGTTATAAAGCACCTCAGCGGGCTTGAGACGCTCGAGTTCAGCGAGGAGAGACTCATCATCTTCAAGCTCCATCAAGCTAAAACGGCCTGTGCTGATGTCGACCAGAGAGACACCGTAGCGTGATTGGGAGGCGTGAATTGCCAATAAAATGTTATCGCGTGACTCATCTAAAAATGCTTCGTCACTTAAGGTGCCCGGGGTGACGATGCGGGCAACCTTACGCTCCATAGGGCCTTTTGCAGCCGGATCACCAAACTGTTCGCAGATCACCACAGATTCGCCTGCGCTGACTATTTTTGCGATATAACCTTCGGCCGCGTGATAAGGCAGGCCCGCCATAGGAATGGGGTTGCCGCCTGACTTCCCTCTCGCTGTCAGGGATATATTAAGTAGCTCTGAAGCGCGTTTAGCATCATCATAAAATAGTTCGTAAAAATCCCCCATCCGATAAAAAACCAGCTGATCCGGATGCTCTGCCTTGATCTTAAAATATTGTTGCATCATAGGCGTATGTTCGGGTTTAGTGATGTCAGTCTTTTTACTCATTATGATTCTGTAATTGCCACGTCTATTCGAAAAGAGGTCGCCTATAAAAAGGCAGCATATGGGTTGTGCAATTCGTTTAGAAAAATAAACAGTGATGAACGCTAAACGATGTGCAGCAGACCGGTCGTGCAGATTAACAAATCAGCCGGAAAATCGCTATCGCCAAGGGAGAGAGGAGTGTTTTGATTTGGCTGTATAGGCGACCTCAAAATACTATAAAAAGCTTCCTAAGGAGGCGTGCATAAAAAAAGGAATAAGTTTGTTTGTTTTCGTTAAAATAGCGTATCTAACAAGACTCAGAGCTGAACAATGACACCGGAACGTAAACAGAAACTGATCTCTACTCTTGAGCGGCGCCAGCCTGATCTGCATCTGATCACTGATCAGGTGCATAAACCCAGGAATCTTGCTGCACTTATCCGAACCTGCGATGCGGTGGGTATTCCCTATGTGCATACCGTGACACCCAAGACGGGCTATGTATTCAAAGGTACGGCAAAAGGAAGTGATCGTTGGGTGAAAACGATTAGCCATGAGAGTTGTGAGGAGGCGATCCGGCAAGTGAAATCGCGAGGCTTAAAAGTCTACGCAGCACATTTTTCTGATCGTGCAGTGGATTACAGGGATGTGGATTATCGCATCCCCTGTGCGATTCTGATGGGGTCCGAAAAAGAGGGCGTTAGTGATATGGCAGCCGAGCTTGCGGATGAGCATATTCTGATTCCTATGATGGGCATGGTGGGGTCGCTCAATGTTTCCACGGCCGCTGGTATTATCATGGTAGAAGCGCAGAATCAGCGGCTGAAAGCCGGATTGTATGACGAGTCGCGTCTTGATCCCGATGAGTTTACGGATACGCTTTTTGAGTGGAGTTTCCCTGATCTGGCCGATTTTTGTCATAAAAAAGGGCTGGCGTATCCTCCATTAAATGATGATCTTGAGATGCAGGATTCTGCGGCGTGGTATCAGGCGTTTCGGGATGGGACGGCGATTAAGCGGGATTGGTGAGTGTGATCCCGGTCTGTTAATAGCCTTTATAAGAAAATGTATAAGCGTTTAAGACTGTGTTCGTTGGTTTCCCAGCAGAGTGATCTGCTCTATAAGCCATACGATTCCCGGATCATTACTGAATAAAGGGTGGTGGACAGTCGTCATCTGTATACTCGGCATCCCTTTGGGGGGAGCAACAACACGAACGCCTAACATTTGACTGAACAGCCTGGCCATATGAGAAGGCAGCGTCATGATAGCGGATGTCTGGGCTACGATGCGCGCAGCAGCCATATAATTAACGGTACGTACTATCGATTGGCGCGATAGCTGCTGAGCGTTCAACCAGTTATCGATACTGCTGGAGCTATCACCAGTCAGATCTGAGAACACCGCATGCGGAAGACCAACATACTGTTGAATCGATAAACTTTTCCCTACCTCTTTATTTTCAACACCTGCAAGACAGACCAGTTGCTCGGTTATCCAGGGCTCAGAGATCAGATGAGCGGGTATTTTTTTCGAGGCATCCATGCCGATAACCAGGTCAACCTGGCGGTTTTCGAGCTTAGATGAAGATGCATCTTCGCTGATCATCTCTATTTGTAACCTGACATGTGGTGCAATAGTTTGCAGGTGTCTGACCAGATCAGGAAAAATAACTGACTCAAAATAATCGGTACTGGCAATGCTGAAAGTACGCTGGCTGGTGCTCGCGGTGAACTGCTCGCTGGGCTGCAGCGTACGTTCTATAAGCTGTAATGCTTTGCGTATCTCGGGCAGCATTTCCAGTGCGCGAGGTGTCGGTTGTAAGCCGTTTTCGGTTCTGACTAATAAAGGATCGTTTAAATACTGGCGTAAGCGGTTCAGTGCATGGCTCATCGCTGACTGGCTGAGAAATACTTTTTCGGCAGCACGGCTGACATGACGCTCGCTGATGAGCGCTTCAAAAATGATCAGAAGGTTGAGATCAAACTGTCGTAGTGGTTTCATTGTGGGTATTGGTTTTAATAAGTATTAATTTAATACATTTATATATTATAACTATGCATTTAACTAATGATTATTCTGGGTTTATTCTCTGGGTAATATTTACCTAATCCAATTTTATAGATAGGAAGAATTAATGTCTGGTTTAAATGATGCTGCGAATGAGAACGTTTCTGTAGCCGATGCTGATATGCCGTTATACGGCGCAATGGGAATGACGTTTATGCAGTTTCCGGCATTGACGACATTATCGCAAAGCGATGCTGAAGTAATTGTCAGCGGTGTGCCTTTTGATATGGCGACATCGGGGCGCTCCGGTTCGCGCTTTGGGCCTCAGGGTGTGCGTCAGGCGTCGGTTAACTTGGTGTGGGAAGGTGCTCGCTGGCCTTGGACGTTTGCCCTGGATGATCATCTGAAAGTGGCAGATGCCGGCAACGTGAAGTTTAAACACGGCGAGCCACAAACATTGGTGGATAACCTGGAAGCGCATATTTCACGTATTCTGGATGCAGGTAAAAGTGCTTTGACCTTTGGTGGAGATCACTTTATTACGCTTCCGGTGTTACGGGCGTACGCTAAAAAGCATGGTCCTGTCGCCTTGATACATTTTGATGCGCATACCGATACCTATTCCGGCGGCAGTAAGTATGACCACGGGACTATCTTTCATCATGCTGTGCAAGAAGGCTTGGTCGATACAGAGCACTCATTACAAATCGGAATTCGTACCGCTTATACGGTTGAAAATCATCCGTTTGAAGTATTAGATGCGGCATGGGTGGGCGATCATGGGCCTGCTGAAACGCTGCAGAGAATCAAAGCGCGTGTCGGTGATAAAAAAGCCTATGTTAGTTTTGATATCGATGGTCTTGATCCTGCGTTTGCACCGGGTACAGGCACGCCCGTTGTAGCCGGTATCAGTATTGACTGCGCATTAAAGATTATTCGTGGTTTGCAGGGTCTGGATTTAGTGGGTATGGATGTTGTCGAAGTGGCTCCTGCTTATGATCATGCCGAGATCACATCATTGGCCGGTGCAACTTTGGCATTAGAATATCTGTATGTGCTGGCTGCTAATAAAATGGCATAAACAAAAAAGCCGCCTGTTATGAGCAGGCGGCAAAGTGCATTCCTGAAGAACGCTTAGAACGAACGTGAGACGCTAAAGACGAGCGTGTTATCGTCGACATCGTTGGTTTTAGCCACATCCAGTGTATTGGTCAGGTAGTTAACGGCAAGGTCGACTCCAGCTAAGCTACCTGATACTCCGATGGAGTAATCCTCATACCCGTATCCATCCCATGCGGCACCAAAGCTATGGCCTGCATGCAGATCAAGGCTGATGTTTTCTGTCACACTATAGCTGTAATCCAGTGCGATATATTTTGAATCATCACCGCTATTGAAGTAGTCGTTGCTGTAAGCAAAGGTAGCACCAATATCACCCAAGTCACTACCGCCCACATTCATGCCACTGTAGTTCACTGATAGGCTGATTTCAGCATAGTCACCATCGGCGGCTTTGTAACCAGGGTAGGTGTAATAAGCAAAAGAGAGGTCGTAGCTCAGGTTGTCGTTAATAGCGTTGCCAAAGCCCAGGTAGTAATCAATTTCGATATTAGCGTCATCACCCCAGTCAACATTACTGCCCCACACGCCAGCATAAACGCCGTTGTTAAAAGCAACATCAAGACTGCCCTGAACGGCCGCGTCACCTGTTGTTTGAGAGATGCCGCGAAATCGGTAGTCATTTGTAAAACCGATCGTGCCAGATACCTCAGCGGCTTGAGTGCTGCTAATGGTCAAGGCTAATGTTAAACCCGTAAAAACTCTTTTCAAAAAGAGAGTGTTCATCTGTAAATACCTTTTTATTTTTAAGATGTGTGAGTCATAGCGGGTGTTATTGTGTAAAGAGCAGTAATCACTTTATATACCCTTGTGTAGGTAGCGTGTGCAGACGGGGTTCAATAGCTGCTGAGCTACCTACTCTGGTGTATATATTGTCTTGCGGAGGTTCTCGTAGACTGGCTGTTATCTGTATTTATCTCTGGTTATCAGAGGATAAATGCGAGCGGAATAGGATAAGACTAGAGAGAATGAGTAATGACAGATCTTACTAAGTGGAAAGCGTTAAGCGAGTCCCTGACTTTTCGTCATCAGGCGTACATTAATGGGCAGTTTCAGCCAGCAGTGAGCGGTGAAACTTTTCCCTGTATTAATCCGGCAACAGAACAGTTGTTGGTTGATGTTGCCAGCTGTGATGCAGCAGATGTTGATCTGGCGGTCGATAGTGCACTGCAGGCCTACCGTTCGGGTGTATGGTCAGACATGGAGCCAAAGCAGCGTAAGCGTATTTTGCTGAAATTGGCGGATCTGCTTGAGCAGAACAAAGATGAATTTGCTCTGCTGGATACGCTGGATATGGGTAAGTCGATCTCTGAAATGACGGCAATTGATATTCCGGACAGTATCGATTGCATCCGCTGGACAGCGGAATGTATCGATAAGCTTTATGGAGAAATAGCCCCCACAGGCAATGACACATTAGCCTTGATAAGTCATGAACCGGTAGGCGTAGTGGCGGCCATTACGCCGTGGAACTACCCGCTGATGATGGCAACATGGAAGTTGGCGCCTGCGTTGGCAGCAGGTAACAGTGTTATTCTGAAGCCCTCTGAAAAGTCTCCACTGAGCGCTTTACGTCTGGCAGAGTTGGCCACCGAAGCGGGTATCCCCGACGGTGTGTTCAATGTGCTGCCGGGCTTCGGACATACCGCCGGAAAAGCATTAGGGTTACATAACGATGTTAACGTGCTGGCCTTTACCGGTTCTACGCGTGTCGCGGGTATGTTGATGGAATATGCGGGCCAGTCCAACCTGAAACGTGTCTGGCTGGAGGCGGGAGGGAAGTCGCCGAACCTGATCTTTGCCGATTGCGAAGATATTAAGAAAGCTGCAGCGACAGCGGCCGCTGCGATCTTCTCTAATCAGGGTGAGGTCTGTATTGCATGTTCACGCATTTATGTTCAGAAAAGTATTAAAGAAACGTTTATCGCCGCACTAGTCGAAGCAGCCAGTCGTTTTCAGCCGGGTGATCCGCTAGATCCTGCAACTAATATGGGGCCGATGGTGGACTGGGCTCAATTAGATACCGTGGCTCGTTTTATTCGCTCTGCGCAGGAGGAGGGCGGTGAGGTATTGCTGGGTGGGTTGCCAGAGTATGTTGAAGGTAAAGGCTTCTATGCAAAACCCACTATCGTTTCTGAAGCACACAATGGAATGACGTTTGTGCAGGAGGAGATCTTCGGGCCTGTGCTGGCTGTATGCGAATTTGAGACTGAAGAGGAAGCGATTACTTTAGCTAATGATTCTAAGTACGGACTGGGTGCTTCCGTTTGGACAGCTAATCTTTCACGTGCTCACCGTGTCAGCCGTAAGATTCACAGTGGTATGGTTTGGGTAAATACCTGGGGTGAAGGGGACTCTACCGTGCCTTTTGGTGGGGTTAAAGCGTCTGGAAATGGGCGGGATAAGTCTTTACATGCGATGGAAAAGTACACTGAACTAAAAAATGTCTGGATTCGATTATAAGGTAAGAAGCGTCAGTAGATGGTAATTAACGCAGTCTTGGCTGCGTTAATGCTTATACCGGAGTAGCGTCGGCGCTGGGCGCGGCTGCTTCCAGCTCGTTCAGGTGAGCAAGAAAGAGAGTGAATATCTCAGATTGCGTCGATGTGTTGAGGCGGGTATGGATGTTTTTACGATGGACTTTCACAGTGCCCAGGCTGATATTGAGTTTGCTGGCAATCGCTTTGGAGGAGTGCCCGCGCAAAATCAAACCTGAGATCTCTTGCTCCCTGCGGGTTAATACGCCGCTGCCAAAAGTATTCAGTGCCTGTTTCATGGCACCTTCGGATTTTTCATATTGCACATATTCCTGGCTTTGCGATAGCCAGAATTGCCTGACTAATGAGTTGATGATCGGGTAGATCTCATTCAGGCGATTCAGTTCAGAGCGGGTGATAGTCCCTAAACTGGATTTTCTGCCAAGCGAAATAGTACAGGTGACCTCGTTATCCAGCTCAATAATCAGATTGATCTCATCAATCAGGTCAAAATCTTTATAGCAGGTTTGGTAATACTCAGTGGTTTCAAAAGAGTCGGGTGCTATCTCTATCAGGCGGCTAAGACCAGGATTAATTCCTGTTTGAATCGCATTGAAGAGAGGGTCAAGAACGTACGCTTGGTTAATGTAATTGCGTAATGTCGGGCTTTGATCAGCGGGGTCGGTTGGATGAAGAATAATGGGTTTAAACGACTTCTTGTAAGTGACCATCAGGATAGTGCTGACATTGCATTGTGTGGCTAGCAAATCAGCCAGTGCTTTAGGAAAATTACGCAAACGAATATGGTCGATGACGTAAGCAAGGTCTTTTTGCCAGTTAGCCGAGGTGCTGTCTGCGCTGGGTTTATGATTCATGAGCTTGCTGCTTTCCTTTATTCTTTTTGAAGATAGAGGCCTGTATTAAGGTAATAATTGCGATATAAATAACAGCACCTTTACGGTGCTGCTATTTACGGTTGTTAGCGTTTCGCTAGCTAACGGACTTAAGTGTCAGATCAAAGCAAAGACGCGCTTTTTTACACAGCTCGTCTACTTCAGCGTGACTGATAACCAGAGGTGGTGATGCAACCATACGGCTACCCACGGCACGCATGATCAGGCCGTTGTTAAAACAATGGTCACGGCAGATCAGGCCGATATCAAGGTCACTCGGAAAGAACTCTTTTGTCGCCTTGTTTTTTACCAAGGCGATTCCCGCGATTAACCCAGTCCCTTCAATATGGCCCACTAGTGGATGGTCTGCGAGTGTTTCGCGTAACTTCTTCTGAAAGTATGGCCCGATATCTTTAGCAACATAGTCGATAATATTTTCTTCTTTCATCAAGCGTATGTTGGCCAATGCCACCGCTGCCGCAACAGGGTGGCCCGAATAGGTAAAGCCGTGGTTGAAATCGTCATTGTGCTCAATAAAAGCATTGGCGATACGATTGCCCACCGCCACGGCTGAAATAGGTAAATAACCAGACGACAAGCCTTTAGCCATAGACATAATGTCAGGCTTGATGCCAAACGTCTCGCTACCAAACCAATTGCCCGTGCGCCCGAAACCACAAATAACTTCGTCAGCTGCCAGCAGAATATCGTACTTAGTACAGACTTTTTGAATTTCAGCCCAGTAGTTGGCAGGAGGGACAATCACGCCGCCAGCACCTTGAATAGGCTCACCAACAAAAGCAGCTACATTATCAGGCCCTACAGCCAGTATTTTATCTTCCAGTGCTTTTGCGCAGGCGATACCAAACTCCTCTTCTGTCATATCACCGGCTTCACCGTACCAGTATGGCTGGCGGATACGTTCGATGTTTGGAAGTAAAGGTGCGCCCTGTTTGTGCATGCCTGTCATACCACCAAGGCTGGTGCCACCGACGGTACTGCCGTGATAGGCGTTTTCGCGGCTAATCAGGATGCTTTTGTAAGGCTTGCCCTTAATCACCCAGTAATGGCGTACCATGCGAATGATAGTGTCGATCGCCTCGGAACCGGAGTTTGCAAAAAATATGTGATTAAGGTCGCCCGGAGTGATGCTGGCAATCTCTTTGGCCAGTTCTGCTGCCGGTGTATGTGTTGTCTGGAAAAAGGTGTTGTAGAAGGGCAATGTGTTCATCTGCTGGTTCGCCGCATCAGTCAGCTCTTTGCGTCCGTATCCCATATTGACGCACCACAGACCTGCCATGCCATCCAGGATTTTATTGCCTTCGCTGTCCCAGATATAAACGCCTTCTCCTTTGGTGATAATGCGAGCGCCTTTTTTGTTGAGTGCGCCGGTGTTGGTGAACGGGTGTAAGTGATGCTCAGCATCAAGAGATTGAATCTCGGTAGTGATTGATGAACAGTTGTTTTTATCTGTGTGCATCTTGCTCTCCAAAATACTTTCACCCGCAGTTGAAAGCGTAATAAGGGATCACATGGTAATTGCTGAATGTGATCATAAAAATAGGTTGTCTGATCGGAGTCTCTCCGTAACTGCTAGTTATTTTGTGATCACAAAATTAAAAAGTCAATGAAAAATCATGTCATGGCTCAGTGAAAATTTTTATCGGATGTTTTTCGTAGGCTCGTTTCAGGTGTGAGTATATCGGTTGTAAACGTATCGTATTGTGGAAAAGTTAATAGGCAGCGATGTGTGATTGTTCAATAAAGCGATGTAAGAGTTCTGGGGTGCCGGCAAAGGCGATTCCTTCCCGGATATCTGCGGTGATGGCTAACTGCAAAGCAAAAGCGTCTTGTTTTTCTATGGCGATCATTGCTTCGTTGTGTCGGTCAATAAGATAGTGTTCCTCCAGTTTGCTGGTGGCTAAGCGCATGAAAGGCCCCAGTTGTAACCACAGGCTTTCAATCAGAGGAAGGGTCACCTGATGCGGATTAGCGGTATAGAGTAGGCGATGAAAATCTTGATTGAGTATACTGATCTGCTCAAGATTGCCCTCTTCCTGAGCAATATTTATCAATTGGTCAAGATTGCGTAGCTGTATGAAGCGAGCCTGATCAATATAAGGCAACGCTCTGGCGGCTGAGTGCGACTCGATAGCGATACGTGCTTCGTACAGCTCGGTGAATTTCATGGCGGTCATTTTAGGCACCATGACGCGGCGATTGCCCTGGATTTCTAATGCTTTTTCGGCGGATAGTTGGCGTAGCGCCTCCCTGATGGGCATAGGGCTGACATCCAATAGCGTAGCGAGTTCACGAATGGTTAACGCTCGCCCCGGCAGGATTTGCCCGTTCATGACGGCGCCTCTTAGTGTCTCATATACCCACTGGGTGATAGTTACAGCGCTATCGCGCTCAGTTAATGTGATTTTTATAGGAGACTTCTTGTCCATAATCGCTTTCGGTTCTGGCTGTTTTTTTCTATTCTAATGCGATCACTAAATAAGGTGTACGGTTTTTTTGGTAAAGCCTGTGTTGATCTTATTTTATTTTTGAGATGACAAAAAAATTATTCTTTGTGATCACAAAATATAGTTATTTCTTGAAGTGATTATGTGAAACTATGTACATATTATTTCGTTCCAAAATGTACAAAAAAGATGTCGAGTGAGAATCTGCTATGAATTCTAAAAAAGGTAATGAGTTTGATCTGTTTATTACAGATTTGAACGGTAATTTGCGCGGCAAACGTATGCCAGGTAGTGCTTTATATAAAGTGATGGAAGAGGGCGTCAAGTTGCCTCGTTCTGTGCTTGGATTTGATTTCTGGGGCGATGACGTTTTGGAAAATGGTCTGGTATTTGAAACAGGCGATAGCGATGGTGTGTGTATGCCTGTGCATGATGACGCTATTTCTGTGCCTTGGGCAGATTCTCCGCGCGATCAAGTATTAGCTATGATGTTTAATCCTGACGGCTCGCCTTTTGGTGCCGACCCTCGTCAGGTGTTGAGTGGTGTTGTAAAGCGCTTTAAAGCATTGGGCTTAACGCCCGTAGTGGCAACAGAGCTTGAGTTTTATCTGATGGATGGTATGTCTGAAGAAACTCAGCGTCCTCGTCCGCCGGTATTGATTGAAGGTCACGGGCGTCGTTTGTCTGAGACAGATTGCTACTCAATTGATGAGATGGACTGCTTATCAGCCTTCTTTACTGAAGTACGTGAGGTTTGTGATATTCAGGGTGTACCCGCAGACACTATTATTTCCGAGCTGGGTCCTGGTCAGTTTGAAATTAACCTGAACCATGTGCCTGATCCGATGCTGGCCGGCGACCAAGCGATTATGTTCAAGCGTCTGGTTAAAGGGATAGCAAGAAAACAAGGCTATTCAGCGACCTTCATGGCTAAGCCTTACGCTAAGAAAAGCGGTAACGGCATGCATGTTCACTTTAGCTTATTGAATGAAGCGGGTGAGAATGTGTTCGACAATGGCGGCGAAGAGGGAACAGATGTGATGCGGCATGCGGTTGCCGGTTTAATGCATACGATGGCAGATGGCATGCTGACCTTTGCTCCTCACATGAACTCTTATCGACGCTTTATGGTGGGTGCGCATGCACCTACTTATGCGAGCTGGGGATATGAAAACCGTACCGTTGCGATCCGTATACCAGAAAGCCCGCCCGTCGCTCGTCGTATAGAACACCGCGTTGCGGGCGCTGATGCGAACCCTTATCTGGTGTTGGCATCAATCTTGGGTGGTGCTCTTTATGGTATCGAGAATAAGCTGCAACCACCGGCTCCTATTAAAGGGGATGCTAATGCGGAAACCGCAGAGACTGATGAAAGCTTAGTTTTGCCTATTAAATGGGATGATGCCACAGGTATATTTACTAAGAGTGACGTGTTGAAAGAGTATCTTGGCGAAGAGTTTGTGCGTGTGTATTCGGCGGCGAAACGGCAAGAGCAGAGAAAGCTGCATGAGCAGATTTCGGATATTGAGTTTGAGGCGTATCTGGGCTTGTTGTAATAGCGCTTATACTTTCGGCTAAATACCCCCCGGTGGGTATTTAGCCTGCCTATAAAGCTAGCGTAGATTGGTGGGAATGCTTTCACATGGATGGTGAATCTTCTGAAAGGATTGCCAGAAAGATAACAATAATAATAGGTAGTTTTGTATTTGGGGTTCGCGCCTTGTTTGATACAAAGCTATAGCTGAAGTTAGCTTCAGATAAAACAGGCATGGCCTGAAATGGAGAATATTAATGAGTCCTAAAAAACTAGGTTTAGTTGCCGCTCTGGCAATGACACTTTCAACCGCTGCTGTTGCGCAAGAGCAGGTTCTTAATATTTACAACTGGTCAGACTACATTAACCCTGAAGCGGTTACTCAGTTTGAGCAGGAAACAGGTATTAAAGTTAATTACGATGTTTATGATGCAAACGAAGTATTAGAAGCCAAGTTAATGTCTGGTAGCACCGGTTATGATCTTGTGGTGCCTACGGGCTCGTTTTTGGAACGTCATGTTCAGGCCGGTATCTATGCAGAAATTGATCGCTCTAAGCTGACAAACTACGGCAATATTGATAGCGTCCTCGCAGAAAAAATTGCACGACACGACCCGGAAAATAAGCACAATGTGCCTTATGCTTGGGGGACGATTGGTCTGGGCTATAACGAAGCGATGGTAAAAGAGCGCTTGGGAGATATGCCGCTTGATACGTTGGATCTGATCTTTAAGCCGGAAGTGGCTGCAAAATTAGCCGACTGTGGTATCGGTCTGCTGGATTCGCCTGCTGAAGTGATGTCGATTGCACTGAATTATCTGGGATTAGACCCGAATTCCGAGAAAAAAGCAGATCTTAAAAAAGCGACAGAATTGATGAATTCTGTGCGCGATAGCTACAAGTATTTCCATTCAGGCAAATATATCTCTGATCTCGCTAATGGCGAGGTGTGTGTTGCGTTGGGTTATAACGGTGATATCTTGCAGGCTCAGAGCCGTGCAGAAGAAGCGGGCCAGGGCAACGTTATTGGTTATGTGATTCCGAAGGAAGGTACGTTAGTGTGGTTTGACCTGATGGCAATCCCTGCGGATGCGCCACATCCTGAAGCTGCGCATAAGTTTATCGATTTTGTGTTAAAAGCAGAAACCGCTGCCGGTATCTCTAACTATGTTTATTACGCAGTAGCCAATACTGCTGCAGAGCCGCTCTTGCTTGATGAAGTACGTAACAACCCGGGTATTTATCCTTCAAGTGAAGTAAAAGCAAACCTGTTCACACAAAACGCACATACAGCGAAATTTGATCGTCTGTTAACTCGTGCCTGGAGTGGTATTAAAACAGGTCGCTAATTATTAGTGTGGTGCCTGATTAATGACTGACAAAAAGGGGTGGAATACCGCCCCTTATTTAACACGCTCAAGAGTTTCTAAATAAGCCTCCGGTTAGTTTTAGAACAATCTTAAAAACTATCTGGCTTTTGGGTTTATTTAGAAATTCCCTGATAAGAATAAATACCCAAGGTGTTGTTATGACGTTGTCCCAACATAGCGAACTACATACGTCGTCAAAGACGAATTCTGTTGAAATTCCATTATGGAAACAGGACGGTGCTGAGCCGTTTCTTAAAATTGAAAATGTAACCAAAAAGTTCGGAGAGTTTACCGCAGTCGATAATATCTCGTTGGATATCTACAAAAATGAACTTTTTTGCCTTTTGGGTGGTTCTGGATCGGGTAAAAGTACTTTACTGCGTATTCTGGCAGGCTTTGAATCAGCAACCAGTGGCCGGATTCTGATAGATGGTATCGACATGGCCGGTGTGCAGCCCTGGAACCGTCCTGTGAACATGATGTTTCAGTCGTATGCGCTTTTTCCGCATTTGTCCGTCGCCGATAACATCGCTTTTGGATTGAGGCGTGAAGGTGTAGCGCGTAATGAAGTGAAGCAACGTGTAGGGCAAATGCTGGATATGGTGCAATTGGGGCATCTGGGTAAGCGCAAGCCTAATCAATTATCGGGCGGGCAACGCCAGCGTGTTGCACTGGCGCGCTCGCTTATTAAACGTCCGAAGTTATTGCTGTTGGATGAACCGCTGGGTGCGCTGGATAAAAAACTGCGTGAAGAAACCCAGTTTGAATTAATCAATATCCAAGAGCAGTTAGGTGTGACATTCGTGGTCGTGACTCATGACCAGGAAGAAGCGATGACGTTGGCAACACGTATTGGCGTTATGAATAACGGCGTGATTGTACAAACGGCTGAGCCGCATCTGGTCTATGAGTACCCGAATAGCCGGTTTGTTGCCGAGTTTATCGGATCGGTCAATTTGTTCGAAGGAAAGGTAATTGAAGATCTTCCGGATAGTGTGCGTATACACTCTAAAGAAGCCGGAGCAGAGCTTTATGTCAATCATGGTATCAGTTGCGCTCCTAATCAGACGGTGCATATGGCGATACGTCCCGAAAAAATCAAAATAAGCCGCAATAAGCCTGAACAGGCCAACAATTGGATTGAAGGTGTTATCGAAGATATTGCTTACATGGGTAGCTTGTCTGTATTTAAAGTACGTTTGGCCAGTGGTAAAGATGTGCGTGTTACCCAGCCAAACTTTGTACGAGATATGGGTGCTCGATTTACCTGGCATGACAAGGTGTATCTTTCATGGCAGGTAGATAGCAGCGTGGTGTTGACGTCATGAGTGTTTCAACAGGGGCTGCATGGGTCGATAAATCTGCGTCGGGAATGGCGAAATATAATATCTTCAGAAGTGTAAACTGGGGGCGTTTAGGTGTTATTGCTGTTCCCGCACTCTGGTTGGGTATTTTTTTCTTCATTCCTTTTCTGGTGGTGTTCAAAATATCCCTGTCCGAATCGGCTATTGCTGTGCCGCCATACTCGGCCATATTTGAGTGGAATCTTGATGAGGCCTACGCCTCTTTTAAGCTAAATTTGGGTAATTATTTCTATCTGATAGAAGATGCATTTTATCTGGATGCTTATATCAGCTCGGTTAAAATTGCCGCCGTATCTACTTTTTTTACATTAATTGTGGGTTTTCCGGTTGCTTACCTCATAGCGCGTAGTAAGCCGTCTACCCGCGCTGTACTGCTGGCGTTGGTGATTCTTCCTTTCTGGACATCATTCCTGTTGCGTGTGTATGCGTGGATGGGGTTTCTGAAAAAGAACGGTATTGTAAATGAATTTTTGTTATCAATCGGTGTTATCGATCAGCCGCTGGTGATGTTGCAGACCGACTTTGCCGTGTATATCGGTATTGTTTATACCTATTTGCCTTTCATGATTTTGCCCTTGTATACCGCGCTTGAAAAGATGGATCTGACCTTGCTGGAAGCGGCTGAAGACTTAGGGTCGCGCCCGTTTCAGAGTTTCTTTCTGATCACTTTGCCACTCGCTGTTCCCGGGATTATTGCCGGCTGTATTCTGGTGTTTATTCCTGCGGTAGGTGAGTTCGTTATTCCGGCGTTACTGGGTGGCTCAGATACATTGATGATCGGGCGTGTGCTATGGGATGAGTTCTTCCTTAATCGGGATTGGCCGATGGCCTCTGCTGTCGCGATTGTCATGCTGGTGGTCCTGGTGTTGCCGATAATGCTTATCCGAAATGCACAGGGTAAAGAGGAGGCGCACTCATGAAACGTCGTTCAATTTTTCTTAATACTACGGCCATTATGGGATTCATTTTCCTCTATGCGCCGATTATCTCGCTGATCGTATACAGTTTTAATAAATCCAAGTTGGTGACGGTTTGGGGAGGGTGGTCTCTCAAGTGGTATACCGAACTGTTTAATAATCAGCAGATTATAGATGCCGCACTGGTTAGTTTTAAAATTGCGCTGATCAGCGCCAGCCTGGCCGTGGTGCTGGGAACAATGGCTGGGTTTGTGTTATCCCGAATGGGGCGCTTCCGTGGCAAGATGATCTTATCTGGCTGGATAACCGCACCCCTGGTCATGCCGGAGGTGATAACCGGTTTGTCTTTGCTGTTGCTCTTTGTTGCGATGGAGGGGATGTTTGGCTGGCCTGCCGGGCGTGGTACAGGCACCATTATTATTGCTCACACCACCTTCTGTATGGCGTATGTAGCGGTTATTGTGCAATCACGTTTATCCTCAATGGATGAAACACTGGAAGAAGCTGCGATGGATTTAGGCGCTAAACCTTCTACGCTGTTTTTCTTAGTGACTTTGCCTTTGATAGCGCCGGCATTAATCTCTGGTTGGTTGTTATCCTTCACCTTGTCTTTAGATGATCTGGTTATTGCCAGCTTTGTTTCCGGCCCTGGGAACAGCACTTTGCCTATGGTGATCTTCTCCAAGGTGCGTTTGGGTGTGACGCCGGAAGTAAATGCGTTGGCGACCATTATGATCGCGATTGTTGCCTTGGGTGTATTAGCGGCTATGTACCAAATGAGACGACAAACAAAATTACTGGCTAATCAGGAATAGTGCTGTCGCTAAAGAGTGTGCCATAAGTGCGAGCAGAGGCTTTGTGGAATAGAGCTTCTGTTTTAATAAACAGTGTGTAACCATCGAGAAAGAGAGAAGTGGGCTATAAAATGAAATTAGGTATTCTTGCAACAGGGATTACTCCCGATGAACTGCTGGGCGAGTTCGGCTCCTATGCGGATATGTTTGTTCAGCTGTTTAGTAAAGCAGGTTGCCCTTTTGAATATGAAGTGTTTGATGTACGTGATGATGAGTTTCCGGCTAGCGCATCTGTGTGTGATGGCTGGGTTATTACGGGCTCTAAGTTTAATGTGTATCAAAACCTGCCTTGGATGCAAAAGCTCAAAACACTTATTCTAGAGATTCATTCCAGTAAGAAGCCAATGGTAGGAATCTGTTTCGGGCACCAGATTATTGCTGAAGCGTTTAACGGTAAAGTCGATAAGTATGAAGGTGGCTGGGGTGTTGGTTTGCAGCGTTATGAAGTGACCGGTGACTTTGATTTTATACCATCGACTGAAAGCTCGTTTGTTATCAATGCGATGCATCAGGACCAGGTAATCGATAAGCCTGCTAATGCTCAGGTATTCTCGACCTCTGAGTTCTGTAAGTACGCTGGTCTTATTTATGACGACAGAATACTCACATTCCAGGCGCATCCTGAATTTACCGTCGAGTATGAAGATAAATTGGTCAAAGCGCGTAAAGGTACGGTTGTTCCTTCAGATGTTGCGGAGCAAGGTTTAGAAACACTGCGTCAGCCGGATGTAGCGACCGATTCTTCTGAGGTGGCACGCTGGATGGCAGCGTTTTTGAATACCAGAGGCTGAATAATTCAGACACAAAAAAAGCGGATGCTGTTCAGCTCCGCTTCTTTCATTACAACCAGATAGAGATATTAGCTGGTGTGTAACAAGTTAGGTTTGCTCACTAGCGGTTTGATTACTGCTGTAATGCGATTCATCCAATAAGCTTTACGTGCCAAGCGAGCTTCGCGCTTAACAATCTTATTGTATTCAGCATTTAAGCGTAGAAAATACTCTTTTTCAGGTTCGCGAAAAGCAGGTTTGAATTTGTTTCTTAGGTCGTCTGCGTGGGTCATGGTGTTCTTTAAAAGCCTGTTTCAGTTAGCTGCTAGTGCGAGTGGCTAAAACGGCCCTCTATATCAGCTTGGTAGTAAAAATAGAAGTGCATTTTAGTCGTGCTGCTGCATTGCAGCAAGGGATCTTTTCTACACTCTTTGCTGAGAAAAATTCACCTGTTACCTGTTCCCGTATTTATCTTTTTCATATAGAGAGCAAGTGCCTGATCTTCGGGATTGCCGGATTGCCGGAGCGCGTCATAAACACCAATCTGATCTTCTTTTTTACGTTGCTGTCCTAGTTTCAGTTTGCCTTCTACGGAGGTTAATTCCACTTTGATACCGACAATGCCGAGTAACATTTTCTCTTTGTATTCATCAGTAATGATTGATTTTTTCACTAAAAGATCAGGCTCGTATTTGTTTACTACGGCTTCAACGGCGTCTAATGTTTGCTTGTCGTCGAGGAGTGAGGCAACCCCATAGGCATGCACAGCTGTATAATTCCAGGTAGGCACAGCGGGTGCTTGTGCATACCAGCCAGGCGAGATGTAACTGTGTGGGCCTGAAAAGATGATGAGCACCTCTTGGTTGTCGAGTTCTTTCCAATGTGGGTTGGCTTTTGCACAATGGCTATACAGCACGCCACTGTTGCCTTCATCGCGGTGCAGAATAAAAGGGAGGTGCGTACCGGTTAAGGAGCTGGAAACAATAACACCAAAACCAAACTCATCGATAAAATCGTGAGTTGTTGATTGATCGCTCATTTGCATATTTGTTGGGATATACATTATGTACCTTGTTGGTTTTGATGACAGCCATTTCTCAGAGTATTCATAAGCGTGAATCTCCCTGAGTGATTTCTCTAATGGATCATGTGGCTGCTCAGGTAGATTGATGGCTAGCGCTAGTTGATCACTTCGAATTTGCTAAATTAGCAGGTATGGCAGGTTTGTACAGATCCATTATTCTAAGATCATCTAGAACCATTACAGCAATGCTGGTGGAGTATCTGAGCCAGTAAATGGGTAGTATCTACATGGCTACTTTGCTGGATTTTCGAGTAAGGTTTATACGTTCAGCAGTAGATACTCGCGCTCCCATGAACTGATGACTTTATGGAACGTTTCGAACTCAGCACGTTTGACGCCAATATAAGCATCAATAAAGCGCGAGCCCATGATCTCTCGTAGTTCCGGGCATTCTTCCAGTAAGCGTAAACCTTCTTCAAGTGAGCGGGCCAACTCGACGGTGTCGCCTTCTTCAGCAGCGGCATTATAGGTTGGATTTGTGGGTTGTAATTTTCCTTTAAGGCCTAAATATCCACAGGCTAGGCTGGCAGCGATTGCCAGATAAGGGTTGGAATCGGCGCCAGGAAAACGGTTTTCAATACACGTAGCGGCGGGCTCAGCTTTGGGTACACGCAAGCCGGTGGTGCGGTTGTCGATTCCCCACTTCATATTGACGGGTGCTGACATATCCGGTGCAAAACGGCGGTATGAATTGACGTTAGGCGCGAAAAAACTGATGGCGCTGGGTGTGTATTGCTGTAGTCCGCCAAGGTAGTGATAAAACTTTTCGCTGAAGCCGCCGTTCTCTGCGGCAAAAATATTCTCACCGGTTTTTATATCGACTAAGCTCTGGTGGAGGTGCATTGAGCTGCCGGGTTCGTGCTGCATCGGTTTAGCCATAAAAGTGGCATAAACGCCATGCTTTAATGCAGTTTCACGTAAAGTTCGTTTAAAAACAAACACCTGATCAGCCAGTTTTAACGGGTCACCATGTAAAAAATTGATCTCCATCTGTGCAGCGCCTGACTCATGGATAAGGGTATCGACATCCAGGTCTTGTGCTTCGCAGTAGCTGTAAAGCGTATCAATAATGGGGTTAAACTCGTTAACGGCATCAATGCTATAGGATTGGCGCGCTGTTTCACGGCGGCCGGATCGGCCTGTAGCCGGTTTGAGTTCGTAGTCGGGATCTTTATTCTTTTGGATCAGATAGAACTCCACCTCCGGCGCAATTACCGGACGCAGGCCTTCTGCTTCAAACAGTGCCAGTACTTTTCGCAGTACGGTTCTGGAAGATAAGGGATGTAATCCGCCCTGAGTATCGTAACAGTCATTGATGACCTGCGCGGTAGGTTCATCCGCCCACGGGACAATTCTTAGTGTGTCCGGATCGGGCACAAGAATCATGTCGCGGTCACTCGCATCGACAATGTCGAAATGATTGTCTGCCCAGTCGCCGGTAACGGTTTGTACCAGTAATGTTTCTGGTATGCGTCCTCCCTTTTCGGCAAGGAATTTTTTTGTGGGATAAAACTTACCACGTGCGTTACCCGTCATGTCCGGCAGGGTGGACTCTACTTCGGTTATGGCATTCTCTTTGAGAAACCTTTCTACGGCTTCCATAAATCACCTTTAGTGTTTCATGTCTTATTCTTTCATTATATTTTAGGCTTAAGAGTGCTAAATCAACAGGAGGTTTGTCGTGTCGTTAAACAACAATTGATTTTAAAGCCAGTCTTTCTGAATAAATCGAATTAGCATTCGGTTTTTAAGAGTGTTCAAATGATTATTTATAAAATAATAGCTTATTAGATGAAAAGTATTATTTGTTGGCTTTTATTCTCCTCGTATTGAATTTTTTAGTTGTGTAAGCGCGTCAGCAAAAAAGGTGCACAAGCATGAGTTTGGCTGGATATGAATCGTCTTATTATGTTGACTCTGCAAATAGGAAAGAAAATTTTGCGGATGTGAAAAGTGAGTTGAAAGGCGAGAGTCGTGCCGATGTTTGTATTATTGGTGCTGGATATACCGGTTTATCGGCAGCACTGCATCTTGCAGAAAAAGGTTATACGGTGACGGTGCTGGAAGCTGAGAGCATTGGTTGGGGGGCGTCCGGGCGTAACGGTGGGCAAGTGTGTCCTGGCCATAACATGGATCATGAAACACTTAAGGCAAAGGTAGGCGAGGAGACGGCGCGGGCTTTATGGAAGATGTCACTGGAATCAGTAAAGCTGGTGACGCAGCTAATTGAAAAACACCATATCAAATGCGATCTCAAACAGGGCGTGTTGCATGTCGCAGCGAAACCTTCACATGCTGCTTCGATACGTGAATCGGTCGAGCATAAGCAAAGGCTGCTTGGCTATGAAGCTATCCGTTACCTGCCCAAGGATGAAGTAGCGGCCATGTTGGGTACTGATAATTTTTATGCCGGGGAATATTGGAGCGAAGGTGTCCACCTGCACCCGCTTAATTATGCGCTGGGCCTGGCTGAGGCCGCTATGCGTGCGGGAGTGATAATTCATGAGCATAGTCGGGTGACGAGTTATCGCGGCGGGGCAGGTGCCACCGTTAATACGGAAGGTGGGGTTGTAAAAGCCCGTTATATTTTGCTGGCCTGTAACGGTTATCTGGGTAATCTTGAGCCCCGTGTGGCCGCTAAAATAATGCCGATCAATAACTTTATTCTGGCGACTGAACCGTTAAGCGATGAACTATGCCGCACGATCAATCGTGACGATGTGGCAGTAGCAGATTCAAAGTTTGTAGTGAATTATTTTAGGCTTTCTGCAGATAAGCGTTTGCTTTGGGGCGGTGGAGAAAACTATACCAGGCGTTTCCCGCATGACATTCGTGGATTTGTGCGTAAATACATGCTTTCTGCTTATCCTGAATTGACTGATGTGAAAATTGATTATGGCTGGGGTGGGACGCTGGCCATTACACTGAACCGAATGCCCTGTTTTGATCGTATTGAAGAGAATATTTTTGTGGCTCAAGGGTATTCAGGGCATGGGGTGGCACTGGCAACCTTAGGTGGAAAATTGATGGCAGAGGCGGTTAGTGGCTCCGCAGAAAAATTTGATCTGTTTGCCAAAGTGCCTACTCCGGATTTTCCGGGAGGTACGTTATTACGTTGGCCAGGGTTGGTGGCGGGTATGTTGTATTATTCTTTGCGGGATCGATTTTTTTAGTCAGAAAAATCCATCAAACAAAACTCAACACCAGATCTGTAAGCCTGTTTTCTCTACAGATCCGGTGTAATCGCCTGGTTTGACTACTCGAACTCAATCCAGGTGGTTTTTAGCTCAGTGTAGTCATCCATTGCATGCAGTGACTTGTCCCGTCCGTTACCTGATTCTTTAAAGCCGCCAAAAGGCACGGTCATGTCGCCACCAAAGTAATTGTTGATCCCCATGGTGCCGGTGCGAACAGCAGCAGCCACTTTGTGAGCGGTATTGATGTTGCGACTCCATACAGCGCCAGCCAAGCCGTAAGGTGAATCATTAGCAATGCGAATAGCATCGGCCATATCCTTGAAACGGATAACTGAAATCACGGGCCCGAATATCTCTTCTTGTGCAATACGCATGCTGTTGTCGACATCGGCAAAAATGGTGGCTTGATGATAAAAGCCGCCGTCTTTAGCTGGGATTATTTCCCCTCCATGAACAAGCCGCGCCCCTTCCGCTTTACCAATGGTGATATAACGCTGAATATTATCCAATTGTTTTTGATCGATCACAGCGCCCATCGTTGAAGATGGCTCAAGTGGATTACCGGGTAGCCAGTGTTTAGCTTTTTCCAATACCATCTCTAAAAACTGATCATGAATGGAGTCTTCAATTAATAGTCGGGTACCCGCCGTGCAGGTTTGTCCGCTGTTATAGAAGCCCGCAAGGGCTGCCATTTCAGCTGCTTTTTCAAGATTGGCATCGGCAAAAATGATGTTGGCACTCTTACCGCCCAGCTCTAAAAATGTGCGTTTCAGGTTGGATTGGCCTGAATACTGAGTGAGTAACTTGCCGACCGCCGTAGACCCTGTAAAGGTTTGTCCATCAATACCGGGGTGCAATGAGAGGTAGCGGCCAAGAGTAATACCATCGCCGGGAAGTACGTTGAGGACGCCATCCGGCAGGCCTGCTTCCGTGGCGAGCTGTGCTATACGTAGCGCGGTTAATGGTGTTTTCGGATCAGGTTTAAGGATCACTGAGTTTCCGGTAGCCAATGCTGGTGCCAGTTTCCACAGAGTCGTTGAAAGTGGGAAGTTCCACGGCACAATCGCCAGGATCACACCTAATGGCAGGCGAGTTACCAGCGCCAGGGTGTTGTGGCTGGTTGGCGCTATCTGCTCATAGACTTTATCGATCGCTTCTGCAGTCCAGCGCAGTGTATTGATGGCCCCCGGCACATCAACATGCAGGGTATCACTGATCGGTTTTCCGGCATTGAGCGACTCAAGCAAGGCTAGCTCGTCACTGTGCTGTTCGAGCAGGTCAGCCCAGCGGAGTAACACTTTTTTGCGTTGAGCAGGGGATTGTTCTGCCCAAACACCCGACTCAAATCTTTCCCGGGCTATGCCGACCGCCAGATCGGCATCTTCTTCAGCGCAGTCGGCAACCTCGACTAATACTTTTCCAGTGGCCGGGTTTATGCAAGGCGCTGTTTTACCGGATAGCGCGGCTATTGATTTGCCGTTGATAAAAGCATACTGAGGAAGGGGTAGCGCGCTGCTCAGCTTTGCCCAGTCAGAGAATGTTTTTTTGCTCATGAGAAGTACCTGAAACCTGAATGAAAACTCGCTCCATGTTGCGTGTTAGTAAACCGCTTTGCAATCACAATTAGCGGAGTTTTTTATCACAATAAAGTTAAGTAAAAGCTTAAGATAAGGTTAAAATATTTGAATTTAATAACTTAAGTATCAAGTCATAATCGACATGACGGTGTGAATGAGTTTAATTGGGTTTATTCTAAACATGTACGCAGTTATGCCGAACGTATAATAAACCTGTGCCGAGAATATGAGGTGAAGAATGAATAAAAATAATGATGATAGGGCTCTTTGCGGTTTATCTCAGGAGCAGCTGGATGCGCACTGGATGCCATTTACAGGGAACCGCCAATTTAAGAAAGACCCTCGCCTGATTGTGTCGGCCGAAGGTCATTATTATACCGACGCACTGGGACGTAAGATCTTTGATGGATTGTCTGGATTATGGACGTGCGGTGCAGGCCATAGCCGTCCGGAAATAATTGAAGCAGTCAGTCGTCAGGTTAAAGAGTTGGATTACTCACCTGCCTTCCAGTTTGGCCATCCAAAGTCATTTGAACTGGCTCACCGCATCACTCAGTTGATGCCTGAAGGCATGAACCGCGTGTTCTTTACCGGTTCTGGTTCTGAGTCTGTTGAAACAGCACTCAAGATTGCACGCGCTTATTGGCGCAAAAAAGGGCAATCCGGCAAAACGCGTTTCATCGGTCGTGCCAAAGGTTATCACGGAGTGAACTGGGGCGGCATCAGCGTGGGTGGTATCGGCGCTAACCGTGCTATCTATGGTCAGGGCATAGATGCCGTTCATCTGCCACATACAATGTTGCCGGAAAATCGTTTTACTCAAGGAATGCCAGAGACGGGGGCGCATTTAGCTAATGAGCTGGAAGAGCTGCTGGCATTGCATGATGCCTCTAATATCGCTGCCGTTATTGTAGAGCCTATGGCCGGGTCTGCGGGTGTGATTCCACCGCCTGTGGGTTACCTGAAACGCCTGCGCGAGATCTGCGATAAGCACAATGTTTTGCTGATATTTGATGAAGTGATTACTGGTTTTGGTCGTATGGGCTCCAATACCGGCGCTGAAGAGTTTGGTGTAACACCCGACATGATGACGATCGCTAAACAGCTGACCAATGGTGTGATTCCGATGGGTGCTGTGGTTGCGAAGCAGGAAATTTATGACACCTTCATGGAAGCGGGTGGCGCAGAGTATATGTTGGAATTACCGCACGGTTACACCTATTCGGCGCATCCCGTTGCCTGTGCTGCTGGACTTGCCTCGTTAGATATTTTGGCACAAGACAAGCTGGTGGATAGAGTGAAGACTGTATCTCCACAGTTTCAGGAGATGCTACACAGCCTGAAAGGTACAAAATACATCTCGGATATCCGCAATTACGGATTGGCTGGTGCTTTGACGATTGAGCCAGTGCCGGGCGAGCCAGCGTTGCGTCCTTATCAGATTGCGATGAAGTGTTGGGAAAAAGGGTTTTACGTACGCTATGGCGGCGACACTATCCAGCTGGGCCTGCCATTCACCGTTGAGCATGCAGAAATAGATAACCTAATCAATGCGCTAGGTGAGTCGATTAACGAACTTGCATAAGCTTGCAACAATAAAAAATTCGAGGAAAAACGATGACAACTATAGGCCATTTGATCAACGGTGAAATGCGTACCGATGCAGCACGTAGTCAGGATGTATTTAACCCAGCGACAGGTTTAGCCACAAAGCAGGTTGCGCTGGCATCAAAAGAAACAGTCGAAGAAGCGATTGCTGCTGCACAGGCTGCTTTTCCTGAGTGGCGTAATACTCCGGTGGGCAAGCGTGCTGCGGTTATGTTTCGCTTTAAAGCCTTGCTGGAACAAAACGCTGATAAAATCTGTCAGCTGATCGGTGAAGAGCACGGCAAAATCAGCCATGATGCCGCAGGTGAATTGCAGCGTGGTATTGAGAATGTTGAGTATGCTTGTGGTGTTGCCGAGCTACTTAAAGGCGAGCACAGTAAAAACGTTGGCCCGAATATTGATTCATGGAGTGAGTTTCAGCCGTTAGGTGTGGTTACCGGTATTACACCGTTTAACTTCCCGGCAATGGTGCCATTGTGGATGTACCCAATGGCGATTGCTTGCGGTAACACCTTTGTATTAAAGCCGTCTGAACGTGACCCTAGTGCTACCTTGTTTATTGCTCAGCTGTTGCAGGAAGCAGGTTTGCCAGCAGGTGTGATGAACGTTGTTAATGGCGATAAAGAAGCCGTTGATGTACTGCTGACAGATGTGCGTGTTAAAGCCGTCAGCTTTGTAGGATCAACGCCGATTGCTGAATATATCTACAGCACAGCCAATGCGAACGGCAAACGTTGTCAGGCGTTGGGCGGTGCTAAAAACCACGCGATAGTCATGCCGGATGCGGATATGGATAATGCGGTAAATCAGCTGCTGGGTGCTGCTTTTGGCTCTTCAGGTGAGCGTTGCATGGCCTTGTCTGTCGCGGTAGCGGTCGGAGATCAGGCCGCAGATGCGTTGGTCGCCAAAATGAGTGCCGCAATGCAATCCTTAAAAGTAGGTGCGGCGACTGACAGCAGTAACGACTTTGGCCCGGTGATTACCCGCCAGCACCAGCTAAAAGTAGTCGGTTATATCGATAGTTCAGAGAAAGACGGTGCCACGGTTGTTGTTGATGGTCGTAATCCACAGGTAGCAGGCTACGAAGAAGGCTTCTTTGTTGGCGCGACATTGATTGACGGTGTCACCCCTTCAATGATCAGTTATCAGGAAGAGATCTTTGGCCCGGTACTTCAGATCGTACGTGTAAACACCATGGACGAAGCGATGCAGCTGATTAATGATCACGAATACGGTAATGGTACCTGTATCTTTACCCGTGATGGCGAAGCAGCGCGTTACTTCTCGGATAATATTCAGGTAGGCATGGTCGGTATCAACGTACCATTGCCCGTGCCGGTCTCTTATCACAGCTTTGGTGGTTGGAAGCGCTCACTGTTTGGTGATCTGCACGCCTATGGCCCGGACTCTGTACGTTTCTACACAAAACGCAAAACCATCACGCAGCGCTGGCCTTCAAGCGGTGTGCGTGAAGGCGTATCGTTCTCCTTCCCGAGTTAATCGCTCATCAGGAGCAGGCAACTGCTCCTTGTTCTCCCTTGTTCACATCTCCATTTTTGCAGGCATCTGAATGATTTCAGATAGCCTGCTTTTTTTATCAGACAATCCGCGATCAATGCAAATGCTTGTATTACTTCAGGTGCTGAGTTAAAAGTATCACTAAATCAGACAGATGGATGTCTTGCATGGGTAGATACACGGAGCACTTCTAAAAAGCTTATGTATATCCAATGTTAACACGCATGCGCGGTTTGCCACGGAAGAGGCCTTTGTGCTTCTAAGGAATTCCCTTTCTTTTCAAACGATTATATCTGTTTTTAATGATTAACGGCGTGGGTAGATACACGTACCTCCGTATATATAAATGTTAGCTACCTTCGATAATTCACAATGATAATAACCATTAAGAAGATGTAGGGAATGAAAGATAATTTCAAAGCAGACTTGGAAGCTCTGACTAGCCTCAAGATGTATAGGAAGTATATTTTGTCTGGCAACTGTTATGCCTTAGATGAAGATCAACATTATCGACTTAGAGAGGAGGTTTGTGAAAGGTTCTCTATAGATTTTACCGATGTTTTTCTCGTCGGTTCAGGAAAGCTTGGTTTTAGTATTAAGCCGGATAAACGATTTGGTGACTTTGATGATGAATCAGATATTGATATCGCCATTGTTTCCCCCGTGTTGTTTGAGAAAGTATGGCAGGAAGCATATTCATACAAAAAGAGCGCTGCAGACTGGCCTAAAGCAAACTCCTTTTTTAGATACCTGTCCGAGGGATGGATAAGGCCTGACAAGTTACCTTCTAGTACATATTTTCGCTTTGCTGGTGAGTGGTGGGATTTTTTCAACGATTTAACAAGCTCTCATAAATACGGCCCATTTAAAGTTAGAGCTGGTCTTTATCATTCGCACTTCTTTCTTAAAGAATATCAGACTATATGCATCGACCAATGCATTCAGGAGACAAGGTAATGGATACATCAGCGTCCAATAGACGATTAAGAGTGTTACTAACCGCGATCGGTCATTCAACACTTATCCCTCAGCCAGATTTTCAGCGACGTTTAGTGTGGACAAATAAAGACAAAATTGAATTTATAACAACTGTGCTTGAGGGTTATCCCTTTCCAGAAATATATATTGCTGCAGGAAAAGTAGACCCTAAAACGGGGGAGGGTTCTGAGGTGCTCGTTGATGGTCAACAAAGGATTACAACTCTATATCAATACTTTAAAAGTTCGCCGGACATAAAGCTGGGTACTCAAGTCCCAGCGTATACCGATTTATCGGAAGACAAACAAATCGAATTTTTAGAGTACAAAGTGGTTGTTCGTGACATGGGCAATATGCCGTTAGAAGATATTAAAGAAGTATTCAAAAGAATTAATTCGACTAGCTATGGATTGAATGCAATGGAGTTGCATAATTCCCGTTTTGGCGGAGAGTTGAAATCATTCGCTGAAGAGATGTCAAAACACAAATTTTTTGAAGATAATAGAGTCTTTACATCCGCTGATATAAAACGTATGAACGACGTTAAATTTTGCCTAGTTATGATAATAACATTGCTCAGCACCTACTTTAATAGAGATGTAGAACTCGAATCTTATTTGGAAAAGTACAACGAAGAGTTCCCGGATAAAGATAGATTGAGTGGTGAGGTTGAAGAAGTTCTAACGTTTATAGATAGATTGAATTTTGATAAAAATTCAAGGGCTTTTAAAAAAGCTGACTTTTTTACCCTTTTTGTTGAATTACATAAAGCAGTCGTGAGAGAGAAACTGGCTTTAAAGGTTGCGGATATAAGAAGGAATTTGGATAAATTCTATATGGCAGTAGAGTCTGCTTCAAACGGGCAATTAGAAGAAAGTCTTGACCCCATGAACTACTATAAAGCAGCACTACAGGCAAGCAATGATAGAGGGAACCGGATATTAAGGGGAAAAATAGTCTCTGGTGTTCTTAAGAAAAAATGTAGCTAACAAGTTGCTTCACCTGTGTTAAGTGGTATTAGAGAGTAATCAGCATGTCGAAAGCTATTGAATCGTTTAACTTAGCAATAACTGATGCAGAAGAGTTGTTAAATTGCTACGACCATATGAACCAAGGTGACAACCGAACAGCTTCCCCTCCAGAAGCTTTAAAAAGAGCATCTCTTATATTGGTCTTAACTGCTTGGGAAACATATGTTGAAGACATTGCCACTGAGTTATTTGATCAAAAGTTCGGGGCTTTAAAAGGCTGCCAGATTGGTAATTTTATGGAGCAACAATTTTCCACAAGATTAAAAATGTTTCACAATCCTGACTCGGTAAAAACCAAGCAAATATTTCTAGAGTTCTTTGGTGTTGATGTTACTGATAGCTGGGTTTGGAATAATTACACAACTTCTAAAGAAGTCAGAACTATTTTGAACCAGTGGATCAACAAACGCGGTGATGCAGTACACCGAGCCCAAACAGATAAGCAATCTACGCACATAGTAAAACGTAATGAATTGGACAAATGCATTTTTTTCTTTAAACACCTAGTAATGGTCACAGATGATGCATTGTCACAAGTTTAATAGCGACTACAACCATACAAGAACATTAAGTTCGCTCACTTTGTTCCCTAGGGCGGGTTAAAGTTAATCGTTATGTGTCATGAGGACAGTTAGTAAAAGTGATTGCTGATTGGTATTTGAGTTTCAGCGAAAGATCACCAGCCGTATGTTGTCCTCATCGATTAACCCTCATCACGTTAAAATCGTATGTGAGTTGGTAGTCTATCGATGTACCCCTAACAAACTATGATGTGCATTCTCTCATAATCCTGAACTTAATCGCATAATCCCTCTCACTGAAACAGACAGCTATACTTTGAAAATGGTGACATAGAGGGACATTAATACTACACGTTTTTATTAAATAAGCGTGACACTAAACCAAACAGCCCCAGCATTAGCAGGGCAAACGTTGATGGTTCCGGTACAGTAGTAATAACATCAGTAAACACATATGACCTGTTGTAACCATATGAAGAAATGCTCGATATACTGCCAGTTATTTTCCCTGTTAAATCAGCAACCGTTCCATTAGTTTGAATTAAATTCCCATCTCTTGCAGCACGCCAACCAAATAGGTTGTCATAGTCAAAGTCGATTAACGAATTATCTTCATATAAGACATTGCCTAAATCATCAACAAAATAGGCGTTAATAACACCAGCATTAGCAGTATTAAAAATTGGGACCATTAACCAAAAAACAAGAGCACTAGAAAACTTCATATAAACTCCCTTTAAATAATCCTTGTGAGTATGACTTTATTGGCCTGCGCATGTTAGCAAATGAACATGCTGTGTACGAGGATAAATGTCTTATTTGAGGCTGCTCTGGTCCAGCCCGAATGAGCCACAACCTAAGCGATCAAATGCCCAGAACGCTATCATTTCATGTCGGGGTTGGTTTAATAATAGAAATATTTTTGGCCTTCGTTTGACCGGTTTGGGTCGACAGCTGCCATGCTCTTGGCACTTAACAGCCATAGCTCTCTCCATTTTACGATTGATTAACTCAAAAAGACTCTTTACAAGAGCATGTTTGAGGTTTCATTGATATTTAGCATGACAGTTAATTACATGGCGAGCGGGTAAGCCTTTTTGGACTGCGGTTTTGCAAAAGAAGGGAAGTTAAGCAGGTGTGAGAAATTGATCAATCTAACGTGATGCTGCGTTAAAAAAAAGACGAACCTATAGATACACAGGTTCGTCTGAAAAAGTGGCCATCTGTTATGAGTCGTTTAATTCCCCATGATTAAATGTGGTAAAAATAGTGATAGTTCCGGCACGAAAGTGACCAGTAACACCATGGGTAAATGGCCGAAGCAGAGAAATTTCAGGGTAGGCTTTATGTATTTATCCAAGGATAGTTTACTGACGCCTCCCGCCATATAGAGCATCGGTGCGCAAGGAGGGGATACATTTCCTAAACCAAGATTCACACCGACAATGGCGGCAAAGTGTATCGGGTCAATGCCCAGCTCCTGAATAACAGGAAGAAAGATCACGGCGGCCAGAACGCTGCCTGAGATGTCATCTACGATCATGCCGATCAACAATAACAGGACATTGATCAGCAGAAGGATGACATACTTATTTTCGGATATCTGTAACAGTGCATCGGCGAGTTCTTTAGGAACCTGCTCCAGAATCATGGCACGGCTCATGATAAACAGAAAAAACAGAACAGCCATGATAGAACCGGTCATTGTGACGGCGCGTACGGTTACTGATCCTAAGCTCCGTAGTGACAAGCCTTTATAAATAAACAGACCGACCGGTATGGCATAGATCACGGCGATAGCAGCCGCTTCCGTTGGTGTGGCAATACCACTGTAAATAGCCCCCAAAATGATGATGGGCATCAGCAGGGCGAAACCCGCACTGTATCCGGCTTTGGCAACACCCACCGTGGCTTCTTTAAAGGAGAGCGGAGATTCCACTTTGATATTGTGATTGTTGCGCAGGAACCAGAAGTTTAATGCGCAATAGATAAGGGTGAGCATGATTCCAGGAATGATGGTTGAGAGGAATGCCGCACCGACGGAAAGCCCACCCGTAATAGAGAAGATAATCATCGGGATACTGGGAGGAATCATTAAGGCCAGTACCGACGAGCAGGCGACCAGCGCTGTCGCGTGACCTTCAGGATAACCTTCGCGAATCATACGCGGAATCATGATCTGACCAATGGCGGCAATCGCTGCTGAGGAGCTACCAGAAATGGCACCAAACAGCGCGCAGGTGAGTACTGTTACCGCCCCCAGACCGCCTCTGATGCGGCCAACGAATGCGTTGACGAAATTAAGCAGCCGGTTTGAAATACCACCTTCTGCCATTAATATGCCGGCAAAGATAAACAGCGGCAGAGCCAGCAGAGCGAAACCACTGGCGGTTTTGAAGCCGTGTGGCACCAAAAAGGAGATGTTGTTTCCGGTCGTATAAGCAAAGGTTAATGCGCCGATACCAAAAGCAAAGGCCACAGGGATCTCGGCTAATAGCAGTACAACTACTAATAGCATAGCAAGAAGAAAGAGAGTCATTGATCGTTACTCCTGATGACGACGAGCCTGATGGCTTTTGCGTAGTTCTCTGAACTCGTTAATGGCTTCCAGCAGGAAGTAGCCGGCCATCATAAGAAAACCAACAATCATGCTGCTGCTCCAGAGTCCACGCGGCCATTGGAGGTTGATACTCATACGGCCTTTATCAATGACAAACAGCGCATATTTACAGGCGAAATAGCCAAAAATACAGGCGGCTGTCATGCTGATGAGCGAGCCGGCAAAACGGATCAGGTTTATTTTGTAAGGATCAGAAATAATCAGACTGACGATGCCTCCATGAATATGTTCACGTACCCGGGTGGCGTAGCCCATACCGAGAAAATAGATCCATACACCGAGGAGCACGGCGGCTTCTTCAATGCCGGCAAAAGGTGAGTCCAGAAAATAGCGCATCACGACTTGAGCAAACATCAGGATGGAGAGTGCCAGGCCGGCAAAAATCATCATGATACGAAAAACCCAGTCGAGAGTTCGTTCGAATAGGACCAGACAGCGCTCGAAACCTTGTGGTGCGTAGTTGGGAATGGCGCTTACATGGGGCGGTACAGGATGGCCAGATAGTTCAGGATCAAAGTTATAAACGCTGGCATCACCCGTGGTTTTATCGTTGTTTTTCATCGGGACAACCTTTAGGGATTGGAAATAAGCCGCCATCTCAATAAGAGACGGCGGCTAAGACATGATTAACCGATACTGATCAGTTGATGTTTGCGATTTTCCGCATCATGCCCATGATTTCGCTACCCACGATTTTTTCCATGTACGGCCATTCATTTGCGTACAGGGTGTCTTTCGCTTGTTTCAGCTCTTCATCGTTGAGCTCAACGATTTTTATGCCATAGTCGCGCACTTTTTCTAAGTAGCTGTTGTCGATAGTTTCTGCTTCCTGCCAAGCCCATGTCAGGGTCTCGTTAGCGGCCGCTTGGATTTTTTCACGCTCAGCTGCTGGAAGATTTTCCCACCAATCTTTGTTGACTAACCAGAAAGCATGTTCGAAATAGTCTCGTGTAAGAATGTAACTTTCGAGCACGTCACGCATCTGCCAGATCTCTACGGCTGGGCCAAAAGCGCGCCCGTCAACTGTGCCTAACTGTAAGCCTGTGTAAAGCTCAGCGAAAGGCATAGGTACGGCAGAGAATCCCCAGTTTTTGAAACGTTCAACAGCCAATGGGGTTGGCACAACACGCATTTTTATACCGGCTGCATCTTCAGGGAAGCGGGTAGGGATTTTGCCAACACCTTTGCGGATAGTGATAGAACCAAAACCAGCGGGAATGATACCAAGAGATACCAGATCATTCTCGGCAAGGATTTTATTATATACATCTAACATCGGGCCATTGGGACCGTAAACTTCACGGGCTTTTGCCCAGCTATCAACAACATAGCCAAGCCAGGTCAGATCCAGTCGGCCATCGAATTCAGAAGCTCCATAGGTCATCGTCATAGGAATGACGCCTTGCATGGTTTGTTCAAACTGCGATGTCCAGTCGCCCAAGTCACCACCTGGATGGTATTCAACGGCAAAGGAGGAGCTTTGGTTTTTCAGTTCCGCCATGAATTTTTCAGATGACGCATGGAATATATGATCGGTTGTCATCGCCTGCGCAAGAATGAAACTGTCTTCAGCGTGAGCAGATTCAATGGCAGGAATAGACAGGGTTGCGGCGATAGCACAGCTGGTAATAATAGATTTGACGCTTTGCGTGATTGTCATAGTGACCTCTGGTGTTTTTTTTATGGTCATTCAAATGCTTCGTATGCTTGTGAAGCAAACCCATTCTGCGTTAGCGACTTTGTTCGTTAAATGCTAAATATTTTTAATACAGTTAAGTAATTACTTAACTGTATTAAGCAGGAGATTTGGTCAGAGGTGATTAAGAAGGAGGCTGGATCAGAGGCTCATGAGGAAGAGGGCACAGTTGTTAAATATTCAAGAAAGGTTTGTTGTACTAAGTTGGAACGTGCACCTTTGCGTGAAATGGCTGAAAACTGCGTTGAATAATGATGTTGTTCAGGTAGGAGGGGACGCATTCTGCCCGCTTGTATCCATTGATCTGCCAGATGTGCCGGTAAATAGCCGATATAGCGCCCTGTCAGAATCAGAAAAGCGATCCCTTCCCTGTCTGTCGCCGTTGCGGTAGATCTGAGCTGTTGATGGCAGGCTTTGATTTCTGGCGTTTGTGCATACGCAGGGACGACGGCATCCCAGGTGCTCAGATCGCCGATATCAGTATCGTCCATCTTAAATAATGGATGGTCGTTTGAGCAGTAAAGCTGAGACTCTTCCTGGTAAAGAGGGAAGTACAAAAGCCCGGCTAATGGGCGTAAATCAGGAACGATGCCAATATGTAAGCGGCCATCCAGTACCCCGAGTTCTATCTCATTGGGTGGCGTCATGCGGATGTTGATGGTTACGTCTGGTCCTTGTGTTTTGAGTGCGGAAAGTGCGTTAGTAATGCGCATATGTGGCATGGTGACAAGATTGTCGGTAATGCCGATATTGAGCTCACCTTTTAACTGGGTATGCAGGGTGTTGACCTGAGTACGGAAATCTTCAATAGAAGAGAGTAGCTGTAGCGTGTAGTGATAGATCTGCTCTCCCTCTTCGGTCAACGAAAACCCAGAGCGTCCACGCTGGCATAGTCTGAATCCTAAGCGGCTTTCAAGATCGGACATGGCGATACTGATAGCTGCACGGCTGATATTGAGCTCAACTTCGGCCGCTGAAAACCCACCGCTTTCAACGACAAGCTTATAGATACGTAGCAGGCGCAGGTCGATGTCGCTGAGCTGCCCTTTAAATTTTATTTTACTCACGTTCGAACTCTTCTCTGATTCATAGTTTATATTTTTCTTATATAAGTTTATTTATATTACATATTTATTAACTTAATAGTGAGTATTTCGGCTGATAAATTTTATGCAGGGCTATGAATTAGTTGGAATGAAATTTCTATGGATATAAATGTGGAAAGTCAGTGTCATATTAAGAGGGAGTAAGGTCAGATCTTCTGATCTCTATAGATTAGATGGGATAACTCACGGCGTTATTAGTTTGATGCGCTATAACGATCTTAGTAAAAAGTTAGGTATTTATTATGCAATTACTCACCTATTCAGCTGTGAAAGATATATTTCCAACTGACATCTGTAGAGAGTTGTCTATGTTTGGGGCTTTGAGTCAAGACTGCCTTGGATATTTATTATCTGAAGGCCGGATCTGTTATTGTGAGCGAGGTGATTTTTTATTTACGCCTGGTGAGGATTCAGGTCATTTCTTTGTGGTGCTCAGTGGCCGGATCGGCTTTTCCCGTCAGAAAAAAGATAAAAGCATTTTTATTCGAAGTTTTAGTGCAGGCGAGCAAATAGGTTTTGTCGGGATGATCGGCTTACATGAGCGCAGAGGTTATGCTGTTGCTCAAGAACCCAGTCATGTGTTGGAAATATCGTCAGCGTTATTTCATCATATTTGTGAGAAATTCCCTGCAGACTTCGTGATTTTTCTTATTAATATTACCCGTGAGATGAGCCGCGAGATTAATCATCTGGATGCGCTGTGTGCTGACCTGAATACGCAGGAGGAAGCGTCTCATTAGATAATAATGAGAATTGCTGACCAAGTAGAACGGTATGGTTTATTCAGATGCGGCTTCAGTCGTTGTTGACTGGCTGATTGTGCTCAGAACGCATGGTCGTGCGGGGTTATGTTATTGTCATAAAGTGCTCGGTAATTGTGATGGGAATAAAGCAGCGCCTCTTTATCGGTTGATAATCTAACCATAAGGAGGCGTTGCTTTGGGATTGATTAGGCGGTTACGCCATGACAAAACCCAGGATTAACAATGAAACGAACGCCAGTGCAGCGGCAATCAGAGCGTATGGGATTTGCGTCAGTGCATGTTGCATTGGCGTGCAACCAGATCCTTGAGACGAGAGAACGGTTGAATCACTGAAGAAGCAGGCATGGCTGCCAAAGGCTGAAGCAGAGAGTAAAGCACCAACGGTAAGCGGCATCGACATATCCAGTGCGATAGCCATTGGTATGACGATAGGCAGAGAAACTACAAAGACTCCCCAGCTTGAGCCTGTTGCAAATACCACAGCGGCCATCGAAGCGAAGACTAGCGCAGGTAGCATCTCTTTGGACAGATAGGGTGTGAGTGAGTCGATGATGTAAGGTGTCATCTCTAGCTGGTCGTTGATCTCTTTGACCATAAAGCCTGCACACACAACGGCAATCGGGTGTAGCATTACTTTAAAACCATCCAGCATGGAATCAACCAATTGACCAAAGGTTAATAAGCGCTGCCAGAAATACAGCACCATAGTAAACATTGAGGCAACCAGTGCACCGAGTAGCAGATCAATATCGTAGTAGACGCTGGCAGCGACAAGGACAGCCATAGGTAATAGGAAGTTGATTAGCCCGACAAGTGGTGAAGTCTTTTTCATCTTAGAGGTGTCGAAACCATCGATCAGAATGCCGGATGGAATAGGTTGACCCGCTTGAGCGCGTTTCTCGGCATGTTTCATCGCTCCGAAGTCGCCCAGAACACCGGCAGCAACCAGAAAGACAACTAGCAGTGCTAACCAGCCATACGCCATGTAGGGAATCGACTGGATATATAAGGACATGCCGTTACCTTCGGTGACAGCACCGTTCTCTTCAAGCAAGGCGGCAAAGTAGACTGCCCAGGTCGATACCGGCACCAGAATACAGACAGGTGCTGCCGTGGAATCCACCAGAAAAGCGAGCTTTTCCCGGGAGATTTTATAGTGGTCTGTCAGGTTTTTCATCGACGCAGATACCGCCAATGAGTTCAGATAATCATCAATAAAGACCATGATGCCAAGTGCGCAGGTGGTCAGCATGGTACCGCGCCGGGTTTTGATGCGGCGCGCCAGCATTTTGCCAAAACTGAGTACACTGCCGCCGCGCTCCAGCATATTGATCAAACCGCCCATCATGCCGCACACCAGCACAATCCAGGCGATCGTTTCATTCATGACAACCGATAGGGAGAGATCACCCATTGCGTTAACCAGATTAGCAGGGTCGAGCAGTAGCAAGCCCGCAATAATCCCTGCAAAAATGGACTCCAGCGGTTTTTTGGTGATAACAGCGACAACCAGAATGAGAAGCGCCGGTAGGAGGCTGTAAAATCCGTAGGACTCGCCTTCAACATGCTGAGTGGAGAGGTAGGCAAAAAAAGCCATGATCCCACCATAAAACAGCAACCATTTTTGAGGGCTGGCTACGCCCTCTTCTGTAATGCTGGTGTTAACAGCCGTGCTATTTTCAATGCTCGGCTGAGCAATATCTGTACTCATGAAAATACCTTGATCATTTTTATAATTTTTTGCTGGTTTGGCGTGATATCTTTACTGCCAAATCAGATGCCGAATTTATCACGCATGGTGTAGTACCAGGCTCCCATTGCTGTGTAAGGAATACGGAACGTGCGGCCGCCCGGGAATGGGTATTGTGGCAGGCTGGCAAATATATCGAAGCGTTCTGCCTGGCCCTGAATCGCATCAGACAGGACTTTTCCTGCCAAATGAGAAGAGGTGATGCCATGGCCGCTGTAGCCCTGAGCGTAATAGATGTTGCTGCCGATACGGCCAAACTGTGGTAGACGCATTAAGGTGAGCAAGAAGTTACCCGTCCAGGCGTAATCTACTTTTACCCCTTTTAGCTGAGGGAAGGTTTTCAGCATATTTGGCACGATAAGCGATTCTATTTTATCGGGTTCGCGGGCGCCGTAGGTAACACCGCCACCGTAGATGAGTCGGCCATCGCCAGACAGGCGGAAGTAATCCAGTAGGTAGTTGCAGTCTTCAACGCAATTGTCCTGAGGCAGTAGGTCTTTTTGTTGAGCTTTGCTTAAAGGAGCGGTGGTAATGACCTGTGTACCGCAGGGCATCGCTTTTTGCTCAAGCTTAGGTATCAAGTCGCCTAAGTAGGCGTTGCCTGCAACGACGACAAAATCTGCTGTCACGCATCCTTTGGCGGTATGTACTTTGACTTTGCTGCCCTCCTCAACCCGCGTGACTTTTGAATCTTCATAAATAACACCGCCGAGTGACTCCAGTGCAGCTGCTTCGCCCAAGACGAGATTCAGAGGATGAAAGTGGCCGCCGCTCTTGTCGAGCAAGCCGCCTGTATAGCGTTTAGAGCCAACGTGGTTCTGGATGCTATCAGCGGTCAGCATCTCTAACTGGGTATGCCCGTGAGCTTCCCATAATGCCTTCTTGCTTTCCATTTCTTGTAGCTGTTTATTGTTGCAGGCAGCGAAAATTCCGCCTTCTTTGAGGTCGCATTGAATATTATATTTGCTGATAAAATTACGAATAATTTTTCCGCCCTCAAAGGCCATTTTTCCCATTTCGGTGCCGGTTTTTTTGCCGTAGTGTTTTTCAATAAAATCGATATCGCGGCTATAGCTGTGAACGATCTGACCGCCGTTTCGGCCCGAGGCACCAAAGCCAATGCGGCTTCCTTCAAGTACTACTACCTTAAATCCACTTTCGGCTAGGTGAAGTGCTGTAGAGAGCCCGGTGTAGCCTGCACCGATCACGCAGATATCGGCATTGATCTGCTCTTCAAGCGCAGGGCGTATGTTCTTATCGTTGGCCGAGGCGGCGTAGTAAGACGTGGTATGAGATGGTGCTGCCATGATAAACCTCTGTAATGTGACCTGTGTTTAGCAGGTGATGCTTGGCTACGAAATAATCTGTTAACACCCAAAATATCTATGTGTTTGAGATGGGCAGATCGGTGGCTGAGTGTAAGGTAGCCGACAGTCGTAAGATACTGGTCAGAGGATATTTGTTGATATACCTAGTAGGGGATATTTTTCTACTGTGGTTTTTTGAGAAGGGCAGTTAAATTCTGTTAATGGCCTCGTGAAGGCACTTATAAAAAAGCGTGCTGACTAGCTCGTTACTGTATTTTTTTCGTCGGATGGCGCTAAATGTGTTGGTGTAACTATAAGTGTCGGTCAGCAGTGGTTTCATCTGATCTGTTAGCCCCCAATTGCTCACTAAATGGCGAGGCAAAATACCTAAATAGTTTCCGCTGAGGATTAAGGTGGCCCGTGCTTCTTGGTGATGTGCTTTAGCTTGTTTGTTCCAGAGTTTCATATCGGGATGGATCTCCCGGCCGGGCATAAGGCGTGGTGATTCAACAAACTTATATTGCTGCAGTTCTTGTGGAGAGATGTTGGTTGATTCTTTTTTATAAAGAGGGTGCTTGTCTGCGCAATAAAGCAGCATCTCTTCTTCAAAAAGAGTCAGGGTATCAAGTTCGAGATGATTCTGTGGCAGAACGGTAATGCCGATGTCGACTTGTTTGCTTAGTACCGCAGTTGTGACTTCATCTGATCCCATCGTGCTTATTTGCAGACGTACGTCGGGAGCTTGCTCAGAAAAACTGCGCATGGCGTCGACAATGCATGAGTTGTGAACGCCTAGCATATGTTCGGCAAAGCCAAGGTGTAGATGTCCGAAAATACGGCTGTGCGAATGGTTCACGCGCTCGCCAAATTGTTCGATAGCACTGAGCAAGTCCAGTGTTGCGCTGTAAACGACCTGGCCATGCTCGGTAAGACTAAAACCGCCACGTCCACGATCACACAGGCGCATATCTAAACGAGTTTCGAGATCAGAGATGTAATTTGAGATAGTTGAGTTTGCCAGGTTTAAACGAATCTCGGCCGCCGTAAAGCCTCCTGCATCAACAACTGCTTTGAATACTTTGAGTAGGCGCAAATCGACATCGGCGAGCTGCCCGGAGATGGCTACTTTTTTACGACCCATTTTTACATCTCATCGAAACTAACTCATTTGCAGGGCTTTAAAAGTGTGAAAAATAAAAAGTGATAATTACATTTGCATATCCAAATGTAAATGTATGTAAATGATTATATAACCAAAAGATAAACTGATTTATAAATACGCAGCATAAATAGATAGCGCGATTTTAAGCTGCTTGTAGCCGGAGAAAACTGCATGACAATTCAATTAAAAGATTCCACTTTACTTAAAACACAGGCCTATATTGATGGTCAGTGGGTGGATGGTGATAAAGGCGAATCCTTTGCGGTGACCAACCCGGCAACGGGTGAGCATCTGGCTGATGTGGCGAGTGTTGGTGTTGATGAAACCCGCCGTGCAATTAATGCTGCTGAAAAAGCGATGGTCTCCTGGAAAGCGCTGCCGGCTAAAACACGCTCAGAGCTGATGGAACGCTGGTATAGCCTGATTATTGATAATCAGGAAGATCTGGCGGTTCTGATGACGGCTGAGCAAGGTAAGCCGCTATTGGAGTCACGTGGTGAAGTGGCTTATGGTGCTTCTTTTATTAAGTGGTTTGCTGAGGAAGGTAAGCGTGTTTATGGAGATATCATTCCGACTCCATCAGACAGGCGCGGTGTTGTGGTTAAGCAGCCTGTGGGTGTTGTCGCGGCGATTACGCCGTGGAATTTCCCGAACGCCATGATCACACGTAAAGTGGCTCCGGCGCTGGCTGTCGGCTGTGCGATGGTATTGAAGCCTGCTGCAGAAACGCCTCTGTCTGCATTGGCGCTGGTTGAGTTGGCTGATCGTGCCGGATTGCCCGCAGGCTTGTTTAGTGTCTTGCCGGGTATAGATGCCAAAGCGATTGGTGGTGAGATGACATCAAACACAACGGTTAAAAAAGTGACGTTTACAGGATCAACCCCTGTGGGCAAGCTACTGATGAAGCAATGTGCCGACACGGTCAAGCGTACCTCGATGGAATTAGGTGGCAATGCGCCGGTTATCATTTTTGATGATGCTGATCTGGAGGCGGCGGTTGCCGGTGTTTTGGTGGCTAAATACCGCAACTCAGGCCAAACCTGTATCTGTGCTAACCGTATTCTGGTGCAGGACGGTATTTATGATGCTTTTGTTGAGAAGTTTACGGCAGCAGTAAAAGGATTCAAGGTAGGTAATGGGATGGATGCCGATTCTACTCATGGCCCGGTGATTACTGAGAAAGCAGCGGCTGAAATCCACGCGAAAGTGCAGAGCGCTGTTAATGAAGGTGCAACGGTAGTGGTTGGCGGGCAGCCCGGAGCGCAAGGAGCTTGCTTCTATGAGCCGACTATTCTGACGAATGTGACCGATAAAATGCGTGTTTTCCGTGAAGAAATTTTTGGCCCGGTTGCTCCTGTCTTTAAATTCAGTACTGAAGAGCAAGCGATCGCGATGGCTAACGACACTCAGTTTGGTTTGGCCGCGTACATTTATACCGAAAACCTCGGGCGTATCTGGCGGGTTTCTGAAGGTGTCGATTATGGCATGGTGGGCGTGAACGAAACGGCGATCAGCTCTGAAGTGATCCCTTTTGGCGGTATGAAAGAGTCTGGTCAGGGGCGTGAAGGCTCTAAATATGGCTTAGATGATTATCTGGAAACTAAATATATCTGTATGGGCGGTTTGAACCGCTAAAACTTCATGCGAGTGATGGCGCATTGTTTGTGTGACCTTGTGCCAGCTTTATACCAATAAGGCTGATATGAAGTTTTCAGGAGAGATGAAATGAGTCAAATTATTTACCCGACTACTAATTTTAAAGCGACCCGCACCCTGACGATTGAGCGTGGAGAGGGAGCGTATGTTTACGATAATAATGGCAAGCAATACCTGGAAGCACTGGCGGGTCTGTGGTGCACGTCCTTAGGTTATAACAACCGTGAGTTGGTAGAAACTGCCGCCGAGCAGATGAGTAAACTGTCATTTTCGCATATGTTTGGTGGAAAAACGCATCAGGTAGGGATGGATCTTGGTGCAAAGCTATCCGAGATGGTGCCTGTTGAGAATGCGAAAGTTTTCTTTGGTAATTCCGGGAGTGATGCGAACGATACGCATATTAAAATGCTGCGTTATTATTTTAATGCGATTGGTAAACCTGAGAAGTACAAGATTATTGCGCGTGAGCGTTCTTACCATGGCGTGACAGTAGCCGCTGCCTCCTTAACCGGTTTGCCGCCTAATCATACCCATTTTGATTTGCCGTTTGATGCGCTGGGTGTTTTGCGTACCGATGCTCCACATTATTATCGTAGCGCGCTTCCGGGTGAAAGTGAGCAGCAGTTTGTTGAACGTATCACTAACAACCTTGAGCAGCTGATTCTACAGGAAGGGGCTGACACCATCGCCGCCTTTATCGCTGAGCCAATAACCGGTGCCAGTGGTGTGATTGTGCCGCCAGAAGGTTATTACGAAAAAGTACAGGCAATACTGAATAAGTACGGCATCCTTTTCTGGGCTGATGAGGTAATCACAGGGTTTGGGCGGACCGGTAATGATTTTGGTTGTACCACCATGGGGATTGAAAAACCCGCCATGATGACGTTAGCTAAACAGCTTTCATCGGCTTATATGCCTATCAGTGCCTCTATTATACGTGGTGATATGTATGAGGCGATGATTGATCAGAGCGCGAATGTAGGTGTTTTTGGTCATGGGTACACCTATTCAGGGCACCCTGTTGCGTGTGCGGTTGCACTGAAAACCCTGGAAATTTATGAGCGGGATCATATGTTCGCTAAAGCTGCGGTGCTGGGTGAGTATATGCAGAAGCGCCTTCGGGAGTTTCTTGCTCATCCGCTGGTAGGTGAAGTGCGTGGTGAAGGTATGATTGCTGCCGTCGAGATGGTTGCTAACAAGCAAACCGGTCAGGCGTTTAACGGTGGTGTGGTTGGCGCATTTGCTCAGCAGGCATGTCAGAACCACGGCATGATTACCCGTGCCGTAGCGGGCTCTTCAATAGCGTTTTGTCCTCCTTTAATTGTGACTGAGGCGCAGATTGATGAAATGATTGAAAAATTCAGTAAAGCGCTCGATGAAACCTATCTTTTTGTTAAACAGGAAGGGTTGTTAGTTAATTAGTTTGTTCGTTAAATCTCTGGGTCTGACCTTTACGGTCGTTTTTTGGGGGAGCAGTGCTCCCCTCTTTTTTGCCTAAATCGCACCACTCTTTCCTGTCTGGCGCTCTGTCACTACGATCTGAAGATTTTTTAATCTGCTTTATTTGACGGGGAGATTGTATCCTTATCAGCGGCTACGCAATAATATCATCTGATTTTTCGATATGTGTTTTTGCAAATAGGCACGGATGGGTATAAATAAGCTGAAAAACAGGTGTGTCTAATGTGGAATATCGCAGAAAAAGTAGGCCGGGAGTTAGCGTTGCGCGGCATGAGCATGACAACAGCCGAGTCTTGTACCGGTGGTTGGATCGCTCAGGAAGTGACGGCTGTGCCGGGTAGCTCGGCTTGGTTTGAATGTGGATTTGTTACTTATTCGAATACCGCTAAGCAGGTAATGCTCGGCGTCGATTCCGCAATTATAGAAGCGCATGGTGCGGTGAGTGAACAGGTGGTTATCCAGATGGCGGAAGGCGCACTGCAAGCAAGTGGAGCGAGTGTTAGCGTAGCAGTCAGTGGTGTCGCGGGGCCGGGTGGTGGTAGCGTAGAAAAACCCGTCGGTACTGTATGGCTTGCCTGGGCTATGCGGGATAGGCCAACAGTAACCCTGCTGAATAGCTTCAAAGGGGATAGAGAAGCGGTGCGACAGCAAAGTGTGCAAAAGGCACTAGAAGGGGTGTTGGCTTGCATAGAAAGCGATTCACTCAGCTCCTTCTCCTAATGGGTTCTTCTGGCGACCTTTTCATGCCTCGCTTATGAACTCTCTTTGAAGTAAATAAGATGCTTGCAATTAAACAGAGATGTCGTACTATACTGTCCATACATACAGTATTATTGTCAGGCAGTGTAAAGGGTTGAATATGGACGATAACAGAAAAAAAGCGCTTGATGCCGCTTTATCACAAATTGAACGTCAATTCGGTAAAGGCGCTGTTATGCGCATGGGCGATCAGCCGCGTGAGGCGATTCCGGCTGTTTCTACTGGTTCATTGGGTTTAGATGTCGCTTTGGGCATAGGCGGCCTTCCTTATGGTCGTGTCGTTGAGATTTACGGGCCTGAGTCTTCCGGTAAAACCACTCTTACATTGCAGGTCATTGCTGAAGCGCAAAAACAGGGTAAAACCTGTGCGTTTGTTGATGCTGAGCATGCGCTTGACCCGAATTATGCAGAAAAGCTTGGCGTTAATGTTGATGAGTTGCTGGTGTCTCAGCCTGATACGGGTGAGCAAGCGCTGGAAATTTGTGACATGTTGGTTCGCTCCAATGCCGTCGATGTTATTGTCGTTGACTCGGTTGCTGCGCTAACGCCTAAAGCTGAGATTGAAGGCGAAATGGGCGACTCGCATATGGGCTTGCAGGCGCGTTTGATGTCGCAGGCGCTGCGTAAAATGACAGGGCATGTGAAAAGCTCAAACTGTCTGCTGATTTTCATTAACCAGATTCGTATGAAAATTGGTGTGATGTTTGGTTCGCCGGAAACGACTACTGGTGGTAATGCGTTGAAGTTTTATGCCTCTGTACGTTTGGATATTCGTCGTATTGGTGCAGTTAAACAAGGCGATGAGATCATTGGTAACGAAACGCGGGTCAAAGTGGTTAAGAATAAAGTTTCGCCACCCTTTAAGCAGGCCGAATTTCAGATTCTCTATGGGCAGGGTATCTACCGCATGGGAGAGATTATCGACTTGGGCGTGCAAAATGGTCTGGTTGATAAAGCCGGTGCGTGGTATGCCTATAACGGTGATAAAATTGGTCAGGGTAAGGCTAATGCCGCTAAATATCTGGATGAGCACCCTGAGTCAGCACAAGCGATTGAGCATGCATTACGTGAAAAGCTTTTAAGTGTTCAGGTTGCTGTGCGGGAACAAAAAAAAGATGCTGAACAGTTAGACCTGTAAAGCTAAGTTTGCTGATAATAAGTTATCTGATAAAAGGCCGTTTATACGGCCTTTTTTAATGGAGGTTCATATGGAAACCGAGGCAGAGATCAGGTCTGCTGTTATCTCATTGCTGGCTCGACGGGAATACAGCAGAGCAGAGATAGAACAGAAATATCGTGATAAATGTGATGCGCTTCTATTGCGTAAGGTATTAGATCGATGCCAGGCAGATGGTTATCAAAGTGACCAGCGATTTGCGGAGATGTTGGTCAGAAGTAAGCTCAATCAAGGTTATGGTTTTTTGAGGATATTACAGGAGGGTACGCGGAAAGGCTTGAGCGAGACATTATTGAAAGAGTCTGTTCAGGATCAGGCCCCCGACTGGTTTGAGTTAGCTACAGACTTATGCCGGCGAAAGTTTAAAGAGGGTGTGGATATTCAGGATAGAAAGCTTTACGAAAAGCGAATGCGCTATTTATTAAGTCGTGGTTTTAGCTATGAGCAGGCTAAATATGCGATTGATTCTGTTAACAACAACACGGAGTAGACTAATTTCTGCTTTATATCTAATCATCTGTTGACAAAAAGATTCGAACAAATTCCGACTGCGATATATACTAGTGCGCCATTTTACGTGTGATTTGCATTTAAATTGCTCAGTAATTGGGCTTTTTGACGTATGTAACCAGCCAGCGGAACGATTCATCCATATGAAATACATGACAAGTGCCGAGATTCGCCAGGCTTTCCTGGATTATTTCAACAAACAAGGGCATGAGATAGTAGCGTCCAGCTCTCTTATTCCTGCGAATGACCCAACCCTGCTGTTTACCAATGCCGGTATGGTGCAGTTTAAAGATGTATTCTTAGGAGATGATAAGCGTTCATATAGTCGTGCAACGACATCTCAGCGTTGTGTGCGTGCTGGCGGTAAGCATAATGACCTTGAGAATGTAGGCTATACCGCTCGCCATCATACTTTTTTTGAAATGCTGGGCAATTTCAGCTTTGGTGACTATTTTAAACCTGAAGCTATCCGTTTTGCCTGGGTGTTTTTAACGGAAGTCATGGGGCTGCCAAAAGAGAAGCTCTGGGTCACAGTACATCACTCCGATGATGAGGCAGAGCGGATCTGGAAAGAAGAGATTGGTGTTGATCCTGAGCGCTTTTCGAAACTTGATGAAGATAACTTCTGGGCGATGGGCGATACCGGCCCATGTGGTCCTTGTACTGAAATATTTTTTGATCATGGTGAAGAGATATTTGGTGGTCCTCCGGGAAGTCCAGATGAAGATGGCGATCGCTATATAGAAATCTGGAATGTGGTTTTCATGCAGTATAACCGCAGTGCGGATGGCGAAATGGTTCCTTTACCGCGTCCCTCTGTTGATACCGGTATGGGGCTTGAGCGTATTGCTGCGGTTATGCAGGATGTGCACAGTAACTATGAGATCGACTTATTCCAAAATCTCCTGAAAGCAACTGCTATCGCGGTAAAAACAGATGACCTGAATAATAAATCCTTGCGGGTTATTGCTGATCATATTCGCTCATGTTCGTTTTTGATTGCTGATGGTGTAACGCCGGCAAATGAAGGACGTGGTTATGTGTTGCGCCGTATTATTCGTCGTGCCGTTCGTCATGGGAATAAGCTGGGTACTAAAGAGCCGTTTTTCAACACGCTGGTTGCTGCATTAGTGAAAGAGATGGGCGAAGCTTATCCTGAACTGGTAAAAATGCAGGAGCAAATTGAGCGTGTTTTGCTGAAAGAAGAACAGCAGTTTGCTAAGACATTGGATATTGGTATGCGCCTGTTAACCGAAGAGATTAGTGATCTTAAAGGGACAGTTATCTCGGGTGAAACGGTCTTCAAGTTGTATGATACCTACGGCTTTCCGGCTGATTTAACGGCTGATGTGGCTCGTGAACATGAACTTACGCTTGATATGGATGGCTTCGAGCTGGCGATGGAGCAGCAGCGCCAGAGGGCGAGAGCGTCAGGTGGCTTTGCCGTTGATTACAATGACAAGCTCGATCTGAAGGGTGCCACTGACTTTATTGGTTATGAGCACCTCGAGGGTAGTGCAGAAGTTACCGCACTATTTGTTGAAGGAGAGGCGGTACATCAGCTGACTGCTGGGCAAAGCGGTATTGTCGTGTTGGATCATACGCCTTTCTATGGCGAATCCGGTGGTCAGGTAGGTGATCAGGGCTGGTTGAGCTGGGATCAGGGGCAGTTCTCAGTAAAAGATTGCACCAAAGAAGCGAAAAGCCATCTTCATCATGGAGAGTTGCTGGAAGGTGTTTTGTCGGTAGGTGATAAGGTCGTTACGCAGATAGATGAACAAGCAAGGCAGGCGACTGCTTGTAACCATTCTGCAACGCATCTGTTACATGCGGCCTTGAGATCTGTGCTCGGTGAGCACGTGCAGCAGAAGGGCTCTTTAGTCGATCCTGAACGTCTTCGTTTTGACTTTGCGCACTTTGAAGCCCTGACGGCTGATGAGCTGAAACAGGTGGAGTCGATTGTCAATGCGAAGATATTAGCCAATGATGCTATTAAAACTGATGTTATGGATATGGAGCAGGCTAAACAGAGCGGTGCGATGGCGTTGTTTGGTGAAAAGTACGACGATCAGGTGCGTGTGCTCTCTATGGCTGATGGCTTCTCCATAGAGCTGTGCGGCGGTACGCACGCGCATAGGGCAGGTGATATAGGCTTAATACAGATTACGTCAGAGGGCGGAATTGCAGCGGGTGTACGTCGTATCGAGGCGGTAACAGGGCAGGGAGCTCTGTCCTATGTGGCGGCGAATGATGCTAGTTTGGCAGAAATTTCTGCGTTGGTTAAAGGTTCGCGTGATAGCGTTGTTGATAAAGTGCGAGCCTTGTCTGAGCGTAATCGTCAGCTGGAAAAAGAGCTGGAGCGGATGGCGATGATGCTAACGTCGGCTAAAAGTGGCGACCTTGCTGAAAAAGCTATTGAAATTAACGGTATCAAGTTGTTGGTTGAGAATTTGCAGGATGCTGATCCGAAGGCTTTGCGTGACACCGTTGATCAGTTGAAAAACAAGTTGGGGTCAGCTGTTGTTGTGTTGGCCACAGAAAATGAAGGAAAAATCAGTTTGGCGGCAGGTGTCACTAAGGATCTGACCGGTCAGATTAAGGCGGGTGATTTGGTGCGTGACTTGACAGCTAAGCTGGGTGGAAAAGGTGGTGGTCGCCCCGATTTCGCGCAGGGCGGTGGTGTGGATTGTGCTGCATTACCTGCTGTGCTTGAAAGCGTTAAAGTGTTGATCGCAAATATATAGGGCTACTAATTATATAGGGCTACTAAGATAGCTGATGGAGGCTTATAGACAATGGCTCTATTTGTACAGAAATATGGTGGGACTTCGGTTGGTTCGGTTGAACGAATTGAAGCAGTTGCGGACAAGTTGCAACAATTTCGTGAGCAAGGACATGATTTGGTCGTAGCTGTCTCAGCAATGAGCGGTGAGACAAACCGGTTGATTGCTTTGGCAAAAGACATTCAGGTGGAGCCAAATTCACGTGAAATGGATGTGCTCTTATCAACGGGGGAGCAGGTAACTATTGCGTTGCTGTGTATGGCGCTGGAAAAAAGAGGAATTCCCGCGCGCTCCTATACGGGAAGTCAGGTTCGTATTCTGACTGATAGTGCCCACACTAAAGCACGTATTCAAGATATTGATGTCGAACGTATACAGGCTGACCTTTCTGCGGGCCGTATTGTTGTTGTGGCAGGCTTTCAGGGTGCTGATGCTGAGGGTAACATCACAACCTTGGGTCGTGGTGGTTCTGATACGACGGGTGTGGCATTGGCTGCGGCGTTGAAGGCTGATGAGTGTCAGATCTATACTGACGTAGACGGTGTCTATACAACGGATCCCAGGGTGGTTGAGGGCGCGCAGCGTCTTGAAAAAATCACCTTTGAAGAGATGTTGGAAATGGCCAGTTTGGGGTCGAAAATATTGCAGATTCGTTCGGTCGAGTTTGCCGGTAAGTACAAAGTGCCTTTGCGTGTGTTATCTAGTTTTGAAGATGGCCCGGGAACGCTGATTACGATAGAGGAAGAAGATACAGTGGAAAAGCCAGTTATTTCGGGCATCGCTTTTAACCGAGATGAAGCCAAGTTGACCGTGTTAGGTGTTCCGGATATTCCAGGAGTCGCTTCAAAAATTCTGGGTCCAATCAGCCGCGCAAATATCGAAGTTGATATGATTGTGCAGAATGTTGCAGCTGATCAGACTACAGATTTTACTTTTACAGTGCATCGTAATGATTATGCTCGTGCTGAAGAGATACTGCGCGAGGTGGCTGTCGAGCTTTCTGCGAGGGAAGTGGTTGGAAACAGTAAGATTGCTAAGGTATCGATTGTAGGGGTTGGTATGCGCTCGCATGCGGGTGTGGCCAGCAAGATGTTCGATTCATTAGCCAGTGAAAATATTAATATCCAGATGATCTCGACGTCAGAAATCAAAGTTTCTGTAGTCATCGCTGAGAAATATCTGGAGCTGGCTGTGCGTGGTTTACATTCGGCGTTTGAATTAGACAAAGCGGATACTGTCAGTGAATGACGACGCCGTCTAATTAGTCTATAGTATGAGCTCATAGAGTCAGCCAGGTCTTTATGGTCCTCAGGGCGCTTATGTTGACTGAAATGGCTGGTTTTATCTAAAGGACGATTGGGAGATCTGAATATGTTAATTTTAACTCGCCGTGTAGGTGAAACTTTGATGGTTGGTGATGAAGTCACTGTGACGGTATTGGGTGTAAAGGGTAATCAAGTGCGTATTGGTGTTAATGCACCTAAAGATGTTGCTGTCCATCGTGAAGAAATTTATGACCGGATTCAGCGTGAAAAAGATGAACCGGCAGCGCAAGACTGATTTTTTTGGAATTATTCCTTTTCTTTTTAAAATCAGTCTTGTATAGTACGCGCCGTTGACAAGGTGAGATGGCCGAGTGGCTGAAGGCGCGCCCCTGCTAAGGGCGTATAGGGGAAACTCTATCGAGGGTTCGAATCCCTCTCTCACCGCCATTTGCGCCCGTAGCTCAGCTGGATAGAGTACTTGGCTACGAACCAGGCGGTCGCACGTTCGAATCGTGCCGGGCGCACCAGTCAACAATGTGAGATGTAAAACGATTTTAAAATCATTAGACTTTAAAATCGATGTTGTAAAGATTTACCTTTTTAGTGTTAGCGCGCCCGTAGCTCAGCTGGATAGAGTACTTGGCTACGAACCAGGCGGTCGCACGTTCGAATCGTGCCGGGCGCACCACTAAAAAAAGGAAATCGTGAGTTGTACCATAAAGTGTTAGCGCGCCCGTAGCTCAGCTGGATAGAGTACTTGGCTACGAACCAGGCGGTCGCACGTTCGAATCGTGCCGGGCGCACCACTTTCCCTTCAGTAGTATTACTAAGTGTTAGTCCCCCATTAAGATACTCAACTCAGATAAAAGTTCTTTGCTATGAAATTCATTGTCAAACTGTTTCCGGAAATTACTATCAAGAGTCGTCCGGTGCGGCGTCGTTTTATTCAAAGATTACAAAATAACTTACAGATACAGCTGAAGCGCATTTCAGACAAGATTACTGTGAGTGGTTTTTGGGATAAGATCGAAGTTGTATTGCCGCAAGAGTCGTTGGCGTCATATGAAGCTGTTTGTAGTGCTATGCAACGAACCCCGGGTGTGCAGTTTTTTATACAGGTAGCTGAGTACCCGTTGCGTGACTTTCAGGATGTTTTTGAAAAAACATTGCCTCTCTATGTTGATCGTATCAAGGATAAAACTTTCAAGGTGCGGGTAAAGCGTCATGGTAAGCATGATTTTACTTCTGTTGACTTGGAAAGGTATGTGGGTGGCGGCTTGTTGCAGCACTCTGAATCAGCTGGAGTGAATGTTCATACGCCGGATGTCTATGTTGATATGGAGATTCGCGATTCAAGTCTCTATATCGTCGAGAAGCAAATACAGGGGCTGGGCGGCTATCCTCTGGGCTCTCAGGAATCAGTATTGTCTCTGATTTCTGGCGGCTTTGATTCTGTCGTCGCTTCATACATGACCATGAGGCGTGGTTCAAAAACACACTTTCTGTTTTTTAATCTCGGCGGAAAGGCGCATGAAATTGGTGTGAAGCAAGTGGCTTTGCATCTGTGGCAACAATATGGGTCTTCAGCGAGAGTGCGCTTTATCTCTGTGCCTTTTGATGAGGTGGTGGGTGATATATTGCAAAATGTTCATCATTCACACATGGGCGTTGTGCTTAAGAGGCAGATGATGCGGGCTGCCGAGGAGGTGGCTGACTTCATGAAAATCGACGCGATTGTTACGGGTGAAAGTATTGCGCAGGTCTCTAGTCAGACAATTCCAAATCTTACGGTGATAGACCAGGCAACAAAAAAACTGGTCATCCGTCCGTTGATTACAATGGATAAGCAAGAGATTGTCGACAAAACAAAAATGCTGGGTTGTTTTGATATTGTTAAAACGATTCCGGAATATTGTGGCGTTATTTCTGACAGACCGACAACGCAGGCAAAGCTAAACAGAGTGATTGAAGAGGAAGCGTGTCTGGATATGGATATTCTCCATCAGGCTGTTGCGCATGCGCAAAAAATGCAGATTGATGAGATTATTGAGAATCTGGATATTCAAAGCGATATTGAAGCGTTAAGTAAAGTTTCCGAGAATCAGGTAATTGTTGATGTGCGCGCACCGAGTGAACAGGAGCGTAAGCCATTAAACATGCCGGGGTGTGAAATTATTTTAGTTCCTTTCTATGAGCTAGAAGCGGCGGCCGTCACATGGGCTGAAGATAAAGAGTATCTGCTGTATTGTGACAAGGGTGTGATGAGTCGTCTACATGCACAAAATTTGCAGGAAAAAGGCTTTAATCAGGTAAAAATATTTCGTCCGTTAGTCTAATTGATGTACTTGCTTGCTTGTTGTTGTCTGTTATCTTATTGATTTTGTTAGTTTATATTATTGTCGACAATTCTGGTGTGTTTTTAAGCAACTTAATCTAAAGTAGTCAGGTAAAGTTGCTACAAGTAGCCTTTTCAGGTTTAATTACTCCTGTTATAAATTTGCTCTATTTCGCAGTTTATTCGATTTTAAGATGAGACTTGTGCAAATTAGGGGTTTATACATACTTTTCTTACTCAATATTAGGAGCAGCCACAGATGGATAATCTGTTATCAGAAGGCCTGACGCTGATGGTCTTTGGTATGGGCTTTGTGTTTACGTTCCTGACGTTGTTGGTTGTAGTAACAACTTACATGTCAAAGCTGGTAGTTAAATTTGAGCCAGCACCGCAGCCAAAAGCCGCTAAGTCTAGACCTGTATCGCCTGTTGCTGTGCAGCAAGGAAATGATGAGCTAGTCGCAGTGATTTCGGCTGCTGTACATAAATATCGTTCATAAGAAACGATACGCAACTATAAAATTCGTGCACATTTATCGACAGAAGGCCTTTTACCCATGTCCGATGCTAAGAAACCGCTAGGTATTACTGACGTAGTTCTACGTGATGCTCATCAGTCGCTCTTCGCTACGCGTATGCGTATCGACGATATGTTACCCATTGCTGAGAAACTCGACAAAATTGGATACTGGTCCCTGGAAAGCTGGGGCGGTGCAACTTTTGACTCTTGTATTCGTTTTATCGGAGAAGATCCATGGGATCGTATTCGTGAATTAAAAGCGGCTATGCCTAATACCCGCCAACAGATGCTACTGCGTGGTCAGAACCTACTCGGTTATCGCCATTATGCAGATGACGTTGTAAATAAGTTTGTAGAGCGCGCTGCTATTAATGGTGTGGATGTTTTCCGTATCTTTGATGCAATGAATGACCCTCGCAACCTTGAAACTGCAATTAAAGCAGTTAAAGCAACCGGTAAGCATGCTCAGGGAACTATTTCATTTACCACTAGCCCTGTACACACTACTGATATGTGGGTTGAGTACGCTAAAACATTAGAAGATATGGGTGCAGACTCTATTGCTATTAAGGATATGTCGGGTATTTTGACACCTTATGCTGCTTTTGATCTTGTCTCTCGTCTTAAAGCACAAACCGATCTTGAAGTTCAGCTGCATGCACATGCAACGTCAGGTTTGTCTGATATGACAATTCTGAAAGCCGTTGAAGCGGGTATCGATCGTGTCGATACCGCTATCTCCTCGATGTCCATGACATACGGCCATAGCGCAACTGAGTCTGTAGTAGCTGCACTGGCTGGTACAGATCGTGATACGGGTCTTGACCTTGAAGCGCTTGAAGATATCGCTGCATACTTCCGTGAAGTCCGTAAGAAATATGCCAAATTCGAAGGCTCTCTGCGTGGAACAGACTCTCGTATTTTGATTGCTCAGGTTCCGGGTGGAATGTTGACAAATATGGAAGGTCAGCTGAAAGAGCAGGGTGCTTCAGATAAATTTGATGAAGTACTTGCTGAGATTCCACGTATTCGTAAAGATCTTGGTTATATCCCGCTGGTAACACCTACGTCCCAGATTGTGGGTACGCAGGCGGTTATTAATGTTCTGGTGGGCGAACGTTATAAAAGTATCTCAAAAGAAGTCCAAGGCATCCTTAAAGGAGAATATGGTGCTGCGCCTGCTCCTTATAATGCTGAACTGCAAGCCCGCGTATTGGATGGTGCAGAGCCACTGACATGCCGCCCTGCGGATATGCTGGAATCTGAAGTTGAAAAACTGACTTCTGAACTTCGTGCACTAGCTTCAGAGAAGGGTCTGACTCTGGCTAAAGCTGAAAATGAGATTGATGATGTACTAACGTACGCGTTATTCCCTCAGATTGGTTTGAAATTTCTGGAAAATCGCGGCAACCCTGACGCGTTTGAACCTGCCCCTACATTAGAGGATGCTAAAGCTATGGCTGCGCCTAAAAATACTGGACCTCAAGTTTACACAATTACTGTCAATGGTCAGAACTATGTTGTTCAGGTTACTGAAGGTGGAGATGTTTCTTCCATCGCTCCAGCAGCGGCTCCGGCAGCAGCGGCTCCGGCGGCGGCACCTGCGTCAGGTGAAGAAGTGCCTGCACCGTTGGCGGGTAACATCTGGAAAGTTCAGGTGACACCAGGTCAGGCTCTTCAGGAAGGTGATGTGATTGTAATCCTTGAAGCCATGAAAATGGAAACTGAGGTTCGTGCATCAAGAGCAGGTACTGTTGTTTCTGTTGACGTGAAAGACGGCGATGCAGTCCAGGTGGGTGATACGCTGATTACTCTGGCGTAAGGGGTCTAGCGAAATGGATAAGCTTCTAGACTTATGGCTCGCTTCAGGAATATATAATATTTCTGGTGGACAGTTAGTAATGATCATTGTTGGTTTATTACTGCTGTACTTGGCGATTCGTAAAAACTTTGAACCATTGCTGCTTGTTCCAATCGGCTTTGGCGGCATTCTTGCAAACATTCCTGAAGCAGGTCTGGCGTTTTCGGCAGTTGAAAATGCTGTTCACTTTGCTAAGCCGGAATTAATGGCAGCCTTGGCATCTTTGTTAGGTGTTTCTGGTCTTGATCCGCATGACATTTTGCATGCATATCATACGTCTAATGCAAGTACTCATGCTGCTGCAACCTTGTTAGCGAATGACAATAATTTCAATAATGGAATGTTGTACAATTTCTATAACGTTGCAATTGCATCGGGCGCTGCGCCTTTGATTATTTTCATGGGCGTGGGCGCGATGACGGACTTCGGACCATTATTGGCTAACCCTAAAACCTTGTTTTTAGGGGCTGCTGCTCAGTTCGGTATTTTTGCTACAGTCTTGGGTGCCGTTACTTTGACTAGCTTAGGGCTGATGGACTTTAGTATTCAAGATGCTGCTGCGATCGGCATTATTGGTGGTGCAGATGGTCCAACGGCTATCTACGTGGCGAGTTTACTTGCTCCGCAGTTATTAGGTGCTATTGCCGTTGCTGCTTACTCATATATGGCGTTGGTTCCATTGATTCAACCGCCGATTATGCGTGCATTGACAACGGAAGCTGAACGTAAAATCAAAATGGTTCAATTACGCCATATCTCTAAGTTAGAGAAGATTTTCTTCCCATTGTCTTTGTTGATACTGGTTGCTATGTTGTTGCCAGATGCAGCGCCGTTGTTGGGGATGTTCTGTTTTGGTAACTTGATGCGTGAGTGTGGTGTTGTTGATCGTCTCAGTGATACTGCTCAAAATGCGCTGATTAATATCGTCACAATATTCTTGGGTCTTTCTGTTGGTTCTAAATTATCTGCAGATAAGTTTCTCGATATACAGACATTAGGTATTCTGGTGCTTGGTATTATTGCCTTTGGTATTGGTACTGCAATGGGTGTACTAATGGCTAAGTTTATGAATAAACTGGCCGGAGGTAATTCAATTAACCCACTGATCGGATCAGCGGGTGTGTCAGCAGTACCTATGGCTGCACGTGTATCGAATAAGCTAGGTCTTGAGGCCAACTCTCAGAACTTCTTGTTGATGCATGCGATGGGACCAAACGTTGCGGGTGTTATCGGGTCTGCGGTTGCCGCCGGTGTGATGATCAAGTTCGTTGGCTGATCTGATTGAATGTGCTGTAAATAAAAAGGCTGCTCATTGAGCAGCCTTTTTTGTTGGAGATAAGTATTTAATACCCTGCGAGTGTTTCTACATGAGCCTCTACACTGAAAGCAAGGGCAACAGGGTTATATCCACCTTCAAGTACGGATACTAACCGGCCTTTAGAGTAGACACGGGCAACATCCATTAGCAGCTTTGTAACCCAGCGGTAATCATCCTCATTTAGGTTAATATCAGCCATAGGGTCTTCATGGTGAGCATCAAAGCCCGCTGAAATAAAAATCATATCCGGCTTATGGTTTTGTAATGCGGGTAACCATTGTTTTTCAACAATGTTTCTGAAGAATGCGCTATCGCTGTGGGCAGGCATCGGGCAATTAACGATGTTGGGTCGTTTGATATCACAATAGCGTTCAGGGTAATAAGGGTGCTGGAAGGTTGAGCATACTAATACTTCGGGTTTGTCTTTAAAGATATCAACGGTTCCGTTGCAGTGATGTACATCAAAATCCACGACGGCAACCCGGTTTACTTGTGGATGTTGTAAAGCCTGCATTGCGCCAATAGCAACGTTATTAAAGAAACAGAAACCCATGGGGGTATTATGTTCTGCATGATGCCCTGGTGGCCTTACCGCACAGAACGCATTGTCTGTTTCCCCTGCAAGCACGCGATTAGTCGCCAAGATAGTAGAGCCTGCAGCAAGACTGGCAGCGTGTAATGAATCTGGGCATAAAGCGGTATCTTCATCAGTATAAACAATGCCTTCTTCAGGTAGCTTCATTTCCAAGCGTTTTTGATGAAGTGCAGCATGCGCCATAGCCACTTGTTCAGGCGTCACGTGGATTGACTGCATTGTGTGTAACTGTTGGATTAATCCTGTTCTTTCAAGGACTTTGCGTATAGCAAGTAACCTAATCGGGCTTTCCGGATGCTCCGGGCCCATATTATGTAGACCGCAATCGTCATGGGTAATAAAAGTAGTCGTCATATTCCCTTCAACTCTGATTCTTTTTCTATCAGTGTACTGGAAAACAGAAGTGTGGACTGCTTAGCCGAAGGTCTAAAAATACTCAAAAGAGTTATTTTTTTGATTTAAATCATGTGTAGTCAGAGTATCAGCGGATAAGATATGAATCACAGCATAGAACTGTATTAAGCACCGCGTGTTCACCCTCGTAGGTGTTTTTTTTTGTCTTAGTACGTGACTTCTTCCCCCAGCCACGAATGGCTCTTATACTAGTGCGAATATAATCGTTATTGTTGCAGAAGGATCACCGGTTTCGTGCACCTGCCGAAAATAGATTACTCCACCAAGCGTGTACTGTTGATCGAAAGCAGCGGTAACATGCGATCGACTATTGTTTATATGTTGAGGCAACTTGGTATATCTAATATTCAGGCTATTACAATTAATGGCCAGGTCTTGGAGCTTATCAAAGAGGGGTCTTTCGATATTATTTTGCTTGGGCATAACAGTAGTGACCCGCTTACCGGTATGCAGTTGCTGGAAGAGTCTCGTTATTTAGGCTATATCAAGCCGGGCGCCTGTTGGATCTTTATGACAAGTGATGCATCCCAGGAGGTTATATTACATGCCATCGATAGCCAGCCTGATGCATTACTAACTAAACCATTCTCAATGGAAGAGCTCAAGCATCGGTTAGATTTTTTGATGTTCCGCAAAGATGCTTTGCGTGATGTGAATGCTGCCGTAGCACGTGGGCAGCTCGATTTAGCTGTTAAATTATGTGACCAGGTTGAGTTATCTGGTAGTGATTATGATTATGTTCAGCTTATAAAGGGTCGTTTGTTGCTTCAAATGAATCGCTTTAAAGAGGCGGAGCATTTTTTTAAACAGCACTCAAACCAACAGAGTGAAAAGGAAAGCGGTTTATGCCTGGCCGAAGCTTACGTGGGCCAGGATCGATACGAAGATGCAAAAGCGCTGCTTATAAAACTACAAAAAAAATTCCCGTTATTTTTACCCGTATATGATTTATTGGCAAAAGTTTTGGAGCACGAAGGAGATCTTCAACCAGTCCAAAATACCTTATGCAATGCAACTCAACTTTCTCCGCTCAGTTTGCTGAGGCAGATGGAGCTTGGGAGAGTAGCGGTTTACACAAAAACGCTTCAGCTTGCGGAATCGGCTTATCGTAAGTCAATCTCATTAGGACGCAATAGTTGCCATCGCTCCCCTGAGCCTTTTCTGCGTCTCGCTAATATTAAACGTTTGATAATGGCAGAGCTTCCTGAGAGTGAAAAAATAAGTTTACGTAATCAATTTGATGAGTTACTCAATACGGCGAACTATAGATACCCTAAAGACCCTGTTCTAAAGGTGAAATCAGCTTTGTTGCAGAGTCAGATGAGTAAAGATCTTGGCGATCTGGATGAGGCAAGCCGTTATATGGGAGCAGCCGCTAAATTTGCTGAACAGCTGCCCCAGTCTCTTGACTTAGAGCGAGAGCTTCTGGATATTACAGGCGATCGATTACCTATTCTGGAGAAACAGCCTGACACAGTTTCTCAAAAATCTAAGGTAAGTGCTCATGATCCGGAAATGAGCGTCAGAGTAAATCGGTTGGGGGTTAAGCATTACCTTGCAGACAAAATACCTCAAGCGATCCGATATTTTGGCTTAGCGATTGAGAATGACCCTAAAAATACTCGCGCTTTATTAAATCTTGCCCAGCTATTCTTAGAGTCAGCCAAACAAGAGACCTCGCGACGAGAAGAACGTTTAAAAATGGTGACTCGCTATTTGCGTTTAGCTGAACGGATGAAATTAAACGCTCTGGAAATGCAGAAACTAACTTTATTGAAAGAGTGTAGTGGTATCTCTCTGGATAAGTTACCTGAAGGCAGTTTAGGGGCCTTGTTAAAATAGATCGGGGTACCTTGGACTGGGTTGCTCTTTCTGAACGAATGTCGTAGTTCAATCAAATCAATGAACTACGACCAATCTGTTAGCTTTCCAGCTTCTTGAGTCGATAGGCTAGTTGCGGTCGGGTTATGCCTAATAAGCGTGATGCCTTTATGTTGCGTAAGCGCCGAACCAGCCTCACCCTGATTTTAAAATGTATTCCCCGGTAAACAATCTACTTGTTTAATATAAGGAGTAGCGCATGACTCAGCGACGCAATCAGCAACAATGGAAAAATTTGCTTGAGCAGCAAGAGGTCAGTGGTTTGTCGTGTGCGTAGTTTTGCCGCCAGTATCGGATTGATATCGGTCAATTTTATTATCACAGCGCTCAGAGACGAAAAACTGCCACCTCAGACAATCTTCTCCTGCTTTTTAGTGTGCTCAAATCGCACCGGTACAGCGTCAGGCTGAGAATAAAAGTCAAGATCGGTATCCGTATAGTCATCAATAGCCTGACCTACTAGTTTGCTATATTGAAGATCGACATTCCGATAGTCTATTTTTGTGTCAGGAGCTGAAGATCGTTCTATCCCAGAACCCATCATTTTGAATTTCATAATACTCGAAGAAAAAGCGCCTCTTTATCTTTATGAAACATTGTGGCCGCTAGGGTTGATACTTTTCCGAAATTAGCAGTTATCACGTTCCCGGTTAATGCTTGTGCTTTGAACTGATCCAGATAATGAGACCACCTTTGCATCATGTTAGTGCGTTGCGTTAAGTGCTTAGTGCGGTTCTAGCTAGCCCGTTGGCGTGGGCTAGTTGTTGCTCTATCCACTCCACACGAAAGCCTAAGACCTCATCTTACATACTTACAAGGGGTAAAGGTAGTCGCGGGTACTGATAGGAAGGTAGTATGGTGTCCCAGGCAGGATTCGAACCTGCGACCTGCCCCTTAGGAGGGGGCTGCTCTATCCAGCTGAGCTACTGAGACAAAAAGAGTAAAATGTCGCGAGATAAAAACGTCACGTTTAAGATGCCGTATATTAAGGGTTTTTTATTAAGCTGAAAAGTAATCATCATTTTTTATCGGTTTTTATTAAGTAACTCACAACCTGATATACATAAGCCAGGTATGCTTTCCGGCACAGGTGTTGTTCGAGGGAGTTATGGCTGAGGACCCCCGTAAGTTGGATCAGGCTTTGCCGATATGGGATTGGCCAGTGTAGTTGCCTTTTGCGCCTTTGGCTGTATATAAGGAGTTGCTGGGCTTTTGCCCGCGTAAAACGGAGAGTAATTTATCAAGATTTTGGCTGTTGCGCATTAGCACCTGCTCATTACGCTGATTAGCATCCATGGTGTCTTTGAGCATTATTTCAAGGTCACGCCAGTGGTTTTTAAACTGGGTGGTCAGTGCTTTATTCTGGGATTGAGCTATCACACTATCCAGGCCGTCTTTAGATACGGGTAGATTGTTTTTAGTCAGGAGTTCCGCTCTGGAGTGATTGTTTAGATCAAACTGACTGAGAAGCTGCTGTTTATCCAGATTGATAGAGCGGATTAAATCAATGTCTCGTGACGTTAGCGCGTCTAATTCTTGATCCAGCAGCTTTTTTAATCCGCTTAAAATAGTAATGCCCTCATAGGCAAGGGCATCGATAGCAGTGAGAGTAGAGGAAAGATCTGTCATCTGGAATTAATCCAGCATGGAATCGAAGTCAATCATCTTCGCAGCGACACGTTCCGCATCGACTTTGTAATTCCCACTATCAATTGCTGCTTTTAAACTGGCAACACGTTCACTGTTAATGTCAGGTGTGTTGGCGATTTTCGCATCAGCTGCTTGCATCACCTTGACGGTGTCGCTTAGCTCGACTGTGTCTTTCTGAATCGACTTGGCAGGGGCGTTACTTGTTGGTGCAGCACCCCCATTAGTGCGTTGGGTGCTGACCTTTTCACGAGCACTCATCGCTTGCTGCGAAAAGGAACTGTTAAGATCAATAGCCATTTTTCTACCCTCAAAATCTATGTATAGGTTAATTAGCGGCGCTGATGAGCAAAACTTTAGGGGTAATGTGAAAATAATTTTTTATATAGATATGGCTGTAATTATAAACAGCCCTCTGCCTAATTGCTACCGCAAGACAGAAACGACTCCTCGGCTTTTGATATAGGCACGGATCTCTTTCTGGGATTTATTATTGATAACTCTGATCTGCTCCCCATACCTTCCACTTTCCAGTGCAGTGCCTTGTGTTCTGACGGATAAGGAGCCTATTGTTGCTTCAATAATGACGCTGTCATTGCGTTTGATTAATTCAGGGATAATCAGAACATTCGGGGTAAAGAGTGTGCCTGTGGGTATGTGCCGGCGTGCTATCAATGTGAGGAGTTGTTCTGGTTTGGTGAAATAACTTTGATTTAATGTACTAATATTTTGTCGTGTAAAGTGGAGATCTTTGGCGCTGATAGGCGATCCTTTGAGGACAGGACGCTTAGCGGTAGCAACCATAGAGAAAATATTAACGCGAGCGGTAACATAAATGCTCCATGCTTCAGGAGCAGAACAGCTGACTCTAATGGATAAACGCCCTCCGGAAGGTAGTTCAGAAGGGAGCGGAATAGAAAAATCGTAACATTTTTTTTGATTTATCTGATCATTAATTGGGTTTACGACTATATTAATAGTGGATTCAGGATTTCTTGCAGTGAAATGCGTGATGAGTCGTGCTTCCAGAGTGGTTTGTAAAGAGTTGGCTATGCATTGCGCCGGTAGTAGATAAGAACTTAATAAAATAATGAGCGTGCCGATAACGGGCATTATTCGAAAATAACTCACGGTGACCCCTGAATTCGTACAGGATAGTTGTCGTGGAGTCACTGCTGTAGTGACATTGGATTTGGTATAGATCATGTCAGGTATTCTAGATACTGTAAACCTACGTACCCAGATGGTAGGGCAGAACCGTTTAGAGCTTTTATTGTTTGCGCTTGAAACCGATCAGGTATACGGCATTAATGTATTTAAAGTACGAGAAGTGCTGCAGTGCCCAAAGTTAACGGAAGTTCCTCGGCAAACCACATCTGTTAAGGGAATGGCGCATATTCGCGGGGAAACGATTCCCGTTTTGGATCTCTCTGAAGCTGTTGGACGCTCAGGCATACCCAAGAATGAGCATCAACAGTGTTTTTTGATTGTTGCGGAATATAATACGCGAACGTTGGCCTTTCTGGTGAGAAAGGTAGATCGGATTCTGAACACTCACTGGGATCAGATTATGGCGCCGCCGGCAGAGATTGGCGTAGAGAATTATCTGACTGCGGTGTTTGAGTATGAAGACAAACTCATTGAAATCCTGGATGTGGAACAGATATTGGCTGATCTCTATCCAATGCATACAAAGGTCAGTGAGGAGTTGGCTACGCAGGAGATGAAGAGCAAAGCGAAAGAGCATCATATTCTATGTGTGGATGATTCGAGCGTAGCGCGGAATCAGATGCAGCGAAGCCTGGAGGATTTAGGGGTTAAAGTCACCACATGTAATAATGGTAAAATCGCTTGGGATCTACTGAATAATATGGCGGATAAAGGGAATGATGTAACCGAATTATTCCTCATGATGATTTCTGATATTGAAATGCCGGAAATGGATGGTTATACACTGGCGGCGATGGTCAGAGAAGATCCGCGGATGGATAAAATGCATATTGTTCTACACTCCTCGTTGAGTGGGGGATTTAATGTTTCCATGGTTAAAAAAGTGGGAGCTGATGGATTTTTGGCTAAGTTCAACCCTGATGATTTAGCGAGTGTTGTTATTGAGCGGATAAAAAAAATTGAGCAACGGCCTTAGAATGGAATCATAGCGATGACTGAGCGTGTAGACGCCTTCAAAATAACGCCGAATGAGTTTGCTGTCTTTAGTCAGTTTTTGGAAAAAAACTGTGGGATACTTTTGGCTCCGCATAAACAATACCTGGTGCAGAGTAGGCTAGGTAAAATCATGCAGGAGAGTTCGCTTGATAATCTGATTTCTCTTGTCAGGCAACTCGAAAGGCCGGGAAGCACTCAGCTCAAAGATAAAGTTATCGACGCGATGACGACTAACGAAACGCTTTGGTTTCGAGATGTACATCCCTACGACATTCTCAAACATAAGCTTTTGCCTGAAATAAAAGCTAAACAGAGTCGTCAACAGTTACGCATCTGGTCTGCCGCTTGTTCCACAGGGCAGGAGCCCTATTCAATGAGTATGATTATTGACGAATATAAGCGCGCAAACCCTGGCTCTTTTTTGTCGGGTGAGGAGATTATTGCGACAGATATTTCGTCAAGTGTTTTACAACAAGCCCGCTCTGGTGAGTATGAAATGCTGGCACTAGGGCGAGGTTTGGAAAAAGACCGATTGCAAAGATACTTCAAAGCAAATGTAAACGGCTCCTGGACAATTAACGCAGATATTAAATCCAGAGTGCGTTTTCAGAGTATTAATCTACTGGGTCAATATTCTGGCTTAGGGCAATTTGATATTATTTTTTGTCGAAATGTAATGATCTATTTTTCTTCGGAAGTGAAAACTGCAATATTACGTAAAATGCATAAGCAGCTGAATCCTGGCGGCTACCTGCTGTTGGGTGCCTCCGAGTCACTGTCGGGATTGTCTGATTGCTACAAAATGATTCATTGCCGTCCAGGCATCATCTACCAAGCTATTTAGTCTCAAAATAAGTATAAATAGCGGCAAGACAAAGCGGCACTTGGTTGCCGCTTTTCTGTTCTTAAATATCCTTGAAATCCTTCATATTATTGCTATCTCCAGCTATATGGCGCTTCTTAGTGTTTGGCACAAACATTGCTGTGTTCTATGTACACAGTATTGAGGTGACGTATGGCGATCAGTTTTGATAAAGCATTAGGGATTCACGATGACGCAGTTGCACTGCGCTCTAAGCGTGCAGAAGTTATCGCTAATAATATCGCCAATGCGGATACACCGAATTTTCAGGCACGTGATATTGATTTTAAAAGTGTGCTGCAAGATGTGCAGGGCGTAAAAGGGGTTCAGCAGAACCAGGCGCCTCTGAAAATGCTTAATACTCATGCTACACACAAAGATACCGTCATTCATCCTGATTTCGCTGCAGAGTTGTTGTTTCGCACGCCGATGCAGCCAGCAGTTGACGGTAATACCGTTGATGTTCAGGAAGAGATGGCTCGCTATACAGAAAACGCTTTAGGTTATCAGGCTTCCTTTGATTTCCTGAACCGTAAATTTAAAGGTTTAACCAGCGCGATTAAGGGTGAATAAGTATGTCATTGGCAAATATATTTCATATAGCGGGTTCTGCAATGAGTGCTCAGACAACAAGGCTGAACACAACCGCCAGTAATATGGCCAATGCCGATAGTGTGAGCTCCAGTGTTAATGAAACCTATCGTGCTCGTAAACCGGTTTTTGCACTGCAGGAGCCATCTTTAGAGCAAGTAACCAATATGGATTCTGGTTTGTTGCCGGGGCAGGGTGTGCAGGTTAAAGGTATTGTCGAGAGCCAGGCTCCATTGCGTACAGAATATAACCCCAGCCATCCGTTAGCGGATGAAAAAGGTTATGTACATTATCCAAACGTTAATGTGGTTGAAGAGATGGCGGACATGATTTCCGCTTCACGATCTTTTCAAATCAATGCGGAAATCATGAATACAGCAAAACAGATGGTTCAGCGTGCACTTACGCTGGGGCAGTAATTAATAAATATGAAAGAGTTGAGGTCGCGATATGGCAGATATCAGCGGTGTAAATAGTGCAACGTCGGTTTATGAACAGATAAACCAGGCTAATCAAGCGACTTCTGGCAGTAAAACGCAGTCTCAGCAAGACAGCGATATGTTTATGAAGTTGATGATAGCGCAGTTGAAAAATCAGGATCCTACTAGCCCTGCGGATACTGCTGATTTTATGCAGCAGATCTCCAATATGAGTACGGTTGAGAGTATTAATAATCTTAATACGACCATGACGGATATGAGTAGTGCCTTATTAACCAGCCAGGCGGCTTTACAGGCTTCCTCTATGGTTGGGCAAACAGCATTTGTGAAAACAGATAAGGCTGTACTCAGTGCTCAAGGTGTAATTGAAGGTGTATTAACCCTTCCTGAGAGTGCTTCGGATGTGCGTGTGTCTATTTATGATGCAACAGGGGGAGTGGTGGATCGTTGGTCTATGGGCTCTAAGACGACGGGTGATCATAACTTTAGCTGGCAGGTGGGTGATCGTGAGCAGCAAAGTGAGTATCGCGTTGTTGTTGAGGCAACAGATTCAGATGGCACTTATACAACGACAGAGAGCTATATAGGTCATCGGGTAGACAGTGTCACCCTGGGACAAAACGGTATTGGTATGAAAGTAAATACCGGTGCTGGTGCAGTGAATATTAGTGACATCAAGCAAATAGGTTAATGAGAGGATACAGTCATGGCGGGTTTTAATATCGCGGTTACGGGATTAAAAGCATCATCTACTATGCTTGATGTGGCAGGTAATAACATTGCAAACTCAAGTACGGTTGGTTACAAATCATCACGTGCAGAATTTGGTGATATCTATACAGCGTCAGTCGTTGGGGCTGGTTCAAGTAATACACCTGGTTCGGGTGTGACGGTCACAGATATCGCACAGGACTTTAGCTCCGGTACATTAGAGTTTACCAATAATAACTTAGACCTTGCGATAAATGGATCTGGCTTCTTTCAATTAGATGATAAGCAAGGTGGTATTACCTATACACGTGCCGGTGCTTTTGAGCTGGATAAAGAAGGCTATGTGGTTTCGAAAGACGGTAAGCGGTTGCAGGGCTATGAGTTAGACGATAAAGAAAACCGGTTACCAATTAACGATTTAGCGGTTACTCAAAAGGAGTACCCTCCTAAAGGTACGGAGACCATGGATCTGGCTTTCAATATCGACGCACGCGAAGATGCTACTACTTTATTACCAAATTATGATAAAGACCTGGCAGGTTCGTATACCTACAGTACTACGGTTCGAACCTATGACAGTATTGGTAATGAGCACACTATCAAATATAACTTTGTAGAGCAGCGCCCAGAAAATGAGTTTAAGCAATATGTGGCTGCTCAAGGGTTCACTACGGCGACAGTTTCGGGTGTTACATTGCCTGCGTTGCCGACTCTCTCAGGAGGTGCGGGTGCTGCCACAGAAACTGACGGCGTTGACTTTGATCTGGTAACATCCAGTGCAGATGCTGGTACGGCAGGAAATACACAGGAAATTTGGCGTTTAACGGGTACTGCGTTGGAGGCTTTGCAGGCAGCGGATTCAAGAATTTCTGCAGTGGAATACTATCCTGATACAGCTGGTTCAGGGGTATTGAAAGTATTAACCAAATCAGACTCGATAGAGTATGGGGCGGTTGCTGTAACTGATGGAACTGCGCCTTTTCCTCCGACGGACATAAACAGCACTGGTTTTACAGCGAGTAATCAACGTCAGTTTTATGAGTTTTCAGCGGCGGACTATTCTCCAAACGAATCACATCTGATAACTATTGAGGGTGTTGAGATTAACATTTCAACAGGTGAAGGTACGGATAATATTCCAGCACTATCTATTGGTGAGTCTATAGCCGCGAGAGAGTCAGATATTATTGACGCCAACCCTTTAATCCAGTCAGTAAGCTGGGACTCTACCCAAGGAGCGTTTGGCTCAATTCGTATTGAATATAAACCTGAAGTAAGTAAGTCAGAAATATCGAGCAATCCTGTGAGTTTTTCTGAAGGCCCGGACTCGGCAGCAAATAGCTTTTTTGCAGCAGCGGGGGCTGAAGGTGTGGTCAACCCAGGTTTTATTATTGAGGGAGATAACTCTTATGATGGTGTTTATAGAGTATACGCTTACCTGAATGGTGAAAAAGCATTAGATCTTGGTAAAAAATCAAGCCCTGATCCATTAGACACTGCAACAGAGCCCGGTCCTATATTGATTAAGTATGACCCAACCAATGGTATTTTATCATCAATTAATGGTGATTCGATCCGCACGGGGGCCGCTGTACCTGATTTAACTATCAAGGGTGCCGATCCTGCAGACCCGGCTAATACCATTACATTAAGTTTTGCTGATTCAACTCAGTTCGCTTCTGATTCTATTATTAAAGCATCTGATCAGGATGGTTATCCTAAAGGGGATCTGATCGGTGTTTCATTTGCATCAACCGGTGAAATGGTGGCTGCATTCAGTAATGGTGAAGAGCTTAAAATTGGTGTAGTGGCTATCGCATCATTTGAAAACCAAGCAGGTTTACAGCCAAGTGGAGATACTGAGTGGTCGGCTACATTAGCATCGGGTAGCGCGTTGCTTAACCCTCCAGGCACGGGTCTTAACGGTTTGTTACGCTCTGCTGCGCTTGAGCAGTCAAACGTTGATCTATCTGCCGAGTTAGTTAAGCTGATTGAAGCGCAGCGTAACTTCCAGGCGAACTCAAAAACACTGGAAACATTGAACACGGTAACTCAGTCGATTTTGCAGATCTGATCTGTACTTTCTCCAGCTTAATAAAAGAGTCGCTTATGCGACTCTTTTTTTTTGGCATGTTGTTTGCTAATACCTATATAGATAATAAAAACGGCAATCACTGAGACCGGAAAAAGTTATGGATAAAGTTATTTTTGTAGCGATGAGCGGGGCGCGTGAAAATATGCTCGCACAGCAAACGCACGCCAATAATTTGGCCAATGTGAGCACCACCGGTTTTAAAACAGATTTGGCTCAAGCCCGCGCCATGCAAGTGTTTGGCGAAGGCTTGCCGAGTCGTGTTTATGCAATGACCGAGCGTCCTGCCACTGATACGACTACGGGTACTTTTATCCAGACGGGCAGAACATTAGATGTCGCTGTCGATGGGGGTGGCTGGTTAGCCGTTATCGGTGCCGACGGCAATGAAGCCTACACCCAGTCCGGTGAACTGCAGCTCAATGCCGCTAATCAATTGGTAACTGGCAGTGGATTGCCGGTGCTGGGGAACGGGGGAATTCCTATTGCCATTCCTGATGCAGAGAAAATTGACATAGGATCAGACGGTACTATCACTATTCGTCCATTAGGTGAGTCTGCCGCCGAATTGGCGATAGTCGATCAAATCAAGATGGTTAACTTAAGTGAGCAGTCTATTTATAAAGGCCTTGATGGGTTAATGCATGTTGATGGTAATGCGGCTCAGCCTGCAGATTTGGCACTTAAATTACGTTCAGGTTATCTCGAATCAAGTAATGTGAATGCAGTCAATGAACTCACCAGTATTATTAGTTTGTCGCGTCAATTTGAAATGAACATAAAAATGATGAAAACCGCGGAAGAGAACTCTTCAGCCGCGACCAAAATTCTTCAGTTAAGTTAAGCAGGTTAGGGAGATAGCAATGCACGGTGCACTATTTGTCGCTAAAACAGGGTTGTCAGCTCAGGATACACAGCTGAAAGTCATCTCTAACAATCTGGCAAACGTCAGTACTGTTGGCTTTAAAAAAGATCGGGCTGTTTTTGAAGATCTGCTCTATCAGGTGCAGCGTCAGCCGGGAGCTGATTCGGCAGAAGGTACGCAATTACCATCAGGCTTGCAGCTGGGTAATGGTGTGCGGGTTGTCGGCACACAAAAGCTTTTCCAAACCGGAGAGATGCAGGTCTCAGATGAGCCGTTTGATGTGGCAATCAATGGACGTGGTTTTTTTCAGGTAAGTATGCCAAATGGTGAGATTGGCTATACACGTAATGGCCAGTTTCATGTGAACGGCAATAATGAATTGGTTACCACCGAGGGCTACTTGATTGAACCGGCGGTTACTTTACCTGCTGAGGTCCAGTCCTTTACCGTCGGGGTGGATGGAACAGTCTCCGCAGTTGTAGCCGGCAGTGCTACACCCGTACAGCTTACGCAGTTAGAAGTAGCAGACTTTGTCAACCCTGCAGGCTTGCAGGCAATTGGGCAGAACTTATTTATAGAGACAGCGGCCAGTGGTGCGCCACAGGTAGCCGTTCCGGGCGAAGCTGGAACAGGTATTTTGCGTCAAGGAATGCTGGAAGGTTCAAATGTTAACTCGGTTGAAGAGCTGGTTAATATGATTACCACGCAGCGTGCCTATGAGATCAACTCTAAAGTGATCTCTACAGCAGATGAGATGCTATCTTATGTATCTCAGCAGTTGTAATTAGCGAATCATATGAAAGCGGCGGCGGTAAGTGACATGGGCAGTACGATGAAGTGCATGATAAAAAGAGCTATGAAAAATTTCACATGGTTAGTCGCTGCATCTGTATTGCTGGTCGGCTGTGTGAATACACCCGTTAAGCCAGATCGACCTTACTATGCGCCGGTAGCACCGCAGCAATTACAGCAACCTAAGCCTGTTGATGGTGCGATATTTAGTGCCGCTACTAATCTGGATATATATGGAGATGGCCGTGCGCACCGTGTAGGTGACATCATCACGATTGTGTTAAGCGAAAAGACGCAGTCGTCTAAAACAGCAACGACTTCTACGGATAAGAGTAGTTCTTTATCCTTGCCGCAGCCGACTATTTTGGGGAATGCGCTCTCCGTTTTCGGTGCGCCGGTGAGTGCTTCCATCGATTCTTCAGGTAATACATTTGAAGGTGAGGGTAAATCGGATATGAGCAACAGCCTAAGTGGAGATATCACTGTAACGGTTCATGAAGTTCTTCCCAACGGCGTGCTCTCTGTCAGAGGCGAGAAGTGGATGCAGTTAAATCAGGGCGATGAGTATATTCAAATCAGTGGCCTCGTAAGACCTCAAGATATTGCAGCTGATAATACAGTGCCTTCTACTAAGTTGGCGGATGCAAGAATCGGCTATAGTGGTACGGGCGGTGTGCATGATACCAATGTTATGGGGTGGCTGGGTCGTTTCTTTGTAAGCCCATTGTGGCCATTTTAACGTCATATTTTTAGTTGATGTGCCAAATAAGTAAGGTAAAGATGATGAAAGACATGATTAATAAGATGGCTGCGTTGTTGCTAACAACAATAATTTTTTCATCAGCTGCAATGGCCGAGCGTATCAAAGATATTAGCTCTGTTGCCGGCGTTCGTAATAACCAATTGGTGGGTTATGGCCTGGTCGTTGGCTTAGATGGCACGGGCGATAAGGCGAATTTCACATCACAGACATTCAGAAACATGCTGAACAATTTTGGTGTGGCTATCCCTTCAACGGTTGACCCAAAATCGAAAAATATTGCCGCAGTGGCTATACATGCGGAGTTGCCGCCTTTTTCCAAACCCGGTCAAACGATTGACCTGACAGTATCGTCTATTGGTGATTCAAAAAGTTTGCGCGGTGGCAGTTTGCTTATGGCTCCTTTGAAAGGCGCAGATGGTCAGATTTATGCTATGGCGCAGGGAAACCTGGTGGTTTCAGGTTTTGGAGTCGATGGTCGGGATGGGTCGCGCTTATCATTAAATGTTCCTAGTGTCGGACGCATTCCTAATGGTGCTACGGTTGAGCGTACTGTGCCTAATGCTTTTTCTCATGGCGATAGTCTGATTCTTAACCTGAATCATCCTGACTTTACGACTTCTCGGCGTGTGTCAGAAGAGATTAACAGTCTGCTTGGCATGAATACGGCGGCAGCAATTGATGCAACATCGATTCGTGTCAGAGCCCCCAGAGATGCATCACAACGCGTTTCTTTTGTATCTGTGCTTGAAAATCTGGAAATAACGCCAGCCAAAGAGATCGCTAAAGTCATTATTAATTCGCGCACCGGTACCATTGTGATTGGGCAGGATGTGCGTGTATCGCCCGTTGCTATTACTCACGGTGGGTTAACCGTCGCTATTACAGAAAATCTGGATGTGAATCAGCCGAATGCCTTAGCGGGCGGTGATACGGTGATTACGCCGCGCACGGGTATTGAGGTTGATGAAGGGTCTGGACATATGTTCGAGTTTTCGCCGGGCACATCATTACAAGAGATAATTGAAGCGGTAAACCAGGTGGGTGCTGCTCCGGGGGATTTAATGGCCATTCTGGAAGCGCTTAAGCAGGCCGGTGCGCTTAAAGCCGAACTGATAGTGATCTGATCATGGCGATTAATACTGATCCAAATCACAATCCTCAGTTTTATGCCGATATGGGGAGCTTGCAAAAGCTCAAGCATCAGGCAAAAACGGATACGCCAGAAGCACTGAAGCAGGTTGCCGAGCAGTTTGAGCAGATGTTTTTGAGTATGCTGATGAAAAGCATGCGTGAAGCGAACGCATCCTTCAGTGATGATAATGTATTTAGTGGCGGTGATGTTGGCTTCTATCAAGGCATGTTGGATAACCAGCTGACCCAGGAGATGTCACAGAGTAATGGTATTGGTTTGGCCGATGTATTAGCGCGGCAGTTAAGCCATCAGCTGAATGTGCGTATGGATGATGACGATGACAAAAAACCACGGCCGGTCTCCGAGTCTGAGCGGCTACTGAATCGAGCCTTTGATCAGGGGGCGAGTGCTGCCGTCTCATCCATGTTGGGTCAGAACTTAGCAAGCAGCACCAAAACGGAAACCCCTCCCTCTATAACCCCTATCAGTGAAACGGTTGAGAGGATAGTCGTGGAGAAAACTGCTGCTTCACGTAAAACAAAATCGCTGGCAGATCTGCCTGATCGCTTTGATTCACCAGAAATGTTCGTCTCTTCATTGTTACCGTTAGCCGAAGAGGTAGCAGAGGAGCTGGGTGTCGATCCTAAAGTGCTGCTGGCTCAAGCTGCGCTGGAAACAGGCTGGGGTAAGCATGTGATTCGTGATGCTCAAGGAGAGAGCAGTAATAACCTTTTTAATATCAAAGCCGATAAACGCTGGGATGGAGATCGGGCGCAGGTGAATACACTGGAATACCGTAATGGTGTGGCACAGCAGGAAAAAGCACTGTTTCGTTCATATGATTCCTATGAACAGAGCTTCAGGGATTACGCAGACTTTTTGAAAAGCAGCCCGCGTTATCAGCAGGCATTGGAATCTGCAGCCGATCCTCGTCAATATCTGCAAAAGCTGCAAGCAGCCGGTTACGCGACTGATCCTGCCTATGCAGATAAGATTACTACTATTTTTGAAAATCGTATTCTGGCAATGGGACTAAACACACCTAAAGAAGGTTGATGTTTAGCCGCTATAGAAAAGATAAGTACGAGATAATGGCGCGGTTAAAGCGGCAGTCTCAGGAGATAGATCATGTCCAGTTTCAATTTGCTGAATTTAGGTAACCAAGCGCTCCGCTCTAATCAGGCGGCATTGTCGACTGTGGGGCAAAACATATCCAACGTCAACACGCCGGGATATAGCCGTCAGGTTGCTAATTTCGCTACATTGCCGGATCAGACCGGTGTGCAGGTTGATTCTATTGATCGCATTACTAATAAATTTCTTACCCAGCAGCTTTGGTCAGATCTTTCTTCTTATAACCAAACATCTACCTATGCCGATATGTCGGGTGAGTTAGATAATCTGCTCGCTACCAAAACCACCAGTGTGTCGAATGCGTTGGATCAGTACTTCAGTGCACTACAAAATGTGGTAGATGATCCGGTCTCGATTCCTAACCGCGAACTTTTTGTCGCGGAGTCTGATGCGGTGGTTAAGAGATTTAATGATCTGGATGCGCACATCAACCGCCAAAGCACCACTATCAACGGTGTGTTGGATGATTTAGCCAGCCAGATAAATTCACTGGCAAGCAATATAGCCGAACTTAATACGAATATCCGGACGGCAACATCATCCGGAAATCCTGCTAATGAACTGAAAGATCAGCGTGAAGAACTCACCAATCAGTTATCCGAGCTGGTGGGTATTAAAGTGATTGAGCAAGGTGAGCAGTTCTCTGTTTTTATCGGAAATGGCCAGCCATTGGTCGTGGGCATAACCGCTAGTACGATGCAATCGGTGCAAGGTGATCCTGATAGTGCGCAAAATGATTTGGCGCTTATTGTTTCTGGTAACAAAGTGACGGTGACCGATGAGCTGAGTGGCGGAAGAGTAGGCGGGTTGCTGCAATATCGCGAGGAAGCGTTGAACGATGCCCGTGATGAGCTGGGCAGAATGGCGATTGGTTTTGCCGAGAGTATGAACACGCTGCATCAAGCGGGTATGGATCTGAATAATGAATTGGGCGGTGATCTGTTTAATGATGTTAATGCGTCAGCTCAACAATACAGCCGCATCTCATCCAAGTCAGATAACCAATCTACCTTGCTTAAGGGCTCCAGTGGAGTTGAGATAAAAGATATTTCTAAGCTTCAGGCGTCTGATTATGAACTCACGTTTGATAGTGACAACAGTATTACGCTCACGCGTAACAGTGATGGTAAACAGATTCGGATTAACCAGCTATCAGAAGTGCAGCCATTAGCGCCGGCTACCAGCTTTGCGAGCATTACAGACGGTGTTGCTGCCGTTGATCAGGAAGGTGAGTTTTACCTCGACGCCAATAGCAAAACGCTCTCTTTTCAAGTCGATGGTATGAAGGTTACCTTGAATACAGACTCACGCTTAGCTAAAGGCGATACGTTCCTGATTCAACCGGTAAGAACGGGTGCAGACGATTTGTCGCTAAAAATTCAGGATGGAAGAAAGTTAGCACTGGCATCACCTGTGCGAATTTCACCAGATAGCGATAATAGTGGTTCGGCAACAGCTGCCGTGACGGTGACGAAAGCGGATGACTTGATGGCATACGGTTCAACCGAGCTTACACCGCCAGTGGATATCGTATTTAATAATCCAGACGCAGCGGTTGTGGGTTCAGTGATGACCTACACCGTTTACGATATGAGCAACCCATCTAATCCACAGCCTTTGTCGACGAGTGATTATGTGGCAGGTGAGTCGATTGAATTAAATGGCTATGACGTTGTTATCGACGGCCTTCCCAAAGCGGGAGATCGCTTCAGTTTTACGTTTAATAAAGATGGTGTGTCGGATAACAGAAATGCATTAGCCTTATCCGATTTACAGCAAAAAGATCTTTTGGATGGCGGCTCTTATCAGGATCTCTACGGTAGCCTGATCGAGCGGGTCGGCACCCGTACCTCTACTTCCAGAATCACGATGGAAGCAAACAAAGCCGTCTTGGATTCGACAGTAACAGCAAAGTCCAGTGTGTCTGGTGTTAATCTGGATGAAGAAGCCGCGAAGCTAGTACAGTTTCAGCAGGCTTACCAGGCGTCCGCTCAACTGATAAAAACGTCGCAAACTTTATTTGATACCTTGCTTAGCAGCATTTAATAGGGAGGCTGAGTGATGAGAATTTCAACCCAGCAGCAGTATTTTAAATCGATAGATCAGATGCAGAACTCGCAGTCTAAATTGTCTGAGTTACAGGATCAGATCTCAACGGGCAAAAAACTGCAGACTCCTTCAGATGATCCCGTCGCTGCCGCACAGGTGGTCAAGTTAGAGCGTGAATTGGCGCAATATTCCAAATATGATGACAATATCAATGTCACCGAGCGCCGTCTGGAGTTAGAAGAAACGATTCTGGATGATATTAATATAGCGATTAACAGAATGCGTGAGCTAACCCTTAACGCTGCCAACGGAACTCTGGCTGATCAGGACAGAAAAACCATTTCCAATGAACTGACTCAGTTAACAGGCTATGTTGCTGGTCTGATGAATACGCAAGATTCGCAAGGGGAATACCTGTTTGCGGGCAGCCAGGGCAGCACAAAACCGTACGAGTTGGTCAATGGCCGTTATGAATACCAAGGCGACGATGGTCAACGTCAGATACAGGTGGGCTCTGACCTGTATATGCCGTCTAACGATTCAGGTACCTACCTGTTTGAGTCGGTAGATGATCGTTTGGATGTGGCATTTACCGGGTTAACGCCTTCCAATGGTGTTTCATTCGCTACTCTGCAGCAACAACCGCCACTCAATGCTTTTTTAACCCCTGAAGCTGAAGCAAGCTTTAAAGAAGCCACTCAAGGGTTGGGTGATTTAGTGATTGAATACACTCCGCCAATTCTTCCGGCAACAGCGGGTACTTTTGATGTAAGAGATAGCGGCGGGAATACATTATTGAGCGGTTTGTCAGCAGGCGCGAATAGTTTATACGGTTTGAGCATTGATCTGACAGAACCTGCTCAGCCTGTTGCGCCTGTTCCATCTACACCGGCATACGTTAAAGAGCTTGCAGATACTAATACAATCACAGTAACTGTCTCTGCAGAAAAGAAAAACATTCTTGATGTGGCAATGGACCTTGCTGAAGGCCTTGCTAAGCCAGTGGGTAGTCAGGCAGAGCGTGATGAGTTAAGTGAACTAGTAGCGACAAGCCTGGATCAGTTTAAGCAGGCATCCGACCGTAATAATGAAGCGGTAGCTACCTTAGGTTCGCGTTTAAGCTCTCTCGAGTTTATGAGCAGCTCGAATCTGGACTTTAAGCTGTTTACAGAATCCGCGTTATCCAGTTTGGTGGATGCCGATTTAGCTTCTGTAATTAGCCAATTTAAGTTAGAAGAAGCAACGTTGTCGGCTGCTCAGGCAACTTTTGGTCGGGTCTCTTCATTGTCACTGTTTAACTATATTAATTAGAAGTATTAACGAGTGGTTTTGCTTTTAAAAATATCAACAGAGCGCAAGCTCTTTTAAACCGAGAAGGCTTATCAGGTAGACTGATAAGCCTTTGTCATTTTTTTGCCTTTGTTGCTCTGTTTCCTGTCTTTATTTAATGAACGCATCTGCTCGATAACTTTAGGCATTATCTGTGCGTCTATCTTCTGTATTTCAATAACGATAGCTTCAATCTCGCGGGATGTTTTTTCATCCTGAGGAGTAGGTAGGCTCTCTGTTTTTTGTAACAATTCTTCACGCGCGGTTTGTAGTTCTGTTACTTTATCCCATTCTCTGGATTCTGCAAAACCCTGTATTTCTTTAGTTAAATCAAGTAGTTGTTTTGTTGTTTTGAGCATAAAAAACTCCATTGATGATTTTGTAAAAGTTTTCTGAAAGCATTGCTAAAGCATGAGGCAAAGGCGCCGATAGTATAAGTAACCGAGGCAGAACGCTGCCATAGAAGAAAGTAAAAATAAAGACTAAAGCAACGAAAACATTGGTCGATAACTAAATCATACCCGGTAGCAATCGTTAACCGTACCGGAAAAGAACATAAAACAGCCAGTCAGTTCTGGTTGATAGGAGAAAGTCTCATGGCTATGGTAATTAACTCAAACATTATGTCACTTAACGCTCAGCGTAACCTGACAATGTCACAGAACGACCTGAACACTTCTATGGAACGTCTGACCAGCGGTAAGCGTATCAACTCCGCTGCAGATGATGCCGCAGGTCTGTCTATCTCCAACCGTATGACTTCTCAGGTAAACGGTCTGAACCAGGCGATTCGTAACGCCAATGACGGTGCTTCTCTTATCCAGACTGCTGAAGGTGCATTGGATGAGTCTACTAACATCCTGCAGCGTATGCGTGAACTGTCTGTACAGTCTGCCAACGGAACATATGATTCTGGTAACCGTTCTACTTTGGACGCTGAGGTGAAGCAGTTAAAAGAAGAATTGGATCGTATCTCTGAAACAACATCTTTTAACGGCTTAAATATTCTGGATGGCACGTTAGGTAAGGTTGATCTTCAGGTGGGCTCTGAAGCAAATCAAACCATTGCATTAGAAATTGGAGCGATGAATACCAAGTCATTAGGTAATGGTGCTGGTGCGGACATTGTAGGTACTACCGGTAGTGGTGCAACATTAGTGGCTAGCTTAGCTACTCTTGATGACACAGCCAATCTTCAGATGAAAGTGAATGGTCAAAGTGTCGGAGATCTAAGCGGTGAAACAACACTGAAAGGTGCTCTGGATGTGATTAACAGTAATTTGTCCGGTGTGACTGCTGGTGCTGTTACTGAAATGAATGCCACAACTAGCGGTGATGGTGTTATTCAGGGTGCCAATGCTGTTACTTTGAGTACGGTCAATGCTGATGGCTCTGCTTCTAGTTTTGAAATTCGTAATACGGGTAATATGACTGAACTCGTGACCGCGATTAATGAAAAGTCAGGTGGTATTATTGAGGCAAGTCTAGATGATTCTGGTAATTTACGACTCGCAAGTAGTACAGGTGCGTCAATAGCCGTTGCTGAAACTGGCGCTGGAATAGCATTAAGTGCACTAGGTACTGGTATGGCGACTGGGGCAGCGCAGCAGGCCCAGTTAACATTAACTGCGGATGCCGGAACTGATGATATTACTGTTACTTACAGCGGTACAGGTGCAGCTAATGCGAATGTGGTAGGTATTGATGCTCGTACTACGGCCGGGTCAATAAGCGGAAGAGCTGTTATGGTGCCTGCTACATTCTCCGCAGGCGATATGACTATTAATGGTGTATCTATTGATCGATACGACAATGCTGTTAATGCTGATGCGAACACAACAGCTGGTCAAACATCAGATGTGGTAGCTCATTTGAATAAGCAAAGTGCTGAAACAGGTGTTATTGCTTCTCTTGATGCATCATCAGGTACTAGTGTTCTGAAGCTAGAAAGTTTAGATGGCTCTGAAATTTCAATCGAATACAAAGATGCAACGGTGTCCGCTGCTCTTGAGACCGCATTGGGTATTCAGGCTACAAATAGCACTAGTGGTTCAGGCTCTAATGTTGCAGCAATTGATATATCTACTGCAGCCGGCGCTCAAAAAGCAATTGGTACTATCGATGCAGCGCTTGAGCAAATCAACTCAACTCGTGGTGACTTGGGTGCGGTTAGTAACCGTCTGGACTTTACGGTTAACAACCTGTCTAACGTATCTGAGAACGTATCGGCTGCCCGTTCACGTATCATGGATGCCGACTTTGCGGCTGAATCCGCTAACCTGAGTCGTGCACAGGTACTGCAGCAGGCAGGTACTGCGATGTTGGCTCAGGCTAACGCCGCACCACAGCAAGTGTTGTCTCTGCTACAGTAATAGGCTTAGGGATTTAATAACCAGCCAACTGAAATCCCTCACCACCGTTGGTGGGGGATTTTTGATTTCAAGTGCAGGTTCAGGAGGTTAACATGTCAGTTGAATCAATTAATGCCGGTAATGTTGCGGCGTCTAGTGTGCAGGCCGCTACTCAACAAACGGCAACGCAGCAAACAAGCAGTGTACAAGCAACGTCACCTGAATCCGTTCAGCCATCACAAAAAATGAGTGCGGAAGAGGTTCAGGTTGTCTTGGATAAAATGAATGAGTTTATGCATAACGGCCAACGCAATCTTAACTTCAGCATCGATAAAGATACCGATGATATGATCGTTAAGGTGATGGATACCGAAACACAGGAAGTGATTCGCCAGTTTCCATCTGAAGAAACGTTGAAGCTAGCGAAGCATATCGAAGGGATGTTGGGTTTAATATTGAATGATCGAGCCTGATTGCGTGTAAACTTATTCTTATTTTTGTAAACAAACAGGCCTGCAACGTAAGTCTGGAAAGCAGTTCTGAATAAGTTTGTTTTTTAACGCGTTCTGGTACAAAAAGCACAGCATGAAGGAGGAGGGTTATGGATACCAATATCGTTTCCGCACTGGGGGGTGGTTCAGGTATCGATACCATCAATCTGGTTAAGCAGTTGGTTGAGGTTGAAAAAGCTCCCCAGCAGCAGCGTCTGGATTCTAAAAAAGAGACGCTTGATGCACAGATTTCAGCGTATGGCACCTTAAAAAGCAGCCTTGCTGAATTCCAGAAAATGCTGGAACCGTTAGCCGATAACGATACATTCAATGCTCGCTCCGTCTCCTTTCCTGAAACCGATGTTATCACGCCAGCAGCGCTTGATGCGGATGCGCAAACCGGCTCTTATCAGATAGAAGTGATTGATGTTGCCCAGGCCCAGGCGTTGGCAATGAATACGGCTGTTGATGATAAAAATGCCAGTATGAGTGTGTCAGGGGCACTTACCATTAGTCTGGGTACCTGGACATACGATGGCATTGACAATGATAACCCTGTCTCTTTTGCTGAAAACGAAGATCAAACGGCGCTGACGCTGGATATTGTTGCGGATGATTCGCTGCAGGATATTGCCGATAAAATCAATGCTGCCGATTCAAATGTGCAGGCATCGGTATTATTGGTGGATGGTAACTATCAGCTGATGATCTCTGCGCCTTCGGGTAGCGATAATGCACTCAGGATCTCTGCTGACGATACTGATCTGAACAATATGTTTGCTTTCAATGAAACCTTGCATGCCAATGTGACTGAAACACAGCAAGGTAATAATGCAGAGTTGAAGGTGAATGGCTTAACTGTTTTTCGTGAAAGCAACGAAGTGAAAGATGTAATCCAAGGGCTTGAATTTACTATCAACAAAGCAAGCCCCGGTGATAAATTTACCTTTGCTATCACAGCAGATAAAAATACCGCTGAAGATGCTATCCGTGGTTTTGTTGAGGCATACAATACTTTTTATGAAACCGCCAAGTCGTTAACAGGCGTTAGCACTGATGCTGAAACCAATGAAACCACCCGCGGTGATCTATCCAAAGATGGCTCAGCAAAAGCATTATTGACGAGTATAAGAGGCGTGATCTCTTCAGCTGTGCCGGGTGTCAGCGAATTTAATGCACTCAGTAATGTCGGAATCCTTACTAAACTAGACGGCACATTAGAGATTGTTGAGAAAGATTTTGAAGCCGCTATCGCTGATAACTTTGATAAAGTGGCTTCAATATTTGCACCACAAACCTCGTCTACCAGTAGCTTTGTGGATGTCAGTATTGGTAGTTATGCGTCAAAAACAGTGGCAGGTACTTATAGCGGATCGATTACCACTGCACCGAGTAAAGGGTCTGTTGTCGGCGCTGTTCCGGCTCCGCCTCTTGGGTTTCCGTTGGATACGGTGGCTTCTCCGGGGGATTATACTTTTTCAGTCACTGTCGATGGTGTGACCTCCGGCGAACTGACCTTGTCTGGATCTTTTGCCACGGCTGATGACTTGCGTACAGAGATGCAGTCGCTGATTAATAATGATGCCACGCTAAAAGAAGCAAAAGCGTTTGTTGACGTCGTGATTGAAACGGGTGGTGAGTTTAAACTGGCTTCGCGTGAATTCGGCACTACCTCTAAGGTGGCTATTACAACATCGGGTGCCGAGTTTGCAACGGCTACCGGTTTGTCCACATTATCTGTATCAACCAACGGAACGAATGCGACTGGAACCATTAATGGTGATGCCGCTTTTGGTTCTGGTAATGTGATGTTGCCTAAGATTGATACTGATCCTTATGGTCTCAACCTGACTGTTCGGGCTGGTGCGCCTGCGGGAGATTTCAGTTTCACCTACTCAAAAGGTTTTGCCGGCGAGTTGTCATCGCTATTTGATAGTTTTCTGTCGAGTAATGGCGTTATCAAAACCCGCGAAGATAATATTAACAATCAGCTTGATGGTATTGATGATGATCAGGAGAACCTTGATCGTAAAATGACGGTTTATGAAAACCGCTTAACCCAACAGTACCTGGCGATGGAGCGGATTATCGCGAGTTTTCAAAGTACCGGTGATTCATTAACGGGGTTGGTAGATCGCTTACCCTTTACCGCGCAAAATTAAATCTTACATTAATTTGTTTTATAGCTGTCTACGTCGGTTATTTAAGACAGCTGTTTATAATAGCTACGCTTCGGAGTGAGTTAAAATGAGTGTCAATATGAATGCCATGAAACAGTATAAAAGCGTAGACCTGAGAGCAGCGGTAGAAACGGCCTCACCAAAAGAGCTGATCTCGATGCTGGTTGACGGCGCATTAACGGCGATGGCAAAAGCAATGGGCGCGATCGAGCGCAAAGATATCAGCATGCGTACTGAGCAGCTCAATAAGGCCAATGATATTATTCTGGGGTTAAAAGATTTTTTAGATCATGAAAAGGGCGGAGAGATAGCCGCCAATTTAGATGCACTGTATGACTATATGGTGCGCACCTTGATTCAGGCAAATCGTAACAATGATGAAGCCAAAGTGCAGGAAATAATGAGTCTTATGCTACAGATAAAATCGGGCTGGAACGGCATGGAAGTACCGGCCTGACTTTGCTTGGTTAGCATGTTGGCTGCTGAGTGCAGTCAATAGAACTACCGGCGCTTTTATGGAAACATAAAGGCGCTTTTTTTATAAGGCGCTTTTTTATAAGGGGCTTTCCTGTTACTCGCCAACTATTTGGCAGTAATGTAATGAGAGTTGCTTGTCCGCGTACGATTAATCCTGCACATTTCTTGTTAATCTGTATTCTTCTGCTAGACTGTCAAAAAAATGACATGGCTTTAGTGGCTTATGAACGCTCCTTCTCAGATGAATGTATTGCTTGTCGATGATGATGATCAGCGCCGGCAATCTGTCAGCACTATTTTTAGTTTTCTTGGTGTCGCACATCAGGTTATGACCTTTGTTGAGTGGTTTCAGGATAATCATGTTCGGTCTGATCTCAACGTGGCTTTTATCGGGCGGTGTTTGTTGCCGGTATCGCTGGAGAAGTTGATCACATCGTTTCGTCAGGAGGAGGCGCAAACATCACTCTGCTTGCTGGAAGCGTGGGATGATGTTGAACAGCTCAGTGAGCGCTCTAAAGTTCAGTTATTACGCGTGCTGGATGGGCCGTTAACAGAGCATGTGTTAACTGATCTGCTGCATGAGGCGCAAGTTGTGCGAGGCGGGCAAGCGTCGGGGTTGTCTGAAAAGCCGTTGTTTCCTCAGCTGATCGGGCAAAGTCCGCGAATGCATAGTCTGAAAAGAACTATGATGCGTGTGGTTGATCGTGATGTGAATGTGTTGATCACGGGAGAATCAGGAACGGGTAAAGAGCTGATTGCCAGAAGCTTGCATGATTACTCAAAAAGAGCGCAGGGCCCGTTTGTTCCGGTGAATTGTGGTGCGATTGCTCCTGAGCTATTGGAGAGCGAGCTATTTGGACATGAAAAAGGTGCCTTTACGGGAGCGATCAATGCCCGTGCTGGCCGTTTTGAAATGGCGGATGGCGGCACTTTGTTTCTCGATGAAATCGGCGATATGCCGTTGGCGATGCAAGTAAAGCTATTACGTGTGTTGCAGGAGCGCTGTTTTGAGCGTGTCGGTGGCAGTAAAACCATTGATGTAAATGTGCGTATTATCGCAGCGACACATAAAGATCTGGAAGAGATGATTCTCAGTGGTGCATTCCGGGAGGATCTGTATTACCGCCTGAATGTTTATCCTATCGAAACACCGCCTTTACGCGAGCGAAAAGATGATGTGGTGATGTTGTTGCAAACATTGGCACAACGGGCGGAGAAGCAGGGCTTGGGGCGTTTACGTTTTCATGCGTCAGCGCTGGAATCTTTGCAGCGCCACCCCTGGCCGGGCAATGTGCGCGAGCTGTCAAATCTTATTGAGCGCCTGGCCATTATGCATCCTGATGGGGTCGTCGGTGTTTCTGAGTTGCCGGCTAAATGTCGGCATATATCGGAACCTGAACCCACTCGCTATCAATCACAAAATGCTTTTCATCTGGGTAGTGCGGGTGAACTGGATGATATGTTGACTGCAGACCCTGCCAGCCAAGGGGAGATCTTTTCTGCTAATGCAATACAAGAGCAATCAGTCGCACTCCCGGATGAAGGTATTGATCTTAAACAGTATCTTGAATCTATCGAAAAAGCTTTGATTAGCGACGCGCTGGATAAAACCGGATTTGTGGTAGCCCGTGCTGCCGCGATGTTAAGGATTCGCAGAACGACACTGGTAGAAAAAATGCGTAAATATGGAATTCAGCGGTTGTCAGATTCATGAAGGATAACTTAGCCCACGACACTGCTTCCTCAGCTGAAATAGCACGCCTTAAAGATGAGCTGGCCCAGACACGTAAAGAATTAGATCGCATCAAGCGGGGCCGTGATCGTGAAATGGCGCATGGCGATCTGTTAGCCGTGCGAATGCGCCAATTACTGGACTTGTTACCTGCCGGTGTAATTTTGATTGATAATCAGGGGCAGGTGTCTGATTGCAATCCAGCTGCCGAAGACCTATTAGGAAAACCATTACTAGGCGAGCTCTGGATGCAGGTTATTCAACGCAGTTTTGCGCCTAAAAATGATGACGGGCATGAAATCTCATTAAAAGATGGCAGGCGTGTCAGTATTCTGACGCGGGCGATGCTCGATGAACCAGGGCAGTTGGTATTACTGACAGATCAGACCGGAACCCGCTTGCTGCAGTCGCGTTTGTCGCAATATCAAAGGCTTTCTGAAATGGGGCGGATGATGGCTTCGTTAGCACATCAGATCAGAACGCCGTTATCAGCGGCGCTTCTTTACGCCAGCCATCTGGGCGCAGCGAGTCTTTCCGATAAACAACGCGTGAAGTTTGCGCTGAAAGTTAAATCTCGTTTATTGCATCTTGAGCATCAGGTCAGGGATATGTTGCTCTTTGCTCGCGGTGAAACAAAACTGGACGATCAAATTTCTACAGAGCAATTGTTCCAATCCATCGATGATGTCCTGGATGTGCCTCTGGCGCAATATGATGCTGATTGTGAGTTGGTCAATAACGCGCAGGGGTTCCGCTTGCAATGCAATCAGGAGACGTTAATTGGTGCTATTCTGAATCTTGTAAACAATGCGTTGCAAGCAGCGGGTAATGCGCACCCTTTGCTAATTGAGGCGCATGTCGAAGCAGAGAATATCATCTTGTGCGTGGCTGATAGGGGGCCGGGTATGGATGCTGAAACAGTAGCGAGTGCGCTGGAGCCATTTTTCACAACTAAGTCGCATGGAACAGGTCTTGGGCTTGCGGTCGCTCAAGTGGTAGCGAAGGCGCATCATGGTCATTTCACGCTTGTATCTCAACCAGGAAGTGGCACCTTGGCTCAGTTTTGTTTGCCGTATATTCAAAAAATAGAAACAGGAAGGGAATAATGTCGTTAACAGTGCTGGTGGTTGAGGATGACTTTGACCTGAGAGAAGCTTTGGTTGATACCCTTGAGCTGGCCGGAATTGATGCAGTTGAAGCTGAAGATGGTGAAGCTGCTATTTTGCTTTTAAAGACTCATGCCGTCGATATGGTGGTGTCTGATGTCAATATGCCAGGCATGAATGGACATGCGCTACTGGATTACGTGAGAAAGCAGTTACCAGGAACACCGGTTTTGTTGATGACCGCTTTTGGGCAGGTGGATAAAGCGGTAGATGCTATCCGAAACGGAGCCGTTGATTATCTGCTTAAACCCTTTGAGCCTGAAACACTGGTGAATACTATTCATCAATATGCCTGTGGTGTTTCTACCGATGTGGCGCAACCGGTGGCGGTCGATCCGGGCAGTGTACAATTGTTGCAGTTGGCGAGAAGAGTTGCTGATACGGCCTCTACTGTGTTGATTACCGGTGAGTCAGGCACAGGAAAAGAGGTGCTGGCCCGATATATTCACGATCACTCGCCCCGTGCGAATGAGGCATTTATTGCGATTAATTGTGCGGCAATACCTGAAAATATGCTCGAAGCGATGCTGTTTGGTCATGAAAAAGGTGCGTTTACCGGTGCGGTTGCCAGTCAGGCAGGTAAGTTTGAGCAAGCCAATGGGGGGACTTTGCTATTAGATGAGATCACCGAGATGGATCTTGGGCTGCAAGCTAAGTTGCTCAGAGTGCTGCAAGAGCAGGAGGTTGAGCGTGTGGGTGGCAGAGGGGTTATTAAGTTAGATGTGCGGGTGCTCGCCACCACTAACCGCCAGTTGGAAAGCGCGGTAGCTGAAGGGCAGTTCAGAGAAGATCTGTACTATCGGTTGAATGTGTTTCCTTTGCAATGGCAACCGCTTCGGGACCGAAGAGCGGATATTGTTCCACTGGCTAAAGGTCTTTTAGAAAAGCATTGCTTGAAAATGAAGCGTACATCAGTACGTTTTAGTGCTGAAACAGAGATGGCTTTATCTCAACATGCGTGGCCTGGGAATGTACGTGAGCTGGATAATGTGGTTCAGCGCGCGCTGATACTGCAGCAGGGCAGCATTATCTTGCCAGCGGATCTTCATATGATGAGTGGTGCTATTCCTTTACAGGGGGCTTTACAGGGCTCCTTGCAAAACCCTATGTCGGCAACGGCAGTGGCCGATGCGGATGGCGAAGAGGTCGATGATGCCGGGAAATTAGGTAATGATCTGCGTCAGCATGAGTTCCAGTTAATAATTGATGCGTTGAAATCTGCTGGTGGTAGTCGAAAAGAAGCAGCAGAGCGATTAGCGATTAGTCCTAGGACATTACGATATAAGTTGGCGAAGATTCGTGAGTCCGGCCTGGATCTGGATAAGTTGTTAGCCAAGTGACTAATGTGCTGCTGCTAAAATAATTCTTTTTATATCAATGGTTTATTTTTTAGTTAGACTATTGAACGAGGCCGGATAGACCAATGTCTAATTCAGAGACAAGCTTCCGGTTGGGTATAAATCTACTCTCTAAATCCGTATGTCGATTCCTTAGAAAATTATAATAAATGGGTAGATAGACGGATCTATAATTAAAACAAGCAAGCTAAGGGCATCACCATGAGCGAAAAGGTATATCCAGTCAGTCCTGACGTGGCGGCACAAGCGCATATTGATAATGCAAAATATGAAGCAATGTATGAGCAGTCCATCAACGATCCGGATACGTTCTGGGGCGAAGAAGGGAAGCGTCTCGATTGGTTCAAGCCGTACACTAAAGTTAAAAACACCACATTTGATCCGCACAATGTTGATATTCGTTGGTTTGAAGATGGTACCTTGAATGCATCTTATAACTGCTTAGATCGTCACCTCGAAACTCGTGGTGACCAGGTCGCGATTATTTGGGAAGGCGATGATCCGAGCGAATCCGAAAGTATTACCTATCGTGAACTGCACGAGCGTGTTTGCCGCTTTGCTAACGCGCTGAAAAATCAGGGTGTTAAAAAAGGCGATGTTGTTACATTGTACTTGCCGATGATCTCTGAAGCCGCAGTCGCTATGCTGGCTTGTACACGCATCGGTGCAGTTCACTCTATCGTTTTTGGTGGTTTCTCCCCGGAAGCTTTGGCAGCACGTATTGAAGGCGCTAAATCGAAAGTCGTTGTGACATCAAACTACTCGTTACGTGGTGGTAAGGTTGTTCCGCTAAAAGCGAATGTTGATAAAGCATTAGAGCACCCTGCAGCAGCCGCGCTTGTTGAAAGTGTTATTGTTGTTAAGCGTGTTGATCAGGATGTTGCCTGGAATGAGAAAGTAGATGTTTGGTATGAAGGCTTAGTCGCTGCCGCGTCTACAGAGTGTGCTCCAGAAGAGATGGAAGCAGAAGCACCTATGTTTATTCTGTATACATCAGGTTCTACCGGTGCGCCTAAAGGTCTGAAGCATACAACGGGTGGTTACATGGTGTATGCGGCCATGACGCATGAGTATGCTTTTGACTACAAAGACGGCGACATCTACTGGTGTACAGCCGATGTTGGCTGGGTAACAGGCCATAGTTATATTGTATACGGGCCGTTAGCAAACGGTGGGACATCGCTGATGTTTGAAGGTGTGCCAAACTATCCGGATAACAGCCGTTTCGGTCGCGTTATTGAAAAGCATAAAGTTAACCAGCTATACACAGCGCCAACGGCTATTCGTTCGTTGATGCAGCAGGGCGAAGACGTGTTGGGTGACTCTGACCTATCTAGCTTGCGTATTCTCGGATCAGTTGGTGAGCCAATCAACCCTGAAGCCTGGAACTGGTACCATCGCATTGTTGGTCAGGGTCGTTGCCCGATCGTTGATACCTGGTGGCAGACTGAAACGGGCGGCATGATGATTCTTCCTCTGCCGGGAGCAACGGCGCTTAAGCCGGGTTCCGCAACCCGTCCATTCTTTGGTGTTCAGCCAGCGCTGCTGGATGCTGATGGTAAGGAACTGGAAGGTGCTGTTGAAGGAAACCTGGTTATTAAGGATTCCTGGCCTGGTCAGAGTCGCTCAATTTGGGGTGATCATGAGCGCTTTATTCAGACGTACTTCACTACCTACAAAGGTGTTTACACCACGGGAGACGGTGCGCGTCGTGATGAAGATGGTTACTACTGGATCACTGGCCGTGTAGATGACGTTATCAACGTATCTGGTCACCGTATGGGTACTGCTGAAGTGGAGTCTGCTTTGGTTGCTCACCCTGCTGTTGCAGAAGCAGCGGTTGTTGGCTACCCACATGAGCTGAAGGGTCAGGGTATCTATGTGTATGTGACGCTTCAGGCGGGCTATGAGCAGTCAGATGAGCTGATGAAAGAGCTTCGACTGCACGTTCGTAAGGAGATTGGCCCGATTGCTTCTCCGGACCTGATTCAGTTCTCTCCAGGTATGCCGAAAACACGTTCAGGTAAAATCATGCGTCGTATTTTGCGTAAAATTGCAGAAGATGATTTTGATGCGCTTGGCGATACATCGACCCTATCTGATCCTAGTGTGGTTGATGATCTGATTGAGCATCGAATGAACCGTAAAAAGTAGTATTGAATTACGGTTAATTTAAGAAAACTCCCTCTTCAGTTGATCTGTAGAGGGAGTTTTGCGTTTATAAATGGTATTATCGTAATATCTAAGAATGAATAATGTAGTAGGGCGTGACAGCGTCTAGGGGATAAAGCATGCAGCTAGCCAGTAAAATCATTATTGCAGATGACCATCCATTATTTCGTGCAGCATTACGCCAAGCAGTTTCTCAGGCGATCGAGGGTGTTGAAATTGTAGAAGCCGATTCGCTGGCTGCCGTGCAGGAAGCCGTTGTACAGCACAGTGATGCTGATTTGGTATTACTGGATTTACATATGCCGGGCACACATGGCTTTACCGGATTAGTTTTTCTGCGTGGACAAAACCCGGGCATGCCTGTGGTGGTGGTTTCAGGTAGTGAAGAGGTGAGTGTTTTACGGCGTGCGATGGACTATGGCGCTTCTGGCTTTATTCCTAAATCTGCTCCGCTTGAAACGATATCGGAAGCTATTGTTGCTGTTTTGAAAGGTGAGGAGTGGTTGCCGCGTGACATCACTGAGAATGGAACAGTTGATGTTAGTGAAGAAGAGCGAAAATTTGCAGCAGCGTTAGTGTCATTAACACCGCAGCAGTTCAGAGTGCTGACGATGCTGACCGAAGGTTTGTTGAATAAACAGATTGCCTATGAGCTGAACGTTTCAGAAGCTACCATTAAAGCGCATGTAACCGCTATTTTGCGGAAGTTGCGTGTACATAGTCGGACACAGGCAGTTATTGCTGCCCAGCGCTTGAGTGTGGATCCAGCGCGTACTGAGATGGAATAACCCTAATTGAATAGTAAAAAGCACCCATTTTGAGGTGCTTTTTTTTTGAGTGTAATTTCTGTTTATTTACTGGCTGAGGTTAATTTGTTGATCATGGCACGTAATGCGGCTGGTTTTATTGGCTTGGTCAGTAGCTGAGCACCAAAATTACTTATCTCTTCTTTTACTTCATCGGTTCTATCCGCTGTGATAACCAGTGCGGGTATTTTTGAACCCCAGGTCTCGTAGAGTGCAGATAGAGCCATGATGCCTGTATCTGATTCATTAAGATGGTAGTCTACTAATACAATATCGGGTTGCGGTGAGTCTTCTTTGAGATAAAGAGAAGTTGCTGCCTCAATGGAAACTGCTGTGTAAGTCAGGCAGCCCCAGCCTTGCAGTAGCGCTGACATGCCCTCAAGGATTTTCGGCTCATTATCTACGATCAATGCTGTTGTTCCATTTAAGGTCTTGCTTCTGATCCAGCCGCGCTGCTCTGGTTTTGATTGAACCTCTTTTGCTGGATCTCCCAGCGGTACGCTAATGCTAAAGACAGTGCCTCTGCCCGGCCATGAGCGCACATCGATCTTATGTTTAAGCATTTTGGCGATGCGATCCGTGATAGCCAACCCTAACCCCAGACCTTGTACTTTAGAATGTTTTGGGTTGTTGATCCGTTTGAACTCTTCAAACACCTCTTTTAGCTTCTCTTGAGGTATGCCTACCCCCGTATCCCAGACTTCGATGCGTAGCTTTTTATTGTCGCGTCGGCAGCCGAGTAATACTTTGCCGCTTTGTGTATAACGAACAGCATTGGATAAAAAATTCTGAAGAATGCGGCGGAGTAGCTTTTGATCCGAAGCAATAATCTGGTAGCAATGAACGTAACGGAAGGTCAGTGCTTTCTCTTGTGTCAGTGCTGTGAATTCGGCACTGAGGTTGCTGAAAAGCGAATCAAGAGAGAAGTGCGTGATAGCAGGCTCAAGTGCGCCCGCATCCAGCTTGGAGATATCCAGAATGGTGGTTATTAGTTCTTCTGCTGCTTTAAGAGAGCCGTCCAGGTTATCTACCAATTGCGTGGTGCTGGGTGAGTAGTGGCTCTGCTGGGCCAGTGCAGATGTAAAGAGGCGTGCGGCATTGAGTGGCTGTAGCAGGTCATGGCTGGCGGCGGCTAAAAACCGGGTTTTACCGAGGTTGGCTGCTTCTGCATCGCTCTTCGCTTGGCGTAGTTCATCCTCCATGAGAGCACGTATGGTGTTTTCTTTACGAAGCTCTTTATTTACCACGGATAGAGCATGGGTACGCTCTTTCACGCGTTGTTCAAGTGTTTCATTGGTTATCTGTAGCGCAATTTCGGCTTCACGACGTTCGGTAATATCCTGATAAAGGGTAAAGTACCCCAGAACATCCCCGTATTCGCCAGTGTGTGGAATATAGGTGACCTCTGCAAATCGTTTAACATCATTTTGAGAGGGGATGTCGGTTTCAAATTTTTGTCGATTGCCATTGAGTGCTTCCTGGATGAAATCTTTTCGTTTGGCATATTCGTCAGGGCTTAACACCTTGTAAGCCGGTAGGCCGACCATGACATCTCTCTCCATGCCAAAGGCTTGTGCATAGGCTTTGTTGACAAAGAGGTAGCGGCGTTCTGTATCCAGATAAGCAATCAGCACGGGTACATTGTCTGTGTATATTCTAATGTTGTGTTCACTTTCGCGTAATGCTTCTTCAACCCGTTTGTGCTGTGTGATATCCATGTAGGTGTTAACGTAACCGCCGTTGGGGGTCGGGTTGTCTCGTACTTCCAGTACGGTGCCGTCGGGACGATATCTTTCGTAGCGGTGTGGTTGACCGGATCTGATGCTATCTAATCGCCTGCCGACCTGTTCTTCAATATTGCCAGGGCCGTATTCGCCTTTAAGGGCGTTGTATCGAAAAATCTCTTCGATTGAGCGGCCTACGCATATAAGCCCTTCTGGATAATTAAACATCTGTAAATAAGGGCGGTTCCAGGCGACCAGGCGAAGTTGTTGATCCACAACGCTGATGCCAAGCCCGATGTTCTCAATGGTGGATTGTAATAATGAACGGTTGAAACGTAGTGCTTGAGAGGCTTCGTCTACGATAGAGACGACATCGCCTATCTGCATATCTTTTCCGCGAAGGGTGGACGCGAGTACAATTCTGGCTGAAGACGCACCGATAACGCCGGCCAGGAGTCGTTCAGTGAAGTTATTGAGTTCGGGGGTGGCTTTCTCGCCAGAAAGGGGCGGCTCTTCATTGCGTTGTAGTGCGTAGCCGGTAAATGCGTGCTGGGTACGGCTAAGCCCCAGGAAGCGCTCTGTTAGCATCTGCAGGTCGCCGACTGTCACTGTGCTGTGTTGGCGTGAGGGTATGGATAAATCCTTGTTATAGACATCAACAAAGGCGCTGGCCTGGATGCGATCAGTCAGCCTTTGGGAGGTGTAGATCGAGACTATGATGTAAAGCAAAGCATTGGTCAGTAAGCTCCATAAAACGCCATGCGTTAGCGGATCAAGATGGTTGACGCCAAAGAGTGCCGTGGGTGTGAGTATCCGGTAGTCGAATAAGCCATTTTGGAGAAAGTGAGGCGAGATAATATTGGCATTAATGAGTGTCGGGATGACCAGAGTGTAGATCCATAAGAATAAACCCGCCGCCATGCCGGTCAGAGCGCCTTGTCTGGAGCCTTTTTTCCAGAAAATTCCTCCGAGAATGGCTGGCACGAACTGGGCAACAGCAACGAAGGCTAACAATCCGAACGAGGAGAGCGGGCCTTGGTTGCCTAAAATACGATAGTAAAAATAAGCAGAGATCAGCAGGGTGATAATGGTTAGTCGTCTGACTTTTAGCAGTAGTGCTCCCAGGTCGTTGCTTTGTGAGAGTTTGAGGCTTGAAATCCGGAATAGCAGCGGCATGATGATATCGTTACACACCATTGTTGAGAGCGTAATGCTGGCAACAATAACCATACTGGTGGCTGCTGATAACCCACCGATGAATGCAAAAGTAGCCAGCTCTTTATTGCCTAGCTCCAGTGGCAGCATCAGGACAAAGGTGTCGGCATCGATCCCTTCACCTTGAAAAAATATGTTGCCTGCGGAGGCAATGGGAAGAACAAATACGCTGAGTAGCAGCATATAGAATGGAAACAGCCAGCGTGCAATGCGCAGATTTTTTATGTTGGTGTTTTCAACAATGGTGACGTGGAACTGTCGGGGTAGGCAAAGAACAGCACAGCTTGCCAGAACAACTTCCGTCAAAAAACTGCCACTTAGGTATTCTTGATATTTATGATCAGATTGAAGTTGCTGACTGATATTGTAGACAGTATCGAACGCACCATCAAAAACATGCATTGAAATATAGATGCCCACTGCGATAAATGCCGTTAATTTGACAATTGACTCAAAAGCGACGGCAAGCACTATACCCTCATGATGTTCTGTCGCATCAATATGCCGTGTCCCAAAGAGAATGGCGAAAATGGCCATTAAAATAGCAACAAATAATGCTGTATCACTTCCCTTGCTTAGTTCTCCGATGGCGCCGGGCGAGAGCGCGTTATAGCTAATAGCAACAGCTTTTAGCTGCATAGCGATATAAGGAATCGTGCCAAGAACGGCAATAATAGTAACTAAAACGGCGAGCGCTTGGCTTTTGCCGTAACGTGAGGAGATGAAGTCAGAAATGGTGGTGATATTCTGTTGCTTGCTGATGAGCATCATTTTTTCAATGACTCGCCAGGCAAGGGTGAATACTAAAATAGGTCCAATGTAAGTCGCCAGGAATTCCCAGCCTGAATTTGATGCGCGGCCTACAGCGCCATAAAAGGTCCAGGATGAGCAATACACAGCCAAAGATAACGAATAAATGATGGGATTTGTTGCGTAAGACTTGCCGCGATTAGTTTTATCGCCGTAGTAGGCAATACTGAACAATAGACCGACGTACAGGAGTGAGATGAGAATTATGGTCCAACCTGACAGCATGTCGACATACCTTTGGCTTTAAATGTTTAAACGTAAGTGTAACCTAAACTCGCTAAGATCCTAATAGATGACTTATACCTTTGTATAGCTTGTTGTATGTTAAGGGGTTTTCAATATTTGTGCTGGAGGCTGCAGGACGTGGCGCTTGTAGCGTTTTTACGCCGAGTGTCAACAATGCTTACAGACTAAAGTCGGGGATTTGTTTGGGGTGTCTCTCTGATAAATTCACCCAGTCTACTTCTTTCACTTATTCCGATAACAAAAATTTAAGGATAGTGCCATGTCAATCAGTAGTGAGAGCGCAAAAGCCTATTGGGGCGAAAATTTGCGCATAATAATGACTTACCTTGCCATCTGGTTCGTAGTTTCCTACGGCGCTGGCATTCTGTTTGTCGATCAGTTGGACGCAATTCAATTCTTTGGTTTTCCATTAGGATTTTGGTTTGGTCAACAGGGTTCAATTTTCGTCTTTGTCGTCTTGATCTGGGCTTATGTAGCCAGCATGAACAAGCTCGATGAGAAATATGACGTTCACGAATAATAATAACTTAACTTAGGGCGGCGTTAATATGAGTGTTGATCTATTATCGTACCTGTTTATTGGTGGATCATTCCTCCTTTATATAGGTATTGCTGTTTGGGCTCGTGCGGGTTCAACAAAAGAGTTTTACGTAGCGGGCGGTGGTGTGCACCCGATTGCAAACGGTATGGCGACAGCTGCCGACTGGATGTCAGCTGCTTCCTTTATCTCCCTGGCAGGTCTGATCTCCTTTATCGGGCGTGATGGTTCTGCATACCTGATGGGTTGGACCGGTGGTTATGTGTTGTTGGCAATGCTGCTGGCACCGTATCTGCGTAAGTTTGGTAAGTTTACAGTGCCAGACTTTGTAGGTGACCGTTATGAATCCGACACAGCTCGTATTATCGGTGTTGTCTGTACTATCGTAATCTCCTTCACTTATGTGGCAGGTCAGATGCGTGGTGTGGGTATCGTATTCTCTCGTTACCTGCATGTAGATATTAATACCGGTGTTATTCTGGGTATGGCGATCGTATTCTTCTACGCTGTACTGGGTGGTATGAAAGGTATTACTTATACTCAGGTAGCTCAGTACTGCGTGCTGATTCTTGCCTTCACAGTACCTTCATTCTTCCTGTCTGCTCAGGTAACAGGTCATATCCTTCCTCAGATCGGTTTGGGTGCGACTCTGGAATCAGGTCAGTCAGTTCTGGCTACACTGGATCAGTTGTCTCTGGATCTTGGGTTTGCTCAGTATACGGCGGGTACGAAGGGTACTTTTGATATCTTCTGTCTGACAGTGGCTCTGATGTGTGGTACTGCAGGTCTTCCTCACGTAATCGTACGTTTCTTCACGGTTCCTCGTGTAAAAGATGCGCGTACTTCTGCAGGATATGCATTGATCTTCATCGCTCTGCTTTATACAGCTATTCCGGGTGTTGCTGGGTTTGGTCGTGTAAACCTGATTCAGACGCTGAATGGTCCTGATAATGCCGGTGTAGAATATTCTGCAATGCCTTCTTGGTTTGCAAACTGGGAAAATGCTGGTCTGATCGGTTGGAATGACCGTAACGGCGATGGCAAAATCCAGTATGCGGCAGGTAAGGCTTATGAAGGTAAAGGTAATCCTGCATATGATACAAATGATAATCGTGGTGTAAATGGCGAGCGTCTGGCTACCAATGCAATAGTAGGTGCAGAGTTTGATGCAACTAAACAGCCATTTGCTAACGAAGTATATGTAGACCGTGACATCATGGTATTGGCAAACCCAGAGATCGCTCAGCTTCCGGCTTGGGTTATCGCTTTGGTGGCTGCTGGTGCGGTTGCTGCGGCACTATCGACAGCAGCAGGTCTGTTGTTGGTAATCTCTACGGCAATTTCGCATGACTTGATGAAAACCGTTATTAATCCGAATATCTCTGATAAGCAGGAGCTCATGTACGCTCGTTTAGCGGCTGTTGTTGCTATCTGTATTGCTGGTTACTTCGGTATTAATCCTCCAGGCTTTGTTGCGCAGGTAGTTGCGTTGGCATTTGGTATTGCGAGTGCGTCCGTATTCCCAACACTAATGCTGGGTATCTTCTACAAGCGTATGAACACTCAGGGTGCTATCGCAGGTATGCTGACTGGTTTGGTAGCTACAGTTGGGTATATGTGGTACTTCGTGTTCGGTGGTGGTGATAGTGCTGATTACATCTTGGGTGTTAGCCCAGGCGGTTTCGGTGCAATCGGAATGGTGCTTCACTTTGTTGTTGCTATCGTAGTTGCTTCTATGACAGCTCCACCATCTGAAGAGATGCAGAGAATTGTTGAAGATCTGCGTATTCCACGTGGTGCTGGTGAAGCTCACGATCACTAAAATATTGAGTTAAATCTTAATATTCTGTAGGGCGTATCAGCGAAGGTTGGTGCGCCCTTTTTTGTTGTTATAAGGAGAATAGATATGCCTTCATCTTTCAATATGGATAACTTGCCTTTTGGTTTGCTGAATGAAAGAGAGCAGGCGTTGTTACGTAAGTCGCTGGATATTGGGTATTTCCAAAAAGATGAAGTAATAATGAAAGCTGGTTCCGTACCTGAGGGTGTTTATGTTGTTTTAAAGGGAAAGGTCTCGGAAAGCGAAGTACATGACGGCAATAGCCGTCAGGAGCATATTTTTGTTCAGTATGAGAATGAAGATTATTTTGGAGCATGGTCAGCTATCAAGGGAAACGCGATACATAACTTTATCGCAGAAGAAGAAACCATTTGTCATATTATTCCAACAAAAACGGTGCTGGAGCTGGTAGCAAGTAATAGCTCTTTTGCTGATTATTTTCAGCAAAACCTTGCGGCTAAAGCTGAAATTGTAGAACAGTACGGTTCAAGTCAGGATATGGCTGAATTTATGTTGGCTCAGGTTGGTGAGGGTGTGATGCGCGATCCTCTCATTGTGGCTGAAGAAACCAGTATAAAAGAAGCAACGGTCAAAATGCGTGAAAGCAAAGTTGACTGTGTTTTGGTTCAAAAAGGTAATCGTTATGGGATGGTTACGGGTACTGATTTGTTGAATGCTGTGGTGATGAATGAGTGTTCAATAGATACGCATGTGTCTGAAATAGCATCCTATCGTTTGATTAGTGTTCATCCTGATGACTACCTTTTTAATGCATTAATTATTATGACGCAGCAGCAGATAGAGCGTGTTGTGGTTATGCGTGATAACGAGTTGAAGGGTATCGTAGATTTAACGGATGTATTGAGTTTCTTTTCAAGTCATTCTCATGTGATTGGTTTGAGGATTGAGAGGGCGAGAACGTTAGAGGATCTGCATACGGCAGCTCAGGGGCTTAATGATTTAATAAAATCTCTGGTTTCACAAGGGGTTAAGGCGAGATTTGCGATGGATCTGTTGGCGGCAATGAACAGCCGTATTATGGCGAAGCTATTCGATATTATGGTGCCTGCTGATATGCAGCCGCATGTTTGCCTGATTGTGATGGGTTCTGAAGGGCGTGGTGAGCAGATAATGAAGACCGATCAGGATAACGCTATTATTTATCGTGATGGTCTGGTGTGGGCTCAAATGCAAGAGGTTATGAATCGCTTTTCTGAGCAGTTAATGGAGTTTGGTTACCCTCCTTGTCCTGGCAATATTATGGTGTCAAATCCTGAGTGGGTTAATTCTTTAAGTGATTGGACACGCAAAATGTCAAAATGGTCATCTAGTTGGACTGAGCAGGACCAGATGAATTTGGCTATTGCGGTTGATGCCAAGCCGGTTGCTGGTAATCCTGCATTATTTAAGGCGGCAAGGAACTGGTTTTTTAAATCGCTGAAAAATAATGACATGTTCTTTTCTAATTTTGCAAAAGTTGCACTCGAATTTCATACGCCATTGACTTTCTTTGGGAATTTGAAAGAGCGAGGTCAGCTGGATGTGAAAAAAGGTGGGATTTTTCCCATAGTACATGGTGTCAGGACGATGGCGCTTGAGCATAAAATTTTAGCCACAAACACATTTAAGCGTTTGGAGGCGCTTGTTGAAGTAGGCGCTATGCAGGATAAGCATGCCAAAGACATGTCGGAAGCGCTTGGGTTGTTTATTCAATTAAGACTACGTCAGCAAATCAAACGTGCAGAAGAGCAGGAGAAGGGTGTAGATCTAACGCCTAATACCCTGGATTTGCAATCTATGAATAAAATGGAACGAGATCTGTTGCGGGATGCTTTTCATATAGTTAAAGGATTTAAGAAGCATCTGGAGTTGCATTATCACCTAGGGAGCCGTTAATGATAATCCCAAGAACAATAAGAAGAATGAAAGAGAAGATGGAGCATAAATCAGGCCCTTATGCCCATTTGTTTCAGCCCTATGATGGGGATGAGGTCGTATCCTTGGATTGCGAAACAACCGGGCTTGATGTAAAAACAGCGGATATTATCTCGATTGGTGCAGTTAAGGTTAAAGGTAAAAAGGTGTTAACCAGCGAACGGCTTGATATTAAACTCAAACCGCCTAAAACATTAACCGGTGATTCTATTAAGATTCACAAAATTCGCGCGGCAGATCTGGTTGATGGGATAGAGTTGGAGGAGGCGCTCAAGCAGGTTCTGGATTTTGTCGGGAACAGGCCTATCCTCGGGTATTATGTGAATTATGATATTCGGATGTTAGATAAATTTATTCGTCCTAAGTTTGGTTTTGGGTTGCCCTGTAAGGCAATTGAGTTATCTCATGTCTATCATGACATTATCAAATGGCGAATGGTCGGCGGGAATGTGGATCTGCGGTTTGATACTATTTCCAAAAAGCTTGATATCCCAATGCTTGAGAGACATACCGCGTTAGGTGACGCAATTACTGTAGCTTTAATGTATGTACGGCTAAAGTATGGGGGTCCGCCGGAAGTGGGGTGACTTGAGCAAAAAAAACGAGCCATTGGCTCGTTTTTTGCATTTTGGTATATTAGGTAGGATGTGTATAGAATAAGTGTCATTAAAATGACGTTATATTTATCTGATATGGTTGTTTAACCTTTTCTGTTTTATATAATGTCAATAAATTGCCATATTGGGGCGTGAGATGATTGAGCGAACTGACATAAATAGTGTGCTTATGCAGATGAGAGCGCTGAAAGCAGATGCCCAGCAGGGTGTTGCCCATGTCGGGAAACCGTCACATTTACAGGCGGATTCGGTTCGCCCTGTAGAGAATGAGGGGTTCGGAGATCTTCTTAAAAATGCCATTGATAAGGTAAATGATACACAGATGGAAGCGAGTCGTATGGCCACTGCTTTTGAGCAGGGTGATCCCCGGGTAGAGTTGACACAGGTTATGATTCAATTACAGAAGGCCAGTGTTTCGTTCCAAGCTATGACTCAGGTGCGTAATAAGCTGGTAGCGGCTTATGAAGATGTAATGAAGATGCCAATTTGAGAATAATAATAGATTTGGCTGAGCGGTTTTATGGATAACAATACAATGACTTTGCAAACAACAGGCGGGGGGATGATGTCAGGCTTTAATAAGCTGACAATCGTGCGTCAGTTCGGCCTGATGATCGGCTTGGCAGCGAGTATTGCTATTGGTTTCTCAGTGGTTTTATGGTCAAAAGCGCCCGATTATCGTGTGCTGTTCTCTAATCTGGAGTTTGTTGATGCCAACCAGGTGATAGAGCAGTTGAAGCTGTACAATATCCCTTATAAGTTTGAGGGGGATGGCCGTGCAGTCTTAGTGCCGGATGAGTATGTTCATCAGGCAAGGTTAAAACTGGCTTCTGAAGGCTTTACAGTCGATAAAACAGTCGGCTTTGAGCTGATGGATAAAGATCAGGGACTGGGTGCAAGCCAATTCATGGAAAATGCCCGCTACCGACGCGGTTTAGAGGGGGAGTTGGCTCGTACCATCACTAGTATGATCGCTGTCAGGAATGCGCGTGTTCATCTGGCGATACCGAAAGATACGGTGTTTGTCAGGGATCAACGAAAAACCAGCGCCTCTGTGTTTTTAGAGTTGTTTGCCGGTCGTAAGCTTGATCGTGGTCAGGTTGCTGCGATTGCTAATCTGGTTGCGTCTTCCATTCCTATGCTTGATGTTAAAGATGTGACGGTGGTTGACCAGCGCGGACAACTTCTTAATTCCCGGGATGAAGATGGTGATGTTGTACTGGCGGCGAAGCAGTTTGAGTATTCGCGTAAAGTTGAAGAAACCTTGCTTAATCGTGTTAACAGCATCTTGTTACCAGTTGTCGGGCAGGGGCGGTTTCGGGCAGAGGTTTCTGCAGAGATTGATTTTACGTCTGTAGAGCAGACGGATGAGTTGTTTAATCCAGACTTGCCCGCGTTAAGAAGCGAGCAAACTGTAGATGAAAACAAAGTTGGTGTGGCTTCATCTGAAGGTGTGCCTGGTGCTTTATCAAACCAGCCGCCAGGGCCAAGTGCTGTACCAGAAGTGGCTGGTGCCGGAGGAAGTGCTTCGGGAAGTGCAGTAGTGCCGGGGAGTAATCGCAAGCAGGCAACGCGTAATTTTGAATTAGATCGCTCCATCTCTTATACAAAGCACCAGAGTGGGCGTGTAGGGCGTTTATCAGTGGCGGTTGTTGTTGATGATTTGGTTACTATTAACGGAGAAACAGGTGAGTCTACCCGGACTCCTTGGGCTGAAAATGAATTGCAACGGTTGAGAATATTAGTTCAGGATGCCGTTGGTTATGCTGCTGTCCGGGGGGATAGCGTCAATGTTATCAATTCTCCGTTTGTTGTTGAACAGCCTTTTGTGCAAGAAGAAACACCGATCTGGATGGAGCCTTGGGTGTGGGATATTGCGAAACAGGTCGGAGCGATTCTGTTTGTGTTATTGATGGTATTTGGCATTCTGCGCCCTATTTTAAAAAGCCTCACTTCGACAGGCAAAGAGGTTGTCGGGGCTAATGATGAAGCTGCCGGAGATGTTGCTGCCGAGCTTGAAGGGTTGGATGGTGGTGTCGTTGCCGATGATAAAGTGACTTTCGGAGAGCGTGGTGATAGCTTGCTGCCTACGCCTAACGAAAGCTTTGAATATCAACTAAATGCGGTGAGAAGCATGATTGCAGAAGATCCTGCGCGTGTGGCTCAGGCCGTAAAACAGTGGCTTGGAAAAGATGAGCGCTGATACAGAGCTTACAGAAATTGAGAAGGCTGCTATTTTGCTCATCAGTCTGGGTGAGGATGATGCGGCGGAAGTGCTTAAGTATCTTGGTCCGAAGCAGGTGCAGTTGATCGGTGAAGCGATGACGCAGCTTGATAATGTTCCTCAGTCTCGGGTTGAGGGTGTTGTCTCCGACTTTATGCATCTGGTAAGTGATCAGACGGGGATAGGGATAAATAACGATCGTTATATTAGAGCGATGCTTAATCAGGCGTTGGGTGAAGAAAAAGCGAAAACCCTTCTTGATAGAATACTGATGAGCACTAATACTTCCGGGCTTGATACGATGCGTTGGATGGAGCCAAGGCAGATTGCAGAAACGATCCGCTTTGAGCATCCACAAATTCAGGCGGTCATTGTTTCCTATCTGGATCCTGATCAGGCGGCTAATGTTCTGAGCTTTTTTGATGATAAGGTGCGCTTGGACATAGTGATGCGAGTCGCTGCATTGGATCGTATACAGCCTCAGGCGCTTCAAGAACTCAATGATATGCTCGAAGGGCAGTTTAGTTCTGCGCGCTCAGGACAGTCAAGAACCTTGGGTGGTGTGAAGCAAGCCTCTGAAATTATGAACTTCATTGATAGCGCAATAGAAGCGGAGCTGATGGAGGGTATTCGGGAGGTTGACGATGGCTTGGCAACTCAAATTCAGGATCTGATGTTTGTCTTTGATAATTTGATTGATGTAGATGATCGTGGTATTCAGGTTATTCTGCGTGAAGTGTCTACCGATGTGTTGATTATCGCATTGAAGGGTGCAGAAACCGCGTTGCAGGAAAAAGTTTTCAAAAACATGTCTAAGCGTGCTGCCGAGCTGCTCCGTGATGATCTCGAAGCTAAGGGCCCTGTCCGGGTAAGCGAAGTAGAGGAAGCACAAAAAGAGATACTCACGGTTGCGCGACGACTGGCTGATGAAGGTGAGATCATGCTCGGTGGTGGTGGCGAGGAGATGCTCTAGGTTGTGTCTATGAAGTCATCAGATAATTTACCTTTTCGTTTTGATTCTTCCGAATTGCAAAAGCCGGTAGGCAGCTGGTTGCTTCCCGAAGTCGATGGGTTGCATACCGTTGGCCTTCACACCAAAGCGGTTAAGCCTAAAGCAGCAGAAATTACGGTTGTCGATGAAGAAATAGTTGCTGAAAAAGTCACATTGTCTGAGCTTGAAGCGATTCGTGAGCGCGCTTATGAAGAAGGCTTTAAAGCGGGGGAAGTGGCGGGCAATGAGTCAGGCCTGCAGGCGGGTGATCAGCGAGGCTATGAAGAAGGTATTGGTCGTGCTCAGGCAGAAATTGATCAACAGCTTCTGAAGCTTGAAAGTCTGCTGACAGCACTGGACGAGCCGTTGCATGAGCAGCATAAGCAGATCGCTGGATTAGTGGTGGATCTGTCTGCTCATGTTGCTGAAGTGGTGACTAAGCAGTTAGCATCAGAATATAAAGAGGTTATTCAGACAGCGGTAACAGAAGCGATGGCGCTGTTGCCTAAGCAGTCAGGTGAGCTGCTTATAACCGTAAATCCTGAAGATGCGAATGCTTTGGCAGCCTTGGCTGAGAAGCATAAGGAGCGATGGCGGTTGCTTGAAGATGCGGAGGTGACTCCAGGTGGCTGTATCATTTCAACTGATACCAGTGTGGTTGATTATTGTATAGAGTCTCGCTTTAGCGATGTTATTGATCAGCTGAAAAGTAGGCTGGATGCGTCGCATGCTAGCGCGGCGGAAAATTCCTCGTCTGATGCGCTTTTGGATAGTGAGAAGGGTGATGAGTCAGTTTGATTTGTCACAGACTATTCAGGGTCTGACGAGTTCTCCTTTATCTGCTCCTGGTCCTCGTATAGAGGGGCGGATTACGCGTTTAATTGGTTTGACGATTGAGGCGGTGGGTTTGCAGGTCGCCGTTGGTGATAACTGTTTAATCATCTTGTCTCCCACTCGTGAAATTGAAGCAGAGGTCGTTGGTTTTTCCGGCGATCGAATTTATCTGATGCCTTTGCATGCGGTGGAGGGGTTGTCGGCAGGTGCTAAAGTTGTTCCTATGGGTGCGGGGCGAGATGTGCCTGTTGGTTTTGGCTTGCTGGGTAGAGTGTTGAATGGTGTAGGTGAGCCTCTTGATGGAAAGGGGGAGCTGAACTGTCAGGAAACGGCTACGCTGGCAGGTGAGATTATTAACCCTCTTTCTCGTTACCCTATTGTTGATACGCTTGATGTCGGTATTAAGTCGATAAACGCACTTTTGACTGTGGGTAAAGGGCAGCGGCTAGGTTTGTTTGCCGGCAGTGGTGTAGGTAAGTCAGTGCTATTGGGGATGATGACGCGTGCTACAGAGGCTGATATTACCATCGTGGGCTTAATTGGAGAACGTGGCCGAGAAGTTAAAGAGTTTATTGATCATAACCTTGGGGCTGAGGGTTTGGCGCGTTCCGTTGTTGTTGCTTCACCAGCCGATGATTCTCCATTGATGCGTTTACGGGCTTCGCAGTTAACAACGCGTATCGCTGAGTATTTCCGGGCGCAGGGAAAGAGTGTGCTATTGCTGATGGACTCTCTGACACGATATGCCCAGGCGCAAAGGGAGATAGCGTTGGCGATAGGAGAGCCGCCAGCCACAAAAGGATATCCGCCATCGGTATTTGCCAAGCTTCCTAAATTGGTCGAGCGTGCCGGAAACGATGCCACGGGTAAGGGGTCGATTACCGCATTTTATACGGTGTTAACTGAAGGTGATGATCAGCAAGACCCTATTGCCGATGCTGCGCGAGCAATATTGGATGGGCATATTGTCTTGTCACGACAGTTGGCGGAACAGGGGCATTACCCAGCTATTGATGTCGAAGCGTCTATAAGCAGAGCTATGCCTCAAATTGTCGCTCAGAATCATTTGGCCATAGCCATGCGTTTTAAGCAGCTATACTCTAAATATCAGCAAAATGCGGATCTGATATCTGTTGGTGCTTATGTCAGGGGGAGTGATCCGGGTACTGATTTTGCGATTGAGAGAATGCCGACGATGAATCAATTTTTGCAGCAGGGTCTAACGGATGCTTTTGGTGTTGATGAGAGCCTGAAGATGTTAACTATGGCACTGCAGCCCAATGAGCCTGCCAGATGAGTCAAAAAAAGCGATCAAGCCGTTTGAAGGTTGTACTGGATCTGGCTGAGAAGCGGAAAAAAGACGCGGAACGTTTTCTGGCTGAGCATATTCAGAGAGTGGAGTCGGATAAGCAGCAGTTGCTACAGTTGGAACAGTATTTATCGGAGTATCAACAGTCTTATCGGCAGGCGAGTTCTCAGGGGCTATCTGTTGATCAATTGCTTAATTATCAAGCTTTTATGAATAAAATATCAGCGGCTATTGAACAGCATAAAAAATCTATGTTAATGAATCAGAAACAGTTGGCTCACGTGAAGCAATATTGGGCGCAAATGCATGGTAAGCATAAAGCGATCGACTCCTTAATCCTTAATGCTCTTGATGCTGAAGCTAAAGTGGTTGATAAAGCGTTACAGAAACAGTTGGACGAACGTTCTCAGTTAAATAAAATTAATTATATCTGAGCTATTTATTAAGTACGACTGAGGGTGCTGTGTCAGCTTCTGCTTGGGTGCTTGTTTAGATTTAGAAAATATTTTGGTTTTTTGTTTGTGTTCTAATCTCTTTCTTGTTCTGCCTGATTTTAGTAGTTGGCCTTGATTTTGCTGTGTTATCACTATTAGATCTGTATGGTGGAAAATGGCATGGCATCTCAACTGACTCAGTTCAATGTGCTTCTTCAGCCGACTGGAGCAAAAGGTTCTCTCTTATCCAGTGGTGCTTTGGTTAATGGTTCTCTGCCTCCAGCGGTATCTCAGGAGTTCAGTGCTCTGCTAAAAGAGATGGGTTTAGTGAGTGGCAAGGGGGAGGGAGGCGTAGTATTACCTGTGGCTAATGAGGGCATGAATTTGCCTTTAGAGGGACAGGAATTGCCTTATCTGGACGCTGTATTGCCGTATTCGCCTATTCCTTTAGAAGCCTCTGGTTCAGTATCTTTTTTAAGCGTAAATACTCAGGGTAGTGCATCTGAGATTGGCGGATTGAACCCGCAGGAACAATCAGTTGCTTTGCCCGGGACTGGCGTTGGTGCGGTGGGTGTTGTTCAGAGTAACGTCATTCAGGCTGGAGTAACTCAAGCTACAGTTGCTATGCAAGCGGCTCAGGCAGCTCAGACGGCTCAGACGGCTCAGACGGCTCAGACGGCTCAGACGGCTCAGACGGCTCAGACGGCTCAGACGGCTCAGACGGCTCA